>NZ_JBBKAR010000033.1:0-889573 GCF_037722395.1 Saccharibacillus sacchari | reverse complement strand
GTACATGTTAATAATCTTTATGGTATTATTAATTTCACCAAGAGCCGGTAGCGGCTTGTATAACGAAACCAAGCGAAAGAAGTGGGATAAGAGATGCAGTTGGAAATCGATCAGTCCTCCCTCGTCGTCTATGAAGCATTAGCCAGCGAAGTTCGCATCAAGATCATTCAGCTATTGTCCAAGAACAAAATGAATATCAAAGAATTGGCTGCGGAGCTAGGTATCAGCAGTCCTATCGTGATCAAGCACATCAAAAAGCTGGAAGACGCGGGAATCATCAAAACGGAGAAAGTACCGGGCAAGTCGGGGCTGCAAAAGCTTTCCATCCTTAAAGTCGACCATATCGAGATTAATTTTCCGAAAAAGATTTTCCACTCTTTCGATTCGTATGAAACGTCGGTGCCGGTCGGTCATTATACGGACTTCGACTTGAAGCCGACATGCGGACTCGCTTCGGACAAAGATTTTATCGGCCCTGTCGACGATCCGAAGTATTTTATGGACCCCAAGCGAATGGATGCGGAGATTTTGTGGTTTACGCAAGGATTCGTGCAGTACAGCGTAGCGAACTTTCTCAAAAAAGAAGAAAAGCTACAGCAATTCGAGATCAGCATGGAGCTGTCGTCGGAGTTTCCGTTCTCGAACGACGTATGGCCGTCCGATCTCACCTTTACGCTGAACGGCGTCGAACTCGGCATTTGGACCAGCCCCGGCGACTTCGCCGATACGCGTGGCAAGCTGACGCCGGAATGGTGGCCGCATAACCTCAACCAGTACGGCTTGCTCAAAACGATCCGTATTACGGGTCATGGCACGTATGTCGATGGCGATCCGATGTCCGATATTTCGATCGCCGATCTGGATACGAGCTGCGATCGCTGGACACTCCGTATCGAGGTCAAGGAAGACGCGAAGAATGTAGGCGGAGCGACGATTTTCGGGAAAAAGTTCGGGAATCACAATCAGGATATTTTGTTTAAAATGTATTATTTGTAAGTGGATTTGCTTTTAACGAAAAAAAACCTTGTGTGCCGCATCCAATATTTTTGCGGAGACAAGGTTTTTTCTTTTTCCTACAAAAACCAATTTTTTCATAACATCTCTCCTTTCTGCCGCGTTCAGCGTATAAAGAAGATTTTCGCCAAAAAAGGAGTGAGCCGCTTGAATCAAACAAAACCGTCCAAAAAACAGCTTGCTCTCGCAATCGGTCTCGCCCTAATTGCCGCAACGCTGTTGACAGGCTGGTTATTGAGCGTGTTCGACCGTTATCAACCGTTTCAAACGCCGGAACAAAAACTGCTGCATGCTATGGAAGCGATCGAACAGGCCGAAGGCCGCGGTAAAGCCGAATTGATCGAACAAACGGTTATCGATCCTTACTTCTATACGCCCTATATGTTCGATGTTCATCTGGGCGCTTCTTTGGCGGTCAGTTCCGGCGGCGCAGAAGACGCTCGATTGGCGCCGGAGCAACGTATTCCTTTGCTGGAATGGTATATGCGGCATGCGGAACCGGGGCATTTCTTGATACGTGCTGCCGAGCAGCTCGCTTACGAATACGATATACTCGGCAAAAATGCGGAAGCCGAACGCTTGATTGCCGATACCGTCGAGCGCTTACCGGAAAACGCGGCGGAACGTCGAGAGCTTTTGCTGGTTCAAGCCGAACGCCAATTGGAATCCGGAAACTTGGCGCAAGTACGTGAATCACTGGAAAAAGTCGGCCCCATGACCGACAAAGAAGTTGCGATTTACGGTTTTTCCGATGCTTATGGTTTGATCTCCAGCCGTCTACTGTTTGCCGAAGGACAGGCATCATCGGCTCTGGAATCCGCTGACCGTGCACTTGCGGAACAAACCCGAACCGATCAAGCCGGATATACTTCCGAAAGCTATCTCGTGTTGGAAAGTTATCGTAATTCAATTCGAACGGCTTTGGCGCAGCAAGACAGCAAGCCTTCTATATTCTCAGGCAAGCTTGTCCGCAGTGACGGAACTCCCGTGTCACGCGCTGGCATCTTTTTGCGGGAAAATGATCGAAGCCAATACCGGGGCGATAAAGAACCTTACCACGCGGTGACTGACGACCAGGGAACGTTTGAAATCCGCGGCGTTGTTCCCGGATTTTATCAGCTTGAAGTCGGTCTTTCCTATGAGCAGCTTAAAGAATGGAGTTGGCCGTTTGACTGGGACGACCGGATTGAAATCAAAGGAAATTCGAATGTTGAGCGTGAGCTTACGATGACGCCTTTGATTAAGCAGTTGTCTCCTCTGGGCGGACAGCAATTGACCGAAGACATCGTCAAGTTCAGTTGGGCGAAAATGGAGGACGCGGCTTATTACGAACTCAGCGGTATGATTCCGAATCACGATAACGGCGGTGGCATCGGTTCGATGATCGTAAGCGGGATCAAGGAGAACCATCTCTCGATTCCGATCAGCGAACTATATGCCACGCCGGGCGGATTATCTTGGAGCGAAGACAACGATTGGGAGTCTACGGAACCCAACAGCCTGCTTGCCTATATGAATCCGGAAGCCAAAGTTTCGTGGAGCGTCGAAGCTTACGATGCCGAAGGCAACAAGATCGCCCAGTCCTCCGGTCCCCGGATTGATTCGACGAACAGCAGCGACCTGCCTGAATTTTATTTGAAACAACGTAGTCTGACTCCGGCGGATCGTCTGGTATTGAAAAAGGATCTTTCTCAAGCTCTGAATCGCTACCGCGACAATGTGAAGGCCGATCCGAACGATACCGAATCGCTGCGCATGCTCACCCGTCTGCTGTATGCGAAATCTCAGATCAAGGAAGATCAGAGCGCACAAGCCGAGCTTATCCCGTTGCTGGAGCGCTTGAACGAGCAAAGCGCGAACCCTCGCGAGATCGAGAAGCTGCTCGGATTATTTTACGAAACGGCCGACTGGGAAAATTATGAGCGTTACTACCGTCTTTATCAACAGTCGAACGAAGAAGCAACAAGCTCTTATGAGCGTTCGGTCCATGCGACGTCTCTTTTGGTTGTAGGCAAGACCGACGAAGCTAGACAGGAATTCGCCGACGCCATATCCGAAGATCCGACGCATCGTTTTATCGGCATGGCTTTGACGGCGGAACTTGCTGCGGATCGACCGTTGACAGAAGTTCGCGAAATGGCGCAAACGTATCCGCAACTCGACCGGGAACAGGTTTGGACGTATTGGGCGGACTTGCTGGAAGCGATGGAAAAAGAACGTTCCGCCTCGCCCGTCAAATTCGATGCGCAGCTTGAACAGTCGTTGACCGCGTTCCTGAAAAACCGCGAAGCCGGTATTGAAATCGAAAAGCTCCAGCCGAGCGGCCTGCGATCCATTGACGATTTTGTCGATGCGTTAGCGAACGTGAACTGAGAAACGCCTATTCCGTCTAGCGATCCGCATACCCAAAAGCCCAGGCAGCATCTGCTTGGGCTTGTTTTCGCTTATCTGACTTCCTCATCACAAAAGATCTTTTTCCCCGGCTTCTCTTCCCTGCCCCAACCGCTCCCGCATCTGCTTCATATCTTTCGCGGGCGGCAGCCCGAACATGCGCGCATACTCGCGGCTGAACTGCGACGGGCTTTCGTAACCGACGCGAAAAGCGGCTTCCGCGGCTTCGCGCGTCTCCGAAAGCAGCAATCGACGCGCCTCCTGAAGCCGAATCTTTTTCTGATACTGAATAGGCGTCAAACCCGTCACTTCCTTGAAATGCGCATACAACGACGATTCGCTCATATGCGCTTGCGCCGCCAACTCTTCTACGCGAAGCGGCTTGTCGTACTCCTGCTGCAAATGGCTGACCACGGAAGCGATCCGCTGCGATAACGTGCCCCCGGCGGCGAAACTGCGAATCCGTCCGCCCAGCTCCCCTTGCACCGCACGATACAGCAGTTCCCGAATCACCAGCGGTGCCAAAGCTTCGATATCGTCCGGACTGTCGAGCAGCCGCACCAGCCGAATCGCCGCATCCAATAACGCCCGATCCATCCGCCCGATGCCCAGTCCGCGCTCCAGCTTGCTTTTTTCTCCGACACTCTTGGAGCTTCCCGCACCGCCCAACTGCACAATCTGATCGGCCGTAAAATAAAGTTGCAGGCTCAAATAGGGTTCTTCCTCCGACGCTTCGACCACGCGCCCGCGGATCGGCAATTCGACCGAGGTCGCCAAGTAGGAATAAGCATCGTACGTATAGCGGTGTCGACCCAGCATCACCTGCTTCGCGCCTTGCGCCACGATGCACAGCGACGGCCGATACATCGAGTGTACCAGCTCATTCGTCCGATTTTGGCGGATCATGCGCAGTTCGGGAATCGCCGTACACTGCGGACCTTCATCGGGAGCATGGCGGAGAAGCAGATCGGCCAACTCCTGTCTTGCGTTTTCCCACTGGGGGTCTAACGGTATATCCGAATGGCGTTCCATCGCAATCTTCCTCCTTTTGCTGTACCCTTCTTATCTATCATGCGCCTTATTGGAGGATTAGGCAAGAATTCCCCGGGATTGATCTACCTCTCCCCCTCTTCCGACGTGCATAATACGGGTATAAGAACGGCAATACACTTTCTTTTTAAAAGGAGCGACTTACTTTCATGAACCCTTCTTTCACCTCTTCTTCATTTGCCGGAAAAACGGTTATCGTCACCGGATCGTCGCGAGGCATCGGCAGCGCGATCGCGGAAGACTTCGGTTCACGCGGCGCCAATGTAGTGGTCAACTACAGCGGGAACCGTGCGAAAGCCGAAGAAGTCGTCCAGCGGATCGAGCAGCACGGCGGACGCGCGATCGCGATTCAAGCGGATATCAGCGTTATTGCCGACATCGACTCTTTGTTCGCGCAAACGACCGAAGCTTTCGGCGGTATCGACATCCTCGTCAATAATGCCGGTCTAATGCACACCGTACCGCTGCTGCAAGTGACGGAGGAAGACTTCGACCGTCAGTTTGCCGTAAATGTAAAAGGAACCTTTTTCGCTTGCCAGGCCGCGGCGCGGCACTTGAACGAAGGCGGACGGATCATCAACTTCTCGACGTCCGTCGTCGGCGCCATGTTCCCCGGGTACAGCGTCTATGCCGGAACCAAAGGCGCCGTCGAACAATTCACCCGCCAGCTCGCCAAAGAACTCGGACCGAAAGGCATCACGATTAACGCCGTAGCGCCGGGTCCGATCAATACCGAGCTGTTCATGGAAGGCAAGTCCGAGCAGCAAATCGCGGGGATCGTCGGAATGAATTCTTTTGGCCGGCTTGGAGAAACGAACGATATTACCGGAGCCGTACTGTTTCTCGCGAGCGAAGAAGCACGTTGGATGACCGGGCAGACGATGCGGGTCAACGGCGGATTCGTGTAAAAAGCCTTACGACGCGTTCATGCTTCCATTTATAGCAAAAGCCGCCCGTACATTGGCGTACGAGCGGCTTTTTACGTCAAAAAACGAAAATTTCCTCTTCTAAACAAACGGGTTATAAAAACGCGATCCGTCCCAAAACGTAACGGTCAACACAGCAGCCGAAATCAGCAGCGCGCCCACGATCACCAACCCATCCTTCGTCGTCAGCGGGCGGCTTCTGTACCAGGTGCGTTTGCGTGTACGGCCGAAGCCGCGCAGTTCCAGCGCCGCGCTGACTTTCTCGATCCGCTCCAATGTCGCCAGCACGAGCGGAAGCAGAATCGCGGCCATATTTTTCACGCGTCGGCCCAGCTTCTCTTTTTTGGACAGGTCGATCCCCCGGGCTTGGGCCGCCGTGGAGATGTTCACGTATTCCTGCTGCACATCGGGGATATAGCGCATGGTGAGCGAGATCGAATAAGCGATCTTATAGCTCACGCCTACGCGATTCAGCGACGACGCGAATTCGCTCGGCTCGGTGGCTAGCAGGAACAGCAACGCAGGCGGCACCACGACAGCGAACTTCAGCAGCACATTGAACTGGTAAAACAACTGCTCGGAGGTCAGCGAATAACGTCCGGCGATATGCAGCAGCTCATGCCGGGTTCCGTAAATCTGTACGCCCTGCTCGGGTGAAAACAGAAAAATCGCCAACTGGTTCAGCACGGAAAAAATCAGGATCAGATACAGGACGAACGAATACTGCTTGAACGGAACTTTTGACACATAAAAAACACTCAACGAGATCACGAGCATAACCAGCAGGCAGCGCGTATCGTAACTGACCATTCCCGCGATCGAGAATAACAGAAATGCGATCAATTTGGTGACTCCGTTCAACCGATGGATCGGAGAGCCGACATCGGAGTAGGAGAGCAGCTTGGGCGCCATCAGTTCATCATCCTCCTGTCCGAACGAATGAACCGGGAAACGAACTCGTCTTCCGGCTGCACGCCGATTCGTCTAGCCAGAATATGCAGCGACGTCTCATGCAGATGCGCTTCTTCCACGATCTCTGCATTGCCCAAAATCCGTGCCGGCGTGTCGTCCGCAAGCTTGCGTCCTTCAGCCAACACCACCGCGCGCTGACCGTACTCCAGCATCAGGTGCATATCGTGCGTGATCAGAATCAAGGTCATCCCCTGCCTGTTGAGTTCCAGCAAAAACTTCATCATTTCATTATAGTGCCGGAAATCCTGGCCTGCCGTAGGCTCATCCAGAATCAAAATTTGCGGACGCAGCACCAGAATCGAAGCAATGGTAGCCCGTTTTTTCTGTCCGTAACTGAGCGCGGATACCGGCCAGCTACGAAACGGGTATAATCCGCAAACACGCAGCGTCTCATTGACCCGGTCCCGAATTTCCGCTTCCGGAACTCCACGGTTTACCAGCCCCAGCGCAACCTCGTCGTATAAAAGAGGCTTGGACAGCATATGATTGGGATTCTGCATCACAAAACCGATCACGTCGGCACGTTCGCGTATCGTATCCGTAGATAGATCGCGCCCGTTCAGCCGGATCGAACCGGAAGAAGGCTTGTGAAATCCGCAGATCAACCGGGAGATCGTCGATTTGCCGGCTCCGTTGCGTCCTGCGATGCACAAAATTTCGCCGCGGCCTACGCTTAACGAGACGTTTTGCAGCACAGGCTTCGCCGGATCGTAGCCGAAAGTGATCCCTTCCAGCTCCAACAAAGGCTCCTGGACTTCAGATTTCGGAACAGCCATATTGGCTTCATGCCAGCGAATCAATTGTTCCGTGCAACCGTCCAGATTAACGCTTTCTACATTGCCGGGTCCGATCTCGGGCGTTATCGCGCAGCCCGCGTACCGCATAGCCGATAGATGCAGCGGTTCCCGTATTCCTTTTTCGCGCAAAAGACCTGAACAAAGCAAATCGTCCGGCGGCAGGTCCGCGACGATCCGGCCTTCTTCGATCACGATGACCCGGTCGACCGGGCAATGCAGCACTTCCTCCAACCGATGCTCCACGATGATAATCGTCCGTTCGGATTCGCGGTGCAATCGATCGATCAGTTCCACGGTAGCCCGACCCGAATAGGGATCAAGACTCGCCAGCGGTTCATCGAACAACAAGATAGGCGCTCCGCCAACCAGACCCCCGGCTAACGTCGTTTTCTGCTTTTGCCCCCCGGACAGCTCTTGCGGGGAAGCATCGAGAAAGTCGGAAAACTCCACCTCGTCCGCGGCTTTTTGAACCCGGCGAATCATTTCCGCATGCGGAACGCCGTCGTTCTCCAGCTTGAAAGCAATATCTTCGCCTACCGTCAGTCCGACAAATTGACCATCCGGGTCTTGCATGACCGTTCCGATGAAGTCCGACAGCTCGGCGATTCCCATGCCTTTGCTATCCGCTCCCATAATTTTGAGCACACCCGAATGTTCGCCCGGATAAAAGTGCGGCGCAAGCCCGTTCATGCAGTGCGCCAGCGTGCTTTTGCCGGAGCCTGAAGGGCCGACGATCAACACTTTTTCGCCTTCATGAATCGTTAAATTGATATCGTGCAGCGTCGGTTCGCTCTGCGCGCGATATTGAAATGTAAATTGATCGAACTCGATCACCGGTTTTTTCATGGCTTTCCTTTCTCGTTACCGATCTGCAAACGAAAAAGCCGGCTGAATGCACCGGCTTTTTTGCGCTTGCTTCTTTCCCAATTTTCACATGCTATGCTTCTCGCGTCAAGCTTCCGCGCTTGGTACGCGTCTTGGAATAGGCGATAGCGATCAGCGTTCCCAAAATAAGCACCGTCACCATATTCATAGCGCCAGCCGCAAGACCTTGCGTAAACACTTTGTTCGCCGGTTCTGCATAGATCAGAATATCCAGCAGCGGCGCGACGATAAACCAGGCAACCGCGTTTGCGATAATCTGCGCGATGTTAAAACGAACAATTGCCCCGATCCCAAACTCGCCTTCTTGGATACGGATACCGCGAGTGAGCAAGCCAACCAGCAGACCGAACACGCCCGACGCGATGACCCAGCTAAACCACGGCATTCCGTACGAGATCAGATCCGCCAAGCTATGGCCGATCAGACCGATCAGCAACCCCGCCAACGGCCCGTACAGCAAAGCGAACAAAGCCAAGATGGCATAGTTCGTTTGTAAATTGGTATTCGGAATTCCTGTTGGAATCGAGCCGAAACGGGCCAATACGATAAACAGTGCCGCTCCGATCCCGATCGCGACAACCGTTTTAACCGAGAACCCTTTCGAAGATTGCATAAATACCCCTCTTTTCTTTATAAACATGCGAGTCGCTTTTGACGATTTGCTTTCTTTGCGTTGATTATACCGGGATAACCGTCGCAAAGCTACCGTTTTTTTATGAAAAGTCTATTTTATTTATCGGAATTATAAGGATAAAGGAATCAGCCGTCGGACCGATAGACATCGCTTTCCGGCAATGCTAGTTTTAACGTGACTCGTACCTGCTCGACACCAAAGGTATTCGCTTGACGAAAAAATCATAATCGGGATTAAGGAGTGTATACATAATGGATAGGAAACCTTCTAAACTTGCTGCGTTTTTTCAACATCCGTTGGTATGGATGCCGATCGGCTTCATCTTGCTTGTGCTGGGCAACGGCTTGCTGAGTCCCCTGATCGGCTCGACGAACGTGCCCTTTGTCGTATCTATGTCGCTGGTAAGCGGGATCGTCTGCGTCGCCGTATACCTGCTGGTCATGAAAGGGATCGCCGGCCGTCCCCTGTCGGAACTGGCGTTACGCCATGCCGGACGCGAAACGTTGCTGGGACTCGGAACCGGTATATTGTTTATCGGAGTCAGCGTACTCGTCATCATGGCTCTCGGCGGATACCGCTTTTATTGGTCGCCCGCCGTGTCGGCAAGCGTGCTGCTAGCGGGGACCTTACTGTTCGCAAGTGCCGCATTATTCGAAGAATTGGTATTCCGCGGCTTGCTGGTACAAGGAATCGAACGTCTTGGCGGAAGCTGGTTAGCCTTGGCGTTGACCTCAATCTTCTTCGGCGGCGTTCATCTGGCTAATCCCAATGCAACGTTGCTTAGCGCCGTAGCGATTGCGATCGAAGCCGGACTTCTTCTTGGTGCCGCTTTCCTGTGGCGTCGGAATCTATGGTTCGTGACGGGTCTGCACTTTGCCTGGAACTCTTGCGTAAGCCTGCTGGGTATTCCGGTATCCGGCATTGATTCGGCGGGTTTATTCGAAGTTCGCTTGGCTGGAAGCGACCTGCTTACCGGAGGGGCTTTCGGGATCGAGGCTTCGATCGTTCCGGTGGTTGTCGGCTTGTTGCTTTCGTTGTGGATGGTGGGGCGTGCGTATGCGGCTGGGCGGTTCAGGTCTTTTCGCAACAGACGGGAGACCTGAGAACGTTACGTAGGTGCGGGAAGCGAGAAGACTGCGAGAGAAATTGCCAGCGTATGCTTTCGAAGTGCATTTCTTCGAAATGCTTTACAAAACGCTGTCTCACTCGGAAAATGGATTGAATTGAAATAAGGCATTTTCCGAGTGCAAAGGCGTTTTTCACTGAATTTCTCTCTCCGTCTTCTCGCTTCCAGCTACGTTGGGCTTTCTTGATACGTTGAATTCTGAAATTCTCAGGCTTTCAGAGTTAAGATTCATTGTAAACGCCGAGACTAAAAGATCACCATTCATTTAAGGCGCTACCTCACTTGAAAAGAAGAATAAGCCTTTAGAAAATAATCTAACCTAGAACGACTTCAGGGCCGACCGAATTTTGCGGTTCATATCCGTCGTAAGCTTGTATATAGAATTCGATACCGGATAAATCGTCAGGCAGGGGCGGGCTGACGACAAAGTTTTGAGACATTTTGCCTGTCGTTCCGGCTCCTGATCCTGCCCGGCAATCGTAGTGTTGATTTCCTCCGATCTCAAGCTTGAAGTGCCAATTCGGCCGTTCTTTATAATTCAGGTCTTCCGACTCTTCCCAATCCGCGCTTAACACGACCACGCTCGCGTTATCGTATTGTCGTACCGTAACGATTGAGTAAAAAAACTTATCTTGTTCCGCAGATTTCATGACAGGAAGCTGGTAACGGAATCCGTTCGGTTTGATACGCGGCTTATGCAATTCTTCGGCGCCTAGCGTACTGAACACGGAATGCAGATGTTCAGGGTAAAAACCGTACTTTTCCGCCCACTCGTTCACCAATGCTTGTAATGGATGGCCCGGATTTCCTTCCGACAATGCTTTGCGCTGTTTGAGCAGCTCGCAAATTTTCTCGTCAATCGGCTGAAGCCTCTCATCATAATACATATCCTGGCGCTCGAAGCCTTCGAATTCCATCATCGCATGTTCCTCCCCTATTCGATCGCTATACGATCCGTTTATAGAATTTCTTATCGACCTCCATCACAGGGAACCCAGGCGGCAGCATTTCTGCGTTCACTTCGGCAAAACCGTTTTTTTCGTAAAAACGGTGCGCGGCTACGAAAGCAGGCGTTGTTCCGAGCCACACTTCCGCCAACCCTTGCTGCTGCGCCCAGATGAAAGCCTTATCCAATAAACGCTTCGAGACGGCATATTGTCCGCCCCGGAATTCTTTTTTTACGAACATTTTACGCAGTGCCGCACGATCTTGCCCGATGTCCAGCAGCGCGATTGTACCGATGACTTCGCCTTCATGGAGCGCGGTCCAAAAGTTTCCTTTTCCCCGCTGGTAAAAGGTCTCGATCTCAAGCAAATCCGGCTGGTCTTTCAAGGTGATCGGAATGCCGTATTCGTCCCGCTGGATCGGAACGATCAAATCGGCCACGGATTTCTGGCGCTGCGCCGAATGCGCGTAAAGCTTAACCGCGATATCGGGAATATTGTTCATCGGACATTCTCCTCGTTTTCGTATTCGGGCAGTTCCGGCGGTTCGGGCAGCACGATATCCCATTCCAGTTCCCGCCACGGACTGCTTTGGTCGGTCAGCAGCTTGTTTAGATGGCTCAGATTGATCTCCGACCATTCTTCGGACAAATCCCGGCTCCAATATTGGCGTCCCGCCATATACGCGACCGCGTAATCCGGCCAATTTCGGTACGACCAACGGGCGCGAACCGCGTTATGCAGCAGATAGGCGTTTTCTTCCTGCTCATTGATATATCCCGATACGCGGGCGCAACGGATATAAAAAGCCAGGCGGCCCCAATCCCAAGCGGCGATTCCGGCAGGCGGCAAACGGTCCATATACAAATGAGTCGTGTAGACGTCCTCGTAACGCTCGTCGTTTTTCGGCAACGAAGCCAGGTAAGCCCGGCGTTCCGCCAGCGTCATGACGCTCAAAAACAATCGAGTTTGTTGAAAACCGGGGTTGTGCATGCCGCTCCACATCCGATCCGCCAAATGCCGGAAATCCGAAGCGCTTTCTACGCTCCACGTGTCTTTGAGCATGCTTTTGGCATGGCTCAAAGCGGAAACGCATTCTTCGAAACGAAACGGAAAAGGCGCGCCGTTTTGGCGCAGCAGCGGTCCGCCGAGCGCAGTCGCCCAATTCAGCGCCCGGCCATACGAATAATTGTCCATTCAGACGTCCTCCTCTTCTTGATACGGAAGATCGCCGCGCATCGGAAGCCGGACCGGCGCAAGCGGCAGTTCGTCGGACCAAACTTCTCTATTCGGGCGATCGCCGAGCAAACGCAAAATGCCGGTGAGCTTGTTTCGGCGTTCGATCCGTTCCAGACGTGCGATGTAATCGCGATGCCCCGGATTTTGCTCGCACGCTTCGCGCGCCAAGCGCAGCGCTTCCGCCAGATCGCCCTGTTCGTAACGAACGATCGACAGCAAGCTGGCGGTATCGCCCCGCAGTCCCGCGGCGTACGCCGTATGCAAAAAGTCGGCCGCTCCCGCGTAATCGCCGAGCTTGACGCGCGCGCTGCCCGCATAATGGCGCAAAAAATCGAACCACTGCGCGGGAGCTTCCTGCGGCAAACGTCCCAGCAAACGTTCGGCGGCGGCTCCCGCTTCTTCGTATCGGCCGTGCTCGAACAAAACGCCGATCCGCCGCATATCCGTATCGAAATCGTCCGGCGCGAGCGCCAATACGCGATCGGCGTACGCAAGCGCGCCTATATCGCCGATCGCAGCCAGTTCGTTCAACGCCAAACGGGCGATATGGATTTCTTGCGGAGCAAGATCCGAAGCCGCGGCAAAACAATGCAGCGCTTGCCGATGGTTACCCAGCTTGGCAAACGCGTATCCTTTCATGACGCGCAGGTCGTAATACTCTTCCCACAGATCGCCGATTTCGTCCAGCGCTTCGTTATATTTTCCCAACTCGATGCAGAGTCTGACCACATGCATGCAAGCTATGGGCGTATCGTTCAATTCTCTCGAACTCCGCAGGTCTTGCAGCGCTTCTTCGCGGCGTCCCAGACGTTCGCGGCACAGGCCGCGCACGCGCAGCAGGTAATCCCAATGCGATTGAAATTCCAGCGCCCGATCGCAGTCTTCGGCCGCTTCCGCGTAACGCTTCAACTCATACAGCGTCATGCCGCGGCGACCGTAACAACGGCTGGTAGGCTGCCGAAGCAAAGCTTCCTCGTACAATTCCAGCGCTTCGTCATAACGTTGGAGAGCGTAAACGCACAGTCCCAACATCTCGTAAAATTCCGCGTTCAGCGGACCGAGTTCGGCCGCACGCCGCAAATCGGCTTCGCCCAAACGCAATTCGTATTGCCCAGCCAGATACAACCCGCGATGCATAAGCGCATAATAGGCGTTCTGCCCGGCCGCTTCCGTCGCCTCAACGGCTTCATCGAAAAGCGCCCGGGCCTCGTCTTCCCTGCCCAACTCCGCCAAGGCGCGGCCCAGTAGCGTTTTCATCTCGCTGGTGTATCCGTATAACGGCGCTTCGGTCAGCAGCCGTTCGCATTCTTCGTAACGCTGCATGTCGAGCAGCAGTTCGCCTGCCGCGAACCGCGTTTGCCGATCGCCCGGATAACGCTTGAGCACGGTCAACAGCCGTTCGAAATTTTGTTCGCGCAGCTCCAGCAGACGGATTCGCAGCTCAATGTCCGAAGGCTCAAGCAAAAGCGCCAATTCGCATACTTGCTGCGATTCGGCTAACCGGTCCAGTTCCCGGTAACAGCGCGCAAGCCCGAGCAGCGCTTGCGTATCGTTCGGCAGCAGGTCAAGCGCCCGCTGAAACAAACCCAATGCTTCCGAAGCAAGGCCGCGTTCCAGCATCAGGTCGGCTAATCGCATGATCGCGTCCCGGTCTTTGGGAAAACGGCCGACAATCGCGGCCCAATCGTTCTCCGCTTGTTCGTCGTTGCCCATCAAATGAAACGTCGTCGCGCGAATCCTCAGCAGATCGGGATCGCCGGCAAACATGTCGAAGGCTTCATTCAAATCGTCCAACGCCGCTTCAAGCTGCCCGTGCCTCAAGCGAAAAGCTCCGCGGGCGCGCAGCGCGAGAAAGCGGTCGTGATCGAATTCGCGTTCCCGCGGCAAATAATCGAAACGAAGTTCCGCAGTCTGGCGAATCGCGTTCAGCACATATTCGGCAAATTGCGGCGGCACGAGCCTCGACAATCCAATCTCGTCTTCCGTCCAGTAAAAAAGCCGATCCAGCAGCTTCCATACGCCGTGCGGCAAATACGCGTTCTCCGCCAAAAAAGCCAAAATACGCGTTTGCATCTCCTGCTTGAACGTCAAATTTTGCAGCCGCTCGTCGGCAAACCACTTTTCCCATACGTCCATGCGTATCCGCTGCCCGTATTCTCCGTAAGTATGCGCAAAGCGGCGCATCAGCTCGTCGGCTTCAGCGGAATCCGCCGAAGCCGACTGACCCGCAGACGAAGATGGCCGGGGAACCGGCGGAATTTGCTGCGGCGCTTCGGAACGTTCGCTTCCTTCTTCCGAATAGGCCGGATTCCGCTCGGCCGGATCGTTTGGCGCCGGAACGCGGCCGCCCAGCGCCAGACGGTTGGCCTGTCCCCAGACCGGCAGGTCCGGCTCCGTCGACCGCTCGTTTCGTTGCACCGCTTCGATCTCTTCCGGCCGGATCGTTTTGGCAAGCCGCAGCGCTTCGTCATAGGCTTCCCTTAACCGTTGGAAGCCTTCCGGATCGTCTTCGGGATGCGTCTTTTTGAGCAGGACGGCATACGCGCGCTTGATAACGCGGCTGTCCGCCGTCGGCGCGATACCCAGAATATGCCACACGTTCATATCAAGGCCGCTTCCCTTCGTATTGATCCAGGAATCGTTCCAACCGCTCCGCTTCTTCCGCGACTTTGCGAAGATCCTGGCTATGCAGCGCCGCTTCGAAACGCTGGATAGCGAGCGCGATCCGTTCCCGTTCGTCGCCCAGCCGGTCTTGGTACAGACGGTCTCCGCGCGCCAGCAGCAACCGGTTTTTTTCCTGATCGCGAGGGTGCATTTTGAGCGACGCCAACTGCTTGAGCCGATACTCGATCTCTTCCCGGCTCATGACGCCCGGATTTTCCTCGATCACGATGCGGTGAACGTCATCCAGGCCGACCGTTTTGACTTCGACTTCCAGAATGCCGTTAATATCGTACGTATACCGGATATCCAATTCGCGAATGCCGGTCGTGCCGCGTGGAAACTCCACTTCGAGTTCGCCGAGCAGCAGATTGTCCGCCGCCAAACGGTGTTCGCCCTGATAGATTTTCACGCTTACGCGCCGTTGATCTTCGTGGATCGTCGAGAAACGCTTGACCCGGCTGACCGGAACGAACGTATTGCGCTCGATGATCGGGCTGAAATGTCCCGGTTCGTATTCGCCGTTCTCGTACGCGATCGCGATATCAGTGCCGAGCGTATACGGGCACACGTCCGTCATCACCACGTCCTGAAGTTCCTCGCTGCGTTCTTTCATCCCTGCCTGAATGCCCGTGCCGAGCGCGACCGTCTCGTCCGGATCGATAGACGCCGCCGGCGAACGCCCGAACATGCGGCTTAACAGGCCGTATACGACAGGCATGCGCGAAGCGCCGCCGACCATCACGATCTCGTCGACCGATTCCGCTTCGATCGAAGCGTCCAGCAGCGCCCGTTCGATCGGACGGCGAAGACGTTCCACCAACGGCTGGACCAGCTTTTCGAACAGTTCGCGGTCGATCCGCAGTTCTTTCGTTTGGCCGCCGATGCCGAGCCGCAGTTCGATCGGATAATCCCGCGACAACAAGCGCTTGCCGCTTTCCGCCTGATCGCGCAAAAAAGCGAGCGTTTTGCGCTCCAGCGCGGCTTCCCGCACGCCGAACGTTTCGAGAAAATGCGAGACGATCGCGTCCGTGAAGTCTTCGCCGCCCAAATGGTTGTCGCCGGCGACCGCTTTGACTTCCATCACGCCGTCGAACAATTCCAGGATCGACACGTCGAACGTGCCGCCGCCCAGATCGAATACCAGAAACTGCGTTTCCGCCTGCCGCTGATGCAGCCCGTAAGCGATCGCGGCGGCGGTCGGTTCGTTCATTAGCCGTTCGACGTTCAAGCCCGCCAGTTCTCCGGCCATGCGGGTCGCTTTGCGCTGCGTATCGTTAAAATAAGCCGGAACGCTGATGACCGCTTCCGTTACCGGCTCGCCGAGGTAATTTTCGGCGTCGGCTTTGAGCGCCCGCAGCACAAGCGCCGACAATTCTTCCGAACGGAAACTGCGATCGCCGAGCCGGACTTCGAGCGGGGTTCCGATATGGCGCTTGAACGCGGCCGTCGTCAACAGCGGGTGCGTCAGCAGGCGTTCCCTGGCGATGCGTCCCACCAATATATCGCCGTTGTCGTCGACGCCGACGACCGAAGGCGTCAAGCGGTCCCCGAGCGCGTTGGGGATCAATTCGGCGCGGCCGTTTTTCCAAACGGATACGGCGCTGTTGGTCGTACCCAGATCGATTCCGATAATGGTCATGATAGTTTCCACCGTTTCTTTGTATGAGTTATGAACAATATATGCTTTCCAGTTTAACAGTACATCCGTAATTTCGACAATTGCGCGAACGTTTTTTTTCCTTATAAATAAAAAAAGAAACTTCGACAGATCGATTCGAAGTTTCTTGAGGATTCCTTTCGATTACCTATTGATTCAGTCCGTAGATAATATCGAGCGTATCGTCGATCTCTCCGTCCGGCATAGAGTATTCTTCATCCAGCGTCTCGCCTTCACGAACCAGCCAAATCCCCGTCAATTCAAAAGTCAGGTCCTCGTATAACAAAAACTGGATCGTGGTATGCACCTGTTCTTCGCCGTACATGGCGTCTCCCGTAAACTCGACGACGTCGTCGTCTGTTTCCGATTTGAAATATTCCCAATTCGGGTTGCTGAAAAACGCATCGAACACTTCGCCGATCGGTTCCGAAGAATAACGGGTAAGCGCTCCTTCCGTCACGGCGCTCACCACAGCTTCCGGGTCGTAGTCTTCGTAATTTTCGATAATCGTCGTCGTGGCCGTATCAATGTCCGCATTCACTGTGGCGTCCACATTCATCGTCGTGTCCACGTTCATCGTCGCATCGACGTCGACCGTTCCGTTTTCGCCAATTTGAACGCTCGCTTCGGTCTGACCGTTGCCGGATACCGTGGCCGTCGCCACGCTTTTGCTGGTCGTGGTCGTCGTGACGGTTCCGTCCGCCTGCACCGTCTCCGTCGTGACCGAACCGTCTTCGTTGACCGTGGTTTTCGTTTCGGGACGAGCATCTTCCTGCGCCGCCGTCTGTTGTTCAGCTACGAGAGACGCCTGCTGATCCGTTTCGTTTGGAGCTGCGCATGCCGTCAATAGCGCGATCAGTCCGATTAACATCCATTTTGCTTTCATCTTTTTATTCCCCCTCGTTCCATCTGGAAAACCAAGCCTAAAGTCTTGCTCGCTTGAAAGTCATAAGTCCTAATACGACCAACATTCGTCAAGGTTCCAGTTTCCGCCAAACCTTTTCGGAAAAGATACCTCGTCTGCCTATTGACTTCTCTGCCGTTGACCCTGAACTCGGGAGCGTGCTAACATACCTAACAAAAAAGAAGCGGGAGGAAAAAAGATGAACCGAAACGATCTGCGCTGGGACCATATCGTCCATTACGTCAACGATCTGAACGAACCGATTTCGCTTTTTCGGGAAAAGGGACTAATTGCTTTTGCGGGCGGCTCGCATAAAAAATGGGGCACGCACAATGCGCTGAGTTACTTCGGCTTGACGTATATCGAATTTTTGGGCGTGGAACACCGCGAACTTGCGGAAAGCGCCGAACCGTATCACGTCGTCGTGCGCGATGCCGCGAAGTTGCTGCCTGAGCATGAAATTCTGAGCCGCGTGGTACTGCGCACCGACGCGATCGACGACGTGGCGGAATTGCTGCGCGGCAAAGGTCTGGAGTTGTCGCCGATTCTGGACGGGGAACGCCTCGACGCTTCCGGCAACCTGATCCAATGGCGCATGTTTATGGTGCAAGGCGATCATGACGGCTTGCCGTATCCGTTTTTTATCCAATGGAACGGTACCGACGCAAAACGTTCGGCCGCTCTGAGCGAATCCGGCGTGATCCGTCCGCATCCGGCGGGCGATATCCGGTTGGATACCGCCGTGTTCGGCGTCCGCGATCCGCAGGCGACCGCCGCGCATTGGCAGGAAGTCTTCGGCTTGCAAGCGGACCCGGCGGCGCCGAACACTTTGCGCGTCGGCAATCAGCGATTCGCGTTCGAAGCTTCGGCCTCGGGAACATCTGCTTTGCGGACGCTGATTTTCCGCACGCCGTCAACCGATCTGCAAGGAAGCACGCTGCGGATCGGCGAAGGCGAGTATCGTTTTGAAGCGGAATGACGATAAAATAAACTGAGCAAAAAAAGACGGCGGGTACGTTCGTCTCCGATTCAAGCATAGTCTCAGCCTGCTTTCGATTTGGGAAACTCCTGTTACCCTTTTCGGTACGGGCTTTAAGAAATAAATGCGTATGTGCAACTATTCGAGCAAAAAAAGCGAAAACGATACAAAATCGCGAAAATAATTGCATCTGAGTACTTATTCGCGGAAAATCGAAAAAATCGGAGAAATTAAGTGCATCTATGCACCTATTGATCCGACGTTATCTTTTCCGTCCGGCGGAAGAAATCCGAATCAAACAGTCAAGTTTTCAAAAAAGACCGAAAAAGGTGTTTCCAAAGCCCGCCAACGGCTTCCGGAACACCTATTTTCCAATCCTTATCTACACTTCCGAATGATCTTCTAACCTGCGCATACGCCAACGTATCGCATACACCCGCCTCAACCCTTTTCCTATTCGAAAAGCAACGTTTACGATACCCGGCGTCCGCTCTGCTCCGCCGTATCCGTTGCCCGCAACTGCTTCCGCAGCAGCGGATAAAACAGGATGCCGCTCGCCAGCAGCAACACGCCGAATCCGAACGTTTGCCAATCCCCCATTCCCGCATACACGACCCAGATCGAATAAATCGTAGCCAATCCCGCGACGATGCCGTCCGTTCGACGTTCGCGAGCTTTCGTATAGCCTTCGCCGGTGAGCGTCAATTTGAGTTGGTAGACCGAAGCGATCAGGTAAGGCACCAGGTACGCAAGCGTCGCGACCACGATAATAAAATCAAACGCCTGCGAGATCGATCCGGAGATGGTCGAGAAGATCAATAGCTGACCGAGTGCATTCGAAATCCACAAGGATAGCTTCGGCATGCCTTTATCGTTTTCCCGTTTAAAAGGTTGAAGAAAAACGCGCTGCTTGGCAGCTTCGTATGGAACTTCGGCGCTCAGCAGCACCCAGCCGATGGTCGAGCCGATCAAACTGACCAGACCCAGCGCCGCCAACAGATAACCGCCGTAAGGTCCGAGCACCGCCGTCATCGCGTCAACCAGCGGATTTTGCGACTGCATCAATTGCTCTTTCGGCAAAAGCCCCATGGTCAGAATACTGATGCCGACATACAAGATAATCGCGATCAGCAGTCCGGCGAACGTCGCACGGCTGACATCCTTTTTCCGCTTGGCACGCGCCGCGAACACGGTTGCCGACTCTACGCCGATAAACGCCCACAGCGTTACGACCGCCGCCGCGTTGATCTGCGATAACAGCGATGCCGAACGGCCTTCGCTATCAATATGCGCCGCCGCGAACTGGCCCATCGTCGACGATTGAAAAGCAAACAGCGCAATAACGATGAATACCGCAAACCCGATGACTTTCGTCGCCGTCGCGATCAGATTAAGCCGTCCGGCCCCTTCGATGCCCCGCAACGCCAGAAAATGAGTCCCCCACAGCAGCAGCGAGCATACGATAAAGTTCAAGCTATGCCCAATCGTCAGCTCGAAGCTTCCGACGCCAAGCAGAACGCTCGCGCTGTTCATGACCGGAAAGAACGTCGATAAATAGCTGGCGAACGTCGTGATCACCGCCACGAAGCCCGCAATATTGCCGATCCAGTATCCCCAGCTCGACATAAATCCCGACAGCAGCGATAACGCCGGGCTGTTCGGGAACAATTCTTTCGCATAAATCTGAGGCCCGCCGTTCAGTTCGGGTTTGCGCAGCGCCAAGTTACCGAATACGAGCGCCAGCATCAACACCCCGAAGCCCGTTACGCCCCAGGCCAATACCGTTCCTGCCGGACTTGCAGCTTCCGCCAACGAACGAGGCAACATAAAGATCCCCGATCCTACCATATTGCCAACGACGAGAGCCGTCAGTACCCAAAATCCTAATGTCTTTCCCTTGCTCACTGAAATTCCCCTTTTCCGTCCATGCTCTATCTCTTTAACAGGGAGTCGTAAAAAAGCGCCCCGGCCTTTGATTATACACTTCTCTCTGGTAAAGCGAAAGAGTAAAACGCATATTATTGTACGAAGGCGCTTTACTCCTGTAGAATAAACTGGAGAATACGTATTCGGAGGCGGGCATGAACAATCGATACAAAAGCGAAAAAGACGTTTTCTTCTTCACGCTCAACTGGGCGATCATCATCGCGCTGTTAATCCTGGTCTGGATGGGACTTTCGACCGGAGGCTCCCTGCTGTTCATTCCGGTCTGGCTGCTGATTCTGATGTTCGTCGTCTCTACGTGGTACATGACGAACTATGAGATTGAAAAAGGTCACTTGCGTGTACGCTCGGGTCCGCTGAACTGGAATATTCCGATCGACAAGATCGAGAAGATTACGCGGAAACGCAGCATGGGTTCGGGACCGGCGCATTCGCGCAGCCGGCTGGAGATCACGTATGCGGGCGGCAGCATGATGGTTTCGCCTGTGCGGGAAGACGAATTTTTGAAGCAGTTGAAAGGGATTAATCGGAAGATCGTGGTTGATGTGGCGAATGTGAAAAAGGATGCTGAAGCGAAAAAAAACCTTTCCCGGTGAGGGAAAGGTTTTCTTTTTTGAGGAGGTGGTTCGCTTGGGAGGCGCCGCGGGAGAAATTCGTTCCGGTCGCGTGTTGACTTCGGGAAGCTGGATTGGAATTCTATAAAGGAAGCTTCCCGAAGTCAAAGGCGATCGCTAACGCTCCTTCACTGAATTTCTCCCTCCGCTTACGTCTCCTCGCTTGGACCACTGCCTCAAAAACTGCAACCTTTTGGGTGTTGTAAAAAGATTGCGCTCTCTTTTTGGCTTATCTGGCCTTCAAGTCTTGGGGTTATTTGTCTTCAAATTCGTTCAAGCTGACCCAGCGCTTTTCCGAGGCGGAGCGTTCCACGGCTTCGAGGACGGCTTGGCACTTCACGCCGTCTACGAAGTTCGGAACCGGTTGGCGGTCTTCGGCGATGGCTTTCATGAGTTCATGCACTTCATGGGTGACCGTGTGTTCGTAGCCGATGGTGTGGCCCGCGGGCCACCAGGCGTGCATATAGTCGTGGGCGGCGTCGGTTGCGAGGACGCGGCGGAAGCCTTGGACGTCTTCGGCGTCTTCGGAGAAAAAGACTTCCAGTTCGTTCATACGCTCGAAGTCGAAACGTACGCTGCCGAGGCTGCCGTTGATTTCAAAAGAGTTGGTGCTGCGGTGGCCGTTGGCGAAGCGGGTGGCTTCGAAGGTGCCGAGCGCGCCGTTTGCGAAACGGGCCATGAACATGGCGGCATCGTCTACGGTGACTTGGCCGCGCGGGCCGTCGCTGCTGCCTTTTGCCGTGAGTCCCGTCATTTCGGGTGGCATCGGGCGCTCCTTGATAAAAGTCTCGGTCATGCCGATGACTTCATGGAACTCGCCAACCAGGTAGCGAGCCATGTCGATCGTATGCGCGCCCAGATCGCCGAGCGAGCCGGAACCGGCTATTTCTTTTTGCAGTCGCCAGACAAGCGGGAAGTCCGGGTCCATGATCCAATCTTGCAGGAACAAGCCTCGGAAATGATAGATTTTGCCCAGCCGGCCGTCTTCGATCAGCTTTTTCGCCAAGCGTACGGCCGGAGCGAAGCGATAGTTGAAGCCGACCATATGCTTAACGCCGGCAGTTTCGGCTGCGGCCAGCATTTGTTTGGCATCGGCCAGACTCAGCGCCAGCGGCTTTTCGCAAAAAATATGTTTGCCCGCAGCGGCAGCGGCGAGCGCGATTTCCTTGTGCGCGTCGCTCGGGGCATTGATATCGACCAAGTCGATGTCTTCTCTGCCCACAAGCCGGCGCCAATCGGTCTCGACGCTATCCCAGCCGAACTGCTCCCCCGCCGCACGCACCGCTTCCGCGTCCCGTCCGCAAATCGCGGTCATGACGGGCTTCGGGACATCCGGCAAAAACATGGGCAATGCCCGATAAGCGTTACTGTGCGCCTTGCCCATAAATTTGTATCCGATCATGCCGACATTTACGAAATCGTTCAAGAAAGTTCTCCACCCTTCCGGCCTCTGCCAGTCTTTGAAATCGCTCTCATATTTATTGTAGCGAAAAGAAGACGGCAAAGAAAGTTTCATGGAAGAATGAAGTGTATTTCCGAGACGAACCCATTGTTCATGCGGCACAAAGCGGCCTCCTATTCAACAGGGGACCGCTTTCTTCAAACCAAAAATTTTCTAAAGAAACGGTAAAAGAAACCATAAGATGTCGTCACCGAGCCAATGCGCGCGAAATGCCGGATTGCAGTTTGCTTCCGCGCAGCGATTCTTCTTCGCCGCACTCGGACAGCGGAGACGCCGCCAACTCCCCGTCGCGTACCAGATCGCCGAAGATCGAAGACAGTTGGCGGGTAATCGCGGAATCGTCTTGTCGCAGCGCGACCAGACTGGTCTGAAGCGCAAACTCGGACAATTCGCGTACGCGCACAGGCGTCAATCTCCCTTCCCTCACTTCTTCGCGCGCGCAGACGGCTGGCAAGAATCCGATGCCTGCTCCGCGCAGGATCAGCTTTTTCGCCGTCTCGGAGTTGTCGACATGGAAAGCGATCTCCGGCGGCGATTCCAGCGCTTCGAACGCCCGGTGAATCCGAAGCCAATCAAGCGTTCCGCATTCGAAAAAGACCAGTTTGCGCTCTTGCAGCTCGTCTACCGACACCGATTCTTCGCTTGCGAACGGATGGTCAGAACGCACGTACAGATTGATCGGGTCTTCGTAAAAGGCTGCGGTGCGCAGCGACGGGTGCATCACTTTGCGAATAAACGCCACGTCGATCTCGCCCGCCAGCAGCCGCTTGACCAGCTCGTCCGTGCCGCCCGTCGTTAGCTTCACATGGATGCCGGGGCAGCGTTCGTGCAGGCGCGGCAGCAGCTCGGGTATCAAATAGTTCGACACGGAAATGGTGCTGCCGATTCGAAGCTCCTGCGGCAGTTTTTCCGAACGGCGGATATGCTGGCGCCCTTTTTGCAACGTCTTCAGCATTTCCTGGGCATAAGGCAGAAATTTGCGCCCTTCTTCCGTCAAGACGACCTGCTTGCCGATCCGGTCAAATAATCGGCAGCCGAGCTCTCGCTCCAGCGTCTGGATTCTGGCCGTTACCGAAGGCTGCGATAAAAACAGCGCCTCAGCCGTTTTGTTGAAACTCCCATAGTGATTGATATAGACGAAAGATTCGATATTTTCGATATTCACTCGGCTGCCCCGCTTTCATTATGATTTATCCGATGAATTAAGTCGGTTTAATGTATCATAGTGTCAACGAGCGTTACTGTCAATGGATATTCAAACGCAAGCCAATATAGAAAAAATGAATAAGGAAACGGATTTATTTAATATTTCTATCAATCATTTTTACCGTTTCCTTATCAATAAAGCTATCGCAATCGATTTTATATATAGGTTTTTTCTATAGATGTCGATAATACTCTAACCAAGAGGCCAATATGCGGTGTGCTCGGCTTGGTCATTCAACACACGGTAAGTGGCACGTCCCATATAAAGCGGAATATTCAGTTTTTTCAAATCCGGCAGCCCGTTCTCCCCGAACGCCGAATCATCGCGATAAGCCTGTACAATCTCGCCGGCAATCCAATAATGGTCTCCGTACAGATGGATATCCTTTACCTGGCATTCGTAAGCGACATACGCATCGTGCAGCACCGGCACTCCCGTTTTGACTCCGTCATCGAACTTGAGATTCAGCGCACTCAGCTTATCGACGTTACGGCCACTCAGCGTGCCTGCGCCCTGAATCTGTTCGCTGCGTGCTGCGGGTAAAAAGTGAACGCCAAATACGCCGGATTCCCGAATCAAGCTATAGCTGTGTGTAGCTTCGCGCAGTGATATTCCGTAAAAAGCGGGACCGGAACCGATATAAGAATGCCAGCCGGATGCCATTACATTACGCTCTTCGCCTAATCGGGATGTTACCACGGCGACCATCCCCGGATACGCGTAGGTCACTTCCCCTTCGACTGCTTTTCTCATACGCTCCATCTCCTTCGTTCGTACGCAGATTTTTCGACATAACGATGCAAAAAGGACTTACCCATACACATCTGCCTCAAGTGTACAGGTAAGCCTATTCGGGAATCAAATCCACGGGATACAGGCAATGCCCGTTCAAGCTCTGGATTTAAATAGCAAATAAACGAAATACGGCACGCCGATGATCGAAATGACCACACCCACTGCAAGTTCTGCCGGAGCGAAAATCGTACGTCCGATCAGGTCGCCGAGCGCAACCATCGCCATGCCCACCAGACCGGAAATCGGCATCATATAGCGGTAATGAATGCCGACCAGCCTGCGGGCGATATGCGGAGCGATCAGACCGACGAAACCGATACTGCCCGATACGGATACGCATGCCGCCACAAGGCCGACTGCCGCCAGCACCAAACCTTTTCGCTCACGGGTCAACTCGACGCCAAGCCCCAGGGAGTTATCGTCCCGAAGCTGCATCACGTCGAGCGTTCGCGACTTGTACCAGATATACGGCGTCAACAGCACGAACCAGGGCAGCATCGCGGTGATGTACCGCCAATTCGAACGATGCAGGCTGCCCGCCAACCACACGGCTGCCGCTTCGAAGTCGCTCGGACTCATTTTCAACGACAAATACAATGTGATCGCGCCGAAGCCCGAACTGACCGCAATTCCGACCAGAATTAGCTGCTGAGGGTCAAGCCGACCTCGGCTCTGCGCGAAAATAAAGATCAGCATCGCCGCGACCAGGCCGCCCAGCAATCCGAACATCGGCATCGCCATAAACGACAGCCAGCCGTCTTTGAAATTCAGGCGGTCGCGCAGAATCAGCATGAACAGCACGATCGCCATCCCCGCTCCCGCATTGATGCCCAGCATGCCCGGATCGGCCAGGCCGTTGCGGGTAATGCCCTGCACGACAGAACCGGCAATCCCGAGACCGAAGCCTACCAGCAACGCGATCACGATCCGGGGCAAACGAAAATCGAACACGACCAGATCATGCTCAGGCAGCGGGTTGATCCGCAGCAACGTGCGCAGCACATCCCCTACCGACATGTCGAAAGTGCCGTTCGTCACGCTCACATATACCGTTGCGAGAATCAATGCGAGCGTAGCGGACACCACAAGCGTAAGGCGGCGCGGCGTGTTAAAGTGCATTTGCGCGCCCTCCCTTCCGCTTGATCAGATACAGGAAAAACGGAACGCCGATCAACGAAGTCACGACGCCGATCGGAGTCTCATAAGGCGCATTGATGAAACGGCTTGCAATATCGCACCAAACCAGGAATAAGCCGCCTACGAATGCGCTGCACGGAATGATCCAGCGATAATCGGTTCCGACAAAAAAACGGACGATATGCGGAACGAGCAAGCCGACGAACGCGATTTTGCCTGCCAACGCTACCGAAATGCCTGTTAAAATAACGACCGCCAGCATCGAAAGGCCTTTGACCAGTGCGGTACGTTGACCCAGCCCTGCCGCAATATCGTCGCCCATCGACAAGACCGTGATCGAACGCGACAAACCGAGCGCCAGCGCCATACCGGCTACCGCAAACGGAATAGCCAGCTGAATCAACACGGGGTCTATCTGGTCCAGACGCGCGTTGTACCAAAAGCTGATCGACTGGGAAACTTGAAAGTACATTGCGGCCGCTTCGGCGATCCCGCTCAGAAACGTGCCGATGATCGTACCGAGAATCGCCATGCGCACCGGAGACGTTCCGTTCGGCAGCAGCCAGGCCAGCCCGAAAACGATACCCGCTCCGATCGCCGACCCCCCCAACGAAAACATAATCGTGCCGAGGTTCGAAGTTCCCGGCAATAAAATCATACATAATGTTACCGCCATGACCGAACCGTCGGACACCCCCATAATGGAAGGCGCAGCCAGATAGTTGCGGGTCATCCCCTGCATGATCGCGCCGGACATCGCCAGAAAAGCACCGATCAGCAATGCGCCGATAGCACGGGGAATCCGCGATTGCGTAATGATCTGGTGATCGATCTGATCCGGGTTAAAATGAAAGACCGCCTCCAGGACGGTGGAGGCGTCGATATTTTTGGCACCGTATAGAACCGACACCACCAGGGTGATCACGATCAGCACAGGCGCGATCGTCATCACTGCAAGCGGATGGATTCTTCTTCTGCCTCCCATTTACTCGGACAGTTTCTCGGCTGCCGCTTTCAGGAACTGATCTCGGCTCCAGGCAGGTCCGCCTTCGGACAACGGGTTCATCAGGTTCACGAACATTTTTCCGTCCTTGTGGGCTTTCAACTGTTGAATGATCGGGTTGTTTTGCAGGTCTTCAAGCGCTTGGGGCGCTTTGCTGTTTTCGTTTTCGGAGAACTGAAGGAACAGGTAATCCGGGTTGATCTCAGCCAGTTGCTCGACCGAAATCTCTTGTTGCGCTTCAGCCGAGGCGATGATCTCCGGCACTTCGATGCCCAGATCGCCGTAAAGAATCGCGTTTACGAAAATGCCGGCCGGATAGACGTACAACGAGCCTTGACGAACGCGTACGGCCAAGACGCTTTTGTCTTCGACTTTCGTGCCGATCTCCGCTTTTGCCGTCTCGACGTCAGCCGCATATTGATCGATAGCCGCTTGCGCTTCCGCTTCTTTGCCGGTCAACTCGCCCATCAGCTTGAGGTTGTCTTTCCAGTCATCCGAAATATGCGACACCAGAATCGTCGGCGCGATTTTTTCCAGTTGAGCCAGCGTTTCTTCCGGGAACTTTGTGGAGCCCAGAATCACGTCCGGCTTCAACGACAGAATCGTCTCGAAGTTCGGCTCCGTTTTCTCACCGATTGATTGCGCGTTGTCCGTGATCGACGCGAACTGTTCCGGGAATTCACCTGCATAGGTGATTGCGCCGACTGGATGAACATCCAAAGTTACGGCGTCCTCCATCGCTTCCATTGCGCCCGTGATCACGATACGTTCTGCCTTGGCAGGCACGGTGTATTCTTTACCGAGGTATGTAATCGTACGATCACCCGTTGCCGCCTCGGAAGCATTCTCCTCCGCAGCTTCAGTGGTGGCTTCGTCGGTTGTTGCGGCTTGTGCATTGTTGTCCGTAGTCTCGGCTTGCGCAGCCGGTTCGGCCGATGTTTGCGCCTCGTTATTGCTGCCGCAAGCGGCAAGCAGCCCTACAGTCAGGACCAGGACGAACAGGATGGATAAAGTTTTGAATCGTTGTTGCATGATGATTGCTCCCCTTTCAAACCTTCTTTTCGTGATAATGATTCTCATTACCAAATCATAAAGCCCTACCCTTTTCAAAACCATGCACAATTCTACGAAAAACAATGGACGATCCTCCGTCAGTGCGGAAAATCGTCCATATACAAGTTTGTCTTAGCTAAATAGTAGGCTTATGGTTATCTGAAATGCACACGGTTCAAGTGCGTTTCAGATAACCATAACCGCACATCGGAATGAGACAAACCCCTTTTCAGCGACTCATTCAAAAAATCCGGGCTGCTTCGCGCAAGACGCGCTTATGCGCGCTCGGCGAGCATTCCCTCCAAGGATCGGAAGGCAACATATGAAGCCGTCCGGCGCGTACCGCAGGCAGCTCCGCCCATTCCGGCGAGTGGCGAACCGCCTCCCAAGCCGGAAGCGTCTCTCCCTCTTGGCAAACCATGAGTAAAATCCGATCTGCCCGGAACGTATTCAGCATTTCCGGGTTCATTGCATGCTCCCATTCATACCGCGAAGGCAGCGCAAGCAGGTTGATCCCCAGGTCTTCGCGCAAGACGCCTGCCGCGGAAGACGACCCTGCTGAATAAAACCCTCCTCGCCAGAAGCGGAGCAGCAACGTACGTTCGCCGCGTCTGCGTTGACCGATTGAACGGCCGATCGTTGCGGCTGCTTCCTGATACGATTCCAACCAGCGCTCGGCTGCTTCCGTCTCTCCCAGCGCAATCGCGGTCTGCCTTAACGTAGTGCGCCAATCATCTTCAGGGCTGATGTAGATCACCGGTGCCATCTGTTCCAGCCGGTCTTTCTCCTTTTCCGAAACCAGACTGCTGCATACGATATACTCCGGGTGGCTTTCTTTTAGCCGATCCAGATTCCCCTGCCAATCCGCTCCAAGCTTATATCCGTCCAAATGTACCGGAATATCCGCGGCGTAGCGGCTATGATAATAACCGGTCCACTTCGGATGAAGGGGAGCCGCGTAAGGCATCACTCCCAGAGCGAGCAAATAACCCGTCGATGTCGTGCAATAAGCTGCAATCCGTCGCGATCGACTCTTCATGTACGCACTCGGTGTTACCCCGGTTTCCTGCTTGAAACGACGGCTGAAATAAAACTCATCATTATATCCTACCTGCTGGGCAACCTCGCGCAATTTGAGTTCAGAGTTGGCCATCAAGCGCTTGGCACGGCGAATCCGCAGATCCGTCATATATTCAACCACGCTTTTACCGTAATGCTTCTTAAACTGGTCTACGTAATAGTTGCGGCTTAAGCCGGCCATACCCGCTAACTGCTCCAACTTCAGCGGTTCACGATAATGCTCGTCGATAAAAGTCTTGGTTTGCTGCATCAGCACTTGGGAATCATATTCCGGGGAAGCCGCTGCGGAAGCCCATTCGCTCACCAGCTCCAAAAATTCCGCTCGGGCTTTCATCCGCTGCGCTGCAACCGTACTTTTCCAACGACGCCAGATCGATTCCGCAGCTGCCTGCAATCGCCCTCCAGGAAAAGCGACCTCACCGGGATCTGTTCCGGGCCACGATTCCGCGGACAAGGCCCGCAACCGACCCGGCTGAGAATCTTCCTCTCGAAATACGTCAAACGAAATTAGAAAAGCCCCAAATCCCGCTTGCGAGCCGCTTTCGATGCCAAACGTCTGCTCAGGCGCAAACAATCGGAGCGAACCCGCACGCAGCGGCGCTTTTCCCGACTCGCTAACCACAATGCTTTCTCCTTCCACGCCTGCAACCCATACGTAAGAAGAAGTATGACGCTGCGGTACTTGCCGCTGAGAGCGATAGTCGATACGTTCTATGCCGTTCAGGCGAAAGATCAGATCCTCGTGCAAAACGTTCATCCCATGCTGCACAAGGCCGCCTTTAACTTTGAAAACCATCATGATTGCTCCTTTCACTTCGACTTCGGCTTTTGCCCGATTCTCGCTTACCCCTACCTATTTGCACGGATGCCTGTTTCCAGTACCCGGATCGCTTTTGCATGAATACCCGACAAATGATAACGATTCTCAATAGAATCTATTATTACTCTACCCGCTTGAAAAGCCGCAGTCAATGTTGTCTGAAAGGCTTCGTCGGTAGATCGTCCATTTTCCGGCTGAATATCGTCCATGTCTAACAAAGTCTTCGGGCGCTATACTCGGATGAAGCGGATTTTTATGAAACGGTATAGGAGGAACCCCGCATGAACTCAAACTTTACTGCACCCCCGGATCGCTCCGGCGACAACGACGCTTACGCGCCGATCGAACTTCGCGGCACGCGGCAGTTCGCCCTGCATTCCGCAGAGGGACGCGAATACCGGATTCTGATGTCGATTCCCGATCGGGAAGCCCCTGCTTCCGGCTACCCGGTCATCTATATGCTAGACGGACACGCCCTGTTCGCCACGGTGCTGGACGCCGAACGGGCTCAATCGCGCCGCGCCGACAAAACAGGCGTCGCGCCGTCCGTGATCGTAGGCATCGGCTATCCGAGCGGCCTCCCTTTTTCCCCGGAACGCAGCTACGATTATACCCTGCCTGTCCCGGCCGAAAACCTGCCCGCTTCCCGCGACGGCAAACCGTGGCCCAAACATGGAGGCGCCGATATTTTCCTGAACTTTATCGAAAATGTGCTAAAGTCAAAAATCGAAAGCATCCTTCCGATCGATCGCAGCCGTCAAACTTTGTTCGGCCACTCTTTCGGCGGGCTGTTTACGCTCCATACTTTATTCACACGCCCCGAAGCTTTCCGCTGCTACGTTGCCGGAAGTCCTTCCCTGCACTGGGCGAGACCGCTGATCGAACAGGAAGAAGCCGCGTTTATCCAAAAATTGCACACCGAAAAGCACGAGCTGAATCTGCTGATCGCCCTGGGCGAGCTGGAAGGCGATCCTCCCCACCATATGGTGCAAAACGCCCGGGCTCTTTACGAGCGTCTGCAACCTTTGCGCGAATACGGACTCAACATCAATTTCCGTCTGTTCGAAGGCGAAAATCACGGTTCTACTCTGCCTTCGATCGTTAGCCCGATGCTGAGAACGGCGGCACTTTAAGCGATTTTCGGACAAAAAAGACTGCCAACAAATGATTGGCAGTCTTTTTTAGATCTTTCCTTTCTCCAACAAAGCGAAGAAATTGATTCCCGCAGCGCCTCCACGCACCATAATGAATTTATTCGCTTCCTCACCCCTCTACTTCAATTTTACCTCCGCTCAAAATTTTCACGCCGTCGCCTTGATAGTCTTCTAAGTCTTTCATCAATCCGAACAGCGCCCGGTCTTTATGCTTCGCTTCCAGCATCACGTCGATCTGCGAGGACGTTCTCGCCGCCGCGCGCAAAAAGTCCAGCAGCGGACCGGCTTCCACGCCGTCCGCATGGCTGCGGCGATCGGTCTCGCTTCTAGGGCTGGACGCATGGATCTTCGGCGGCAGATGCTCGCCCTCCGGCACGTCGGTCCGAGCCAACGGCGATTCCCAGGTCTTCGCGACCTCCGGCCACCAATCCGAAGCCGGTTCGCCGACGCTGTTTGTCCAATGGTGGTGAATATCCAGCACCATCGGGAGTCCCGTGCGCTGCGCAGCTTCCAACGTTTCGCCCACTGTGAACGTTTTATCGTCGTTTTCCAGCGTGATCCGGCTTTGAATATCAGGGTCCAGTTGCGCGAAATGTTCGACGAATCGGTTGGCGGACGTCGGCTTGTCGCCGTAAGCGCCGCCGATATGGATATTGTTTTTGGATCGCGCGTCCAATCCCATCGCTTGCAGCATCCGCACATGGTAACGCAGATCGCGAACCGACGACACCAATACTTCCGGCCGAGGCGTGCTCAGCACGGTGTAATGGTCGGGATGGAACGAGACTCTCAATTTGTGCTTGCGCACATAATCCCCGATCTCCGCAAAAGGCTCCGCCAACGCGATAAACGGGTCCCAATCTTGCAAGTCGGCATGCGTGGCGAGCGGAATCAGTTTGGAGGAAAACCGATACATCTCGATGCCCTCCGCCACATTATGCCTGAGCAAACGCAGCGTATTATGCAAATTAACGGCGGCGATCCGCTCCAGTTCCCGCAGTCCCGCTTCCCGGTCGGGCAGTTTGGCGAAACGGGCCATCGTCATCGTTTTCGAAGGAGAAGAATCCTGAATTTCAAGCGACATTGCGACATATCCAAAACGAACGATCATCAGCAACTTCCTTTCCGGGTGTCTTATTCAAACATACCGCAAAGAAGCCGATCGGAATCAACGCCGCGCGTTCTTTTGGCTTTTTCGCATACAAAAACCCTGCCGCGAGTCGCGACAGGGCCGTGCTGTACGAATATCCGTCAAGCGGAAATACGCGGTTTTGCTTATTGCGGATCTTTCAAAATCTCTATTCGAACTTATTTTTCGAGCGTCAGTTCCAGTTGAACGTTGATATCGTTTTCCGTGCTCAATACGACGGAATGCGGGTTTTCCAGGCCGAAGTCTTCGAACGTCACGACCGTCGTACCCGACAGCAGCAGTTTGCCGTCCTGATACGAAGCTTTCGCTTCGAACGTGACCGGCTTTTCGATGCCTTTGAGCGTCAACGTGCCGTCCAGCGTGAAGTCGTACACTTCGCCTTCCGTCCACTCCTGCGGCAGGCCTTCGAACGAAGTCGCCGTGAACGTCGCTTGCGGGTACTGGCTCATTTGGAAGTAATCGTCGGATTTGATATGTTCGTCGCGCTGTGCGTTGCCGGAGTCGATCGCGTCGATCTCGATCGCGCCGCTGCCTGTCATTTGCGTCGCGTCGTCCACGTTCACGTCCCACGTTCCGCTGACTTGATCGTCTTCGAAGTTGACCGTTTCTTGGGAAGTGGTCACGGAGAAGTACACTTTGGACGTATCCGCGATATTCCATGTTCCGTTGAGGTCATCCGCCGCTACAGCCGTACCCGTGCTTGCTGCTTCGGTTGTCGTGCCGGTCGTCGATTCCGTGGTCGAAGATCCTTCCGTCGGCAAGACGCTTTCGATTTCCACGTTGTTCCCCATATAATTTTTCATCCACGCGTAACCGCCGACTCCGGCGATGACGATGACCGCCACAACGGCGATGATCCAAGTTTTCGCTTTTTTGCTCATGATTTTCTCCTCCTGTGAAGCTGTTTTTCGGTATCATACCAGCCTAATGTGTCGGGAACATGTCAAAAGGGCTTTCAAAAAAAATTGTTCCTCAAATCGTTACAATTGACCCGAAAACCCTTGCCCTGCGCGATATTGTTTGTAAAATAGTACCCAAGGACGCCTAAGGCGCGAAACCTATTCAGCCAAAAAGGGCCGCTCCGAAAGGAGGAAACGGTCTTGACGACCATTTTGATTATTGAAGACCAGGAACCGATCGCGCGCGTACTCGCCGCTTATTTGAAAAAAGCCGGATTCGAGGTCGAGCGCGTGACCGACGGAAGACTGGCCATGCGCACTTTCGAAGAAACGCAACCCGCCCTGGTGCTGCTCGATATCATGCTGCCGGGGATCGACGGTTGGGAGCTGCTGGCGGAAATCCGCAAACGCGGCGCCTGCCCGGTCATCATGCTGACAGCACTGGGCGATATCGATTATCGGTTAAACGGATTGAACGGCGGTGCCGACGATTATATGACCAAGCCGTTCGTTCCCGAGGAAGTCGTCGCGCGAGTGAACGCCGTTTTGCGCAGGCGGCCCGTGTACAGCGGCGCCGACGCCTGCAAAAGCTTCGGCGCACTCATGATCGATTCCAACGCGCAGCGCGTGCTGCTCAACGGCGCCGAAGTTCCGTTGACGCCGCGCGATCTGTCGCTGCTGATGTTTTTGTCCGACCATCCGAACCGCATGTTCACGCGCGAGCAGTTGATCGAGCATGTGTGGGGGATGGATTACGAAGGAAGCGACCGCGCGGTGGACCTGTCTATTAAAAGGCTGCGTCAGGCGCTGTCGCATTGGCCGCCGGATCACGGCGAGATTCGCACTTTACGGGGAACGGGGTATCAATTTTGGATCGCCGAATAACTCAAAGGATCGAAAATTTCGGAAAACGCAAAAAGGAGAAAAATCGCCCGCGCAAAGGAACGTCCCTGCTCACGTATTGGACGCTGCGTTATTTTCTGATTTTGTTCGCGGCGCTGGCAATCGTTGCCGGCATCGCGCTGTACGGCATCCGCGAGACGGCGATGGAAAACCGTTCGCGCACGGCGGCCATGCTCGGGCAGGAAGTCGCCGACCGGGTCAAAAACAGCGACGGATCGATCACGATTCCGACCAACCTGAACAATATACTCGACGAGCGCATGGGATTGTTCAATATGAATCTGGACGTTTGCCTGCTGATTACCGATCCTCAAGGCAACGCGCTGTTCAGCCGACCGGAGATGACCGAAGCGCAGATCAGGCAAAAAATCGCGCCCAGTTCGCGTTCCAAAGAACCGGAATATCAACTCATACGAACGCCGATCATAGAAAACGGGCAAGAAATCGGCGGTGTCTACATCAGTCAATTCCGCAAAACGCCGGCTTACGATTCGCAGCAATTAATGCTTTTCGCAGGTCTGTTCGGCATTATCGCACTATCGGGTTGGTTCACGATCTATTTGCTGTCACGCAAATTGTCCCGTCCGATTCGCAGCGTCGCGGAAAGCGCGCGTCAAATCCGCAACGGAAATTACGATGTCAAACTGGAAGTCAAAACGGGCGAACGCGAGCTGCTGGAATTGGTCGACTCGTTCCGCGGTATGGCAGGACGCCTGCATCAGTTGGAAGAATGGCGCGAACTATCGCTCGCCGGCGTGACGCACGAGTTGAAAACACCTGTCACTTCCATCAAAGGACTGGTCATGGCCGTTCGCGATGATGTGGTCAGCGGGGAAGAAGCGAAAGAGTTTTTGGATATCGCCGTTCAGGAATCGAACCGGATGGAACGCATGGTCGCCGATCTGCTGGACTACAACGCTTTTTCTTCGGGAAACGTCGAAGTGCGCCGAGACCGGCTCGATCTCAAGCTGCTCGTGTCGGAGATCGTGTACCAGTGGAAACTGCCGCATGAGTGCGATTCGATCGAAATTGATTACGCGTTCCCGGACGAGATGGTCTATACGACGGGCGACGCTCTTCGCATACAGCAAATCGTCGTCAACCTGCTCAATAACGGTATGCAGGCGGCGCATCCGGATCGGCCGCTGCGTCTGCATATCGCCATCAGCGAATCGAACGGCCGGATCGAGGTCGAGGTTGCGGACAACGGCGCGGGCATCGAAGAAGCCGACCGCGACTATATTTTCGACCGATTTTTCCGCAGCGAGAAAAAAAAGCGCCAGACTCGCGGACTCGGCCTCGGCCTGACCTACAGCCGATTGTTGGCACGGGCCCAGGGCGGCGAGCTTCAGTTGCGTTCAAGCGGGCCTTCGGGAACGACCTTTTCGCTTCGGCTGCCTTCTTAGGACGTTTAACCTAAAACAGAAGTTTAATTGTAAAAAACGACGGCCTGATGACGGAATCAGGTCGTTTTTTGTATTTGATTACCTGCTTATTTGTTGAAAACGTAAAAAACCGTACTTCTCTTCGACATTTTTTTGCTCATTTCGTGTCGAAAATGTGAATTTAGGAGGATAATAGGTCTTGCGAACTGAGTCTATAGGTAGTATTATAGGTCTACAACCTACTGACCTATACTCCGAATGAGGTGACCCAGATGACACTTTTGGTCGATTATTGTCCGAAATGCGGATCGATTTTCCAAAAAAATGCCCGGAATCTTTGCTCTTCTTGCAGCAGCCAGATGGATCATCATCTGAACCGCTGTCTGGATCACCTATGGAGACGCCCGAGAAGCACGACCAAAGAACTAGCTGAAGCAACCGGGGTAACACTGATCGAACTTCATGCCTTTATCAAATCCGGACGTTTGTCCTCTTCTTCTTACAGCAATCTCACTTATCCGTGCGAGTCGTGCGGACACGATACGCGCAGCGGAAGATTGTGCAATTCTTGTCTCGGCGTGTTCCGCGAAGCAGGAAAATCCCAACCGGAACCGAATGTTCCCGCACGCCAGGTCATCGTCAAAACGACCACGAAAATGATGTATACGTCCCGCCATCGTTAAATCGTACTTCGAACAGAATATGCCTGATTCTTAACCCGACTGCATACAAAGTCGGGTTTTGTTTTGTTCCGTGCAACATAAAAAGGAATGACTCTCTGGATCGACCCAGAGAATCATTCCTTTTGCACCCGAACGTCGTAATCTCAGACCGCTTCGATCGATGACACTTCCGCTTTATTTTCCTCAACTTCGGTCTCAAAGTAACTCTTCAGCAGCTCATACGAGTGAATACGCTTCGCGAAGTCGCGGATCGGGCTGGTAATAATCAGTTCCTCGACTCCGCTGCGCGCGGCCGCTTCACGCAGGCGACGGCCTACGCTGGACGCCGAGCCTTTGATTAACGGAGACGGCACATGCTCGATCCGGTATTCTTCACCCGACTGCTTGCCGAATTCTTCGGCGCGTTCCCGATCACCGATCGTGATTTTACGCCCGCTGGCCAGAATCGTCCGGAACAAATCACTTTCCACTGCGATACCTTCCGCCTCCTCATCGGTGTCGGCTACTGCGGCAGATACGGACAAGATCGACTCTGGCTGCGAACCGTCCACCGATACGAATTTTTCCCGATAACGCTTCAATGCGGCTTCCGCTTGATCCAGATCGCCATTGATGAATAGCGAGAATACATAAGGAAGGCCCAACTTGGCTGCCAGATCCGCGCTATCGGAACTGGCTCCCAGCACATACAGACGAGCCGGCTGTTCAGGCAAAGGCTCGGCGCGAAGACCTTCCAACGGATCACCTTCGCCCGGATCGATCCCATGCAGATAATTGCGCAATTCTTCGAGCTTGCCCGAGAGCGAAGCATCTTCCTCCGGTGCGCCTCTGCGCAAGGCCAGCGTCGATCGCGGCAAACCGCCGGGCGCACGTCCCACGCCCAAGTCCAGACGGTTGGATTCCAGGTTCGCCAATACGTTGAAGCTCTCGGCGACTTTGTACGGGCTGTAATGCTGAAGCATAACGCCTCCCGAACCTACGCGAATCCGTTCCGTAGACGCCAGCAGATACGCGATCAACACCTCCGGCGATGAACCCGCGACCGAACGCGAATCATGATGCTCGGATACCCAAAACCGATGATAACCCAGTGCGTCCGCACGGCGTGCCAGTTCTACGGTATACCGCAAAGCCCGTTCGGGCGTATCGCCTTCGAATAGCGGGGATTGATCCAAAATGCTCAGCTTAATGCTCATACTCTCTCCTCTTTCCTTTTCGCGGATAAATGAATAGGTTGGCCGTATTTGTAGCTAAGCTCGAACGCCGGGCAGCTCGGCAGGAACGCTTTCCCGTCTGGCAAGCTCAAGCTTCAATTCGGATAACGAACGTTCAAGGCGCGACTGCGTTTCCCCAGACAGAATATAGCCGCCTTCGGGACGACGCTCGATCTCGCGGTCCACGCTGTAGACGCCGCCGAGAATATTGCGTGCAGCGAGTGCGTTCAATACGGGCTTGAGCGAATAGTCGATCGATAGCAGATGCGCGATCGTTCCGCCGACAAAGATCGGCAGCACAGGCTTGTCGCGCAATCCCTCTTGAGGAATCAAATCAAGGAACGTCTTCAGTACCCCGGAAAAGGACGCTTTGTACACCGGGCTGGCGAAAACGACCGCGTCCGCTTCTTCGACTTTGCGCAGCGCTTCGCGGATCTCGGTCCCTGCGAAGTTGGCGGTTACGAGGTCGGCAGGCGGAAGCTCGACGATATGCAGCAATTCGCTGGCAAACCCTTCTTCAGCCAATCGTCCTTGCAAATATTGAACCGGGCCGTATAGTCGGGATGATAGGCTCGGACTTCCGGAAACGATCAAGATTTTTTGCGTCATGGGTGATTCCTCCTCGAATAAGTGGTTTGCTATGGGGCAGCAGATCTATTGCAACGGATAATGGCAAGCCGCCTCATGCTGTGCGCCGATCGCCGCAAACGCCGGTTCGACATTGCGGCAAAGATCGGTCGCCATCGGGCAGCGGGTGTGGAAGCGGCAGCCGGACGGCGGATTGGTCGGAGACGGAATCTCTCCTTGAACGGAGATGGATTCACGTGCCTCGGGCGACATGCCGGGAATCGACGATAGAAGAGCTCGGGTGTAAGGATGCGCCGGGCGACGGAACAATTCTTCGCTCGGCGCGGTCTCGACCAGTTTGCCCAGGTACATGACGCCGATCCGGTTGGAGATATGGCGAACCACTTGCAGGCCGTGCGCGATAAAGACCGAAGTCAGTCCCAACTGCTGCTGCAAATCCTGAAGCAAATTCACGATCTGCGCCTGCACCGAGACATCCAGAGCGGATACGGCTTCGTCGGCTAAAATAAACTTGGGATTGACGGCGATCGCTCGGGCAATTCCGATCCGTTGGCGTTGTCCGCCGGAAAATTCATGGGGATAACGATTGTGCCAAGAAGCGTTTAATCCCACTTGCTCCAGCAATTCGCTGACTCGTTCACGCCGTTGCGCCTGATTAAGCTTGGTATGCACGCCAAGCGGTTCCGCGATGATTTCGCCGATGCTCCAGCGCGGATCGACCGTACCGTAAGGGTCCTGGTGAATGATTTGCAGATCACGCCGGGACTCGCGCCAATGATTTTTGTCTTTGATCGACAACTCGTCTCCCCGATACAGCACACGACCGCCGGTCTGCGGCTCAAGCTGAAGCAGCAGCCGACCGAGCGTGGACTTGCCGCTGCCGGATTCGCCAACCAGGCCGAACGTCTCCCCTTCGGCGATCGAGAGCGACACGCCGTCTACCGCGCGAAGATTGCGCTTGGCGCGTCCCCGACCCCCGCCGAGCGCATAATGCTTTTTCAGACCTTCGGCTTGAAGCAGAGGAATCGAGCCCGAAACATCGACTTGGTCGTCAGCAACTTCCAGGATACTCACGGTCGATTGCAGGGATGTTGCCGGATGAACCCCCGCAGCCGGCGGCGTATCCGGTACCGGCGACAAATGCCGCGCAGGCGTCAATTCGGTATGTGCCGCGGCGACGACCGCAGCGGCTTCGTCCGCGTGCCAACAAGCAGCCAGTCTGTTATTTCCTTGATCACTAAGCGGCGGAGCCGATTCCCGGCACTTGTCCGTTGCAAACGCGCATCGCGGATGGAATCGGCATCCTTCCGGCATCTCCGCAAGGCCCGGCGGCGAACCTTCGATCGCTCGCAGCCGTTCGCCCCTTTTGCTATCCAGCGTCGCAATCGAATTCAACAGGCCGATCGTATACGGATGGCGCGGACTGCCGAGCACGTCGGCCGCTGGCCCTTGCTCGGCGACTCGCCCCGCATACAAGACCACGATCCGGTCCGCCATCTGAGCGGCTACGCCAAGGTCATGCGTAATCAGCAAAATAGACATATTCAGACTGCTTTTCAATTCGTTCAGCAGTTCCAAAATTTGCGCTTGGATCGTAACGTCCAGCGCGGTAGTCGGCTCGTCCGCAATCAGCAGCTCGGGTCCGCCGGACAGCGCCATCGCGATCATCGCCCGTTGCAGCATGCCGCCGGACAATTCGCCCGGTACCTGCTTCATCCGCAGCTCGGGTTCTGGAATACCGACACGGCGCAGCAGCTCGACCCCTTCTTTCCAGAACGTCGACTTTTTGCCGCGTCGATGCGCCTGTATCGTCTCTACGATCTGGCTTCCGATAGTGAACACCGGATCGAAAGCCGCCATCGGTTCCTGAAAGATCATCGCTACACGCCGCCCCCGAAGCTGGCGCACGGCGCTTTGCGGCAACGATTCGATTGCGGTATCGCCGAGAGTGATGCTGCCGCCTGCAATGCTTCCGTTCTCGTAATCGGTCAGACGCATGATCGCTTTGGAAGCAATGGTCTTGCCGCTGCCCGATTCGCCAACCAGACAGACGGTCTCACCGGGTGCAATGTCGAATGAAATTTCCGATACCGCCGTCAGTATGCCTCTCGGCGTATGCACGTCGATCGTCAGGTCTTTGACTTCAAGCAGGGGCTGTGTCATGCTGCGAGCTCTCCTTTCTGTATGAGGCTTTTCTTTGATGGCGGTTTTTTTCACGCCCGTCCTTTGCGTTTCGGATCGACGGCATCGCGCCAGCGGTCACCGATCAGGTTGATAGACAGAACGAACAAAGTAATCGCCAAACCCGGGAATGTGCAGATCCACCAAGCGACGGTCAGATAACCGCGACCTTGCGACAGCAGCGCTCCCCAGTCCGGAATTTCTTTTAACACGCCAAGTCCGAGGAAGCTTAAGCCCGCTCCTGCGAGAATCGACGAGCCCAACCCCAATGTCGCCATAACGAGCAGCGGCGCGGCCGAGTTGGGAAGGACATGCTTGGTCAGGATAAACGACGGCTTGGCTCCGATCGCGCGGGAGGCGAATACATACCCTCTTCCGCGGATTGCCATGATCTGTCCTCGCATCACCCGTGCATAACCCGGTACGGAAGAGATCGCGATTGCCAGCACGATATTGCGTAAGCCGGGTCCCAATGCCGCCGCGATCGTCAGCGCCAGCAGAATGCCGGGCACGGTCAGCAGCACGTCCATTACGCGCATGATGACCGCGTCCAGCCTGCCGCCGACATAACCGGCGACGGAGCCGAGCGTTGCGCCGATCAGCACGCCGACAATGACAGAGCTTGCTCCGATCAGCAGTGAATCTCTTGTCCCGTGCACGATCAGACTGAACACGTCCCGGCCGAAATAATCGGTGCCGAACAGGTGAGCCGCCGAAGGTGCCTGCAAGATCGCGGCGGTGTTCATTTCGGTCGGCGAATACGGGGCAATCCAGGAAGGGAACAACGCGCACAAGACGAGAAACACAAGCGCGATCCCGGCCAAACCGATCAGAATGTCGGATGAAGCGAAGCGCAGTCTTTTTCCGCTTCTGACGCTAGTTTCCGCTTGAGCCAAGCCTGCGCGACCTCGCCATGCGCCGCGTCTTGCCGCTCCTGCCGAAGTCTTCATGTTCTCGCCCCTTTCCGTCTGATTCTCGGATCGATTGCCGCATACGACAGATCGACCAGAAGATTGATGCCTACATACACGATCGCGGTGAAAAAGACGATGCCCTGCACGACCGGAAGGTCTTTGGCCATGATCGCGTCAGCGAGGATTCGTCCGATGCCTTGTCGGGAAAAGACCGTCTCGATGATGACCGTGCCGGCCAACATGTCGCCGATCTGCATCCCGATCAAAGTGACGGCCGGAATCAACGCGTTACGCAGCACATGCTTAATCTGGATCAAACGTTCGCGCAAGCCTTTGGCCCGGAGCGTCGTGACGAACGGTTCGTTCAGCACGTCGAGCATGCTACCGCGCACCATCCGCACGATCGAACCCGCTCCGACAAAACCCAGCGCAAGCGCAGGCAGAATCAACGTTTCGAAACCGTCCGATCCCATCGCGGGCAGCCACTTGAGCTGAACCGAGAAAATCAGGATCAGCAGAATACCGGACCAGAATGTCGGCATCGAGATGCCGAACAGTCCGACGATTCGGGCCAACAAGTCGATGATTCCGCCTTTGCGTACGGCCGACAGCACGCCCAGCGTAACGCCGACGACGATCGCAACCAGTGCGCTGGCTGCTGTCAACAGAAGCGTCGAAGGAACTTGATGCAGAATCTTCGGCAGCACCGGTTCGGAGCCGACGAGCGAACGTCCGAAATCTCCCGTCAGCATATCGCCGAAGTACGCAAGCAGCCGCTCATGGAACGGTCGGTTCAGCCCCAGTTGCTCCCGCAGATTCTCGACCACTTCGGGGCTCACCGTCGTCGGATCGACCATCGAGAGCACCGGATCGCCGGGCAGCAGGTAGAAGATGCAGAATACGAGCGCCAGCGATCCGACGATCACGAGCAGCGAGCTGAATAACCGGGAACCGATAGCCTGGATCATCGACTTTTCCTCCTTTCGCTTCCTTTTTCGGATACACTTACTTGCTCAAATAAACGTCATTGAAGATCGGATAGCCGAACGGATCGAAGGCCAGCCCTTGTACGGATTTGGCGGCGGCGACGGTGTACGGGAAAACGTAGATCGGCAGGATGAGCGCTTGGTCGCTGATGTACTGCTGCACTTTTTTATACAGCTCGATGCGCTTGGCATCGTCTTTCTCGACGCCTGCTTCTTCCAGCCACTTGTCGACTTCCGGGTCGGACAATCCGTTCAGCGTGCGGCGTTCGCCTTCTTTGGTCGAATGATAGAAAGCGGACAGCGCGTTCGGATCGGCATTGACCTGGCTGTTGCCGTACAGATCGTAATCCCAATTTTGGAACACGACGGTGGCGATATCCTGCGTGATTTCGACTTCTGTTTCGACGCCGATCGCTTTGAGCTGTTCGCGGATCATGGCGGCGATATCGTTGCGTTTCTCGCGGTTCGGCGAACCGTCGACGTAATGCAACGTCAGCTTTTGCCCGTCTTTTTCACGAATGCCGTCCGCGCCTTTTACCCAGCCCAGTTCATCGAGCAGCGCGTTCGCTTTTTCCAAATTCGGGGAGATTTTGCCTTCCAGCGATTCGTCGTAACCCAGAATGCCCGGCGTCAGCGACGACCAAGCGCGTTCGTAGGTACCTAAGTAAAGCGTTTTGACGATCGTATCGACATCAACGGCCAACTGCACGGCTTGACGGGCTTTCAGCTCGTCCCACGGCTTTTTCTCAAGATTGAAAAAGAGCGTGTACGGCAGGCCGATCGTGTTCGTTTTGAAAAGTTGCGTGTTCGGATCGCTTTCGAGGGCTACGATATTTTGCGGCGGAACGGTCTCTGCGGCCAATACTTGCCCGCTTTGCACGCCGCCGATCCGCGTCGCTTCCTCCGGCACGATCTTGAAGGTCAGGTTGTCCAGGTAAGCGGCTCCGGTATTTTTCGCTTCGCCGCTTCCCCAGGCGTAATCCGGGTTGCGTTCCAGCTTGATCTCCGCGTTTTCCGACCAGCTCACGAATTTGAACGGCCCGGTTCCGATCGGATTTTTGCCGAAATCTTCGCCTTTTTCTTTGGCCGCCGTCGGGGACACGATGCTCAGCATGCCTTGGCTCAGGTTGCCGAGGAACGCTTGCGAAGCGGTCTCCAGATTCAGCTTGATCGTGTACTCGTCTACCACTTCCGAGGATTTGTACGGGCGAAGCAGGGCAAGCGCATTAGCTGCCTTCGTCTCCGGGTCGATGATGCTGTCGAAATTGTATTTGACCGCTTCCGCGTTGAACGGCGTGCCGTCCTGGAATTTGACGCCTTCTTTCAGCTTAAGCGTGTAGCTCAAGCCGTCGTCCGACTGTTCCCATTCGGTCGCCAGCGACGGGCCGAGCGAGCCGTCCGCGTTGCGAACCAGCAGCGTGTCGTACAAAGCGCCGAATACCCGGACCGAGACGGCCAATCCGCTTCGGCGAGGATCGAGCGTATCCGGCGAAGTCGCCAGTGCATATGTAAAATCTCCGCCTTGCACGGGGGCAGAAGCCGTCGCGGTATCGCTTCCGGATGCCGCTTGAGCGGTCGCTTCGCTGTTCGATGACGAACCGCAGCCAGCCAACACCGTCGTTAACGCGAGCGCGAACGCCCCGAATGCGTAAGCAGGTTTAAATCTTTTTTTCATCTAAAAGCCCCCTTTACGGTTCGTTTCATCTTCAACCCCTCCGGGCAAGAAGATGAAACAAACCCGCGATAAGCGATAATTTTTTAATTGATTAATTTTTTAATTGATTAAGCTCTTAATTGATTAAGTTCTTAATCCATAATTTTTTCAACCCATACGTTTTAATCCATAATTCCCCAAAACAACCCCCGAGACGGAATCTCCGCCCCGCCCTTCGTCATTTTGCCGAATAACAATCAGTTAGCTGTCGCGCTCTCTACCGAATTAGGCACAGAAGCTTCTCCGCGGCGTTGCGCCGTGTAACGGTTCTCCGGAATCGGCACGCCCAGGTTGCCGCGCAGCGTGTCCGCTTCGTAATCCAGACGGTACAGTCCGCGTTCTTGCAGAATCGGCACCACTTGATCCACGAAGTTGCGCAGACCGCTCGGGATATCCGTATGGATGATAAAACCGTCCGCGCCTTCGCTTTCGAACCATTCTTGAATCCGATCCGCTACGTCTTCCGCCGTGCCGATAAAAGTCGTTTTCGGCGTTGCCGAGCGCAAAGCGACCTGACGTAGCGTCAGTCCTTGCTCTTTGGCGTCGCGCTTGATTTTGTCCGTACCGCTTTTGAATGCGTTGCTGCCGAGATCGCCGAGATCCGGGAATGCTTCGTCCAGCGGATATTGAGAGAAGTCGTGGTGATCGAAGAATCGGCCGAGGTACTCCAGCGCCTTTTCAATGGTTACCAGCGAAGCGATCTCTTCGTAGCGGGCTTCCGCTTCTTCGCGGGTACGGCCTACGATCGGGTTGATGCCTGGCAGAATCGCCACGTCCTGCGGCTGACGGCCATTGGCTACGGCGCGATCCTTCACGTCTTTGTAAAAGGCTTGCGCGTCTTCCAGCCGCTCATGCCCGGTGAATACGGCGTCCGCCGAGCGAGCTGCCAAGCTTTTGCCGTCTTCGGACGAACCCGCTTGGAACACGACCGGTTGTCCTTGCGGCGAGCGGTCGATATTCAGAGGGCCTTCCACGGAGAAATGCTCTCCTTTATGGTCCAGGCGGTGCAGTTTCTCCGGATCGAAGAAAACGCCCGATTCCTTGTCGCGCACAAATGCGTCGTCTTCCCACGAATCCCATAAGCCGCGAACCACGTCCAGATGTTCTTCGGCGATCTTGTAACGGTCGGCGTGCGCCGGATGGCTACGGATATTATGGTTGCGCGCCGTTCCTTCCAGCGGGGAAGTGACGACGTTCCAGCCTGCACGGCCGCCGCTGATCTTGTCGAGCGACGCGAATTGGCGGGCAACCGTAAACGGTTCGCTATATGAGGTAGAGAGCGTGCCGACCAGACCGATCTTGCTGGTTACGGCAGCGAGCGCGGACAAGATGGTCAGCGGCTCGAAGCGGTTCAGGAAGTGAGGAATCGACTTTTCATTGATATACAGGCCGTCGGCGATAAACACCAGATCGAACTTGCCTTCCTCTGCGGTCTGCGCCTGACGTTTGTAGAAATCGAAATTGACGCTGGCGTCGCTCAGGACCTCGGGATGTCTCCAGCCTGTTACGCTTCCGCCTACTCCGTGAATAATTGCACCGAATTTCAAGCTCCGTTTGTTCGTCATTCTCTCTCCGCCTCTCTTTTTCTCAAAATGAATTCTTTTAATTCCGATGGTTTTTGTATGCTTTCGGGTTGAGAAGAAGCTTACCACTCTCTTGGCTTAAGGGTCAATCGTTTGATTTATAGACATTTTCTATACGCTTATAGAAGAAAATAATGTGACATTTATCGTTGTAGGAAATGAACAGAAACCATGGAGTGCTGAGGAAGTTACTTTGATGGGGAAGCGAGAAGACTGCGAGAGAAATTCGTTCCGGTCGCGTGTTGAAATCAGGAAAACAGATTAAATTTTTAGTGGAATTTTCCCGATTTCAAAGGCGAACATTCCATTCCTGCACTGAATTTCTCTCTCCGTCTTCTCGCTTGCAGTTACGTTAGAGGTTTGGAGATATCAAAGAAACCCGCTGTCTTCCATAAGCTTAAGCTTGGAAGGCAGCGGGTTTCTGTTGAGTTATTTCGATTGATTTCTTTACGAGAAAAGTATCTCACTTCGTTTCGAAGCGAGTATTTCAAGCAGTCCACTTTGAGAAAGTGGCATCTTCTTGCGTTTCGAAACGGCTATTTCAATCATTCTACTTCGAAAGATTAACATCTTTCTTCATTTCAAAAATGGTTGTTCACCGCTTCGCGCGCAGGATGCCCAGGCTGCCGCTCGGGGTAAAGAGTCGCTCGATATGTGCAGTCATATCTGGGTCTTGGACAAGCGGCGGGGCTTGGTGTGGCTTGGTCCGTGCGTCGATGATCACATTGTCGCAGCCCCAATGCTTATGCCGGTATCCGGCATGAACACCGTGGATATCGTGCGAAGGGTTGCTGCGCGTGAATCCGGCCCACAGGAAGTTATCGAAAGAAGCACCCATGAATTCGGTATCGTCGCAGAGGACGATCATCGGGCAATCATCGAGCGGGCCTTGCGCTTCGATCGCTTTTGTCAAAGCTTCCATTTCCGATTCGACCGTATCGTAGTCAGTGAAAGCAGGTGCTTGAAGCAACGCTACACCGGGCATGGACATGACAGGATGGCTGAAGCCTTTCGGCAGGTATTCCAAAGCGGCGGGAACTTCGGTAGTCAGCTTGCGGATCGGTTTGCCTACGGCGGCGAAGATTACTTTGCTGCCGCTGTTCAATCCTGTACCCGAGTAATCCAACGTGTCGATGGTCGTATTCGTTTGGAAATGCAGGTCGCGTTGCAAGTCTATCCGCTCCAAAACATGCGCGAACAGTCCCTGAATATCGTGCGCGTTAACGGGAATGTCGTCCTCGGCTGTAATAAACAAATACTTGGCGAGGCTAAGCTGACCCGTGCCCAAAATCCGGTTGGCAATGGTCAGGATTTCCGCGGGACGCTTCACGGGTTGGTACGGCGTGTAGCGTTCGCTGCCTACGGCGAGCAACAAAGGATGCACGCCTGCGGCGTCGACCGCATGTACTTCTTTGACGCCCGGAATTTCCTGTTTGACCGCGCCGCCTGTCAGTTCGTGGATCAGCGCGCCGAACGCCGTATCCTCCTGCGGAGGACGACCGACGACCGTGAACGGGTAAACGGCATTCTTTTTTGCATATACTTTGTGCACGCGCATCATCGGGAATTCATGCACAAGGCTGTAATAGCCCAGATGGTCGCCGAACGGCCCTTCCGGCTTGGTCTCGTCGGGATAAATCTCGCCCGTGATCACGAAATCGGCGTCGTGGCTGACGCAATAACCGTCCACGTAGCTGTAACGGAAATGGCGGCCCGACAACAGACCCGCGAAGGTTAGCTCGCTGAGTCCTTCCGGCAGCGGCATCACGGCGGACAGCGTATGCGCCGGAGGGCCGCCGATAAAGCAGCTGACTTTGAGCGGCTGTCCGCGTTTGGCGGCTTTCGACTGATGGACGCCGATTCCGCGATGAATCTGGTAATGCACGCCGATCTCGCGGTCCTGCTCGTAATCGTTACCGCTCAGTTGTATCCGGTACATGCCGAGATTCGCGTTCATGACGCCCGGCTTGTCGGGATCTTCGCTGTATACCTGCGGCAGCGTAACGAACGCGCCGCCGTCGTTCGGCCAGCTTTTGATCATCGGCAGATCGGAGATACGGACTTCTTCGAAGTCGGCCGGAAGGCCGTTCTTTTTGATCGGCAGCGCTTTGCGCGCAGCGAAGCCGGTTCCCGCGTAACGATGCGGCTGCTTGAGCGCCTTCATCGGTTCGTTGCGCAGACCGATAACCTCCTGCGTCGATTCCCACGTATCTCGGAAAATGTATTTGCTGCGCTCGATAGTGCCGAACAGATTGGACACGGCACCGTATTTCGAGCCTTTTACGTTTTCAAAATATAAAGCGGGCCCGCCGGATTCGAACGCTCTCAGGTGAATGGCTGCCATCTCAAGGTTCGGATCGACTTCTTCCGTGATGCGGATCAGGTGTCCGGCATTTTCGAGATCGGTTATACATTCTTGCATGCTGCGATAGGTCATGGATATAAGGCTCCTATTCGGGGATATCTTGATGGGTTTATTTTACCTTACCCCGAAAGGAGATGCCAGATTGAGGGCAGATGAGGAGATAAACAAAAGAACTTCGAAAATATGTTGACGATATATTCACTTTTCGATCAGAAAAAAGCCGAAATACGTAAAAAGTTTACTTTTTTAACACATTTTCTTTAGGATAAGCAGTTTTGGACGAAAAAAAAGCGGAAATGTGAGCGTATCGTCAACATTTTCCGCATAATGATAGATTCGGGGCGAATATTCTGATATTTCGTCAACATTTTTGCACTTACATGGTCGGGTCGGCGACCTATATCCGTTTGGCGCATCGAATACTGAGTACCGATTACCGACCCTATACAGACCGATCCCTCACCGACGCTCAAGCCAAATGACAAGCCACGCAGTGCCCGTCGCCCAGATCGCGAAACAACGGGATTTCGGCTTTGCAGCGGTCGAAAGCCAGCGGGCAGCGCGTATGGAATTTGCAGCCGCTCGGCGGATCGACGGGACTAGGAATATCGCCTTTCAAAACGATGCGTTCGCGTTTGAGTTTCGGGATCGGTACAGGGACGGCGGACAGCAACGCTTTGGTATACGGATGCAGCGGATTGCCGAAAAGCTGCTCGCGCGTGCCTGTTTCGACCATCGAGCCCAAATACATGACGCCGATTCGGGTGCACAGATGTTCGACGACGCTCAGGTCGTGCGAGATGAACAGATACGTCAGATTGCGTTCGCGTTGGAGTTTGCGGAACAAGTTGATAATCTGCGCCTGAATGGATACGTCCAGCGCGGATACGGGTTCGTCGGCGATGATCAAGTCTGGATTCATCGCGAGCGCGCGGGCAATGCCGACGCGTTGGCGCTGGCCGCCGGAGAACTCGTGCGGGAAACGGTCGATATGGTAACGCGGCAGACCGCATAGCTCCAGTACGTCCAACACCCGTTCGCGCACATTCGATGTATCGGCCAGGCCGTGTTGCAGCATCGCTTCCCCGATCGCGTCCCCGATACGAACGCGGGGATTCAGCGAGCTGTACGGGTCTTGGAAAATAAGCTGGATCTTGGGACGGAGCTTCCGCAGCTCGCGTTCCGGCATACCGTACAAATCCTTCCCCCGAAACGCAATCTCGCCCGCCGTTTTATCGGTCAATCTGACGATCGAGCGTCCGACAGTACTTTTCCCGCTGCCGGATTCGCCGACCAGTCCGAACGTCTCGCCGGAATACAGGGTCAGGCTGATATCGTCCACTGCTTTGACATAGGTTTTCGTACGTCCCCAAACGCCGGATTTGACCGGGAAGTACGTTTTTAGATGCTCGATTTGCAATAACGGCTCAGACATATACGCTTGCCTCCTCATACAGCCAACACGCCGCTTTTTGGCGTTCGCCGACGCTCGATAACGCCGGTTCGCGCACTTTGCAGACTTCCATGCAGAATTCGCAGCGATCGTGGAAATAGCACGACTCCGTTAATTCCAGCGGGTCCGGCACCTGGCCGGGAATCGAATACAATTCTTCTTGCAGTTGGCCTAGCACGGGCTTGGAGCGCAGCAGTCCCTGGGTATACGGATGTTTGGGATCGGCGAACAGCGCTTCCACTTCGCCCTCCTCGACGATTTTGCCCGCGTACATGACGACGACGTAATCGGCCATTTCCGCGACGACGCCGAGATCGTGCGTGATCAGCATGATCGACATGTCGGATTCGGCTTTGAACGTTCTCAGCATATCGAGGATCTGCGCCTGAATCGTCACGTCGAGCGCGGTCGTCGGCTCGTCGGCGATGAGCAGCTTGGGCCCGCAGGAGATGGCGATCGCGATCATGATCCGTTGCAGCATGCCGCCGCTCAGTTCGTGCGGATAACTGTTCATGATCTGCGCGGGACGGGAAATGCCCACTTGCGAGATCAGCTCAAGCGCCTGCTTCGCTGCGGCTTTTTTGCCCAGCTTGCGATGGATGCGCAGCGGTTCCGCCAACTGTTCGCCGATCGTCATCACCGGATTGAGCGACGACATCGGTTCCTGAAAAATCATCGACATCTCGTTGCCGCGCAGCGTCCGCAGCTCGTTTCGGCTCAGGCCCAGCAGGTTTTCGCCGCCGAAATGAATACTGCCGCCGACGACGCCGCTGCTTCCCTGCGCTTGCACCAGCCCCATGATCGACATGGCCGTGATGCTTTTGCCGCAGCCGGATTCGCCGACGATGCAGACCGTTTCGCCTTTTTTGACGCGGAAGCTGATATCGTCCACCGCTTTGACCGTGCCTTCGTCCGTATGGAAATGGGTGCTTAAATGTTCGACGCGAAGCAAGTCTTGCATGACGAGGGTTCACCTACCTTTTTTGTTTGGGATCGAGAACGTCCCGCAAGCCGTCGCCGAAAATATTGATCGCGATAACCGTGATAAAAATCGAGAAGCCAGGCGGAATCCATAGCCACGGGCGTTCCTGAAAATCGATCAGATTGTTGGCGGCGTCGATCATATTGCCCCAGGTCGGCGTCGGCGCCGTTACCCCGAGGCCGAAAAAGCTCAACACGGATTCGCTTAAGATCGCCCCGCCGATATTGAGCGTCGCGATGACGATGATCAGCGGAATCAGATTCGGCAGCAGATGGTGGAACAGCTTGCGCCGATTGTTTAACCCGAGCACCGTGGTCGCCTGCATGAATTCGCGTTCGCGCAAACTGAGCATCTGCCCGCGGATCATGCGCGCCATGCCCGGCCAGCTCACGAGACTCAAGATCAACATCACGATATACATGCGGTTCTCGGGCGGCACTTTCCAATCGGACAGCAGCGCGCCGAAAATGAACAGCAGCGGCAGGCTCGGCACGGTCATCAGCAGATCGGCGACCCGCATAATGACCTGATCGACGATGCCGCGAAAATAACCGGACAGCGCCCCGAGCAGCGTGCCGAGCGTGACCGACAGCACCATCGAAGCCAAGCCGACGGTAAGCGAGATCCGGCCCGCCAACAGCACGCGGGTCAGCACGTCGCGTCCCAGCTTGTCGGTGCCGAGCCAATGCTTGAGATTCGGCGCTTTGTTCATGATCGTCATATTGGTACGGTTATCGGCATACGGCGAAAACATCGGTCCGATAAAACAAGCCAAAAACATCACGATTACGATAAAAAGCCCTGTCAAAGCCAATTTATTTTTCAACAACAACCGCAGCGACTGCCGCCATATCGAAGACTTGACGATCGGCTTTGTACTTTGCGCGTTCGGGTTTGCTTTGCTTACGGATGACATGCGTGTTCCTCCTTACAGCTTGACGCGCGGGTCGGCGATGCGGTACAGCACGTCGGACAACAGCGTTCCCAACACGGTCAGGATCGCGATCAGCATCGTGAAGCCCATCAGCAGCGGATAGTCGCGTTGCCCGAACGACTGGATATAAAGCTGGCCGATTCCCGGCCAGTTGAAGATTTTTTCGATAATCAGCGATCCGCCGAACAACGCGGGCAGTTCGAAGCCGACGAGCGTGATCGCGGGCAGCATCGCGTTGCGCAGCGCATGGCCGAACAGCACGCGTCCTTCTTTGGCTCCTTTGGCCCGGGCCGTGCGGATATAGTCCTGCTGGATCACGTCGATCATATTGCTGCGGAAGTAACGGGTCAGCGAGCCCGTGCCGAGCAGCGTCATGACCGTGACCGGCAGCGCCATATGCGCGATCACTTCCTTGATATGCGCCCAGCCCGTCGCGTTGCTGCCGGTCGTGATGATGCCGCCGGGCGGCAGCCAGTGCAGGTCGACCGCAAACACTTTGATCAAAAACAGCCCGATAAAAAACGAAGGAATCGACATCGCCGCAAAAATCACGATCATAACGACGGTGTCGAACCACGAATATTGACGGTATGCCGCGATCACGCCGACGATGACCGCGATCAGCCAGGTGAAAAAGGTCGAAACGGCCGCCAGCAAAAACGAATTCCATATGTAATCGTTAAACAGCGACAACACCGGCTTTTGCTGGGCCAGCGAATAGCCGAGATCGCCTTGCAGCGCATGGGTCAGCCACGTCCAATACCGTTCCAGCACGGGCTTGTTCAGTCCGTAAATCTCGCGCAGTTCCGCTTTGCGTTCGGCGCTGAGCTTGATATTGCTGCTGATAAAATCGCCCGGCGTCATCGCGTACAAACAAAAAATCATCACGGACGCCGCGGCCAAAATGATCAAAATATACGATACGCGTTTGGATAAATACGAGCCCATCACGGTCCCCTTTCCGATAAACGACGGTCAAACAACGCGTTCCCGCACGCCCTCGTAAGGCGGTGCGGGAACGGCTTGAACTAAATGGTTTATTTCAGCGCCCACTCCGGCAAGCTGTTCGCAAGACCGGTGAACGGGCTAACCGATACATTCTCGATCCGTCCGTTGTAGGCGTACACGGTTTTCCGGTAGCTGGTGAAAATGATCGGCAGATCGTCGTTGACCACTTCGTACAGCTTTTGGTAAATTTCTTTGCGTTTTTCCGTGTCCGTTACGGCGAGCGCTTCTTTGTACAGCTTGTCCACTTCCGGATTGTCGTAGCCCAACACTTCGCCGTCGACGAATTGCGTCAGCCCTTCCGAAGGATCGGTCATCATCGCCGTGGAGAACGCCGCCATATCGTAATCGCCGCCTTCGACTTTGGACACGAGCGCATTAAAGTCCGCCAGCACTTCCGGTTGGAAGTCTACGCCGATCGCCTGGTAGTTTTCTTCGGCGAGCGCGATAAACACGTCGGTATCCGGGCTTTTGCGACCCAGGTAATGAATAGTCAGCTTTTGACCGTCTTTTTCCCGGATGCCGTCCGAACCTTTGACCCAGCCCGCTTCGTCCAGCAGTTGGTTCGCTTTGTCGGGATCGTACGGATAGGTGTTGATATTGTCCGTCGTGTACGACCACGAGATCGGCGACGTCGGGATATTGGCGACTTCGCCCGCTCCCTGGTTGGCGTCCACGTAGATACTTTGACGATCCAGACCGTATGTGAGCGCCTGGCGCACCGCTTTGTCCTGAAGCTGTTTGTGTTCATGATTGAGCGTCAGGTATCCGTATGTACTCGGCGTGTAAGGAATGGTGTTCAGGAAACCCAGCCCTTCGATCTTTTCCAGGTTTTCCTGCGTGGCGCTGAACGAAGCGTAATCGACTTCGCCCGTCTCGACGTATTGCCACGTATCGCCTTCGGACGTTTTGTAGATGAAGTGCTCGGTTTTCGGTTTGCCTTTGGAAAAGTTCTCGTTGGCGACCATGCGCACTTCTTGTCCCGGAATGAATTTTTCCAGCTTGTACGGGCCGTTGCCAAGCGGATTTTCGTGCAGTTTTTTGATATATTCCAGATCGCCGAACTTGTAGTCTTTGCCGTAATACGCTTTCGATAACACATCGCCGCCCAGTTGCAGAATCGCCGACGCGTCGACGTTTTCCAGCGTAACCGACACCGTCTGCGGGTCGATCACTTTGATCCCCGAGATGGCGTCCGCGGTTCCGGCTTTGTACTCCGCGCCGCCCACGATGCCGAGTTCCGGGATCTGCGAGTCGCCGTCGTACGCTTTATCGTGCAGAATGGTCCAGGTAAACGCCACGTCGTCCGCCGTCAACGGCGAGCCGTCGCTGAATACCGCGTCTTTCGGCAAATGGAAGGTATACGTTTTTTCGTCGTCCGAGACGTCGAAGCTTTCCGCAAGCTGCGGAACGGGAAGTCCTTTTCCGTCCACGGTCAGCAGCGATTCGTACAGCAGCGAAGAGACGTTGCCGTCATAGCCGCTTTGATGGAAATAAGGCGTGAACGCGCCGCTCGGGTCGGTCAAGCCGACGATGATCGTATCGGTACGCTGCTGCGCCACGCTGGGCAGCTTCGACAGATCGGAGGCTTGGATCGCTTCCGAAGCCGCCTTTGCGGTAGCCGCCGTTTCGCCGCTTGCCGTTCCTTCCGTTTGGCTGACTGCGCCGCCGGCCGTATCGTTCGCGGCTGCCGACGGTTGCGCCGTTTCTTCGCTGCCGCAAGCCGCAAGCGCCACCGAACTTGCGAGCATCATGCCGGACAGCAAAAGAATTCCTTTTTTCATTCCCGTTTCCCCCATATTCTTGTGAATTTCAATAGAGTACGTTGGCCGTTCGTACACAGTCAACTTACTTGGCTCATGTTATCTCAAAATTTAATTAACTATAATTCCGATTAACTAAGTATGAAATATAAGCGAATGTCCCCATTATAGAAAGATAAAACGGTTCTGTAAATAGAGAACTCACTTAAAACCAAAACGAAATCAATAGTCGGTTACGCGGTTTGGTTCACTTTTTTAAATGGTAGAAAAAGGTTCGTTGCTTTCGCGCATACTCTATCAATATCGAATACAGATTATTGAAATAATCCGGATTTGGACCTAATATAGTATCAAAATCATGTAAATAATGAAGGTGGCTTTGTTCAGCATGACACTTGAAGTTTTTTCCGACCTTTCCGAACGTCTGAATTATAATAGGCCCGATCTCCCTCTGTATGTTCGAAAAGGCTCGCTGCGTCTATTCGATCGTTACGCAGCGGCGTACCATTGGCACCCTGACGTCGAATTTATTTTGATCCTGGACGGGGATATGGAATACTTCGTCAACGGTCAGACCGTCCGGCTCGAAACAGGTGAAGGAATTTTCGTGAACAGCAAAAGGCTGCACTACGGCTTTTCTTCCACACAGACGGACTGCACGTTTTTGGTTGTGGCGATCCACCCTCTCCTGCTCGGCGAAAGTACGTTGGCGGGCAAAACGTATCTGGAGCAAAAGTTCGGTTCGTTAACGGATAATTTTTTACTGTTGCAACCTCGGACGCTCTGGCAGCGCGAAATCTTGGATTCGATCAGGCAACTGTATGAAGAGGTCTATGCAGGAGGCGAAAATCTTTTCCGATGGATGTCGCAGGCAACGCATTTATGCGCTTGTGTAGCCGAGCATCTGAAGCAAACTCCCGAGCAAGAAGCGGACGAGCATGCGTGGATGATTATCCGAGCCATGACCCGTCATATTCACTCCAATTACGAAGAAAAGATCTCGATTGACGAGATCGCCGCTGCCGGTTCGGTATGCCGAAGCAAGTGCTGTTCGTTGTTCAAAAAGCATCTGGGGCAAACGCCGAACAATTATCTGATTCAATATCGGATACAGAAAAGCTGCGAGATGTTGAAGGAAAGCGATCGGTCGGTGGGGGAAATTGCGATGGCTTGCGGGTTTCAGACAGCGAGTTATTTTTCGATGGTGTTTCGGAAGCATATGGGGTTTTCGCCGCAGCATTTTAGGAGGTAAAAAAGTTCCTGTTCGCTTAGGAATACCCGAAAGCTGCGAGAGAAATTCGTTTCGGTCGCGTGTTGAAATCGAGAAAAAGGATCAAATTTTTAGTCGAATTTTCTCGATTTCAAAGGCGATCGCTAACGCTCCTGCACTGAATTTCTCTCTCCGCTTTCTCTCATTTCACAACTCAAAAACTTTTAAAAAGATAGGGGTAAGAAACCTAACGGATTTTGCATCATCCATTTAAAGTTCATTTTTTAAGTTCATCGTTCTCGAAACGTTGTTGAAAGTTTTTTTCTTGCGTTTCGGCGATGTGTTGGACGCGTTTGGAGTACGATATTTTTCGGATGACGGCGTAGATGACGATAAGCAGCAAGATCGCCAGCGTAAGTTCAATAATCATGATTCTCCTCCTGTTGCGGTAAGATTAACTGTATTCAGGATAAAATATTGGAGGAGATGGAGCTTTCATAATCGGTTATATGTGTATCAATATCGGACAAGAATAGTAAGCCGGGATACGGGTCAAGCCAAAAAAGAAGCTGTTCCGACTCCGCCCATGCGGATCGGACAGCTTCTTTTGACGGGAGCGGCGTTTTATTCGAGGATTTGGCAATCGGCCAGAACATCGGGTTTATGGCGCATACTGTCTTCTTCGGTGATCGCGCGGACGATTTTGCAAGGAACACCCGCGGCAAAAGAATGCGCGGGGATGTCTCGGGTGACGACGCTTCCCGCCCCGATCACGCAACCGTCGCCGATGGTTACGCCGCCGCAGACGGTCACGCCGGCCGACAGCCATACATCATTCCCGATCACCACCGGTTTGGCATAGCAAAGCGTAGCCGGTTTGCTGTTCGCGTCCAGCATCTGTCTGCGCTCCGAAGCGATAAAAGGATGCACGGGCGTGGCGATGGTCACGTTCGGTCCGAAACTGACATGGTTGCCTATTTTGACTTTCGCGTCGTCTTGCACAGTCAAATTGTAATTCGCGAAAAAAGAATCCCCGATCGCCGTGTGCACGCCGTAATGGAAAAAGATCGGCCCTTGCATAAAAGAACCTTTTCCCAAAGCCCCGAGTAACTGATCCAGCAACTTTTCCCTGGTTTCCGTCTCGTCTTCAAACGTCTGGCTGTACTGCTGACTGAGCTTATGCGAACGAAGTTTGATCGTTTTAAGCTCGGGATTGCCGGGTGAAAATAAAATGCCTCGATGGATACGTTCCTGTTCGGTCATACGCGGCCCCCCACACGGTGAATGGCCGGGCAGCCGCAATGTAACGGTTGCGTTCACCCGGCTTGTTAACGCTTACCCTACAGTTTACGCTTACCACTCCACCTCGTCAAAACGCTGTTCCCTGTAATAATATTCCCGATCCCGCTCGGTAATTTCTCGCAGCACCCGACATGGGTTTCCTACCGCGATCACGTTCGCCGGCACGTCTTTGGTGACGACGCTTCCGGCTCCGATCACGCTGCCCTCTCCGATCGTCACCCCGGGCAAAAGAATAGCGCCACTGCCGATCCATGCCCCGTTTTCGATTACGACCGGGAGTGCATACATGCCGCCTTCTTTGCGCTTTTCCGGATGCACGGGATGAGCGGTTACCGCGATGGTCACATTCGGGCCGAACATCACGTCATCGCCGATGGTGACTTTATAATCGTCGACGATCGTCAGATTGAAATTCATATACACGCGGTTGCCGACCGTCGTATTGGAACCGTAAGCCATCCGGATCGGCGGTTCCAACCAGACATGTTCGCCGATTTGACCAAACAATTGCTTCATCAAGGCCGCGCGTTCTTCCAAGCGGTCCGGGTGCAACGTGTTGATCTCGTAACAAAGCGTTTTGCCGCGTTGCCTGGCTCTGGCCAAAGCTTCCGCTTCTTCCGGGTAACGGTCATCGTGGTCGGTAAATAATTGACGCGCCGCCATTCGTTCTTGAATATTCATGTTAGTAGGCTCCTTTTAAGAGGGATGGGATGAAGCGGAATCGAAATCACGGGTCAGATTGTTCAGCCATTTGTACTGTCGGTAACGCCAGATCGCGGCAGGGAGCTTCACGAACTCATCCATACTGATTACCGCGTACAAAGCGAGAGGAGGAACCGACCAGACAAACGCACACAGATAACTCAAAGGAAGCACGATGCCCCACATGACGATCGTATCGCACCAAAATCCAAACATGGAATCTCCGCCCGCGGGGAAAAGCCCGGCGATCGTCACCGCGTTCAATGACTTGGCGATGCAGTAGACCGCACAGATATTAAGCATGCCGTCCAAATACATTTCGGCTGTCGAGCTTAAACGAACCAGAGCGAATACGGGAATTTTCATCGCCAACACCGCAGCCCCCGCAATCACGCCGAAAAACAAAGAATAAGCGATCAAGCGCCTACCGATCTGTTTCGCTTTTTCTAGCTCGCCTCTTCCCAGATATTTACTGATCAACACGGCGCCTCCGCTGGCAACCCCTCCGCATAACACGACCGCCAGATTTTTCACGACGGACGCGACGGAATTGGCGGCGACCAGCTCCGCGCTCACATGCCCGATCACGGCGGCAGTCACGGTCAGCGCTCCTCCCCACACGATGTAATTGCCTTGCACGGGAAGCGTATAGCGCAAAAAATCTCGGAGCAGCTTGCGCTGCATACCGTCACGGGGCGGCAATTTCAATTGGATCGGTCCTTGCAGCAACGAATGGAAGACGCATCCGGCCAATTCGATCCAACGCGCGCATACGGTAGCTACAGCAACCGCGACAACCGCATGTCCGGGCTGGCCCGGAAACCATACAAAAATGCACAGCGCGTTCAACGCGATATTGAGCAGCAGGCACGCCGAACTGATCCACGCGCTGAAGCGGGCTTTTTCGATGCTTCTCATCACCCCCAAATAAATCTGCGATATCCCCATAGCCAAATAAGAAAAAGACAAAGGCTGCAAAAATAAAGCTCCGTATCGGATCAATTCAGGGTCATTTGTGAAAAATCGCATCAGAACTTCCGGAAACGCGACGCAAACGACGAAAAACAAAAAGGAAATGCACAAGGAAAACGTTCCGGCAAGTCCCAATAAACGCTGGATGGTCGCCGTGTCCTTTTTTCCCCAGTATTGCGCGACCAGAATGCCGGCTCCCATAGACAACCCCATATAAAACAAGGTAAGCATAAAAGTGATTTGCCCGGCCAGGGAAACGGCGGACATCGCGCTCTGGCTGACGAAGCCGAGCATCAGCACGTCTGCGGAAATGACCAAAGCCGAGACAAGGTTCTGCAAGGCAATCGGCAGAACGAGCGAAAACAGTTCGCGGTTAAAAGACTTTTGCAAAATAGGCTGACGATTCGGCAATAACGGTTTCGCTCCTTTCCGGCTGCGGCGTGTACGCCCCTAAATATAGCCGTTTCCCCGCTCCGCTTGCTACCAATATCGAATGTACGCTTAGCAAAATCGTGCACGGTTTCGGAAAGCGCCGGGGAACGTTTCTTTTTCTCTATCGCAAAAAACGGCTCTCCGCCGAAGCGAAAAGCCGTCAATGCTTGTTTGCGCAAACCGTCACTCGCTGCCGATGTATTCTGTCAATTCCGCGCTTAATCCTTCTATCGCCGACATCCGCAAGCTGTATATCGTTAACGTCTCTCCTTCAAAATGCGCGCGGGTCAGTCCGGCCCGACGCAAACTGGATACGTGATCGTGAGCGATTCCTTTCGACAAGCCCAAATGACGGGCAATCTCGATAAACGTTCTCGGCCCTTTTTCCAGATACTTCAGGATCTTCAATCGGTTTTTCTCACCCAAACTGCGCAGCGCGCGATACATTCGGGGAGTGGGCATGCCGGGATCTTCGAAATGCACGTCGGATGCGTAATGGCAGATCGTCAGCTTCCCATAATGATAAATCACGTTGACCGGTTGAAAATGGTACTGCGGAATCAATAGCAAACGTTCCAGTCCGGCCATCTTTTCAAATACCAACCCGTGCGTCAGCCGATCGACAAATCCCTCCGGGGTCTCATTCTCGCGTTGTCGGGCTTCGCTTGACGCATGCCGACCCAACGCCCCTATCACAGCCGGATCGCAATGCCGAAAATACTGCTCGTTCCACTCGTGGATCATCTGATGCAGACGACGCAGGAAAGCTTCAATGTCCTCCGGCAATTCGACCTCGTACGCGGCTGTGCGACTGCGAATCGAATCGGCGCTTTCCCGCTCCAACCAGTGCAAAAAGCGCTGCGGCGTTTTCGGATTCGGCGACAGATACGCGAGCAAATAAGCGGCCTTCCAGTCCCGGTCCAACAACGATAGATCCAACAACTCGGCAAATTCAGGGGTTAAACGCGCCTTCACTTCATTGGCCCAGGCCGGGGATAATTCGATCTTTTTATAAAACTTCCGACACAGATAAGTATGCAGGCTGTTCATCAATTCGTAGAGCGGCTGAAATTCAACGTCGATTGCATAGCGCATGGTCCGGATTCCCCTTTTAGCTTATTCTCTCCACTATAGCACCGGGTACCCTTCATATAAAGAATGGGAAAGAAAGTTTGATTTATCGGTCTTAAGAACCAATTTAGTTACCTGTACCTGTTTTAACGTTCGCCGCAGTATCATGAGTCGCGAAAAAAATGTAGAATTATGTTACATCTCTTCAGTAAGCGCACGTGATGCCGATATAAAAGAAGATGTAGAGAAAAATAGTCGAGAGGCAGGAGAAGAGAAAATGGCACAACCGTACAGTATTCAAACCAATCAGGCTGCGAAAAAGGTGGACATGAAAGTCAGCGGCACGTTTACACCGGAAGATTACCAAAACTTCGTGCGCGATTACGCGAAAATGGCTTCCTCGATCGACGCAAAAGCGTTCACGCTCGAAGTGGATTGCCGCGAGATGGACCTGCTGGCGACGCAAGAAGTCGAAAAGCTGAAAGGTTCGTTCGCGAGCTATAAAGAAACCGGATTCGAAAAAGTAGTCTTCATCATCAGCCCTTCGCAAACGATCATCAAAATGCAACTGGCGCGCGTCGCTCGCGAAGCCGGTCTGAGCAACCACGAAATCATCACGAAGTAATTCATCCCACGCATACCTGTTTAGGCTCAGGCCCGGATTCATTTGTTCCGGGTCGGAGCCTTATTTCTTATGAAACATACCGTCGATCTAAATTTAGAGATAAAAGGAGAAAACCGTATGAGCCGTATTCATATTGCCGCTGTTGATATTTACCACCCGAAAAACGCCGTCGGCAACGAATTTTACTTTGATCATTTCGACCGCAGAGACAATGATATCCGGCGTTTCATGGAACATATGGGCAGAGAATCCCGTTACGTTATCGACAATGACGAGGAAAACGGCCTGACCATGGGCATCGAAGCCGCGAAAAAGGTGTTGGCGAAAGCCGGCCTGCAAGGCTCGGATATCGACATGATCGTCTTTTCGACGCAAGTGCCGGAAACGACATTCCCTGTCAATGCGCTGTATATTCATGCCGCAATCGGCGCTGATTCTCACGCAATGGTGCTGGACTCCAATGCAAACTGCGCAGGTATGGTGGTTGCCGTCGATCATGCCAGCCGCTATATGCTGACCAGCCCGGACATTCGTCGTGCCCTGATCGTCGGGTCCGACTATAATACGCTCGTTAGCGACCCGGAAAGCGCAATTACGTACGCTAACTATGGCGATGCCGCGGCAGCCGTGATTTTGGAACGCAGCGAAGCGGAAGGCGGGTTTATCGACTCCATTTACCATACCGACCCCGTCAACCGCGACTTTATCCGTTATCCGGCGGAAGGAATGGCGAAGACGGTTAAGCACGGATCGGACGCCAAAGGGATTTTGTGGCTGCCGTTCGAAGCGCATGCCGCGATGCCGCCGACGTTCGCAATGTTCGAAAAGCTGCTTGGACGCCACGGTCTAACCCCGCAGGAGGTTGGTAGCTATTGCTTGTCGCAGTTCTCGCTGGAAAACGTGCTGAAAATTCAGCGTCAATACGGGCTGAATGACGAGCAGATGGTCTATGTGGGCGATCGCTTCGGTTATACGGGGACGAGCAGTCCGTTTATCGCGCTGCATGAAGCGGTTGAGACCGGGCGCGTAAAGCGCGGGGATCATGTGTTGTTTTGGTCGATCGGGTCGGGGTTCCAGCTTGTGGCGATGTTGTTCCGGTATTGAGCGGGATTCTGCTGAGGGGGCGCTTAGGGAGGCGGCTGCGGGGAGTGTTCGTTTCGGTCGCGTGTTGAATTTGGGAAGCGGATTTAAATTTTTAGTGGAAGCTTCTCAAATTCAAAGGCGATCACTTATAGTATAGGCTTCCGAAGTGCATTTCTTCGAAATGCTTTAGTTCCTACACGAACACTCCCCTCCGCCTGGTGCGGCGCTTGGGCTGAATTCCTCAATAGTTTATGGGTAGTGTAAAAGATTAAAGACAGAAATAAAGAGGCCGTGGTTCGCGTCAGTTGCGAATCACGGCCTTTTTTGGTTATGACGTTAAGGAAAGCTTAGCGGCCGCCCATGAAGGAAGAGATGTCGACGTTCAGGGATTGGGCCAGGCGCATGCCGTATTCGCGGTCGGCGCGGATAAAGTTGCAGATCGCGCGGAGTTTGGTGTCTTCGCTGACTGCGTTTAGGTCGTTTACGATATTGGCGATCAGGTTATCTTGCTGCTCGGCGGTGTAGGAACGGTATTGGGCGCCGGCTTGGGAGAAGTCGTCGGTTTTGAAGATTTTTTGGCGCGTGACATGGCCTTCGAGAGCCGGTTCGGATTCGCGGTAAGCGGGATCTTCGACCGGGCTTTCGTTATCGCCGTTCGGTTCGTAGTTCACTTTGGGCGAAGCGGGATGTGTGTTCATGGCGCCGTCTTGTTGATGGTTGCGGACAGGCGCGTACGGGCAGTTGATCGGGAGTTGCAGGTAGTTCGCGCCCAGGCGGTAGCGTTGGGTGTCCGGGTAGGAGAACAGACGGCCTTGAAGCAGCTTGTCCTCGGACGGCTCGATGCCCGGTACGAGCGCGCTCGGCGAAAAAGCCGCTTGCTCGACTTCGTTGAAAAAGTTTTGCGGGTTGCGGTTCAGCGTCATCGTGCCTACCGTATAGAACCGGAATTGTTCTTCCGGCCAGACTTTGGTCGGATCAAGCGGATCGAAGTCGTAATCGTCGATGTTTTCCGGTTGGATCATTTGGACCTTAAGCGTCCATTCCGGGAAATTCCCTTCTTCGATCCGATCAAACAGATCGCGCGTCGCATGGCTGAAATCGTCGCCTTGCACTTCGCGGGCTTCGGCTGCGCTCAGCGTGCGCACGCCCTGCTTGGATACCCATTTGTATTTGACGTAAACGACTTTCCCTGCCGCGTTTACCCATTTGAAAGCATGCACGCCGAAGCCGTCCATTTCGCGATAATTAGCCGGCGTGCCGTGATCCGACAATAACCAGGTCATCATATGCGTGGATTCCGGCGTGCGCGTCATAAAGTCCCAATAACGCGACGGTTCCTGACGGTTGGACTGCGGATCGGGCTTGAGCGAATGAACCATGTCCGGGAATTTGATCGCGTCGCGGATAAAAAATACCGGAAGATGGTTGCCCACGATATCGTAGTTGCCCTCCTGCGTGTAAAACTTAACGGCAAAACCGCGCGGATCGCGTGCCGTTTCCGGCGAACCGGTTCCGTGAATGACCGTCGAGAACCGGACGAATACAGGCGTTTCCAACCCGGCCTCGCCCAGGAAAGCGGCTCGCGTATGTTCAGCCATGCTGTTTTCCGTTTTGAACACGCCGTGGGCGCCGGCTCCCCGCGCATGCACCACACGTTCCGGAATACGCTCGCGGTCGAAGTGCGCAAGCTTTTCCAACAGGTGATAATCTTCCAGCAAGGTCGGGCCTCTGCGGCCTGCCGTTCTTGAATTTTGGTTGTCGCCTACCGGCGTTCCCTGATTGGTCGTCAGTCTCGAATGCGTCATATGAAAGATCTTCCTTTCCGGATTGAAAGTGGATGGTTGAGTATCAATTATTTAGAATTGGTTTTAGACCGCTTCTAAATTTATAATTGAATTCTACCATCGTTCCAGAAGGTCGATCATGAGGAGAAGATAAGCGTTTGGTGAAGATCAGATGAAGGCGAAGCCGGAAAAGGTCCGGCTTTCGCAGATGAACAGAAACAGCGATTCAAAGGAAGGCAATCAGGAGATCCGGGAAAAGATTCAGGTCAGTACGCAGACTGTTTTTAATCCGCCAGACGGTAGCCTACGCCTCTTACCGTAGCGACGTACATCGGCTGGCCCGCGCGATCGCCAAGCTTTTTGCGCAAACTTTTAACATGGACATCGACCACGTTGCTGCCGCCGAAATACTGTGTTCCCCAGATCCGGTTTAACATATCTTCACGCGTCTGTACCGTTCCCTGTCCTTCAATCAATTGCAGCAGCAGCTCATATTCGGTCTTCGTCAGATCAATACGCGCACCGCCGCGATAGACGGTCATCCGGCGACGATCAATACGTAAGTCTTTGAAAATGAGTTGATCGCGTCCCCCATCGAGATCAGCCGCCGAGTCAGCATCCGGTGTACGGAATGTACCGGTTCGCAAAATACGACGCACATGATGCAAGCCTTCTTGCGGCCTTGCAGGCCAGACCAACAGTTCCTCGTGGGCTCCGATCGACCCATCGCCGCACAACATGCGCTCGTCCACCAAAAATAAGGTCGGGATCGCCGCGTGCACCGGATGCATGTTTTCCCGGAATGCGCCGACCGGATCTTCATCCTGGGAACCGCTAACGTCGAAGATCAGCAGATCGGCCTGCATCGCTCCCGCTTCGGAATGCTCCCAGCGATGAAACACCAGTACGTCGAAGCAAGCTTCCATCAGCGTTCGCATTAATTCATGCATGCGGCCGGGAAAAGGACTGACCATAATGATCCGCCTGGTCATTTCGCATACCTCGGGCATCGGAGCCTGTATCTCCAGCACCGTCATTTCTTGCGCTTGCTTCTGCATTCGGCGCACACTCCTTCCACAACGATATGAGCACCTTCCACCTCGTATCCGGTTTCTTCGGCTACCCGGGCCAACCATTCTTCGGGAATCGCAGTCATCACTTCGTCGACTTTTCCGCACGCTTCGCATACGATATGCTGATGATCATCCGTACGCGCATCGTAGCGACTTGCCGCTTCTCCAAGCTTCAGCTCGCGAATCATATCTTTATCCGTCAAATAACGCAGCGAATTATATACGGTTCCATACGCGAAGCTGTGACCGCGCTCCACCAACCGATTCATCACGTCAGCCGCCGTCGGATGATCGACTGCATCACACACAATATCGTATACGGCTTGACGTTGGGTTGTTAAATTAATTGTTTTCATCGGGCATTCCTCTTTTGGGTTTAGTTTGATGTTGAGACACGATTGAGTTTCATTCTCACTTATTTCGATTTAGAATAAGTATAAATCTATTTCGCAAAGGAATCAAGATACTCCAGTAAAATAGGCAGGCCGCGATTGTGGCCTGTCTAAAGGTACCGATACGTCTTATTTATCTCCGAACGCAAAAAACGGCCTTCCCGAAGGAAGGCCGTTTATCAATGGCTCGATGCAATGATCGAAGTCATTTTTTAGCGGTCTTAGTGAACGTAATGCTGTACGCTCCGCCGCTTTCACTTGAATAACCGATGAAACCTCTTACCGTTCGCCGAAACTTGTTGCCCTTTCGGCACTCTTGCCAAAACCGAACGATTTCGCTTACCGAAACCGACTCTCATGGATGAATCGTTTCCTAAATCCTGATGTTGCTCACTGCGCTTCATGCGACCGCCAGATCGTATGCGCTATATGGCGAAACCGTGCGTTAATATTCCTGAGTTGTCACTCTACGGTGAGAGACTTCGTTACTTGAAACCTAAAACAACGAAAGCCCTGCCTCTCTTCCATCCTTGCGGCTCCGAAGACCGCGCCAGTGTGATCCGGCTATCAAAGCATATGCTGCATGTGCATAATTTCGTTATTCAAGTGTCCACAATGTTTATTATTATAGCGCAGTTTTCTGATAAAGTCAAACCCGCCATAGGCGGAAGTACGAGTGCTGCGGGAGAAGTTCGGCAGTTTTTGTAGAAAAAAGTAAAGTCCAAATCCCTGATTTCATTTTATTAGAACGCATCAAAAGCCCTATTCCCGATTCCTTCTGTATAACCGATAACATCCATAGGCTTATGTTCAAACGGACTCCAGGTCCGACAGCCGGAAAGGAGGAACCCGACATGGATATTGCGGCACTTTCTACGGCGATGAGCCAGGTAGCCGTCACCCAGCAGGCCTCGATTCAGGTTATGAACATCTCCATGGATCAAGCCAAGCAGCAAAGCGAACAGTTTGCCAAAATGCTGGAAACGAGCGTTGCCCCACATTTAGGCGGCTCGGTCGACTTCCGCGCGTAATTGGCAAAATACCCAAAAAGGCTCGGATGCGGAACTTCTGCACCGGGTCTTTTTGAATGAGTTCATGTTCTTTTCATGCTATAATTCGTTCATCATCTACTTCTATATTATACATATCGAATTATGGGAGGTTCACTTGCTGAACGAACAACAACTTCAAAATGTCAAATCGCTCCAAAATATCTGCGAACAGCGCGACGGTATTCTGCTAAAGCTCAACGACGACATGCTGCGCATGCCTTCGCGGGAAGAACATATGGATTATTGCCATTACGAAGAAGATCAGCTCATCGGCTTTTTGGCGCTTTATGGATTCGGAGGGCAGCTGGAAGTTTGCGGCATGGTTCATCCGGATTATCGCAGACAGGGCATTTTCACGCGTTTGTGGAACGAGGCTTTGGCTTCGGGACGGCTCACAACAGCTTCATCCGTGTTGTTCAATGCGCCGAAAGCTTCGCTTGCCGCACCCGAATGGCTGAAAACGATACGTTGCCGCTACTCGTTTTCCGAATATGAAATGGCATGGCAAGCGGATCAGATGCAAGAAAAATCCACTGAGGTGCAAGCGACTTCCGTCTCTTACCGTCCTTATGAAGCGGCTGATCGGGAATTTGTGCTTCAACTGTATATGGATGGATTTGATACGGACGAGGAAGACACTGCGGGAATGCTTCAAGAAGAAGCCCAGAGTTCCAAACGGATTCGCAGCATGATCGTCTATCACGGACAAACCGTAGGCACGCTGGTCATGGACTACGATACGCCGGCTCAGGCCTGGATATTCGGATTGGTGATTGATATCGCTTATAGAGGTCAAGGCATCGGACGCAGCATCCTGATGCAAATGATCCGCCGCGAAAACGAATCCGGACTGCAACCGCATATCGGCGTGGAGACTCAAAACGATAATGCGATGAGACTGTATGAAAGCTGCGGATTCCGCTCGTATGCGGTACAGGATTACTACGATCTGCGGCTATAGCCTTTTATAAATAGACCTTGCGCAAAAAGCCCTGTTCGTCCGCAATCCGCGGATTTGAACAAGGCTTTTTACCGTATACCGGGCTATTCCGTTCAGCTCAAACGAAACGCAGCAACAGACTCGGTCGCATCCTGCTTGCAGCGTCCACAAGTGCACGTCTGATCGCCGTTTGTCTCCTCCATGCCACTGTGCGCGAGTCTCAAATAGTCCAGCGACTTCTCGTAAGAAACATCGTCCAGCGATAAGTGAATACGTTCGCCGTCCAACACGCTGTAGACTTCGATCTTCGCCGGATCGGTTCCGAAGGCCTGGCGACAAAACACCCGCGCCGCATGCCGGTAACCGTCCAACACTTCTGGATCAACGTCTACCACGAATTTTTGCAAATGAATCCCTTCTCCATCATCGCTTTGCCAAGCCGCCTGGAAGATCATCGATAGATTCATTCCAAGCTCGGCAACATGCGTCTCGAACTGCTCATACAGCATGACCGGACGTTGTCCTTCATAGCCGTTGGCTGCGAAAAAGGATTGCAGATGACGCGCCACCCGATCTTTCAGCTCCCAGTAGCTTTTTTCCGAATCGAAATAGGCAATGCGACGCGGCCAGCGGTAGTCGACCAGTTCGCCGGCGTCCGCGTGGTTGCGCAGCTCGGGTTGGGCCGAGTAGTAGCGATTGACCGCGTGACCGACCGCATACTGCACGCGCTGCGTCCAATGGTATCCGCCATCGGATTTGCGAGTCGTGTCAGGCTGCCGGGCCGAAGATAACCAACGCTCCAACTGATGGTCTTGCAGCAGCGGGGTCTCCTCGGCGGAAGGCGTCGGAAGCTCCCTCTCGCTTCTCATACGCCAACCGTACTGCCGACAAAGTTTCTGCCGAATGCACGGCAATTCTCACGTTCGTCGCCGGATGGGTTCAATTCGAGTTTCAGAGGTTCGAGAATCATTTCTGCGCCTCGTTCAGCCAGCTTTTCCTGCAAAAGATCGACGGCTTTCGCGAATTGTTCGTACACCGTATCGCCGCTGCCGAATACCGCCGCCTTTTTCCCCTTGAGATCCAATTCGTCCAGATCGTCGTAGAAATCGAGGAACTCGTCCGGCAGTTCCCCGTCTCCCCAAGTGTATGCCCCGAGCATAATGCCGTCGTAATCGAGCAAAATGTCGGCATTGCAGTCCTCGGCCAATTTGATTGTGACTTCGCCGCCTGCTTCTTGGATACCGCTTGTGATCAGTTCTGACATTTCCTCCGTATTGCCGGTCATGCTGGCGTATATGAGAATGAGTTTGCTCATGATTAAACCTCCAAGTTCAAATTCCAATATCCTCTATCATAATGATAATGATTATCAGTGTCAAATGGTTTTGAATTTCTGGATTTTTGACCCCTCCTCGGGTACAATGAAAGTCTGGGAATTACGGCGAACGACGGCGTATACATCCTGTAGCATTCAGGGCAATAACGATAAAATTAAGGGTGGTTCAATCACAATGTACATGGCTCAAAATTGGAAAGACTATGAACTGATCGATACAGGCGCGGGCGACAAGCTGGAGCGTTGGGGCGACGTGGTCCTGCGCCGTCCGGACCCGCAAATCATCTGGCCGATTGCGGACGAAAGCGGTCCTTGGCGCGAAACGGCGGGGCACTATCATCGCAGCTCCGCCGGCGGCGGTGCATGGACATGGAAAAAGCAGCTTCCGGAGCGTTGGACAATCAACTATGACGACAAGCTGAAATTCTATATCAAACCAACAAGCTTCAAGCACACAGGCTTGTTCCCCGAACAGGCGACGAACTGGAGCTGGATGATCGACAAGATCCAAAACGCCGGGCGTCCGATCCAAGTGCTGAATCTGTTCGCTTACACGGGCGGTGCCACGGTGGCTTCGGCCTATGCCGGTGCAAGCGTCGTTCACGTCGATGCAGCCAAAGGCATGGTGCAATGGGCAAAAGAAAATATTGAGCTCTCCGGCCTGAAAGACCGTCCGGTACGCTTCATTACAGACGACGTATTCAAATTCGTACAGCGCGAACAGCGCCGTGGCAACAAATACGACGCGATCATCATGGACCCTCCTTCCTACGGACGCGGCCCGAACGGAGAGACATGGAAGCTTGAATCCAGTCTGTATCCGTTCCTCGAATCGTGCATGCAGATCCTGTCCGACGATCCGCTGTTTATGCTGATCAACTCGTATACGACAGGCATCTCGCCGACGGTGCTTTCGAACATGCTGGAGATGACGATGAAGCCGCGTTACGGCGGGCAAATCAGCGCAGGCGAAATCGGATTGCCGATCTCCCGTTCCGGTCTGACGCTGCCATGCGGCATTTTGGGTCGCTGGGAGTCGAAATAATGAACAATCCGGACGAACGCGCTTCAGAGGGGCTATCCGGCATTTCTGTGCTGTTGGAAGACAATCATCTGCTTGGCGTCGTCAAACCGGTCAATATCCCGGTACAGGAAGACGCCAGCGGCGACGCGGATATGCTCACCCTGCTCAAAAGCGATCTCAAGATCCGGCACGATAAACCGGGCAACGTGTTTCTCGGCCTGGTGCATCGGCTGGATCGTCCGGTCGGCGGTGCGATGATCTTCGCCAAAACGTCGAAAGCGGCTTCCCGATTGTCGGATTCGGTGCGTACGCATTCGATTCGCAAAACCTATGTGGCCGTGACAAACGGCGTACCGCGTGAACGCGAAGGACATTTGGTGCATTATTTGCTCAAGAACGAACGCACGAATACGGTCACGGCGGTTCGAAAAGGAACACCGGGAGCCAAGGAAGCCATATTGGATTACAAAGTATTGGCCGAAGACGGCAATCGGGCTTTGGTACATGTCGAATTGCATACCGGGCGTTCGCATCAAATTCGCGTGCAAATGAACAGTATCGGCTGCCCGCTGTATGGCGACCAAAAGTATGGCGCGGCTTTGACCAAGCCGGGCGAACAAATCGCGCTGTGGTCGGTTCGCCTTCGTTTTCCGCATCCGGTCACGAAGGCATCGACATTGCTGATTTCGCTTCCGCCGCAGGCGGCACCCTGGACGCAGTTTTCGGACAACACGTACAAGCTGCTTCAAAACGAGTTGGAGTACGGGGAATAAAGCGGACAAAAGACGGCACGGCTTAAAAAACGGCACAAAAAAAGACGTTAGGGAAAAGCTGCTCGAAGCAGCCGAACCGACGTCTTTTTCGCTACTGGAAATAGATGAGCCATAGAAGAAAAAAGAGCAACGCGATCGCAGCGCTGAGGCCGCCGACGATCCAGGATACGACGTGCTTACGGGTGTGCGGAATATATTTGCGTTCCATGTATCCCCTGAACGCCATAACCAACGACAGCGTCAGAAAAACGAGCGGATTCGTGCTCATGAAATCGACGGTCCACCACAATACGATCAAAACGAACACTCCGATGCCGAGTCCCCAGCTATACACGCGATAACCGTCGGTTTGCGACAAATGTTCTGTTTTGAATGTTCGCAATTCGGCTTCGCTCAACACGATTTTTTCTACCAAAGCTTGCATCAGATAAAGGCCTACAGCAGCAAAACCGTACAAGTACGCCAGATGAAGCATAAATCTCCTCCTGTTCGGTAAATGATTGAAAGTCGTTCTACCTATTAGACGCAGAAGACACAATCCCGGTTGCTTATTTTCTTTAAAAATCAGCGGTAAACAAAAGACGTTTCTCCGCTTAGGCGAAAGAAACGTCTTTTGTTTATCAAACGGTTGTTGCTGATCCGTTACACGGCCGAATCCCGTTCGAACGACGGCAGCAAATCGAGCACCGTATCCGACTTTTCTACGTTGATCAGCGCTTTACCGATATGTTTGCGCTCGGTCAACGGGGCTTTCCCCGCCGGGAACTCAAGTCTTTCTCCGTTGGACAGTACGGCAACAGCCGGTAATGTATCGCTTGTATTGTAAGCAGCCAGAATTCGCTTGCCGTTGGGCTTCACTCTTTTGCCTTCCTTGAACTCGAAAGTCGCAATGCCCTTGCCGCCACGGCTTTGCGATGGATATTCCAGCAGCATTGAACGTTTGGCGTGACCCAGATCTGTGACAACCAGAACTTCGCCTTCATCGCCTTTGACGAACAACGAAGCCGTGATTTCATCTCCATCTTTAAGCTGAATACCGCGTACGCCTGCGGATACCCGGCCCATCGGTGACACTTCCTGTTCGCTGAAACGGATGCTCATGCCTTGTGCCGTCACCAGCAGCATATCTTGATCGCCTTGACTCAGGTTTACTTGAACGACTTCGTCCCCTTCGCCCAGCTTGCAGGCTGCAACGCCTCCACTGCGCTTGGTTGCGTAATCGCGCAGCGCGGTTCGCTTAACCTGTCCTTTTCGTGTCGTGAAGACCAGCGATTGCTCCGATTCTTCAAGTTCCTTAACCGGAATGATCGAGACGATTCGTTCTTCTTTATCGAGCGGAATCACGTTGACGATGGCCGTACCGTTATCTTTCCACTTGAACTCCGGAATCTGGTGCACGGGCAGCAGATAGAATTGTCCGCGCTGCGTGAACACAAGCAGTCGATCCAGCGTGCTTACGTCAAGCAGTTGACGAATATAATCGCCTTCCCGCGCGCCCGAGGCATTGCGGTCGCTGCCCGATCGCGTGAACGAAGCCATGCCCGAACGCTTGATGTAGCCTTCTTGCGACAGCGAGACGATGACGTCTTCCTGCGGGATCATGACTTCCAGATTCAGCTTGATCTCTTCGACCTCGCTCTGAAGATCGGAGCGGCGGTCGATCCCGAATTTGTCGCGGATTTCGGTCAGTTCTTTGCGAATGACATTATCCAGCTTGCGGCTGCTCGACAAAATGCCTTCCAACACGTTGATCCGTTTTTCCAGATCCGAATGCTCTTTTTCAAGCTGAGTGATCTCCAGATTGGTCAGGCGGTACAGTTGGAGAGTCAAAATAGAATCCGCTTGGCGCTCGGTAAAACCGAACATCCATTGCAGATTGTTTTGCGCGTCCTGACGATTTTTCGAAGCCCGGATCGCGGCTACGACTTCATCCAGAATATTCAATGCTTTGACCAAGCCTTCAAGCACGTGAGAACGATCCTTTGCTTTCTCCAACTCGTGCGACGTACGCTTGGTGATGACTTCGCGCTGATGGTTGATATACGCTTCGAGAATCGCTTTAACGCCCAATTGCTGCGGCGCTTTATTGACGATCGCGACCATGTTGAAGTTATAGCTGACTTGAAGATCGGTCTTTTTGAGCAGATAAGCGAGAATGCCGTTGGCGTCCGCGTCTTTTTTCAGCTCGACTACGATTCGCATGCCTTCACGGCCGCTTTCGTCCCGCACTTCGGCGATGCCTTCGACTTTCTTCTCTAACCGAATATTCTCCATCGCCGTCACAAGACGCGCCTTGACGACCTGATACGGAATTTCGGTGATGACGATTTGTTGCTTGCCGCCGCGCAAATTTTCGATATCCGTGCGGGAACGAATCTGAATTTTGCCGCGTCCGGTGGAATAAGCTTCGCGAATTCCCGCTTCGCCCATGACCGTACCGCCTGTCGGGAAGTCCGGTCCTTGGATATGCTGCATGATGCCGTCCAGGTCGATCTCCGGAGAATCCATGACCGCGATGCAGGCGTCGATGACTTCCCGCAAATTGTGAGTCGGAATTTCTGTGGCAAAACCTGCCGATATCCCGCTGACGCCATTCACCAACAGATTGGGGTAACGGGCAGGCAGCACGACCGGTTCTTTGGCCGTATTATCGAAATTGTCTTTAAACTGGACGGTACGCTTGTCGATATCGCGCAGCATCTCCATCGCGATCGTCGACAAGCGGGCTTCGGTATAACGCATCGCCGCCGCCGGGTCATCGTCGATCGAGCCCCAGTTTCCGTGTCCGTCCACAAGCGTATGCGCCATTTTCCACGGCTGGGCCATACGCACCATGCCTTCGTAGATCGAAGAATCGCCGTGCGGGTGATAGTTGCCCATGACGTCGCCGACCGTTTTGGCCGACTTGCGGTAGCCTTTCTCCGGCGTGTTACCCGATTCGTACATCGCGTACAAAATCCGGCGTTGAACAGGCTTCAGCCCGTCCCGGACGTCAGGAATCGCGCGGTCTTGAATAATGTATTTGGAATACCGGCCGAAGCGGTCGCCGACCACTTCTTCGAGAAAAGCCGGTTTGAAAATTTCTTCCGGTACGCTCATCGATTAAAAGTCTCCTTCTGTCGCTTATTCTTCGACTTCGGTAAAGTCCACGTTCTCCACGATCCAGCGTTTGCGCGGATCGACTTTGTCGCCCATCAATGTAGAGACGCGTTTCTCTGCTTTCGCCGCGTCTTCCACCTGGACCTGGAGTAAAGTGCGCGTTGCAGGGTCCATCGTCGTTTCCCAGAGTTGATCCGGGTTCATCTCGCCCAGGCCTTTGTAACGCTGAAGTTCGAAGTTTTTACCGCCCTTGGTCAGCTTCTCAAGCTCTTCGTCGCTCCATGCGTACACGACTTCGTTTTTGCGCGAGCCTTTGCGGGTGATTTTGAACAACGGCGGCTGGGCAATGTATACACGGCCCTGATCGATCATCGGCTTCATGTACCGGTAGAAGAAGGTCAGCAGCAACACCTGAATATGCGCACCGTCTGTATCCGCATCGGTCATGATGACAATCTTGGCAAAGTTGCTGTCTTCGATCGCGAATTCAGGCCCGATCCCGGCTCCGATCGCCGAGACAATGGCACGATATTCTTCGTTTTTCAGAATTTCGGCCAATTTGGCTTTTTCCGGGTTCAACGGCTTGCCCTTCAATGGAAGAATGGCCTGGATTTTGGAATCGCGTCCCTGCTTCGCAGAACCGCCGGCGGAGTCGCCTTCGACGATAAAGAGTTCCGTTTTCGTGAAGTCCTTGGATTGCGCGGGAGTCAGCTTTCCGTTCAGGTTGGAGCTTTCGCTGCGTTTTTTGCCGGTCCGCATCTCGTCACGCGCCTTGCGTGCAGCCTCTCGCGCACGCGCGGCTTGGACGGCTTTGCGAGTCAGAATCTGTGCGGCCTGCGGATTCTCTTCCAGGAACTGCGCCGTTTTGTCGGATACGATCGCATCGACCGCACTGCGGGCCGAAGCGCTGCCGAGCTGGTCTTTGGTTTGGCCGACGAACTCGACATCGCCCATTTTGATACTGATGACGGCCATCATGCCTTCGCGCAGATCGCCGCCTTCCAGGTTTTTGTCTTTTTCCTTCAGCAAGCCGGTTTTACGTGCATATTCGTTCAAAATACGCGTATATGCCGTTTTGAAGCCTGTTTCGTGCGTACCGCCGCCCCGCGTAGGAATGGAGTTAACAAATGAAGCAATCGTTTCCGTGTAACCTGCGTTATATTGGAAAGCCACTTCGACTTCAATATCGTCTTTCTCCGCGTAAAAACGCACGACGTCGTGCAGCACTTCTTTGCCTTCGTTGAGGAACTCGACGAACTGTTTCGCTCCGCCTTCGTAGTAGAACTCTTCTTCCGTTTCCGTACCCTTCCGATAATCGGTTAGCACAATGCGCAGCCCCGAGTTCAAAAAAGCCAGTTCCTGCAACCGTTCGGCCAATGTATTGTACGTCAGGGCGATTCCGTTCTTGAACACGCGAATATCCGGCTTGAACGTAACTTTCGTGCCGGTCTGTCTCGTATTTCCCAGCACCTCAAGTCCCGTTACCGGTTCTCCGACATGCTCTACGCCTTTTTTATCCACCCGATATTCGAACCGCTGGCGGTGAATTTTACCGTCGCGGTAAATTTCGACTTCCAGCCATTCGGACAACGCGTTGGTTACCGATGCGCCAACGCCGTGCAAACCGCCGGACTTTTTGTATCCTCCGCCGCCGAATTTGCCTCCGGCGTGCAGGACCGTATAGACGACCTGCGGTGTAGGCACGCCGCTTTTGTGCATGCCCGTTGGAATGCCCCGCCCATTATCGCGTACGGTAACGGAGCCGTCCTTGTTCAACGCCACTTCTATTCGGTCGCAATATTTCGCCAGATGCTCGTCGACAGCATTGTCCACGATTTCCCATACCAGATGGTGCAGACCCGAAGAGCTGGTGCTCCCGATATACATCCCCGGCCGTTTGCGAACCGCGACCAGGCCTTCGAGCACCTGTATGTCGTCCGCATCGTATCCCTGAACGGCCTGCGGGGCCGCCATCTGTTCTGCCGTATCGATCTGTTCGGCCATGATTTCTCCCTCTTTCTCTCTTGCTCGCCCTTTGCCTCCGGATCGTCAGCTTACCGAAATGCAAACAAGTGTTTTCATTTTTCTCTTTTTATTTTAAGTCAAAACGTCCCTCTTCGTAAACACAATAAATGAAATAAATACGGAAACCGCTCCCCAGGCCGCTAAAACAGCCAATGAGAAGCCCAATGTCATGCCGTCAATCGGTGCCGGATTACCGGCCAGATACTCGGTAAGCCCAAGATTGACCATAAATAAATATTTGGCGCTGCTCCAAGCGGAAGCCATATTGGTCAAAATGGAGCCGGAGATCAGCGCTGCCATCATGACGACAATGCTTGCGGCCGTACTGCGCACAAGAACGGATACCATAAAGGCCAATAGCGCAACCACGACCCCGACAAACCAGACCAATCCCGCCTGCATCAACAGGTATTGCCACTGTGGCGTAGCCTGCACATACGTCAGATCCACATCGGAACCGTTCAGTACAAAGCCGGTGAAGATCGGAATGCTCCAGCCGGAGTAGCCGAAAAAGACACCTGAAATCAAATAACAGACCGCATAGGCGCTCACTATGATCAAGGAGACGAACATGAGCAGGGCCGTCAGTTTGCTTAACAGCACTTTCCAACGCCGCACCGGCCTTGCAAGCAGCATCTTGATTGTACCGCCTGTTCGTTCCGAAGAAACCAGATCGGAAGCGATAGTCAGAATCATCAACGGAATAAACAAGGCTGCTGAGTTATCGATGAATTCACGCGTGAATGTCACGCCGCCCGGCTCATTCGGATTCACGTCATGATCCAGATAATACTGCATCTGCTGAATGTAAATTTGCCGATATACCTTCCACTCTTGCGGAACCCGGTCGCTGCTCAGAGAGTTTTGGTTATCGATTATCGCCTGCTGAACCTCCAGACGCCAGTCCGTACCATAGCTTTCCTGGCGTTCAAGCGATTGCCGCATCTGCGCATAGCTGAAGATCGGCACCATAACGGCAAGAATCAACAACACGATATAAAAGCGCTTTTTCTTGATGATCTTGACGACTTCGTTTTGTACCATAGCCCAAAACCGTTTCACTCGATGCCCTCCCCTTCTGTCATTTGCAGGAAAAGTCGCTCCAGCGTAGGGGCAACGCGGTGAACGCCTCGTACGGCAATGCCTGCGCGAACCATCACATCAAGCACTTCGGCTACACGCTCTTCCGGTGTCTCCGTCACGATACTCCGCTCATTTAACAAAGCGGTAGCAGCATCTTCCAACGCTTCCGCTCCGGCCGAGTCCACAATCACGATGTCTTCATATCTGCCAAGCAAAGTCAAAGCCTTCGCTTTCGGTTCAACATCCCAAATCACCATTCCGCGGCCTGCGCCCATCAACTCGTCGACCGACCCTACGGCAAGCTCTCGCCCTCCGCCAATAATCGCGACCCGATCACACAGGAGTTGGATTTCGCTCAATAAGTGACTGGATACGAAAACGGCAAGTCCTGCAGAAGCCAGTTCGCGGATAAAAGCCCGCATTTCCTTGATCCCCTTGGGATCGAGGCCATTGGTCGGCTCATCAAGAATCAGCACTTTCGGCCGAGCAAGCAGCGCTTGCGCGATCCCCAGGCGCTGACGCATTCCGAGCGAATAGGTGCGAACCTTCTCATGGATTCTTCCGCCCAGATGAACAAGCTCCGTAACTTCGCGAATGCGTTGTTCATCAATCCCATCCTGCATACGGGCAAAATGCATCAGGTTCTCCCAGCCTGTAAGATAAGGATACATTTCCGGATTTTCGACGATAGAACCTACATACTTGAGTGCTTCTTCCGGTTGCTTTTGTACATCGAAGCCGCAAATCTCGACGCTTCCCGAGGTCGGTTTAATAAGCCCGACCAGCATGCGAATCGTTGTCGTCTTCCCCGCACCGTTCGGGCCGAGAAAGCCGAAGATCTCGCCTTCCCGCACATCGAAGTTGATGCTATGAATGATCGTTTTACGGCCGATTCGCTTATTCAAATCCCGTACGCGTAGAACGAAACTGTCGTCAGGCTGGTTCATCCCTACCCCGTCCCTTCTTTAGGTATCCAGTTCATTGCAACCCTTGAACGATTCGCTGCGCGATCCGCTCATATCCAGCAGAGTTTGGGTGGAAATGATCGGATGACAAATAGACACCGGGATCTTTTTCGAAAAGATCGAATGTCGGTGTCAAAACCATATTCTCCCCTTCGGCAATGCGTGCAGACGCCTTGGCATTCCATTCAGTAATTCCCAAATCTGCTTCGTCGCGTAGCGATTCAATATCCCCGAAAGGATTATATAAGCCCAGATAAATAATTCGCGCCGTCGGATTGATGTCCCGAAGTTCATCCAGCGCTTCGCCAAGTCGCTCTGAGGCGGCAGGCAGGGCAGTATCCAACGCGTTTGCATCGGGAGCTTCCGCACTTGTCTGCAAGGCTGCGCCGCCCTGGAACAGATCGTTTGCACCGATCGACAGCAAGATGACATTCGCTTCCTTCAATACGTAACGAACGCCAGGCTCGTCCAGCTCCGCCAATAGCTCTTGTGTAGTCATGCCGTTAATTCCGAGATTATTAAGAAAACGCACTTCGCGGTCGCCGCTCTGATCCAGCAAAGCCGCAGCTCGCCGGGCGAATCCCTGTCCCGTTGTGTCTCCTGTTCCTTTGGCAAGCGAGTCTCCGATGGCAACGATCCGGTAACTGCCGTCATCGGCCGAAGGAGCGCGTTCTGTCAAAGGAGCATTCGCAGCAGTATCGGTGTTTACAAGATTAGGCCGCGGAAACATCAGTTCTTTTGCTCCATATCCGAAGCCAATAACCAACAATAGGGCAGCGAGCGCCGAGAGTACAGCCGTTGTTCGCCATATCCACTTCCACGAATTCATGCTTCTCCTCCTTATATAAAAGACAACAAAACCTTAAGCTTTCGCGCATACACCACGTACATTACCTTAAGTGTTTGTGAAGCAATTTGCAAATACCCTTCGAAACTTTTTTCAGCTTCCACCAAAAAGTACTTGCCAAGCTATTTTAATTTATGATAGGATATTCTTTGTCGCCAGAAACAATCATTCAATGATAAACGGCGGCCGTTACAAGAAATATGGGACATTAGCTCAATTGGCAGAGCATTCGACTCTTAATCGACAGGTTGTAGGTTCGATTCCTACATGTCCCATTCTGTATATAATGAATGTATTGCAAGACCCCCAACCTCACCAAGAGGTTGGGGGTCTTTTTGTCAAAAAGTCCAACGTAACTGGAAACGAGAAGACGGAGAGGAAAATTCGTTCAAGACGCCTTTGAACTTGGAAAACTTCAACTAAAAATTTCAATCGACTTTTCCAAGTGAGACAGCGAATTGAACGGATTTTTCTCGGAGTCTTCTCGTTTCCCCCACCCACCCGCTCAACCAATAAACAACTGAACCCAATAGCCGTTATAATAGCCGACTCCTATCGAGGTGAAGCTCGGATTCAAAATATTGCTTCGGTGTCCTTCGCTATTCATCCATCCCTGCATCACGCTCTCCGGCGAACGCTGTCCCATCGCAATGTTTTCACCCGCCGTTCGGAACGCTACCTTTTGCAGCTTTAATAAGTTAAACGGAGAACCGTATGTCGGAGATGTATGGTCAAAGTATCCTTTCTTCGACATATCCATCGCTTTCAAGCGCGAAGCTTTCGCTGTACCTGCATGGATCGTAAGCGGCTTGAGCCCCGCTTTGCGACGTTCCAAATTCACCAGATACACGACTTTGGCGGTGAATTTCGACTTATCGGCAGTCGTTTTCGCATAGGCGGCTTCATAAGCGGTTTGAGCTTGCGCATGTTCGGCAGGAGCTAGGCCGGATACGCCGCTCAATATAAATGCAGAGGCCACAGCAATCAAGCTTAGTTTCCTGCTGAAGATGACTCCGACGTTTCGTCTTGCTTTTCGCTTTTTAACGCTTGGTGTGTTCATCGTCGTTCCTCCTCTTTTTCCTTGATGACTTTAGCTTTTCGTATGAAATTGGAATCTATATCCATTTACCCGTGGAAGCGGCCTGGGTAATCATCATGTCTCCCCAAACAAAAAGGTCCCGCTCGTAAGAGCCGGAACCGAAGGGGTAGGACTTAAATGTATGTGGTCTGCTAATTTTACAGCGCTTTGATGAATTTGCAGCCAAACTTCTCGAAGCCGGCATGCTGGTAAAACTCGTGTGCACCCAGACGATCTTCACGATTGATTCCGGTCAGGAACAGGAAACGGCATCCCGATTCCGTAGCCCAGGCTTCCGCCTGCTCCACCAGCAAACGGCCGATTCCGCACCCCCGGCAGTCCTCGTTTACGATAAGTCCGGCGATTTGAACCATCTGCGCTTCCGATCCACGCGCGGGAATCAAACGAAGGGCGATCATGCCTACCGGTTTACCGTCTTGTTCCGCCAAGTAAGTCTGATAATTCGGATTGTTTTCGCGTGATTCCAATTGCTCGCGCATCACGCTCGGCGTCGTAGGATACGACAGTTTTCGCATCAGTTCCGTCAGTACGGCAGCATCGCTGCAAGAAGCTTTGCGAAGATCCGCTGTTTTTTCCAGTACGTTAGTTGTCATCCGAATACTCCTCTTTTAGCAGACCGGCCGCTTCACGGGCACGACTGCGCGCAGTTTCCACATCTTCCGCCGCGCTAAGCGCGACAGCCATTCTGCGACCCGGCTTCGAATCCGGCTTGCCGAATATCCGAACCTGGGTACGCGGGATGCTCAAGGCTTCCGTCAGACCACCGACTTTGAAATTTTCGCTGGATCGAGTTGCTTTTAATGTTGCGGAAGCACCCGGTGTCAGCAGTTCGACCCCCGTGACGGGAAGTCCCAAAATCGCTCTTGCATGCAGCGCGAATTCCGACAGATCCTGCGTAGCCATCGTCACCATGCCGGTATCGTGCGGACGAGGCGAGACTTCGCTGAAAACAACGCCGTCTTTTGTCAGGAACAATTCAACGCCGAAAAGCCCATAGCCGCCAAGCTTATCCGTAATGGCTTTTGCAATCCGCTTGGCTTCTTCCAGCTTCCCCTTATCCATCTGGTGCGGCTGCCACGATTCCACGTAGTCGCCATCCTTTTGGATATGTCCGATCGGCGGACAAAACGACGTTCCGGATATGCTCCGAACCGTCAACAGTGTAATTTCGCTTTCAAAGGGCACAAATGCTTCCACGATCACCCGAGTGTTGTTTTTCGCTCTTGCGCCTTCCAGCGCGAATTGCCAACACTTCTCGGCATCTTCGGGCTTCTTGAGTACGCTCTGTCCTTTGCCCGAAGAACTCATGAGCGGCTTGATCACGCAAGGCGCGCCAAGCTCGTCCACCGCCGCTTTCAGTTCATCCAAAGTGTCCGCAAAACGGTACGCCGCCGTCGGCAGACCTAGTGTTTCCGAGGCCAAACGCCGGATACCTTCGCGGTCCATCGTCAATCTGGCCGCTGTTGCCGTCGGAATCACACGGAACCCTTCCGCCTCCAGCTTCTCCAACATCGGAGTTGCGATCGCTTCGATCTCCGGTACGATCAGGTCCGGCTTTTCCCGCAAGATCAATTCTCGCAGTACGTCCGCGTCCAACATATCGATCACATGACTACGGTGCGCAACCTGCATCGCAGGCGCACCCTCGTAACGATCGACAGCGATACATTCCACACCCAAACGTTGTGCTTCGATGACGACTTCCTTGCCCAGTTCACCGCTTCCGAGAAGCATGATTTTCTTCGCGTCCGCGGATAATGGAGCCCCCCACATCGTTGACCAACTCCTACGCTTTTTGGTTTGTCCTTATCTATTTTGTCTGCTGACAGACTGAATTGCAACCCTGTTCACTTAAATTTTTATGAAAAAATAGCGAAAACCCGCGAAAAATGTCGCAGGTTTTCGAACAATTCTTCCTTTTACAGAAAACGGAACTGGGCTTCGACCAAACCGTTGTAAATGCCGCCGTGCTGAATCAATTGGGCGTGCGTGCCTTGTTCCTTAATCTCGCCGTGATCAAGCACGATGATCTTGTCGGCATGGCGAATCGTGGACAGACGGTGTGCCACGATGAACGAAGTTCTTCCCTGAAGCAACACTTTGAGCGCCTCTTGGATTTTCAATTCCGTCTCCGTATCGATACTGGCCGTGGCTTCGTCCAGGATCAGGATACGCGGATCGGCAAGCAAAGCGCGGGCGAACGAAAGCAATTGACGTTGTCCCATGGAAAGCGCGCTTCCCCGTTCCTCCACCTCGGTGTCGTATCCGCCCGGAAGCGCCATAATAAAATCGTGCGCTTTAACCGCCCGCGTAACTTCTTCAATCTCCGCATCTGTCGCGTCCAGGCGGCCGAAACGGATATTTTCGCGAATCGTGCCCGAGAAAATAAACGTATCTTGCAACACGATTCCGATCTGCGCCCGCAAACTTTCCAGTTGGACGTCCCGCACGTCGATGCCGTCCAGCTTGACCATGCCTTCACTTACGTCGTAAAAGCGGCTGAGCAGATTGATGATCGTCGATTTGCCGGAACCGGTATGGCCGACGAGCGCGATGGATTGCCCGGCTTTGGCTTCGATGTCGATGCCTTTGAGCGCCTGGCGTCCAGGTTCGTACTCGAACACGACCTTGTCCAGATTGACGTCGCCCCGAATTTTCGGCAGGGGCTGCGCACCCGGTTTGTCGGCGATGCTGGGTTCTTCGTCCAGGAATTCGAAAATGCGTTCCGACGAAGCCATCGCCACGAGCAGTTGGTTATACATTTGACCCAGACGGTTGATCGGGTCCCAGAAGTTGCCGACATAGTTCGCGAACGTCACCAACAAACCGACCGTTACTTCGCCCTGCTGGATCAGGTAAGTGCCGTACCAGAACAAGATCATGGAGCCGACTCCGCCCGTAATCTCGATCATCGGTCCGAACGCCTGGTTCATGGTCGAAGCGCGGTTCCAGGATTTCCGGCTGTCCGCGTTCATGCCGTTGAAAAACTTCATGTTTTCTTTTTCCTGCGTATAGGCTTGAGTCACGCGAATGCCCTGGATCGCTTCGTTCAAGTGCGAGTTGATCCGGGAGTTTTTGATGCGGACGTCTTGCCATGCCATCCGGATTTTTTGACGCAGCTTGGTAGAAATGAAAAACATGATCGGAACGGTAATCATCACGGCAAGTCCCAGTTTCCAGTTGATCAGCAGCAAAATGACCATGATTCCCGCCAACTGAACGCAGTCGATCATCGCGTTGACCGCGCCGTTCGTAAACAAGTCTTGCAGCGAGTTGACATCATTTGTCACCCGTACCAATACCGATCCCGCCGGACGCTTATCGAAAAAGTTGAACGAAAGTTTCTGGATATGCGTGAATAGCGAAGAACGGATATCGTAAATGACTCGCTGTCCGATCACGTTCGTATACTTGATTCGGAAAACGTTGGCGATCCATTGGATCAGATACAATCCGAGCACCGATGCCGTGACGATATACAATAACGTCCGGTCGCCGGTTTTGATCGCTCCGTCGATTGCCACGACCCCGGTCAGATACGGAACAGCAAGTTTCGTGACGGTTCCGAGAATCGTCATAATCAAAATAAGCGGCAGCATCTGTTTGGCGTACGGACGCATATACGAGAACAGCCGGCCAAACTGTTTCCAATTGAACGCCTTGTCGATATCGTCGTCGTCCTTATAAACGAAACGGCTTTGGTTAGGGTCGCTCTGCGCTTTTTTGCCGAGCTTGGGGTTGAACTTTTCTCCGTGGGTACTCACAGGCTTCCCCTCCCTTCATCGTCTTCCGCCGTTCGCGCGATATGGTCGGCGTATTGAATGCTATAGACTTCTTGGTAAGGACCCGGCTCGGCAATCAACTGTTCGTGACGGCCCCGTTGCACGATATGCCCTTCGTTCAAAACGAGAATTTCGTCGGCATGGCGAAGCGAAGAAATGCGGTGTGCGATGATAAACGTGGTCCGTCCTTTCATTACCTCTTGGAAACCGGCCTGGATTTCGTGTTCCGTCTCCATATCAACGGCACTCGTCGCATCGTCCAGGATCAGGATTTTCGGATTTTTGAGCAGCGCACGCGCAATCGCGATCCGCTGCTTCTGGCCGCCGGACAAGCCCATGCCGCGCTCGCCGACTACGGTATCGTAGCCATCTTTCATTTCCATGATGAAATCATGGGCTTTGGCCAACTTGGCCGCGCGGACGACGTCTTCCATCGGAACGTCGTTCATTCCGTAACCGATATTGCCTTTAATCGTCGACGAGAACAAAAAGGTTTCCTGGAAAACGGTCGCGATCTGTCCCCGCAGATCTTCGACGCGGATATCCCGGATATCGACGCCGTCAAACTTGATCGATCCTTCCGTGACGTCGTAAGCACGCATCAGAAGCTGGATGATCGTCGATTTGCCGGCTCCGGTTCCGCCGAGCAATCCGATCACTTTGCCCGGAGGCGCATCCAGACTGATATCATGCACCGCGTGCAGCTTGTTGCCGTAAGCGAATCCGACTTTTTCGAACGTCACCTGTCCGCGAACCGTATCCGGATCGAGGGCCAACGCATTTTCTTTGTCGCGAACGTCGATCGGCCGGTCCAAAATTCCTAGCACCCGTTCGCCGGAAGCTTCGGATTGCGTATAGTTGTTGATATGGAACCCCAGGCCCCACATCGGTCCGATAATGTACCAGATCAGACTGAAGAAAGCGACCAGTTCGCCGATCGTCAGCGTTCCGCGAATGACCATCGTGCCGCCGACGCCGAGCAGAAGTACGGCGCAGCCGGAAGCCAGAAGTTCCATCACCGGGAAGTAGCGGCTCCAAAGTCCGGAAGCATGCAGCTGATTGTCTTTGTACCGGTCGTTGCGCAGCGAAAATTTGCCGACCTCGTGAGGTTCGCGCGCAAACGCTTTGACGGTACGTACGCCGGTGACGTTCTCCTGAACAGCCGTCGTCAGCGATCCCAGCGCAAGACGCATTTCCTGAAAAGCCGGATGGATTCGCGATTCGAAGCGAATCGCCACGAATACCAGCGGCGGAATCGTGATCAGCGTCCACAGCGTCAACTGCCAATTGATCGACAGCATCATCGCGGCGCCGAAACCGACCATTAGGAACAGGTTAAGAATTTGGGCGAACCCGAAGCCGATAAACAAACGGATCGCTTCCAGATCGCCGGTTAGGCGGGACATCAGATCGCCCGTTCTGGCCGTGTCGTAATAGCGGAACGACAGAAATTGCAGCTTCTCGTAACAAGCGTTACGCAGCCGGTAAGCCAGAAAGTTACCGAGACGCGCGCCGAAGAAGCCATGCAAAAACTGCATGAGCGCTTTGAGCGTCACCACGCCGACCACGGCCAGCGCAAGCTGAGGCACCAATTCGAAATTGCGCGGTGTAATCACATCATCAATCAAAATCTGAAGTAGTTTGGGGTACACCAACCCCAGAGCAGTGGCGATTGCCAGAAAAAGAATCGAGACGAACATATACGTCTTCTTTTCCCAGTAATAGTCCTGCAGTCGCCTGAGAACGTTCATGTCTTTCCTCCTCGTTTTCGGGATGCCGAATTTTTTCCGGTTTCCCAATTTCCGTATACGGTTGCAATGCTTGAGCATAATGCAGTGTATCACCCTGCCTTTATCCCGGCAAAGCGAGTAAAAAAGCGTATTTCGGCAAGGGAACGGCTCAGCATTCGACTGGTGTTGTCAGCGCATTCATTTATACAAAATGGTCTTGTATCCTCGCTTATTCGGCGACTTTGGGGAATTTCGAAAAATATGGCTCGAAAAATTCGAAAACGCTTTAACCTTTTTCAAAAAACAGTCTTTCCGCATAATCAAAAAAGCCCGGTACAACCGCCTATTCTATACACTTTTCCGACAAAAACAGGTTCAATATTGCGACATCGCTAAATCAAAAAGACCGCTTCTATTTAAATGACCAGCAAGGTGCATGCTGTGCATTCGAGTAGAAACAGCCTTTCCTCATTCTATTAAAATCACCAAAAATGCTCATTTGCAAAAATATCCGCCTTGCTCCACATCTTGCCTGGGGACGCGTCATAAATCGCCCAAGGCACACGTTGACTTGAGCGATTTGCAGTCACGCTGCCATATTCCCGATAGTCTACCGTATGTTCGTTGGCGGCATTGCCCCAATGATCCCAGCCCGCCGGGTGAATATGGCTTCCCATTCGGCAATCGGCAAATACCGTTCGGGCATAAGCTCGCCACGGGCGACCCAGGTAGACGGATGAAGAAGCGACGTCGGGGGCAGCAGTCAGTACACATTGGCGAAAGATATAGCCGAAGGACTGCTGCTCGGGTGTCGAAGCGGCTGTGATATATCCCGCCGACTCCCGATTCGGACGAGCCAGACTATGCAATTCGCATTGCTCGAAATAAGCGCAAGCCCCACCGAATATGTAGTCTACAGTTCCTTCAATCCGGCAATTCACGTACAGCTGTCGATATTGCTCATGATGCTGGCGAATTTCGATGCCTCCAAATGCCGCGCGTTTTTTCGGAGCAGGGGGAAGGGGGCCGGTGAACAACGTATCCTGATGCCCTTTGAATATGCAGGAGCGAAAAACAGTCCGGTCGCAGTAAGCCGTCACGGCGATCGCTTGTCCGATAGGCTCTCCCTGACCCGCCGTGTTGGAGACCGTTATGTTTTCCACCCACAAATCGCTTCCGCCCAAAAAAAGGGTCGGCGTGGCAAAGGTTCCGATCTCTTCGCCGTCCGCTTCCTTTTCCCGGGCATAACGATCCATTTCGATATTCACTTGGCCCACGCCGATTATCCTCAGATTGGACCGATGAATTTGAAGTTGCTCGCGATACGTTCCCGACAAGACGTACAACGTTTCGGGGATTTGCGGATCGCGGCGCTCAAGCTCTTCGACCGCCTCTCTTATCGTGGCATATTCGCAAAAAGGTACTGTACCGACCCATATCGGCATCCGCGTTTCCTCCGTTCGTTAAACACTACCTGACTCCGAACACCGTTCCTCCCCCTGCCCATGCAGCGGCATCGATGGCCGCTTGAATGCCATTCGTCGAAGATTGCCGCGCGTTGGGGAGGGCTCCGTAATCGCTAACGTTGTACATCGCCACGTCGGTTCGCTCCCTCCGCTCCAACAGAGGACGCTTCGGTCGGTTGCTTAGTCTTGTGCACAGATTGAGCAGGCTGGGAAAAGTGTTGGCTTGACGCGTCGTTATTCGGCATTTTTGGCAGCAACAGTTCGTACTCGACACACGCTTGCAAAAAGGCGCCCAGCCCTTTCTGGTCATTGGTAACGATCGGTTCGCTAATATAGTAAGCAAAGCTGCCGTCACGCTTGTCCGCGCCGCCGAGTCCCGCAACCTGGCAGTTTTTGTTCAGGTTGATCCAGCCTTCTTTCGTTTCGAGCACGAATTCGTCGATCAGTCCGCGGAAAGCCAGATCCAAAGGCTCCCGCCAACTGTCGTCCAGCACGCCGAGACGAATGCCTTTTGCCATCGCATAAGCGATCATGGATGAGGCGGACGCTTCCAGATAGTTGCCTGTTCGGCCGCCCTGGTCGACGATCTGATACCACACACCGGAATCTGCATTCTGATAGGAACGCAGCGCGGTCAGCGTGTCTGTCAGCATCCGCCGCAGTTCCGGAGCATCGGATTGGCCTGCCGGAAGCAGTTCCAACGTATCGGCGAGCGCCATCACGAACCAGCCGAGCGAACGCCCCCAGAAGTGCGGAGACAATCCCGTTTGCGGATCGCACCACGGTTGAACCTTTTTCTCGTCCCAGGCATGATAAAGCAGTCCGGTTTTCGTATCCTTCGTATGCTTTTCGCACAGCAGGAATTGCTTCGTCACGTCTTCCAACCCTTCGCCGCCCGCGTACTCCAATTGATATTGCAGATGGAACGGCGAGCCCATATACAGTCCGTCCAGCCAGATCTGATACGGATAAATCCGTTTATGCCAAAAGGCGCCTTCGGATGTGCGGGGATGGCTGGCCAATTGTTGTCGCAGCAGATCGGCCGCCGCGCGGTATTTGGCTTCGCCCGTTTTCTTATGGAGCGCGAACATCAACTTGCCGTTGTTGATATGGTCGATATTGTACTCGTCCTGGGCGTAACCCCGGATCGTACCGTCCTCCTGCACGAATTCGTCCATCTGCTTTTGCATGTACAGGAAGTATCGGTCATCGCCGGTGCGACGCCAAAGCGCTTCGAAGCCTTTTAACACGACGCCGTAATCGTACGACCATTTGCCTCCATGCCCGTTGCATTCATGCAGCAGCGGGTTTCGTTCCATGATCGATTCAGCCGTGCGCACGGCCCAACTTTGTTTGTTCAAAGCGGTATGCTGATCCATAGGTTCCTCCTTTGTTTACGATTGAACTTCTTTGTAAGCGGATTCATATTCAGCAATGATCGCATCGCCTCCGGATTTTTTCCAACTTTCCACGGCAGCATCGAATCCTGCACGGTCAAGCTCGCCCAGAATGTATTTATACGTCGCATCCGTGATCGTTTTTTGCAGCTCGGAGCCTTGCGTGTTATACGTCTCCGATTCGAGCGAATACGCCGGGTTCAGCACCGCGTAGTTGGCGTTGTCGGCAATCAATTTGTCGGATTCTTTTTTCAACGGATCAGCGTCATGAATCTTAAACCCGCTTTCTTTCGGACGGCTGGCCGAGAACGGTTGAACTTCCTGCTGCCACAGATCCGTATTCGTAATCGTCGCCGCATCCTGGTCGTCCACGGTATAGTGCGTGCCTTCGATGCCGTAAGTCATCAGTGCATAGACGTCCTCATCAAGCAGATCGTTGACGAACTTCAGCACTCTTTTCAACTCGGCTTCGTCTTTCACTTCGGACCTCGGGAATGACAGCAGGCCGCCGATGCCGTTGTTGGCTGCCCAGATCGCCCGATCCGCTTCGTTGCCGGTGGAGGTGATATCGTTGACGAGCACCAGCTCCATATCGTCTTGGATGCCTTTTGCCATGTTCAACAGGTTTTTGCTATCAAAGATCGCGCCCACGTAGATGCCTGCACGGCCTTGAGCGAACTTTTGTTGCTGGTCGGTTTTGGCGGTCACAGCGAAGTCTTGATTGATATATCCTTTTTGATACAGTTCTTTCATATAATCCATCGTGTCCACGTAACCCTGGGTCATGAACTCCGGCGTCATTTTCCCATCCGCGCTCACTTCCCAGATGTTCGGCGTACCGAAGTAGGAACTGAGCGTTTTGAACGCCCCGTAGATCAGATCGCTGCGATCCACAAAGCCTGTCGTGTCGTCTTTGCCGTTACCGTCGGGATCATCTTCGGTGAACGCCCGGGCGACTTCCATCAGCTCTGCGGTCGTATGCGGTGTCTCCAAGCCCAGCTTGTCGAGCCAGTCTTTGCGGATGGTGACACCGTTGCGCGCCAGATCCTTTTGGAAAGGAACCCCGTACAGCGTACCGCCGATCGAAGCCGAACGGCGCGTATCTTCGGAGATTTTGGCCAGATTCGGATAATCGTTCAGATACGGCTCCACTTCCCAGAACAACCCCGACTTGAGCGAGTTGCGCACGGACGAGTTATCGAGCAGCGTCAACGTCACGATATCGGCCAGCGAGTCGGAAGCCAGCGAGGTATTGATCCGTTCTTCTTTCGAAGCGTCCGGAATCCAGGAGAACTGAATATCGGTATTCGTTTTCTCTTCGATCTTGTTCAAAATGGTATCGGTCGGCGGGGAAGCGGTATGCAGGATATTCAGCCAACTGATATTCGCTTTGGAATTTTCGTCGTACGGCTCGCCGGACGCCGCTTGATTGCTACTCGCGCCCCCTCCGCAAGCACTCAGCAGAAGAATTGTGGTACACAGCAGCAGCGCACCCGTTTTACGGGCTTTTCTCGCAACTTTTTTCATGTGATTACCCCTTCTTTTTTGGAATAAAATCTTTTCACGCCCCAGCACGGTCAATACACGCCGTCTTCCCCCATCTTTTTGGCAAGCCGGTTGGACAACATGACGAGCGCCAGTCCGACAACGCCTTTGAACAAACCGACGGTCGTACTGTAGCTGAGTTGACCGTTTTTAAGACCCGCCGTATAGATGTACGTATCGAAAATTTCCGCGACGTCGCGGTTGAGGGAATTCAGCAACAGATACATATGCTCGAAACCGAGGTCCAGCGTGCTGCCGATCTTCAGAATGAGCAACGTGATGATGACCGGACGAATCGCGGGCAGCGTGACGTGCCATGTTTTGCGCAGGCGCCCTGCTCCGTCCATCTCCGCCGCTTCGTACAACTGCGTATCGACGACGGTAATCGCGGCCAGATAAATGATCGTCGACCAGCCGAGTTCTTTCCAAATGATCTGTCCGATGTACACGGTACGCAGCCACTCCGAGGAGGTGAGGAAGCTGATCTTTGGTAGTCCCACCGCGGCCAGCAGCTCGTTCAATACGCCGCCGTCGACCGTCAGAAAGACATAAGTAATGGAAACGATGATAACCCAAGACATAAAGTGCGGAATGTAGATGATGGTCTGGATCGAGTTTTTGAAAAACTTGTGCCGAACTTCATTGAGCATGAGCGCGAGAATAATCGGTAGCGGGAAAAAGAAAACGATGTTCATCGCGAACAGGACTAACGTGTTGCGCAGCAGCATAAAGAAGGTAGGTTCCGTGAACAAGCGGACAAAGTGTTTGAGTCCTACCCATTCGCTGCCCATGATGCCTCGGTACGGCTGATAATCCTGGAAGGCAATGATCAGACCTCCCATCGGGAAATACTTGAATACGACGAAATAGAGAAAACCGGGCAGGATCATCAGATACAGCAGCATATGCTTGCGAACACCGAATCCGCGTTTGCGCACCGCCTGACGATCGTGCTTCAGCAGGGACGCATCGGACACGTTCACCGGCTTTGCCATCGTTAACCGACCTCACTCTCACTTTGAATTCCGATTGCTTTCCCAGCGTAAGCGAAGGGGGCGATTCCGTATATAATCATCACATGATAACGCTTGCAAATCGCCGCGGTTACGGGATTTTCCGTCAACGGAACGCTTCTGATGATTACTGTCAGGGCTGATGATTATCCGGTAAACAAAGCTTCAAAAGCCGATCATCTCATGCGCGGATTATATACGGAACGCAAGGCCGCTGGTATCGTGGAGATAGGCATTCAAGTCCATAAGGAGGTTCATATGATGGAGCATTCTTCTTCACGTCGCAAGCAAACGCTCGGCAGTCGGGTATTCAATATCGTCAACTATACGCTGCTGATCCTGATCGCGCTTATCTGTCTGCTGCCGTTCATTAACGTAATCGCCAGCTCGTTCGCATCCACTCAGGAGGTCGTATCCAAAAAGTTTATTTTGTTCCCGACCACATTCTCTTTGGATGCTTACCGCTATATTTTGTCCACGCCAACGATCTTCAAAGGACTCGGCGTATCGGTCGGCGTGACGCTGGTCGGAACGGTCGTGAGCATGGTGTTGACCGCACTTATGGCTTACGGGCTGTCGCGCAAGTATTTGAGAGGCCGGAACTTCATTAACTTTGTCGTCGTGTTTTCCATGTTGTTCAGCGGCGGTATGATCCCGACTTTCTTGGTGGTCAAAGGAACCGGGCTGATCGACTCGTACTGGTCCCTGATCCTCCCCGTTGCCGTCAACGCGTTCAATCTGATCATCATGCGGAACTTTTTCCAGGCGCTGCCTGACGAACTGGAGGAATCGGCAAAAATCGACGGCAGCAACGACTTCGGCATTTTCCTGAAAATCATGCTGCCGCTCGCGCTTCCGTCGATCGCGACCATCTCGCTGTTCTACGCCGTCACCTATTGGAACACGTATATGACGGCGATCTTGTATCTGACGGATTCCGTCAAATGGCCGATTCAGGTACTGCTGCGCCAGATCGTGATCGTATCGAGCGGCATGCAGGCGGAAGGCACGTCGGTCGACGTCATCCCACCCGCGCAAACGATCAAGATGGCCGTAATCGTGGTCGCGACGATTCCGATGCTGATCGCGTATCCGTTTGTGCAAAAGCACTTTACGAAAGGCGCGCTGCTCGGAGCGGTCAAAGGCTGATCGGTCGTCCGCAAGCGGTCGCACGCCTATCCGGTTATCCGCGTCCGTCTGGCGCTAGGCACGCCTGTAGCGAAACGAAGCCCCGTTCTTCTGTGGAACCACAGGAGCACGGGGCTTTTCGTGCGTCACACATTTTGCCTGAGCTTGCGGTATACGCCGGGAGTCACTTGTTCTTTTTTACGGAACGAACGAATAAAGTTTTGCGGATTGTGGTATTGCAGTCGTTCGGCGATCTCTTTTACCGTCTTGTCGGTCTCGGTCAGCCATTTTTTCGCCATGTCGAGCCGGTATCCCATCAAGTAGTCGCTGAAGGTGACCGAGAATTCCTTTTTGAAAATGCTGCTGAGATAGTTGGGATTGTAATGCAGTCTTTCCCCGATCATCTCCAGCGACAGCTCCTGATCGTACTCCTCATGCACAATATCGGCAATCGTTTGCGACAAGCAGCGGAATTGCTCGTTCGTTTTCTTTTCCATGCTGCGCACCATCGGGAAAATAACCTGCTCGACCAGTATGCGTTCCACCTCTTCGGGATTGCGGATACCGAGCAAACGATGGTACAACGCATGATTGTCGGCGGTTAGCAGCACTTCGATCCCGAGCAGCTGCTCCAGCTGGATCAGATTGTTGACCAGCCGGACGAGCATGACTTCCAGGTTCATCGAATTGCGGCTTTTTTTCATAAACTCGGCCAGAAGCGGATACAAAGCTGCGGACACCCGCTCCTCGTCGCCCAACCGAATCGCGTCGAACAGTCTGGATTCCAGCTCGGCTGGATAATGGAGCAGCAAAGGACCGGAAACGACCCCTGTGATATCCTCGTAAAAAATAATCGACTCTTTGCCCAGATTCAACCGTTGATGCAGCGCCTGTTTGCCCATCTCGCACGCTTCCTTGCTTTTGAGCAGTTTGGGATAGGCTCGGCTGATCCCGACGCTGACCGACAGCTTCAGATACTCTTTGACCGTCTTAACCATCAGCTTCGCGTAATCCAGCATTCGGCGCCGGACTTCCGGCTCTTCGATATCGTCGAACATCAGAATCGTCGCTTGGGTGTCATCGTTTAAAATAACAGGCAGCATCCGATGTCCCGCCGGAATGATCTCCTCCGCGATCTTGTTGACGGCGAGCAGCAGCACGTCCCGATCCGGCGTGTCGCGTTTGCCCACGTTATCGAGTTGAACAAGCATCGTTACGTATAGCCTGGAGCGACCTCCATCGTAGTTCAAACGGCGAAGTTGATGCTCCAGATCGTTGGCCGAAATCCGATTGCGGAATAAATTCAACACGAATTGCGTCTCCAATTGCGGCTGTTCGGCTTCCATCAGGCTTTCCAGACTCTGCTTCTCGCTTAACAATCGATTGATCGAAGAAAGAATCCAATCCACTTCGTTTTTGCCCGGCGAAGCGACATGATCAGGCAGGCTGTGGGTAATTTGGCGAATCGGTTTGGTAAAATGGGCAGCGATAACGTAGGCAACCACGGCGATCAGCAAAATCAACGCCAGCTCCATCGCCATCAAGCCGAATCTCGTCGCTTTTAATGCACCGGCGATTTCTTTTGGATCAAGCACGGTAAAATAAGTCCAATTGTTGTACGCAGAACGGGAGTAGATCAAATCGCCTTGAGCTTTGTTGTTTGCTTCTCCGTCGATCATGCCTTTTAGCTCGCCGTTTCCGGCAATTCGAGTCAGATTCGATCGTACGGCGTCATCCAACGGCGCATCCGGGTCGGTATCATACATCAAATCGCCTTGCTTGTTCAAAATGAACACCCGTGCGCCGTCCTCGCTGCGCAGCGTCCGCCCCAGCGTAGCCAAAGACAGATCCGATAGCGCTATCGCGTCTTTGTTGGTCGAAAAAGCGGGCAGCGTATTGACGAATCGAATCCCGCTTTCCGTTTTGATCCAGAACAGGCCCTTCTCCTGATTGTGGATGTACTGCTCATAAAGGCGTTCTTTCTCCTCAGCGCTGATATAGGATAACGTCCCGTTCGAAATCTTCCAATCCCGCTTGAGGCTGATCAGCGTATACTCGGCACCGTCCAGCCCCATCGTCGCGATGTAGTTCAATTGGGAGTTGACTTCCCGATACGCGACAAAATCGCGTTCGGTAATCGGGTTATCGACAACCTGATCGAAGGAAGTCGTTGTGCTATATGTATTGAAAGCGTATTCAATCGTACGTATTTTTTGTTCCAGATTATTTTTAATTTGGGTAATTGAATTTTGCTTTTCTTCGGCTACGCTATCGATGACCGAGCGAACCGTCTGAAAATACGTATAAATTCCAAAACTGACTGCCAAGCCGACGCCCAGCAAAAGGATTGGAATGAACGTTTTATAAAACATTCTTCCTTTTTTCATGGAATTCCTCCAACGTCTATAAGATTCTTCCATATTATAACGCTTAAAAGATAGAGGGGGAAGGTCTTAATTTGGCGGGGAAGCGCGGGACGCTACGGGAGAAATTCGTTTCGGTCGCGTGTTGTCCTTAGAAAGCGGGATTAAACTTTTATAATGTGGCTTTCCAAGGACAAAGGCGATCGCTAGCGCTCCTACACTGAATTTCTCCCTTCGCTAGCGACTTCCGCAAAGGATAAGACCGTTTGGGGGAGTAGTCAGGGAAAAGAAAGTGATTCAAGAAATCATAGCATTCTTAGTCCGCTTCTTCCCGGGGGATGAAGCGGAGAGCGGCGGAGTTGACGCGGTAATGGAGGCGGTCTTCGCCGGGGCCGTCGTAAAGAAGATAGCCGAGTTTGATGCCGGTCAAGCGGCTGACGAGCGCGGTTCGGATGTCGGTTCCGCCGCCGAGGGAAGCTTCGCGTTTGACAAGACGGCTGGAAGCGATCTTGGAGAAGGCGGGCCAGCCGTCGCCGGCGTCGTATTGGTGTTCGGCCTCGAACAAAAGATCGCCGCTCAAGCGGTCGACGTATCGGCCGGGACGGGTTTCGTTCCAGTACGCGTTATCGAACGCCGGTTCCATGTCGCCCAGCACCATGACGCGGTACTCCGTATCCGTCAGTTCGCGGCGCAAAGCTTCCCGATCGCGGTCGGTATCCCAATGGTCGCGGATAAACGCATCCCGGCCCGAATGTTGGCGATACAGGCGGTAATGGCCGAAGCTGCGTTTGTAGTATTCTTGATGCTCTTCTTCGGCGGGGTAAAAAGGACCGGCATCGAGAATTTCGGTCACGATTTTACTTTTGAACCGGCCGCTTTTTTGCACAGAACGTTTGGAGGCTTCGGCTTCTTGGCGCTGACGTTCCGAGGTAACGAAAATCGCGGTTCGGTACGAAGCTCCGCGATCCTGAAACTGTCCGTCGGCGTCGGTCGGATCGATCTGCTGCCAAAACAGGTCGAGCAGTCTGGTATATGGAAAAAGACGCGGATCGAACACAATTCGCACCGCTTCCGCGTGTCCCGTCGTCTCGCCCGCCACCTCGTCGTAGGTCGGATTTTCGGTATGCCCGCCGGTGTAGCCGGATACGACCGAAACGATGCCCGGCAGCTCGTCGAACGGCGATACCATGCACCAAAAGCAGCCGCCCGCGAAAATCGCCGTTTCGAAACCGGGCGTTTTCTCCGCAAAAAAGTCCGGCGCGACCGCAACGTTTTCCGCTTGGGCCGGCCGCGATTTTATTTGTTTTCTTCCGAATCGGCCGAACAACCGCTTGCCGCTTTTCAAATCGATTCCTCCTTTGGACGCCGCATCAGCCCAATACGACGCATTTTCCGTTTTCGCCATGTCCGATCTGACTGGATTTGACGATCGGCGTTCCCCGCTTGCCGGTCAATTCGATCAGCAGGTCGCGAATCAACCCAAACTCGCCCCGGCTTTCCAATTCGGTGAACGTTCCCAGCAAAATGCCCGAGCATTGCTCCAATGCCCCGGTCTGCGCCAGTTGCGACAATAACGAAGCGATGCGCGCCGCGCTGCCGCCGAGCGATTCGAGCAGCAACACTTTGCCCGTGAACGTCGGCCAATACGGCGTACCGGCCAGCTTGAGCAAACAACGCAAATTGCCGCCGACCGCATCGCCGTTCAGATCTTCTCCTTGCAAAAACTCAAAATCGAAATTGTACAAATCCGGCAACCCTTCGAAAAACGTCCGGTAAAAGTCTTCCTTTTGCCGCTCGGCTTGCGAAGAGATCAGGTTCATGACCCGGTAATGATAGGTGCGTATGCCGCTGCGGGCGACAACGGCGTTCAATACGGTCGACAGATCGCTCAGACCGAAAAATGCCGCCTGCGAATTCCGAATACGGTCGTAATCGAGAAAAGGCAAAATTTGATTGGCCGCATCGCCTCCCGAAATATCGAAGATGGCCGAAATGCGCGGATCGGCGAACAATCGGTTCAATTCGTCCGCTCGCTCTTGCGGCGTGCCGCCGAAAGGGCCGTTGCTCCGAAATAAGGCGCGCGCTTCTTCAACCTGCAATCCCCAGCTTTTCAACTGGGCGGCAAGGGCGTCCGTCCGACTTCGGTCTTCCGGCGCCAAGCCGTCCGAACAAGCGATCAAGGCGACGGTGTCGCCGGATTTCAATGTAAATGAAGACATGGAAACTCTCCTTTTATGCAAAGTCTGGGCAGAAGTTCGCGTTCCGGCGTTGAGCCTGACACGCACTCTCTGCGCTATCTGTATTTTACCGACTCCCGTTTGATTTGAAAGCCTTTTTTCGGAATCATTTTTTACGTTTTTCTATTATGAATTTTTCATTACCTTATTTTTATTTTTTATTGATCAAGATAAAAAAAGCCCCGAGACCGCGAACGGTCGACTCGGGGGTGGGATGACTGCATTTTTGATCGGTTACGAAACATAAGCATGATCCACTTGTTCCGCCGTAAGAGGACGACTGTAATAAAATCCTTGCACGTTGTAACACTGAAGCTCTTGCAGCAAAGCGACTTGCTCGCTGGTCTCGACGCCTTCGGCAATGATTTTCAGTCCTAACTGCTTCGCCATGGAGATAATCATTTCGGCAATCGCTTTGCTGTCTTTGTCGGTCGTGATTTTGCGGATAAACGAACGGTCGATTTTCAAGCAGCTGATCGGCAGGCTATGCAGGTAACTGAGCGAACTATACCCCGTACCGAAATCGTCCATCGAAACGGAAATGCCCGCGGCTTTGAGCTTGTCGAGAATCTCGATGACATGTTCTTCGTTGTGCATCATCGCGCTTTCGGTAATTTCCAGCTCAAGCAGATGCGCATCCAACTGCGTTTGTTCCAATGTTTCGATAATCGACTCGTAAATGTCCGGCTTCATCAAATGCACCTGGGAGATGTTGACCGCGATCGGCACGACAGGGCGTCCGACCTTTTGCCAATTTTTCGCTTGCATGCAGGCCGTACGCAGCACCCACTGTTCGATCGGAACGATCATGCCGGTTTTTTCCGCCAACGGGATAAAACGCAACGGCGAAATTTCTCCGTGAATCGGATGATCCCAGCGCAGCAGCGCCTCGTACCCGATCGCTTCGCCGTTGCGGATATCGAATTTCGGCTGATACATCAACCGAAGCTGGTTCAGTTCCACCGCCTGCTCCAGTTCCTGCTCCAGCCGGATTTCCTCCTGGCTGCTTTTGTCGCTTGCCGCATCGTAAAACCGGTACTGCGAGCTGCCGTTTTGCTTGGCGACGTACATCGCGGCATCCGCGTATTTGGTTAACAATTCGCTCGATAATCCGTCTTCCGGGTACCGGGCGATGCCGACCGAAGCGGACAATTTGACCGTATGCTTGCCGATCTCGAACGATTCGTTGAACCGATCGACGATATTGCCGGCCCATTTTTCGATTTCGGCGATTCGGCACACGCCCGGCAGAATGACGGTGAACTCGTCGCCGCCCATCCGGGCGATAAACGCGCTTGACGGAATGCTTTCTTTGATCACTTTGCCCGCATGTTTGATGACCAAATCGCCGAACGCATGGCCGAAAAAGTCGTTGACACGTTTGAAGCGATCCAGATCGACAAACAGCAACGTGAACGGTTCGGGCTTGCTTTCGCCGTAATTCGCGTAACGCTCCAGCGTATGCTCGAACGAACGGCGATTCGCCAGCCCCGTCAATTCGTCATGGTACGCAAGATGGCGGATCGTTTCCTGGTCGCGTTTGCGCTTGGTTACGTTTTTCGCCATGCTGTAAGCACCTATGACGCGGCGGTCCACGACGATCGGAAGCGAAGTGAGCGAATACGACTGGATGCCGCCGTCCATGCCTTTGAAATCGATCTCCGTCGTTCCCGGCCTTCCGCCCAGCACGATCTTCATATGCTCGGCTACGATACGTCTTTGCTCGCCGGAAAACAAATCGCTGAACTTCGCGCCAATCAACTTTTTGCCCATTTTTTTCGCGATCATTTCCGCTTGCTCGTTCATGCCGGTCACGATGCCCTGTTTGTCGAATTCCAGTACGCCGTCGGGGTTATGTTCATACAAGGAAATATAATGCTGCTCCCGTTCGCGGTGTTTGCGGGCTTGCAGCTTTTCGCGCGTACGCAAAAATTCGTCCGGGATCGCGACCAATCCGCAAACCACGGCCAGCATGACGATATAAGGAATCAGAAAAGCGCGCTTTTCGCCGATCTCTCCCGCTCGGTCATACACGTCCAAAGGAAGCACCGACAACACGCTCAAGATCGGAATGCCGAATAGCGCGACGCCGCACAATACGATCCCGAACATGTTCCAGCGGGAATGCAGCCCGTGTTCGCGGTTGCGGTTCGATAAAGCCAGCAACCTTAGCACCGCGAATCCCGCGCACAAAGCCAACCCCGTATTCAAAGCGATCAAATCCGGATTCCAAACGGCCAAATGGCCGAACAACAATACGACATTCACGTAATCGAAAACAAGAATGATCAGCGATACGAGCAGTCCTGTGAAAAAAAAGCGTGCAGATCCGCTCGGCTGTAAAATCGTATATCGCATAGCGAACGCCGTAGCTGCCAAACAGCCGATAATCGTAAAGACGATATGAATCAAATAATAGTCCCGGTTCACGACAATGGTCAACGACAAAGGCGCGACGATATGGTCGATGCTAAAAGCGAGCGTGCCCAGCAAAATCGCGAGCATCTGCCTTCTTTTGACCTTTTCCGTTCGAAGTTCAGAATCTTTCCAGGATGCTCCGTACGTAACAAGCACACATGCGGCGATTGATCCAAGCAGCGCAATCGTCAGATAGACCCCGTTCAGTGATAGGATTTGCAAGATGTCATTCATGATATTCTCTCCCGCCCGATTAACTTAGGGACCCGCTCGTGCCAACTGCATCAATATGACTACCGATAATGAGTCTTTTCTCATAAGAGTTACCCAGCAAACTCCTACCCGAAACCTGACGTACCCATAAAAAAAGGCAAGCAAGTGACAGATCGTTCCTGTCTTTGCAAGCCTAACATTTTAATGGAAAAATCATTTCCCGATTTTCCCGGTTTTTGCGGCAAGCTATTTTTCTGCATAAGCCGATCTTTGAATCACGACATCCAAACGGCTTTCGATCTGTTTCCACGAACCGATGTCCGGCGTTCCCGACAACGAGATCCGCATGCCGTCGGCCGCTTCTTCGACCTGATCAAGCAACTGCTCCGACCGAAGCTGCAATTTGCCGGACAGTTGCGTGCCGTAAAAGCTTTCGAACTCCGGCAAGCGCGACTCGGTAATATGCTGAAGCGCTTCTCTGAACGTTGCCAGCGAAGCTTCGCGCACCACATCGCGTCCGCGCTGCTCGAAAAAGGCTTTCGGGCTTTTGAATAACGGCCAAAGCGATCCCCAATCCAAAGCTCCGCCGAGCTGAACTTCGGAAATTTCCGGCGTTTGCCAAGGCTCGCTTTCATTTTGCTTGGGCAGGTCGAACGCAGCGCCAAGCCCATGCAGACGCTCGATCGCATCGTTCAAGCTTGCCGTCAGCATACGCTGACCGGCTTTTTCGATCCGAAGTCCGGTCGCAAGCAGCTCGTTTTCCGCTTCCCGGGCAACCATTCGCGACAGCTCCCGGCCGCAGGCCAAAAACGAAGCTTTCAAATCGCCGCTGCCCGCATGCAGGATCGCGGGATTGAAGCTTTCCGCAAACCAGGTGCCGAAACGAAGTTCAATCCGCTGCCGCACATGGAACAATAGCTCCCGGATTTCTCTCGACAACTCCGGCGCTTTGTCGGACGATCCGGCTGCGGCCACAATCGTTCGGGCTTCGGTCAATGCCGATTCCAGCTGTTCCAGACGCGTCCGGCGCTGCTGCTCGCCGTAAGCCGCCTCCTCGATCCAACCGCTAATCCTTTCTTTTGCCGCTTCGATCTCGCGATCGGCAGCCGCAGCGGCCAAACCGGCCAGTTCTTCCGCCGCAAAGTGCATCAGTTCGCGCTCGAAATCGTCAAAGCGATCCGTTAGGTCGGGTGCGGAAGATTCAGCTGTCGAAGCCTGCTTGCGGTCGAGCGCATTCAAGCTGGACACCGGATAAATCCGGGGTTGCAAAATGCCTTCGGCGCGCAGCCGTTCTTCCAAATGCGAGGTGACGCCCAGACATTCTTCTTCCGAATCGGCCAAATCGGCGGCATTGACGATAAAGAACGTTTTATCGACGCTGTCGCTGCCTTTCACGCGTCCGAGCTGCGCCAAAAATTGACGGTCGGCGCGCGAAAAAGCATGGTTGTAGTAGGTAACGAACACCAGCGCGTCCGCGTTTTTCATATAGTCGAACGTCACGCCCGTATGGCGGGCATGCACCGAATCGGCTCCCGGCGTATCGACCAACACGATGCCCTGACGCGTCCAAGCGGAATCGATATACAGATCGATGCGTTTGACGAAGCACGCGCGACTTTCGTCCGCCGCGTACAACCGGAACTCTTCGCTTCCCGTCAGCATTTCCGTGCCGAGCAAAGGCTCCGCCCGGTCGAAGCCGACGTCGGCGGCGCGCAGGAAGCTGTAATGCGCCCGTCCCGACGGATGGATGCGTTCCGGCGTCAGCGCGCGCACTTCCGCGCGCCAGCGTCCAAGCGACGGGTCCCGCAGACCCAGCAGCTCGCAAGCGTCCGCGAGATCGCCCAGCAGCTCTTCGCTGCTTTTCATCACGATCAGCGCTTTGCCGTGGTCTTCGGCGCGTTCCGGCGCCATGATCCGGTTGATTGCCGCCGTCGTCGGATGCGGGGATACCGGCAGGTAGTAATCGCCCAGCAGCGCATTGGCGAACGACGATTTGCCGGCGCTGAACGCGCCGAACAAAGCCAGCGTGAAACGGCCGCCTCTAAGCGACGCTTCCCGTTCGCGCATGGCGCGCAGCGTCGAACCGAAAGCCGGCAGCGGCTCTAGCGCCTGCACGGCTTCGTTCAAACGCTCCGCCGCCGCTTGCAAAATGCCGAGGCGGCCGGAGACGGAAGCCGTCTCCGGTGCAGAACGGCGTGACGCGGCTTCGTCTTCAACCGCTTCGCCGGAAATACCGTCGGCGGATTCGGATGCCTCCGACCCGCCGACCGGATGCGCCGCCATCTTCCTATCGGCGCTACTCGCTGCGCCGGAAGACCCGGCGCGCACATCCTGAAGCTGCGCCTTTCCGCCGGTTCCGGCGTCATCACGGGCTTGCTCGGCCGACTCTGCGAGGTCGGCAAACCATGCTTGCGGAACCGTCATCCGTTCCGCCGGCTGCTGCCCGGCTTCGCCGAGCAATGCCGCCAGCTCCGCCTGGCGCAGATCCAGCGCTTCGCGGACTTCGCGCCTGCGGCGCGCTTTGTCCGCGAGCGCGGAAGCGACCGCAATCCGCTGCTCCAGCTCAGCGCGCTTCTCCGCATCCTGCGGCTCCCGGCTCTCCAGCAGCCGGTCGGCGAATTCCAAAGCCGCCCTGCGGAAGCGGCCGAGCGCGTCGGCGCGCAGATCGCCGGTGAAATTCATGACGTACTCCGGCGATAACCGGACATCGGGCTTGAGCCGCCCGGAGATCCAGGCGCTTTCCACGCGCGGCAAAGCTTGCTCCAGCTGCGCTTCCCGATCGCCGTCCCATACGCCGATCTCGCGCCCGAAAGCGCGCAAGCGCTCGCGCACATGCACGTCGAGTCCCGCTTCCACCCGTTCCGAAAAGTCGGAAGCCACATGCCGAAGACGGTCTTCGCGCTCTTTTTCCGTCCGTTTTTTCGAACCGAACAGCCCGCCGGCGCGGAAACCGGGCGCCGTGGATTCCAGATAGCCTTGAACCAAGTCGCGCAGCGACGCCGGCATGATCGGGGCGTTATCGAGTATGCGGCCGATATCGGCCATCAAGCGATCCCGAAGCAGCGCTCCTCCGCCCAGCAATTCGATTTGCTCGGACTGAAGCGCTTGCAAAGTTGCTTCCGCGCCATATTCAAGTTCGGCTTCTTCTTCGGTCAGCGCCGCGGCTTCTTCAGGTCGGGTTTCCCGCTCGCGCAGCAGATGCCGTTCGACCAAGTCGCGGGCAGCCAAGCCGATGCCCCGTTCCAGCAAGGGTTCCCGGCGATCCAACAAATGCCGGATCAAGACCGGAAGGCGCTGCCAGTCGCTTAACGGATGAACGGGATGCTTGACCGACACATACAGGATTCCCGCGGCTTCGATCTGCCAATCCGCAAACGTACGCTCCACCGTTTGTTGGTAATGCGCAAACGGCAGTTCTTGTTCCCGATGCTTATCGACTTGATTCACGATCAAAACGAGCGGCTTGCCCAGATCGGATAAACTTTTGGCAAAAGCTAAATTGGTTTCCGATTGAACATGGTTATAATCCATCACATAGAATACGACATCCGCCAAATGCAGGGCCGCATCGGTTGCCGAAGCATGGGCCGCATCGGTAGAATCGACCCCCGGTGTATCCAGAAAGGCTCCGCCGCGTTGCAGCAACGGAATATCTCCCCAAATTTCCACCGTGGCATAAGCTTCCCCGTCTTTGCAATACTTGGCCAACGCTTCTTCCATCTCTTCGGGTGCCAGCACCAGCTTCCGCTGTTCTGAAGCGGAATCTACATTAGCCTCCTGCTTATCCCCCGCTTCGAAGGTTGGATGCAACGTGATCTCGGCACGGCGTTCTCCGCTTCGGATAATGGCTGCATTGGCTGTCGTCGGAAGCGGGCCGGATGGCAACAAAGGTCCTCCGCATAAAGCATTGATCAAGCTCGACTTTCCGGCCGAGAAATGTCCGAGAAAAGCAAGCGTCAGTTCTTTTTGTTCCCATTTGTGCTCAAGCTGGCCGATCTTGGCTGCTATTTTAGGATCTTCATATGAAATTAGAGCGGCACGCAGCCGCTCTAATGTTTTGTGCAGATCCCTGGAATTCATTGTCATGTCCGCCATATGCTCCTCCAGGTTCAGCGCCGTTTCAACGTTCGCAAGCGAAACTTAAACGGACGGGATGAAAATTTCGAAAATTTTTCCGTGCTGCAAAATCGTGATGTTGCGTTTTTTGTCGCGCATAACCACGACTTCCGGTTTTACACGCATTTGTTCGATGTACTCTTCGGGAATCTCGGTCACGAGGCCGACCGTTACGCCTTCGATTTCCGTGTCTTCGTTCTCGGGAATATCGCTGACGAGTATTTGCTCGAAGATATCCGAAAATTTCTCGAACTCATTGGTATATACCGTTACGCATTTCATGTTTTCCATCATGTTTTCCATGTTTTCCATCCTGTCCATCCTCTTTTTGTGTAATTTTAGTCTTTAACTTGATTTTCGCGCTCGACGTACCGTTGACGTCTTCATCCGTCTTTTGCCTTCTTTGCACACATCAAGCAACGGACATACTTGGCAGTTCGGTGATTGCGCCTTGCAGTGGTAACGACCGAAAAAGATCAGACGGTGATGCGTAAGGGTCCATTCGTCCTTCGGCACCTTTTTCATCAGCTTCTTCTCGACTTCAAGCACAGAGTCGTCCTCTGCCGCCAGACCCAATCGCTTCGATACGCGCTCGACATGGGTATCCACCGCAATGGCCGGCATATCGAAAGCATTCGACACGACGACATTGGCTGTTTTCCGGCCTACGCCGGGCAGCTTGACCAGTTCGTCGTGAGCACTCGGAACTTCGCCTCCATATTGCTCGATCAACAAATGGCAAAGACTTTGAATATGCTTGGCTTTGTTCCGGTACAGTCCGATCCGGCGAATATCCTGTTCCAGCTCTTCACGGGGTACGGCGATATAATCGGCCGGTGCCTGATATTTCTGGAACAGATCTTTTGTCACCTTATTAACCGTAACATCCGTACACTGAGCTGACAACAGCACCGCGATTGTCAATTCAAACGCGTTGCCGTAATCCAGCTCGCAACGGGCGTCCGGATACATGCCAGCAATCGTGTCCAGAATATGTCTGACCTTCGCGTTTGTCATGGCTCAATCCTTCTTCCGCGCCGCGATTACGAGGCTTGGCCGTAGAAGCCCGATCTCAAAGACAAACCGGCCAGTGCGAACGATAAGGTTCGCACTGAGCCGGCCTGACCGTACCCGGCAATAGCCGGACGGAAATCTATTGCTTCACGAGCTCGTAAACGACGTTGTTATTCAGATACAATACGATTTTATCATCTCCGGCGAGTGATTGCACGCTGATATTCGTTGTTCCTTGGTGAATCCAGGCATCCGGAGCCAATTTGAAGGTATTTGCCTCCGATGATCCCGGCGTAATCTTCACGAATACCGTCTGGGTCAGCGCGTCGTATTTCCAGAAACTTTTGCTCAAAGCTTGGAAGACCGTGAACGATGTGCTTCCGTCCGGTTGAACGTTGGCCTGGACATGCTGCCCGGCCGAAAGGGTTCCGATTCCCGATACGACCGTTCCGTTTTGAGTAACGGTCAGCGGGGAAGTCGCTGCGGTATAGGTCCGTGTCGCTCCCGAGGAAGTCAGTACAGTCACGGTACGGGCAGCGGTATCCACACTTTGGACCGAACCGATAACGCTGTCCGAGATCCGAACTTTCGATACGTCCGGGCCGCTGAAGGTCACGTCTACCAGGCCACCGATTGTCAGACCTGCATAACCGACTTGCGCGCCCTGTACGTTTTGAATAAGCTTGTCATCTACATACAGGCTGTTTGTGATTCCGCCTTGTTCTACGGTCAACCGGCTGCTTGTTGGCGTTGTAGCCGATATACGGAATTGTTTCGTCGTCTGCACCGCAACGGATTGCAAGGCAACCCGATCGGCGTACAGAGAGGCCACGACGCGGTCTCCGGTCTTCACATTCGCCATTGTCGCATTGTTCGTGCCGTACACCTGAACCACGGTTCCGGTCGTGCCGTAAGGCAGCTTGACGCTCGTTCCATTATCCAGCTTCAACGTCAGCGACAACGACGCGGCATTGACCTGCTCGACCGTGCCTTCGTATTTGTACACGATCTCCATTGACAGCAAGCGACTATTCACGGCGGTCAGATTAAGCCCGCGCCCTTTGATCAACAATGGCTCGATGCCTTTCAGCGTCGGAGTCGTCGTATTGTAGGCCAGTTTCGTATTGGCATCCAGGGTGAAGGCATAAGGCTTACCCGCTGAATCGATAACGGCCAGCACGCCTGTCGCCGAGTCATAGGAGCTGACCGTCGCAAACGCAAGCTGGGTCGCTTCGCGATCCCGCACGACGATCTGGGTCACTTCGCCAGCACCGTTCAAGGTTAATATGACACGGTCACCCTGTGTCTTGTCGGCAATCAGATCGGCTAACGCAGCCGTTTTTCCGTCGACAACCACAACAGCGTTATCCGCTACCAATTTCACTTCAAGCGCACCCGAATCCGTTTTATAGGTGAGTGTCGAGCCGTCAGCGGACGTTTGGTACAACGATGCCGTCACCGTACGCTCCACGCTCTCTGTCACTTCGATCGTGCGAATCGCGTTATTTTCGATCGTATAGCCGACTTTGCTGCCGACTTTAAGATCCGCTACGCTTAAAATTTCATTTTGGTAGCGAATAATCGTTGTAGAATCAAGCTTGTACTGTTCCGAGATCCCTGTTGAAGCATTGAAGGTCACTGTACCGGAAGTCGTATCGACCGCCGTGATCGTACCCGTATCTTTTTTGCTCACATTGCCCGAAGTCACTTGAACAGTCAGGATTTTGCCTGCGCCGGAATACGTTTCTTTCAGAAGCGAGATGCGGCTGCCTGCGCTAATGCTTTTCGGATCGATCTTATTGCCGTTTTGGTCCAGGAAAACCGTCTCTGCATCATATTCGTATTTCGGATAATCGCTCTCTGTTCTCATGAACAGCGTATTCGTGCCTGTGACCCGATCGAATTCTCCCGTGATTGTCTCGACCTGGGCTTTGGCATCGACAATTTCCACGTAAGCAGCTTGCCCACCCGTTCCTGCGGCCATGACCCGCGTATACAGCTGCACGGACGAGACAGGCACTTTCGCGTCGGAATCGGCGGCGAAGACTGCCGTACCTGCGCCGAGTGTATACGTAGTGTTTGTCCCATTGGCATAAAGCGTTAGGGAATTAGCTGTCAGACCCGTTACGATTCCTGTTGTCATTCCTGCATATGTAGGCGTGATATACGCTTCTGCACGGCTGAAAAACGTCGCCATTTGCGCACGAGTCACCGAACCTGCCGGATTGAACTTATTGTTCTCGACGCCTTGAGCGATTCCAAGCTTAACCGCTGTGCTGACATAGCCTACGCTTGCTTTGGCAATGTCGCCATTATCGGCAAATGCCGTAGCTTCGGTCGAGGCCAATGCTTCGGACTCTTTTCCGATAGCACGTACGAGAATTTTGGTTACCCATTCACGGCTGGCTGCTTGGGTGCCCCAGGCTTTGCCGTCGATGTCTTTTTCTTCGCCGGACTTGATCAGCCCTTTATCGAGCGCAAGATCGACGTAAGGTTTGAAATAATTACTCACGGTAAGCCCTTCAGGCAGCACGGCTGCTTCCGCTGTTCCCAGCTCGCTTTCCGCTCCCGCAAAACGAATCGCCATCGTGATGGCTTCTTGGCGCGTAATGTTGTCGGCTGGCTTAAACTGACCATTTTGCCCAAGAACGATCCCCTGCGCGGCCAGCTTGTAGATATGTTTTTCGGCCCAGTAGCCGGATTTCACATCGCTAAAACCTGTGGCTGCCGTCGTCGTAGCGGTGGCCGCGACGGGTGCTGACGTTGTCGTTTCGGCTGCCAACGCCAGCGAGCCCCCGCCCGCTCCCATCATTACGGCCAAAACGGCCGGAACCACTTTTTTCATTTTGAATACTCCGTTATTGTATTTAAACTGCTGCATATTCGTTTATCCCCTTTCCTTTCTTCCAAGCGATTAGGACGTGTTTGAAAACTCAACGATGTGCATCTTTTACCGCCTTTTCGCCCGCCACGGCGTCACGGTTTCTTGACGTGCCCCGGCACGACTGCGAAACCCTTCCTTGTTGCAAACGAAAATTCGGCAAAATCTGCTTCCTTCGGAGTTTTCAAACACGCCCTAAGCTCTAAACAAAACATTCGCCGCCGGCGCTCTTATTCCTGCCGGCGGCGAATGTATGAAATAATCGTAACTTTTAAGCGTCGATCCCTTTATACTCCCAGATACTCAAGCAATCCTTTGGCAATGGCCTCAGCAACTTTTTGTTGGAAAGCTTCATTTTTCAGCTGTGCCGCATCTCCCGCATTGCTCACGAATCCGATCTCCAGCAGCGCTGCCGGCATGGTCGTTTCGCGGATGACATGGAAATTGCCATATTGAACCTTGCGGTCTTTAAACCCGGTAGCCGCAAGAATATACTTATGCAGTATGGTGGCCAGCGATTTGCTGCCGTCTCGTTGGTAATACGTTTCGGTTCCGCTCGCAGCCGCCGAACCGCTGTTGTTGTGAATCGAAACGAACACGTCTGCGTTAACATTCTGCGCCACCCGCACACGTTCCTTCAGTTCCAGGAATGTGTCGTCGCTACGCGTCATTACGATATCCACGTTCGAATTCTTTTTCAAAATGGCTTCAACCTTGAGCGCGATGCCCAGATTGATGTCTTTTTCCCGGATACTGTTGCCTACGGCGCCAGGGTCCTGGTTGCCGTGTCCCGCATCGATCACGATCACTTTTTTGCCGTTGCCGCCCACGTTGGTGTTCGGCGCCGACACTTTGTCCAAGGCTACGAAAACAGACGTTCCCTCTTTGGAAAGCTTATACGTATTCGCGCTTTTCAGATCGATCACGACTTGAACAGTGTTCGGATTGGATTTGGGAATGAAGTAGCGAATCTGTGAGACATTGTCCGCATTGTCTGCCGAGATTGTCCCTACGTCGCCGACACTCATGCCGCTTCCGATCGCCGGACCGAAGCCCGTGTTCGATAACTCCAGCAAAATGCGGTTTGGACCGGCAAGCACGGAGTCTTTCACGCTTACGTTCTTATCCGTAGTCACCATCAGCCGATTGTCGCTGAAGCTGATAGCCTGAAGCACAGCCAGATTGCCGACCGGCGTCGTTACGGGAGTCAGCGTTCCGCTATCCGATGTGCCCGGAGTCGTAGCGCCAACCTGACTTCCCACCGGATTTCCCGAAGTAAACAGGGAAACCGTTTGTGCGGCGTTGTCCCACTTGACCTGAAGTCCCATCTGCGCGCTTACGAAGCGCAGCGGCACGTAGGTCGTTTGCTTCTGAGCCATGGCCGGCTGGGTTAGGGAAACAAGTGCCCCGTTTACAGAAGCCATACCCTGGTTAATGGTGAGTACGACGGTATCTGCACCGCTGCCGATGGTCACCTGCTGCGCTGACTGGTTCCACTCGACCTTATAACCCAGTTCTTCGGAAACGACCCGGATCGGAACCATCGTAGTCTGATTAACCGTGAGCACGTCTGCGTTGGCAAGCTCCCGATTATCCAGCACGATTTTGGTTCCCGATGAGGCCGCTTGTCCCGTATGCGGGAGCAAGAACATCAGCATCAGGACTGCCATGACTGTTGTTAACACGTACTTTTTCATTCATCCACCTCTAAATTCTTCGCTTTTTTCGTCGGACTTAGATTCTACTCGGGCTTGCTCCCAAACGCCTTTCGAACTATTCCGAACTATTGACATCCCAACAGTTGCCTACGTTAGCTTAGACGCGGACTTTTTTCGAAAGTTGCGGCATTTATTGCAATTTTGTCATCAAATCCTGGAGTTGTGCCATGAGAAGCGGATTTCTTACGCACAGCAAATTCCTATTCTTCTTATCGGCATTGCTCGTATGTAAAACGTAGAGTTTGAACAAAAAACCTGATGGTTTTTTGTGTTTTTTTATCCACGCAGAACTTGTTGCTCGATCTCCGACTTGTCCTCCAACACTTGAATCGGAATAAAATCCGCAAATCGCTCGTAAAGATCCCGAAAAACCTCGCCCAAATTTTCCGTATACTCAATATCGAAATAATTTCTCATCGCACGCGCGTCCAGCATGAACTGCCACTTCGTGGCGGGTACAGCCAACCGATCGCGAAGCTTGCCGACCCGTAAAAACTCCAGTTGCATCAGCGCTTCAGGTGGCTTTTTCTCGCCTTTTGCATAAGGTTTGACCAAAACCACGTACTGTTGCTTATTATAGCCGAACAAAAAAGAGTCAACCGGGCACTTTTTTTTCTTCATATCCTTTTTCAACTGTTCCAGATTACCAAATAACGATGAGTTCATCCCTTCCTCCTCAATCCTATCCCTGTTGAAAACCCTCACTTATTATAAAACGAAGTCCCGCATTCTTCCAACCCTTTGTTATCCGCGTCAACCCAAAGCAAAAAGCACCGCTCCCTAACCGGGAAGGCGGCGCTTAGAAAACTCGACTCTAAATCATACAAGATTAAGCATATACCCGCTCGGAGCGCTTTGCTTCGTATGCCGAGATGGCATCTTCATGCTGAAGCGTCAGACCGATATCGTCCAGGCCTTGCAGCAGGAACTGGCGACGGTGCTCGTCCAGATCGAATTCGATTTTCAGCCCGTGGCCGTCTGTAAGAACTTTGTTCTCCAGATCGACATTCAGGCGATAGCCTTCATGCTCAGCCGTACGCGCGAACAGATCCTGCACTTGCTCTTCGGACAGCTTGATCGGCAAAATACCGTTCTTGAAGCAGTTGTTGTAAAAGATGTCGGCGAACGACGGCGCGATCACGCAGCGGAAACCGTAGTCCATGATTGCCCAAGGTGCGTGCTCGCGGGACGAACCGCAACCGAAATTGGCACGGGAGATCAGCACTTCCGCTCCCGTGTAACGCGGCTTGTTCATCTCGAACGAAGGATTCACCTCGCCCGCTTCGTCGAAGCGCCATTCGAAGAACAGGAACTGGCCGAAGCCGGTCCGTTCGATACGCTTCAGAAACTGCTTGGGAATAATGGCGTCTGTATCGACGTTAACCCGATCCACCGGGGCAACGAGTCCGTTTAATTGTTTGAATGCTTCCATATAAAGTCCCTTCTTTCCGGAGATTGGTCAGTGATCAGCTAACGACTTCGGTCTTGAATTCCCAGTCGCGCACGTCTGTGAAATGGCCTTCGATTGCGGCAGCCGCAGCCATTGCCGGCGACACCAGATGCGTACGTCCTCCGCGGCCCTGACGGCCTTCGAAGTTACGGTTCGACGTGGATGCGCAGCGTTGTCCCGGTTGAAGCACGTCCGGGTTCATCGCCAGGCACATGCTGCATCCCGCTTCGCGCCATTCAAAGCCCGCGTCGCGGAAGACCACGTCGAGCCCTTCCTTCTCCGCTTGCAGCTTAACGCGTCCCGATCCCGGAACGACGATCGCGGTAACCTTTTCCGATACTTTGTAGCCCTTGGCGATTTCGGCAGCCGCACGCAGATCCTCGATCCGTCCGTTGGTGCAGGAACCGATAAATACATAGTCAACCGGAATGTCAGCCATTTTCGTACCCGGAGCCAGATCCATGTATTCCAGCGCCTTTTCCGCAGCACGGCGTTCGTTTTCTGTCGTGAAATCGGCTGGATTAGGCACAACCGAGTTGATATCCGTACCCATACCCGGACTGGTTCCCCAGGTCACTTGCGGGATCAGCGTATCCACATCGAATTCGACAACGCGATCATAGGTCGCGCCTTCGTCCGTGGTGAGATTTTTCCAATCCGCAACCGCTGTCTCGAACGCTTCGCCTTGCGGCGAGTATTCGCGGCCTTGAATGTAGTTGAACGTCGTCTCGTCCGGCGCGATCAGACCCGCTCTCGCTCCGCCTTCGATCGACATGTTGCAGACCGTCATACGCTCTTCCATCGTCAGATCGCGGATCGATTCGCCCGTGTATTCCAGAACGTAACCTGTCGCGAAGTCGGTGCCGTATTTCGCGATAACGCCCAGGATCATGTCTTTTGCCGTTACGCCCGGTTTACGCTTGCCGATAAAACGAACTTCCATCGTTTTCGACTTTGCTTGTTGCAAACATTGCGTCGCCAGCACGTGTTCCACTTCACTCGTGCCGATACCGAACGACAACGCGCCGAATGCGCCGTGCGTGGACGTATGGCTATCGCCGCAGACAATCGTTTTACCCGGATGCGTCAGCCCCAGTTCCGGTCCCATAACGTGCACGACGCCTTGGTCGATCGTATCGAGGTCAAACAGCTTCACGCCGAAGTCTTTACAGTTCTGGCTGAGCGTATCGATCTGCTGCTTGGAAATCGGGTCTTTGATGTTAAAACGATCCGTCGTCGGTACGTTATGGTCCATCGTGGCGAACGTACGGTCCGGGCGGCGAACTTGACGGTTGCTCAGGCGCAGACCTTCAAATGCCTGCGGCGACGTCACTTCGTGCACCAGATGCAGGTCGATATAAATGATAGCCGGCTTGCCTTCTTCTTGATGAATCACGTGATTGTCCCAAATTTTCTCGTACATCGTTTTTTTACTCATTGATCTCACCCCGCTGCTGGATTCGAACCGACTGCTTAATTTTCCGTGCCGGTTTTGTTATTGGGTTAAATATAACATGGCGATGTCTCATTGTTCCAAGATATAATAACTATAATCCTAATAGGTTATACCTATAGACGGATGGTTTGTCCGCTCTTTACAATAAGAAGAGTGAGGATGACTTAAGGTCTTTAAACATGTAGAAGAAGTCACGTAGGTGAGGGAAGCGAGAAGACGGAGAGAGAAATTCAGTGAAAGACGCCTTTGAACTTGGAAAACAACCACTAAAAATTTTAATCGACTTTTCCAAGTGAGACAGCGAATTGAATTGAATTTCTCTCGTAGTCTTCTCGCTTCCAGCTACGTTGGGCTTTTTCGATAGTTTAAACGGCATTAATACCGCCAAAAGAAGCTAAGGAGCATAACGAACATGGAATTGAGACAACTTCAATATGCGTTGATGATCGCCGCCGAACGTAATTTTTCCCGCGCGGCCGAGAAACTACATATTGCCCAGCCTTCGCTGAGCCAGCAGCTTTCCAAGTTGGAAAAAGAACTTGGAGTGCTGTTGTTCCAGCGCAATACGAGTACGGTCGAGCTGACGCATGCGGGACGGGAGTTTATGAAGCGCGCCCAGCGGATCATCGACGAAATGGAAATCTTACGCGTCGAGATGGAGGATATTTCGCAGCTTCGCAAAGGACGGATTACGGTCGGCAGCATGCCGATTACCGGCTCGCATCTGCTGCCGCATGTGCTTCCGGCTTTCCGCGCGGGCTATCCGGGTATCGACGTGACTCTAATGGAAGATACGTCGCATAACCTGGAACGATTAACGGCAAATGGCAAAACCGATATTAGCCTGCTCTCCCTTCCGTTGACGGAACCGACACTGGATTACGAACCGATTGCCGACGAGCCGATCGATCTCGCCGTACCGCCGGGGCACCGTCTGGCTTTGCGTTCCGGCTCCTATCCGCTGGCGGGCGTCGATATGAAAGAATTGGAGCACGAACCGTTCATTATTCTCAAGCAAGGTCAAGGGTTTCGCAAAACGGTGCTCGATCTGTGCCGCCAAGCCGGTTACGAACCGCAAGTCGTGTTCGAAAGCAGCAACATGGAGACGCTCCAATCGCTGGTTGCGGCCGGAATGGGCGTGACGCTCGTGCCCCGTTTCGTCGCAAGATCCAAAAGAAGCGAGCTGCTACCGGTCTATCTTCCACTAGCCGACCCGGTTCCGTACCGCACGCTGGTGATTGCTTACCGAAAAGGACGCTCGCTCTCCAAAGCAGCCGAAGCTTTTATCAGTACGCTGCGCAGCACGATGACCGGGTTGTCGCGTTCTTGATTCCCCGCATAAAATTCCGGCTTTTACAAACGGCGCTCTCCGTGCTATTCTAGGAAAAACCAAAGGTTACATTGCAATGACGGGACCAGTAAGAAAGCGTCCGCCTTCCAGAGAGTAGATTCCGGTGTGATGGAGATCAGTCGGCATTCCGATGCCTGCATGTCAATCACCGGCTGTGAGAATTTACGGTCAGGCCCTTTCCCAACCCTATCCCCGAGCGATCCAGATGCTAAGTTTGGACGGTTTCCCTCCGTTAGCGGGGTTTGAGTAGGGCGACCCCGGTCGTCAATCAAGGTGGTACCGCGGAAGCGCTTATTCGGCTTTCGTCCTTCGCATAGCTGATGCTGTGCCGTGGACGAAAGCTTTTTTATTTTGCGCAGACAGAAAGAAGGAGATTTCATGATCAAACGCATCGTAGTCAAAATAGGCAGTAGCTCACTAACCGGAAGCCAGGGTGGGCTCAATCGCGACGCTATCGCCTACTTCGCACGCGAACTTGCGGAGCTATACAAAAAAGGCTACCAACCGCTACTGGTGACCTCGGGCGCCGTAGCCGCGGGCTTTAGTGCAATCGGCTATACGCAAAGACCCAAAAAGCTGCATGAGAAGCAAGCTTCGGCAGCGGTCGGACAAGCGTTGCTCATGCGTGCGTATCAGGAAGCGCTGGCTGAATACGGTCATGTCGCGGCGCAGATTCTGTTGACCCGAACCGATTTTCACAGCCGCAAACGGATCGGCAGCGCCGTGATGACCATTGAAGAATTGCTGGAACGCGGAATTTTGCCGATTTTCAATGAAAATGATACAGTCTCCGTCGACGAGCTGAAATTCGGGGATAACGATACGTTGTCAGCGCTCGTCGCCAATCTGGTCAAAGCCGATCGCCTGGTGATCCTGACCGATATGGACGGATTATACAGCGCTGATCCCCGCCATGATCCTGAAGCCGTCAAGTATGCGGTGATCGACGAAATCGACGACGACATCTATCGGATGGCTGGCGGTGCAGGCAGCAGTGTCGGAACAGGCGGTATGCGCTCGAAGCTGGACGCCGCCAGAATCGCCACGCGCGGCGGCGTACCGGTATTCGTCGGACGAGCCAAAGAAGACGGGGATCTTCAAGCTGCTGCCGACGGCGGAGGCAAAGGGACCCATTTTACCACCACTCTCTCTTCCATGTCGGTTAAAAAACAATGGCTGGGTTATCTTTCCCGTCCGCTCGGCGCCTTGATCGTCGATGCGGGAGCACAGCGCGCTTTGACAGAAAATGGCCGGAGTCTGCTGCCTGTCGGCATTACCGCTGTGGAAGGTCAGTTTCATGCCGGCGATGTCGTTGAGGTTCGCGGACCGCATGGCGAGATCGTGGGGCGGGGCGTCGTCAATTACGATATGGAAGATTTGCAGCGGGTCTGCGGCTTAACGGGACCGCAAGTGTTGGAGACGCTGAGCGGACTGCATCGCTTGGAAGCGATCCATCGGGACGAGTGGATTTCTTTGAAATAAACAGGCTATACATCTAAGGAGGAATAGAATATGAGTGAAGTTCGCACCAAAGCCGCGTTGGCAGGAGTTGCCGCTCGTCAAATGGCCACATTATCGACAGAAGAAAAAAATACGGCTTTGCTCGCGATGGCCGATGCGTTAAATGCGGAAGCCGCATCCTTGATCGAAGCGAATCGCGAAGACCTGGAGCGCGGACGCGCAAACGGAACCAGCGAATCGCTGCTCGATCGATTGATGCTCGACGAAGCCCGAATCGCCTCGATTGCCGATGCGCTTCGCCTTGTTGCCGACCTGCCCGATCCAACCGGAAAAGTGCTGGAGACGATACAACGTCCGAACGCGCTGCGGATCGAGAAGGTCAGCGTTCCGCTCGGCGTGATCGGGATCGTGTACGAAGCCCGTCCGAACGTCACCGTCGATGCGGCGGCGCTTTGTTTGAAAACCGGCAATGCCGTAGTGCTACGGGGCGGATCGGCCGCTTTGTCCACGAATAAAAGAATCGCCGAAGTGCTGCGCGCTACTCTTGCTCAGACAGCGCTTCCGGCGGAAGCCCTGCAAGTGATCGAAGATGCTTCCCGTGCTTCAGTCGATGAAATGCTCAAGCTGAACGGCCTGCTGGATGTGATCATTCCTCGCGGCGGCCGTTCGCTGATCGATAATGTCGTACAGAATGCTACGGTGCCTGTGATCGAGACCGGCGCGGGCGTCTGCCATACGTATATCGATGCCTCCGCTGACGCGACGATGGCCGAAGAGATCGCGATCAATGCCAAAGTGCAGCGGCCCTCCGTCTGCAACTCGATGGAGACGCTGATCGTACACGAAGACTTTGCCAAGCACGGCTTGCGGCAGTTGGCGAACCGGTTGTTGGAGCAAAAAGTAGAGCTGCGCGGCGATAAGCAGACGCTGGCTATCGTACCGGAAGCGAAGCTTGCGACCGAAGAAGATTACGGCACCGAGTACAACGATTACATTTTGAATGTTAAGATTGTAAGCGAGTTGGATGAAGCAACCGCGCATATCGCGCAATTCGGCACGAAGCACTCCGAATGTATCGTAACGGAAAACGACGAAAATGCGGTTCGCTTCCTCAACGAAGTCGACGCTGCGGCTGTGTACCACAACGCCTCTACCCGCTTTACCGACGGCTTCGAGTTCGGATTTGGCGCAGAGATCGGAATCAGCACGCAAAAGCTGCACGCACGCGGTCCGATGGGATTGCCTGCTTTGACCTCGTCGAAATACCGGATCTACGGTAACGGGCAAGTCCGCAAGTGATTTAAGCCGAGTACCATAACGGTATACGGTTTTCGAGTTTGGCGAGCGAGCTGTTGCTTCGAGCTACACGCAAGCTTTTAATTTGGAAAGGATGATTTTATTATGACTCAAGCTCGTATGCTGATTGAAGATCGCGTTTGCTTTTTCGGTGCCGGATCGATGGCTGAAGCCGTTGCTCGGGGTTTGATCGCCCGGGCCGTTATCGCTCCCGGCAACATCACATTCCTGAACCGCAGTGACCAATCCAAGCTGGATGACCTCAAGCAGCGCTACGGCACTCCAGGCACTAACGATCCCGTTGAAAAAGACAACGTGCTGCGGACTTTCCCTATCATTATTCTGGCGATGAAGCCAAAAGATGCGGCGGAAGCGCTGGAGCAGCTCGGTAAGTTGATCGGCCCGCGCACGGTAATCGTGTCCATGATCGCAGGACTGTCGATTCAAACGCTGCGCAGCCTGCTCGGACGGCCGGAGCAACCTGTCGTCCGTACCATGCCGAATACATCGAGCGGCATCGGACTCGGCGTGACGGGCGTCAGCTACTCCGAAGGTCTGCCGGACGACCAACGCCGCACGGCTCACCTATTATTCGAATCGGTCGGGATCGTGGTTGAGACAGAAGAAGAAAAAATCGATGCGTTGACCGGCATTTCGGGCAGCGGTCCGGCGTATGTCTACTACATGATGGAAGCTCTGATCGAAGCGGGCAAACGAGGCGGACTGACGGCTGGCCAGGCGCGCGACATGACGATTCAGACGGTATTGGGCGCTGCCCAAATGGTTCGGCAAACCGGAGAAGAACCGGCCGAGCTGCGCCGTAAAGTCACTTCGCCGAACGGCGCGACCCAAGCGGCGATCGCGAAGCTGGACGAAAGCGACTTCTATGGCGCCGTGATCCGTGCCGCAGAACGCTGTTCCGAACGTTCCGCCGAGATGGGACGCGAATTGGAAGATAAGCTGCCGAAATCCGGTCAGGCTTGAATTTTTGCTTGATCAAAAAAGGCTGTCCCGCCGCCCGATCGCGGTTTGCGGACAGCCTTTTTCTTAACCAAACGAAGCAGGGACGGTTTGCGGCATTTTTTGAACAGTCGCGTGCTTTTAAGCTTTGGATCGTTTCCCGAGCATCAGCCTGATACCGCCGCCGATCAACAGTAGCGCCACTAACGTATCGCTAAAGTAATCCATGGCTCCATACAGATAGGCTTTAATATAAGAAGGGATATATTGGAAAAAGAAAGGAATCAGTATGCTGCCGAAAATATAATACGAGCCCAACAGCACCAGCAAAACGCCCAACCATTTTCGATCCGCGAACCGATTGCCCAGCAACGCCCGATCTTGCAAAACTTCCTGCCCGTAACGTCCGACCTGTTGCAAAGCGTCGAAGAACGCATAGAACCAGATCAACGGAACCAGAAACAAAAACAACGACAAACCGAACACGTCCAAAATATAAATGCTGCCGAAAAACAAAATCATGAATTGCGTGCCACGCTTCATCAACCCCAGATACATATGAGCCGCACCCGGCACGATAGCCAGCAACAAGCCCATCGTACGGCTTTTCCGTCCTTTTTCACTGCCCATATCCCATTTGGCGATCAGGGAATAGTCCTGCAACTTTTCCCCGCGGCGTTTTTTTTCAGCCAATTGAACCGCATCGAACATCCCGTAGACCCAGATAATCGGCAGCACGCCCAGGAATAACAGGAACGACTCCTCTCCGGTAAATCCGGTAATAAAGACCAAGACCGTCGTTAGCCCGAAGAAAGCAGCCAAGAACGAAACACCCCGTTGAATCAGTCCCATGTACAAATGACCAAGACCTGGCAAGAAGCTAAGCAGGATGGTGAGGAATCGCTGCGAATCCGAAAAGTATTCCGGCTCGCGCAGCATATGTCCTTGTCCGATCGGCGGCGGATATGCCGAGTATCCCGGCATTTCGTCCGAACCGAATTCCATATGCGGAGGCATGCCTTTTTCCATTTCCGTTTGTTCGGCTCTGTATGCGGCTTCGTCGGGGTATTCGCCGTAAAAACCTTGTCCATGCGGCGATACGTGATCCTGTTTAAAATATGCCGCTTGCATCTGCCGGGTTTGCCGCTTGGGTAAGCTGTTCAGCACGGCGGCCAGCAGATCGAACATGCTGATCAACCAGACCATGAACCAGAAAACCAAAGCAATGCCCAACGGAGCATCGTCGTACGAATCGATCGAAACCAAAATCCCGAGTGCCATGATGCCAAGCGCAATCAGAAAATAAAAGAAACTTCGAATTCTTCGCCCCCAGTACAAATGCCCCAATCCCGGTACGATATTTAGCAGCAACGCCGCAAAGGCGCTTCGTTGTTGATTCATGCTATTTGTCTCCTCTCGCTTTGAAGCCACTCAGCCAACCCGACGCTCCGTCCGCCAGCATTTGGCTATATGAGACTTTGCCCGCTTCATCGGCGGCACGCTGTGCTTGTTCGCTCAATCGGTCGAATGCTCCCGTGAAGGTCAGCAGCAGCGCAGCCGCGGCCGCCACGGTATACAGAAAGACCGGCTCTGTCCATTTCCGTCCAAAACGGCTTTTTCCGGCAGTTGACGGTTGTTCGGGAATCGCAATCATGACACGCTCGATAAATGCAGTCTCATCTGTCTGATCCGGCAGGTCGCCGCCTACATTTTCAAGAGCGGCCATGTAGTGTTCGAACGCCAACTCGTCACCGTTATTCAGTAAGCTTTCCAGGTTGTCGCGAGTGGCTTCCGGTAGTGTTCCTTTTACGTACATCGTCCATTCTTTCGGTCCGTAACGTACGATTTCACTCATCGCCATTCCTCCTCCCGCCAGTGCTGCCGAATCCATATTCGTGCCCGGTACAATTTGGACTCGACGGTTTTGACCGTAACCTGCATCTCCGCCGAGATTTCTTCGTAATTTTTACCTTGAAAATAAAACGCTTCGATCACATCGCGATGTCCCTGCGGCATTTCCGCCATTCTTTTGCGCATTTCATCCGACTGCTCTTCTCGCAGCATTCGGTCCAGCGGCGCTTCGTCACCCGATACCACCTTGAGCAGAGCCGGCTCGGAGTCATACAAGTCTTCGCGTCTTCGATTCTGCTTGCGCTTGAAGTCGATCGCCTTGTTCATCGCGATTCGCGAGATCCACGTCTTGAAGCCTTGGGAACGGTAGTCGGGGAGCGATTTATGAATTTGGATGAACACTTCCTGCGCGGCATCTTCGGCATCCTTCTCGCTGCGCAGGACCGAGAAGGCAATGCGGAAAACATGCTGCCTATAGGCGTCGACGAGCTCGCGAAACGCGTCGCGTTCGCCGCGCAGTATGCGTCTGATTAATTCCTGTTCGTCAATCGGGCTCCCCCCCTTTCCAGCCGAATAGACGTATGTGTTCGTTTTGACCCCTGCATCTTTTCGAAAAAAAAGTAGAATATGATGGTGGCGGTGGTTTGATTGGTTTTATTGTACAGGTTTCTGTTCTGGAGGAAGTTCCTATTTGTTGGGGAAGCGCGGGCGGCGGAGGGAGAAATTCGTTCAAGGCACTGTCTCACTCGAAAAGCCTGATTAAATTTTTAGAGGAATGTTTTCGAGTTCAAAGGCCAACACTTGACAGGTGTTACCGTAGGTTTTCTTCGAAAACCTATGTTTCACTGAATTTCTCACTCCGCCTGCTTGCTTCGCTGGGTATCAAAACTTTTGGGTATGTAAAAGGCGGGGAATCTTGGATTAGATTCCCCGTCTTACATTTGTACATATGAAGTTCAAGAGTATCAAATGACCTTCGTTACACGGTTCTCTTTAACGATCATTGTCCCGATACGGATTTGTACCAGTCGTTGACTTCCTGCGTGATTTGTTCGCCGCCGTTGGATTTCCAGCTGGCTACGAATTCGTCGAAGGCGTCGACCGGAAGTTGGCCGTAGATGATTTTGTTGAACGTCTCCATTTCGGATTGGCGAAGCAGGTTCCATTTGGAGATCATGGTTGGTGTTGCCGCGCCGGTGAAGTAGTTTTGTTTGCGGACTTCCTGCTGCGACATGACGACTTTGGCGGCGTACCAGTTTTCCGGTTTGCGGAATTCGGCCATTTGTTTTTCGAACGGCGTTGTCGGTTCTTCGCCGTCCGCCAGTTTAACCAGCGTTTTCATGTACAGATCCGGAATACGTGCCGGGCCTGTGAGGAACGGGAACTCGTTCGAGAAGTTGGGAATCTTGTCTTTGTCGCTGGTCGGCGTACCGTCGATCACGTCCCAGTCGTAGCCTTTGGCAAAGCCGTATTCATATTCGCTGCCTGCTTCCGGGTTAGCCAGGTTGTCCAGCAGGTAATTGTAGTACAGGAAAATAGCTTCCGGATGCTCGGCGTCTTTGTTGATCATGATGCTGGCATTGACGCCGGAGTTTTGCCATTTGGTCCCGATCAGACCGTCAGGTCCGGCCGGAACCGGATAGGCTTTGATTTTGGAGCCTTGAACGTTTTTGAGCAGATCGGGAGCCGGCCAGTCGGGAACCCAGTTGGCGCCGGGCAGGATGCCTGCGGTGCCTTTGGTCCAACTCTCGGCTGCTTTCGACTCGTCCCAGAGCGCGGAGTCGGCGTGGATATACCCTTTTTCCATCCACTCCTGAAGCTTGGCAAGTGCCTGCTTGGCGCCTGGATTGACGGAACCGTATTCCAGATTGCCGTCGGCGTCTTTGTTCCATTGTTCTTCGATGGTGCCGTACGCGCCGAATAACCAGTCCAGCGAGCCCATCCAGGTATTCGTGTTGTTTTTCAGCGTGATCGCGAGCGGGTAGACTTCGTCCGGGGACAAGCCGTCCGGGTTCTCGTTCTTGAATTTGTCCATGATGACTTCCAGATCGGCGATCGTTTTCGGCGCTTCGAGATTCAGCTCCTCCATCCAGTCTTCGCGCAGCCACAGCTCGGTATCGTCGTTATCCGTATATTCGAGGATCGGCATGTTGTACTTCTTGCCGTCTTTCGTAAAGGGATACCACAATTCCGGATGCTCGGCCGAATGGTCTTTGAGAATCTGGTTGGCATACTTGTCGAACAGCTCGTCGATCGGCATAAACTGTCCCGATTCGATCAGTTGGTTCGTCAGCACCGGGTTAGTCGGAACCGGTACGAAGTCAGGCAACTTTTCCCCGGACGCGACGGCAAGCTGAAGCTTTTGTTTGTACTGATCGTCGTTGGCCGGGTACCAGGTGTCTTTGTGTTTGATTCCCAGCGTCTCCAACATCCAGCGGTCATGGACGTTGTTTTCTTTCGTGTCGCCTTGCACGTATTTCTTCGGCATCAGCACGGTGCTGATTTCGATCGGCGGATCGTACTTGCCCGCGGCGAAAGCGGCTGTTGCCGTTTCCGACTCCACTGCCGCAGTGTCCGTTTTCCCGTCTCCGTCCGTTGCTCCGCTACAGGCACTGACCGTAAACAGACTCGCCACCGCAAGGATTTTCCAAGCATTCCGGATCTTTTTCATTGCTTTATCCCCCCCGTTGTTTGGTTCTGCCATACCTTACATGCCTACTGTATCAACTTTTGCGGGAGGGCATCTATATGAGTTTGTTAGGCGGAATAGGACTTTATTAGGCCGTTTACGTGCACGTGCTTATTTATTTCCCGCTGTCCCGATACTCTTGCGGCGTCATGCCGAAATGCCTTTTGAATACTTTGATAAAATACGCCGGGTCCATATAACCGATCTCCAAGCCGACTTCGTACACTTTTTTATCGGTCGATTTCAGTTTCTGGGAAGCTCGTTCCATACGCAAATTGGCGACGTAATCACTGATGCCTTCGCCGGTCTCGATCTTGTAGATTTTGGACAAATGCGTCGGATGCAGATTCACATGATCGGCCAACGCACGCAGCGAGACGTCCAGATGCAAGTTTTTGTCGGCAAAAGCCTGAACCTTGCGCACGTAGGAGGAACGGTTATCTTTCACTTCGTTCGACGTGCCTTCCTGCAACAGACGAAGCGCGGTGATCGACCATTTTCGCAGCCGGGCAATCGAGGAAAAGGCTTCGCCGCGCTGCAACGGTTCGATCTCATTCCCAAGCAGACTTTCCAGCGTGCGTCCGCCCCGATGCGCCAGGTTGGTATACGAAGCCGCGATCAAAAAACCTGTTTCCATACAGTGTTCCCACGATTCTGACCAGTGACCGTCCAGCTCGTCGCACACCGTGTTCAGCTTCTCCTCCACGTCATCCCAACGACCGGCTTCAAGCAGCGTTTCCAGCGAGGGGGAAAGGTAAAGCGAACGCAATGCCCCTTGCTCGGACGGCCCTGCCGGTTCGCTCAGACGCATCACGAATTCCCGTTCATCTCCGACGATTTGCCTAAAATAAGCGGTTGAACGTCTGAACGCATCCGGCAGCTCTTCGGGAAAACGAAAAAGATCGGTCATCACAACCGATAGCGACCCTTTCAAAAACTGCTTGACCTTCTCCTGAAGTCTGGTCGCCAGCTTTTCCAGCAACCCTTCGCGGACAGGAGGAGCTTGAGGCTTGAATTGCAGCAGAAACGCCAAATATCCATGTTCCTCTTTCACGCCCCAGACTTCCAAAAACTCACCCATCACTTCTTCGGCCATATTGATAATCGCATACTCGATCAGCGGCTGCCCGTTGTTGCGGTATTTGCCGAACTCTTCTTCCATCCGCACCAATAATAACGCGCAGGTCCCCACCGTAAAAGGGAGTCCGTAACTGCTTAGCTTACGCTCCCACTCTTCGATCGGCATCCGCTGCCCATCCAGCGCGTCGAGCAGCAGACGTCCGCGCAGCAGCGGCAAATTCTCGCGCAGCGCGTACGTCGTCCGCTCCAGCGAACTGACCATTTCCCAATCGGTATTCAACTGTTCGACCGCAGCGCCTACGGCACCCAGCAGTTCGGCATCGCTCGGCGGCTTCAGCAAATAATCGACCGCATTATGCCGGATCGCCTGCTTGGCGTATTCAAAGTCCGAATGACCGGATAATAGGATACATTTGATCTTCCGATCTCTTTCCCGGATGATTTCGATCAATTCGATTCCTGTCATCTCCGGCATCAGAATATCCGAAATGACGATATCGATCGGATGGGTATCAATCAGTTCTAGCGCTTCCCGCGCGGAATAGGCTTTATGCACCTGCTCGATTCCCAGCGTGTGCCACGGTTTATTCATCGACAGATTGTCGACCCAGTGGATTTCGTCGTCGACGATCAGTAACTGCATCCTTATTCTCTCCTTTTAAAAAAAACCGTTTTCCCACACGATCTCGGTACGGAATCCTCCGGCAGGCGACGGACCGAAACGCAATCCCGATCGGCTGCCGAATTGGTGGATCAAGCGCTGATGCGTATTCCATAGGCCGCAGCCCATCTCTTCTTGCAGTTCCTCGTCCATTTTAAGATTTAACGCTTCATACTGCTCCGGCGTCAAGCCCGGCCCGTCATCGTCAATCGTAATCACGCAGAAGCCGTCCGAACATTCTCCGCGGATCGTGATTTCGCCTGCCGCATACGATTTGGCGACACCGTGAATGACCGCGTTTTCCACAATCGGCTGAATCATCAACCGCGGAATCTCCTGACTTCGCAGTTCTTCCGAAATGTCGATGCGATAGTCGATTCTGCCGTTGCGGAGTTTCTGAATATCGAGATAATTGACCAGTAAGCGCACTTCTTCTTCCAGAGGCGTACTTTCTTTTTCCATACGCGTCGTGTACCGATAGTAAGCGCTTAAGTTAAAAGCCATCGACACGACCGCATCCTCGTCTTTCATCTGTGCCATATTGATGATATAGCCGAGGCAATTATACAAAAAGTGAGGATTGATCTGTGCCTGAAGCTGCTTGAGCGTCGCTTCCCTGGCCCGGATTTTTTCGTTGAACACATTCTCGATCAATTCTTCCGTGCGGCGCGACATCTCGTTGAACCGTTCGAACACAAAAGAAAATTCGTTGCGGCTACGTGCGTGCAACCGAAATGAATAATCGCCGCGCTGCACCTGCAATAGCCCGTTCATCAGTTTTCGGATCGGGCGCTGCACGTTGCGGTAGAGCAGCAGCGATGCGGAGATACCCAATACGAACAGCAATGCAATAGACAGGTAAAACAAGTTACGGCTGAACGCGATCGGTCCGAGCACCTGCCCCAGCGGCACAACGTCCATCAACTGACCGTCCAGATAAGCGGAACCGACGGAGCTGACCAGATAGTCCTGCCCTTCAAGCTTGACGATCCGTTGAGCGGTGCGTTCCATCGGATTCGTGTCCAGATAGCTGGTCAATGCTTTCGACAATTGCGGGTCGGCCGTGCGGTTCAGGATCGGCAGGTCCCCTTTTCGATAATAAAAAGGATCGCCTTTGCCGTCCGCTTTGTACGTGTCGAGCATATTGCGGATATTGTCCGAGCTGAAGCTGGCTTCGACCACCAGACTGCTGCCCGTCAGCAAATTCTGCTGGCCGAGGGAATCGGTGTAAAACCAATAAAAGTACGACGGCCCTTCCGCGTCTTCCTCGGCGCTATAACTCCATTTCGTGCTCATATTGCGTTTCAGGTAATCTTCGTCGTATCCCCCGCTGCGCGAATAATTCGAGACCACTTCGCGGTTTTGCTGCGAATGCAGCGCGTAACGCGCCGGCCAAATGTCGGTCACGCCGGATTGCAGCACCATTTTCTCCTGCACCGCATAGCGGGTCTGCATCCGGTCATACGCGTCCCCCCACAGGTTCAAGCCGTTAAAATCCTGCACATTAGGGTCTTTGGAAAAGGTCAAGCTGAAGTCCATCATCTGGCTGACTCTGGAGTCGATCTGCCCGGAAAGAAACGTCAGCTGCCGGGCACTCGACGATTGCAGCTCACCGCTAACGACGCGGAAAGTCACATCGTTCGAATACGTATAGGCAAGCACGATCGGAAGAATCAAAAAAAGAATCAGACTGTTCATTTTCGCAAATAAGCTAAAGCGCCCGCGAATGTTCCAACGGCTGCCTGTTTTTTCGGATACGGACTCCATGCTGACATTCCCCCTAATAAAACCATATCGATCCTAACATTGTTATATAGTCAGCCCAAAGAGCCGCTTGATACTATTTATATATAGCAGAGAACGCTTAGAAGCAAGACACTTATCATATACATTCGAAAGCGGGGGTACGCGATGGAAGCCAATCTAAGCGAGCAGGCCAAAGATTCGACGGTGCGGCGCAGCAAAAGAAAAAAAGGCCGTGGACAACCATGGATTTTGCATTTTATGGTGCTCCCGGCGGCGATTATGGTCTTTATTTTTTCCTATATTCCGATGACGGGCATCGTGATGGCTTTTCAGGATTATAAGCCTGCACTGGGGTTCGCGGAATCGCCTTGGGTCGGACTGAAGCATTTTCAATACATGTGGGAGAACGACTACTTCCTGAAGATTACGGGCAATACGTTGTTTTTCGCGTGTACCAAAATCATTATGAACCTGATCGTGCCGTTTGTGTTTGCTTTGTTATTGAACGAGGTTCGGAAAATGGCGCTCAAGCGCTCGATCCAGACGCTCGTCTACTTGCCGCACTTTCTGTCCTGGGTCACGCTGTCCGGCATTCTGATCGATATGTTGGCGCAGACCGGACTGATCAACCAATTCATCGTCTACCTGTTCGGCACCAAACCGATCTTTTTCCTGGGTGACGGCAACTGGTTCCGCTTTACCGTAATCGTCAGCGACGTGTGGAAAGAATTCGGCTTCAACACGATCATTTTCCTGGCCGCGTTGTCGGGGATCAATCCGGCGTTGTACGAAGCGGCCGAAGTGGACGGCGCGACGCGCTGGAAGCAAACGCTGCATATCACGATGCCTTCGCTGGTGCCGATCACCATCGTTATCGCGACGCTTGCGCTCGGCAACGTACTGAACGCCAACTTCGACCAAATCTTCAACTTGTACAGCCCGCTTATTTACCAACAAGGCGATATCATCGACACGTTCGTGTATCGGGAAGGCTTGCTTAGCGGACAGTTCAGCTTCGCTACGGCGGTCAATCTGTTCAAATCGGTCATCAGCTTGATTCTGATTGCGGTCTCGTACCGTCTGGCTTACCGGTTTGCCGGATATCGGATATTCTAGGAAGGAGGCCGCATTCATGTATCACAAAACGCTGTCTTACCGAGTTTTCAGTATCTGCAACAATATATTTTTGAGCGCGATCTCGATTGCCTGCCTGCTGCCGCTGTTCCATCTGTTGATGGTGTCGCTCAGTTCTACGGCTCCGGCAAACGCAGGATTGGTCACCTTTTGGCCGATCGGCTTCACGTTCGAAGCGTATGCCAAAACGTTCGACAATGCCAACTTCCTCGCCTCGCTCTGGGTATCCGTCGAACGTACGGTGCTCGGAACCGCGCTGGCGCTGGTCGTGAACACGACGGCTGCTTACGCGTTGTCAAAAGAAACTCAGGTGTTCCGCGCACGCAACGTGTACCTTTGGTATTTCGTCGTAACCATGTTGTTCAGCGGCGGATTGATTCCCGGGTATATTCTGGTGTTGAAACTGGGCCTCATGAACACGCTATGGGCGCTGATCCTACCGGGACTGGTCGCGGTATTCAATATCATTTTGCTGCTGAACTTTTTTCGGGGCGTGCCAAAAGATTTGGAAGAAGCTGCGTTTATGGACGGCGCAGGCCATCTGCGGACGTTTTTCAGCATCTATCTTCCGCTTTCCTTGCCCGTGATCGCGACCGTATCGCTGTTCATGATGGTCGGGCATTGGAATTCGTATTTCGACGGCATCATTTATATCCGCGATACGGAAAAACTGCCGCTGGCGAGTTTTATGCAAACGATCATCGTGCAAGCCGACATGTCCAAGCTTGATCCCGAAGCCGTCGCCAATCTGTCGCAACGGACGATTCGCGCTTCGCAGATTTTTATCAGCGCGTTGCCGATTTTGCTGGTGTATCCGTTTTTGCAGCGGTATTTCGTCACCGGGATCGTGGTGGGGGCGGTGAAAGAATAGAACAGGTTGGGGAAGCTGAGAGGCGCTGCGGGAGAAATTCGTTCAAAACGCTGTCTCACTCGGAAATATCGATTAAAGTTTTTATTGGAATTTTCCGAGTTCAAAGGCGTTTTTCACTGAATTTCTCCCTCCGCTCACGCTTCACGTGGCCTTTCAATTCTTTATAAAAAGAGTAGAAAAAGAAAAAGACGCTCTCCGAATTGATGGAGAGCGTCTTGCTTTTTGTTTAAAAAGATCCGATCGGTGGAGCTTCAGCGGAGGGAGAAATTCAGTAAGGAACGCCTTTGAACCCGGAAAAATTCCACTAAAACTTCAATCGGTTTTTCCGGGCGAGACAGCGTTCCGAACGAATTTCTCCCGTAGCGCCCCACCTTCCTAACGAACAGGATCTACCGCCGTTTATCGTTGTCCGCGAAACTTCTGGGAGTAGGCGCGGACGTCTTCGGGCGTACGGACGCGGTTGCGGCTCCATTCGAGCAGGATACGGTCGATGTAGCGGAAATGCAGTTTGCCTGCGAATACCGCTTCTTTCAGAGCCAAAAGAATCAGCTCTTCCGGATATCGATCCTGGTCGATCCAGACGGAGATCGTTTCGCATTCCATCGGAGACAGCGGACGGGCGAATTCTTGTTCGAAGATACGGAACAGGTTATCGACCGTCTCCGCTTCTTCTTCGTTGACGGCCGGGCGTTCAGTTCGACGCTGGTTGCGGCGCTCTTCAGCCAGGCAGCCTGCGATGCGCTCGTACAGTCCCGCCAGGTTGTAACGTTCGTAGCGAATGCCGGACGGCGTATCCTCGTCTTCGTGGATAGCCAAAAAGCCTTCCTTGATCAGACGTTGAAGCTTACCCGCGAGTTCGCCTGTTGCAAGTCCAGTGCGCTCTTCCAATTCTTCGAGCGTGGGGAAGTCATTCAACTCGGCTTGACGGAAGCCGATGAGCTGGATCAGCAGCATCGTCTCCTCCAAACTAAGGTCCATCTTGCGATAAAAACGCAGCAGGGCGTGAGGAATATGAACCTGCGGCGATTCCATCGCATGGGAGACCCCCATGGCCCAGGTTTTCCAGGCTTCGTCATTCACCCGCTTGTTCCTCCTTCCGCCTGCTTGATCTACTCTTCGCAGCATGCGTAAAGCGCCTTACGGATACAGACGGTATAACATGCGCGGGAACGGAATCGTCTCGCGAACGTGATCGAGGCCGCAGATCCAGGCAACCGTACGCTCCAGACCCAGACCGAAGCCGGAGTGCGGAACAGAGCCGTATTTACGCAGGTCCATATACCATTGGTAAGCGTCGGAGGCCAGATTATGCTCGGCAAAACGCTCTTCCATCAGCTGCGGATCGTCAATACGCTGCGATCCGCCAATGATTTCGCCATAGCCTTCAGGTGCGATCATGTCCGCGCACAGTACGACTTCCGGGCGATTCGGATCCGGCTTCATGTAGAAAGCTTTGATCTCTGCCGGATAGTGCGTAATGAAGACCGGCTTGTCGTAGTGGTTCGCGATCGCCGTCTCATGCGGTGCGCCGAAGTCTTCGCCCCAAGGGACGTCAAAGCCATTGTTGTTCAGGAACTCGATTGCTTCGTCGTACGTGATACGTGGGAACGAACCGCTGATTTGCTCTAGCTTGGTCACGTCGCGCTCCAGCGTTTCCAGTTCTGCTTTACAGTTCGTCAGAACGGACTGCACGACATGGCTTACGAATTGCTCCTGGATTTCCAGGCTCTCTTCCAGATCCACAAAGGCCATTTCCGGCTCGATCATCCAGAACTCGATCAGGTGGCGACGGGTTTTGGATTTTTCGGCGCGGAAGGTTGGACCGAACGAGTACACTTTTCCGAGTGCCATTGCGGCGGCTTCCATGTAAAGCTGTCCGCTTTGAGTCAGATACGCATCTTCGTCGAAGTATTTGATATGGAACAATTCCGTCGTACCTTCTGCCGAAGACGGCGTCAGGATCGGAGGGTCCATCAAAGTGAAGCCTCTCGTGTCGAAGAATTCGCGCACGGCGCGCACGATTTGCGCACGCACGATCATCACGGCGCGTTGCTTGGTCGAACGCAACCACAGGTGGCGGTGATCCATCAGGAAATCGACGCCATGCTCTTTCGGCGTGATCGGGTAATCTTCCGTGATATGCAGCACTTCGATTCCGGTTACGGTCATTTCAAAGCCGGATTTGCTGCGTGGCTCCTCCCGAATAATGCCGGTCACATAAAGCGAACTTTCTTGAGTCAGGCTTTTTGCGTCGTTCCAGATTTCCTCCGAAACTTCACTTTTTACAACGACGCCCTGGATATATCCGGTACCGTCGCGCAGTTGCAAGAACTGAATCTTGCCGCTCGAACGTTTATTGTTTACCCAGCAGCCGATTCTAACGGTCTCGCCAACATGGGCGCTAACGCCGCGAATGTCTGTTTTGGTGGACATGGAAGTCATTCCTCTCCTGTATGTTAAGCGTTGCTCTCTTCTACGATACGGAACGTATCGCGTGCGATAACAAGCTCTTCGTTCGTCGGAACAACCAGTACTTCCACTTTCGAATTCGGAGTGGAGATACGACGCGGGTCGCCGGAACGGATTTTGTTCAACTCTTCGTCGATCTCGATGCCGAGATACGACAGGTTTTCGCAGACCGCTTTACGCACGATTGCCGAGTTTTCACCCACGCCTGCGGTGAAGATCAGCACGTCTACGCCGTTCATTGCAGCCGCATACGAACCGATGTACTTACGCAAACGGTATTCGTACATTTCGAAAGCCAGCGTCGCGTTTGCTTCGCCTTTTTCCCAGCCGTCCGTAATGTCGCGCATATCGCTGCTAACACCCGAGATTGCCAGCAATCCGCTGTGTTTGTTGAGCATGGAGTTCACTTCGCTTACGCTCAGCTCTTCCTTATTCATCACATAAGGCACGATCGCAGGATCGAGATCGCCGGAACGCGTGCCCATCATCAGACCTTCAAGTGGAGTCATCCCCATCGACGTATCGACGGAAACGCCGCCCTGAATCGCTGTCAAGCTACCGCCGTTACCGATATGGGCCGTGATGATCTTCAGATCTTCGATCGGCTTGTTCAGGAATTCGGCTGCCGCAAGGCTTACGTAGTAGTGCGATGTGCCGTGGAAACCATAGCGGCGCACTTTGTATTTGCTATACAGAACGCGCGGAATCGCGTACAGGTAAGCTTTTTCCGGCATCGTCTGGTGGAACGCGGTATCGAAAACGACAACCTGCGGTACACCTGGCATATTGATTTCCGAAGCTTCGATCCCCATAACAGCCGCAGGGTTGTGCAGCGGAGCCAAGTCGATCAGCGCACGGATGTTTTTCTTCGCTTCTTTGTCCACGAGCGCGGATTCATTGAAGAACTCGCCGCCGTGCACCACACGGTGTCCGACCGCATTGATCTCGTCAACGCTCGACAACACGCCGTGTACGCTGTCCGTCAACTTGTCGATGACTTTGCGAATTGCCGTGTTATGTTCCAGGATTTCGCTGACTTCGACCACTTCATCCTTGCCGGTCGGTTTGTGCGTCAGAATGGAAGAATCCATCCCGATCCGCTCGACCAGGCCTTTAGCCAAAACCGATTCGTCCGTCATATCGTACAGTTGGTATTTAAGCGAGGAACTCCCCGAGTTGATTACGAGTACTTTCACAGTCTGTCACCGTCCTTGTCGTACTTGAAGAAACCTTCGCCAGTCTTCGTGCCGAGATGTCCTGCGCGCACCATCTTTTTCAAAATGATTGCCGGACGGTACTTGAGGTCTCCGTATTCGCGGAACATCCCATCCAGCGCTGCCAGTACCGAATCCAGACCGAAGCGGTCGCACATTTCGAGCGGTCCGCGGTTGAATTGGTAACCGATGCGCATAGCATCGTCGATATCTTCAGCGGAAGCTACGCCTTCTTCAAGCACATGCAGAGCTTCGTTGATCAGCGTGCAGATCAGACGGGTGGAAACGAAGCCCGGAGATTCGTAAACGGTCACGCCTTTTTTCTCCAACGTTTCTTCCACGAAGTTCTTGGTCGCTTCGAAAGTCGCGTCCGATGTTTTCAGTCCGCGGATCAATTCGACCAGGTTGATCGAAGCTACCGGGTAAATAAAGTGCATGCCAATAACGCGTTCCGGATGAAGCGTGGAACTGCCGATTTCGGTCAGGCTCAGCGCGGACGTGTTGCTTGCCAACGTAATGTGGCTCGGGCATACTTGGTCCAACTGGGCGAATACCGCTTTTTTCGCTTCCAGGTCTTCCGAGATCGTTTCGATGACCAAATCGCAAGAACCGAGTTCGGCAAAGTGGGTTACTTTCGAAATTCTCGACAGCGTAAGCTTTTTCTCTGCTGGGGTAATGCCCCATTTTTCAAGCTTTTTGTCCAGGCTTGTTTCGATCATGCCGTACGAATAGTCCAGCTTCTCGTTATTTTTCTCTACGAGCAGGACATCAAGGCCTCTGGAGGCAAGCATCTCTGCGATGCCTTGTCCCATGACCCCGCCGCCGACGACGCCTATTTTTTTGAAATTCATCTCTAGTATTCATCCTTTCTGGTCTCTCATGCAAGATTGTCCACTCCTACAGCCGACATGAGCGTCTTGCATTCCCAACATCTAATCATATCTTAGCATACCCGAAATGTAAAAAAGAAATTGCAGCTTAAAAATATTCGAAAATACAAAAAAATGATAAGAAGAGTTCGAACAGGCATTGTCGACTGTGCGCGGACACATATTTCTATCATACCTCCGAATAATGTGCAGGCGAGAAGCGACTTGCGGAAATTTTGTGAGCATTGCGAATCAACTGCGTAAATACGTCCAAACCGGGGCTTCGATAACGGCTTTTTCCGTTTTGCAGCAGTCCGATCGGAATCTTGGAATCTTCGAGTGCAAAAGGCATATATTGCATGTTTTCCGGCACAACAGTGGAAGTCAAGATTGCACCGATTCCTTGAAGCGCGCTCGCTACGTTCGGAATCGAAGATAAACGGCTGACCGTATAGCTGAAAGGCTTCGTCGCATACGTCGCGAAAGTTTGTTCAAGCCGCAGATGATATAAGCACTGCTCGCCGCCTGTAACAAGGGGATATCGATAAAAGTCTTCCAGCGTGAGGCTTTCTTTTTCGGCAAGCACGTGCGTCTTATCGACTACGAATACAATCTCTTCGCTATACAAGGGATCAAAAAAAGCATCTCCCAGACTTCTCGGCTGACCGCATAAAGCGAAGGACAGCTCTCCGTCGTGCAGTGCAAGAGCCAAACGCTCACTGGAATCGATAGTGACCGCACATTCGATGCCCGGTTTTTCGTTTCGAAAAGCGGCAAGCAGTTCTCCCAACATTTTTTCCGCAACAGGTTCGATCACGCCAAAAGATAAGGTTCCGCGTTCTTCGTTACCGAGTTCCGCAGCCAAGCCACGAACATGGTTCCAATGGCGAATCAACCCGTCCACTTCCGCCGCATATAAGCGTCCGGCCTCCGTAAGCTCCGCTTCCCAGCCTCGCTTGAATAACAAAAACCCCAATTCTTTTTCCAACCGTTGAATTTGCGAAGTGACCGTCGACTGCGCGTAATGCAATTTTTCCGCCGCCTTGGCAAACGTTCCCTGCTCGATTACCGCCCGAAAAGCGATGAGTTCTTTTAAGCCCAACCCAATAATCTCCATTTCTTTTTTCGTTTTTTTAATACTTATTATCTATTATACGAATACATATTTTACAGATACAATAGCTTCATCTTGCGAAAAGGAGTGATCATGTTGCCTTTTGTCCGAACCAGCTACTCACGCAACCATTACGATGCGGATCAGCTCCGACTCTGTGCCGAAACGCTTTTGGAATCGTTGATCGAACATTTCCGGATTCCGCCTGACGATTTTTTCCACGTTTTTCACGCAATCGAACCTGGCGAATTTTTCTTCAGTCCTCGCTATTTGTCGGTGGAACGAAGCGAAGCGCTTCTGTATATCGAGGTCACGCTTGCATGTGGACGAAGTTCGGCGCAAAAACAAGCTTTCTATAAAGATGCGGCCGATCGTTTGGCTGCGCGCTGCAATATCCGCCGGGAAGACGTATTTATCGTACTGTCGGAAACGCAGCTGGAAAACTGGTCGTTCGGGCTTGGCCGCGCACAGATGATCGAAACGCCGCCGACTTGGCTTCGATCCGTACAGGACGAAGAATCCGCATGCGTCTCCGCCCTGACCGATTCGGCCGGAGCTGATTACGCGCGCGTTTCACCCTCTTTTGCCGAACATACACGCACTGTTTTGTTCGGCGAAATCTGGAAAGACCCGACGTTGTCTCCTCGCGAACGCAGCCTCGTCACGCTTGCGGCTCTCGTCTCGGAAGGCGCTTTAGACCAGATTCCGTTTCATATCCAACTCGCGCAAGCTCACGGCCTGACACAAACGGAGTTGTCCGCCGCTTTCTCGCACTTGGCCTTTTACGCGGGATGGCCTCGGGCCGCTTCGGCTTTGAAGCTATTAGGCGATGTCGAACACCATAACTGATATTCGCTCCCGGTATTTTTCGGATCAAAAAAACCCGACTTTAGCTATTGGCTAAAGGTCGGGCTTTTCGATTTAATCTTTATATCCGTGCGTTCAAGCAGGCAGCTGCGACAATTCACGGAACTGGGCACGGAATTGTTCGCCCGAGAGGACCTCTTCGTGCATCAGAATATCCAGCGAGCCTTCGAACACTTTGCGGTACCGTTCCAATTCATTGCGTGTAGATTCGGTTAAGGCACGCAAAATTTTATCATTGTGCTTCATTAATTCTTCCTTGGTCAACATCTTCAGGCTGACGATCCCCAGATCGGTCAGACCGGATACGATCATGTTTTCGACCAGATCCAGCGCTTGTTCGAAGTCGCCGCGCGATCCTGTGCTGCGGCCGCCGTAATACAGTTCTTCCGCGGCGGAACCAGCCAGGGCAATCATGATCTGTTCTTCGAGGAACTGCTTGGTATACAAATACTGTTCTTTTTGAGGATTATGGCGCACATAACCCAATGCCTGTCCGCGAGGGCTTAACGCAACTTGACTCACGCTTCCGGGACGCAGTAACTCAGCCATGATGGCATGTCCAAGCTCGTGAATTGCCACACGGCGTTTTTCTTCCGCGCTCGTCTCACGATCCGTTCTTTCGCCCAGCATCACTTTATCAATCGCACGCGATAGATGCTGTTGATCGATCACGGCTTGTTTATCCCGCATCGCATAGATTGCCGCTTCGTTCATCACGCTTTCGAGCTGCGCGCCGGAGAAGCCGTACGCTTCCTCCGCAATACGGTCCAGATCGGCATGTTCCGCCACCGGGCGGCTTTTCGCATGGAGTTCCAAAATATGCTTGCGGCCTTTTTTATCGGGCAAATCGACCTGGATATGACGATCGAAACGCCCCGGCCGAAGCAGCGCGGCATCCAGCATTTCTTTGCGGTTCGTCGCGGCGATAACCAAAATGCGCGGCTCGTCGTTGTTATAGATGCCGTCCATTTCGGTCAGAAGCTGGTTCAGCGTCTGATCATACTCGCGCTGCTGTCCGCCTTCGCGTTTACCGCCGATTACGTCGATCTCGTCAATAAAAATAATAGCGCTCTGCTTTTTTTCCTGAGCCGCACGGGCACGGGCATCTTTGAAAAGATCGCGAATACGCCCCGCGCCGACACCTACGTACATTTCAACGAAATCGCTGCCCGAAGCCGCAACGAAGATCGAATCCGTATAGTGAGCCGCGGCTTTCGCCATCAGCGTTTTGCCTGTTCCCGGAGGCCCGGTCAACAGAATGCCTTTTAGCGGACGAATACCGAGCTTTTTGATTTCTTCGTGTTTGATCAAAAAATCCAATGCTTCGCGCAGTTCCTGCTTGGAATTGTCTTGTCCGCCGATTTGTTCGAACGTGAACTTTTCGGGCTTTTGCTTTTTGCGTTTGCGGTCTTGCGCCGCGCCAACGGCCAAGCCGCCGCGCATCTGTAAAATAGCGAATATGCCGACGCCGATCAGCGCCATCACTGCAAACGGCAAGATGTTGACTCCGATAAGGCCGAGGAAAATCACGAGTGCCGCCGAAAAACCGATCAATATTTCCATTGTCCATTTAGGCATTGTATTGTCCCCCTGTTCCCGTCGCCGCGGCCAGCGGCAGAATAATGTATTTGTTGGCCTTTTTGTCCGACGCGGAACTTAAGGCAACGTACACGTAGCGGTCATCCATATCGCTGGAAATGGTGTATCCGTTATTTTCGTTTTGAATTTTGGATAACGTGTTCGGAATCATCGTATAACGCTTATTGGCCATCGCTTCGGCAACCGAGAATGAAGCCTGCTTCCAAAGTTCTTCGATCTCCGGCGTCGAGTGGTCGGCAATCTCCAGTTTGATCGAACGATCTTCCAAAATAGAGCTTTGCTCTTTGCGAAGTTGGGCGACCATTCCGCGAATATCGACATTCGATTCCAAATCAAGTTTCAATATAGCCTGGTTCTGGGTAATATGAGCTTGGGCGCTGGTAACGCCTGGATATTTCGCGAGCATCTGTTCGATCGGACGCTCAAGAGCAGTTTGACGATACATGAACCATCCTCCGAGCAGAAGGATGAGTGACAATGCCGCGGTCACGGCAACAGGCAGCACACGAATCTTCAATGGGCATTTCTCCTCTTCTTGCTGTGTGTTTAAGCATGGGGCAGAGTATAGTATCCATTTGCGAATTACAAAAGAACCTCGATCAAACCAAACCGTCGATTTCCTTCTTTCATCCAAATTTAAACCTTTGTTGAGCATAAGTATATCACACCGTTTTCCCATTTTCTAATTTGTGACCTTTTTCTCAAGTGCTTGCTCGGCACGGTTTTGACTGAGAAAAGCCCACTGAAAGAATCTGCTTGCTTTGAAGCAAGTCTGCAAAAACAAGCAAAAAGCATACAAAACAGCCTCTTCCCGATCGGGAAGAGGCTGTTTTTAATTCCAGTCACAGGACGGAAACGATTCCTACCACTTAGGCAAAGCAGAAGGTTGTCCGACCTCACTGCCATCCTTGAGATTATAGAATCGGTAGTAACGCGTATCGTTCTGTTCATAAAAAATCTGCCATATATATTGATTGCTATATACACCCGGCAGAAGACGAATCAACTTGGCATCCGGAAGCTCGGCTTCGAATCGGCTGCGCATATCGTCGCGCGTAACGGTTCCAGAGACAGGAAGCGTTCGTAGTGCATTTTGCCCTTCAGCCGGCGTACCGTCCGCATTGTATTTCATCCATACATATTCTTCTTCGCCTGCAGCAGTCGTGCCCAATACAACCCAGAAAATAGAATTTTCGCCCCAGACCCATTTGTCGGCACGTTCCACTTCCGTCAGTCGTGCTTGAGTACGAGCTGCCGCGATTGCCGCATTGCGTTCGCTCGTTCGATCCTGCATCGAGATGGTGTAATACAAATACGCTCCCGAGAGCAGGATCAAAAGAATGAGCACCGCCAGCAAAATAATTTTTGCACGCTTACCCACGTTGTCTTTCCTCCCGGTGTCCGGTTTATCGAGCCAACAGCCCTTCGAAAGCAGCTTGCGCTTCGAACCGGATTTTCTCTTCGTCCAGGGTCAGGCACTCACGATTCTTCACAATCTGGCGACCGTCCACCCAGACATGACGCACGTCCTGTCCAGCTGCCGAATAGACGATATGCGAAACATAGTCCGTACGTGGCAAGAAATGCGCCTGCTCGATATCCAAAGCCACAAAGTCTGCCTTCATGCCGGCAGCAAGCGTACCCAGATTCTCAAGATACAACGACTGAGCCCCGTACAAGGTTCCCATACGCAAAGCTTCCAGCGCAGGAACAGCCGTCGGATCGCCAGACACCCCTTTGTGGATCAATGCCGCAAGGCGCATCTCTTCGAACATGTCCAGGTTGTTGTTGCTTGCCGAACTGTCCGTGCCGAGCGAGACGACCACGCCAGCTTTGAGCATTTGCGGCACTTTGGCTACGCCGCTCGCCAATTTGAGGTTGCTGCCCGGATTATGGGACACGGCGACCTTATTGGCTGCAAGCGTTTCGATTTCTTCGTCGTTCAAATGTACGGCGTGCGCGACCATCGACGGACGCGAGAAGAAGCCCAACTTTTCCAGATGCGCCACCGGACGGAGTCCGTAATCACGAACGTTCTGCTCCACTTCCGCTGCCGTTTCCGACATATGCGTATGCAAAGGCAGATCCAGATCATGGGCAGCCTGTACAAACCGTTCAATGTAAGCTGGCGGACAGGTATAAGGCGCGTGCGGAGACATCATGACCGTAATACGACCGTCCGCGCCGCCATGCCACGTTTTCGCGAACGAGATAGCATCCGCCAATTTGCGTTCCTGTTCTTCCTCTGAACACAAGCCAATGACACCCCGTGTCAACGAAGCGCGCATACCGGATTTCTCTACAGCTTCCGCTACCCGGTCCATATGATCGTACATATCCAGAAATGTCGTCGTACCGCTTTTTAGCATTTCCATGATCGACAGAGAACTGCCCCAATACACGTCGTTTGACGTGAACTTGGCTTCCATCGGCCACATTTTTTGCTGAAGCCACTCCTGAAGCACCATATCATCGCCATAACCACGCAGCAACGACATTGCCGTGTGTCCGTGGCTGTTGACAAGACCCGGCATGAACAACAAGCCTTTGCCATCAACGGACGGCAAGTCACGCGCGTCTTCCGGCTCTTCGGCTCCGATGTAAGCGATCGTGCCGCCGTCAATAACCATACAGCCGTGTACGACGCCTCCTTGCTCAGCAGTGGCGAAAACGCCGTTTTTAATGATCCACTTCTTCGGGCTGTTTGTCGTTGTCATGGACTTCAGTTTCCTTTCCGTTGTCGAGGTAATAAGCGAGACTCAGCAGATCGGTGGTGAAGTCAGCTGCGTGAATCCGCACTTCGGTTGGCACCTTAAGCACGGTCGGAGCAAAATTCAGAATCGCTTCGACTCCGGCTTCCACCAGTTGATCGGCAACGCGCTGCGCTTCCGAATCCGGAACCGTAATGATGCCGACACGAATATTTTTTTCGATTACCGTTTCTTTCAATTCCTCGATCGGTTGCACCGTCAGCATATTGATCTTTGTGCCAATCTTCGGCGTATACGAATCGAAAACCGCTACGATTTTCATGCTTTCTTTCAAGTACATATTGTAGTTGGACAGCGCGTGTCCCAAATTACCGGCACCAATCAACGCCACGTTGATCTGACGGTCCAGCTTGAGGATATGGCGAATTTTCTCAATCAGATAAGACACGTCATAGCCGATGCCTTTCCGGCCGAAATCGCCAAAATAGGCAAGATCCTTACGGATCTGCGCCGGATTGAGATCCAGCTTTTGTCCAAGTTCTTGCGATGACACCGTCATCACTTCGCGTTTATGAAGTTCGGTCAGGTGACGCAAATAAACGGGAAGTCTGCGAACGACGGCTTCCGAAATTTTTTCCGCTTTCATTCAAGTTCCCTCCTAGGGAAAAAAATTAATCCGCCTTTACTTCCGGCTCCAACCATTCTTCGACTCTCGGCACAATCTGGTCGAGATTCATATGCTCCATTTTCGGGCCGGGAAGCGAGTATAAAAAGTATTTGCCGTAATAAGATTCAATCACGCGCGTGTCATACACGATAACGATCCCGCGGTCGCGGCGCGTCCGTACCAAGCGGCCAAAGCCCTGCTTGAAACGAATAACCGCCTGCGGCACGGAAAGCTTCATAAACGGATTGAGATTCTGACGCTTAAGCAGTTCGCTTTTGGCCTCGAGCAGCGGATGGCTTGGCGGCTGGAAAGGCAGGCGGACGATCGCCAAGCAGGTTAACGCATCGCCCGGAATGTCTACGCCTTCCCAGAAGCTGCTTGTGCCCAAAAGAACGGACTTCGGATTCTCCATGAAACGCCGGGTCAACCGACTCCGACTTCCGCTGTCTACGCCCTGGCCGATAATCGAAATACCCGAGGAAGCCAGCATCTCCTTCAGCGGTTCGTACACCTGCCGAAGCATACGGTACGACGTGAACAAAACAAGCATCCGACCCTGGGTCGCCTCTGCCGTGCGCGCCAGCGAATCCGTCAACGCTGCCAAAAATCCGACGTCGGCATTCTGCCCTCTGACACTCGGGAAATCTCTCGGAACAATCAACAGCGCTTGCTCTCGATAATTGAACGGAGAAGGCAACACTTCGGTTAACAGCCTTTTTTGCGAAGCGGATTCCCGAAGTCCAAGCTGATCGATCATATAATCAAACTTTTTGTCCACGGCCAAAGTAGCTGACGTCAGGACAATGCTTTTCTTTTTATCAAAAAAGTGCTGCTGTAGCTGGGCACTGACATCAATCGGCACGGCATACAACTGTAGCGACTTGCTTTTGAATTGCGAACTGCCTTCCAGCCAATACACGGTACTTCCGTCGTCGAGTCGCATAAAGAAACGCAGCGACTCTCTTGCCTCCGATAGATCTTTAAGCAGCCCGGAAATATCCGTCGCCAGACCTTCAGCCGTATAATCGCCGCTATCTTCCTTCACGGAAGCCGCCATGCGTTCGCCGCGCCGTATCGCTTCCCCAAGTCCCACGTAGATCTGGTCCTCCAGCGTCGATAAAGTATCCCAGCCTTTTGGATATTCGCCTGCCGTCAAGCGCAGCGTATGCTGCCCCGCTTCGGGCGCTGACGGGTCTGCGCGGTCCGGTAGCAGCGTGTAGAGCAGTTCGGTCAACTTGTCCCAGCTTTCTTTTGCATCGATCAGCTCCGGAATCACATCGTCGATAGCCCGGGTCCAGTCATTGGTTTTCTCGTGACTGAGACGGCCGAGAAGCTGACGCAACGCTGACAATTGACCGTTTTTCGAGTCCTTGTACAAACGGGTCATCGAATGAACAAACGAGAAATATTTCAAATGCAGCCCCAGATGCTTACCGGCTACGTCTTCAAGGTGATGCGCTTCGTCAATGACCAACCGCTCGTAAGCAGGCAGCAGCTGATCGTCAGCCTTGACATCGGAAAACAACTTGGAATGGTTCGTCACGACAACATCGGCCATCGTGGCTTCATGCTTGGCCCTGTAGTAGAAGCAGCTTCTAAACCACGGACAAGCCCGTCCCAGACAGGAGTCTGTCTCGCTCGCCACCGTGTCCCAGAAATCTTGCCCGCGCCCGATCCCCAGGTTCAGTTCCTCGTCGTCGCCGCTTTGCGTTCGCGTTAACCAGACGACAAGCTGCGCCGACGTCATCGCATCGTCCGCCGGATGTACGAATTCGCGCCGATCGATTTTTTGCTCCAATTTGCGCATGCACAAATAATGCTGACGCCCCTTGAACACGGAAGCACGGAACTCAAAAGGTACGACTCGGGTCAACAACGGTACGTCGCGTTCGCGCAGTTGCTCCTGCAAGTTGATTGTATGCGTACTGATCATCACTTTGCGGTCATTGCGCACGCTCTCGTAAATGGACGGAATCAGATAACCGAGCGATTTGCCCGTTCCTGTTCCCGCCTCGATCAAAAGATGTTTGTCGCTTCCGAACGCTTCCTGCACTTTGCCGAACATCATGTTCTGAGATTCACGTTCCTCGTAACCCGGCAATTCCGCGCGCAGATTATCCTGCACCTGCTCCAGAAAATCCGCGAACGAAAGGTCTTCAAGCGGATTGCCGTCCCGAATTTCCCTCGCGGGCGGAACTTCTGCCCACTCTCCGGCTTTCAACGCAAATTGGCGATAGAACTTGAACTCTCCGCCATCCGGCAATTCTTCAAGCTCTTTCTCTTCAACCAGTGTCTGGAAAAACCAGCCCAGATCGCTATCTCCTTCAAGCAGCTCGGCTACACGTTGAAGCGTAATCAGCGGCAGGGATCGAGCTTCCTCCAGGCAGTGCAAAAAAACGTGCGCCGTTGCCAACGCATCGCTATCGGCCTGATGCGGTCGTTCGTGAGGAACGCCGAACTGCGATGCAACTGCGCCAAGCTGGTAGCTCGTAATCGAAGGGTACAAGATACGCAGCAGGTCGATCGTATCCAGAATTCGTCCCGTAAACGGCAAATATCCGGTCTGATCAAGCGCACGCTGCAAAAACCCGAAATCGAACGCCACATTGTGTCCGATCAGAACGGCATCGTCAAGAAGCGGAATCATCCCGATGATCGCTTCGTCCAGTCCCGGAGCCTCGCCAAGCTGTTCTTCGCGGATTCCCGTCAGTTCAGCAATGAACGGAGGGAGCGGGACGCCGGGATTGACCAGGGATTGGTAGGTCTCCACGATCTCAAGATCATGGTTGATGACGCTCAGCCCGATCTGGATGATGGCATCCGATGCCTGAGTGCCCGTCGTTTCAAAATCCAGCACGGCAAATTTCATGGTGTCGATAAATCCTTTCAATCGGTTTTCCTTACCAGCATACCAGACAAAAGGCAGTTTGGGAAACCGTTCACCACTTCTTAAAGTTCAAAAAAGCGTGAGTTTTGTAGAGTTTGATCCGGTATCCCACGACACAAACGGCGGCCGCCGGACGATTCCTGCATTGAGGATCGCCGGAGCCGCCGCCAGGGCGAATATGAAGGGGAATACCCGATATTCGGTTTTTAAATTAACGGATCGTTGCGTGGATTTCCTTGACGGCCGTCTCGACCGCGCGGTTGCCCGCATCCACAAAGACGACTGTAGGTTCATGCGTCAAAGCTTCCTCATTCGACATCGACGCATACGAAATGATGATGACGGTATCGCCTGGCTGCACGCGACGCGCCGCTGCACCGTTCAAGCAGATCACGCCGCTGCCGCGCTCGCCCGGAATGACATAGGTTTCGAGGCGCTCGCCGTTGTTATTGTCGACGATTTGCACTTTTTCGTTTTCCAGCAAATCGGCCGCTTCCATCAAATCCTCGTCGATGGTAATACTGCCGACATAGTTCAGGTTCGCTTCCGTAACGGTCGCGCGGTGGATCTTGGATTTCATCATCGTTCTATACATGCAAAGGAACCTCCTTGAGCTTCATGATCGTGTTGTCTATCAGACGCGTAGAGCCGAATTTAACCGCCAAGGCCAAAATAACGGAACCTTCCGACACACGCAGCTTGCTGAACCCGCCTTGTTCGTCCAGCGGCTCCAGATTCGGAAAAGTCAGCAGGTCCACATAATCGATCTCGGCCAACGGCGATTGTTGAATCGCCGTCGTCACCTCCGCGATCACCTGCCCGGGCGTCACAGCGGCATCACTTTCGATCCGCAGCGCTGCTGCTCGCAACGAACGAGAGAGCACGAGTGCTTCACGACGCTGCTCTTCGCTCAGGTAGACGTTGCGGGAGCTGAGCGCCAAGCCGTCTTCTTCCCGAATGATCGGACAAGGAATGATCTCGATATCCATGTTCAGATCGTTGACCATTTTCTGAAGCACGGCGACCTGTTGGGCATCCTTGGCACCGAAAAAGGCTTGATCCGGCTTCACGATGTTGAACAGCTTCGATACCACCGTGGCCACGCCGTCAAAATGTCCGGGACGCGAAGCACCGCATAGACGCTCGCTGATCCCTGTAACCGTTACAGTCGTTTTGCGTTCTTCCGGATACATCTCTTCGACGGAAGGCAGGAACACCACGTCTACGCCTTCGCGCTCCGCCAGCTTCAGATCGGCTTCTTCGCTGCGCGGGTAACGGTCAAGATCTTCGTTCGGCCCGAATTGGATCGGATTGACGAAGATGCTCAGTACCGAGATTCCGCTTTCCTGCCGCGAACGGCGCAACAGACTGGCATGGCCTTCATGCAGGTATCCCATTGTCGGAACGAATCCTACTTTATCGCCGGATGCCGAACTACTGCGTTCTTTTCGCAATTCGGCAATAACGGATCGTACTTCGGCAATCGTTTTGGCGATTTTCATGCTTGCGCCCCTACTTTCTTTTTATCGGAAGCCGAGGACTCATTTTGCTGCGTCGCTTCTTCAGGGCGCCCGCTGCCATAGAGCGAATCCAGGGACTCGCTTACGCCTTCGTCCGCTTTGAACACATGATTTTCGGCAGGGAAAGCCCCGCTTTTCACTTCATTCACGTAATCTTCGATGCCGCCGCGAATTTGCGAACCGACATCGGCGAATGTTTTCACGAATCGTTTTTCCATATAAGGAGAAGCGTACTTGACCACGTCGTGGAACACCAGAACCTGGCCGTCGCATTCGCGCCCTGCGCCGATCCCGATCGTTGGAATCGAAAGTTCGCGCGAAATGGCGGCTGCCGTTTCTTCGGCGACAAGTTCCAGCACGATAGCAAATGCTCCGGCCGCTTCCAGCGCTTTGGCTTCGTCCATCAGACGCTTGGCGTCTGCGGCGTCTTTGCCCTGTACCCGGTAGCCGCCGATGGTATTGACCGACTGCGGCGTCAGGCCGATGTGGCCCAGCACCGGAACGCCGGATTGCACGATGCTTTTCACCGCTGCCGCGATCTCAAGCCCGCCTTCCATTTTAACGGCATGCGCATGGCCTTCCTGCATCAGGCGACGCACGCCTTTGAGTGTCTCATCTGTGCTTCCGTGGTAGGTCATAAACGGCATGTCGGCCACGATAAACGTATTACCCGCTCCGCGCGCTGTGGCTCTCGAATGATACACCATGTCGTCCAATGTGACCGGAATCGTCGAATCATAACCCAATACGACGTTACCCAGGGAATCCCCGACCAAAATCATATCGATACCGGCTTCCTCTGCAAGTTTTGCCGAAGGATAGTCGTAAGCGGTAATCATGGTGAGACGTTCCTTTTGTTCTTTCATTTTTCGAATCTTGACTACGTTTAATGGTCTTTTCGCTGCCATGTGATCAGGCTCCTTTTGTGGATAGTGTGGGCCTTTGCACCGGATTTGCAACTTACTCCAGCACAAATAGCCTTTTGCTGTCACCAAAAGGGCCGAAAGGTAAAGAAGAAACGGGTGCGACGATTCGCTTCTCCCTTCTGTCTCGGTCCTTGTTAGGCTCAGAGCAGAACTGCAGGGCTTGCCTGGGCGATGTTTCGCCCGGTCGTTGCCTTTGTTGCCGACTCCGTGCATTTGGGCAAACGGTTGGATTTCCTTTTTCCCTACGTTCGATTCGATATTCCGCCTGAACAAACGGGTCGGATTTCGAAGGGAACGCAGATCCGCATATGGCCTATGCACGTGATCGCCTTGCTGGGACTGCGATTTGCGGCAGTGCAGTTCGGCCTTGTTTCACCGATACCGCCTCCACATCGCCAGTATACCAAAACCAAGCCTGAAAATCACCCTGTCATAACGTTGAAACCCAGGCTTCTAAATGAATGATTTATTGAACGGCTTTGTTATTCGCACCGGGATACAGTTCGATATCGCCCGAATAAACCGGAATGATCTCGCCTTGCTCCGTTCGCATCATAAGCTCTCCCTGCTCGCCAAGACCATGCGCGATACCGCGACGTTCGCCTTTCAAATCGCGTACGACGATCTCGCGTCCCAATGTCACGCTAAGGGATTCCCATAACAAACGAATCGGTTCGAAACCGCGTTCGTTATACAACCCGTACAGCATTTCGAATTCATTCATGACCGCCGCAATCAGGGCAGAGCGATCCACTTCGACCCCTGATTCACGCCGCAAAGACGTTACTTTGCTGCGCAATTCTTCGGGGTAATCACTTTCGCTAAGGTTCGCGTCGATTCCGATTCCCATGATGCAGTGACGAACACGACCATCTTCCACGACGGCTTCCAACAAAATACCGCATAGTTTTCGTCCGTCGGCCAAAAGATCGTTCGGCCACTTGATTCCGGCTTCCACGCCGCTAACGACGCGAATCGCCCGGCAAACGGCAACCGCCGTGAGCAGAGTCAGCTGCGGCACAGCCGTCAAGGGCCCTTCGGGACGCAGCACCGCACTCATCCATACGCCGAGGCCGGGAGGGGAATGCCAAGGGCGTCCTTGCCGCCCGCGGCCCGATGTCTGTTCCTCGGCGACCACAAGCGTTCCTTCTATCGCGCCTTCATGAGCCTTTTTCTCCGCTTCGGTCTGTGTCGAGTCAGTCTTGCTCAGCACGGTTAGCTCCCGGCCGAAACGAGATGTCGTTAACGCAGCCTGGATACGCCTTGCATCGAGGGCCGAATCCGAATCCGCCAGTCGATAACCAAGCTTCGGCGCAGCGTCGAAAACATATCCGGCTTCTTTCAGCCTGCGAATCTGCTTCCATACCGCGGTACGACTCACACCCAACCGTCGGCTGATCTCTTCGCCCGACAAATATTCCCCTTGGGCCGCTTCGAACATATCAAGCAACCGATCCCTGCTTTTGGGCTCTTTGGCACCCTTCGGTTTGTTTGCATCGGTCATTCGAGGTTCGCCTCCTTGCCAGTCTCTGCTTCGATTCGAACAATCTCAGCCAACAAAGCTTCACGCTCATTCACGAGTTGTCCAAGCGCAACCTTTTCAAGCAACTGACGAATCCGCACGCCTAGCCAAGGACCCGGTTTACGATCCAAATGCGCGACGATATCATGGCCGCCAAGCGCAAGTTCCCGCACCGATTCAACCGGAATCTCTTTCAGCCAGAACGTTTCGCGTTCAAGCGAAACGCCACCCTTATCAACGGTCGAGCGGTAGATCAACCAATTCCCGACCGAAGTACGACCGAAATCCAGTATACAGCGGACAAAAATGAGCTTTGCGTGCTGTTGCCCTTTTTGTTCGGCTTCTTTTATATGCTCATTGATTCGCAGCAGTGCCGAGACCGACTTGGCGAAGTTGCCCGAAAAAGTCCAGCTTTTGAGCACATGCTCCGCTTCCTCGCCGGAAGTGCCCAGATCTTCAAGCAGCGCTGCCCAGCGCAGTTCCTCCGGCTTTTCCGGCAAAGCGGCCAATGCTTCGTGCTTCACGGCTTCGAGACTCTCAGGCGTCAGACGGATTTTGGCCTGTTCCAGCAGGCCGCTGCGCGCCAAAAGACGAATACCGTCTGCCGGACGCGGCCCCGAAAACATTTTTTCCAACTCCGCCCGTATACGCTCTGCCGCAATATGCGTCATATTGTCACGCAGTTCAAGCAACGCTTCCCACGTCTTAGGCTCCATGTCAAAACCAAAAACAGACGCAAAGCGAACGCCCCGCAGCATTCGCAGCGCATCTTCACGAAACCGCTCTCGGGCCTGGCCTACGCAACGAATAATGCCCTGCTCCAAATCCGCTCGCCCATCGTAAGGATCGACAAACGTTCCGTCCAGCAGACGGGCGATCGCATTCATCGTAAAATCGCGACGCTTAAGATCCTCATCCAACGACCGGACAAAAGTCACTTCCTCCGGTCGACGAAAATCCTTATACTCGGTTTCCGTCCGAAAAGTCGTGACCTCGAACGGAATCTTCTCCATCACTACGGTCATCGTGCCATGCTCGATCCCGGTAGGCACGGTACGCGCAAACAGATCGGCAACTTCCTCGGGCCGTGCCGACGTCGCGATGTCCATATCGTTAACCGGACGTCCGATCAGTTCGTCGCGAACGCATCCCCCCACCCAGCAGGCCGTATGGCCCGCTTGTTCGAGCGTACGCAGGATCTCTGCACTAAGCCGCACCTGCTGCGGATCTGCATGCTTCCACTGCGTCACATCGTTCAACCCCGTTTCTCTCCGAATCTGCATCGTCGTGACTGAAGCTCAACGCTTCAACACGCGATAATAAATATCCTCGTATTCCCGCATAATCTTCTGGTCGCAAAATTGAGTGTGCGCCCGTTCCAGGCAAGCCTCGCGCATTTCTGCCTTTTTCACCGGATCACGCAGCAACGACGTTGCATAAGCCGCCATCGCTTCTGTGTCACCGATCGCGGCCAGATACCCCGTCACACCATGCTGAACAAGCTCGGGAATCCCTCCGGCTTCCGAACCGACCGTCGGCACGCCGCAGGCCATCGCCTCCAAGGCTACCAGACCGAAGCTTTCTTTTTCCGAAGGCAGCAGCAAAATGTCCGCAAGCGAAATGACCTGAGCGATCTCGTCCTGCTTGCCCAGAAAATGCACGCGTTCCTCCAGCCCCAGTTCCCGGATTTTGCTTTGTACTTTCGGCATATCAGGGCCTTCGCCGACGAGCAGCAGCTTTGCCGGCATCTCATGATTAACCCGGTTGAACACATCAATAACGTCCGGCACCCGTTTCACGGGACGAAAATTCGAGATATGCATCAGGATTTTCTCGTCCGGCGTCGCAAACTCGGCACGGAGCGTCGATACTTCGCGCGGATAATAGACCCTTTTATCGATAAAGTTGTACGTCAGGTCGATATCGCGCGTAATATCCAGTGCCTGGCGCGTCTGTCCGATCAGATCGGCCGAGACCGCTGTCACCGCGTCGCTTCGATTAATGGCGAGCGCGATCAGGTCTTTGAGCGTCTCGTCCTGGCCCAGCACCGTAATATCGGTTCCGTGCAGCGTGGTAACAATTTTCAGGTCGTCGCCGACCATTTGTTTCGCCAAATAAGCGCAGACCGCATGCGGCACCGCATAGTGGACATGCAGAATATCGAGCTTTTCCCGTTTGACCACCTGAGCCATCTTGGAGGCCAACGACAAGTCGTAAGGCGGATAACGAAATACGTAATAATCGCTGACTTCGACTTCGTGGTAATGAATATTCTTATGAAAAGCACCCAGCCGGAAAGGAATGCTATGCGTGATAAAATGGACCTCGTGTCCTTTTTCCGCCAGCAGCTTGCCCAGTTCCGTTGCTACCACGCCCGATCCGCCGAGCGAAGGATAGCAAGTGATGCCGATTTTGAGTACGTCTTTCATGAAGGCCGGAACCCCTTTCTCGCCGCTTTAAAAAAGATGAACCGTGTGCGGCAGCCGGGATGCGAAGCCCTCTGCGTAGCCGATGCCGCTTTTTTGGCCCAGCAGCGAATCGCGCGCTTGAACCCGCTGCACATACTGCGCAGTCAGCGGGGTAGCCACGGCATCCGAACTTTGCGCCGGTCCTGTGAACTGCGACGCGTAACAGCGTAGCGAAGCTTCTTTTTCGGCATAAAAATCGGTCACGTCAACCGTAAGGTCGGCGCGTCCGAGATCATTGATAAAATAAAAATACGTCTGGCTTACCGTTACCGGAGGCACCTCGGGCATATAGCGCCGCAGCTTGGCATTGAATACCGCTTCCTCCACCAATTCGCTGCACGCGATATGGTCGGGATGCCGATCTTCCCAGTAAGGGGCAAATACGAGGCGCGGCGCCCATTTGCGGATTTCGGCTACGATCCGGCGAATATGCTCGTCCGTGCGGAACAGTCCTCGATCCGGTAAGCCGAGATTGCTGCGCATGGAGAGGCCGAGCACGGCGGAGGCCGACTCGGCTTCTTGTTTGCGCAGCTCTACCGTACCGTTGGAAGACATCTCCGCATACGTGAGGTCGCAGATGCCGACACGGTAGCCCGCGCGCGTATGCTTGACGATCGTGCCGGCCATACCGATCTCGGCATCGTCGGCATGAGCGCCAAAAACGAGAATATCAAGCGGCTCAGTCATTGCTCTCGATTCCCGGCTTGTACTTATGTACCAGCTCCCGCCAGGCGAAATCGCCGCGCATCAAAGCCTTGACGAGAATTTCGGCAGTCGCCACATTCGTGGCTACCGGGATTCCCTGCACATCGCAAATCCGCAGCAAAGCGGTAATATCCGGCTCGTGCGGCTGCGCCATCAACGGGTCGCGCAGGAAAATGATCAGATCCAGTTCGTTTTCCGCGACGAGTGCCCCGATCTGTTGGTCTCCGCCAAGCGGTCCGGACATGAAACGATGAATATTAAGGCCCGTTACTTCCATAATACGCTGCCCGGTGGTTCCTGTGGAATACAGCTGGCAGTCTACAAAAGCCTGCTCGTAAGCGGTAACGAAATTGACCATCTCGTCTTTTTTGCGGTCATGCGCGATAAACGCGATCTTCATCGAGATCCCTCTTTCCGACTATGTTGGTTAAAAAACTACATTAGATGCTCGAACCCGTAGACCATTCCCGTATATTCCATCACTTTTTTGACCCCGATATTGACGCCCGGCATATAGCCCGCCCGCTCGTACGAATCATGGCGGATTTTCAGGCTTTGGCCGTATCCGCCGAACACGACTTCCTGTTGGGCAAAGACACCCGGCAAACGCAAGCTGTGAATACGGAAACCGTCGTATTCGCCGCCTCGTGCTCCCGGCAAAATTTCTTCTTCGTTCGGGTTGCCTTGTTTGATTTTTTCGCGTCCTTGGGCGATCAGCTCGGCTGTTTTGATCGCGGTACCGGAAGGTGCGTCCAATTTCTGATCGCCGTGCGTTTCAATAATTTCGACGTGCGGCAGATATTCGGCGGCCTTCGCGGCAAATTGCATCATCAAAATCGCACCGATCGAGAAGTTTGGCGCGATCAGCCCTCCGATGTTCGCTTCCCGGCACAGCCCGTCCAACTCTTCAATCTGCTGCGGGGTAAACCCTGTCGCGCCCACGACCGGACGAACGCCGTGCCGGATCGCGGTAACCGTGTTTCCGTAAACGACGGACGGAACCGTGAAATCCACCAACACGTCCGGTTTGGTTGCCGACAACGCTTGCTCAAGATCCGCAACCGCGATAACGCCGCAAGGTTTCAAGCCTGCAATCTCGCCCGCATCCTGACCTGCACCCGAACGGTCAACGGCTGCGACCAATTCCAACAACGCGTCTTCCAGCACCATTTTCACAACCTCGCGTCCCATACGCCCGCTGGCTCCGGTAACCGCTACTCTGATTTTCTCGCTCATTGTTGCTCCTCCTCCTGCTGCTGATCCTTGTCGATTGGTGTCCAGCGGTCTTTGTCGCGCGTGTTGAATTTATGCATGACCCGGTCATGGGCCTCAGTCAAATCAATATTGAGCGAATTGGCAAAACACAGCGTGATAAACAAAATATCGCCGAGTTCCAATTCGATCGAATTGTCGTCTTCCCCAGCTTTTTTCGGCTTCTCTCCAAAGCTGTGGTTGACTTCCCTTGCAAGCTCGCCGACCTCTTCCGTCATCCGGGCGAGCATCGACAACGGACTGAAATACCCTTCCTTAAACTGCGAGATATAAAGGTCTACCTCGCGCTGCATCTCGGCCAGGCTCTTTTCCATGCCGGTATTCGCCTCCTTCTGCGATGTAATATGCGGTTCGTTTTCGAACTCGCTACTCTAATCCAACGGGCTGCACTCTTTCCTATGTTATCGCAAAGGGATTTTGAAGACAATGGTTGATATGTAGCCTAACGCATATCAGCCGGCCTGTTTGTCGATCTGGCGCCACGCCCGCTGCCGCGAATAGCTAACCATCCAGCCAGGACGCTTGCGGCCGTTAATCCGAACGTAAAGTTACGCACCTGATCGAGGATTGCCAGATGCTGCAACGATAAATACGGGAAAATGCCATATGTATAATCGACCGTATCGTTGGTAAACGTCCAAATCGCAGCCGGAATCAGCCATAAAGTCCCCAAGCTGAAGAAACGAACATAAACAAGAGCTTCTATAGCCATAATGCCATGCGAAGCGATCAGCATCCAACTGAGCGGCTCAATCGGGTTGCCCAGCGCAGCATCCCAAAAAATAATGGAAATCGCCCAAACTCCGTATTTGACGGATGTCACGATCGCCAAAGCTTCAATCAAATGAACGACGCCGCGCATCAACCGGGAAGCTGGAGGAAAAAGCAGGCCAAGAACCGCCAGCGTGAAGAATAAACTTCCGGTCGGACTATCCGGCACAAAAACGATTTGCCAAGCCGGCTGCGTGCTCCAAACATTGACCAATTGGCCTCCGTACCAATAATAACCATAGACCGTTCCGACCAGATTGCTAATAAAAAGCAACCAGAGAATCCGGCGATCGGTCAAAAGAGCGCGGCTCCACAAAAATGATAACGACATGTTGTTCCCCCCGAATAAAATTGAAAATGCGCCCGGTAGCCTTTAGCGGGCTTTCTCTTCATAAAAAGCCTGACCGCGTTGGCGGTCAGGCTTTTTATGAACCCGTTTTTATTTTACAGTTCGTATCTTCAAGTTGGCAAGCGCGAGGATTCTATCGATACACTGTCACGTTCAATCCTTTTCAATTCGCTCGTTAGAGCCAAGAAGGCAAGTTCGTCTCCATTGGCTAGAGCTGCGTCGATATCCTGCTGCAGCATTTCGCAGCGCCGTCTGCGCAATGATTCATCCCATACCATCTCGGCGGCCAGACCCAACATCACTTCGTAAGCTGCTTTCATCTTGTCCAAAGGACGCACCTCCCGAGTTTTCATATCTTCACCGGCAATTGTTCATCGTTTTGTTGTGAGCGCCCTCATTTTTTCGCAACTTTAAGAGATCGAAGAAGCAAAGAAGCCAACTCCTTTCTATGTTTTTAACCAAAACTTTCGCCCGTGCAACATAAAACGGAAAAAAACGGTAATTTTATTTAACCTGTAAGCGTTCCTGAACAGCAAAAAAAGCCTTTCAACGGCGTTATGCCGTCGAAAAGCTCTGAATTTGCTTTAAATCCGACCGTTAGCGGTGAAGCTTGCCCGTTTGCTCTACGGATAGATGCTTTGTACAGTTATAGACCAATGGCTCCCACAGCTCGCCGTTCTTTTCAAGCACAGTCAAAGACAAATTGCCAATCCGCTCAATCTGACGATCTGCATAAAGCGTGGCGTAAAGTTGAGCCAACAGACCCCCGTGCGTGACGACCAAAATATTTTGATCCGGGTATTTCACTTCAAGATCAACCATGAATGCCAGCGCGCGCTCGCCAAGTGCCTGAAGCTGCTCCTGGCCGTTGTCTTGCGTGCTCCAATCCGCTCCGTACTGCTCGATCAGTTCGGAGATTTGCATCCCTTCAAGCGGTCCGAATCCGCGTTCGGTCAGACGTATATCAGCTTCCAGCAACGGCAAATCCAATCGGGCAGCAATAATCTCAGCCGTCTCCTGCGCTCGCAGCAATCCGCTGGAAATTGCAAAATCCCACTTGTAAGACTCTTCCGTTAACCGCTCGGCCAATCGCGAAGCCTGGGCGCGACCTTCGTCGTTAAGCGGAATATCGCTTTGCCCCTGAATTCGTCCTGCTGCATTCCAGTCGGTCAGTCCGTGTCTAATCAAGCCGATACGCATCAACGTCGCTCCAATCTTTTACAACTTATACGTTTTGGTAAAATAAGCCTGCCTTACTTTCTCATCGCGGCAATTCGCGTAAGCGACAGCAGTGCAAGTCCCATGCCCGTCAGTGACAGGAACATCCAATATTGCGGGTGTGTCGGCCCGATTTGAGCGACCAGAGGCTCAATGATCCCGCGTCCCGGCACTTGTTCGTCCGATTCCGTGTCGGACGATTCAGAGATACCCGCCTGCACCGTCAACGGCTGAACGATTACGCCGGCCGGCACTTCCTGAGCCGCGCTTCGTTCACGGTCGGGAACGCCCCAGCCAGCAAGGTAAATAAAGCTGACAAGAAAAACGGCAAGCAGTGCAGCAATCCATACGGCCGCCCGGCTTCGGAATCGGTGTTGCGAAGCATACGTTTTCGCTTCTCCCGGAAGCAGCCACGGAGATTCCTCATAAATCCGATCCATGACGCCGCGGTTCATCCGTTCGGCGTCCATCTCGGGTAAATCAAGAGAGGCTTCTTGCAGCAACTCGTCCAGATCAGGGAAATCATCGGGATCAAACGTATCGCTTTGCCGATCTTCCGGCCGAAGCGGTCCGCCCTTCTTCTCGTCCGGGCGCTGCTCATGCGGATTCCAGCGCATGTCCGCCCGGCGTCCGCCATCCTCTCTACCCTTCATTCGGTCTCATCCCCTTGTAGATCTCCTCGTCGTAGACCGGGCCGTAATAATAGGGTTCCAACTGATTCTTGATACTGAGCCGCGCGCGGAACAGCAAGGACTTGACGGAGCTGATACTTTGCCCCAAAATACGCGCGATCTCTTGATAGTCCATCTGATCGTATTCGCGCAAGATCAACGCCGCGCGTTGTTTCTCCGGCAAATTGTCGATCGCCGAGCGAACCATCCCAACCTGCTCGTTGCGAAGCAATGCCTGCTCGGGTGCCGCATCCGTCGACGAATCGGTCACCAACTCGCCGTCCTCCAGCGGAACGTTGGTCGCCCGGTGCCTGCGAAGCTCGCTGAGCGCCGTGTTTCTTGCAATCGTGTACAACCAGGTCGAGAAAGAAGCTTCCACTTCGCGAAAAGATTGAAGACTTTTAAACGCTTTATAAAAAGTTTCGGAACTCACGTCTTCGGCAAGATGGCCAAGGCCCGCGCTCTTCAACATATAGTACGTAAATGCCAGGATTTTGCGCTGATAGCGCCGCATGAGAACCGAGTAAAGTTCGACATTCCCTGCTTTAATTTCCCGAATCAGCTCGGAATCTTCCATCGAAAACGCGCCCCTCCCTCGCTCGCCGCAAAAAATCTACAGCCCTTTTTATCATCATCCCCGTTTTCCACAGAAAATCCGGGTCGTCGACTCATAGACGGACAGAGCCAAGATAAAGTTGCAGCAATTGGCGATTTTTTTCTCTTTATTTAATCTTCTTACCCGTTTCCCGCCAACATATCGCTTTTTTCTTAGATCTGCGCTCTCCAAATATTGCGATCTTCCGTATCCAATACGGCTTCGACCTCGTCGCCATCCAGAACCGCAACGCAGCCTTTCGGCAGTGCCAGTACTTTCAGTACGCCCGGACGCAGATTGAATAATTGAAAAATATAATACAACCGCAGCTCTTCCTGCTCGACTTGTCCTTCCGCCGGTCCGAGGTACCAACCGGAACGTCCGTCCTGACGATGGTCGGTCCGCTCCAGATAAACCCGCTCCGCACTCCATGCTTTTTCCGACGCGATCAGCGTATCCTGGAACAAACACGTTTCTCCCGTCGTTCCGCTCTGCTTCAATACCTAGTTTTGGGCCAGTTGCACGGATAACGTCGCAGACAAATCATCGGTCGTGCGCGAAAAAGGATCGGTCGCATAATCGGGAGCCAGAATTTGCACCTGGCCTGCGCCGATCTCATGCACGAACAAAATGCTCCAGCCTACCTGGATTTTCATGCCGTCTTCAAGCAAACCGGCATCCGCCTCGGTAGTCTGAAACAAATTCAGCAGAAACTGTCCTTGCAGTTCCAAGCTTTCTTCGCATTTTAGCGAAAACGTGCGAGTACCGATTTCTTTGGTTTTCGTAATTAGCATGATTCGGCGTCCCCCGTTCGGAATTACTTTTGCTTACGGATGCGCTCCTGCTCGCTCAAATACTCCTTGTATCCCCAGAACGCTTCTTCGCGCCCGCCGCCTTCGAGCAATGTGGCGACCGCATAAGACAGCAATTCGACCCAGTCAGACATTTGCTGCAAAGCTTCATCGGCGATCAGCTCGTTTCTGCGCAGCATGCCGTTCGGCTCAACCGCCCACGCCCTTGCATACTGGCAAAGACTCCAAAAACACGACACGATCGCGCGGTCGAGCTGTTCTTTTTCCAACTCGTCGCTCAACACGTCCAGAATCTCCATGACTTCATGAAAATTCTTTTCGATCAGCTTACCTCTATAGGGACGTAACATGCCGAGAAATCCATGTTCCACTTTCTCGTGTTCGAGATCGTCATGTACGAAAGCGTGCATGTTTAACCGTTCAACGGCTTGTTCCTTATTCAAGATCAACCCTCCATGATAGCTGCATATTCCGGTCATGCCTTTTTGTTCAAACCTGTGTGAAAATAAACGCTCGGCCGTCCGCATTGAGCACCTGCACCTGTCCGATCTCAGCCAGCGGCTGCTCCCAGTGCACATGTCCGCAGCACACCAGCATGTTCGAAGCGAACGCCTCCAACTGGCCGCTGATTCCCGGGTGACCATGCAGCCCGAGTGTCGGCACATCCGGCCCTTGATGCAGCAGCAAAATATCAGGTTTGCGCGCCAGCAACTTTTTCAACTCACGTAAAAACAGTTCTTCCGGCATTCGATTCGGTCGCCCTCTGCGGCCTATGATGCCTCCTATGCCCGCGATCCGCACACCTGCTACTTGTTGTACGCCGGGATATTCGAAAAATAAGACTTGCGCGAGTTCTCCCAGCCCACCCGGTGAAAACAGATCGTGATTCCCTGCGACGCCCGCCACGCTGCCGAACCGGTTGTTAAAGGCTTGCCAGACTGGAAACGGGTCACCGCTTGATCCGCGAACGCTTGGGTCGGCATACAAATCCCCGCAGAGCAGGACAAGCACCCGCTGCGGGTCTATACTCGGAAACTCCAATTCCAGCAGCAAAGCAAGGTGTTCGGCCAACTCCTCACCAAGCAAACGATCTCCGCAGTCGCCTTCTTCCCCTGCTTTACAGGTACCCTGCAAGTCCGAAGTTACGATCAAAGCATCGCATTCGGCAGGAAGACCTTCCACTTTTCCACTATGTATAGGCAGCCCGATACGTTCGGTTCCGCCTCCCGTTGCCGCCGACAGATAAGGTACCGCATCCAGAGGGTCCGGGTCAAGTTTTACGATACGCATCAGGATGCCTCCTTTGTGTTCAAAACGGCTTTTGGCCTTTAAAAGGAGCAAACTGCGCCGGATCGGCTCCGCGCGAGCACAGATAGCGAAGCGCTTGGTCGAAGCCGTCGAAGATCAGCAGCTCTTCTTCCGCGCAGTCTTCGGCGATATGCACTTCTTGCGGATCGACGGCAAAAAAATAAGCTTGGTAGCGCCCGTCTTTTTTACGCATCGCATACTGGACAAACTCTTGGCTTTCAGGAACGCCCGGCTTCGGCCGCATACATTCATACCCGCGTGTCCGTCCACGCTCCACGGCTTTGCTCCAGATGAAAGGGTCGCTTCCGCTGCTCAACGATCCATCTCCGACATGGAAGCTTGAAGCCTGGAACGCAGATCTTCCGCCAGTTTACGAAAAGCCGCTCTCTCCTCGTCGTCGGCATACTCTTCTTTTCGCAGTTCCAACCAGTAATCGCCGTCGGCCAGATCATACATATCCAGCAGCGTGATCTCGGCGCAAGCCGGGCTTTCCATTGCCGCAAACATCAGCTCAGGACCGTCATCCCAATTATATCCGTTCACAAAAGCATGCAGCAAAACCGCGGAGTCCAGCGTACGAACAGCTTCCAACGCCTTTTCGCGATCTTCTTCATACAGAAGCGCATCCAGCTTTTGCTGTTCTTCGGCGTTCAAGGTAAGTCTGATCGCCCCGCGCGTCTCCATCAACAAATCCGCTACGGCACGATCCCCACGGGAAGCCGCGGCATTCCACGGAGTAGCCCGAATGCCGCGCGGGGAGTCGATCTGGGCCCCGTATTTCAGCAGCAGCTTAACCGCGCCTTCTTGCTGGAACTTGATCGCTTTGAGCAGCGCCGTCTCGCCCATCTTATCCGTAACTTCGATCTCGGCTCCTTTTTCCAGCAAGATCTCTACGGCCTCCGTCGGCAGTTTATACGTCATAAACAGCATCAACGGGGTCCGTCCCCTGGAATCGCGCTCGTTGACATCCAGTTCTCCGGCAGCGGTTCGTACCGCATGCACGTTTTTCGTTCTTGCAATTTCTGCCCAATTCGTCATTTTCCGGCTCCTTTGCAGCTTACTTTGGTTCAAGGCTTCCAAGTCCTTTTATGATTCCTTATCCTACAGTATCCTATGCACGTGCCTGTAGTTCAAGTCGAAATGAAGGATAAGTCCGTTTAAATGCGAACCAGATCGCGATAGATCAGCCGCTGCGCTTCAGGGAGCTTCATATCCGCATGGTAATGACCGAACAGCCACCGCTTGAAGGACAGGCGTTGCTGAATGTTTTGAAAATACTCATGCATAGCATCCGGCTTCACTTCTGTCGCGAGTTCTGCGGAAATCCACTGTAAGGCCGAATATGAACACGTATGCGTCAGAACGACATCGACCTCCCAATTGCAACCCTCCAGATTACGCAGTCCCTCCGCATACTCTGCTTCAGACGGCATCTCTTCGGCCCACCAGGACACGCCTTCCTTGCGATGCTCCCGATCATGCGAAGCCGCGCCGCCGAAAGTGAAAATCCGCTTCCCCTCCAGTTCAAAAACGTGTCCGCGCATCAGATGCAGCACGCTGTCATTGATCCGTCGCACCTTGCCCCCGTTCCATTCTTCTTCGGGAAAAGTAGAGAGCAGATCGAAATTCTCGTGATTCCCGTCGATAAAAAGTGTTGTGAACGGCTTGGTCTTATGCAGCCATTTCAACCAGAACCGATCTGCGGCGTCCAGGTTCCAGATTAACCCGAAGTCGCCCGCCACGATCACAAAATCTTCCTTGGTCATTTGTTTCTGCTGCGGAAAATTCCGGGTATTCAGCCGCTCGCCGATCCTGTCCGCCCCATGCACATCCCCTGTCACCCAAATCATGTCGTCCCCGTCCTTTGCTTGGTTCCTATCCCTTCAGTATACCTCTTTTGTCGATCAAAACAAAAAGCGGCGGATCGGCACCGGCCATCCGTCGCTACTTATTTCGATTCCCAATGCTCGTCGTTCTTAATTTCACTCCATATTAACTTTAACAAGCCACCACCCACGACCGCCTCGCCGCAAGGGTATCCTGATCTATTTTCCCGCAAAAAAAAGACCGCTCACTGTGAGCGGCCCGTGCACCATTTCGAAGTACACTAATAGTTATAGGAGTGGAGAGAAACCATACTGTACGTTCATTATATGTATACGCTTCCAAAATGTCAACGCTTTCTTTTCCTTTTTTGTTCAAAAAAATTAATAAGCCATTTCCGTCACTACGCAACGACGGAAATGGCTTTTAAAATTGCTATTCAAACGAAGCGTTTAGCGGCAAGCAAAATTCAGTGCAGGAACGAAGTGTTCGCCTTTGAACTTGGGAAGCTTCCTTTATTAAATCCAATCAAGCTTCCCGAGTTCAACACGCGACCGAAACGAATTTTGCTTGCAGCGTACGCGCTTCTTTTGCGAATAGGAATTTATCAATCAGACATACACGTCGAACTCCAACCCCTCCAACGCTTCTTTGCCCCGGTTCATATTCGTCTCGTCCCGGAACGAAAGCCGCATCAGCCCCGGCACATCCTCGCGACTCTCGATAATCTGCAAGTTGCTCAAGTTGATGCCGCGCGAGCCAAGCTCGGTCGTGATCCGGCCGATAATGCCCGGATGGTCGGGTACGTCGAGATAAAGATCGTAGGTTTTGGCAATGACGCCTTTGCGGCGTTCCGGCAATTCGTTGCGGAAATCGCCGGCATCCTGAAACCGCGCCGAGATGCCTTCGCCGTCTTCCCGTTCCAACTGATCGATAAAACCTTCGACCTGTTGATTCCAGTCGCGTAGAAGCTTTAAAAGATTGAAGCGGTTGTTCAGTAAAATGTCGCGCCACACGACAGGGTCGCTGGACGCGATCCGGGTAATGTCGCGGAAACCTCCGGCAGCAAGCGTCCGATACAACGGATTGCTTTCATGGTATCCGCTAATCTGATTCACCAAAGCTACGGCAATAATATGCGGCAGATGGCTGATAGCCCCGACGATCTCGTCATGCTGTCCCGGTTCCATGCAGATGACTTTGGCCCGGGTCAACGCCAGCAGCTTCGTCAACGCTTCGGTCGCTGCCGGATCGGTATCCGGCTCCGGCGTCAGCACGTAATACGCGTTTTCGAACAGCAGCGAAGTCGCCGCCTGAACGCCCGAGCGTTCCGAGCCAGCCATCGGATGCCCGCCGATAAAGCAGGCGTCGCCCCAGTCCAGCTCTCTCGCCCGCGCGGCGATCGAAGCTTTGGTGCTGCCCACATCCGTAACGATACAGCCTTTTTTCAGCGGCAAAGCATGGATTTGTTCCAAATACTTCTCCAACAATCCGACAGGCGTAGACAGAAAAATAAAGTCGGCATCTTGTACCGCTTCTTCCAACGACAGGGTCGCGGAGTCCACGACTCCGCGCTCCACGCTCAGATCGGCCAGATCCTGCCGGTGGGAAAATCCGACGAGCTGGACGTCCGGCTTCCCGCGGAAGCACAAGGCCAGCGAGCCGCCGATCAGTCCGACGCCGATCACAGCAATTTTCATAGAGGTCAGCCTCGCTTCGTTAAGGTTCTTGCAGGAAAACGTCCCAGTACCATGACCCAGTTAAATGTAAGGTTGGTCAATCTATTAGACGGTCGCTTCCTGTCCGTTCAATGCTTCTTCGAACGTCCGGATGAAAATCTCGTTCTCTCTCGGAGAACCTACAGTCACCCGCAGATACGTCGGATAAAGCTTGAACCCCGCACGCGCGATTACCCCTTTTTGCAGCATCAGTTGGAACAGCTCCACAGCCGACTGCTTCGTATCGACCATGATGAAGTTGCCGTTTGCCGGGAAATGAACGAGTCCCAGACGATCGAATTCGCTTTGCAGGAACTTGATTCCTTCGGCATTTTTTTCACAGCAAGATTGCACGAATTCCTGATCCGCCAAAGCTGCTTTTGCTGCTGCTTGAGCGATACGCGTCGTATTGAACGGCTCGCGTACCTGATTGATCGAACGGATCACGGAAGCTTGCCCCACGCCGTAACCGATCCGCAGGGCGGCAAGACCGTAGATTTTGGAGAACGTACGCAGCACGACCACGTTGGCGTAATCCGCCAGCAACTCCGTACCGTCCGGGTATTCGCTGTCGGTCACGTATTCGAAATAAGCTTCGTCCAGCACGACCATTACGGAAGAAGGCAGGCGATCCAGGAAGCTTTTCAATTCGTTTTTGCTGACGATGGTGCCGGTCGGATTGTTCGGGTTGCAGATCCATACGATCTTGGTCCGGTCCGTCACGGCAGCCAGCATGGCGTCGAGATCGTGTTTGCCTTCTTGCAGCGGAACTTCGATACTCGTTGCTTTCTCGATATCGGCATTGCTTTTATATACGGAAAAAGTCGCATCCGCCATAATATTCTCGTCGCCTTCCGAGAGGAACGCGCGAGCAATCAGGGCAATGACTTCATCCGACCCGCAACCAAAAATAATCTGGTCGGAGTTAACGGACAGATGCTCGGCTACCGCCGCAGTCAATTCGACCGCGCCACCGTCCGGATACAAATTAAATTTAGTCAATTCTTCTTCGATCGCGGCTTTGACACGAGGGGAAAATCCGTAAGGATTTTCATTGGAAGCCAATTTCACGACTTCGCTGAGTCCGTATTCTTTTTGAACTTCTTCGATCGGCTTACCGGGCTGATAGACCGGAAGGTTCACAATGTGTGCTTTAGGCTGCATGGATATTCCCCTACTTTCCTGATTTGGCGTGTTGCAGTGCGACAGTGTCGGGCTGCGAACAGACGCAAAAAGTATATGCTTAGGCCGAAACAAGGAAGGTCCGCGAAAAGCAGGCCGGCTACACGCCTGGTTTTTCGCTTCGTTCCTTGATTTCGACTTACGCAATTATACCTTTAATTCTGCCACAAATTTGCGAATTTGCAAGAGTGCATCTTCGCGCTTGTCTGCATTCATCAGATCAGGGATCAGCGATTCGATCGTGCGAACGATCGCGCTACCTACCACGACACCGTCACACAGCTCCGAAAACCGCTCGACCTGCTCCCGGCTGGAGATGCCGAACCCGACCGCAACCGGCAGTTCCGTGCGGGATTTCACGTCGCGGATAAAAGCATCCACGCCTTCATGGAACGAAGCCCGCTCCCCGGTAACGCCAAGCGACGATACGCAATACACAAAGCCGCGGCCATTGTTCAGGATACGCTCAATACGCTCGCTGGACGTCGGCGCGACAAGCGGAATCAGCGCGATTCCGGCTTGATCCGCCCGTTCCAGCAGTTCGCCCGATTCTTCGTAAGGCACGTCGGGAATGATTAGGCCGCTAATGCCGTGCGCGGAAGCCTGGTCGAAAAATTCGTCCAGTCCCATTTGCAGCACGGGATTGTAGTAAGTGAACAGCACGAACGGCATATTCACGCCGCGCTCTCTCGACTTTTTGGCGATATCCAGACAGGTGCGCACGGTAATCAACTGCTGCAACGCACGGGACGATGCCCGCTGAATGACCGGTCCGTCCGCAAGCGGATCGGAGTAGGGAACGCCTAACTCCAAAATATCCGCTCCCGCGTCTTCCAGACGCTCAATGATTTCAAGCGTGGTCTCAATGTCGGGATCGCCTACGGTGAGAAAAGGAATAAGCGCCGTGCCGCCCTGCTCGCCGATACGACGGAACGTTTCATCGATCCGGTTGGGACGCACATCGCCCGGCGCTGCGAACGAAGCGCTTGCCGCGCCTGTCGACAGCCCTCCTTCGGCCGCTGGATGCCTCATGATCCGACGTACGGCATTCGATTGGATGTTCATTGTGCGTTTCCTCCTTCATTTTCGTAAGCCATGATCGATTCGACGTCCTTGTCACCGCGACCGGACAAACAAACGATCAACAGTTTGTCTTGGCCGAGCTCCGGCGCGATTTTCCCGGCTTGCGCCAGTGCATGGGCCGATTCCAGCGCCGGAATGATTCCTTCGGTCCGGCAAAGCAGCTTCAGCGCGTCCAACGCTTCGTCGTCGGTGATCGGTACGTATTTCGCGCGCCCGGTATCTTTTAAGTAAGAGTGCTCCGGTCCTACACCCGGATAATCGAGTCCCGCCGAGATCGAATGCGCAGGCTGAACCTGACCGTAATCGTCTTGCAGCAGATAACTCATCGAACCCTGGAATACGCCTTTCGTACCCAGCGTCATCGTAGCGGCATGCAGCGGCGTATCGATGCCTTTTCCGGCTGCTTCGACCCCGACGAATTTGACCTCCTGGTCGCGAACGAACGGATAGAACATCCCGATCGCGTTGCTGCCTCCGCCAACTGCCGCCACAATGGTATCGGGGAGACGTCCTTCGATTTCGAGAATTTGGCGCCGGGTTTCGTCTCCGATGACGCGTTGGAAGTTACGCACGATCAGCGGGTACGGATGCGGGCCGACCGCCGAACCCAGAATGTAAAAGGTATCGCTCACATGGCTGACCCAGTAACGCAGCGCTTCGTTGCCTGCGTCTTTCAGCGTTTTCGTTCCCGATACGACAGGCACAACTTCCGCGCCGAGCAAACGCATACGGAAAACGTTCAGCTGTTGACGCTGCATGTCCTCCTCTCCCATGAACACTTTGCATTCCAAGCCGAACAGCGCCGCTACGGTCGCTGTTGCTACGCCGTGCTGGCCTGCGCCCGTTTCGGCAATGACTTTCTTTTTCCCCATGCGTACGGCAAGCAGTCCTTGTCCCAGTGCATTGTTGATCTTATGCGCGCCGGTGTGGTTCAGGTCTTCCCGTTTGAGATAAATCTTCGCGCCGCCGAAATGTTCCGTCAGACGCTTGGCGTAATACAGCGGCGTCTCGCGTCCCGAATATTGCTTCAGCAGATCGTTCAGTTCGGCGTTAAAGTCTTCATCGGCCGAGTATTTCAAGTAGGACTGTTCGAGTTCGATCAAAGCGTTCATCAACGTCTCGGGTACGAAACGTCCTCCAAAATCACCATAACGTCCTTTTGCATCCGGTACTTGCTGAATCATGATAAAACCGCCCTCTCCACGAATGTAGTCATTTTCTCAAGGTCTTTATGTCCGTCCGTCTCGACACCGCTGGAAACATCGATGCCGTCCGGTGCGTAGTCTGCGATCAACTGATGAACATTTTCCGGCGCCAATCCGCCAGCTACGAATAATTGTAACCCATTTCGCTGCGCGGCGCTTCGATACAGAGGAATGATCTCCCAATTGAATGTCCGGCCCGAACCGCCTCCGTACAGCGGGTCATGGGTATCGATAAGCAGCACATCGACCGTGCCTGCGTAGTCGGTAGCGATACGTTCCGCTCGTTCAACATGGCTCTTTTCGCGATCGTCTCCGCCGATAGGCACAGCTTTGAATACGGGAATGCCGAATCGGTCGCGAACTTGTTTGCACAGCTGCGGGCTTTCTTGTCCATGTAACTGGATTACATCTAGGCCAGCGTTCGATAAGACTTGCTGAAGTTCCTCCAGAGTCGGATTGACGAACACCCCCGCGACGCGAGGACGAGACGTTGCAGTGACTTGTGCGTCAAACGATCCATACCCGTCATCCAGCTGTTGAATAAGTTCAGCCGCTTGCTGCGTATTGACCTGTCGCCTACTCGGTGCAAATACCAAGCCGATGTAATCGACCTGCAATTCGGCCGCTTTTTTCAACGCTTCCGGTGTTCGTATGCCGCAGATTTTGATATGGGGACGCGTAGTTTCTTGATGGGTCATCGCGCGGCTCCCGTATCGATCTGTGAACACACAGTTCCCATCACTTCGGTCACGGCTTCGCCGATATCAGGCCGCCGCATAAACGTCTCGCCGATCAGCACGCCTTTAGCACCGTTGGAACCCACATAGGCGATATCTTCGGCTGTGCGAATCGCGCTTTCGCTAATAAGCAGCGCTTGCGCGGGAATAGAAGTCGACAGATCAGCGGTTACGGTTAAACTCGTCTCGAACGTATGCAGATTGCGGTTGTTCACGCCGATCAGTCCGCGATCCGTCACTTCCAACACCCGTTCCAATTCCTCGGCGTTATGCACTTCGATCAGCGTGTCCAACCCGATCGATTCGGCGGTTGCTTTTAATTCGCGCAAACGCTCTGTCGGTAGAATCGCCGCAATCAGCAGTACCGCATCGGCTCCGATCAGACGTGCTTCGTAAATCTGCAATTCGTCGATCACGAAATCTTTGCGGAGCAACGGCAGCTTGACGGCTTCGCGAATTTGCGTCAAATATTCGGCATTCCCCTGGAAATAATCGACATCGGTCAGTACGGACAAGCAGTCCGCACCGGCAGCTTCGTAGGCTTGAGCGAGTTCGACCGGATTGAAGTCTTCGCGAATCAACCCTTTGGACGGAGAAGCCTTTTTCACTTCGGCGATCAGTGCCATCCCGGTTCGTTTCGGACTGCGCAGCGCAGCTTCGAACCCGCGAGTAGGCGGCATGTCGGCGATACGCTGCTTGGCCTCCGCGATATTCAACGTTTCTTTCAAACGTTTTACTTCATTTTTTTTCGTCTCTACAATTCGATCAAGATACATATCCGCATTCCTCCGTTGTCTGGATCAGCTGTTCAAGTTTGCTAAGGGCCTGGCCCGAGTCCACGATGTCTGCTGCCTTGCGTACGCCTTCCGCTAAGTCTTGCGCGGCTCCGGCTGTATAGATGCAGGCTCCGGCATTTGCGAGTACAATGTCACGCCGCGCGCCGCGTTCACCCGACAATACGCCTCGCACGATACGTGCGTTATCCGCAGCATCGCCGCCGAGAATGCTCTCAAGCGGGTGACGTTCAAGTCCCAATTCTTCGGGCGTGATCTCGTAAGTGTGCACGACCCCGTTTTTCAATTCCGATACCCGAGTCGGGCCGGACACGCTGATCTCATCCAATCCGTCCAGTCCGGCAACGACCATCGCGCGTTTTGCCCCAAGGTTGCCGAGTACGGATGCGATCTGCTCGGTTCGGTTCGCGTCGTACAAGCCAAGCAGCTGTCGATCGGCGCCTGCCGGATTGGTCAGCGGGCCGAGCAGGTTGAACACGGTGCGTACGCCCAACTCCCGCCGAGGAGCAGCCGCGTATTTCATCGAAGGATGATAGGTCTGGGCGAACAAGAAGCAGATACCGATCCGTTCCAAGCATTCGGCGGCTTGAGTGCCGTTGATTCCGATATTGACGCCGAGCGCTTCCAGCACGTCCGCGCTACCCGCGCGTCCGCTTGCGGAGCGATTGCCATGTTTGGCGACGCGGACGGAAGCCGATGCCGCGATCAACGCCGATGCCGTTGAGATATTGAATTTATGAATACCGGAGCCGCCCGTGCCGCACGTATCCAGCAGATGCTCACGCGCAGTTCCGACTGTTCCTGCAAAGCTTCTCATCGTTTCGGCAAATCCGGTAATTTCTTCGACCGTTTCGCCTTTCATGCGCAAGGCCAGCAGGAACCCGCCGATCTGTGCGGGCGTTGCGGCTCCGGTCATAATGCCTTCCATTGCGGCTCTTGCTTGTTCACGACTCAGCGAAATTCCTTCGGAAACCAATGCCAGTGCGTCCTGGACGCTGAACATGGGATGGATCGAGTTGGTTGTGTAAATCTGCGAGGATGGTTGCATATCAGGTTCTCTCCTTTAAGTTGGATTGAGCTTGAGCAACTAGTGGCTTCCTCGAAATGCCGATTTCCTCACCGCGAAGAGGTTATAAAAAAGACCCCCGCTTCGCAGCAGAGGTCTTCGGTTCGAACCAAGCAACTGCCTGTTGGCGGCATACCGGGTTCGGACTTCGACGGATCGCATTCGTTGATGTATAGCTCAAAAAAATCCGTGGCCCCCTGGCCTTCGAATCCCTTCCCTATACGCTAACTCTGCTCAGCCTGACTCTGCTCTGTCTTGCGGCCTATGCCGCATCGGTCCCTGTGGACCTCACGATTCTCCATTCCCGCCCAAAAACACTCCTGTCTTCGGCGCGGTCATGTGAATCCTTCATGTTATTCCCTACTATACCCGATCCTCAAACGGATAGCAAGCGTGCCTGCCTGATCCGATTTTAAACCTTTACTTTTGACCGGCCAGATCCGGACGCAGCACGGTGGCTCCCTGTTGATACACATGCCGAATTTCGCGCTGGCTCTTCTCCGTGTTCACCTGGATCATCAGACGAATGCAGCGCGGCAAGCTCCCTTCGACAGGAACTTCCAAAGCGCACATAAGGGGAACGAAATCCCAGCCTGCGCGTTTACGCACGGCCACCGCCGGAAAAGCGGCATCCAGGTCGTGCGTGACGGTGATCCAGACATTGCTGACTGTCTCCGGATCAATAGCGTTGCGCTCGATCATCTCCGCAACCAATGCTTCGGTCGCGGCGTAAATTTCGTCCCGATCGTTATGTTCGACGGTCGTCGCTCCGCGAATGCCTCGATTGTAGATCACGATAATTCCTCCTTTTCTTTCAACCGTTCGATGATGTCCCGGACGGCATCCGCTTCCACGTCGTCCGCGATTTCCACGCGGCCAATCTCGGACGGCACGATATACACCATTTTGCCTTCCCTGAACTTCTTGTCGCGCTGCATGGCGGACATGAGCGCTTCGGTATCCATGTCATCCGGCAACGTAACGGGAAGTTCAAGCGCACGCAACATCAACATCGTCTCGCCGTACAGGCCGGTTTCACCGCCGCGTTCTTCGCCCAACAACGCTGCGGCGGCCATGCCGACCGCGATCGCTTCGCCATGCAGGAAACGTCCGTATCCCGCCACGGCTTCGATCGCGTGCCCCAGCGTATGCCCGAGATTCAGGATCGCCCGAAGGTCGTTTTCCCGCTCGTCCCGCGACACGACCTGCGCTTTGATCGCGCAGCCTTTTTCCAACCCGTAAATCAAAGCTTCCGAATCGAGTGCCAGCAGGCGCGGCGCGTTGTCATGGCACCATTCGGCGAATTGCCGATCCCAAATCAGACCGTGCTTGACCATCTCGGCCAAGCCTGCACGCACTTCGCGGATCGGCAAAGTGGACAGCGTATCGACGTCATAAAGCACCAGCTCCGGCTGATGGAAAACGCCGATCATGTTTTTGGCAAGAGGATGGTTAACCGCCACCTTGCCGCCTACGCTGCTGTCATGCGCCAAAATGGTCGTCGGCACCTGAATAAAGCGTATGCCGCGCATATACGTGCCTGCGACATAGCCGGCCAAGTCACCGACTACGCCACCTCCGAGCGCCAGAACGGCCGAAGAACGGTCCAATCCGGCTTCGATCGCCTGCGTAACCAGATCGTTGTAGACGGCTAGCGACTTGGTTGCCTCACCTGCCGGAACCACTGCACTCACTACACGATACCCGCCGTTTGTCAGTGCGGATTCCAGTTTTTCCAGATAAAGAGGAGCTACGTTATCGTCAGTCACGATCATCAGCGGGCTTTTGTCCGGCACACCCGCTTCGCGCAGATACTGCGCCGCACGATCCAGCAATCCGCCGCCGATCACGATCGGATACGAACGTTCGCCCAATTCTACCGTTAGCGTTGTCGTCGCCGTACCCATATCAGTAGCTCTCCAGTTGACGCTTATAGTTGTCGTAGTTGGCTTTGATTTCCTCCATGGAGTCGCCGCCGAATTTCTCCAGGAACGCTTTGGCCACTTCCCAAGCGACAACGCTCTCCAATACGACGCTTGCTGCCGGAACAGCACAAGCATCGGAACGTTCCACTTGGGCGTTGAACGGTTCGCGAGTATCGATGTCTACGCTGCGCAGCGGCTTGTACAGGGTAGGAATCGGCTTCATCACCCCGCGCACGACGATCGGCATACCGTTGGTCATACCGCCTTCGAATCCGCCGAGACGGTTCGAAGCACGCGTGTATCCTGTTTCTTCGCTGTACAGAATTTCGTCGTGAACCTGCGATCCGCGAAGCTGACCCGCTTCAAAGCCGATACCGATCTCGACGCCTTTGAACGCATTGATCGACATAACCGCTTGCGCGATACGTCCGTCAAGCTTGCGATCGTACTGCACATGGCTACCGAGACCGACAGGCAGACCTTCGACGATACATTGCACCACACCGCCTACGGAGTCGCCTTCTTTTTTAATCAGATCGATATAGGCTTCCATCTTCTTCTCGGTTTCTTCGTCCACGACGCGCACCGAAGAAGCTTCCGTACGTTCGATCAGCTCATCCAAAGGCAGGTTGTTAACCGGAGCTTCGATCTCGCCAATCCGCAGCACCTGGCCGCCGATCCGAATACCGAACGCTTCAAGGAGCTGGCGGGCAAGAGCGCCGACCGCGACGCGAACAGCCGTCTCGCGGGCACTGGAGCGTTCCAGTACGTTGCGAAGATCCTTGAGATCGTATTTCAATCCGCCGTTAAGGTCGGCATGGCCGGGGCGCGGGCGATGTACGCGGCGCTTCTCTTCGTCCGTGCCTTCGATCGGCTCGATGTTCATGATTTTGGTCCAGTGTTTCCAGTCGTTATTGACTACGATCAGCGCGATCGGCGCGCCAGTCGTTTGCCCATGGCGAACGCCGCCTGCGATATCTGCCGTATCCCGTTCGATCTGCATGCGCCGGCCGCGGCCGTATCCTTTTTGTCTGCGCAGCAGTTGGAAGTTCAAAGCTTCAAAATCGATACGCAGATTGCTCGGCATCCCCTCTACGATCGCGGTCAACTGCGGTCCGTGGGTCTCCCCTGCGGTCAAGTAACGTAAACTCATGATGCGTTCCCCCTTTAAACTTTTAAACTGTAAACGGCTAAAATCCGTAAATGTCTTTGCCCATTATACCACCTGCCTGCTACTTGTCCAAGCCACCTTCACATTTTGCGTCAGCTGTTCTTTTTGAACGACAAAAAGCCGCCGACTCTGCTTAGAAGCAGAATGCGACGGCTTGAGTGCATTGACCGCGTTCGACAGTAGCTCTTGGTTCGATACGGTCGATGCACGTAGGAACATTTTTTTCAAAGATATTCCTTAGATTTTTTTGTAGAAGAAGGTATCGCAAGGCTCAAGTCCGTATTGCCCCGGCGAAAAAATCTGCTCGGTGCTGCCCACGAACAACACGCCGCCTTTGCGCAAGCTGGACGCGAACTTGTGGTACAACGCAGACTTTGCTTCTTCCGTGAAATAGATCATGACGTTGCGGCAAACGATCAGATCGTACCCGTCGTCGAATTTGTCCGTCAGCAGGTTGAGCTTGTGGAAATTGACTGCGCGTTTCAGCTTGTCGTCGACTTTGTACATGAGTCCTTCGGCTTTGAAGTACTTTTCGGCGACCTTCGGAGGAACGTCTTTCAAAGAACGTTCAAGGTATTGCCCCTGTTTGGCTTTTGCCAACGCGCCTTCGTCCAGATCGGCGGCGTTCAGCTTGGAATCGCCGAGAATGCCGTGACCGTCCAGAATCATAGCGAGCGTGTACGGTTCTTCGCCTGTGGAACAAGCTGCGCTCCATACTTTAAGCCCTTTTTTGCCACCTGCGCGAAGCTCGGGAATAATCGTATCGCGCAGCACTTCCCAGCGGTTCGGGTTGCGCCAAAATTCGGACACGTTGATCGTCATCCGGTCGAGGAACTCGAAAAACAGGTTTTTGTCTTTCTTCATCGCTTCAAAAAATGCCCCGAACGTATTGAAGCCGTGCTTGCTGCGCAATGTCGTCAAACGGCGCTTCATCTGTGCTTCTTTGTATTGAGACAGGTCAATTCCCGTACTTGCATTTACGCTTTTGATAAACCCGCTATAGTCCGGGTCGCTTCCCGGAGCCGATACTTCCTCGCGCCCCGCTCCTCTGATTAGATCCATCTGGCCACCGCCTTGTCGTAATCAAGCTGTTCCGCTTCGGTGAAGAAATTAGCGATCTCCCGAGCAGCGCTTTCCGGTCCGTCCGATCCGTGAATCAGGTTAAACGGCGTATGTGCCGCAAAATCTCCGCGAATCGTTCCAGGCAGCGCGTCCGTCACTTTGGTCTTGCCCATGACGATCCGGGACAGCGCGATCACGTCGTCGCCTTCCCACACCATCGCGAATACCGGACCGGACGTAATGAAATCAACCAACTCTCCGAAAAACGGCTTGCCTTCATGCTCGGCATAATGGCGTTTGGCCTGTTCTTCTGAGATTTGCATAAATTTCCCGGCAACCAACTTGAATCCTTTATCTTCAAATCGGCTGACGATCCGTCCAACCAGTCCACGTTGTACTCCATCGGGTTTGACCATCAAAAAAGTGCGTTCCATCGGTAATCTCCCACTTTCGGCTATGATTTATTATCGGCTGAGGCGCTTGCTTTTTAATAGAGTTATACGTTTTGGTGCGATAATCCTGCCTAATGTGTGAAAAAAGGGAGATTCATTGGGATTTGCCCGTTTTTCTGAGAAGTTCCTGTTTGTAAAAGAAGATGAGCGCTGCGGGTAAAATTCGTTCAAGACGCTGTCTCACTCGGAAAGATGGATTGGATTTAGATTAAGGAATCTTTCCGAGTTCAAAGGCGTCTTTCACTGAATTTTACCCTTCGCTGGCTCGCTTCATTTTTCAAACAAAACTTCTTTTCAAACCGGACAAACTCGCGAATCTCCCTTTTGCTTGGTGTTCATGGATGTTAATAGGTGCGCCGGGACACGAAGTGAGCGATATCGCGCAGGTGGCGTCTGGCGCGGATATCGGGCAGGCGGTCGAGGGCGGCTAGAGCTTTTTGGGTGTAGCGGTCGGCCAGTTCCTCGGCTTTGGCGATGCCCGTGCTATTTCGGATCATTGCGACGGCGGACGAGACGTCCGTGCGGCCGTTGGCTTCGTGGATGCGGCCAATTTCGCTCAGCAGCGGTTCACGTAGCGATTCTTCTTGCAGGGCATACAAGACCGGGATGGTGATGTTGCCTTGACGGATATCGCTGCCGGGCGGCTTGCCGATTTGTTTTTCGGTTCCGCACAGGTCGAGCAGGTCGTCGCGGATTTGGAAAGCCATGCCGACGTTGTAGCCGTAGTTGTATAGCTCACGCGCGGCTTCTTTTGAAGCGCCAGCGGCAAGTGCGCCAAGCTGGCAGCTTACGGCGATCAGCAATGCCGTTTTGCGGCGAATGCGCAGCAGGTAACGGCGGATGCTTTGACCGGAGTTGAAAAAGTCGCGGATTTGCTCCATTTCTCCGATCGACATTTCGACCATCGCTTTGGCTAAAATGCGATGAATGCGGGGATCGTCGAGGCCCGCTACGATCTCCAATGCTTTTGCGTAAATGTAATCCCCTGTGTACATGGCGATTCGATTGTCCCATTTTGCTTTGACTGTCAACTCACCCCGGCGGGTTTGTGCGTTGTCGATCACGTCGTCATGCACAAGCGAGGCCATATGAATCAGCTCAAGCGGGACGGCGATGCGTTGCAAACGATCCAGCTCATATGTACCGAACTTTCCGCCCAGCAGGACGAAAGCGGGACGAAGTCGTTTCCCTCCGGCTTTGAGCAAATGCATAGCCGCTTCGCCGAGCGCTTCGCTCTCGACTTCAATGCTTGCGTACAGCGAACGTTCTACGGCATCCATATCCTTTTTTAATGTTCCAAAGATCTCCATTCGTTTCATTCATTCACCCGTATCTGCGTATTATCGCTCCAAATTTCGATCTCTGCCTTTTGCGGCAGCAATCCCATCTCCCGAACATAGCGGAAGTAAAGGCTCAAGCCTTCCAACCGTTCCGGAGTCAAGTCGTAATTCAGATTCGCAAAATACCCCTGCCAGTATTCCAGCTCGCCGCCAAGCTTTTCCTGCGCTTTGATGGCGACTGGCGTTACATTTTCCGCACTGCGCTGTTTGCTTGCCGCAAACGCCGCAGCCAGTTCAGCAATTTGCTTCGGATAGCGTTCCGCAGCCTTTTTCGAAACGGTCCAGACCGCAAACGTCATGCTTTTCCCGGTCCAACTTTTCCACTCCGCTCCGAGATCGGTCACGGTATAATCGGTATTTGCCCAATCGGCCCGGATAGCATGGTCGCCGATCAATAACGCAACATCCGCATGCTGCAACATTTCTTCCAGATCCGGTTCGCATGTCACATATTCCGGCTTGGCTTCATACGCTTTTTCCGCGATAACTTTCAACAAATTGACTGAGGTTGCAGATGTATTGGTCAGCGCGATCCGTCCGTGAACCGCCTCCGCAAACGGCTTACGCGAAAAACAGAGGATCGACCGGACTGGACCGTCCGCGCTCACCGACAGATCCGGCAGCAGCAAAAAGTCATTTGACGCTGTCGCGTAGGCAAAAGAGGACACCGGACTCATATCCAATTCCCCTTCCAGCAGCAGCCGGTTCAAGACAGCCGGAACTTCGGTCCGCGTCGTTGCCGGAAAGCTAAGCGAAGACGGATCGAAGTAATGGTACACCGGCCAAACGTTCGTATAGAGAATGCGCCCCAAGCGCAATGGCTCGCTCACGACTCCTCCCCCCATCTTTTAAACAAGTTATGTGGTATTCCAACCGTATCCAACACCTTGCCAACCAAGAAATCAACGACTTCCTCTAAAGTACGAGGGCGATGGTAAAAGGCCGGCATGGCCGGAACCATTTTGACGCCGAGTCTCGACAGCTTCAGCATATTCTCCAGATGGATAGCATGCAGCGGCGTTTCTCTCGGTACGATGACCAGTGGACGGCTTTCTTTGAGCATAACGTCAGCCGCACGGGTCATCAGATTATCGGAGGAACCGTGAGCGATCGACGACAACGTGCCCATCGAGCAAGGGGCGACGATCATTCCCTCGGCCCGAAAAGAACCGCTGGCGATCGACGCCCCAATATCCGCCACCGGATGATAGATCAAGCGGCCCGCGCGCCCGCCGAAGCGACGTTCCAGCTCTGCCTCCCGGCCGGAAGCGTCAAAATCCATTTCTTCTTTGAGTACGCGCCAACCCGCATTCGAAATCACCAGATGCACGGTAAAACCGCAATCCAGCAATTCTTCCGCCAGCCGTACGCCGTAAACGCTACCGCTGGCACCAGTGATCCCCACTACCCAGTGCCTGCCGGTGCCTACGAGTTCGTTTACCAAAATTTCACCACCAAATCGATCAATGTGAAAATGAAAACAATTCCGCTAAGCCAGCTGTTCATCGTGAAAAAGGCGGTCTGCACACGACTCAGGTCGCTTGGTTTCACAATACGGTGCTGATAGAACAAAATGGAGCACGCAATGACGACGCCCGCCGCATACCACCAGCCAAGCGGCGTGATGAAGACCAAAGAAATCAGTCCGATTGCCGTAACCACATGGAACGCCTGCGCAATCTTCAACGCTTTCTCAAGTCCGAATCGACTTGGAATCGAATAAATGCCTTCTTTGCGGTCAAAGTCGATATCGTCGCAGGCATAGATGACGTCGAAACCGGCCGTCCAGAACGCGACTGCGATATAAAACACAAGCGACGACCAGCTAAAGCTATCCGTTACGGCTGCCCAGCCGCCCAGCGGCGCCAACGCGATCGTTGCGCCGAGCACGACGTGGCATAGCCAAGTAAAACGCTTGGTGTACGAGTACAGGAAGATCAGCACGAGCGCGATCGGGAACAACGTCAACGCAAAACGCGACAATTCCCATGTTGCCCATAAGAATAGGCCGAGGAAAACAATGACGAAAACCGTAACCTCGCTCGTTTTGAGCAACCCTGCCGGGATAGCGCGCTTTTCCGTACGCGGGTTCTTGGCATCGATGTAGCGGTCAATCAGGCGGTTCATCCCCATTGCCGCACTTCTAGCCCCAATCATGGCCAGCAAAATCCAACCGACCTGCGCCCAGGAAGGCAGGTGTCCGTTAATGACCACGGAGCCGAGCAGCATCCCCATAAAAGCAAAGGGAAGCGCGAATAATGTATGTTCAATCTTGATCATTTCTAAAAAGACACGGATTTTCCCGAACATGCTATTTCTCCTTAATTCCGATATGCAGCGCGGCGACTCCGCCTGTCAGCGGATAATCTTCGACCTGTTTCAGGCCGACGTCACGAAAGGTTTGAGCCAATTCCTTGCGTCCGGGAAACGGCTTAAGCGATTCCGGCAGCCATTTGTATTGCTCGTAGCTTTTGGCAAAAACTTTACCGAATACCGGCAGAATCCGATCAAAGTAAAAATAATACAGGCCTTTGAAAGGTTGAGTGGTCGGCTTGGAAACTTCCAGACACACGACCATGCCGCCCGGCTTGACGACGCGGCGCATTTCCTGGAGCACCTGGACCAGATCCGGCACGTTGCGCAAACCGAAACCGATCGTCGCGTAATCGAACGTATTATCGGCAAACGGAAGCTCCATCGCGTTTCCTTGAATCAGCTTGATCTGATCGCCGTAAGGAGCCACTTTGATTTTTTCCCGGCCCACGTCCAACATGGCCTGACTGAAATCAAGTCCCGTGATTGGGCCGCTTTTACTGGCTTCTGCCAGGCTAAGCGTCCAATCGCACGTTCCGCAGCACAAATCGATCGCGCTGTCACCCGCTGAAACGGCCATTTTTCGCATGGCGAACTTGCGCCACGCCTTATGACGGTTAAAGCTGATAATATTGTTCATGCGATCGTAATTTGGCGCGATCTGCTGGAACACGTCATGAACATGCTCCTGTTTTGGTTTCGACGAATCCGCCATTACCCGACCACCTTTCCTTTCGATTCTGCCGAAGCCTTGAAGTTTTGAACCAGCGGATTCAACAATTCACGATTAACGTTGGATGGCAGTTCCGCGATTGCACGCTCCAACTGCCCCGCAAACATCCGAAGCCATTCGGCTAATTCCGTATAGACCGCCGCTTCATGGTCTGACGCCTGTCCACTGGATCGGAAAGATACCTTATCCTGCTCCGTTCCGTTTACGGCAGCCAATTCCTCTGCTGTCGCTTCGCACAAGCCGACCAGCTTAAGCAGCGTCTGCCAATGAGCCGACAAAGGCCCCTTCAACAAACCGTCAAAGCCCTCGAATAGGCGCACCTTGATACCGGCCACCTCATCGAGATATTCACGTAGTTCAGGAGCTTCTCCTCCCTGAATCCGCAGGTACAGCTCCATTTTTCTCCGGTTTACATCCGCGATTGCGCGACTCAACTCGGCAATCATTTCGACTTCGCCCGCCGCAGCCAGCAACTCATAAAAGCGGCTGCTATAATAATCGCCCGCCAGCACTTTGAGCTGCCGGGTCCGCATCGCTTGTTCTTCCTCGCTATCGTCTCCCGGCGCTACGCGGTCATGGATATCCAGACCGGTCTGAAGCAGAGCGGTGACGGTTCCATAGACCTCGCTCCGGCCGGCAAATTCCGAAGCTTCGAGGAAGACATGCAAGAGTCGAAGCCGGGCGTCCGGCAATGCCGGGATGGCCGTATGCTTCCGGATCATATCATATCCGGCATATTTTTCGGTTTTCTCCGGTACGCAGTAAGGTTTCATCAACAGGCCTCCGACTTTTTACAACGTTCAACGCTAATTTTGTCACAATCTTTTCTATTATAGCATAAGCTTCTTCAAACAACTAACCTAAAACGCTCAGGATTCGGTCTCGATATTCCCGTGTTTCGTGAAGACAGTTGCTTTGCCGCGCACCTTGATTGCAGACGTATGGTCGGTAAATTGCGCGATCAATACCTCACCCTTGTCCAATTTTTCCGTGTGATGAAAACGGGTATCTTGTCCTCGTGTCAATCCAATGACATGAACGCCATTCTCATGGGCTTTAATTACGACGTAATCCGCTTTTTCCGACTGTTCCATCGCGATACCTCCTTGAGTGTATTTAAGAGCATTTATTTGTGTATCATTGTGTGTTCAACGTTAAATAAAGAAAAAGGCCGTGAATATGTATTCACGGCTTTCTCGCATCTTCGGCTGCGAACAGCCTGGATGTTCAAAATCTTAAATCCCAAAAGGATTATGTAGATTTTATTTAATTCCGTCTTTCAGGGCTTTGCCCGGTTTGAAAGCAGGAATCTTGCTTGCCGGGATTTCGATCTCTTCGCCAGTTTGCGGGTTACGTCCTTTACGGGCGGAACGTTCGCGAATTTCAAAGTTACCGAATCCAACGAGCTGTACTTTCTCGCCATTTTGCAGAGCAGTGGCAATGGCTTCGAAAACAGCGTCAACCGCTTTGGTTGCTTCTTTCTTACCAAGCTCAGATGCTTCTGCAACGTGGCTGATCAGGTCAGATTTGTTCATGCGTTTCACCTCCTGTTACAATCATACCCGGCACTCGTCCGAGTGCCTGCCTATAAGGCGTATTTGGTCTTTCCGTTTTGCCGCAAAGCAAACCGCTAGGCGATACAAAGCCGGAATTCGCAAACTGCCCAGAACCTGCGTTCTGTAGGCAACAAACTTATAGTAATACACCAGCCTTATAATTTCAAGCGTTTCGTCTATTCAAGCCCAAAAGTCGTCTTCCTCGTCTTTTTGCCGCTCAAGCTGTAGACGAACCGCGCGTTTTAACGGATCTTCCGGCGTAACCACCGAAGTCTCCCCGCATACTTTAGCCTGGCAAGCCAGACGGATTCCGGATTCCAGGCTGGTGCCCAATTTCCGGCGTTCCGCTTCGGCTGGAGGTGAAACCCCAGCGCCTTCCGATTCCACCGTGACCTTGCACATCAGGCAGCCCATCCGACCTTCGCAGCGTACCGGAATACGTACACCCGCAGACCTTGCGGCAGCAAGCAGCGTCGTCCCGGGCCTTACGCGCACGCTTTTACCGTCCGGCGAAAAAGATACCGTATGGCTCTGAATGGGCATATTAGCTCCTCCTTACGTATGCCACTGCTCCCAAGTCTCTTGAGAAATCATTTCCATCTCCGTTTTCGGTCCCCGCCCCATCAAGGCTTCGACAGCCGTTTTGGGATCAAGTCCTTCAAACAAAACATGGTACAACTGCTCCGCAATCGGCATTTGAACCTTATATTTTCGAGAAATGAAATGAGCGGCCTCCGTCGTGCGAATCCCTTCGACGACCATTCCCATGGAATCGAGCACTTCTTGAAGCGGCTTGCCTTGTCCGAGCATATAACCCGCCCGCCAGTTGCGGCTATGCTTACTTGTTGCCGTAACCACGAGGTCGCCTACCCCGGCAAGTCCGGCAAAAGTAAGCGGATTCGCTCCCATTTCCGTACCGATTCGCGTGATTTCAGCCAAGCCCCGAGTCAGCAGCGCAGCCTTTGCATTATCGCCGTTGTCCAAGCCGTCCGACATCCCTGCACCGAGCGCAATGATGTTTTTAAATGCGCCTGCAAGCTCGGCTCCAAGTACGTCACGGTTCGTGTATACACGGAAATAAGCATTCATCAGCAAATTTTGCGCGCGTTGGGCTTCTTCCTCGTTGGATGAAGCCACTGCAATCGTTGTCGGCAGCCGTCTGGCTACTTCTTCCGCATGGCTCGGTCCGCAGATGACGCCAATCTTTGACTCTTCGCAGCCCAATTCCTCCGCGATGACCGTCGACATCCGCTTCAGCGTACCGACTTCCATTCCTTTTGTCGCGTGAACGCAGAGCATATCTTCGTGCCAAAAAGGCTTTAAAGCCCGAACCACTTCGCGCATTGCTTTGGACGGCGAAGCAATCACAACCGCTTCTGCGTCCTTGACGGCCTCTTCCATGTCGCTTGTGGCGCGTATGCCGTTTGGAAGCTTAACGCCCGGCAGAAAACGTGCATTTTCATGTCGTTCGTTAATCTCCTTCACATGTTCTTCGTTACGCGCCCATAGCCGGACGTCATGACCGTTGTCGGCCAATACCATAGCCAGGGCCGTTCCCCAACTTCCCGCTACCAATACGCACACTTTTTTAGCCAAGGCTGCGCTCCTTCCCGCCGGACTTCGATCCCAGCTTGTTCTCTGTTCCATTTTTCAGCTTGACCAGATTACCACGATGCCGCCAAACGGCAAGCGCCCAGATTGCGATGCTGACCACCAGCACGGCAGTTCCGTAATCATGCCAGCCAGTAGCGCTATAAAGGATTAGCACAACCGGAGTCAGCGTGACAAATAAAAGCGATCCCAGCGAAACATAGCGGGTGAAGACAATCGACAAGATGCCGACAACGCCTGCGATCAAAGAGGGTACGAAGCAAAGGGTTGCCAACATCCCAATAGTCGTGGCAATCCCTTTTCCGCCTTTGAAATGGAAGTATAGCGGCCAGTTATGACCGATTACGGCGGCCAAACCGGCAAGCGCCGGCGTCCAATCGTAGTCGGGTGCCAACCAGCGGCCTAACCAAACTGCAAGAATGCCTTTGCAAATATCCAGTACAAGCACCAGGATTGCAGGTCCTTTGCCGAGCACCCGAAGCGTATTGGTCGCTCCGGCATTCCCGCTTCCGTGGTTACGAATATCGATTCCTTTGAACAATCTGGCGAATAATACGCTAAAACTGATCGAGCCCAGCAAATAAGCGACTACGATCGCGATTCCCGAAAATATCATGGTTCGCTCCCCTTCGTGCAACTGAACTTTTCCGTTCTCTTATCCGGTATCCGACGAGTTTACGCGTTTTTGTTATCGTCGGATTTGCGTCTGGTAAAGATTCGAATCGGCGTTCCTTCGAAATCGAAAGCCGCCCGAATTTTGTTTTCCAGGTAGCGTTCGTAAGAGAAATGCATCAGTTCCGGCGCGTTGACGAAGACTACGATGGTCGGAGGCTTAACCGCAACCTGAGTCGCATAGTTGATACGCATACGACGTCCCTTGTCTGTTGGCGGCGGATTGATGGCTACCGCATCGGAGATCACGTCATTAAGCAGCCCTGTAGGAATACGGCGCGAATGCTGTTCAGCCGCTTGATTCACGACAGGCAACAGCTTTTGCACACGTTGTCCGGTTAGAGCCGACAAGAATACAACCGGAGCGTAAGTCATGAACAGGAAGTGATCGCGGATGCTTTTTTCGAAATGCTGCATCGTTTTATCGTCTTTTTGGACAATGTCCCATTTGTTGACGACGAATACGGAAGCTTTGCCCGCTTCAAGCGCATAGCCTGCGATATGCTTGTCTTGTTCGATAATGCCTTCTTCGCCATTGATAACAACCGCTACCACGTCTGCACGCTCGATAGCGCGCATCGCACGCATGACGCTGTATTTTTCCAGGTTTTCGTACACTTTACCGCGCTTGCGCATACCGGCGGTGTCGATCAGCACGTAGCGTTGTCCGTCGCGTTCGAATTCCGTGTCGATAGCGTCGCGAGTCGTACCGGCCACATCGCTGACAATTACGCGCTGCTCACCGAGCAAAGCGTTAACGAGCGAAGATTTGCCGACGTTTGGACGACCGATTAGCGCAACGCGGATTACGTCCTCGTCATACTCTTCCTCTTCTACTTCCGGCAGGTTTTCTACAATCGCATCCAGCAAATCGCCGACGCCGCTGCCGTGCGCGCCCGATACGCCGATCGGATCGCCAAGCCCCAGATTGTAAAACTCGTACGTATCATCCATACGGCTCATGTTATCGACTTTATTAACCGCCAACACAATCGGTTTTTTGGAGCGATACAACAATTCCGCCACTTCCGTGTCCGATTGCGTAAGGCCGGCCTTGGCATCGCACATGAGGACGATAACGTCCGCTTCTTCGATCGCCAGTTCGGCTTGAAGCTTAATCGATTTGAGGATTTGTTCATCATTAAGCTCGATACCCCCGGTATCGATAATGCTGAACGACCTGCCGTTCCAATCGCCGACACCATAAATCCGGTCGCGTGTAACGCCCGGCTTATCTTCGACGATGGACAGTCGGTCGCCGATAATTCGATTGAAGATCGTAGACTTGCCCACGTTCGGACGGCCTACGATCGCGACTACTGCTCTTGCCATTTGAACATTCCTCCTGTCAGCCTCAGCTGAATTTTCCCGTTACACGACAAGAAACGGCTAAACCAATCCAATTTGGATTAGCCCCCGTTTCCCATCGGCGAATCCGGCCCATAACATGTAGATTACAGCCGATCCGTCCTTATATTGCAGAAACGGCGAACCCGCAGCGGGTCCGCCGTTTGCTCGTTACTATACTAAGGCACCAATTATTCTTCCGATTGGCCCAGTTTTTCTTTGAGTGCTGCAAGGTCGAAACGCTCGCCCAGGGAAACGTTCATGCTTTGGTTGCTCAGCGAAACGTTAGGGTTGTCGATTTTCTCAACGCGAGGACCTTTATCACGGCCTCTGCCCGCTCCCGATCTTTCCGGACGCTCAGTTCTTTCCGGACGCTCTGCACGAGCTTCGCCCGCAGGAGCTTCTTCGGTTTCTTTGATGCTCAGGCTGATGCGTTTTTCCGAAGGGTTCACGTCAAGCACTTTGACTTGAACCGTTTGTCCTTCTTGCAGAACTTCCTGAGGCGTACCGATATGCTTGTGGGAAATTTGCGAGATGTGAACCAGACCTTCTACGCCAGGAGCGATTTCTACGAATGCACCGAAAGGTACAAGACGTTTAACTTCGCCGCTGATGATTTCGCCTTGGTTGAACTTCTCGGAAGCCGTTTCCCATGGACCTGGAGTAGCTGCTTTGATACTCAGGCTGATTTTGCCTTTTTCCGGATCGACTTTAAGGACTTTTACCTTAACGCTGTCGCCTTCGGATACCGCGTCGGATGGTTTGTCAACGTGGTGCCAAGCCATTTCCGAAACGTGAACCAGGCCGTCAACGCCACCAACATCGACAAATGCGCCGAATTGAGTCAGACGTTGTACTTTACCTTCGATCACTTGGCCTTCTTGAAGTTCAGCCATCACTTTAACTTTGTTGGCTTCGAATTCTTCTTCAAGAACATCTTTGGCGGACAGGATTACTTTGTTGTTTTCGCGATCCAGTTCTTTTACGCGAACACGGATTGTGCGGCCTTTGTAATCGCTGAAGTCTTCAACGAAATGACGCTCAACCATCGAAGCAGGGATGAAAGCACGCAGACCTACGTCTGTTACGATACCGCCCTTGACAACGTCAGTAATCGTAACTTCGAAGATTTCCTTGTTAGCCAATTTTTCTTCGAGTTGATCCCAAGCTTTCGCTCCGTCGATTGCGCGTTTGGACAGAACCATTTGCTCTTTGTTGTCGTTCAGGCTAACAACTTTAGCAACAACTTCTTGTCCGATTTCAGCGCCTTCTTCAAGCTCGCGAGTCGCGATTACGCCGTCGTATTTATAACCGATGCTGACGTACGCTTGGTCATCGTCCAATTTCACGATTGTACCGGTAACGGTGTCACCTTTTTTAACGGTAACCACTTGCTCCAGTTGATCTTGCGTAGCCGTTTCTTCGTTGATTTCTTGGTTTACTACTTCTTCATTTCTTGTCTCTTCCGACATGTTAAATACCCTCCTCGATTCAAAACCCTCATATTTAAACCCGCGGTGCGCAGAGTTCAAAACAATATTGCCTGTGCCGCCTTCATTTCGTTCTTACTGAACGATCTTCTGATCAGCCTGGCGCACGATCGCATCAGCCACCTCATCGATGGTCATGTCTGTCGTATCAAGCACCGTCGCATCATCCGCACATAACAGCGGAGACACTTCGCGATTACGATCCAACTCGTCGCGCCGTGAAATTTCCTGTTCAAGCTGTTCTAACGTAATGGCTTCAGACTCCGGCATTTCCCGATATCGTCTTCTTGCCCGCTCCTGAACGGTGGCGGTCATGAAGATTTTCACTTCTGCATCGGGAAGTACAGTGGTTCCGATATCGCGTCCATCCATAACGACACCTTTACGCAAAGCCATTTGCCGCTGGGAAGCCGATAACTTCGCACGCAGCCCCTCGATTTGCGCATATCGTGAAACCGTCCGATTGACTGCGAGAGACCGAATGTCGTCCGTTACGTCTTGGCCCGAAAGCCAAACGCGCTGTCCGTCTTCTCCGGGAACCAACTCGATGTCAAGCGCCTTCAGGCGTTCGAGAACCGCAGTCTCGTCTTCCGCCTCAATGCCATGCTTCAGCATGTCCCATGTCACGGCCCGGTACATAGCGCCCGTATCCACGTATACATAGGAAAGCTGTGCGGCAACCTTGCGCGCGACCGTACTCTTCCCTGCTCCTGCAGGTCCGTCGATCGCGATGTTGATTCTGAACTCCCGTTCCCCGTTCAAACTGGACAAGGGGCCATTCCTCCTCAAAACCGTCTATCCGACAAGCAAATAGACTTCTCAATCAGTAAAAAAGCAGGCTGGGCCTGCGACAATAAAATTATAGCACAAGGATGTTTAATTTGCAAAACGTCCGCAAACGAAAGCAAAAAAACGCTCTCTCTTTTCAAAAAACGTCTACACAAACACACTTGGAATTACCGGTTTCGAAAATCGAGTTGGCGTTCGAAGCAGTAACGAATGACTTTTTGACGCTCCGCATCCGCAATCTGGTTAAAATGTACGCTGACTGTATTAAGACCTGTACCCGGTTCCTTCACCCTAAGGACTTCGCCGCTGAATTGAACATGGTCGATACTCCCGCTTTTAAAAGCAAGCAAAATCCACCCGTCGACTTCTTGATTCATATGAAGATCATGTCCATTAGGCGATGTGAAAGATAATCCGCCGCCGCTCAAATCCGAAGTCATCGCCGTGAAATGAAACTCGGGTGCCAATACGGCGATTTCCACTTTTGCAGGGACGCGCAAGTAATGTCTCCGTTGAATCTTCGAGATTTCTTCGGGTAACGGCTTGCTGACCCGCATCAAAGGAATCGAATCGTCATGATATCCCAATACATGCGACGTGAAATAATATTTGACCCCGTCTTCCGTCATATGGTAGACCGACAATTCCTCGCCAAGGAGAAGTCGGCTCATCCGACCTCCGCGCATCGGAATCTCAACCAGCAAGGACTGTTCTTCAATCTCCGAAATCCGGGACCGGTGTTCATTTTCAAGTTTGGCTTCCATAGATACGGGCTGCATAAACAGCATATCGTTCGTTTTTGGATACATTTTTGATCGCCCGCCTTTAGTGTGCTTGCCATTCGGCTGTTCGCCGCGCTGTCAGGTGTTGCCTGGTCATCGGCTTCATCAGTATAGCATGGAAAAATATGCTTGTGAGCCTAACATCCCAAAAAACAAAAAGAAAGCCCGACATCCGGGCTTTTCCCAAGCCAGGAGCGGACTTCAAACGGATTTTCGAATATAAAACCAGTGCTTTTGAATCAGGCTTTTTTCTTTTCCGAGATGGATGTACGAGAAGATGTCGGTTTCTGCCTTACCTCGCCAGACGGCTCTTCCTTTTTCAAAAAACGGAACGGGGAACGATTATTCGCCTTAACGACTTTATCCATTCCTCCGTACCACATCAAGGCCATGAACGGAATGATGTACCATAGCCAGTAGTGACCGGACAGATTCAAAATGATGTCGTAGAAGCCGTGCCAGACAAACGGCATGATAAGCGATAGCAAAAGGAACTTCTTACGTTGCGACGGTTTGGCGAATTTCGCCCTGCCCATATAGTACCCCATCACAACGCCGAACATCGCATGACCCGATACCGGAAGCAATCCGCGCAGCAGCAGCGCACCGAAGGAAGCCTTGAGTTGAAAAGCATACATAATGTTCTCCAGCGTCGCAAAGCCGAGCGCTACGGCTACCGCGTACAAGATTCCGTCATAAGGTTCGTCAAACTCGGTATGATTATAAATAAAATGGAATAGCACAAACCATTTAAAAGCTTCTTCAACGCCCGAAGATAGGCCAAAGGCAAACAAGTACGGATTATCTCCAAAGGCTCGCAAAAGCCCCTGCTGTACGATGGTAATCGGTAACACGACCAAAAAGCCGAGCAAAAACATGCGCACGACCATGTGCAAAGGCTCCGCATCGTACTTGTCTTTGAGATAAAAGTAAAAAAGCAGCGCTACGCCAGGTGTAACAGCTGCGACCAGAATCGTGAGAACGAACAACGCTTCCTCCTTTCCCGCCTGCTTATCGCGAATTTATGAGTATCGATTTCATGCCAAAACGGAAACGGCCGCCCCGGAAATCGGGACGGCGGCGTTTCGTTCGGGTGTCAGGCCCGGCGGTCAAAATGCGTGCAAATCTGGGCAATCGCCTGATCTGCCATGACCGTCTTGCCATATTCCTGAAGCACGGCCGGCGTGACTGACGAGGAGCTGCCGAATTCGGCAAGCACCGCCACCAGAGAGTCGTGCAGCGAATCGTCGAGATCCTCGGCAGAAAAATGCAGGAACCAGGCGTTATTATAATGGTAAAGCGAACCGGTCTCGGTTACCCGTTCACGCAGTACGTGAGCCGCTTCGATCAAAGGATCGATATCGTGGAAGGAGTAAACGATCGTATCGTTCGCCTCCATGGTCACTTCCATTTCATAAACTTCATCCGGCATTTCTTCGTCTCCCGGTTCCGAATGGAGCGGATCGTATTTCCCTTTGGTTACGACTACGACCATACCCTGAGCGGGAAGCGCGAACACTTCGACAGCCAGAGGACCGGTTGCGTCAAACCCCAACTCGGAATAGGCTTGATCCATCATCTCGGTAAACAGCTCGTGGACTCTCGGAATCTCCTGCCACATATCTTCTCGCTGAATACCGCGTTCATTGAGATCATCGGACGTAAGGAAGATGCGAATTTTATCCTGACTTAATCGTTCAATTTTCATGACAGGACCCTCCTTTTGGAGTGAATTTTTTTGGAAAGGCATCCCATGATCGGCATGTCTTCAGTTCTGCCATCCGTATGCCAAGCACGAAGCGCCGGCTCCTGGAGACTCAGCGCCCGCGGCGTCGGTCCTGGAGCATCTCCGAAAAACTCGCCATATGGTTGTGTTTTATATATATAACCACATATTTATGTTATCACTTCTTTTCGCTAAATGCACGCCCGGAAATCAAAAACCATGAAAGGTTTCAGGTTGAAATGAAAAGGTTACAATCCCGTTATGTGCCGCAAACCTACTGGTAATTATGTTAGACTTTGAAAGGGTTACATAATTCAAATGCCTTGAGCACAAATGGATAACAGAAAGCGAGATGGATGACAGATGTGGAAAAAGACGGCCATGTTCTGGCTGGCTGCCGGCCTCGTGCTCGGCGCCTGCGGGAGCACTGCCGAAGAAGCGGGGACAAGCAACACCGAACAAACCGCCAACGCAACCGACGCACAGACTTCAGAAAACGTTACGGAAGGCACCGAACAACAGCCTGCGAACGAAGCGAACGTTGAAGCCGAACCTTCGGAGAACCCGGACACTGGCGAAATCACCGAGACGGACGAAACGGAAACCGATGCAGCAGCGCCTTCGGAAAATGAAGAAACCGACACCGAAGAAGCCGACGGCCCAAGCAAGGATCAGGCGGCGACCGCCGAAGAAGTCGCGATCGAGTATCATATGAACGCAAACTACGACATCGTTCCTAACGAAGGTACCGACGTTCCGAAAAAAGTCGTGCTACTGACATTCGACGATGGTCCGAAAGAAGCCGAGATGATCAACAGCTTGATCGATACGCTTGACAAGCACAACGCCAAAGCGATCTTCTTCGTCAACGGGTATCGCGTCAAAGCTAATCCCGATCTGCTCAAGCTTATTCATGACCGCGGCGGAATCGTAGGCAACCATAGCTACGACCATATCATTTTGAAAAAAGAAAGCAACGCCGAAATCAAAAAGCAATTGGAAGACACGCAAGCGATCGTTGAACAAACGATCGGTGAAGCGCCTCACTTCTTCCGCCCGCCAAACGGCGCAGGTAACGATTACACGCGCGTCGTGGCCGCTGAGAACGACATGCTGCATATGAACTGGTCTGTCGGCTCGCTCGACTGGGTCAACCAAAACGATTCTCAGGCCGTGATCGACAACGTCTTCGATCAGCTCCACTCGGGCAGCAATATTTTGATGCACGAGCTTCCATGGACGGTTGAAGCTCTTGACGACTTACTGACACAGCTCGAAGCCAAAGGCTATTCCTTCGTGGACCCTCGCGCGATCGATACAACCAAGCAGCCTTAACCTGAAAACCAACAAAGCCGTCCCCATTGCGGGGACGGCTTTTTACGTGCTTTGTTCACAGTCTGTTTACTTCTGTAACGGCGGCGAGCTTCGCAGCGTAATCAGATGCGTCTCGGCAGGCGAACCAAGTCGCAGCGGGAAATGGCTGGTGCCGATTCCTCGCGTGATACGCAGTCCCGTCATGCCGCCGTCTTCGGAGTCGATAAAATGTGTGCCGTCGAGATAGGTTTTGTAAAACGGCTTGGATGCCGCGGGGCCAAGCACCGGCAGACTGATTTGTCCGCCATGGGTATGACCCGCAAAAGCGTAATTGGCCGAGATACGACGCAGCGCCACCACCCACTTGGGATCGTGCATCAGCACAAGTACGCAATCCTCGCGGCGGATACGCGGATCTCCGCGCCACATGCCCGCGGGACCCAGATCGTCGATTCCCGCGAGCCAGATCGTGCTTCCTCCGCGATGCAGCGGCACGTTTTTGCTGCCGAGCGGCTTGACTCCGCAGTCTTCAAGCAACCGATCCAGCTTTTCCATATTCGGCATATAGGCTTCATAATCATGATTGCCATAAACCGCATATGCCGGTCCAAGATCGCGCAGCATTTTCATATTGGCGCGCGTTCGCTCTTCCGGAACACCGCGATCCGTTAAATCCCCGGCAATCCAGACCATGTCCGCTTTGCCTTTCAATGCAGCAATCTCCGCCTCGGGCAAAGCCCGGCGATGAATGTCCGCGATAAAATACACACGATAGCCATCAAAGGCTGCTGGCAACCCCGGAATATGTACATCTTCATGCACGACGCGGAAAGCCATAGCCTCCTTTACCATATGTACGCCCAAGCCAGCAGCGGCCCCTGCCGCTGCTGCCAGAGCTTGTTTCCAACCAAACTTTATTGCCATGGCCACTTCACTCCTGTCGCCTGGGTCCCCCACCAGAGCAGCGTCCCGAGCAGTATTAGAAACAGCAGGATCAGCGTTTCGTAAAACCATTTGGTCAGTCGTATCCGACCCGATGGATATAACACGCTGCGCGGCGGAAGCTCTTCCTCCGCCCCCACTTCGTTCATGCCTTCCGCTACGGCCGCTTCACTTAACATCGGACGTTCTGTAGCGCGAGGAGCCACAAGCGGCCGTACAGAAGGCGTCTGCGGGACTGGCCCGGGCGATACGGGAGCTTTGCGGTTCTCGGGAACCGACAGCCTCAATACGGTCGTATCCGACAGTTTCCTCTGGTTATCCTGCCACTCCTGCTTGAACGATGGGCGCTTGCGGCGCTTCTTCCTTGTGCTCGGATGCCGATCCATGCGGCTTAAACGTTCGCTCATTGTTCCTTCTGTTCCCTCCGTTTGATCATGATGCCCGAAATAAAATCAATCAAAAAATGACAAATAATCGGCGCCCACAGCGTACCGGACTGCAAGTAAATCCAACCCAGTCCATAACTGCTGGCAAACACCCATGCCGTCGGCAACCAATGCCGCAAGTAACGGATATGGATGACCGCAAAAACAATACTTGTCCAATAAGGCCCCAGATGATACTGAAGCGCTCCCCTAAACAATAACTCTTCGCAAATCGATACAATCGCCGCAATCGCAAAAATATGCCATATTGGGCGGCTGCGAAATAACATGGCATTGATTCCGCCATCGTCCAAATCTTCTTCGCGGCCCCAGATCGTCATCAAAAAGTCAATCAAAAACATGACGACAGCCAATCCCAGTCCCCAATAGAGGAAGGTGAGACTTTCCGGCAAAGCCAGCAACGCCAAAGGATTTCTACCCTGTAAAAATATCCAAACCGTACCGATCAACAGAGTCAACCCTTGGGTTAAGTACAGATTGATGAGCAATAACCGGTCTGTAAGCTGTACTTGAGCCCGCCTGCTTCTGTTCTTCCTTTTATTCGTCATGGTTTCGTTCCTTAGTACCTACAATTTAGAAAGCGGATTTCTAATCAAATGATAACGAAAAGAAAAGAGGTAATCAAGTTCTGCCCGATGATATAGCCCTTTTCTCCCCCTATGCAAAAGGCTTTCTGACACGTATTCCAGATACCCGAAAATACGTACGCATTCCTCTAACATATCGTTAATGATCGGAATTAACTCTTCATTCATCGGTATAAATCGAACTTTCCGGTTTGATCATTCGTAAAACCCGAATTTGTTTTACCCGTTGACACTCCATGTAACCTTGTGTTAAAGTATGAAAAAATTAACCTGAGCGAAACGCTTTGAAGGAGAACGAACGGACCCGTACATTTCAGAGAGCCGGTGGTTGGTGCGAACCGGTATGGCGATCCGTTCCTGAGCGCTCCCGAGCGTCTGTCCGATTCCGCATTTTGCGGCGTAGGCGCAGCCGGTGTCACGCCGTTACCGTGAAGGGTCGGATTTCCGACCCGCTAAGGCCGCAGCCTGCAAAGGTTCGGCGAATTAGGGTGGCACCGCGAGACTCTCGTCCCTTTACCGTACCAGCGGTATGAGGACGGGAGTCTTTTTATGTGGAAGCATTTTGCGAGCCGCCTGTTTTGCTCAGCCCTGTCCTCTGCCACAGCAACGCGTCTTTCCGTTATCGCAATATTGTAATCGATATGACATTCGGTTTTTCGGACGTTCCGCAGGCGCGGACCGGTTCCTTGAACATATTGGCTTGACTTGCAACGTACAGCGTTCCGAATAAGGGAGGAAAAATGACGATGTTTAAAGTATTGGTATCCGATCCGATCAGCGATTTGGGAATTCAGCAACTGGTGGAAGCAGCAGATGTGCAAGTGGACAAAAAGACGGGCCTTTCCGAGTCCGAATTAATCGAAATCATCGGCGAGTATGACGCGCTTCTCGTGCGCAGCCAAACCAAAGTAACCGAAGCGATCATGACTGCCGGCACACGGCTTAAAGTTGTCGGCCGTGCAGGTGTAGGCGTCGACAACATCGACCTTCCGGCCGCAACCGGACGCGGGATTATTGTCATCAACGCTCCGGACGGCAACACAATTACGACCTGCGAACATGCTTTTGCCATGATGATGGCATTGGCTCGCCATATTCCTCAAGCTTATGCCAAAACCGTCGGCGGTGAGTGGGATCGCAAATTCCTCGGCGTTGAACTGCGCAACAAAAAGCTGGGTGTGCTCGGAATGGGACGGATCGGCAGCGAAGTCGCTAAACGCGCCAAAGCCTTCGGCATGGACATTCTCGGCTACGATCCGTTCTTGACGGAAGAACGCGCAGAGAAACAAGGCGTTAAGCTGTCCAGCGTTGATGATATTGTCAAAAACGCGGACTTCATTACCGTTCATACCCCTTTAACGCCGGAAACTAAACATATGATTTCGACGGCTCAATTCGCAGTGATGAAAAAAGGCATGCGCATCGTTAACTGTGCCCGCGGCGGCGTCGTAGACGAAGTTGCGCTTGTCGAAGCGATTGATCAAGGCATTGTAGCTGGCGCCGCATTCGACGTGTTCGAGCAAGAACCACCGGCTCCGGATCACCCGTTCCTGAACAATCCAAAAATCATCGTCACTCCTCACTTGGGCGCTTCGACCGTTGAAGCTCAAGAGAACGTTGCGATTGACGTATCCGAGCAAGTTCTGCATATCCTGCGCGACGAGCCGTTCAAGAACGCCGTTAACATGCCGCCTGTGGCAAGCAGCGTCATGAACAAGTTGCAACCGTACTTCTCGATCGGCGAAAAGCTCGGTAGCTTCGCTTCCCAACTGACGACAGCAGCCGTGAAATCGATTCGGATCGAATATGCCGGCGATTTGTCGGAAGTCGATGTTCAGCCGTTGACCCGTTATATTATCAAAGGCGTGCTTTCCCGTCATCTCGGCGGCGAAGTCAATATCGTCAACTCGCTCCACTTGGCTAAAATTCGCGATTTGAATGTTCAGGTGAACAGCTCGTCTACGACGAAAGGCTTCACCAACCTGATTACCGTGACGCTCGTCGAGCAAGATGACCAACAGCGTTCGGTATCCGGTACACTGTTGTACGGATACGGCGAACGGATCGTCCAAGTTAACGAATTCCCGATCGACTCGGCACCGGATAGCCATCTGTTGCTGATCTCCCACAATGACCAACCGGGCATCATCGGCAGCATGGGTACGCTGCTCGGCCGCAACGAAGTCAACATCGCGACGATGCAAGTCGGACGGAAAGTCGTGGGCGGCGAAGCGGTTATGCTGCTGAGCGTAGACAAAGAAGTACCGAAAAACGTACTGACCGAACTGGTAAGCCTTGAAGCGATCAACTCGGCTCAGGAAATTACCCTGTAACCACGATTCAATCATTCACCTCATAAAAAAGCTGTACGTGGCCCTGTGGCACGTACAGCTTTTTGCATCTCATCGTTTTCCGTCTAATCTTCCGCTTTAAAGCAAGACCGCTCCGGCCGCACTCAAGCCTCGGGCTCTTCCCAGCCGCGAGTCCGCTCAACCGCGTTTTGCCAACGGCGATAGCGCTTCTCCCGCTGCTCCGCATCCATTTCAGGTTGGAAGTGCGCCGCTGCCGGATTGAACGAACGAAATTGGTCCCGTTCCCAGAGTCCGCATTGCAAGCCCGCCAACATGGCCGCGCCGAGCGCTGTCGTCTCGGTTTGTTCGGTACGCACCACTTCCAGCCCCAGAATATCCGCCTGAAATTGCATCAGAATGTTATTGCGTACCGCTCCGCCGTCTACGCGCAGTTCGCGCAGCGGAATGCCGGAATCTTTTTCCATCGCATTCATCACATCCCGCGTTTGCAAAGCAAGAGACTCCAATGTAGCACGGGCGATATGACCGGGCTGCGTCCCGCGCGTTAACCCGAATATCGCGCCCCGCGCATACATATCCCAGTAAGGCGCGCCAAGCCCGGTAAAGGCCGGCACGATCACCACACCGCCGGAGTCTTCGACGCTTGCCGCCAATTGCTCGGATTCACGGGGATTTTCGATCAAATTCAGACCGTCTTTCAACCATTCGACCGCGGCTCCTGCGACGAACACACTGCCTTCCAGCGCATAATGCAATTCGTCGCGCCAGCCCCAGGCAATGGTGGACAGCAGGCCGTGCGTGGAGCTTACCCGCTCGCTGCCCGTATTGAGCAAAATAAAGCAACCTGTTCCGTATGTGTTTTTGGCATGACCCGCTTCTACGCACGCATGGCCGAACAAAGCCGCCTGCTGGTCGCCAAGCACGGAAGCAATCGGAATCTCTACGCCGCCGAACCATTCGGGGAGCGTTTTCCCGAAATCGGCTCCGGACATCAACACGGTCGGAAGCATGGAAGCGGGAATATTCAGCTCCGCCAGCAATTTTTCATCCCAAACCAATTGTCCGATATCGAACAGCATCGTACGGGAGGCGTTGGTCACATCGGTCACGTGAGAACGTCCGCCGGTCAGCTTCCAGATCAACCAGGTATCGACGGTTCCCGCCAACAAGTCTCCGGCTTCCGCCCGCTGCCGCGCACCGGGAATATGCTCCAGCATCCAGGCAATTTTGGTCGCTGAAAAATACGCATCGACCACCAGTCCGGTCGTTTCGCTGATATAAGGTTCCAGGCCTCTTTTTTTCAACTCTTCACAGATCGCGGCGGTTCGACGGTCCTGCCATACAATAGCCGGGCCGATCGGCCGTCCTGTTTTCCGATCCCATATCAGAGTCGTTTCCCGCTGATTGGTAATCCCGATCGCCGCAATCTGTTCGGGTGCCAATCCTGAAGTCGAAAGGGCTTCCCTAGCCGCTTCAAGCTGGCTTTCCCAAATTTCATCCGGATCATGCTCGACTTCACCGGGTTTCGGGAAACTCTGCGCGAACGACCGCTGCCCGATCGCCACCGGACGCGCTTCTTGATCGAAAAGGATCGCCCGGGAACTGGTCGTTCCCTGATCCAAAGCCAATATATAAGTACCGTTCATCCTGCCCATCCTTTCCGTGATAAAGAAAACATGCCGGAATCGCTCCAGCATGTTCATTGTTAAGCCTGTTCGTTCGATTTGAATCTCATGGCCTTTTTTATAGGCTTCGACCGTTTTTGGGAAGGATCACGCGGAACTTGGTTCCCTCTCCTACAACGCTTTCCACCTGAATACGTCCACCGTGCGCATCCACGATATTTTTGACAATCGCAAGACCCAGACCCGTTCCGCTCGAGACCGCTCTCGTTCTTGCCTTGTCGGCTTTGTAGAAACGTTCGAAGATATAAGGCACGTCTTCCGCCGGAATCCCGTGACCTTCGTCGGACACATAGATCGTCAAAGCCTCGCCTTCTTCAAGGGTAGGCTTGACCGCGATCGTGACTTTGCGTCCGGACGGCGTATGGCGAAAAGCATTGTCCAGCAGATTGGTGACCACTTGTTCCAGACGGTCCTCGTCCGCCTGTTCCAGCACTAATTCTTCCTCGGCCCGTTCCAAACCGAAATCCAGCTCGTCTTCTTTGGCACGCACGGCGAATTTGCGATAGACTCGTTCCACCAACTCGCCGATATCCACGCGCTCCCTGGAAATATCGGTATGCCCTGCTTCCATTCGCGCCAGATCCAGCAGATCTTTAACCAGACGTCCCATGCGTAGCGACTCGTCATGAATAACGTGCAGCAGTTCTCCTTGCTCTTCCGGCGAATTCGCAAATCCGTCGAGCAAAGCTTCGCTGTATCCTTGCATCATGGACAACGGCGTACGGATTTCATGCGAGACATTGGCGACGAAATCTTTGCGCATCTTTTCCATACTCACGGCTTCGGTCACATCGCGCAGCACCGCTACGGCTCCCCGTACCTCGTTATCGAGGAACAATGGCGCCATATTGACCGCCCATACGCTTTGTCTGACCAGCACGTTGGCGCTTCGGTCTTCCAGCGTCGTTCTGACCTGATCGAATAGCGGATACAGCGGCTCGGGAATACGTGAAGAAGAAACGTTGCCCGCTTCCGATTCGGCTTCCCAACTGATTGCTTTCCAATCTTCAAGCAGACGCTGGCCGCCCGGATTGGTCAACTGTACCTCACCTTCACGGTTGAACGTAATCATGGCATCGCTCATGCTGCGCAGCACGCCTGCCAATTGTTCCTTTTCAATATTGAGGTCGCGGATATTTTCTTCCAATCTGGCTGCCATCAGGTTAAAGGTGCTGGCCAACTCACCGATCTCGTCATGAGCTTCCAGATGGACCCGTGTTCCGTAATCCCCTCTGCGTATAGAGTCTGCGGCGTCGATCAATTGGCGCATCGGCTGCGTAATTTTTTTCAGCAAAAAAAGCGCAAACACGGTCGTCATGGAGAATCCAACGATTCCCACGTAGATCAGCATGCGCTTGACGGCCGCCGAGTTGGCGAAAGTGATATCGACGTACGGAATCAGGAAAAAGCCAAGAGTCAGCAGCACGCAAGCGACGAGCGCGATAATCGTCAGCCAGAGCTTACCGACCAGTGTTCGCCACAGCGTGCCTACTCCTTCTCTCCACCCTGCCATCTTACTTTGGAACCTCAAGTTTATAGCCAACGCCCCATACCGTGGTAATCATGGACGCCGAGTCCGGAGACACTTTGTTCAGCTTCTCGCGCAGACGTTTGACATGCGTATCGACGGTACGCAGATCGCCGAAGAATTCGTAATTCCACACATCCTTCAGCAATTCCTCGCGGGAAAATACTTTATCCGGAGAAACGGCCAGATAGTGCAGCAGCTCATATTCCTTCGGTGTCAGACTCACTTCATGGCCTCCGGCAAGAACACGGTGCGCGTCATGCTCGATAGTCAGATGCGGGAATACGATATTGTTGCTAGTCCCGCTTTCCTTGGTGAGATAGGCGGTTGCCGAAGAACGGCGCAGGATCGCTTTCACCCGGTAGATGACTTCCCGCGGACTGAACGGCTTCACGACATAATCGTCGGCACCGACTTCAAAGCCTTGAACGCGGTTCACTTCTTCGCCTTTGGCCGTCAGCATCAACACGGGAGTCGATTTGACCTGGCGCAGACGCGCACAGACTTCTACTCCGTCAATGCCCGGCAGCATCACGTCGAGAATCACGAGCGTATAATCACCCTCGGTCGCTTTTTGCAAAGCGGTCTCTCCGTCTTCGGCCTCATCGATTTCATAACCTTCTTTTTCTAAATACATACGGAGCAGACGCCGGATTCTCTCTTCGTCGTCCACCACGAGAATACGCTCTTTTTGATCAGCCACGCTGCAACAATCCTTTCGTCTACGGCATGCCGGGGATGGCGGATCTGTCCCGCTACGGCACACCCGATCAAGATCCGTTCTATTTAAAACGAAGCGTTAGAGCTTGTCTCCATCGTTCTTTTTGTCCAGAAGCTGTCGAAGCTCGTTAATCTCGCTTTTAGTCAGCGGTCGGTGTAAGCCGCGCTTCAGGTTCTGCAAATACAGATTGCCCATCGCGATCCGCTTCAAACGCTTAACCGGGTGCGAGATCGCATCGAACATCCGGCGAACCTGACGGTTCTTGCCTTCGTAAATGGTGATCCGGATCGTCGCCTGCTTTTTCACTTGATCCACGTCATAATAGTCGAGATCCGCCGGAGCCGTCATCCCGTCTTCGAGCTGGATACCTTTTCTCAGCTTTTCCAGGGAATCTCCATGCGGAATACCTTCTACAGTTGCCAGATAGGTCTTCGGCACGTGATGGCTCGGGTGCGTAAGCAACTGCGCCAATTCGCCATCGTTGGTAAGCAGCAAAAGTCCTTCCGAATCATAGTCCAACCGGCCAACCGGGTACACGCGTTCTTTGATTCCTTTGATGTAATCGGTTACGACCTTGCGGCCTTCGGGGTCCGTTGCGCTCGTAATCACGCCCTTCGGCTTGTTGAGCATCAGATATAGCTTTTGTTGGGCCTTGATTGCCCGGCCGCTGACCGTAATCTCGTCGGCATCCGGATCGGCTTTGGTTCCGAGCGTCGTCACGACTTCGCCGTTAACCTCGACCTTGCCCGCCAAAATGAGCTCCTCGCATTTCCGTCTCGAAGCCACACCTGCCTGGGCCAAAATTTTCTGTAATCGTTCCATAGTCATCCAGTCACCTCACCTTCCATCATACCCATACCTACGTAAAATCACAAGCGTAACTGCTCCCGGTTTTCACGGATTCGCCATGTTTGCTGCATGTGAAAATATAAAATTTGTTGCGGCAAGCGACCTCATTGAAGCTTTTAACGCACTGAGGCCCTCCCCCTGCGCGGGGAAAGGCCTCAGCGACATCCTTCGGTTCTTTTGAATCCGTACATATCGATCATTGCTCTTCTTTATGAGATCCTTCATCTAAAGCCTTTTCTAAAGCCTCTTCAAGCTCGCCTTCTTCCGACGAATGTTCTTCGCCGTCAGCTGACGCAGAAGAATCTACGCTTCCGAACAACAATCGTTCTTCCTCTTCCGAGATGACCATCGCTTCAAAAGCTGACGCATCCGGAAGCTCTTCCAGCCCGCCCAAACCGAAATGATCGAGAAACGGCTTGGTCGTTCCATACAAGATCGGTCTGCCGATCGCATCGGCACGGCCGGTCTCCACGATCAAGTTCTTATTGGTCAACGTATGAATCGCGCGCTCGGATTTCACGCCGCGAATCTCTTCAATCTCGATCCGCGTAATCGGTTGGCGATAAGCGACGATAGCCAGTGTCTCCAGCGCCGCCTGCGACAAGGTCGCCCGCGACGGCGAGTACGCCAACCGTTCAAAGTACTCCGAATGCTCGGGCAGCGTGGTCAAATGGTAGGCTCCCGCCAACTTGGTGACCCGCACGCCGCGCTGCGACTTGCGTAGATCGCGTTGCAAGCTTTCGACCGCTTTTTGCGCTTCGCTTGGCTTGCTTTCCGTAATTTCGGCAATCTGCCGTACGTTCAATCCTTCGTCCCCCGCCAAAAACAGGAGTCCTTCAATAATTGACTTCAACGTCTGCAAATCCATTTGACGCCGTTTCCCCTCTCCACTCCATTACGATGTCGTCGAACAGCCGATCCTGATAGCAGCTTACCTGCTTCATCTTCATCAGTTCGAGTACGGCGAGGAACGTCACGACGATCTCCTGTCTGTACATCCGCTCGTTCAACACGCTAGAAAATAATATTCGTCCGCCCGGTCCCGCGCTGCGAAGCGCTTCTCCCAGCTCCCGCATCCGGTCTTTGACCGATATCTCGTCGCGGCGGATCCGGGTCACGACCGGTTTGCGGTCCGCCCGCGCAAGCGCGCGCTGAAGCGCCGACACCAGATCGTCCACATGCAGCCCTTCCAGCGGATTCAAAGCTTCTTCCGGCAGGAAAGGTGCCAGATCGTCCGGTTCACGGATATAAATGCGACCGCGTTCATGCTCTTTTTCATGCAGCAAACCGGCAATGCTTTTATACTTCCGATATTCGGTCAACCTGCGGATCAGGTCTTCCCGCGGATCGGGTTCTTCCTCTTCGTAGAAATCGTATTCGTCCATATCCATGACCGGAGGTTTGGGCAGCAGCAGTTTGCTCTTGATGGAGAGCAGCGTCGCCGCCATCACGAGGAATTCGCTCGTCACTTCCAGCTCAAGCTCCTGCATACTGTGCAGGTACTCCATATATTGCCCCGTAATCTCGTTGATGGAGATCTGCTGAATATCGATCTCCGCCTTGTCGATCAAGTGCAATAGCAGGTCGAGCGGACCTTCGAACGTTTCCAGTTTGTAAAGTACAGTCAAGCCGTTTCCCCTCCGCCTGTATCGCGAACGGTCAGCCTTTGAATTGACGGCTCAGGCTGGCCATTTCAAGCGCGGCAAGTGCCGAATCCCAGCCTTTGTTGCCGGCCTTGGTTCCCGCACGCTCGATCGCCTGTTCGATATTTTCGGTGGTGACGAGGCCGAAGATCGTCGGAACGCCCGTTTTCAAATTGATCGCGGACACGCCCTTCGCCACTTCGTTGCAGACATAATCGTAATGGGTCGTAGAACCGCGAATCACAGTGCCCAGCGTAATGACGGCATCGTACTTGCCGCTTTCCGCCATCTTTTGCGCGATCAGCGGAATCTCAAACGCGCCCGGAACCCAGGCTACGTCCACGTCGCCGTCTTCTGCGCCGTGACGCTTGAGCGCGTCCAATGCGCCGGTCAGAAGCTTCGATGTGATGAACTCGTTAAACCGTCCTACAACGATCCCGAACTTATATCCCTGCGATACCAAGTGTCCTTCGAATACATTTGCCATTTGTCATCAACCATCCTTTGTCTATTGTATACCAGATTGACTGGTTTGTAGCCTTCGTTTTACAAATTTCTTGACTTGATTTCACGATCCGCCGCAAGCGACGCTTCGTTCTGCTCCAACGGTTCCAATTCTCCTGCCGATGCTCCGACAACCGATTGGCTTTCACCGAAATCCATCAGATGCCCGAGTTTGGATTGCTTCGCGTGCAAATAACCGCGGTTGTCGACGTTCTCCGGCATCTGGATCGGCACGCGTTCGGTCATCTCCAAACCATGTCCTTGCAAGCCTTTGATCTTGCGCGGATTGTTGGTCAGCAAACGAATTTTGCGCACGCCGAGGTCGCTTAAGATCTGTGCGCCGATACCGTACTCCCGCAAATCCGCGGCAAATCCGAGCGCCAGATTCGCATCCACGGTATCGAGTCCTTCTTCCTGAAGCTTATACGCTTTGAGCTTGTTGATCAGCCCGATTCCCCGGCCTTCCTGACGCATATACAGCAGTACGCCGCTGCCTTCCGCCTCGATCTGCCGCATGGCCGCGTCGAATTGCGGGCCGCAATCGCAGCGATGGGAGTGGAACACGTCGCCTGTCAGGCATTCGGAGTGTACGCGAACCAGTACGGGTTGATTCGGGTCGATCTCTCCTTTGACCAGCGCGATATGCTCTTTGTCGTCGATCTTGTTGCTGTACGCGACGGCGCGGAATTCACCGAAATCCGTCGGCAGCCGAACTTCGACTTCCCGCCGGATTAACTGTTCTTTTTCGCTGCGGTAATGGATCAAGTCTTTGATGCTGATCAGCTTCATGTCCCACTTCTTCGCAAGTTCGACCAGATCGGGCAAGCGTGCCATCGAGCCGTCTTCCTTGATCACCTCGCAGATGACGCCCGCCGGCTCCGCTCCGCTAAGCCGTGCCAGATCGACCGCCGCTTCGGTATGCCCAGCCCGACGCAGCACGCCGCCGTCTTTGGCGATCAGCGGGAACATATGGCCGGGACGACGAAAATCTTCCGCTGTCGCTTCCAGGTTCGTGATTGCTTGAGCCGTTATGGCCCGTTCATGAGCCGAGATGCCGGTCGTCGTTTGGATATGATCGACCGACACCGTGAACGCCGTCCCGTGGAAGTCCGTATTACGCGCCGTCATCGGCTCAAGTTCCAGCTTCGCCGCCCGTTCGCGCGTGATCGGCAAGCAGACCAGACCGCGTCCTTCCGTAATCATGAAATTGATGACCTCAGGCGTCGCCCGGTCGGCCAAAGCGATAAAGTCCCCTTCGTTCTCCCGATCTTCATCGTCGACGACCAACACGATTTTACCGGCCTTCAGGTCGGTTAGCGCGTCATCGATGGCGTCGAAAGCAAATCGTTCATCCATCGTGATTCCTCCTTCGTTTTTCTTAAGCAAAACCGTGACGGGATAAAAAACTTTCGTCGATCGCCGAGAAGGTTTTGGCTGGCGTCTGATCCGCTTTTCCGAAGCCGAGCAGATGCTCGACATACTTGCCTAAAATATCGCATTCGACGTTAACCGAGCTTCCGGCTTTTTTTTGCGCCAAAGCCGTCTCGCCCAATGTATGCGGAATGATCGATACGCCGAAATGTCCGTTTTCCGCATGGGTTACGGTCAAGCTGATCCCGTCGATCGCGATCGAACCTTTGCCGATCACATAGCGCATCATATGCGGGTCATCCGCTTTGAACGTGAACACGACGGCATTCTGATCCCGCTCGATCGAGACGATTTGCGCCGTACCGTCGACATGGCCTTGCACGATATGTCCGCCGAAGCGTCCGTTTGCAGCCAATGCCCGTTCCAGATTGACCGGACTTCCGCTGCCCAGCGTACTCAGATTGCTGCTGCGATACGTCTGCGGCATCACGTCGACGGTGAACGAATCGCGTTCGTAACCCGTTACGGTCAGGCATACTCCGTTCACCGAGATACTGTCACCGATCGCGACGTTTTCCAGCACCTTTTTCGCGCCCAAGGTCAGTACCATCGCTTCTCCCCGTCGGTCCGCGCGCCTGAGATTGCCTACTTCCTCGACCAGTCCGGTAAACATAGCGCTCCTCCTCTTCTTTTTGTTTGTGTATCCGATTGGGGCTCCATACCGCTTCAGTAACTTTGTCAACTCTTAATTGGCATAAAAAGGCCCCGCGATTTGGACAAACGTCCAAAGGCGGGGCCTGGGATTGAAAAGCGAAAGTTGACGTATTTGCCGAAAATTCGGACGGCAAACCAAACAGAAAGCTCCGATATGGAGTTCTGGCGTTTGCTTCTGCCTCAGTGTCGGAAAGACCGTTTACGCATCTATGTGAAAAAACATACGAATAGCTTTAGACAAATGTCTATAGCAAACCCGCTATTATTTATTCTGGACGCGACGCCACTTCCCTATACATGTGCCTGAAAAAACCAATAGATATTGGCATATTTACAGACATACCTATGGCAAATACGACGGTTCGTTTTCTCTTTCTCCCATCCAGACTTTAACTGTCGGTCCCGGAATCGCACCAGGTCAGCCGAGCGGCTTCTATGTAAGAAACCGTTCGGGTCACGGACTTCGATCTTTTTTCGAAAATGGAAAGATCGTCACCGCCGGTGGGGAATTTCGCCCCGCCCCGAAAGAGTGTTTTGTTGTAAGTACCCGGTGAGTTACCGAAGTACGGTATTCGTTATGATGGTAGCATGGTTAAAAAAGAATTGCAATGACGGGGAGAGGAACAAACGTGGATCGAATGCTTAATCCTCTGTATGGTGTCGAGAAAGTTACTTCGGCGGGGAAGCGAGAAGACTGCGAGAGAAATTCGTTCAATTCGCTGTCTCACTGGGAAAAGTTGATTGAAATTTTGAGTTGAAGTTTTCCAAGTTCAAAGGCGTCTTTCACTGAATTTCCCTCTCCGTCTTCTCGCTTCCAGCTACGTTTAGATTTCTCGACAATCTGAGGTCACACAAGTATCCTATTTTAAAATATTTAATTTTTTTAAGGGAGTGACGACATGAAAGCTTTTTTTTAAGTGGGTTTTGTTGGTAGGCGTCGTTAGCGGTTGTGCGGAGGAAGCGGAGACAAGGATTACGGCAGAGCAGAACTTGTCTGAAGGCATACGAAATTCTGGCGTGATTATCGATAAGCAGGATGGGCGTGTTCTGTTGGTTCGTAGTGCGGAGAAACAGGATATTTTGAATGGCGCTATCGATAATATATTGGCCGAAAATAACGAAAATGCGATCTGGGTCCGTATTCCGAAAGATGATTATTTATCCGTGTCCAAAGGAGATATTATCCGATATTTTGGGAAAGAAATAAACGCGGTCGATATGTCTTTTCCTGCGCAAACGCAAGCGGTTCGGATCGAAGTGATGACTCCGGCTGATTGGACTGATGAAGAGCGTACAAGGTTGGAGTGATTTGGATAAAAAAAGAGACTGTCCCAAGCTTTAATGTTAGCTTTGGAGACAGCTTCTTTTTGTTTACGCAAATTATTGATCGAAATCCGGAATCAACGCTTCTTTTTCCGGTTTTGGTTCGACTTCGGTGCTGCCGATCCGCCTTTGTTGTGTGGATTTCGCTTGACGTTGGGCGTCGGAGCAGGCGGTGCCGAGCTGAATTTATGCTTTTTCCCGGAATACCAAAATCCCCAGGCGCAGATGACGAGGATCATGAACGGATACATGGCGGTGCCGTTCGGCCAGGGAAGAACAAGCAGCATAAGAAGCGCGATCACGAAGAAGATGGCGTAGCCGATTTGAAAAATGCGATGCATCATGGGATAAAGCTCCTTTTTCGGATGGTATCGGATGTGCAAACTTAGTTCATTTAACTATACACCATCTGTTGCGAAAACGGTTAACTTTGGCGTTCCATAAAAAAGCATACCCTTAAGTTTAGCAGGTATGCTTGACTTCTTCTTTATAAATCCATCCAAGAGTCCAAAATTCCGTTGGTGAAATTCAAATACGTATCGCCGTAAATCCAAGTATCTGTCGAGATGTAAACTCCACTGTAACTGCTGGTATCATCAGGATTTCCCCAAGCCATCAACACCATATCCTTTGTCATTCCTTTTGTGATTTTTTGTCCGGCTATTAGCTCCCAGGCTTTCGATTTCCATGCCGGATACATCTGCTTAGGATCGGTCACGTAAAAATGAGTCGCGATGACTCCTCCGGGGAAACCTCCTAAAGGAACTCGAAAAGATACGACAGATCCACCGGCTCTTCTAGCTTGGATAACTGCATCACCTTTATCGACATCCAGATTTAGTATTTTGATTTTTTCAGTATGGTAAAGCGGATTAGAATATGGCAATGCATGTTTATCTGCCCATACTATTTTGTTTTTAAAAGCTCCTTTAATCGATTCATATTCGGCATACGTACAAAAAGTATCAGGATCATGTCCGTAAACGATTTTTTCGATCACTTTCCCGTCAACCATTTGTATCGTAAACTCGGTCACTTCAGTTCCCCATGACGAAACATCAGTCACCCAACCTGATTGTCCTTGTTCGTAAACGTATACTTTTGCACCCATGTACCATCGTACTTCGTTATATACTTGTTTTGCATTATTTATTTTTTTGATCGTATTCTGATAAGACTCGTAATCTTTCCAAAAAAACACGGAACTCAACTGCGGCTCGTATCTTCCGGAATAGCCCGTTACGGACGTAAACTTTTCAATCGTGACATACGTAGTGTTTTTGTAAGCGATCGAATTAGATTTGTCGATCGTAAATGTACCTTTGGAAGATTTGACTTTCAAATTTTTTCCGCCCTCTAAAGTCACTCCTTTCAAGCGACTTATCGTTTTGATCGGTACATATACCTTATTGTTTTCGGCAAAATAAGTCTTTTGTGCAGAAATCACAATATTATTGTCTATAAAAACTCCGATTTCCTGCAAATAGTACGCATTGTTCAACGGGTCTCCGGCTGCGTCGGCGGATTTCGCAAAAATGTTTACCGTTAACGAACAGAATACAATCAAACATAAAATTTTAGCTATCTTTCTCATCGTTTCAACCCCTGATCTCTTTTTAAATGAGTAATAACCTAACTAACTATACTACATATTTTGGTATAAACTCTTATTAAAAACAAAAAAGCTACCGGAAATTTAATTCCGATAGCTTTTCTATTCGGTTAGAATTACTCCGTTACAACCTTAACTTCTTTCATCTTGTCGCCTTGTTTGACGCCGTCGATCAGTTCCATGCCGCTGATGACTTTACCGAACACCGTGTGGACGCCGTCCAGGTGCGGTTGCGGGCCGTAGCAGATGAAGAATTGGCTGCCGCCTGTGTTTTTGCCCGCGTGAGCCATCGACAGAACGCCTTTGGCGTGCTTCGTTGTGTTCGTCGAAGTTTCGCAGTCGATCTGCCAGCCCGGGCCGCCTGTGCCGGTGCCGTTCGGACATCCGCCTTGAGCGACGAAGCCCGGGATTACGCGGTGGAAAGACAGTCCGTTATAGAAACCGGAGTTTGCCAGTTTCTCGAAGTTCGCGACTGTGTTCGGTGCTTCTTCCGGGTAAAATTCGATTTCGACGTTGCCGCCGTTTTGAAGCTCGATATATCCTTTTTTCATCAAATTCATCTCCTTAAAGTTCGTATGCTACGCGATTTGGCCGAAAGCTGTTCAAACCGAACGCTTCGGCGACCTTAACCAGTTTACCCGAAACGTGCGCACAAAGCAAAGTGTACGGAAAAGAAATGAAGGGCTTGTCAAAAGCAAATCAAAAAAGACGGCTTCCGCCGCCTTTTCCGGTTAGCTACGATTTATTTCGCTTCGACGCCTTGTTTTTCCAAACGAGCCGGAATCACGTCATTGCCCGTGATATTGTCCAGACTCTCACGACGCACGATCAGATCGCTGGAACCGTCTTTGACGAATACGACGGCCGGACGGCGAATACGGTTGTAATTGCTCGCCATCGCATAGTTGTAAGCGCCTGTGCAGGCTACAGCCAACAGATCGCCGGCGTTCGGCGTCGGCAGCTCCAGATCCCAGATCAGCATGTCGCCGCTCTCGCAGCATTTGCCGGCAATAGAGACCGTCTCTTCGTTCGCGTCACCGGCACGGTTGGCCAACAACGCTTCGTATTTCGATTCGTACAGAGCCGGACGCGGATTGTCGGTCATGCCGCCGTCTACCGCGACGTATTTGCGTACGCCCGGGATATCTTTGCTCGTGCCTACGGTATATAGCGTCGTACCTGCATCGCCTACGATGCTGCGGCCCGGCTCTACCCAGATCTGCGGCAGCTGTGCGCTGATTCCGGCAAAATGCTTCTTCACCGCATCCGTGATCGCTTTAACGTATGCTGCCACTTCCAGAGGCGTATCGCCTTCCGTATAACGGATACCGAAACCGCCGCCCAGGTTCACGACTTTGAATTCAACACCCAATTGCTCTTTAACTCCACGCGCAAAACCCGCTACGCGCTCAACCGCCATCTCGAAACCGTCCGTCTCGAAAATTTGCGAACCGATATGCGAGTGCAGACCCAGCAGTTCCAGGTTAGGCAGCGATGCAGCAGCTTTTACCGCTTCGATCGCCGTTCCGTTTTGGATATCGAAACCGAATTTCGAGTCCGTCTGGCCTGTGGAAATGTATTCGTGCGTGTGCGCTTCGACGCCCGGCGTTACGCGCAGCAAAATGCTCACCTTCACGCCGCGGCCTGCCGCGATCGCCTGAAGCATTTGCAATTCCGTGAAGTTATCCGCCACGAAGCAACCGATATTGGCATCCAGCGCCATTTCGATCTCGTCCGGCGTCTTGTTGTTGCCGTGGAAATGGATACGCTCCGCCGGGAAACCGGCTTGCAGCGCGGTGTACAGTTCGCCGTCGGATACAACGTCGAGCGACAATCCTTCTTCGTCGGCGATGCGGCACATTGCTAGCGTACTAAAGGCTTTGCTCGCGTAAGCAACCTGGAAAGTCAAACCGGACGCCTCGAACGCTTGACGGTATTCGCGGGCGCGACGGCGGATCAGTTCTTCATCCATAATATACAGCGGGGTTCCGTACGTTTGCTTCAGTTCAACAACGTCGCAACCTCCGATTTCCAAATGCCCTGCGGCATTGATTTTGCTGGTTCCGTGCAGATACATGTGAATTCCTCCGATGTGTTCCGGGATTTGTACCCAGTATAACAGACCTTACATCTGGCACTGAATGGATTAAAGCGCAGTTGTTTTGTATTTTTGTTCGATAGCCAACCTGCTTACATATTTGGGATGATCTCCAGTACGAGATCGAGGAACTTTTCTTTTACCAATTCCGCTGTCTCCATCACTTCGCTATGGGACAAAGGCTGATCCAGAATGCCGGCAGCCATATTGGTGATACAGGAAATGCCAAGCACCTCGATGCCTGCATGACGCGCGACAATGGTCTCGGACACGGTCGACATGCCTACGGCATCGGCACCCAGCGTGCGCAGCATACGAATCTCGGACGGCGTCTCGTACGACGGGCCGAGCAGACCTGCGTATACGCCTTCTTTAAAAGTAAAGCCTTGCTTGCCCGCCGCTGTTTTCGCCACTTCGCGCAGTCTGCGACTGTATGCTTCGGACATGTCCGGGAAACGAACGCCGAGCGTATCATCGTTGGGGCCGATCAGCGGACTTTTAGCCGTCAGATTGAGATGGTCCGACAATAACATCAGATCGCCTGGATTGAATGAAGTGTTGACACCGCCCGCTGCATTCGTTACCAACAGCCCGCTTACGCCAAGAGCTTTCATCACGCGCACCGGAAATGCCGTAACTTGCGGGCCATAGCCTTCATACATGTGAAAACGGCCTTTCATCATCACAACAGGGCGCCCCTGAACCGTACCCAGCAGCAGCTCACCTTCGTGTCCTTCCACGGTCGATGTCGGAAAATGCGGAATATCTTCATAAGCAATGGATACAGCATTTTCGATCAGATTGGCAAGAATCCCCAGACCCGAGCCGAGAATCAGACCGATTTCCGGCTTCAGATCTGTTTGTGAACGGATATAATTCGCCGCTTCCTGGATGCTGCCTGCGATCATTTGCGGTGTGGTCATAATCTTTCACGCTCCATTCCTGTATTTCGAGCATGCTCCGGGCACAGCTTCCCGCTATGCGCGCGGATGATGCAGCTCGTAGACTTCCTTCATATTTCGCTTCATCACATGGGTATAGATCTGCGTAGTCGAAATATCCGAGTGCCCGAGCATCTCTTGAACCGAACGCAAGTCCGCACCGTTTTCAAGCAAATGAGCCGCAAAAGAATGGCGCAGCGTATGCGGCGTAATGTCTGTCTCGATTCCCGCAGCGGAAGCATATTTTTTGATAATCTTCCAGAATCCTTGCCGAGTCAACCGCGTACCCAGCTGATTCAAAAATAAGGCTTCTTCTCCGCTTCGCTTGACCAGTTGGTCGCGCATCGGGCCAAGATACGCCGACACGGCCTCTGCCGTCATCCTGCCAATTGGCACAATCCGTTCTTTGCCAGCCGCACCGCAGCGCAGAAACTTAAGCTCCAGATCGATGTCCCCCAGATTCAACGATATCAGTTCCGATACCCGAATGCCTGTCGCATATAACGCTTCCAGCATCGCCTTGTCCCGAACGCCTTGGGCAGCGGATAGATCCGGGGCTTCCAACAGGCGTTCCACTTCCGATACGGTCAATACGACCGGCAACTTTTTCTCCGGCTTCGGTGTGTCCAGATCCATCGACGGATCTTGCACCACGAGCGATTGCCGGATCAGATAATGGAAAAAGGAACGAATGGAGACTGAAGCGCGAATGACCGTGGACGACGCCTTGCCAGAACGCTTCATCTCATTCAGATAAGCAGCGATATGAGACTTGCGAACCTCGTCCACAGCCGTCACCCCTCGCCCCTCCGCAAACGCAATAAATTGCGCCAGGTCACGTCGATACGATTCCAACGTGCTCGCGGAACGTCCTTTTTCCTCCGACATGTAGGTGATAAACGCGTCCAGATGCGTATTCACTAATGGACCTCCTCCAAACTTTCCTCAGGAAAGCCGCTTGCTCCCCCGTCCAGGCGGGCCGCCGAATCCCTTTTGAACATAAAGATTCCACGGAGAAAAGTAATTTCCTGCTTAAAAGATGAATTTCCGTATTTGAGTGATAACGAAAATAAGGGAACTCATCTTACAAAAAAACGAATTTCCGTATTGGAGCGACAGCGAACATATGGAAATTCGCCCGGCGAAAGATGAAATTCCGCGTTTGAGCCACCAAGCGAAAACAAGGAATGTCATCGAAAGCCCTGCTCTTGATACTATTAATGCCATTGAAATTTTCACCATCAAAAAAAGCCCCGACGGATCACTTGCGATCCATCGGAGCCGACTTTAACATACATAATCGCCTTGCATCGAACGAAATCAACCTGGAATTTGCCGCTTACGCGTTGTCGCCTTCTTCTTTCGCTCTGCAACGATGGCAGATCCCCTGAAAGTCAAGTCGGTGATCCAAAACGGTAAACCGGTATTCTTTCTCCAGTCGTTCTTCCAGCGGCAACAGCCAGTCTTCACGAATCTCGTCCATCGTTCCGCACTGCACGCAGATTAGATGATGGTGGTGGTGCTTGTTCGATTCGCCCCGTAGATCATAACGCGAAACGCCGTCCCCGAAGTTGAGTTTCTCCACCACGTGCATTTCGCTGAGCAGTTCCAGCGTGCGGTACACGGTTGCCAGGCCGATCTCCGGCGCCTTCTCCTTGACCAGCATGAACACGTCTTCCGCGCTCAGATGGTCTTCTTCGTTTTCCAGCAAAACGCGAACGGTGGCTTCCCGCTGGGGCGTCAATTTGTATCCTTTGGACTGCAGTTGTTGTTTAATTTTATCGATCCGCGCTTCCATAGCTTCTCCTCCCCCTCGGAGCATGCCCGTTCTTGCCGGCCGTTCTCCAGTCAAACTCACGTTCCCTATTATAGAAGTTACAGGGGTTTAAAGTCAAACGTTTACGGCACGTTTACAGCGGCCATTTTCCCGTCAACTCGCGGATTTGCCAAGCGTATACGGCCATAATCGTTTTCGCATCGCTAATCCGTCCTCCGCGAATATGAGCAAAGGCCTCGTCCAACGTGATTTCAGTCAATTCCAAAAACTCATCTTCATCCGGCTGAAGTGTTCCGGCCGTCAGTTCCTCTGCAACGTAAAAATGGATAATTTCATCCGCGAATCCCGGCGAAGTATAAAAAGAAGACAGGTGGATCAACTCCGGCGCTTTGTAGCCCGTCTCTTCTTCCAGCTCACGCGCCGCCGCTTCGCGAGGATCTTCGCCCGGCTCTAGTTTACCTGCCGGAATCTCGATCTCTGTACGGCCAAGCGGCTGACGGAACTGCTCGACAACAAGCAGCTTGCCTTCACGGATCGGCAGCACGGCTACCGCACCCGGATGCTTGACGATTTCGCGGCTGGCTGTTGTCCCGTCGGACAACTCTACCGTATCGATCTGCACCTTGATAATTCTTCCGTCGAAGATCGGCTGACTGCCTACCGTTTTTTCCCACAGTTTTTCTTTGCCTGCTTCCATAACGTTCTCCGCCTCTCCTAGTGGATTTAGCCGCGTACCGATTGACGAACGATCTCGACGATAAAGTCGGCCAGCTTGCTCAGGTCTTCGACCTTGATTTTTTCTTCCGTCGTATGAATATTTTCGTATCCTACCGATAGATTAACCGTAGGCACGCCGAAACCGTTAAATACATTGGCATCGCTGCCGCCGCCCGATTGGAAGGTCCGGCCGCTAAGACCCAACTGTGCCGCTGCCTTTTTTGCCAATTGAACGACTTCAGCGTCATCCGTATGATTGAACGAAGGATACACGATCACGCTCTCGAACACGGACTTCGCTCCAAATTCGGCACATGCGGATTCCAGCGATTCCTTCATGGAAGCGATCTGCGCCACTACTTTTTCCTGCACGGTGCTGCGCGCTTCGGCATACAGCTTCGCAAAATCGGTCACTACGTTGGTCGCGCCCCCGCCCGAAAAACTGCCGATATTCGCTGTCGTATCTGGATCGATCCGTCCCAGCTTCATGCGCGAGATCGCTTTGCCGGCAACTTGGATCGCGCTGATTCCGTCTTCCGGATTTACGCCCGCATGCGCGGACTTTCCGTGAATCTCCATCGAAATTCTGGCCTGGGCGGGTGCCGATACGGCGATCTCGCCGATCTTGCCATTCGAATCGACCGCAAATCCGAGATCCGCGTCCAGTAGCGAAGCATCCATCGCACGCGCGCCCATCAGACCGGATTCTTCGCCTGCCGTAATGACGAACTGGATCTGCCCGTGCGGAATGTCCTGTTCACGCAGCACGCGGATCAGCTCCAGCAATGCGGCAACCCCCGCTTTGTCGTCGGCGCCCAGAATGGTATCGCCCGAGCTTGTGATCCAACCGTCCTCATGCACGATCGGCTTGATTCCGCGTCCCGGCAGTACCGTGTCCATATGGCAGGTAAAAAACAGCTTCGGCGCATCCACGCCTTCCGTCGCCGGAAGAAGCGCAATCAGATTCCCCGCTCCGTGACCGGAACGCGATGCCGAGTCGTCTTCGACAACCTCCAGGCCATGCAGCTTGAATTTGCTTGTGAGCACGTCGGCGATTAACCGCTCGTTTTTCGTTTCGCTGTCGATTTGCACCAATTCCAGGAATTCGTGCACCAATCGCTGTGTATCGATCATAAAACTTCCCTCCGCTTTCCTGATACGTTAAAATAGATGCTATGACGGAACGCTCGCTTTCCTCCGAGAAAAGCGGCCATGCCGTTTCTTTCTCTATCTTACTCAAAAAGAGGGGAAAAACCAAAGAGGGGTGTGCGTGGGGTGCGTTTGTGGGGGGCGGCTGCGGGAGGTGTCTGTTTCGGTCGCGTGTTGAAAACGGGAAATTGCGATCGTTTCACTCCTACACAGACACCTCCCTCCGCCTACTACGCACGTATTTGGTAAGGGGTAGGGAAAAGAGAAAATGCCTTTGAAGAAGCTTCTTCAAAGTATGCGATTTAGCGTTTCACTTTTTATTTAAACGGCTTATACACTTACATTCATGAAAAGAGGTTTGAAGGCTTCATGCAGAACAAAAAATGGTTTAAAATTTTCATTTGGTTAATGATCGTCGCAATGGTAGGTTCGGTATTCCTCGGTTTGCTTCAAGTTTTCGTATAAAATTATTTACAGCACTATTCATACTCACTTGAAAAAGGAGCCTGTGACGATACAAGTCACAGCTCCTTTTTAGCATGTCTTTGTTCTTGCCTTATATCTTGTGCAACCAAACAGAGCCCGGACAGCTAAGTCCGGGCTCTGTTCTCCCCCAAAGAAAGTCCATTTGAAGCGAAGCGAATAGGCGGAGGGAGAAATTCAGTTCAGGACGCCCTTGAACTCGGAAAGATTCCGCTAAAATTTCAATCGACTTTTCCGAGTGAGACAGCGGCCTGAACGAATTTCTTCCGCAGCCGCCTTCAAGCGCCCTTACGAACAGGACTTTCAAACCTTAATAGAGTTTCGTCTCCGCCGAATAGCCTTCCAGGTTTTCTTTGACCCGCTGCAAGAAGCGGCCGCAGATCAAACCGTCCAGAATCCGGTGGTCCAAAGACAGGCAGAAGTTTGCCATGGAGCGCACGCCGACCATGTCGTTGATCACGACCGGACGCTTTACGATCGACTCGAACGTCAATTGCGCGGCCTGCGGATAATTGATGATCGGCTGCGACAGAATCGAGCCGAAGGAGCCGGTATTGTTCACGGTGAACGTGCCACCCTGCATATCGTCCAATTTCAAGGTACGCTCGCGCGTGCGGCGGGCCAAGTCGTCGATTTCCATCGCCAGACCGGCGATGTTTTTCTGATCGGCTTTTTTGATCACGGGAGTCAGTACGGAATCCTCCGTGCCTACCGCCAAGGAAATATTGATATCGCGCTTCACGATGATTTTGTCTACCGCCCATACGGAGTTCATGATCGGGTAGTCTTTGATCGCGTTGACGACCGCTTTGATCACGAACGCAGGGTACGTCAGATTGACGCCTTCTTTGCGCTTAAACTCGTCTTTATGCGTATTGCGCAGTTTGACCAGATTGGTCATATCGACTTCGATCATCATCCAGCCGTGCGGAATCTCGGCCACGCTTTGACGCATCCGCGTCGCGATCGTGTTGCGGATCGGCGTGATATCGATGTACGTTTCGTTGCTGCCGCGTCCGCCGTCTTCGATCTCGATTTTCGGCAAAGGCGGATTTTCGCTCAGATGCAGACCGGAGTGGCGAACCTCGTTTTGCGGCGACGAAGGTGCGGCAAAGATCGGAGGCTGCGGCGCGCCCGACGAAACTACAGTCGGCTGCGGCGTCGATTGCACGGCGGGAGCCGTCGGCGCGGGCGCTTGAGTCGCTCCGCCACGCTCCAGGTACTGAAGCACGTCTTTACGCGTGACGCGTCCTCCCATGCCGCTGCCCGGAATAACAGCCGGGTCCAGGTTATGCTGTGCCGCCAACGCTTGGACAGCCGGCGAATACCGGGCTCTCATGCCGCTTTCGGCATTACCGGAAGACGTCGCACCCGGCGAAGCAGGACGGGGAGCAGGCGTCTGCACGGCAGACGTTGCAACAGGAGCTGCCTCCGATCCCCCTTGCGGTACGGATGGCATCGAAGCCGAGTCGGCCGCCCCGCCTTCTGTCACGATCCGGCAAATGATCTCGCCTACCGCGATCTCCTGGCCTTCGGAGGCCAGCAGTTCGCCCATGACGCCTTCTTCCGTAGATGGAATCTCGGCGTTGACTTTATCGGTGATGACTTCGCAAATCGGTTCGTACATCTCGACGGTATCGCCCGGACGTTTCAACCACTTGGCGATCGTCGCCGATACCAGCGATTCGGCCAGTTGCGGCATCGTAATCTCTTTTTGCGTGGAATTCGATATACTCATTACGTTCACTCCTTTATGGCTGCAAACCGAAACTTCGTTGAACCTTTGTCGGTTTTTCCGATCAATACAGCGCCAGTTTGCGCATCGCGTCCAACAGTTTGTCTTTGCTCAACATGAAGAACTTTTCCTGCGGCGGGTTGATCGGCATAGCCGGAGCATCCGGTCCGCAAAGACGTCGAATCGGCGCGTCGAGGTCATATAGACATTCTTCGGCGATAATCGCAGCCACTTCGGCGCCTACGCCGCCTGTTTTGTTGTCTTCATGCACAATCAATACTTTGCCTGTGCGACGAACGGCTTCGACGATCGCTTCGCGATCGAGCGGCTGAATCGTGCGCAGATCGAGGATATGGCTGGTGATGCCTTCCTGCTCCAGCTCTTCGGCTGCCTGCATAGCGAAATGCAGCGGCAGACTATAACTGATGACCGTGATATCGTCGCCTTCGCGCAACAGATTGGCTTTGCCGATCGGAACGATGTAATCGTCTTCCGGCACGTCTTCTTTGATCAGTTTATAGCATTTTTTATTTTCGAAAAAGAGTACCGGATCGGGATCGCGTACCGCGGCTTTAAGCAGTCCTTTGGCATCGTAAGCCGAGTAAGGCGCGATAATCTTCAGTCCGGGAGTACCGAAAAAGATCGATTCCGGACACTGCGAGTGGTACAAGCCGCCGAAGATCCCGCCGCCGATCGGCGCGCGCACCACGATCGGGCAATCCCAGTCGTTGTTGGAACGGTAACGGATTTTGGCCGCTTCGCTGATAATCTGGTTCGTCGCCGGAAGCATGAAGTCCGAGTATTGCATTTCCGCGATCGGCTTCATTCCCACCATAGCCGCTCCAATCGCCACGCCTGCAATCGCCGATTCGGCCAGCGGCGTGTCGATCACCCGATCCTCGCCGAACTGATCCTGCAATCCTTTGGTTGTGGTGAATACGCCGCCTTTAACGCCGACGTCTTCGCCAAGCACGAAAACGGAAGAATCGTTCTCCATTTCTTCCTTCATCGCCAAGCGAATGGCATCAATATACTCCATCATCGGCATATCAGTTATTCCCTCCCTGTCCGTCTTCATCGCCCGCATAGACATGCAGCAGCGTATCTTCCGCACGCGGATACGGAGCCTTGTCCGCATATTCCGTCGCTTCTTTCAGTTCCTGGGCCACTTCTTTGAGATAAGCTTCTTCCTGCTCTTCGCTCCAAAGTCCGGCTTCGATCAGGTACTGCTTATAGCGCGGAATCCCGTCTTTTTGCCAGTTCGCATCGACTTCTTCTTTGGTCCGGTAAGCCAGATCGTTGTCCGACGTGGAATGCGGTGACAATCGGTACATCATCGCTTCGATCAAAGTCGGTCCTTCGCCGCGAACGCCGCGTTCCCGAGCTTCGCGCACGACACGGAACATTTCCAGCGCGTCATTGCCGTCCACCTGGAATCCCGGGAAGCCATAGCCCAGCGCGCGATCGCTCACTTTGCCCGCAAGCTGCTTGGCAATCGGAACGGAAATCGCGTATTGGTTATTTTCGCACATCATAATGACAGGCAATTTCTGCACGCCTGCAAAGTTAGCCCCTTCATGGAAATCGCCCTGGTTGCTGGAGCCTTCGCCGAACGTCACGAACGATACGGCACCTTCGCCGCGCATTTTCGAAGCCAGCGCCGCGCCTACCGCATGCGGAACCTGCGTCGTTACCGGGCTGGAGCCTGTCAATACGCGCAGACGCTTGCTGCCGAAGTGACCGGGCATCTGACGGCCGCCACTGTTCGGATCTTCCGCCTTAGCGAACGCAGACAGCATCAGCTCGCGTGGAGTCATGCCGACGGCCAGCATAAATCCGTAATCGCGATAGTAAGGCAGGAAATAGTCTTTTTGCGTATCGAGCGCGAAAGCTGCGGCTACCTGCGCGGTTTCCTGTCCGATACCGGATACGTGAAAATTGATTTTGCCCGCTCGTTGAAGCAGATGGCAGCGCTCGTCGAATTTGCGTGCGAGCAGCATATATTTGTACATGTCGACGGCACGGCGGTCATCCAGACCAGCCGCCTCGTGCAGAGTCTGCGGTACGATCGTTCCTTTTTGGCTCATTACGGGAACCTCCTTAATTGTCGTCAAACGAAGGGTTGATGTTCGATTTCCTTTTACGAGGTTGAAGCCGTTAACTGCTTCTAACACAACGTCTTAAAACCTGGTACTAATTCTTAACCCGAACCTATTATAATCCTTTTTTCGCCGAAAAGAAAAGCGCCGCTTTAACGCAATGTCGTACACGGTGCAAAAAGTCGGAACGTTTAAGCGCACGACGTCTATCGAATAACACACTTCTTTCGATTTTATTGTCCTCTTTTCTGCCCGACGACGCAAACAGGCCTGCTCCTCGGGATGAGAAACAGGTCTTTTCGGCTTGCGATCATCTCGCATTTAATTCGGTTTAGACATTGATCGCGTTCCCGTCAATCGCCAGCATCGCTTCACCCAGCGCCTCCGAAAGGGTCGGGTGCGCGTGCACGGAGCTTCCTACTTCCCACGGCGTCGCATCGAGCACAGCGGCAAGCGCAGCTTCGGCAATCAGCTCGGTTGCATGAGGCCCGATGATTTGCACGCCTACAAGGTCGCCCGTTTCCGTATCCGCTACGACTTTCGCAAAGCCTTCCGCATGTCCTTCAACAAGCGCTTTGCCAATCGCGGAAAAAGGCACTTTTGCTGATTTGACGCTACGTCCCAGCTCGCGTGCGCGACTTTCGCTTAAGCCGACGCTCGCGACTTCCGGCTGCGAATAGACACAACGCGGGATAAAGGCCGGATCGTACGCATGCGTTTTTTCGCCTGCCAGGTGCATCGCCGCCGCGATGCCTTCATGGCTCGCCGCATGCGCAAGCTGCAAGCCGCCGATGCAATCGCCGATCGCGTAAATATGCGACTCTCCGGTTTGGAAATTGGCGTTGACCGCAATATTGCCATTCACGACGCGAATATCCGTATTTTCCAGGCCGATTCCTTCCACATTGGCAGCACGACCAACCGAAACGAGCAGCTGCGAAGCTTCAAATACCTGTTCCTCGCCTTGCTGCAGCGCTTTGATCGAAATTCCTTTTTCCCCCGTCGAAAAAGTGTCGGTCTGAAGCTGAATCCCGGTTACAATCTTCACGCCGCGACGTTCCAGAGATTTGGCCAGCTCACGCGCGGTTTCTTCATCTTCACCCGGCAAGATCTGCCCGGCGAGTTCAACCACCGTAACTTGAACGCCGAAATCGCATAGCATGGATGCCCATTCGATCCCGATCACGCCTCCGCCGACGATAAGCAATGATTCCGGAAGGCTTTCCAGCTCTAGTGCTTCATCGCTGCTGAGTATGTATCGACCGTCCGGCTCCAGACCCGGCAGGACGCGCGGGCGCGAGCCGGTGGCAATAATCAGGTTCGCGGGTACGATCGTTTCCATCTCACCATCCGGAAGCTCAACAGCAACAGCCCCGCTGCGCGGCGAAAAAATCGAAGGGCCAATAACGCGTCCGCTGCCTTCGATCACACGGATTTTATTTTTGCGCATCAAATACAGAACGCCCTGGTGCAGCTTATCGACGATCCCGCGTTTACGCTCCTGTACTTTCGGGAAAACCAAGCGGCTGCCCGCACTCTCCACGCCGTATTCTTCCGCATTTTGCAGCAGCGAAAAGACCTCGGCACTTCGCAGCAGCGACTTGGTAGGGATACAGCCTTTATGCAGACAGGTTCCCCCCAACTTCGCCTTTTCGATAATGATGACTTCCTTGCCGAGCTGTGCAGCCTTGATTGCGGCTACATAGCCCCCGGTTCCCCCGCCAAGCACCGCGACATCGCATGTAATGGTCATAACTCCTATTCCTCCGTCTATGTTCGATTCGCTCAGGCAGTAGTTCAGCCTTTCGCGTTCTTCTGCTTAAATACGTGCTTATTGCAGATCACTCATATAAAGCGTCGCGCAGTTTGGTCGACATTGTCGGTTTGCGACCATTGGCCTTCAACAGCGCTTCACGCAATCTTTTGTTCTGCGCTTCGGTCTCTTTGAAACGATGCAGCACATCCGCAATCCATTCGGCGTCTTCCGCTTTTAGCGCCCCGGAATGTTGTAGATGTTGCAGACGTTGTACATCTTCAGCCCGATATTCGCTCATATTCCTTCATCCTTCCGTTTCCTCTTCAAAGCTGTCGCTTATCCACCATGCGCCTCTGTATATTCAGACTTCCATGCCGGTTTCAAACCGTATTATCTAGTAGCTTGTCTTGCTTTAATCTGGGGTTTTCGCTTGCCTGAAACGTGCATGGTTCTAGTACGTTTCAGGCAAGCGTAACCCTACATTAACTCGAGACAAACTATTAGTATCTTGACCGCATCAAATCTAAGGTTTGCGTTCATCGGAAACCCGTACGGTTTGAGCGGGGTTTCGAGGGGCGTAGCCTAACCTCTTAAGCGGTCAAGGTACTAGGGCATGTTTGAAAACTCAACGACGTGCATCTTTTACCGCCTTTTCGCCCGAGTTCGAGCACACGTCCTAGCATACCACGAGTCTACTTATTTTTCTCCGCTGGTGTTGATTGTGTCGAAAAATCCGCAAGTTCCGTGGAGTCGATATGCCGATATGCGTTTTTTGCGATCTTTTTTACCATGAATAAAACAGGAACATAAGTTCTTATTTTTAACTTGACTCCGTTCTCTGACGATGTTAGGTTGTTTTTAGGATGCTGATTAACCATTTCACCATTTTCGGGAGGGATTGACATGACGGAAATCAAACTTACGATCGGATATGACGAGTACGAAGACGGACAAAAGATGGAGACTTTGATTGCGGAATTGGCAGAAAAACCGGAGGCCGCGCAATTATCGAGTCTCATTATAGGCAGTTGGGGCGGCGCTTACGAAGATTCGTCGGAGTCGATCGTGGCCGAACTTGTGCGTCAGAAAGATCGCTTCCCTGCACTTCGCAGCCTGTTTGTCGGCGATATGGATTACGAAGAATGCGAAGTCTCATGGATTATGCAGTCGAATCTGAATCCATTATTCGCTGCATTCCCGGAACTCCGGTCGCTTACCATCAAGGGCAGTACCGATCTGGCTCTGGGCGAGGTCAGACATGCCAAGCTTGAAGAACTGATCATCATCTGCGGCGGCCTTGGCAAAAGCGTGCTGGCTTCGATTGCCGCCGCCGAACTCCCAGCGCTCAAAAAGCTCGAACTCTACATAGGCGTGGACAATTACGGCTTCGACGGTGGAATCGAAGACGTCATGTCTGTGGCCAAACCGGGACTTTTCCCAAATCTCACTTATCTCGGCCTAAAAGACAGCGAAATTCAGGACGAAATTGCGGTCGCTATCGCTCAATCCGATATTCTCGACAATCTGGAGACGCTGGACCTTTCCGACGGAACGCTCAGCGACGAAGGCGCGGAAGCACTGCTTGCCAGCGAAAAGATTCGTCGTCTGCCGCAACTTGATCTTCATTACCACTTCATGTCCGAGGCTATGACCCGTCGCGTTGCGACAGAACTGCCCAATGCAGACGTAAGCGATCGCCAGGAAACGGAAAAGTACGACGGCGAGGAATACCGTTACCCTGCTTTGACCGAATGATCGGGCAAAACGCCGGAAGTCCTTTTCCCGGGCTTCCCGACGCCAGAATTACCCCGCTGCTTTTGATCGCCCATGCCGACGGAGAACGCACGGACGGCTTGAGACGGGCAAGATTGTCGCTGGGTTTGCCGGAGCCGATCATCGTTTCGTACGAGCAGCTGCTTGCGGGCGTTCCTTTGCATGCAGCCGCTGAAAAAGCCGGACTGCCGACAGGAACCGCGCCGTTCATTCGCCTGGATGCGCCCGGCGAACACTTTGGCGTCGAACGGGCTTTGATCGCACTCGGGTCGCCCGAGCACGATGACGGCGATTCCCTGCTGCCGCTGCGCGAACGACGCGATCCGTATCGACTCTCCGAAAAAGCCGCATTGTCGCTACAGGAACAACCGATCCGACTCATGCACCCTTCCCAATGGTTTCGCGGGTTCTGCCGATTGTTGGATCGAATTCGCGGCGAAGCCCTTCAAGCTTGGCCGCAAGCCCGGTTCTGGCATGACCCGGCTGATATCGCGACGATGTTCGATAAGCGGGCTTGCCATCGTCACCTCAGCGCAGCAGGCGTTAAGGTTCCGACCTTGCTGGCCGAACCGGAGACGCTGACGGGATACGAAGCCGTGCGCGAAGCCATGCTGGGCAAGCGGATACATCGGGTATTTCTGAAGCTGGCTTTCGGCTCGGGAGCTTCGGGCATTATCGCTTACCAGATCAATCCAAAAACCGGGGCGGAGATCGCCACAACCACGATGGGGGCGGAAGTTTATGTTCAACGCCCCGGCATCTTTTACAATTCCAAAAAAGTCCGTTCGCTGACCGACTCCGAGTCTATTCGGACGCTGATCGGCTATCTGTGCGGACACGGCATCCATGCCGAACGTTGGATTCCCAAAGCTTCGCTGGACGGTCGGCCGCTCGACCTTCGTCAGCTCGTCGCTTTTGGCGAAGCCGGACATACCGTGGTTCGCGTCGGCGAAAGTCCGATCACGAACCTTCATCTGCGCAGCCAGCGAGTAACTCCCGCTGCATCGGGTTTGTCCGATGAAGTGCTCACGGCAGCCAAAAATGAAGCCTTGGCTGTCATGCGTGCGTTTCCCGCTTCTTTTTCGGCCGGAATCGATGTGCTGACGGAACGCCATACCGGGCAGCCCTATATCGCGGACGTCAATCCGTTCGGCGACTTGCTGCGGCGGGTGCTGCACGACGGACTTGATCCCTATGCGTGGGAAATGCAGCGCTGGACGGAATCCGGCGGCGCAGAAGCGGATACGGATACGATCGGAAGCCTGCAAGGAGGAACACAAGAATGACGCCAGAACAAAGTTCCATCGATATGAACAAGGTCGTGGGGACGCACGATATGATCATGATTACGCTCGACACCTTGCGCTTTGACGCAGCCGTGCTTGAGCAGGACAATTGCCCGAACCTTTGCGGCAGCGGTCCCTGGGAAAAGCGACACTCGCCCGGCAGCTTCACGTACGCGGCACATCATGCTTTTTTCGGCGGCTTTTTGCCAACGCCGGCCAATACCGATAAAGCTTCGCATGTCCGCTTGTTTCATTCGCGGGGCACGGGACTGAAGACGCATCCGCACACCTGGCTATTCGACACGCCGGATATCGTCTCGGGTCTTGCGGCTGAAGGCTACCGGACGCTTTGCATCGGCGGCGTTATCTTTTTCACGAAAAAAGTACCGCTTGCCCGCGTGCTGCCCGGTTACTTCCAACGCAGCTTTTGGCGGATGAACTTCGGCGTCACCAATCCGCAATCCACGAAAAACCAGGTGGATCACGCGTTAAAACTACTGGCGGATATCCCGACGAATGAACGGTTCTTTTTGTTTATCAACGTCTCTGCGATTCATGGACCTAACCATATGTTTTTGCCCGGCGCCAAGCGTGATTCCGTAGACAGCCAGCGGGCTGCACTTCGTTACGTCGATGCACAGCTGGGCCGATTGTTCGATGCGGTTCGCGCCCGAAACAATCCGGCATTTTGCATGGCCTTCTCCGATCACGGCACGGCCTACGGGGAAGATGGCTACGAAGGACATCGCCTGGCGCATGAGACCGTTTGGAACGTCCCGTACCGGGAATTTATGCTGTAAAAAGAAAAGGAGCGATTACCATGACCGAAACGGCCATCTATGACATCGAGCAGGTCCGGGCCTGGAAACGGGAACTGGACGCCGCTCCTTACCGTTCTTATCTCTATTCCTACCCGCATAAGACTGCGTATCGTCCGTTCGAAACGCCGAAGCCGTTATCCGGGCTTTGGCAAAACGAACCCGCGGAAAGTTTTTTTCTATATATGCATATTCCATTTTGCGGAGCACGCTGCGGATTCTGTAATCTGTTTACCCTGCCGGATAAACGCGAGGATGTGCATAAGCGCTATGTGGACGCGCTTGAACGCCAGGCCAGGCAGTGGGCGGGTCTCGCTTCGCGTCCTTTTGCGCGCTTCGCGATCGGAGGCGGTACGCCGACATTGCTGCGTGCCGACCAACTAAGCCGACTGTTCGACATCGCGGAAGATATCATGGGCTTGGACCCGTCCGTGGCTTCGATTTCGGTGGAAACTTCACCCGAGACGGTTGATCCAGAGCGACTTCGTATTCTCAAAGAACGGGGAACCGATCGCGTGAGCATGGGCATTCAAAGCTTTATCGAAGCGGAAGCGGCCGCGATCTACCGCCCCCAAAAGCCGGACGAAGTCCGCAGAGCTTTGGATTTGTTGCAGCGCTTTGATTTTCCTTTGCTCAACCTGGATTTGATCTACGGTCTGCCGGGACAGACATTGGAGACCTGGCTTTATTCGCTGGAGCAAGCGTTGAGCTACGAACCGGGTGAGATTTTTCTTTATCCGCTTTACACGCGGGAGCATACTATTCTCAAGCCCGGGGACGTGCAGGGCGGAGGTCCGCAGGATCTGCGCATGGACATGTACCTGGCGGCTTGCAAGCGGCTAGAGGAATGCGGTTACGAACAATTTTCGATGCGGCGATTTGCCCGCAAGGAGACGGTCGGTTATGACCCTTCCAAACGTCCGCTTGCCTATGGCTGCCAGGAGGAAGGCATGATGGGGCTGGGTTGCGGCGCCCGTTCGTACACGCAGCATGTGCATTACGCTTCGCGTTACGGAGTCAGCCGCAAAGCGACGGAAAGCATTATCGCCGATTACGTGGCTGCGGAACGTTATGATCAGGCGGATTACGGCTTTGAACTGAACGTGGAAGAACGTCAGCGGCGCTTTGTGCTTAAAGGCATTCTGCATAGCGAAGGGCTGCCTCTGGATGAGTACGCGCAACGTTTCGGTAGTGATGCGTTCAGGGATCTGCCGCAACTTCATCTGTTGACCGAATCCGGATTGGCCACGATAAAAGACGGCATTTTGCGGATGGGCCGCGAAGGTCTCGGCTACTCCGATGCGGTCGGCGACTGGTTGATCTCCGAACCCGTTCGCCACCATATGCATGAGTTCGTGCTGCCATGAAAGCAACTCTTTATTTCCGCGGTTCATTGTCGTCTTGCAACTACTCTTGCCCGTATTGCCCGTTCAGCAAAACGACGGATAGCGCCGAGACACTGGCCAAAGATCGGCGTCAGGTCGAAAAGTTCGTCGAATGGGCGGCCGCTCAGGAACACTCGGGACATCGACTCTCTGTATTTTTCAATCCTTACGGCGAAGGACTTGTTCACTCGTGGTATCGGGAAGCGATCATTGCCCTCTCCCATATGCCGCATGTCGATCGGGTTGCGATTCAAACCAATCTGTCCGCCAAGCTGGACTGGACCGATCGGTTGAACCGGGACACAGCCGCATTTTGGGCCACCTATCATCCGGGCGAGGTTAGCGAAGAACGGTTTCTCGGCCGCTGCCTCGAATTGCATCGGCGCGGCATTTTGTTTAGTGTCGGTAGCGTAGGCGTACGAAGCGCGTTCGACCGGATCGACTCGCTCCGGCGCGCGCTGCCGGAAGAGGTCTATCTGTGGATCAATGCGTTCAAAGACCGCAAAGATTATTACGAAGAGCATGAGATTCGACAATTACGCGCAATCGATCCGTTGTTCGAGCTGAACCTGCCGGATTACGCCAGTCTCGGGCAATCTTGTCGAACCGGGGAAACGGTCTTCTTCGTTCAAGGCCCCGGGATCGTCAAGCGCTGTTATAGCGACCGACGCGTCATCGGTCATTTGTATCGGGACGGTCTCGAAGGGTTGTCGAAGCAACGCCCTTGCGGAATGAAAAGCTGCGGCTGTTATATCGGTTACGTGCATATGCCGAAGCTAAGCATGGAAAGTCACTACGGAGACGGCTTGCTTGAACGGCGCGGCTTGCGAGAACAGTTCGTCACTGCTTATTCGGGAGGTAGCGCATGACTCATTATCAAGCAACGGAAGCGGGTCGTACGTTCTGGTTGACGGGATTGCCCTGTTCAGGCAAAACGACGACAGCGCTTGCGTTCGCGAAAGCCCTTTCCGAACGTGGAGCCGCAGTCGAGATCCTCGACGGAGACGAGCTGCGTCGCCGGATCGGCGGCGGTCTGGGATTCAGCCAGGAAGACCGGATGGAAAATGTACGCAGAGCCGTTTATCTCTCAGGGCTGCTGAACAAACACGGCGTAACTACGATTGTTTCTTTAATCAGCCCCTATGCGACGATGCGCGATTACGCCCGTTCCGAACTTTCGGGATTTGTCGAAGTGTACATCCAATGTGCATTGGAAGAGTGTGAGCGCCGCGATGTCAAAGGCATGTATGCGCTAGCCCGCCAAGGCAAAATCACCTCGTTTACCGGCATATCCGATGTGTACGAGCCTCCTGTATCGCCGGAATTGACGTTGCGCACAGACCAACATTCCGTTCAGGAAAATGTATCGAAATTGTTGCAGCTATTCGATCATAATAAGCTTGGAGAGCGTATTCGTACGGAATCAGCGACGCCTTAGAAATATGGGTACCCTATCGTGTAAACCCGGACATTCTTATGTCCGGGTTCTTCTGTTAGATTAGAGAAAACGTATCATATACATCCGCGATCCGCGCGGTTCCAAGGAGGCATTCTATGCCAGAACCATTAAAGCTTATGTACAACCGCAGTTTTTTGCAGGATTTTTCGGCCAAAGTCAAATCTGCCTACCCTCCTTTTCAAGACGCTGATTTCGTTACCGATGTGCTTGACGGAGACTGGGAAGAACTTGAATTAAAGACACGGATGCGCCGTATTTCGATCATACTTGGTCGTTATCTGCCTGAGCCTTTTACTGAAGCACTCGATATTCTGTATCGGATTGACGAATCCTGCGTCGGATTCCCCTATCTGTTCTTCCCCGACTTTGTCGAAGTCCATGGACAGGCTGAATACGATTTTGATTCTGCTCTTGACGCCTTGGAACGGTTCACATCGAAATCTTCATCCGAGTTTGCCATACGGGTCTTTCTATTACGCGATCCAAAACGTACGATGGTTCGCATGCTTCATTGGGCGAACAGCGACAACGAGCATGTACGAAGACTCGCCAGCGAAGGTTGTCGTCCGCGTCTGCCTTGGGGACAAGCTCTTCCGATATTCAAAGCAGACCCGACACCCGTATTGGAGATTTTGGAAAAATTAAAAGCCGACTCCTCGCTCTATGTCCGCAAAAGCGTAGCCAACAACTTGAACGACATTGCCAAAGACAATCCGGCCCTCGTCAAACAGACTGCCCGAAATTGGTATGGAACCCATCCTTTAACCGACTGGATTGTTCGCCGTGGTTGTCGGAGCTTGCTCAAAAAAGCCGATTCCGAGATCCTGTCCTTATTCGGGTATTCGTCTTCGCAGTCTCATACCAACGAAGCTCTTATTACCGAAGCCTCCCTACAAATCCGGCCGCAGGCCTGCTCCATTGGCGGCGAGACCGAACTGCATTTTAAGCTGCAAGCACGCTCCGGCGAGCCTGTGCGTATTCGCGTGGAATATGCGATCGACTTTGTCAAAGCTTCAGGCCGAGCGTCGCGCAAGCTATTTATGCTCGCAGATCGCACACTGGATGGCGGAGCTTTATTATCCGGAACACGCAGGCATCGTTTTGCCGATCTTACGACCCGTAAGCATTACCCGGGCTTGCATCGAATTGTCCTGCTTGTTAACGGACAGGAATATGCGGAAGATTTCATGACGCTGGAACCCGAACATACAGAAACGATTACCAATGAGTCAAATTAGCTCGCGGTTAAGCTACTAAATATGCCAACAAACGTATTTTTTCGGAATGCGATCCAAAAAACCGATTGTTAACTTGCCTTCCTTTTCGTATAATGTTAAAAAACATTACATATCTTTTTGCGAAAAGGGCGTGCTATCGATGAAAACCAACCGCATTCCGAATCTTTTGCTTGCTTTGCTTGGTCTAGTGGCAGCTATTGTGCTTTGGATGGATTCTTCTCGACAACTGCTGCAAACGTTATGCTTGGCGCTCGCCGTCGTAACCGGAGTAGCTATCGTGTTCTTCACATTGCAACGGACGCGGCCTCGGTCGTCCAAACTCCAAACCCTCGAAGCCGAAAACGATTCAGAAAAACTCAAAAGCTTCGTATTCGAATCTCAGGTAGTCTCGGATCGATTGCTAGGCGTCGTCGAGGAAGTCCAGGGATCTGTTCGCACGTTAAGTTCCGTCACTGAACATTCGGAACGAGCCGAGCATGAATTGGATGCGCGCAGCACGGAAGCCGCAGCTCGTACGCAAGAAGCCTCCGCCCTGCTGGAAGAAGCTTCGCTCATTTCAGGCCGATTGGTCGCAAGCGCAGCAACCATGGCGCGCGAAAGTCTGGAAGCCGGCTCCGCAGCCGGCGAATTGTCAGATGCTTTGAACTCCGCGGATCATGTCATGACGAATATATCGAGTCAAAATGTAGCGATTGGCGAACGGATTCATGAATTGACTCAACATATGACGGATATCGAAGCGGTCAACAGCTTTATTCGGGATGTCGTGGAACAAACTTCGCTGTTGGCACTCAACGCCTCTATCGAAGCCGCGCGTGCCGGCGAAGACGGACGCGGATTTGCCGTTGTCGCTCAAGAAATCCGCAAGCTGGCTGCGCAAAGCGGAGACGCTCTTGGACGGTCTGCGGCTACTCTCGGATCTGTCGTCTCCGGCGTTAGCCAGGTAACGGAAGCGATGGCAGCAAGCCGATTGGCGGTGGAACAAGGCGTAAGCGAGATGCGCCGCATGCGACAAGAGATGGAGCAGCTGCATCGCAGCTTGGGCGGCGTGCTGGACTCCGCGAAAGATACGGATACTTTAAGCGGGGTTCAGCAGGAACGGATGACGCGAGGCGTAATGGCATTGACGGCCGCGGCCGAATTGACCAATCATACGACACAGTCCATGGAACAGCTTTTTTCGCATATTGCCCGGCAACGTGATCAGATCAGCAAGCTTGCGAGAATCGGCGAAGAGATGCGCAGCGCTTCTACCGAGCTATCCGACATGGTGAGCAGCTTCCGATTTGATCAGAATGGGAGTCTTGCCAGCAGCGATATCGAAGCTATTCGCGGGGTATTGGAAGCAGCCGCCAAACAAGCCTCTTCACTGCCTACCGATGAACGTGAGCACAACCTGCTTCTTTCCGGATATATGGAGCGCTCTTCGTCTATCGAAGCAATCTGGTCCAACCGTACGGACGGCTCGTTTATTTTTTCCAAGCCGCAAGCCGGATTGCTTAATGCCAAAAGCCGCGAATGGTGGCAGCAAGCGATGCAAGGCGAAGTGTATGTCTCGCCTGTATATGTCTCAGCCATAACCAAACGTCCCTGTCTCACGGTGTCGGCAGCGATTGTCGACGAACAGGGCGAGCGTATCGGAGTCGTTGGCATGGATTTGTCTTTGGACACAGAGGCAACCGATCAAATCCGCGTATCTTAACACGCAAAAACAGGACCGCCTACCGAATGTCTTTCGACGATCGGCAGGCGGTCCTGCTTGTTTTGCGAATCTATGAAATTCTTGGCATGAATAACGTTGGTTAACGTACGGAAATCTCGGCTTGCTGTTCCCGTTCCGTTTCGAGTTCCTCGTCCGATTTACCTTTTTTCGAACCGTAAAGAATAAAATTCACTTCTTCCAGTACGTCCGAAAACTGTTGCATCTGTTGATCACTTTGCATGGTTGTTCCTCACCTTACTCCAGTCTGTTGTGTCGTGTCCACACTTCGTATTTAACCAAAAACCCAATTTTGAAACTTGCTTGCTCGGGCAGCGGTTCCGGACACGATTCCTCAACATCATTGAAGCAGCCGCCTTTATTATTATCGGCAGACGAACCCCATTCCATAATATCCATTTATTTCTTTTTGTGTTTGACACGGGATTTTTTTTCTTTTTGCTTGGCAGAAGCTCTTTGCATGCGTCGCTTTTCCAGCTCCATTTCCCGTTTCAAATAAAGCTCCATCGTATTTTCCGGATTATCCGAAGCAAATAACATAAACTTTTTCAAATGCTCGTTATACTTGTCTTTGCCGAATACCCGACCGTTTTCGCTCAGGAAAAGCTCCAGCATCCGATGCGGATCTCCCGTATTTTTCAGCGTCTCGAACTCTTGCAGCACGCCCAAAATTTGCGAAGCGATACGTTCCGAACGATCCTTGATCCGCTCTTCTCCAAGCCGCAGATCTCCCGGATAGGCATGGGACAGGATCAGAAAAATTCCGCCAACGCCGTATAAGGCCAGCATATCCGCCATATCCACCGAATCCGAACTGACGCGGCTTGTCCATTCCAGCGAAGCCCGATCCGGATGCGTGAAGATATTCAAAAATCCGTAGACGTCAGTCAACTCGAACGAAATATGCTCATACGCATACTTCATGACGCCAAGGTTGCTTCCCATCACTTCCTGGGCAGCGTCATGATCAATCGTTTCGGGAGCCGCACGATATTGGAACAGCCGCGCAGCATGCTCGAAAGCGACTCGAATCTGCACGGGGGCTTCGACGACCAATCCTCCCTCTCGCAGCAAGACGGCCGCCGATAACGAATTTGCGATTCGCTGAAGCAAAGCTCCGGCATAATAATCGTCCTCTCGCTCTGTATACTCACGAGCAATCTCGATTAATTCATGCATGTAACCCAACATCTCATCGCGAACCGAACCCGAGTGTTCCGGAGCCTCCAGCAGCGACGCTGGTCGCCATTCAACCTGTCCATCGCTTTGCGTTCCAGCACCCTGCTTCAAGCGTTCGTCTTTTCGCGCCATTGGCTCCTCCTCCTTTCAAGCTTTTAAATCAGTTCCTTTTTCCACATTTCTTCCTTCAACATGCGTCCCGATCACAACGCCGACCGGCTCTGCGCCAGTCGAAAACCAAATTTCGCATACAAGGCACGAAGAACTCGTCATACCCGCGCTCACGACGATACAACTCGGCATGCGGCGCAATTACTTTCTCTAAATCTTCCGGTCTATATGTGCGAATCGCTTTCTTTTCATCCCCCTGTCACATCTCTTCCATTGTACCGGGTGCTCGGTCTGCGTTTCAACTTCAACTCCGTCTATTTTGATGACAAAATCCTCATCATTCCGGCTGTGGACAAAAAAGGAATTTAAGCCTGCTTGGTCGAATCCTTTATACGAAACGTTACTTGAAAAGACAGGGGTCATGGGAAGAAATGAAAACAACTCAATTTGCAAAAACAGCACTGGCTGCGGGAATCTTGTTGGGAGCCGTTATTCCGACACCGCAACTATGGGGAAACAGCGCCTATGCGCAGTCATCCGCCGATTCAAGCATTGCAAGCGGACTCGACAACCGAAATTACATTCTCGACGACGGTTCGCTTCGCGCGGAAGGACAGACCATCGGTTCGGCACAAGAGCCATCGCCGTTTATCGGAATATCCAGGGATTCGCATACGGGGGAGCACTACGCCTGGACAAAAAGCGGCTTGGTCTATCAATGGAGCGATCTCGGTATCACCGGAGCGCCCGAGCTGATCAAAGGTCTGCCCGCCGTGGCTCAGGTATCCGAGGATGTTATGCTGGCCGAATCCGGCGACGTAATCGGCTATACGAATATCGGACTGCCTGGCGGCATCCGGATTTCGGCTCACTCCTCGGGATTTGCCTTGCTGACCGCAAACGGCGAAGTCTGGCGCTATCGCTCGGATTATTCCACGAATAAAGTTAAAAAGCTGGCCGACCTGCCGGGTGCGAAAGATATTCAAGCAACAAGCAGCTCTGCGATGGTACTGGGATCGGACGGCACGGTCACCAAGTTGGATGCCGAAACAGAATCAGAGCCCGAGATCTTCGCGACCGGAGCGGTATCTATGGCTTGGGTCAAGGAAGAAGCCAGCAACGACCTCTATATCGCAAAGTCTGACGGAAGCCTGTGGAAATACGAATACGGCAACGCCAAGTCCGGCAAAGCGATCGCTTCCGTAAAAGGCGCCGTGTCGGTGAACGCTGCCGAAAAAGGACTCTTTGTACGTTTGGGCGATGGAACATCCGGCTTTTACGCGAACGGCAAATGGACCGCTGTCGCTCCGGCCCGCCTTCAATCGGCAACCTTGACGCTTTCCCGTACTTCTGCCGCAAAAGGCGATGTCGTCAAAGTCACCGTGGACGAAAAGTTTACAGACGGCGCTAAAAGCAAACGTACGCCGGCAGCTAGCGAGCTAAGCGTTTCCGATCCCAAGGTCGTCTCGGTACAAAAAGACGGAAGCCTCAAAGCGAATGGACTCGGTTCCGCTACGATAACCTTCAAGTCCAACGGCATTTCCGCCAAAACGACATTGATCGTGAAACAAGGCGGCGCAATGACCGGAGCCGGTCTGGTAGGCGGAAGCGCATACCTCCCGGTTCGTCCGGTGTTCGCCGCACTCGGCGCAACGGTAACGAACGCGGGCAGCAATTGGACAATCGTATACGGAGAGACGAAGATCCAATTGCAAAAAGGCAGTGCCAAAGCGACGGTTAACGGCAAATCCGTTACCTTGAAAAGCAAAGTTCAAACACTCGACGGCCAAACGGTCTTCCCGGCCAGCTTTTTGTCGACCGCGATTCCGGGTGCTTCGGTCAAATGGGACAGCAAGCTTCAACAGGCCGTTGTGTCGTTAGGGTCCGCGTCGTTGGAAGTCGAATCGAAACAAACCGCTCTGCTCAAGAAAAAGCAGCAGCTCGGAAGCCTCGCCCAGTACCTGGGCAAATCGTATTGGATCAATAACTACAGCGGTGCCGGGGTACGATTCAGCAAATTGACAATCGCGGATATCAAGATCGCAGAAAGCGATTACGGTCATTCCTACACCCTGATCTTCAAAAATGCCGCAGGCAGCCAATTCGCATCGGCCGAATATTACGCGGAAGCCATTCCTGAAGTACTCGGCGATCTGGATGAATTTTTCCCGTTCGATCCTCAAGTCCAGTACGGCGGCAGCGACAAGATTTGGAATTACATCCGGGGTCAATTCGTCGCCGCAGGCATGAATAAACAGCATGTTCTATTATCGTGGGGAGAACCTTCCGAAACCAATATCCAGAACAGCCCGAAAGGCCCGGTCGAAGTTTGGCTTTACGTAAGAAAGGGCGGAACAGACTGGCAAGCCGTCGCATTTTTGAATGGAACCGTCACTATGATTTACTAAGCAACGTTACTACAAAAGATCGGAATGGATTTTCGGGAACGTGGCCCTCAAAAAAAGCGATTCGCCGCTCGGCGAATCGCTTTTTTTATGCTCAGCACTGAGATTGATGGATCGTTTGGGATAATTTATTCAGCGATGTGCGTCTGTGCTTTCGTTTGCTTATCCGCAGGATACCGATGCTTCTCCCAATCTTCCGCCGTCATCCCGAACAATACATGATCTTCCCAAACGCCGTTGATCTTCAGATACCGTTCGGCCAGCCCTTCGCGACGGAAGCCTGCCTTTTCCATTACCCGAAGCGACGGCGCGTTGCGCGGCATGACGCCTGCTTGCACACGGTGCAGATGATGCTTGGTAAAAGCAAGTTCCAACACTCCGCATACAGCCTCGGTCATATACCCTTTTCCGTTATGCGCTTCATCCAGAAAATAACCCAGATTCGCGTTTTGAAAAGGCCCGCGCGCGATCCCCGTCAATGCGGCACGTCCTAGCAATTTCCCGTTCTCTCGCAGGCGAATCGCATACACATAAGCCTGATCCCGGATACGCCCCTGCTCACTTTGCATAATCTCCGTCCGTTGCCCTGCAAGCGTCAGGTATCCGTCTGAACGAATCGGCTCCAGCGGCTCCAAAAATCGCTGATTCTCCAACCGGAGCGCCAACAATTCCTCGGCCTCCTCTGGGGTAAATGATTGTAATTCCAGCCGTTCGGTCAACATTCAAACGCCTCCTTGACATTGTTTTGCTGTAATATCCTGTACTTTTCCGTTCATCGGAAGTCGTGTTTTTCATTATAGCAGAATCCACTTGGAACGCCGAGGATATACCTTTCAAAAAGAAAAAAGTCCCGCAGATGCGGAACTTTTCCTTGCTCTTTGTCAATCTTATTCCGGTTCGCCCGGTAATTTCTTCCCTTTATCTTTTCGGTCGCGGAACGTCTTGTACAACTTGGAGACGGAGTCCGGCGTAACATCGATTCCGCGCTCGTACGCATACTTGACGGAATATCCAAGAGCCAGCGTTACCGTTCCGGCGACACCTGCTGCGGCCACACTACCGGCTCCCGGGAAAAACTTCACGATCTGCGAAAAAATCGTCCGTCCCAGATTGCCGACGATTGCCGTAATTACGATTTCTTTTGCGGCTTCGCGGCTGATCGGTCGTTCGTACAGCGTGGCGAGTTTGGTGAGCAGCCCGATCTGTAATGCGGTCAGCGGCACGATATCGGCCCCCGGCAGCGGAACCGCTCCGATGGCGCCTGCCGAGGTCGATGCCGCAATAATCCATTTATTCGCAATCGAAGACTTTTCTTTGATCGTGCGCGCGAACAGAATGTCTTTATTGTTTTTTTTTAAAAGTTCAAGAATCGCATCGCGCAATGTATCGACATTTTCACCCGTACGCGAAGAAATCGGAATGACATCGTAGTTATGCCCGGTCTCCCGGCGCACTCTCGCGACCAGCCGATCCACTTCGTCCGCCGCGTCGATTTTGTTCAGCACGATCAGGATGTTGGGATTGGCTTTCTCCACGATTCGGAATGAACGCTGCTCGCTTTCCGAGAAAACGGTTCCTGCCGCATTAAGGAAAAACAGCACGACGTCCGTTTTTCGAAAATAGTCCAATGTCGTCGCGGAATTTTCTTTGTTCACGTCGTTCAGGCCGGGCGTATCTATGAAAAAGATTTTGTCTTTATACGCATGCGGATGGATTGCCGTTGTCTCGCCGGGCTCGGCGCCTACGCCGGCAACCTCCTCGCCCACGATTCGGTTGATCGTCGACGATTTGCCCGCATTGACATCCCCGACCAAAGCGATCAGGATTTCTTTGTTCAACTGTCCATTGATCTCTGCCATTTCTTTGTCGAAGGCATCGTCTGCGGCGTGCCGGATCTGACGCTTCATTTCATTTTTTTGCGCTTCCGTGTAAGTCCCTTTACCGATCGATTTCATTTCACAGCCGCCCTTTCCCTATCCATATCGACTCCATGCCGCATATACGATATCGTTAACCGGAAAGTTTCGTTGCTGAACCAGTCAGTCTGCTCAACTACCGAATGCTTCGCTGATCGGCGTATCGCCGGAGATCAGATCGAAAGCGCGTCTATAGGTGTTGCGATCTTCCAGCACCGCCGCAATCACTGTAGCCACATCGTCACGCGGAATGAAGCCAGGCTCCAAGTTTTCGGCCGCCGAGATGCGTCCCGTGCCCGGATCGTTTTTGAGTCCGCCCGGACGCACGATCGTATAGTCCAAGCCTGTCGTTTCGAGCATCCGGTCTGCATAATGCTTCGCTGCATAATAAGGTTTGATCGCTTCCGACCAGTTTTCGCGATTGTGAGCCTGCATGGCACTGACGATCACATACCGCTTAACACCCGCTTTTTCGGCCGCTTCCATTGTTTTCACGGCGCCGTCGAGATCGATCAGCAGCGTTTTATCCAAGCCTGTCGATCCGCCCGAGCCGGCCGTGAACACGATCGCATCGCTGCCTTTGATCGCTTCGACCAGCACGTCCACACGGTCTTCAAGGTTGGCGAATACAGGTTCAATCCCTTCCGCCCGAAGTTGGTCCGCCTGCTCCTGCTTGCGAACCATCGCTTTGACCTGATGCTTGCCTTCGTGTGCCAACAGCCGAATCAATCGACTTCCGATCTGTCCGTTTGCTCCGATTACCAACACGTTCATGCGATATTCCTCCTTAGGATTGAGCGCTTCAACGAATGCTGAATGCGACTTCCGATACTTTAGCCAAATTGACGCTGATATCGCGCCCTTCGCTTTCAAAAGTCATGCAGCCGTCACCTTCGGGACGTTCGCCGCGAAATGCCGGAACGACGTAGGCCTCTTTCAATTCCCTGACGGCAATCTCCAATTCGGCCGGAGTCAGTTCTTCGCTGGAGTCGAAAGCATATTCTTTTTCAATTCCGTTGTCGTATAAAATTCGAATGTAAATGCCTCTCATGGTTGTTTCTCTCCCTTTCGGCTCTGAAGAATCTTTTAGCGACTCCTCTCTTCATTATCTCAAACGAAATCGCGGAAACCAAATCAGGGAGCCACAACTTCCTTTGCTGTCGCTTTTGCCTATGCAGAAAGATACGGATGCTTTATGATGAAAATACGACTTTTCCATTTACAGACAAAGGGGGCTGCACGGATTGAAAAAAAGAATACTTTTGACGGCCACGTTGGCTTTCGGCCTGTTCGCGGCTCAGGCAAACGCCGCCACGATGCAAGTAACCGTGGACGGAAAAGCGATTGCGTTCAACACCGAACCTGTCGTCAAGCAAAACGTCACCATGGTCCAGTTCGCTCCTATTTTCCGCAGTCTCGGCATTTCGTTTGCCTGGAATCAAAAACAGCAGCAGGTGACGGCGATCAAAAACGATACCCGGATGATTTTGACGGTAGGCAGCCGAACGGCTTACATTAACGGACGCGCTGTACGCATGCAGCAGGCACCGGTATCGATCAACGGAAATATTTTCGTGCCGTTGCGTTTTGTCAGCGAAGCGACAGGCGCCCGCGTAGATTTGTCCGGCAACCGGATCGCGATCGCAAGTACGAGCGGATCTTCCGTTACGCCCGCTACGGTTCCGGCTTCGGGCAGCGACGATAACGCCAAGCAGGCTGCTTCGGAAAGCGCTATTACCGATTATCTGTATGCCCATTACGACACGCTGTATACGCCAGACACCGGCTACGAAGTCGATTACGAGACGTTCGTGGACGAAGACGGGGATTACAACGTGACCGTACTGCTGGACAATTTCGAAGCTTCCGGGACGCTGTATGCGGAAACAAAATCGGACAGCGACGTTTTATTGGATTTTACGGGCGATTTCGCGACGGATCTTGCGGAGACTTTCGATCTGGACCTGTTGGTCGTCCATATTGCGCTTGCCCCGGTTTTGGATGAGATTCCGGCAGGGCTAAGCGAAGACGACGTTTATGCGCTGGATAACGGGAAATGGATGCTGCTGCAACCGATTTTCGGCGGTATCTACGATTTCTCGCAGCGCTATGCCGAATTTTACGATCTGACCGTCGACGAATCGGACCCTATAGCTTCGGCGGAATGGTAAACCTTTACTCGGTGGACAATTCGCTTTCGGTTACCCACATATGGTTGGTGACTGGTTGTCCGCCATCTGTCGGCGTATAGTCTACCATGTAGATTACGCCTTTTTCCGCTGTATCCACCGTCGCTTCCGCGCCTTTCATGCCCGGCATATGGCCGGCTTCGATCGTCACCGTATCGCCTGCGTCCGGCACGCTTTCCGTTTGGCTCCGAAGTTCTTCTTCGATTACCCATTCATGATCGCTCACCGGCTCGCCGCCGTCCGTCGGCGTATACGATACCGAATATATAGTCGTATCGTAGGCTCCCGTTACCGTCCCTTCGGCTCCGTCCATACCCGCCATATGATCCGAACGAATAACGACTTTCGATCCGACGGGATAAACCGGATCAGCCGCTTCTTTCAACCCTTCCGGCATCGCTCCCGACGAACCGTGATCCATCCCGTGCATATCGGTATCGCCGCTTTGCGCCGCGGGGGCAGGCGTTGCGGAATCGGAACATCCTCCCAACAACGTAATTCCCGCCGCGGCCGCAATTGCATAGATCCATCTTTTTTTCATTCATAAATCCTCCTTGAATAATAATGTCTTCATTATATACCCCATAGGGGTATATTCCGGACTATTCTTCCAACAATTTTTTGAATAACGCTAAAAGGATTGCGAGTCAAAAATCTTAACGTTTACCAATCCGCAACACAAATAGCCGCGTTCTCCATGAAATCATAGAGAATGCGGCTATTTTACGATGACATACTTATCGGAACGCTGTGGAGCTGGGTGTCGTCGTTAGCTTCTGCCTAACTCAGCTCACCTTATGCTCGATCCGCAATTTATCCGCGATCATCGCGATGAACTCGGAGTTCGTCGGCTTCGACTTGTTGATGCTCACCGTATAGCCGAACAATTCGCTGATATTCTGCACCGATCCGCGTGACCAGGCCAGCTCAATCGCATGGCGGATCGCACGCTCGACGCGGGACGGAGTCGTTGCGTATTTCTCGGCGATCGAAGGATACAGAGTCTTCGTAATCGAACCCAAAATCTCGATGTTGTGATAGACCATCGTAATCGCTTCGCGCAAATACTTGTAGCCACGTACGTGCACCGGAATGCCGATCTCGTTAATGATGGATGTGATGCTCGCATCAAGCGTTTTCCCTTTCGCCAATGTGCCGATGCTCGGCTTAGGCGTTGGTGCAGCCTGCGGAGGCGCAATCGGGGAAGACGGGATGTTCAGCATCTGCCGTACCCGGCTGACCAGCACTTCGATATCAAACGGCTTCAAAATGTAGTAAGCCGCTCCTAGTTCAACCGCGCGCTGCGTAATATTTTCCTGGCCGAATGCCGTCAGCATAATCACTTTCGGACGTGGGTTTAGGTTCATGCTTTGAAGCTTCTCCAGTACGCCCAGCCCGTCCAGATGAGGCATGATGATATCCAGGATCAGAATATCAGGCGCGCGTTCAACGCTGCGGAGCAATCCCAGTACCTCTTCCCCGTTAAAGGCGACCCCGGTTACCGTCATATCTTCCTGGGCGGAAATGTGTTCCTGGAGCATGTGAACGAAATCCCGATTATCGTCCGCAAGCATAACTTCGATGTTTGGCAAAGCCTGTTCCTCCTTATCATCCGGCTGCAAAGCCGAATCCTCTGTAGTATGTTAACCGTCGAATAGGGTCAACATAATCGTTCATCGAACCGTTTCTGTCTCTTTTGAACCTCAACTCTCGTACAGCTTCCATACCGTAAAATTCGACACGGTTCGAAGATTCCCTGCCGGCCATGTCAAATCTCCGCTCTCTCTTAGTATATCGGGTTATACGCCGATTTCAAACAAAAAATCCCAAAACCGTAAATTAGCACAGATGACGAATCCGATTTCGGGTTTTTCTCTTTTTTCGTGCCTTCGCAACAGAACCAAAGCGGAGCCGACGGCTCCGCTTATTTGGCCTTGCTCACAGTTTTGGGATCTAATCAATCGTCGCTTAGGAAGCACGATCATTCTTGCTTTCCTCAGCGAGTTTCAGCATTTCCTGCGCATGATGCAACGTTTTCTCTGTAATTTCGACACCACCGAGCATCCGCGCCAGTTCGGTTACCCGACCTTCGTCGTTAAGCGATTCGATCCGGGTCATCGTACGCTCGCCCTCTACCCGCTTTTCGATCAGGTACTGATGGTCTGCCATACAAGCAACCTGAGGCAAGTGAGTGATCGAAAAGACCTGACAATTACGGGACAGCTTCACCAGCTTCTCCGCAATCGATTGAGCGGCTCGTCCGCTGACGCCCGTATCGACTTCGTCGAAGATCAAGACAGGCACTTTATCATGCCTTGCAAAAATGCTTTTGAGAGCCAACATAATCCGTGACAGCTCACCGCCGGACGCGATCTTGCCCAGCGGACGCAAAGGTTCGCCTGGGTTGGGTGAGATCAGGAATTCTGCACTATCGACGCCCTGACGGGTCAAACGTACACGACGGCCTTCAAACTCAAAGCCACGGGCGTCCTGGATCGGTTCCAGACGAACTTCGATTGAAGTCCGCTGCATTTGCAGATCCTTCAGTTCGCCTTCGATCTGCCGTGCCAGGTCACGCGAACAATCGCGGCGCAGCGCGCTCAGCTCGCGGGCCAGAATGAGGGTCTTTTCCAATTGCTTATCGCGCTTGGCGGTCAAAAGTTCGAGTCGTTCGTCCTTGTTTTCCAGCATATCCGTCTCGCGATGAATGCGGTTGTAGTATTCGAGAATTTGCTCCACGCTATCCCCGTATTTCCGGCGCAAGCCGGAAAGCAGGTTCAAGCGATCTTCGACCTCTTCCAGTCTGCCCGGATTAAATTCGATATTTTCACGATAATCCCGAAGCTGGAATACGGCATCCTCCAACTGGTAATAAGCGTTGCGAACCTGTTCAAGAATGGGTTGCATTGCTTTTGGATCATAGTTCTCTACGTCCTCCAAACTGGAAATGGCGGAATTGATCGATCCAATCCCCTGTTCCCCGTAGAGCAGATTATAACCTTCCGAGACAGACTCCATTAGCTTTTCGCTATGAGCCAGCTTGGAACGTTCATCCGCCAGCTCTATATCCTCGCCGACCTTAAGCTTGGCTGTCTGAATCTCCTCCAGTTGAAAACGGTACATATCGAGCATCTGCAAAGACTTCTGACTGGTCTCACGCAATTCTCTCAATTCCCGTTCCAGCTTCGCCAGCGCGGAATATTCTTGTTGATAGGCAGCCTTGGCTGGCGCAATCATGTCACCGCCATAAGCATCCAGCAGTCCCAGATGGCTCTCCGGACGCAGCAGCGACTGGTGCTCGTGCTGACCATGAATATTGATAAGCTGTTCGCCCACTTCGCGCAGCATCGTCAGGTTGACAAGCTGTCCGTTAATGCGGGACGTGCTTTTCCCTTGTGTGTTTACTTCACGTCGGATCACCAAATGCTCCTCGGATGAAGCGGATATACCGAGTTGTTCGAGCGTTTTCCATACGGGATGCTCCCCCGATAGTTCGAATAAAGCTTCCATCTCCGCCTTATCGGCGCCGTAACGAATCAGTTCCGAAGAACTTCTTCCGCCGGAGATCAAACCCAGTGCATCGATGATAATCGATTTACCTGCGCCAGTCTCACCGGACAATACATGGAATCCATGATAAAAATGGACGTCGACGGCTTCGACGACGGCGAGATTGCGAATGGACAATGCAACTAGCATGCACTCACCTCGTTGATAGTCTTCTCCGTCTCCATCCCGCAAGCTTTGGGAGGAGAGGATTCAGTTCCATTATATTCATGCGAACACTTGTTTGAAAAGTGGCAAATTGAAGAATACGAAAAAAAGACTCGTTTTCTGCTACATAAAATCAATTTCAGGAAATGAATCCCATAATCTGACCGATTACTTTCGGGCTGTTCTCCGGCTCTCTACAGATCAGTAAAATCGTGTCGTCCCCGGAGATCGTCCCCATGATTTCCGACCATTCCATGTTATCAAGCAATGCTGCGATCGAGTTGGCGGTTCCCGGCAGACACTTCATGACCACCAGATTGGCTGAATGATCGATATGTACAAAGTTGTCCACGAGTGCGCGCTTAAGCTTCTGCACCGGATTATAGCGCTGATCCGTCGGCATCGAATATTTGTAATGACCGTCATCAAGCGGAACTTTGATTAACAGCAGCTCTTTGATATCCCTGGATACTGTCGCTTGCGTAACTTGAAAACCGGCTGCGCGCAACGCGCCAACCAGCTCATCTTGAGTCTCGATATCCCGGCTTGAAATAATCTCCCGGATTTTGATATGTCGTTGTCCCTTCATAAGACTCCCCCTATGGTCATTAATCGATCAGCGATCACTAAAATTCGCCGTTCGTTTCATAAACGCATCCAGCACAAAGAAACTCACCGTTCGGCGGATGAGTTTCTTTGGAAATTTCGAGCGGCTTCCGCCGCGGTATTCGAGGCCAGCTCACGAATAACATCTTCGCCAAGCGGCTGCGTTTCTCCTTCTGATAACTTCAGATACGCAAGAAATTCAACATTGCCTTCCCCGCCTGTAATCGGCGAGAAGGTCAAGCCTCCGATTTCGAACCCGAGTGCATTGGCGAAGCTCAACACTTCGTTCAATACATCCTCGTGTACTTTGCGATCACGCACGACGCCTGATTTGCCTACCTTATCGCGACCCGCTTCAAATTGTGGCTTGATTAGCGCAGCCACTTCGGCCGGCCGTCGCAATAACTGAACCAGAGGCGGAAGAATAAGGCGCAAGGAAATAAACGAGACATCGATACTCGCAAAGTCAGGCTGCGCCCCCGTCAGTTCCTCAGGCGTCATATAACGAAAATTGGTACGCTCCATCACGCATACGCGTTCATCGTTGCGCAGCGACCAATCTAGCTGGTTATAACCAACATCGATCGCATACACGTAGGAAGCCCCGTTCTGCAAAGCGCAGTCTGTAAATCCGCCAGTCGAAGAGCCAATATCAAGCATAACCCGTTCCGACATCCGGATACCAAACGTATTGATTGCCTTTTCCAACTTCAGCCCGCCGCGGCTAACGTAAGGATGTATGGCGCCTTTGACATGCAAAGCTGCATTGCGGGACACTTTCATGCCGGGTTTTTCGATCCGCTCATTATCGGCAAAGACAAGGCCAGCCATAATGGCTGCCTTGGCTTTTTCGCGGCTTGCATAATACGCTTGCTCAACGAGCAGAACGTCGATTCTTTCTTTGGATACTTTTTCTTTTGGCTCGGCCATAATCAGGCTCTCTTTCTGTGTAAAATGCGGGCGTTCGCCTGCGTAAATCATCTACGAAGGCAAGCCTGCTTTCAGTGCCAGACGGCTGCCGGTTACGGCTTCACGAACCAGGTCCGCAGCATTCTCGGCCGTTAAGCCGGACTCCTGCTGCTGCTCCTTGATGCTTCCATGCTCGATAAAGCAATCCGGCACGCCCAAAATTCGAACCTCGGCATGTGCGATTCCTTTGGACGCGTAGAATTCAAGAACAGCACCGCCCAAGCCGCCTGCTTGGGAAGCTTCCTCCATCACCAGCAGCTTAACCCCGCGATCCGCAAGATCGGTCAGCATCTTCTCGTCAAGCGGCTTCAGGAAGCGGGCGTTTACCACACTGGCTTGAATACCGGAAGATTTAAGCAATTCGGCGGCGGCAAGAGCGGTCTGAACCATAGGGCCCACAGCTAAAATCGCGCAGTTTTCACCCTCGCGGACCGTTTCCCAGCTACCGATCGGGATGTTTTTGAGTTCTGTATCGAGCGGAACGCCCAGACCGTTGACCCGAGGATAACGGAAACCGATCGGCCCCTGATTATAATCCAACGAAGTTTTCATCATATGACGCAATTCGTTCTCGTCTTTTGGCATCATCAGCACCATATTCGGAATATGACGCAGGAATGCAATATCATACACGCCTTGATGCGTCTCGCCGTCTGCGCCGACAAAGCCCGCACGGTCAATCGCAAAGATGACGTTCGCGTTATGGCGGCAAATATCATGCACGATCTGATCGTACGCACGCTGCATAAAGGTGGAATAGACGGCAAATACCGGCTTCATGCCTTCCATCGCCATCGCGGCGCACAGCGTTGCGGCATGCTGCTCGGCGATGCCGACGTCGATCATTCGTTTCGGGAAACGTTCGGCAAACGCCATGAGTCCCGATCCGCCCGGCATTGCCGGAGTGACTGCAACAATTCGCTCATCCTGCTCGGCTAATTCAATCAATGTACTGCCGAACACTTCAGTGTACATCGGATTGCCGGCTGATTTAAGCGTTTTACCGGATTCGATCTTGTAAGGGGAAATACCGTGCCATTTATGCGAATCGGCTTCCGCCGGCTTATAGCCTTTGCCCTTTGTCGTCACGACATGCACAAGCACGGGGCCCTCGATGTTATCCGACTGACGGAACGTCTCCATCAATTTGGGCAGATCGTGGCCGTCGACCGGACCGATATACTTGAAACCCAATTCCTCGAACAGAACGCCGGGTACCATCATGTACTTGAGACTGTCTTTCACTTTTTCCGCCGTTCGAGCCAACTTGCCGCCGATAGCCGGAATCTTTTTGATCAGCGATTCGACATCGTCTTTCGCGCGCAGATAATGACGGTCCGAACGGACGCGGCTCAAATAGTTGTGCATCGCACCCACGTTCGGAGCGATGGACATCTCGTTATCGTTGAGCACGACAAGCAAGTTCTTTTTCTCGTGCCCGATATGGTTAAGCGCCTCAAATGCCATACCGCCTGTCAAAGCACCGTCTCCAATAATCGCGACGACTTTATTGTCTTCGCCTTTCAGATCGCGCGCCATCGCCATGCCCATCGCCGCGGACAGCGAAGTGCTGCTATGGCCGGCTTCCCAGACGTCATGTTCGCTCTCGGTACGTTTAACAAATCCACACAAGCCTTTGTATTTACGCAGCGTATCGAACTTATCCTGGCGCCCCGTCAAAATCTTGTGCACATAGGCTTGATGACCCACGTCGAAAATAAATTTATCTTTGGGACTGTCGTAGCAATAATGCAAAGCCAGCGTCAGCTCGACCACGCCCAAGTTGGAAGCCAGATGGCCTCCTGTTGCCGACAGCTTTTCGATCAAAAACTGACGGATTTCCTGAGCCAATGGTTCCAATTCTTCGGCCGGCAGCTTCTTCAGATCGCCGGGTTGATTGATTTGTGGAAGGAGCATATGTCATTCCCCGCTTTCCTTCATTTTCCTGAAATTCGGTTGCGAACGATTTTTCGAATAAGGCCATACCCTACGCAATAAAGCGTTCAGGTATTGCCGTAGTATCGGTTATTATATCGTTTTTGGGGAAACAAAGCCAATTTATGGCTCCCGCCTCCCTGCTTGCACGTCGCCGATTCATCTGATGTTCAATACCCAAGCAAGCGAGCGGCGAAACCGATCTTCCTCGAATTCGTTACCGATTAACGATCCCGTTCAACCAAATAATCGGCGATTGCAAGCAGCATTTCCGCCGATTCCAGTCCAGCGCCAGATACCGCAGACTTGGCTTCTTCGCTTAAGCGACGCACTTCTTCGCGTGACTTGTCGATGCCGAGAAAATACGGATACGTGACTTTTTCCATCTTCACGTCGCTCTGCGTCTTTTTGCCCAACTTACTTTCATCGCCAACCAGATCGAGAATATCGTCCTGAATCTGAAAAGCCAGTCCGACGCCTTTTCCGAATGTCCGCAACGCTTCAAGCTGCTTCGCAGAAGCTCCTGCCGTGCGTCCGCCCGCAATAAGCGAAAACATAATCAGGTCGCTCGTTTTGTGCAGATGAATGTATTCCAGTCTTTCAAAATCGGTCGTGCCTTGTTCGCCTTCCATATCCGCTACTTGTCCGCCTACCATGCCGCGCGGTCCGGCGTATTCGGCCAGGTCGGATACGATCGCGATCGCCGCATCAGGCGGCAGCAAACCTTCTTTGGCGAGCGAAGCAACGACGTAAAAGGCATGCGTCAGCAAGCCGTCCCCGGCCAGAATCGCCATCGCTTCGCCAAACACCTTGTGGTTGGTCGGCTTGCCGCGGCGCAGATCGTCGTCGTCCATGGCCGGAAGATCGTCATGGACAAGCGAATACGTATGTACCATCTCGACGGCAGCCGCCACGCGGATCGCCGCGGCACGGTTTCCTCCAAGACTTTCACAAGCGGCTACGACCAATAATGGACGCAGACGCTTGCCTCCGGCGTCCAGTGAATACTTCATCGATTCCAGCAATGCCGGCGGCATATCCCATTCGGCCGGAAAGGCTACGTCAAAGTAACTTTCCAGATCGGATGCGACTTTTTTCATATACGGCTCAAGCTCGAAAACGTTGCTCAAAAGTTGTCCCCGCCTTCCGCTTCACCTGCAAAGTTTCGGCGCCGAAGCTGTCCGTCCTCTTCGACGATCGTTTCGATTTTGCGTTCCACCTGCTCCAGCTTTTGGCCGCATAATTGCGACAATTGCATGCCACGTTGAAACAAATCGATCGCTTTTTCGAGCGGTACGTCGCCTTGTTCCAGTTCGCCGACGATTTGTTCAAGCTGCTCCATAGCCTGCTCGAAATTCAATCCGGCAACTTCTATCGGTTCTTGCGCCTGATTCCCATTGGATTGCATACCCGCGTTATTGTCCACTTGCATTGCCCTCCTCCGTCGTTTGAATGACCTGACAGTCCAGACTTCCGTCGTTGATTCGGACAATGATCCGGTCGCCTTCACGCACTTCGCGCGCAGATTTGATCAGTTTCTTTTCATTCTCGTCATAAACCAGGCCATAGCCCCGTGCCATAACCTTAAGTGGACTTAAAGCATCCAGTTGACGCACACTGCCCAATAAACGCTGACGACGGTCTTTGACCGCCATATTCATAGCGCCGCTCAACCGTCCGTCCAGCGTTCCCAATTGACGGGCGGCAAGCTGAAGCTGTGCGCCGGGATAGAAACGCGCAAGACGGCCGTGGAGGCGCGTATGCTTATCCCGGCTTGCAGCAAACTTGGCATCCGTTCGCGACGTCAGGCGGCGTGTCAGCCCGTCCAGACGTTGCGCATGCGGCTGAAGCGCACGTTCCGGCTGCCTGAGCACGGCAGAACGCTGCAAGCGAGCCAGACGTTCGCGTTCTTGCGCAGCGCGACGAAGCAAAGCTCCGCGCAGCCGATGCTCCAACTGCGAAATGCGCTGCTGAAGCTCGCGTCGATCCGGCACCGCAAGTTCCGCGGCGGCGGTAGGCGTCGCGGCTCGCAGGTCGGCAGCAAAATCAGAGATGGTAAAGTCGGTCTCGTGTCCCACGGCTGATATGACAGGAATGGCTGAATCATAGATGGCACGAGCCACGATTTCCTCGTTGAACGCCCACAGCTCTTCCAGCGATCCGCCGCCCCGGCCCACGATCAGCACGTCCGCTTCGCCCAAGCGGTTCAGGATGCGAATACCGCGCACGATAGACGCAGCCGCTTCCTTCCCCTGTACAAGCGCCGGATATAGCATGACCGGAACGCCCGGAAAGCGGCGCCCCAGCGTCGTCAGAATATCCCGTACGGCGGCACCCGTTGGCGAGGTAATAACGCCAATCGCGCGCGGCATCGTCGGAATTTTCCGTTTCCCGCCCTCGTCGAACAGCCCTTCGCTTTCGAGCTTTTTTTTCAACTGCTCATACGCAAGATACAGACTGCCGACACCGTCGGGCTGCATCTCTGTTAGGTAAAGCTGATACTGACCGTCGCGCTCGAAGACCGAAACGCTGCCGAGTGCGACAACTCGCGTGCCTTCGCGCGGAATAAACGGCAGCCGTTTATTGTGCGAAGCAAACATGATTGCCCGCACACGGCTGCCGGTATCTTTTAACGTAAAATACATATGTCCGCTCGAATGATGCGTAAAGTTCGAAATCTCGCCGCGCACCCACACTTCCGGCAGCAGCGGGTCCGCTTCGAACTTCTGGCGGATATACCGGTTCAGCTCCTGGATCGACAGTATGCGCTGCTCCATGTCCGGAAGCTCCGCTTAAGACAAGCCGTGCGCGCGTTTCGCGGCAACCAGCGTGTTTTTCATGAGCATGGTAATCGTCATCGGGCCTACTCCACCCGGTACCGGCGTGATTGGGCCGGATACGGAGCTTGCCGATTCAAAGTCCACGTCGCCAGCCAATTTGCCGGTGTCCAGACGGTTGATGCCGACGTCGATGACGACAGCACCCGGCTTGATGTAAGAAGCGTCGACGAAGTTGGCACGGCCTACGGCTACGACCAGAATGTCAGCCTGGCGTGTCAGTTCCTTCATGTTGTCTGTACGCGAATGGCACATGGTGACCGTTGCATTCTCGCGTTGCAGCAGCAGGGACACCGGCTTGCCGACGATGTTGCTGCGACCGATGACGACCGCATGTTTGCCGGACATTTCGATGCCTGTGTACTTAATCAATTCGATGACACCAGCTGGCGTACATGGCAGCAAGCTATCGTCGCCGATCACCAGGTTGCCCACGTTCACCGGGTGGAAACCGTCGACGTCTTTGTCCGGCGAAATCGCGTTGATGATCGCTTTTTCTTCGATATGGCCCGGCAGCGGAAGCTGAACGAGGATACCGTTGATATTGTCTTGTTCATTCAGCTTGTGCACGAGCGCGAGCAGTTCTTCCTGCGGCGTATCGGCTTCAAGGCGGTGAACTTCGGAATAGTAGCCAAGGTCTTCGCAAGCTTTGGCTTTGTTGCGCACATAGACCTGGGAGGCCGGGTCTTCCCCGACGAGCACGACGGCAAGTCCAGGTACGCAGTTTTGGGCTGCAAGGGCTTCAACTTCGAGTTTCAGGGTCTGGCGAATTTCGTCCGATACTTGTTTTCCGCTGATAATTTGGGCTGTCGTCATGATTTTATCTCTCCTTTAAAATGGGGTCTAGGTGGGTGTTAGGCTGCGAGGGGAGTTCGTTTCGATCGCGTGTTGAACTCGGGAAAATGGATTGGATTATATTAAGGAATTTTCCCGAGTTCAAAGGCGAACGCTAATAGCATATGCTTCCGAAGTGCATTTCTTCGAAATGCTTTAGCTCCTACACTGAACTCCCCTCTCCGCCAGTTACGTTAGTGAAGGGGCGAGCTAAAAGCATTTTTTAGGGTAGGAAAAGCGTAATTCGCTTGAAGGCGAATTACCAAACGATTATCTGTTCGCTTCTATTCAATTCCTGGCTCCATTAAATGTCTAGCTATATACTTAACTAATTTATCAATGCTTATTGACTACTGAAGCTTTTCTTATCTGCTTGTTTAGTCGAACTCTTATTTCAGCTTGCTTTTCAGCTCGTCGGCGTCTTGGATCATTTTGCCCAGGACGCCGTTGACGAATTTGCCGGATTCTTCGGTGCCGAAATGTTTGGACAGTTCGATGGCTTCGTTGACGGCTACTTTGGCCGGGACGTCTTCGGCGAAGATCATTTCGTAAGCGGCCAGGCGCAGGATTTGGCGGTCTACGCGGGATAGGCGGCTGATTTGCCAGCCTTTGAGGTAGCCTCCGAGCAGATCGTCGAGTGCGATTTTGTTGGTCCATACGCCGTTGACCAGCGCGAGGACGTATTCGGTAAGGCGGTCGGCATCTTCGAGTTTGACTTCGCCTTCGTTTTCGTTGCCGGCCTCCGAAATCAGCATCGAAACGGCATCAAGTGCTGCCACTTCGTTCATTTCCATCTGGTACAAGCTCTGTACCGCAAGTTCTCTTCCCAATCGTCTTTTCATGGGTGCCTCCTGTAATCATCTTCTAATATAGGGCTTCCGTACATGCAAAAACCTGTGAAACGCTTCTCCCGGTGTCCGAACGCTGTTTTTCCCGGGAAAAGCGAGCCGGACGGCTAAAGCTTAAAACCGTGCCAGTCTCGCATTCCGGCGAGAAACGCCGCCTGTCTTGCTCAGAAGACGGACGCAAGCAGTTCTTCTTATGGCTTGTCTTCAATCCAAACAAGCTATTAGTCCGGCGTAAAAACGTCTCACAGGCTTTCGCTCAACTTGCTATCGCAAAAAATAGCGACACAGCTTGTCTTCGCGTTTTGCAGATCATGTTCTTGCTTCTTTTACCGAAACGGCCGCCAGCGTTCAGCCAGTTTCCCCCAGATTTCACCCCAGGGAAGAAGTGGACCGGACTGTAAATCTTTTCGTCGGCCAATCCAAAAGCCAAGCAGAGTCAAAAGAGCTACGACGACCATATGCCAAAAGCCGACGACCAGATAAAGCAGGCCGAAAAACAATCCGCACGCGGTCCAGCTTAGTCGGCCTCCGTACACGGCCCAAATTTCATTCCATTTCATGGGCGCACCTCTCTATTCCACGCGGCTTTTGAAGGCCTGTTGCTGTACCACGCCAGCCACGTAGACAGAGACGGAGGCCACAGGGATTCCCGTGATTTCCTGCACGAATTCCTTGACTCCGCGCTGAATCTCATCCGTAAGTGCAGGGATTGGATATTCGCCGTCGACGACCGTTCGGATTTGTACATCAAGCCCCGGTTCGGTCATGCGAATCCGCGTTCTGGGTTCTTTGACCCCTTTTACACGGGCAGCGGCTTTCAGACACAGATTTTCGATCGTCTCGACCGAGATCTGAATCTCGCCAAGGTCTGTGCGTTGATCGACAGAATGCAGATGTCCCCGACTGCGTCGAAGCGAGACGAACAGCATCCTTAAGCTGATCAGAATAAGCACGGCGAGTGCGGCGATCAGAATCGACAGCGTCGGCAGATCGAATCGGAAATCGACAGGAACCTGAACCGATCTACTGAGCAGGAGGATTGCGAAGACGCTCAAGATCAAAATCGTTACACTGTATACAAACAGCAGCAGACGGTCTACAATTTTTGCCACTTACAGCCAAGCCCCCTCAAAACGGTAGTAAACCCCGACTTTACAGGTCGGGGGTTGGAAAAAATCGTTATTTCACCCGGGGAGTGCCGAGATCGAGTTCTTCAGTCCGTCCTTCGACTGCTTTCGCTCTGAACTGCACATCATGCACATGCACATTGACTTCGATAACGGATAGTCCCGTCATCATCTCGATCGAACGTTTCACGTTGCGTTGCACCGCTCCAGCGACTTCCGGCAAACGGGAACCGTATTCCACGATAACCGATACGTCCACCGCTGCTTCGCGCTGGCCAACTTCGACTTTTACGCCCTTGGACAGATTTTTGCGTCCGAGCAGCTCGGCGATGCCGCCGGCAAACCCGCCGCTCATGCCTGCGATACCTTCCACTTCGATTGTAGCCAGGCCCGCGATCACTTCGATCACTTCCGGCGCGATCTGGATCTCGCCGATCTCCGTGCGTTCAAATTCTGTAGGTAAGCTGCTCATACGATACCATCCACCTTATGGATTATTTATTCCTTCAATATATCATTTGCCGCCCAATGTGACAAACGGTGTTTATCACGTTTAGACTTCGTTTTCTTCAAGGAATTTGATGTCGAAATCACCGCGCACGAAAGTCTCGTGGTTCAACAGACGCTGGTGGAACGGAATCGTTGTCGCAATACCTTCAACCGCAAATTCCGCCAATGCCCGTTTCATCTTCGCAATCGCTTCGTTACGGGTCGGCGCCCAAACAATCAACTTTGCAATCATCGAATCGTAGAAAGGCGGAATGCTGTATCCCTGATAAGCTGCACTGTCTACACGAACCCCAGGTCCACCTGGCGGCAAGTAGAAGCTGATCTTGCCTGGAGCCGGCATAAAGTTGCGATCCGGGTCTTCGGCATTGATCCGGCATTCGATCGACCAACCGTTGATTTTCACATCGGCTTGGGTGAAGGAGAGCGGATTGCCTTCAGCAACCGAAATCATCTCCTGGATCAGATCGACGCTCGTCACCATTTCCGTAACCGGATGCTCAACCTGGATACGCGTGTTCATTTCCATGAAGTAGAAGTTATCATCCGGACCGAGCAGGAACTCCAGCGTACCCGCTCCCGAATAATTAACGGCGTGCGCAGCACGTACCGCTGCTTGACCCATCGCTTCGCGAACTTCTTCAGAAAGAACGGAGCAAGGCGCTTCTTCGATGAGCTTTTGACGACGGCGCTGCACGGAGCAGTCGCGCTCGCCCAGGTGAACAGCATTGCCATGCTTGTCGGCGATGATCTGAATCTCAACGTGCTTCATGCCTGTCAGGAATTTCTCCAGGTAAACGCCCGCGTTGCCGAACGCTTTTTCCGCTTCCTGTTGGGCAGCCACGATCTGCTGACGCAGCGTTTCCTCGTCTTCGGCCAAACGAATGCCTTTGCCGCCTCCGCCTGCCGTTGCTTTGATGATCACCGGATAGCCGATGCCGCGAGCCAACTCCACAGCCTCTTCGAGATCTTCAACCAGGCCTTCGGAACCCGGAATAACCGGTACGCCAGCCTGCTGCATGGTCGATTTGGCAACCGCTTTGTCGCCCATCTTCGTGATTGCTTCCGGCGAAGGTCCGATAAAGGCGATGTTGCACGATTCACAAATTTCTGCGAAATCCGCATTTTCGGCCAAAAATCCGTAACCCGGATGCACGGCGTCGCATTCGGTGAGCGTAGCCACGCTCATCAGGTTGGTGAAGTTCAAGTAACTGTCTTTCGATGCGGTCGGTCCGATACAGTAAGCTTCGTCAGCGAGACGAACATGCAACGAATCGCGGTCGGCTTCGGAATAGACCGCAACTGTCGAGATCCCAAGCTCACGGCACGCACGAATAATCCGCACAGCGATTTCGCCGCGGTTGGCGATCAGAATTTTATTGAATTTCGTCGTTTCCAAATGTATACGTCCTCCTTCCGTTACCGGGTCGCTCATTCCGCTCGAACCAGGAACAGAGGCTGTCCATATTCGACCAACTGTCCGTTCTCGACAAGCACTTCGACGATTTCGCCTTTTACTTCGGCCAAAAGCTCGTTCATCAGCTTCATGGCTTCGATGATGCAGACGACCGATTTTTCGTTGACGCGGCTACCCGCGTTGACATAAACATCGGCATCCGGCGACGGCGAAGAATAGAAGGTACCGACCATCGGGGAGACGATTTTATGTAAAGACTCGTCTGGTGCCGAAGCTTGAGCAGGAGCCGTTGCTGCTGCCGCAGCTTGTGCGGGAACGGCTTGGATCTGTGGCTGCTGTTGGATCGCAACAGGAGCTTGGAGAGCCGAAGCATCAATGCGCGAGCCTTTGCGAATGACGACGCGTGCGCCTTCTTCTTCCAATTCCAATTCCTGAACCGACGTACGGTCCAATAATTCAATGAGTTCTTTAATTTCGCTTATTTTAAACATTCAGGCACGCTCCTTAGCATTTTCAGGCTTGTGCGGGTATTCAACCAGCTTTTTGTAACATGCACGGCAAGCCGTTTACTAACGTTATGTATTATATCACAACACCGTAAAATAAAAAGAGCGGTCTCCCGGAGGAGTTTCCCGCCCTTTTCAACTTCTCTGATCCCTTGCTCCGCCTGGCTTAACGACGATCTTGCGGGCCTCCGACAAATGCCTGTTCCTGCGTATCCAGGTTGTAGGCGGTATGCAGGGCCCCAATAATGTCTTTTACTTTTTCGCCTTCGATGACGCAAGACACTTTAATTTCCGATGTGCTGACCATCTTGATGCTTACGCCCTGATCGGAGATCACGCGGAACATTTCCGCCGCTACGCCAGGGTGGCTAACCATGCCTGCGCCTACGATCGACACTTTGACCAGATCGGTCTCGGAAGTCAGCTCACGGTAAGGGAGACGTTCGCGCGTGCTTTCGATAACGTTCAGTGCGCGTTCGACTTCGGCGCCGTTTACAGTAAACGAGAAATCGGCTTTGCCGTCCTGCGATCCGCTCTGTACGATGATGTCGACGTCTACGCGTTCCGCAGCCAAAGCTCCGAACACGCCTGCCAACACACCCGGTACGTCCGATACGCCCAGAATACTGATACGCGCTACATTTTTATCATAAGCGATCCCGCTTACTACGACTCCCTGCTCCATGCTTGACTCCTCCTCCACTACGGTTCCTTCATTATAGGTAAAGCTCGAACGAACGATCAGACGTACGCTGTTATGCTTCGCGTATTCAACGGCACGAGGATGCAGCACCGCCGCGCCCAGATTGGCCAGTTCCAACATTTCGTCATACGAGATCGACGGCAATTTGCGTGCGCATTTGACGATCCGCGGATCGGTCGAGTAAATACCGTCCACGTCCGTGTAAATTTCACAGGCATCGGCTTTGATCGCAGCCGCGAGCGCAACTGCCGTCGTATCGGAACCGCCGCGGCCAAGCGTCGTAATCTCGCCGTCTTCGCTCATCCCCTGGAATCCGGCGACAATAACGATTTTGCCTGCGTCCAACGCTTTGATTACACGATCCGGACGAATATTGAGGATTCTGGCGCTGCCATGATTGGCTTCGGTCTCGAATCCTGCCTGCCATCCGGTAAAAGATACCGCTTCATGACCGATGGCCTGAATCGCGATCGACAGCAGCGAGATGGAAATCTGCTCTCCTGTGGTCATCAGCATATCCATTTCGCGCGCCGGCAGATTATCGCTTAAGCGCTTGGCCGAGTCGATCAGATCATCCGTGGTGTCTCCCATCGCCGATACGACAATCACACATTGGTGACCTTCTTCTTTTTTCTCAGCGATTCGCTTAGCAACCCGCTGCATCCGCTCGGTGTCGCCGACAGAACTGCCGCCGAATTTCATAACGAATAATGACAAAACGTGTTCACTCCCCCGCATGTTTCCAAAGCTCGCTCGTCAGACAAACGGCTCCGGTCTATTTTATCGCTTTAAATGAGTATAATACGAAAACGCCTCAAGCTTCCATTGTTTTTCGGAAAATTGTTTACACTTTTCTGCATAAGTTTGTATAAAAAAAGCTCTTCACCCGCTAAACGGCGTGAAGAGCTTTTAAATTCCATGCCTGAATCAGCAAAAACTAATACCTTGGCAAGCTACTACCCTATCAACCCTAAAAGTAAGGTTACGTACGTCTGAATCGCACCTAAAGCGTGTGCGTTTCAGTCAAACGTAATCCTTTGATTAAGAGTTGACAAGCTACTAAGCACGGGAAACGTATTTACCTTCGCGAGTATCGATCAGCAGCACGTCGCCTTCGTTGATGAACAGAGGCACTTGAACGTTATGACCGGTTTCGAGTTTCGCGTTTTTGGATGCGCCGGTCGCCGTGTTGCCTTTGATGCCCGGCTCGGTTTCCACGACTTTCAGCTCGACGCTCGTTGGCAGGTTGATCCCGAGGATTTCGCCTTTGTAGCTGATAATATGAACGTTCATGTTTTCGCGCAGGAATTTGAGTTCCCATTCGAGTTGTTCGCTGGTCAGCGCGAATTGGTCGTAGGTCTCGTTATCCATGAACGTGTGTTCCTGGCCGCTTGCGTACAGGTATTGCACGCCGCGGTTTTCGATCTGCGCGCGACCGATCGTTTCGCCGGCGCGGAACGTGCGCTCAACGGTGTTGCCGTTGCGCAGGTTTTTGAGCTTGGAGCGCACGAATGCCGCGCCTTTACCCGGTTTTACGTGTTGGAATTCGATAACGGTGAAGATGTCGCCGTCGACTTCGACGGTAAGGCCTGTTTTAAAATCGTTGACTGAGATCATAGAGGATCCCTCCTTGGAATGGTTGCGTTGCTGAAGTAACTTCTAAGATTGCCTTATGCCATCGGCAGAAGGGTAAGCTCTTTGGTCGAAGAGGTGATGATCTCGATTCCCGTCTCGGTAATCACGATATCGTCTTCGATTCGTACGCCGCCGAAGCCCGGAATGTAGATACCCGGTTCTACGGTTACGACCATGCCCGGCTTCAGGATATCATCGCTGAGCTTGGACAGACGCGGGCTTTCGTGCACTTCCATGCCAAGTCCGTGTCCCGTGCTGTGCCCATAGTTTTCCCCATAGCCATACGACGAGATAATATCACGAGTGAGAGCGTCCGCTTCGCGGCCGGTCATCCCCGGACGAATCTTGTCGAGCGCATTGAGCTGGGCTTCGAGCACGATGCCGTAGACTTCGCGATGACGATCGCTCGCTTCGCCAAGCACGACCGTACGCGTCACGTCGGAGCAATAGCCGTTGAGCAAAGCGCCAAAGTCAAAAGTAATGAATTCGTTTCCTTGCAAAACGCGAGAGCTTGCTACGCCGTGAGGCAGTGCCGAGCGCTCCCCGGAGGCTACGATCGTATCAAACGACGACGAAGTTGCCCCGTTTTCGCGCATGAACATTTCCATCTGCAAATCGAGCTCGCGCTCAGTGACGCCAGGACGAATTTTCGTCAGGATATGGCTGAAGGTACGGTCCGCCAGAACGGCCGCTTCGCGCATGATCGCAAGTTCTCCCTCGTCCTTGAAGATGCGCAGGCCTTCCACAAGACCCGACACCGGCACGAGTTCGACGCCCGCCAGCGCTTCCTTATAGCTTTGATACGTCGCAAATGTGACATGTTCCTGCTCGAAACCGAGTTTCGCCGAAGAACCAAGCAGTCCCTTAACCGTTTCCATCACCTTGGGTGCATGCTCGACCACTTTGAAATCTTTGGCCTGCTGAGGCGCCTGCGTCATATAACGGAAGTCCGTCAGCAAATAGCTTTCCGTTTCCGTGATGAGCACATATCCGGCGGAACCGGTAAATCCGGTCAGGTAACGACGGTTAATGTCACTGGCCACAAACATTGCGCTAACGCCTTGCAAAGCCATCGCTTCGCGCAATTTGTTTACACGCTGCTGCATATTTTCTCCTCTTTCCCGGTGAACCTATATCAGTTCGTATTTTCCAGAGCTTCAAGCGAAATTACCACAGTACATTCTATCATACGCCCGCCCCCTGTGAGAAGCCTTTTTACGCGCAATCCGTATAGGCCCAGAAGCCGCCTGTTCGCTGGTATTTGCCCGTAAAATCCGATACAATGAAAAGAAATGTCTTTTAAAACGTTTAGGAAGGTGAAGGTTTTGTCTGAAAAATCTGCTCCCGTCGCCTACGGCGGACAAGCCGTGATCGAAGGAGTCATGTTCGGCGGCAAGCACGTCAACGTCACCGCGGTGCGCCGCAAGAGCGGGGAGATCACTTTCCTCGAAGTGCCCCGTGAAGAAAAAAGCTGGGTGCGCTCGCTGCGCAAAGTTCCGTTGCTCCGCGGTCTGGTAAGCCTGGTCGACTCCAGCGTCAAAGGCTCCAAGCATCTTAATTATTCGTTCGACGCTTACGCCGACGACGAGATGACGCCTGAAGAACGCGAAGAATTGAAAGCGAAAAACAAAAAAGGCGAAGCAAAATTGAGTCTCGGCGCTATCGTCGGCGTAACCGCCGCGGCGATCATTTCCTTTATCGTCGGCAAAATCGTTTTTACGCTGGTGCCGGTGTTCGTCGAAGACTTTTTGTTCAAAGGTTCGTTCGCCCATCAGATCTACCACAATCTGGCAGAAGGCGGCATCAAGCTCGTGCTGTTGCTTCTGTATCTGTACCTGATCTCGTTGACGCCGCTCGTGAAGCGTTTGTTCCAATACCACGGGGCCGAGCATAAAGTCATCAGCGCGTTCGAAGCCGGAGAAGAATTGACGCCGAAAAACGTGCAAAAATATACGCGGCTGCATTACCGTTGCGGAAGCAGCTTCATCATGCTGACCGTCATCATCGGCATTCTGATTTACTCGCTGTTCAGTTGGGATTCGCTGCTTGAACGTGTCGTGCAACGCCTGCTGCTCCTGCCCGTCGTTATGGGCGTATCTTTCGAATTCCTGAAGTTCACCAATGCCTTGCGTGATGTTCCGGTTCTTCGTTATCTGGGTTACCCAGGGCTGTGGTTGCAACTGTTGACGACGAAAGAACCGACGGACGAACAAGTCGAAGTTTCGATCGCTTCCTTCAACCGGATGCGCGAAGTAGATGCCGTTTATCAAAAACAAGGCGTTCCCGCCTCGGCGCCGAACGCCATACTCGATCCTCTGGAGGGTTGATGTCCGATGAAAAGACCGGGAATCGCAGGCTGGATTATTCTGGCGCTCGCCGCGCTGGGTATCCTCCAACTTCTCATGAATCCGTCGATCACCTGGCTGATTCCGATTGCAATCATTGCTGTGGTGGCGATCTTGTACTTTGTTTTACCGAAAACCCGTCGTCCCAACGGTTATCGTACGGCAGACGGTAAGCGACCTAAAATCAAGCCTTCGGCTCGTACGCAGGAAAAAATGGCACGTATGTCGTCTTCCGGTTCGTCCAAGCCGTCCGCGCCTCGCGGCGGCAAAACGCCTGCACCTTCGAAAAATTCGAAGAAAAAGAAGAACTATCCGTTCCAGGTGATTGAAGGACGTAAAAATAAGGAAGACGAGGACGTGCCGAAGTTTCATTAAGCTGCGGGTGTGGAGCGGAATGCCGGAGGGCATAGCTTGTAGGGTTTCTGGGTGGAGGAACTGCGGCGCGGGCGGGGAGACGTTTCGGGTTCGGCCGCCGTTTTTTTCGGAAAAATGGATTGGATTATAACAAGGAGTTTTCCGAAATACAAATGCTCTCTCACCTCGAAACGTCTCCCCGTTGGTAGGCACTTCGGTTGATCGAGGAACATCAGGCATTCCGCTCATTTTGTGGGTAAGGATTGTAAAAAGCCAGGCCGCGGTAATTTCGCGGCCTGGCTTTTTTCTTGTGAATGAAGAAACCGTGATAGAAAAAACGAAATTCTGAAACGCAAGAATTCTTGGAATCCAATAGCTTGAACGACCTTAGATTTGATGCGGTCAAGGTATTCGTAGCTTGACCGCTTAAGAGGTTAGGTTACGCCCCTCGGAAACCCACTTGAACCGTGTGTGTTTCCGATGAACGTAAGCCTTAGATCTGATGCGGTTAAGCTACTAATTCGCCCAATATTGTTCCAAAGTCGTTTGTACTTTACCGGACAGGATATGCTGGGCGCGGAAGAAGATGTTGCCGTCGACGTTTTGATGGCCGAGGGTATAGGCCAAGTGGTCGGTCAGTTCGCTTGCGCCGCTCCAGCCGGCTTCCGTTGTTCCTACTTTGTAGGCGGCTTCGCCGATGTAGAGTTTGACGTTGGTTCCGGCCACGACGTCGGCCCACCAATCGACTACGGTTTTGTAGTTTGCAGCTGTATTGGCATTGCTCCAATACACTTGCGGCGCGATATAGTCGACCCATTCGTTTTTGATCCAGGTACGGGCGTCGGCGTAGGTCGTATCATAAGCGGTTACGCCTGCGCGGGTGTTGGAACCGAGCGAATCGGTCGAAGCATTGCGCCATACGCCGAACGGACTGACGCCGTAACTGACGGCAGGCTTTGCGGCATGTACGGATTGTCCCAACTTTTTCACGAAATCGTTGATGTTGGCGCGGCGCCAATCGGCTTTGTTGGCAACCGACGCGCTATTGTACTGTTTGTAGGTCGCATCGTCATTGAATTTCTTCGAAGACGATTCTCCGTACGGATAGAAATAATCGTCCAGATGCACGCCGTCGATATCGTATTTATTCACAACTTCCATGACCTCATCAATCACGGATTGACGGGCATCCGGGATGCCTGGATTGATAAACAATTTACTATCGAAATTCACGATCCAGTCCGGATGGGCTTTCGCTACATGATTGGAAGCGAGGCCTGTTGTCGAAGAACCCGTGCTGGCACGGAACGGGTTGAACCAAGCGTGGAACTCCATCCCCCGCTTATGCGATTCCTCGATCATAAAAGCAAGCGGGTCGTAACCCGGATCTTTGCCCTGCGTTCCGGTCAATACATTCGACCACGGAACCAATGTGGACGGGTAAAGCGCATCTGCGCTTGGACGCACCTGCACGAATACGGCATTAATGCCGGTTTCCTGGAGCTGGTCCAGCATGGACGCGAACTGGGCTTTCTGCTTGGTCGCATCTTTGGACGACGGCCAATCCAGACTGGATACCGTCGCGACCCATGCACCGCGAAGCGCGGTCAGATTGCCTTGATTATCCGGTACGCCCGGTGTCGGAACGCCGATCGGACCATCCGGTGTGGTCAGCGTAATCGTCTGGGTAGCCTGACTCCAATTTACGTTAAGGCCCAACCCCTGGCCGACAAAGCGCAACGGAACCATAATCCGTCCGTTCAGACTCGTGACCGAAGCTTCCAGTTCCACAGAGTTGCCGTTCACGTAGGCTGTTTTCGAGCCGAGCGGGATCGAGAGCAGCGTGCCTCCTTGATTGATTTTGACGACCTTATCGCTTTGTGACCACTCGATCTGAGCGCCGAGACTCGTACTGACCAGACGCATCGGCACAAGTGTCGTATTGGATACGATATAAGGGTCCGCGTCGCCCTGAATCCGTTGTCCGTCCAGTATGATTTGAATAACCGATGCCGCGCTCGCTTTCGTTGTCCCAAGTCCGCTCCATGCCGGTAACAGCAGCAGCACGGCCAGAAATACCATAATTCCTTGACGCCATTTCATGTTTCCAAGTCCCTCGTTTCGAATTGATTTCGTTTCGCGCCTTTTCAAACAGGCCTTAACCGTTATACGCAAACCACTTGCTGATTGTAGCGGTAAACGGACGAGAAAACTTTTCGCAAAAAAATCGCAAGCAAAAAGGCATCTGTGCCCAGTGGTCACAGACGCCTTTTCTAATTTTCGGTCGTTGTATCATTCTGGAGTGCTCTAAGCTCTTCCAGACGCTTCGGATCGCCATTGAAATATTCGACCAGCGACTCGATTTGCGTGATTGAATTCCAGCTCAGATGATGCTCAATGCCTTCCACATCCGTGTAGATATGGCTCTCTTCTACCCCGATCAGACGCAAAAATTCTTCCAACAGCTGATGGCGGTCCACCAGTCTTTTGCCGATCTTTTTGCCTTTGCTTGTAAGGATCAACCCGCGATATTTCTCGTACACCAGGTACTCGTCCTTATCAAGCTTCTGAATCATCTTGGTGACTGAAGAAGGATGAACTTCCAACCCTTCGGCGATATCCGATACCCGGGCGTAGCCCTTTTCCTCAATCAGCAGGTAGATACGCTCCAAATAATCTTCCATACTGGGCGTTGGCATCCGCTTCCCTCTTTTCCTTGACTTGAGGCCGCTTTTACGCGACTCTCTCGATAATGACGCCGATGAACACATGCCTCGCCGCTTCAAAAATGCAACTTGCGAGACCTGCGTTCATGATGCGTCAGCCTTGCATGTTCATAACGCCAGCAAAAAACGGCTCTTACTATGATACCTTTATTCGAAGCCTATTGGCAAGTTCATGTCACAAAAAAAGAGGATACCGTTAGACGGTATACCCTCTTCGCGCAACCAGCGTTAGCAGCAGCATCAAAATCAGCAAAAGGACAATCGTAGCTCCCGGCGCAAAATTCCAAATACCCGCAACGATCAGACCTACAATCACGGCGATCTCCGCTACAGCCACCGACAATATGATCGACATGCGGAAGCTTTTAGCCAAGAACAAACTGCAAGCAACCGGAATCGTCAATAGTGCCGATACCAGCAGCGCACCGACGATCTTGATGGCTGTACTGATTACAAGCGCCGCAAGCACCGTAATCAACATATTCAGCAACTTTACAGGAAGTCCGCTTACCGCTGCCGCATCCTCTTCGAACGTGAGTAGGAACAACTCCTTGTAAAAGAAAACCACGACAGCCACCACGACCACCGTAACGCCGCCTACCAGATATAGATCGGTCCGGCCCAGCGTATAAATACTGCCGAACAGATAGCTCGTGACGTCCGTATTGTAGCCTTGCCCAAGCGTGAACAGGAACGAAGCCATCGCCACGCCGCCCGACATGATCACCGCAATCGAAAGCTCGGCATACCCTTTGTATGCACGGCGCAGCTTCTCGATCGCAAAGGATGATATTACGGCAAACACCAGACCGACCACGAGCGGATATACATTAATCAAAAAACCAAGCGCGACCCCTGCGATCGTCACATGCGCCAGCGTATCCCCGATCATCGATAGGCGACGCAGCACAAGAAACATGCCGATCAGCGGTGCTGTCAATCCAATCAGCAGTCCGCCAAGTAAAGCACGCTGAAAAAAGTCACTGAACAAAATTTCCAAATTACCGTCTCCTTACCCTTGCTCCGCCGATCCGACAAGCGGTATCGAATGTTGCAGGTTCGTTTCGCCGCAATCCAGATCGTCGTGCGAATGACGCACGAAAAACTTGATTTTTCCGTTTTGCTGCCTTGGTTCTTTGCCCAGATAGTCTTCCAGGCGATCAATATCGTGCGACACCATCAGGAAGGTGATATTGTGATGCTGGTGCATATGCCGAATCAGCTCGAAAAAGCCGTCCTGCGTCTCTGCGTCGATTCCCACCGTCGGCTCGTCCAGCACAAGCAGATCCGGTTGATTGATCATCGCGCGCGCCAGAAATACCCGCTGCTGCTGACCGCCGGACAGACGTCCGATACGTTTGTCCGCGATGTCCTCGATCCGCATAACCTGAAGCGCGTCTTCAAGCTTCGCTTTGGCGTCTTTGCCCATTCGACGGAACAAGCTTTTGTTCGTGTAAAGCCCCGAAGTCACCACTTCACGTACCGTCGCCGGAAAAAGCATGTTCAGTGCATTTTTTTGCGGCACGTAACCGATTCGTTCCCAGTCGCGGAAACTGCGGATCGATTCGCCGAACAAACGGATCTCCCCGCTCGTCGGCGGCATCAATCCCACCAGCATTTTGAGCAGCGTCGTTTTGCCGGCTCCGTTGGAACCGACGATACCGACGAAATCACGTTCTTTGACGCTGAAGCTCAGGTCTTTCATGACATGCTGGTCTTTATAGGAAAAGGACACGTCGCGTAGCTCGATCATCGGCTGGTGACAATCCACAGTCGGAAAAGCGGACATGGCATTCCCTCCTTTTTATCTGCGTCCACTCAAACACGCGGCTCGGCAGATTGCCGAAACCGCGCACTTGTCTCTTTCTATTGTAAGGCGAGAAGAAGATTTTGCAAATTCTTTTGCATCAAACTGAAGTAATCATCGCCGTCTTTGGCTTGTTGCTCTGTCAGGCCTTCAACCGGATTTAACACCAATGTCTCAACCCCGGCTTCGTCCGCCAGCGTTTTAGCCAATTTATCCGATACCAGCTCTTCGAAGAAAATATAGCGAATGCCTTCTTCCTTCACCAGCTTCGCCAGATTCAGCATATCCTGAGCACGCGGCTCAGCGTCCGGGGACAGACCCATGATGGCATGCTGCGACAACCCGTAATCACGCGCCAAATATCCAAATGCCTGGTGGGAGACCACGATTTCTTTATTCGTCAGCGGGGACAGCTTCTCCGTGAATTCGGCATCCAGTTGTGTCAATTTGTCGGCCAAAGCTTCATAACGCTCGTCGTAGCCCGCTTTGTGCTCCGGATCAGCTTCGACGAGACTGTCGCGGATATTCCCTGCCATGATCAGCGCCGATTTCGGACTGACCCAAGTATGGGGATCGGTATGTTTGGCATCGGCAGATTCTTCGGCATGTTCGTCCTCCGAATGTTCTTCGCCTTCATGGTCGTGATCTTCTTCGGTAGCCCCGTGATTGTGTCCGTCGTCTTCGGTTGTCAGAATCAGATCGACGCCCTGACTAACCTCCACCGCTTTGACTTCGGAATCCGAATCCAATCCTTTCAGAAAGTCCGGTACCCATCCTTCAAGCCCGGCACCGTTATAGAAAAAAAGTTGAGCTTTCGACGTATTCACGATATCCTGACCGCGCGGCGTCCAGTCATGCGGTTCTACGCCCGTCGGCAAAAGATTGATCACATTTGCATCTTCGCCTCCGATGGCAGAAGCGAATTCGTAGATAGGGTAAAACGTAGTGACCACATTGACCTTGCCTTCAACAATGGTTCCGGTCGAGCTTCGCCCACAAGCGGATAATACAAGCAATGCCACCAATGCCAAGCCGATAGCCAAGCGTCTTACATATTTGTTGTTGCGCTGCATATTCAGAAACACTCCATTTCCTATAGAAAAATCGGATTCCAGGCAAGTCTGCCCTAATCGTAACCTTACCGATTATAGGAGTCTGATTCGGCGTTGTCAACCTTTTTCGATATATTTACGATTAGAGCGCGTCTTCGTTTGCACATAAGAAAAAACCGGACTTCTCCACGGCGGAAGAAATCCGGTTCTTTCATCGCTTTCCTGCTTGTCGGAACAAAACGCGGGAACGTTTTATTTCACAATGGCACCGTTCGGCATCGAATCCGGTACCGTCGCCAATGTCAGTTGATCGCCGTGCGATGCCGCCAGGATCATGCCACGGGATTCTTCTCCGCGCAGCTTCACCGGCTTGAGGTTGGTTACGCAGATTACTTTGCGGCCAATCAGCTCTTCAGGCGCATAGAACTTCGCGATGCCCGACACGACTTGACGTTGTTCAAAGCCAAGGTCAAGTTGCAGCTTCAGCAGCTTATCGGCTTTTTTGACCGGTTCGCAGGCAATCACTTGAGCGACGCGCAGTTCCACTTTGCCAAAGTCGTCGATACCGATCTCTTCTTTCGGTTCCGGTGTTTCGATCGGCGCCGCTGTTTCGGCCTTCGTAGCTTCTTCCGCTTTCGCCACAGTGCCGCCGCTCATCGACTCGACAATGTTTGCCACTTCGACTTCCACATCGAGACGCGGGAAGATCGGATCGCCTTTTTGCAGCTTGGTTCCGGGAGCAATGACGCCGAATGTCTTCGTCGTGTCCCATTCTCTCCATGCCGCCGCTTCTTCGCCTGCTATACCGAGTTGGGTCCAGATCAGCTTCGGGGCACGAGTCAGGAACGGTTGCAGCAGCAAGGACGCGATACGCAAGCTTTCGATCAGATGCAGCATCACCGATTCCAACTCGGCTTTGCGGCTTTCGTCTTTGGCAATAGCCCACGGCTGCGTCTCGTCAATATATTTGTTTGTGCGGCTTACGAATTGGCTGATAGCCGTCAGGGCAACAGAGAATTCCATGCCGTCCAGCGCCTGCTCGACTTTATTCACCGCCGCGATCGCCGCTTCTTCCAAAGCAGCGTCAAACGGCGTAACTTGTCCGTTGTAAGCAGGGACTTCGCCGCCTACGTATTTATCCACCATCGCGACCGTACGGTTCAGCAGATTGCCCAGATCGTTTGCCAAGTCGGAGTTGATGCGCTCTACAAAACTTTCCGGCGTGAATTGTCCATCCGAACCGAAAGGTACTTCGCGCAGTACATAATAACGCAGCGCATCCAGGCCGTAACGATCGATCAATTTGACCGGATCGATTACGTTGCCTTTGGATTTGGACATTTTGCCTTCACGAGTCAGGAACCATCCGTGACCGAACACTTTTTTCGGCAGCGGCAGATCCAGTGCCATCAGCATGATCGGCCAGTAGATCGTATGGAAACGCAAAATATCTTTACCCACCAAATGCACGTCGGCAGGCCAATATTTTTCGAACAGCGCCGGATCTTTCGAACCGTAGCCCAGTGCCGTGATGTAGTTCGACAACGCATCGATCCACACGTATACGACATGCTTCGGATCACTTTTGACCGGAACGCCCCATTTGAACGTGGTACGCGATACGGCCAGATCTTCCAGACCCGGTTTGATGAAGTTGTTGACCATTTCGTTTTTGCGGGACTCCGGTTGAATGAAGCCTGGGTTGTCTTCGTAATATTTCAGCAGGCGGTCCGCATACTTGCTCATTCTGAAGAAATAACACTCTTCTTTGACGAGTTCGACCGGATGGCCGCTTTCCGGGCTTTTGCCGCTGATGACTTTATTGTTCTCGTCGCGCACAACGTCAGCCAATTGCGACTCGGTGTAGTACGTTTCGTCCGGGATACTGTACCAACCTTCGTATTCGCCTTTGTAAATATCGCCTTGCTTCAGCAACCGTTCGAAAATATCCTGAACGACTGTAATATGACGTTCTTCCGTTGTCCGAATGAAGTCGTCATAGGAGATATCGAGCTTATCCCACAGACTGCGAATCCCTTCGACGATCCCGTCAATGAACTGAATCGGCGTCTGGCCGGCTTCTGCTGCTTTTTGCTCGATCTTCTGCCCATGCTCATCCGTTCCCGTCAAGAAACGCACGTCATAACCGCGCAGTCTTTTGTAGCGGGACATTGCATCGGCGGCTACCGTCGTATACGTATGTCCGATATGCAGCTTGCCGCTCGGGTAATAGATCGGCGTCGTAATGTAAAAACTTTTTTTCTCTGTCATGCTCTTCTCTCCTTTTAAAAAAGATTCGGAGCGGAAAATATCAAAAAGACTCCCGCCCCATAAAATGGGACGAGAGCCGTAAGCTCGCGCGGTACCACCCACATTCCCTTCGTTCTCGCGAATCGAAGGCTCTGCCGGTCACATTCGACCGTCCATTAACGCTGGAACACGCCTTGCACTCACTCTTCGCCGACCGAACTTGTTCAATCGTCCAAACCGGATAAGGCTTGTCCGCTGATTCAACTCGTCACGTCGTAGCTTGTACAAAGTTCCTCCCGGACCATATTCGAAGGCTCTTCCAGACCGGTTCGCAGCGTATTTCCCGGTTCTCTGAGGCTGGTGCTTCCTTCTACTCATCCGTTCTTCGGACTTCATTATTAAAGGTGTAACGCAATATCACGATTGCGTTACACCAAAATATACCGAAGAAAAGCCCGCGGTGTCAAGTATACTGCCGACAAAAAAAGTCCACGTTCCCAATCAAACGCGGGTTCCGTGAACTCCTCCGTGCCCTTCGTGATCATCCGATTTTGACTCTCGGGAAATGCGTGGCGGTACCGGATCATAGCCGCCGGCATGCAGCGGATGGCACTTTGCGATTCTTTTCGCGGCCAACCAGCTTCCTTTTGCCGCCCCATGCTCCTCAATGGCTTCCAGCGCATACGCTGAACAAGTCGGCACGAACCGACAGCTTGGCGGCGTAAGCGGGGAAATGAACTTCCGGTAAAAACGGATCGGTCCCTGGACGGTCCGGCGGGCGATTTTCATCGCGCTTCACGCTTCCCGGCAACTGCTTTAACCGGCTCCTGCGCTACTTCTTCCCGGCAATCCTTGCAATAACCAAAAACTTCGAACTTATGCTTCACGACCTGGAAATCATCCGGGGACTCCGTCAACTGCATCGGGCAAAACGTAATCGGATACGTTTTTTCACATTGCAGGCAGATCATATGGTGGTGGTGATGGTCTTCGCTGCAATGCAGCTTAAACTTCACGCCTTCTTCAAATACGATCTGCTCCAGCACGCCAAGCTCCTGCATCACGCGAAGATTACGGTAAACCGTGTCAAAGCTAAGTCCTTTGTATTTTTGTCCCATATAGTCATAAACATCCTTGGCCGACAGATAACCGGGCGCTTCCGCAAATAATCGTGCCAACGTTTTGCGTTGATCCGTGATTCGCAACCCTTGTTCAGCCATGATCTCGATAATACGTTCCATCGAAAGCATCGGTAATCCTCGCCTCCTGCCGTGTCCGGCTTATTACTTGGAGCGTCTTTATTCGTAACGCCCTTCATTAATAATGCCCCAAATGAAGCACAGAGTCAATCAACTGCCTATCCATAGAAAAGCGAAAAGCCCGGCTCCGCAAAAAGCAGAACCGGGCTTTCGATCATCCAATATAACGCCTCTCCGATACGGATGAAGCATAGGAAGTCGCGGTGTCAGAGATTCACTACTCTTTGCGTGCCGGCATCTGGCTGAAGATCAGATTGACCGATAAGTTGCTGCCCGGTGCCGGAGTGAACTCCAGATCCACGCTTTCCGTGCTGCTACCGGTACGATACACGACGCCGGCTTCGCTCGACGTGTTCAAAGCCGCGCCGACCAGGCCCAGACTTTGCCCGGACAACTCGACGAGCTGACCGTTCACTACGATCCAGCCTGCGTATTTGCCGCCGCGTCCGTTGAAGGTAATCAGCGTGTTCGGAGCGACTTTGTCCAGATGAATCTTATACAATACGCCGAAGTTGCCCGCGTTCGATTCCGGCGTGTTATTCGGCGCATCGACGCCCGTCAGGTTCAGGTCGTCCTTGTTGTCGCCGATAATGAGCTTCGTCGGCGTTGGACCGCCTACAGGCTCGAACACGTCGATGATTTTGGTCGCGAGCGGGTACGTACCCCGGTTGTGGACGCCGTCGCGCGCGGCGGTGGTCAACGTTTTGGCCGCCTCGAACGGATCAAGTCCCGTATCGATCATCAGCGTGCTGTATGTGATCGGCTGCGTCGAAGTGACGTCGGCGATCAACGAAATTACCGTTTTGTTCGCCATCGGAATCGCGTTCAACTCGGTCAAAATGATTTTGCTTTCGCCCGGCTGAAGCGTGACGCTCGACTTTTTCGTGCCGTCGATCGCCGATTGGTGATAACGCTGCACGGACACTTTGCCCGCCGCCGTTGCAAACGGGCTCGGTCCGCCGAAGCCGCTGTCCAGCGTTTGAATCGTCGTCGGCGTCGCGTTATTGTTCGTCGCTACGACATACATGGTTACGCGCTTGCCGGTATAGTTCGCGTGGTGGATCATAAAGCGAACTTTGCCGGACAGCGTATCTTCGTACATTTTTCCTGTGCTGTATACCGATTCCGGGCTATTGCTTCGATACAAGGTCACGTCGCCAAGCGTATCGTAACGTTCCACTTTTTGCATGGACGGAACGCTGCCGCCATCAAACAGGAATTTGCTTCCGATCGGCACGAACAACGCGTTGTACTCATCTTGCGTGTACAAAACTTCGTCGGTAATCGTAATGGTCTTCGTGAACGTATTCGTAGCGCCATCTTCATCCGTTACGGTCAAGGTAATGGTTTGAAGACCCGAAACGAAATAAGCCCCCTTCTGGTTTTCCCATACACGGCTGTTGGCTTCCGGCAAATTGCCGTCCGGATCGTAACTTTGGTCCGTATAATTAACCGGTTCGCCCAGGCGGTACGTGTCTTTGTCCGTCATGAATTGGGCTACAGGCGCCTGGTTCGGCGCTTCGACCGTTACTGTCTGGCTGTACGGATCACTCCATTGCCCTTTCGAATCCTGGACGGAATACGTGACCGTATAGGTTCCGGGATCAGTAAAGACATCCTGACGACCTTCCCAACGCTCATCGACGATATCGTAACCGCTAGGCGATTGCGATTTCGTCGTATACGTCACCATCGTCTCGCCGGCAATGATTTTTTCCGGAGTCACGGTGAACGATGCGGTAGGCTTCGAAGAAATCGTCAACGTGATCGTTTTGGCTTTATAGTCGATCTTGTAAGGAATACCGAGTGCTTGCGTAATCGAAGTCAGCGGCACCATAAAGGTACTTTTTTCCTGATACGACGTTCCCTTCATCTTGGTAGGCACTCCGTTTACCGTGTAGGTATCGGTTCCCAATTTGAAGCGCAATTCATCTGTACCTTTTGTAATGACGGTTTCTTTCGTTTTTGCATCGTATGTAAGTTTGAGGCCTACACGATTAACAAACGAACGAGCAGCAATGTACGACACACCGTTTTTAGCAGCCATTGGCTGAGCAGCGGTATAGGTCTGTCCGTCCTGATACATTTTGTCACCATTGATAATCAGAACGAGCTGATCCGTTCCCAGTGTCGTCGACGCGTCGAATGTTGGCACCGTAGGTGTTGTTGTACTCGGAGTCGTTGTACTTGGAGTCTTCGTTGGTGTTCCAGTGCTTGGCGTAGTCGGTGTGGTGGCCGGGTTCTCCGTAGCCGGTACAGTTGTTTCGTTGGTTGGAGTTTCCGTTGTACCCGTTCCGTCAACAGGCGTTTGCGTATCAGTAGGCACGCTGCCTTCAGCTCCTGTCGGATCTGTCGGGGATTGTTCGCTTTGCGAAGACTGTGCATTTGTAGATGCTGCCGGATCGGCAACAGAGTTTGTAGCTTCATTAGTTGTTGCGTTCGGTGTAACTTGCGTCTGTGCCGCAAGCTTCTCCGTATAGGTTTTGGACGCTCCGTCTTGTTGTACAACTTCTCCTTGTACAACAACTGGCGTATTACCCGATGTCGCTGCTGCCTGGGCCGATGCCGGAGGTAGCATGGCTGCTGCCTGCACAACAACCAGCAGAGCGATGATCGTGATTTTCTTCAGATTCATTTTACGACTCCCTTTATAGCTGAATTTGGTCCTTCTCTCGCTGAGCACATAGATTTAGACGCACCAGTCTGTTAAAAGTTTCTGTAAAACACTAAAAAAAGCGCCCTTCCTATAAGAGGAAAGGTCGCTTTTTGTAAACGTTATGCAAGCATTTACACAGTTATCAACCTGTTAATATTTAAAAAGATAATTTCTTGAATTTTAGGTATTGAGCCGACAAAAGCAGTTATGCCATTTGCATGTTACGGCCTTCTTCAATCAGCTTGTATGCACGTTGGACCTGTTCGTCCGTTGGAGAATCTACACCTTCCAGCGGATATTCCCGACCAAGTTCTTTCCATTTATAAATGCCCATTTGATGATAAGGAAGAATTTCGAATTTCTCAACGCCGTTTAACGTTCCGATAAACTTCCCAAGATCTCGCAGGTTATTTTCATCGTCATGAATGCCAGGTACGAATACGTGGCGAATCCACATTTTTTTGCCGTGCTCGGATAACCACTGTGCCGTACGCAGCGTTTGTTCGTTGCTGACACCGGTCAGTACTTTATGCTTGTCGTTGTCGATATGCTTAATATCCAGCAGAACAAGATCGGTTACATCCATCAGATATTGAATTTTATCGGGATTGTTGAAGCCGTTACTGTCGAGCGTAGTATGCAGTCCCCAACGTTCTTTCACTTCGCGGAATACTTCGGCTACAAATGCAGCTTGCAGCGTAGGTTCGCCACCCGAGATGGTTAAACCGCCGCCGGAAGAACGGTAATAATTCAGGTACGGCTCTATTTCGGACAATGCCTCTTCTACGGTTACCTCTTTGCCACCGTCAAAATTCCAAGTATCGGGATTATGGCAATACTGGCATTTCATCAAGCATCCTTGCATAAATAATACGAAGCGAATTCCCGGGCCGTCTACCGTCCCGAATGTTTCCAGTGAGTGTATGCGTCCTTTGTGACTCATTCGTCGTCACCCTTTCAATAATAACGGCGCTCACATCCCGCGAGCGCCGTATAGTTGATGTTGAATGAACAGGTAGCCAGCGTGAGGATTAACGCTTCGGCTTACTTACATATTGGAGTGGAACGTACGGTTGATAACATCCAATTGCTGTTCGCGAGTCAGCTTGATGAAGTTAACGGCATAGCCCGATACGCGAATGGTCAATTGTGGGTAGTTTTCCGGATGTTCCATAGCATCCATCAGTTGTTCGCGGTCGAACACGTTCACGTTCAAATGGTGGGCATTGCTACCGAAGTATCCGTCCAGCATCGCAACCAGGTTCGATTTACGTGTTTCTTCTTCTTTGCCCAGTGCTTTAGGTACGATCGAGAAAGTATTCGAAATCCCGTCAAGGCTTTCTTCGTAAGGCAGTTTGGCAACGGAGCTCAGGGAAGCCAAAGCGCCTTTTTTATCGCGACCGTGCATTGGGTTAGCGCCTGGTGCGAATGGTTCGCCAGCTTTACGTCCATCCGGCGTCGTACCTGTTTTCTTGCCGTATACGACGTTCGAAGTAATCGTCAGTACAGATTGGGTAGGCAGCGAATCGCGGTATGTTTTGTGTTTGCGGATCATACCCATGAATTTCTCAACCAGTTGCACGGCGATTTGGTCAACGCGGTCGTCGTTATTACCGTAGCAAGGGTATTCGCCTTCGATTTCAAAATCGATCGCGATGCCTTGTTCGTTACGGATCGGCTTAACTTTTGCGTATTTGATTGCGCTCAGGGAGTCAGCGGCTACGGACAGACCCGCGATACCGCAAGCCATTGTACGCAGAATGTCGCGGTCATGCAGCGCCATTTCAATACGCTCGTAGCTGTATTTATCGTGCATGTAGTGAATGATGTTCAGCGCGTTCAGGTATACTTTGGACAGCCATTCCATCATTGGCGTGTAGCGTTTCATGACTTCGTCATAGTCGAGATACTCGGAAGTAATGGCTGGGAATTCAGGTCCGACTTGTTCCCCGGACTTCTCGTCTTTACCGCCGTTGATTGCGTACAGCAATGTTTTTGCCAGGTTGGCACGAGCGCCGAAGAATTGCATTTGCTTACCGATACGCATTGCGGATACGCAGCATGCAATACCGTAGTCATCGCCGTAGATCGGACGCATCAGATCATCGTTTTCGTACTGAATCGAGCTTGTTTCAATCGAAACCTTCGCACAGTATTTTTTGAAACCTTCTGGAAGTTGTTCCGACCACAGTACAGTCAAGTTTGGTTCCGGTGCAGGTCCCAGGTTGTACAATGTGTGCAGGAAGCGGAAGCTGCTCTTTGTTACTCTGGTTGTTCCGTCTACGGACATACCGCCGATGGATTCGGTTACCCAAGTTGGGTCACCGCTGAACAGTTCGTTGTAGTCAGGCGTACGCAGGAATTTGACGATACGCAGTTTCATAACGAAATGGTCGACCAGTTCTTGAGCGGTTTCTTCAGTCAGAGTGCCTTCAGCCAAATCGCGTTGCACGTAGATGTCCAGGAAGGAAGATACGCGTCCCAGCGACATTGCCGCACCGTTTTGTTCTTTGACTGCTGCCAGGTAACCGAAGTACACCCATTGGAAAGCTTCTTTGGCATTGGTTGCCGGTTTGGAAATATCCATGCCGTGCAGTTTAGCCATTTGTTTCAATTCTCCGAGCGCGCGGAATTGTTCCGAGATTTCTTCGCGCAGACGGATCGTATTTTCGTCCATGCCGTCGCCGATCGTTTCGTTATGCTCTTGTTGTTTTTGTTTCATCAGGAAGTCTACGCCGTAGAGAGCTACGCGACGGTAGTCACCGATGATGCGGCCGCGGCCGTAAGCATCCGGGAGACCCGTTACGATACCCGATTTACGAGCGGCGCGAATTTCCGGTGTATAAGCATCGAATACGCCTTGGTTATGCGTTTTGCGAATATTGGTGAACGTATCAACGATCGATTGCGGAACTTCGAAGCCGTAAGCTTTACAAGCATCGATAACCATCCGAATCCCGCCGTAAGGCTGGATAGCACGTTTGAAAGGTTCATCTGTTTGCACGCCTACGATTTGTTCTTTTGCTTTATCCAAGTAACCCGCGCCGTGCGAAGTGATCGATCCCGGAGTGTTGACGTCTACGTCCCACACGCCGCCTCTTTCTCTTTCTTCTTTCGACAACTGGGAAACGATTTTCCAGAGATCATTTGTATTTTGCGTAGGACCCGCCAAGAATTCTTCATTACCTGTGTAAGGAGCGATGTTCTCGTCGATGAAGTTCTTCGTATCCACGTGGTTTGTCCATTTACCTGCTTTGAAATTTCTCCATGCTTCCGAATTTGCGCCTGTGATTTCTTTTTCGATAACCGACATGTGATTACCTCCGTTTATATGTTTGGCTGAGATCACGGGAGGAAGAGGCGTTCCGCGTCTCGCTTCAGATCCCTTACTGTCGGCAACCGTGCCAACAAAGTGAAATTTATCACATTCATCGAAAGAACTAGGCTAATCTTTTCTGTATCGCCTCTCGATGTGATTGGGGACCTTTTATGCTTTTATTATGCCTTTACTGCCTGCGGATTACTGTGACATTTCTCACAGAAATCCATTTTTTTATGATCTTTATCACTTTTAAAGCCGTTTTCTGAATAACACATCATTTCATGACTGTTTTTCACATTTACATGATAGCTAACTTTCTTTGTCTATCACGAATATGAAATCAAAAAAAGCGGCGCACTCATCTATATGAGCACGCCGCATCGTAGATACGAGAGTTTTGTTGCTTGAAGGGCGTCGGAAGCCCGAGCGGATCAGAGATGGTCCTTTTTCAGAGCAAAGGCAACGTATTAGTCTTCGAATCTGCCATAGAAGGCGTCGCGGTATACGTCAGCCAGTTCGGTTACGAGCGGCAGTTTAGGGTTAGCGGTTGTGCATTGGTCTTCAAACGCGCGGTCAGCCAGGTAATCAACGCGCGATTCAAACTGCTTCGCATCGAAGCCCAGTTCTTGGAACGTAGCCGGGATACCCAATTTTTCGTTCATTTCGCGAATAGCTTTGATCAAGCTTTTCACGCCTTCTTCGGTCGTTCTGGCCGGCAATCCCAGAATGCGGGCAATTTCGGCATAACGCTCGTCAGCTACAAAGTGCGAGTATTTCGGGAACGAAGCGAACTTCGACGGTTGTTTCGCATTGTAGCGGATAACGTGAGGCATCAGGATGGCATTGGTGCGGCCGTGAGCGGTATGGTATTCGCCGCCCCATTTGTGCGCCAAACTGTGGTTGATGCCGAGGAAAGCATTAGCGAACGCCATACCGGCAAGCGTCGAAGCGTTGTGCATTTTTTCACGGGCCAACTTGTCGCCGGTCAGCGCCGATTTTTCCAGGTTGGCGAACACGAGCTGGATCGCTTTGATTGCCAAGCCGTCGCTGTAGTCGCTGGCCATAACCGATACATAAGCTTCGATCGCGTGAGTCAGAACGTCCATGCCTGTGTCGGCTACCGCGACTTTAGGCAGCGAGTACACGAATACCGGATCGACGATCGCCACGTCTGGAGTCAGTTCGTAATCGGCAAGCGGATATTTGGTATTGCCTTTTTCCTTATCTGTGATAACGGCGAACGATGTCACTTCCGAACCTGTACCCGAAGTCGTAGGGATTGCGACGAATTTCGCTTTGCGGCCCAGACGAGGGTATTTGTAGATCCGTTTGCGGATATCCATGAATTTTTGTTTCAGGTTGTCGAAGTCGGTATCCGGATATTCATAGAACAACCACATGCCTTTCGCGGCATCCATCGGCGAACCGCCGCCAAGAGCGATAATGCAGTCCGGTTGGAAACGTTCCATCATGGCGCGTCCGCGTTCAACCGTTGTGGTCGATGGATCAGGTTCGACTTCCGAGAACACTTCGATCGCAACCGGAGTTTGGCGTTGACGCAGATAATGCTGAACGCGTTCCACATAGCCGAGCTGTACCATCATTGGGTCTGTTACGATTGCCACACGGGTGATGTCCGGCATTTTAGCCAGGTATTGCGTTGCGTTCTTTTCGAAATAGATCTTGTCCGGAACTTTGAACCATTGCATATTCACGGTACGGCGCGCCACCCTTTTCACGTTAATCAGGTTCACAGCGGTTACGTTCGACGATGTCGAGTTACGGCCGTAAGATCCGCAGCCCAGCGTCAGCGATGGCAGGTTCGTATTGTAAATGTCGCCGATCGCGCCATGCGTCGAAGGCGAGTTAACGATGATCCGGCCTGTTTGCAGGCGGTTCGCGAAACGTTGGATCACCGCGTCGTCGTTCGAGTGGATCGCCGACGAGTGGCCCATGCCGCCGAATTCGACGATTTCCGCGGCGCGAGCGATACCTTCGTCCGCCGTTTTAACTTTGTAGCAAGCCAGAACCGGACTCAGCTTTTCGGCCGACAACGGATATTTCGTGCCTACGCCTTCGATCTCGGCAACCAGAATTTTCGTTGTTGCCGGAACCGTGATGCCGGCCATTTCCGCGATCTTCACAGCCGATTGTCCGACGATGGCCGGGTTGACCGCGCATTTTTCCACGTTCATGGCGCTTGGTGTCAACTTGGCAATTTCATCTTTATTCAGGAAGTAACAGCCGTTTGCAATCATTTTCTTTTTAACCCGGTCAAAAATCGGTTCTTCGATGATAACCGCTTGTTCCGATGCGCAGATCATGCCGTTATCGAATGATTTCGACAAAATCAGGTCGGTTACGGCTTGGTCGATATCGGCTGTTTTTTCGATAAAGGCCGGAACGTTACCAGGGCCTACGCCGAGAGCAGGCTTGCCGCAGCTATAAGCCGCACGGACCATTGCGCCGCCGCCTGTTGCCAGAATCAGCGCCACGTCGTTGTGGTTCATCAGAATGTTCGTTTTGTCCATCGAAGGTTTGTCGATCCATTGGATACAGCCTTCCGGTGCGCCTGCTTTAACCGCTGCTTCATGCAAAATCCGGGCAGCTTCCGAACTACAGTATTGCGCAGATGGGTGGAATCCGAATATAATAGGGTTACGTGTCTTAATCGAAATCAGCGCTTTGAACATGGTTGTGGAAGTCGGGTTGGTTACGGGCGTGATCCCCATCACGATCCCTACCGGTTCCGCAATCTTCTGGAAGCTGTCATACTCATTGTCCTCAATGACGCCTACCGTTTTATCATTTTTGATGCTGTGATAAATGTATTCTGTTGCGAAAAGATTTTTTGTGATCTTGTCTTCGTACACGCCGCGTTTCGTTTCTTCAATCGCGATCTTGGCGAGATACATGTGCTTGTCCAGGCCGGCCAGGGCCATTGCTTGCACGACGTTGTCGATTTGTTGTTGGTCCATTTGCATGAACGCTTCCTGAGCTTTTTTCGCGTTATCAATCAGTTTTTGAATGTCCTGTTCAGCGGTTGGTTCAACAGTACGGGCGGCTTCATTTTTCACTGCCATTTCCCTCATCCTCCTCAAGATGTTTGCGTTGTTTTCTCTACGTCACAAATCATAGCACACCGTTTTTGGTTTGGGAAGTGAAAATTTTCACAAAATAATTTTTAGCACTTTTCCGCCGCTTTTTCCCGTTCTCCTCCGACATTTCCTTACATTAATTGTCCTCGACTTCATTCCGCCAAAAAAATTTAAAATCATTTTTCTGTTTGCGCTTTTTACTCGCGGAAGAGTGTTCCGAACTTCAAATCGCTTTTCTATTCGTTGCTTTTTCCGAGTAAAAAAACAGCGATATCTTCAACCTCGGGACGATCATTTCCCTCCAAAATAAAAATATAAAAATTTACGTAATAACAATTGACAAAAGCGCCTGTATCATTCATGATAAAAGTATAAAGTGAAAAAAGTCACAATGTTTGATATTTCGTCACCGTTTTTCACTCCACTAACCCCAAAAACTTGAAATTTTCAGTTATAATTAATTTAAAATTTGATTAACCAAAACGCGTCAGTCAATGCTTTGCCGATCAATCGAAGTGTGCGCTTGCGCAAAGGAGATGTTAACGATGAGTCAATACCACCATGCCACTAATCACCGAGGCAATACCGGATGTTTTTCGGATCAAAATATGAAACGTCTGGAAGTCGTCATGAAGGACCGCCATATTCCGGAAGGCTCGCATTTGTTTTGGGAGGGAGATCTTGCCGACAAGCTTTATTATATTAAAAGAGGCCGTGTCAAGCTAACCAAATCGACCGATGAAGGCAAGGAACTCATCCTTTACATGTACCAAAGCGACGATATGGTCGGGCAAGCGGACCCTTTTTTCAGCAGCAAGCATAGCTTTACGGCTGAAGTGATCGAGGATACCGAAGTGGGCGTTATCGAACATAAGGATCTGGAAGTGCTGATCTGCCAACACTGTGACTTTGCGATCGATTTCATGAAATGGATGGGTATCCATCACCGCCTGACGCAAACCAAATTCCGCGATCTTATGATGTACGGCAAGCCGGGCGCTCTTTGCTCGACACTGATTCGCCTGGGCAACACTTATGGCGAAAAGCACGGCGAAGGAACGCTGATCAATAAAAAAATCACACACACCGATCTGTCGAATATGATTGGAGCTACGCGCGAGAGTGTTAACCGGATGCTTAGCGATCTGCGTAAAAAAGGTGCTGTCGAGTATGAAAATGGCATGATCGTGATTACCGACCTTGCCCTGCTTCAAGAAGTCTGCCACTGCGAACTTTGTCCAAACGAAATATGCCGGATCTAAGCGATCCGGCTTTTTTGCGCGCTTTTACTCCGATTAGAATCGCTCTAGCGTCAACTCCACATAATCTCCCGGCTGCAAAGGCATATCAAAACCCCGATCAGGATTGAGCTCTTTCCCGTTCATCTTAAGCACCCAGGTCTCCCGTGGCTTGGTCATATAACCTTCTTGCGTATCCGGATTGGCTTTCACCAGCCTGATGCTGCGATCGTTCTCGGACATGGTCACCAATCCGCTGGCTTTCAGCACATCGCGAACCATCGTTCCCTCTGTATACGGATGCGCATAAGAACCGCCCAATGACGGATTCAACTCTCCCCCGCTGATCAATAAGGTGTTAACCGGCGCTCCGTCATTGCCCGGCGCTTCGATATAGAGCAGAATTTCGTCCCCGGCTTGAACACGTGCGCTGAAATCATCCCCGGGAATCTCTTTTCCGTTCTGCTTAACCGACCATACCAATTCGGAATGAAGCTCCGTATCATCGACTGAAGCAATTCGCCCTTCATTATCGAATCGGACAATGCCGCTGCGTTCCAGAGCATCACGGATCGTATCTTCGGTTCGGTAAGAACTGATCAGCGAGCGATTCTCATTTGGCATATAGATGCCTCCATCAACGACCAGTCTGAAGTTTTCGCCGCTATTTGCTTCTGCTTCAGCTGTTGGATCGGCTGAAGGCTGTCGAAGCAACACGGCTGTCGCCGCTACCGCTGTAACAAGCAGGATGGCAAGCACGAACAGCAGCACACGTTGATCGGGCAGCTTCATTTTAGTCCGCATTGGCCCCCGTTCCCTTCCTCCCGAAGTGTAACCGATTTGCTCGGTTCATCTTGTTTATTGTAACAAAATCAGCAGGCTTTTCTCAAATGTGCAGATCACGAAATAAAAAAAGAACCCCTTTGTCTACAAAGAGGTTCTTTGCGGCTCCATGGATCAGTCGACCCAAGACTCCGCCCACATCTGAATTTGCTGCATAACCGGCTGAAGCGCGCGGCCTTTTTCCGTCAATTCGTATTCGATCCGTACAGGAGTTTCTGGATACACATGACGAACCAGAATCCCTTCACCTTCCAAATCCTTCATCCGCTCGGACAACATTTTGTCGCTCATCATCGGAATTTGGTTGGAAATGTCTTTAAACCGCTTCGGACCGCTCATCAAAGTCTGAATAATCAGACCGTTCCAACGCTTGCCCAAAAACGAAAAAGCCGTCTCAAATCTCGGACAAAGCTGCATCGACACTTCATGTTTTTGCTCTATCATAGATGATCACCTCTTAGAAGATTCCCTCTGAAGAGAAACTTACGATTTGTTAGTTTATTTCATATTAACACATTTCCAAGAAAAAGAAAATGCCTTCACGAATTATTTTTTACCGCTAAAAAATTTCTAAGTGCCGTCAAATCGCGATCAATGACCTCTTCAAGCGAACGATTGTAAATGACAGCGGCCGGATGGTACAGCGGAAAAATCGAATACGAGCGTTCCCCGAACACATAACCGGAAATCGGGTCTTCCGGATCTTCAAGCTGAAGCACCGGACCTTCGATCGCTTTGCCATGGAGCGAAGAAATAGTCTCATGACTGCCGATCAGACGATGCAGACCGATATTCCCCATCGGTACGATGACTTGCGGCTGAACATACTCGATCTCAAAATCCAGAATCGGCGCATGAGCCAACACTTCATTTTTGGTCGGCGTGCGATTGGAACGGCTGATCCGCGGAATGGTTCCTTCGGAAGCCCCTGCCACGACTTTGTCTTTAAAAGGTCGGCTGCGTACAGCACTGGAAATATAGATATCCTGACGTGTCAGTCCGAGCTTCTCCAAGTACTGTTCCAACACTTTCCCCGCCTGCCCTGTAAAAGGACGCCCTTCCACAATTTCCGTCGCGCCCGGCGCTTCCCCAACAAACATGATCTTTGCCGGAATGGCGCCTTGACCGAGCAAAAATCCTTCAAGGTCATAGCCCTCGGATCTGCGCAGGCACGCCTGGATAATCTTTTCTGTCACAGGCGCGCTGCCGAATTCCACCTTCATAGCCATCCCCCTTTCTTCACTCGCCTTTTCATGATTTACCGGTATTGCTCCTATTTTACCCCAAATCCGATATTGCGCCAAGCTTAACCAGGCTCTTCTCCACAACTTTGTTAACGCTTTCTTCATTATAAATAGAAAAGCCGCCCTCCCGCATAAGCGAAAGGACGGCCGCGCAACGTTCAACCGCTGCACGCCTTTGATATTCATGTTTCCCTAAAGTCGGAATTCGTTTGTTTAACGTCGGCAGAGATGTTTTAAACGAGTTCCGGAGCGTGCAATGGACGTACCGGCTGCGAATGTCCGTATACCGGTTTGGCCGCAGTCGTCGGATAAGCCCAACGAATCGAATTGGAAATCACGCGAATGATATCTTGGTTGTAGTAAGTCGGGTACGTCTCATGGCCTGGGCGGAAATAGAAGATCTTGCCGGAACCGCGGCGGAACGTGCAGCCGCTGCGGAATACTTCGCCACCGGAGAAGTTGCTGATGAAGACGATCTCGTCCGGAGTCGGAATGTCGAAGAACTCTCCGTACATTTCCTCGTGCTCCAGAATGATATTTTCACCGATGCCTTCTGCGATTGGGTGGGACGGGTTGACCGCCCACAAAATCTCTTGTTCGCCCGCTTCGCGCCATTTCAGATCGCAGCCCGTTCCCATCAGCTTTTTAAATGGTTTGGAAAAGTGACCGGAGTGCAATACGATCAGACCCATGCCTTCGCGCACGCGTTGCGCCACGGCTTCCGCGATCGAATCGTCGACCAGTTCGTGCGCCATGTGGCCCCACCAGATCATGACGTCCGTCGAGTCCAGCACTTCTCTCGTCAAACCGTGGTCGTCTTCTTCCAGCGTGCATGTGCGGATCGCGAACCCTTCCGGTGTCAGGGCGCGCTCCAGTTGTTTATGAATCCCGTCTGGATATACGGCTTTCACTTCTTCATCTCTGCGTTCGTGTACGAATTCGTTCCAGATGGTTACATTGATCATCTTAGGTATCCCCTTAATTGTGACTGTAGTTTGGATGTCTTATATTAAACCCACCACATCTCTCCAGCAGGCTCTTCAATGATAACCTGTTGGAGATTGCGTACGGCTTTGCTGAATCCTTCGTCGACCGACATCAGCCCGTCTTCGTGCTCAATACTAACAACGTAATCATAGTTTTGCAAACGCAGTTCGCTAATCATGTCCGACCATACTTTGAGGTCATGGCCATAGCCGACGCTGCGGAAATTCCAGGCCCGATCCTGCATCAACGTGTAGGATTGCATATCGGTCAGACCGTGCATATTGACGTTGTTCTGGTCGATCGTGATGTCTTTGGCATGGAAATGGTGGATCGCTCCCGCGCGTCCGAGAATGCGGATCGCTTGAACCGGATCGATGCCTTGCCACCACATATGGCTCGGGTCAAGATTGACGCCAACGGCTTCACAAGTCGCTTCCCGCAAACGCAGCATGGTTGCCGGCGAATGTGCCGAGAAACCGCCGTGCAGCTCGATGCCGACTTTGACTCCGTGATCCTGCGCGAACTTTCCTGCTTCTTTCCAATAAGGAATGACTTTGTTTTCCCATTGCCATTTCAGGATATCCTGATAATCGTTCGGCCACGGTGCGACTGGCCAGTTCGGATACTTGGCGTCCTCGTGGTCACCCGGACAACCGGAGAATGTATTGACAACCGGCACGTCAAGACGTTGTGCCAGTTCGACGCTTTGTAAAAACACGTCGTGATCGGCTTTGGCGAGTGCTTTTTGCGGATGAAGCGGGTTGCCGTGGCAGCTCAGCGCACTGATGATCAATCCGCGCGAGTCTACCGCTTTTTTGAACGCATCCAACTTCGACTTATCGGCCAGCAGCTCTTCCGGGTTGCAATGCACGTTGCCCGGATTTCCGCCTGTAGGGATTTCTACCGCTTTGAGCCCTTTTTCCGCAATATAATCGAGCGACTCTTCAAATCCCCGTTCGTTGAACAATACCATAAATACTCCAAGCTTCACGAACCGAACCTCCTTAGTTATTATATCCGTATTTTGAAACTGATCTGAATAGGAAAGAGGTGCCAATAAGCGCCTTTTTCCGACAAAAGTTATTGGGGTGAAGTTCCTGTACGGGTTGGAAGCGAGGGGCTACGGAAGAAAGTTCGTTTCGGTCGCTTGTTGCCCCGGGGCAAAGGCGAACTATGGCATAGGCTTCCGAAGTGCATTTCTTTGAAATGCTTCAGCTCCTACACTGAACTTTCTTCCTCCGCCGTATAGCTTCGCAAAAGCAAAGGAACTTCACTTTTTGGAAAAAGTTAAAGAACTTCAAGAGCTAAAGATAAAAACTAAACATAAGAGCTAAGTGAGCGAAATGACGACTCGCTCACTGGCGCCAAGGGATTAAAAGAAAATCGGGAGAAAAATAAAGTTTTAAAGCCTTGCACTTATGGAACGCAGAGAGCGTTTCAAAAGATCACTTTTCGGTGAGAAGTTTTAGTTGAAATATACGGCTTTGCCGGTTTTGGCGGACTCGTACAGGGCTTCGAGGATTTGAGTGACCACGAGAGCTTGTTCCGGTTTGACGACCGGATCTTTGTCTTCGAGGATCGCTTCGAGCCATTGGCGAGCTTCGCGGTCTTCGGCGTTTTCGGAGCCGCCGTCGTAGAAGGCTACGCCGCCGGAGCCGAAGTCGACTTTGGTTTCGACGAGACGGCTGCGGTTTTCGCCGTTGATGTGCAGGCCGTCGGCCATGTCCGCGCCGCCTTCGGTGCCGCAAAGCAGCGTTTGGGCTTCGCCGAATTTGCGCACGTTGAGCGCCCAGCTGGATTCGAGCACGATCGTTGCGCCGTTTTCCATTTTGATAAAGCCGAACGCGGAGTCTTCGACTTTGAACTGTTCCGGGTCCCACGGGCCGAAAGCGTTGGCGGCATTTTCGCGGCTGCCGAGTTTGTGGAACGTCGAGCCCATAACGCTTTGCGGCTTGTAGTTGTCCATCAGCCAGAGAGTCAGGTCAAGCGCATGCGTGCCGATATCGATTAACGGGCCTCCGCCTTGTTTTTCTTCGTCGAGGAATACGCCCCAAGTCGGAACGGCGCGGCGGCGCAGCGCGATAGCTTTACCGAAGTAGATATCGCCAAGCTCGCCTTTTTCGCACATATCTTTCAGGTGCAGGCTGTCGTCGCGGAAGCGGTTTTGGTACGCGATCGACAGTTTTTTGCCTGTGCGTTCCGCCGCCTCGATCATGCTGCGTGCTTCTTCCGTTGTCTTAGCCATTGGCTTTTCGCACAGCACATGCTTGCCGGCTTCAAGCGCCGCAATCGTGATTTCCGCATGGGAATCGTTGGGTGTGCAGACGTGAATGACTTCGATGCTTGCGTCCTTCAGCAGTTCGGTGTAATCCGTATAGACTTTGGCACCTTCAGCGCCGTATTGGTCAGCCGCTTCTTGGGCACGGGATTCGACGAGGTCGCAAAAAGCGACGAGTACAGCTTTATCTTGTCTGGACAGAGCGGGGAGATGCTTGCCGTTGGCAATACCTCCACAACCGATTACGGCGATGTTAAGCGTTTTAGACATTCAATTTTGCTCCTTCTGCTGCGTATTTTTTAACCCATTCCATGCTTGTCGCAATGCTTTCGAGCGGCTGGCCGCCCGCACAGTAGTCCTGTTCGACGACGATCCATTGCACGCCCGCTTCGATAGCGGCATCCGCGATCGCTGCAAGGTTGACTTCGCCTACGCCCAGCTCGGCCGTAATGGCTTTACCGTCGGCATCGCGTGTCATGTCTTTCAAATGGATGATCGGCAGGCGTCCTTTGTAGCGCTGGATGTATTCCACCGGATCGTAACCGCCGTAGTGTACCCAACAAGTGTCCATTTCCACTTGCAGATCTTCAGCCGGAACGGCATCGTACATGGCATCGAACACGGGCTTGCCGTCTACTTCTTCCGTCATTTCGAAATCATGGTTATGGTAAGCGAGCACGGCACCCTGTTTGCGGGTACGCTCGCCAAGGTCTTTCAGGTTAGCGAAGACTTTGTCCCATTGACGGTCTTCTTCTTGCAGATAAGGCACGATCAGGGTGTCGTTGCCGATTTGTTTGTTGTAAGCGATCTCTGCGTCGAGATGTTCAAGCAGCTGCGTGTATGCGGTATGCGTACCCAGCGCCGTCAGTCCGAGCTCGTCGAGAATCGACTTTACTTCTTCTGCGCTATGACCGAAAAACGCATGGAATTCTACGCCTTTGTAACCCAGAGCGGCTACCTTCTCAAGTGTTCCGCGGAAATCTTTTTCCATTTCTTCGCGTACGGTGTACAACTGCAATCCTACTTGTGCCATTGTGTGCTCCACCTTTTCATCAAATTATAATTTGAGCGAATCATGTCTTGCGGCAGGAACTTTGTACGAGCTGTCGAGCGTGATATGACGGCTTTCCGCAGAAGAGTGCATAAAGGCATGCATGGCTTCCAGCACGTGATAAGCCAGCTCTCCGCTCGCCCGGTGGCGACGGTTTTCCCGAATGCTTTTGACCATGTCTTCGACGCCTAGTCCCCGCTCATTGCGGGCGCTTTCGAAAATAGGCGGAAGCACTTCCCAATTTTCCGAACCGGCACGGCGCAATCGGACGTCCCCGCCGAAGAAGTTCGGATCAGGCAGCGATAACGTCCCTGCCGTTCCGTAGATTTCCATCCGCGGCAATTCGGTTGCTCCGCGTACATCGAAGCTCATAATCATCGTGACGATCGGTCCGCCTGCGAAGTCCAGCGTCCCCGCCAAATGGGTCGGGGTCTGAACCGAGATCGGCGTTCCAGCCTTTGGCCCTGAGCCAATAACGCGATCGGGAATCTGGATGCCGGTCGATGAGCTGATGCGCTGGATCGGTCCCAGCAGATTGACCAGCGCCGACAAATAGTAAGGTCCCATATCGAACATCGGACCTCCGCCGTAGGCATAAAAGAACTCGGGGTCCGTATGCCAGCCTTCCGGACCTCCGCCAAGCATAAAAGCAGTTCCTGCAACGGGACGGCCGATCAGGCCTTCCTCGATGGCTCGGCGAGCCGTACTGACCCCTGCGCCGAGAAAAGTATCCGGCGCGCAGCCGACAGTCAGATTGCGCTTGGCCGCCTCATCGAGGATCAGACGCGCATCCTCCAGCGAGACCGCGAGCGGCTTTTCCCCGTAAACGTGTTTGCCTGCCTCGATGGCGGCCAGATGTACGGAAGCGTGGCTGGCGGGAATCGTCAAGTTGATAATCAACTGTATCGATTCGTCTTCCATCAACTCTTCCATCGTGCAAGCGGTTGCAATGCCGAATTCGGCGGCACGCTCTTCCGCTTTTGCGGGTACCCGGTCGGCGAGCGCAACCACTTCGATCCATTCGCTCGCGGCTAGGTTTTGTAAGTATATGGCACTGATGTTACCGCAGCCGACGATTCCAGTCTTCATGCGTGTCAAAAGAACACCACTCCTTCATGTCGATGACCAAGTTGCTTGATGACCGAGACGTTCTCGGTTTTATAGTTCGTGGTTGGTTCGCTTTCATGGTATTGCATATCGTTTTGTATTAAAATGAAGAATATAATCGAAACATGAACAATCTGGTCATTATTTTATTTTCTTTTTCAAGGAGTAGCTGATATGCAGACGACTGACCTCCCGTGCCAAGTATTTACCGCAGGATTTTCTTTCCACCGTACACCTTTTCACGTTCATCGAACGGAGGGACTTGGCAGTTATCTGCTTCGCCTTCAGACGGACGGCACTTCCGAAGCGTTGGTCGATGGAAAAATGCAACGGATTGAAGCCGGAGACCTGCTGCTCTACGGGCCAAATGAGACGTACGAACTCAAAATTTTCCCTCCTTCGCCTACGGATGACCGCGAGCGGCCTATGGAAAGCGGGGATTACCACATCTTTTTCGGCGGCGAATGGATCGATCGTTGGTGGAACGAACGCAAGCGGCCGACAAAAATCAATATCCCGCTGAGCGAAGGACTTCTGGGTTTGTTCCGGCAGATCGTGATCGAACAGCGTCGTATTTCCAATCCGGACCCGCGCATCTCCGATTATTATTTGCGTATTTTGTGCCTGGAAACGGATCGTTTGCTGAATGAACAGCCGATCTCGTCAGGCAAGACCTTTCTCGCTTATCGGATCAAGCAGTATATCGAAGAAAACGCCTCCTCCCTGTTCAAACTCGAAGACGTTTCCTCTTACGTGGACATTAGTGTCTCCCGTTGCGTCCATCTGTTCAAAGATACTTTCGGCATCAGCATTATGCAGTATGCCCTCGAAGTACGGCTTGATATGGCAAAAGAACGGATCGTATTCAGTCCGATGCCGCTGGAACAGGTCGCGGAGACATCGGGGTTTGCGAATTATACGTATTTCCACCGGGTATTCCGCAGCAAGTTCGGCATGTCACCGAAAGAGTTTCGGCATACGCGGCAGGAGAAAATGTAAAAAATCCCGTTCGAACGCTTTATGGCGCTTGAACGGGATTTCGTTATGGTCGGACAGGTCTAGCCGTTCGATTCACGTTTCTTTTTCTTCATCTGTTCGATCTCCTCAGCCACGACCATGCCCAGATCTTCGTTGCCGAACATCGTAAGGACGCCGAGCAGCGTATCGTCGGTAATATCGCCGGCTTCTTCTTTGGAAACGGTCAGCTCCAACCCGCGCGCCAAGCGCTCGTTCGCGTGCTGCTCCGGGTAGGCTCTGGAATACAGCTCCACCGGATCGAGATCGTTATTGATACACCACTGCGCATAGACGAGAATCATCATGTCTTCCTCCTGACGGTAGACCTGGACGATTTTCTCCTGCGTTTCCTTTTCCAGCTCACGCCGTCCTTCCGTGCTCTCGTAACGCTCGTAGTCGATATCCCGGTTATCATCGTAATCGCTCATGGTTTATCCTACCTCCTTTCGTTGTCGATGAACAAGGTGCGCTGCACGGCTTCAATAAAAGTCATGCAACAGCTTCCTTTTCGAGTATACGCGCCCGGAAACGGATTGGCAAAGCAACAACGATCCTGCGCAACGTGTTGATTCGTTGATCTCTGAGACGTTTATCTAATACCTTGTCAGCTCTTAAAGGTACGAGGCTTGTAGCCGCAAAGAAGCGCCAGCACTTGCGTAAGCTCTAAAAACGTTTATAATTTAAAGTATAACTTCTAATTTAATTGCGCATCAAACAATTGATTCAAATAAAAGTTACGGAGGGATCTACATGGCCGATTATCCATCTTCTATGATTCAAAAAGCAACGTTTGCGGGAGGCTGCTTCTGGTGCATGGTCACCCCGTTCGAAGATTTGCCGGGCATCGTGAAAGTCGTTTCCGGCTATACGGGCGGACACACGGAAAACCCGACTTATAAAGAAGTATGTTCGGAGACTACGGGCCACGTCGAAGCCGTTCAAATCACGTACAACCCCGAGCTTTTCCCTTATGAAAAATTGCTGGAGCTGTTCTGGCAGCAAATCGATCCTACCGACGGCGGCGGACAATTCCACGACCGTGGCTCCTCTTACGGTACGGCTATCTTTTACCACACGGACGAGCAACGCATCAAAGCCGAAGCTTCCAAAAAAGCTTTGGGCGAAAGCGGACGCTTCGACAAACCTATCGTAACGCCGATCCGGCCGGCCGAAACGTTCTATGAAGCGGAAGAATACCATCAGGATTACCACAAGAAAAATCCGGGTCACTACAAACGCTACAAAAAAGCCTCGGGCCGCGAAGCGTTTATCGAGGATCATTGGAAAACAACGGTGAACAAAGACGATCTCAAACAGCGCCTGAGCGAAATGCAGTATAATGTTACGCAAAAAAACGGCACCGAGCCTGCTTTCCACAACGAGTTCTGGGACCACCACGGCGAAGGCATCTACGTCGATATCGTCTCGGGAGAGCCGCTGTTCAGCTCCCTCGACAAATACGATTCCGGCTGCGGCTGGCCAAGCTTCACCCGTCCGATCCGCGAGTATCAGGTGAAAGAAAAAGTCGATCTGACGCACTTTATGATTCGTACCGAAGTGCGCAGCAAAGAAGCCGATTCCCATCTGGGTCACGTATTCGACGACGGTCCGGGTCCGGACGGCTTGCGCTACTGCATCAACTCTGCGGCACTGCGGTTTGTGCCTGTGGAAAAGCTCGAAGAAGAAGGGTATAGCGAATATCGCGCATTGTTTGCTCAATCCTGAACGCAGCTTTATCCAGCGAACGAATTGGCTTCAAAACGCTCGAACGCCTGACCAATCACGCAAAAAACGGATTCCGTCTGATGACGGAGTCCGTTTTTGTTTGAAGCTATCTAATATCCTAAGCATGAATCCGGCGAATAAGATGCACGAACGTATCGACCGCTTTGCGAATACGCAGCTCGGTCGCCTGATCGGACGGATCGCCGTTCTCGTCGAATTTGCGCTGATCGCTGCCGATCGATATCCATTCCGGGCAGTTCAAGCCGTGCAGGTTGCGCACGATGGCCTGCAAAGCGCCGAGCGAAGACACGCCGACCGATCCGCCCGCCGAGCTTGCGGACAATACCGGTTTGCCTTCGAAATATTCGCTGTTCAGGAAGTCCAGCGCGTTTTTGAGCACGCCGGAGATCGAAGAATGGTATTCCGGCGTCGACAAAACGACAGCCTGCGCCGATTTGACGGCTTGCGACAGCTTGAGCACTTCTTCGTGACCGTAGGCTTCTCCCGGACCGTATAAAGGAAGCTGATGCTCGTACAGACTGAAGACTTCGGTTTCGAATCCTTGCTCCTCCAGCAATTTGGCGACATAGCGGATCAATACGGTGCTGCTGGCCTGCTCGCGGTTGCTGCCGGCGATCAATGTGACTTTCATGGTTAAGCTCCTTCCGGTTTTCGGTTTATCGGTTTCGTTCGCGAATATGCCGCGCGGCGCGGCAATACGCGACCATGTGTGTCATCATAACAGGAAATTTCAAATTTGAAAAATCGTCGTTTGCCGTTTTGGTCAGCAATCAGATCGCGGTCCAGCGGGTAATGGACACGGATAGCGGTTTGAAAGCGTTACCGGGAATGTGTCAATTCAGCCTACCGCGGGAAAGGAAACGGACCAATGACGAACAACGCAAACGGCGAAGAAAACGGCGAGTCTTGTTCAACGCAACCCGGCCGTTCGGCGCCGAGCGAACGCGGACGACCGCCTTTGATCCGCTACGTATCGGCCGCTTTGCTGGCGAGAGGAGCCGATGCCGGAGCTGCCGTCGGCTTCGTCATGCTGGCTTCGGCATCGGGCGCACCGGCCGCGCACGGGGCTTTGATGGCCGCGGCGTTGACAGCGCCGCATGTGTTCGGCTCGCTGCCGTCGCGGCTGCTGGACCGCGCCAAAGACGCCCGGACCGTGCTGGCCGGCGCGGCCGTTCTGTACGGATTGTGCATTTGGGCCGCGGCGCTCGGCTTCGGGCGTTTGCCTTTGGCGATTCCGCTGCTGCTGGCCGCGGCGGCGGGCTTTTGCGGTCCGCTGCTGACCGGCGGACTGAGCAGTTTGTTGGCCCCGCTGATGCCGGGGCAAGAACTTCGGCAACGCCGCGCCGAAAGCTGGGACGCGCTGACCTACGGCATCGGCGGCACGCTCGGCCCTGCCGCCGTCGCCGCGGCGGCGGCCGCTTTGAGCGCGGGCTTCGCGCTGACGGCTTTGAGCGCCGCTTCTTTTGCGGCGGCTCCGCTGCTGCTGGCTTTGCCGAAGGCCGCGCGGCCGGAGCGCGGCGAACCTGCCGGCAGGCCGCCCCGCGCAGCGGGCGAACCGCAAGCGAAGCCGCGCGGCGTGCTGCGCGCGCTTGCCGCGATCGGCCCGCTGCGCCGGGCCACGCTGCTGACGATGGCGGCCGCGCTGCCGGGCGGCGCGATCTCCGTGCTGGCGGTAGCTTTCGCCGAGCGAACCGCGCAAGCCGGCGGCCCGTCCGGCGGTTATCTGGTCACGGCGTTCGGCCTGGGCAATCTGGCCGGTTCGCTGCTGCTTGTCCTGTTCCCGCTGCGCGGAAACCCGGAAAAGCAAATGCGCGGCTGGACCGCAGCCGTCGCGGCAAGCTTCGTTTGCTGCGGGTTCATGCCTTCGTACGCCTGGCTTTTTGCCGCCTTGCTGCTGGCGGGAGCGGCCAACGCGCCGTTTTTCGCCGCGGCTCTGGCGGTTCGTTCCGCGTACTCGCCGGACGGAATACGCGCCCAGGCTTTCGCCGCGATGGCCGGGATCAAAACGGCCGCAGGTTCGGCCGGAACCGCGGCGGCCGGTTTGTTGATCGGCTTCGGCCCGTCCGCGCTGTTTTGGGCGGGCGGCCTGATCGTCGCGCTTGCTTTGCTTGCGACAGGCCAGGACTTGGTCAGAGACAAAAGCAACGTTGCGCCGAGCTGAGATTGCATGTCTACCTACAAAAACATGAAAATACGCATCATAGCGAGAAAATAAGTGGATATGCGCATTTATTGACAAGATCCCGATCGAAACCTCTTCCGATCCGAGATTCACGAACAACCATAACCGTATAACAAGCGATTGAAGTCTTTATTTTTTCCATACAAGGCTACTCAAAAAACGCTTAGTTTATCTGCCGAAAGGGTAGTAAATACTTTCAGCCCCGATCATTCAGCTTTTAACGAATAGGAGGAATCTTTATGCCCTGGGACAAAAACGATTACCCGCAGTCCATGAAAAACCTGGACGAGCGCGTTCGCAACAAAGCTGTCGAGATCGCTAACGCTTTGCTGCGAGACGGCTACGAGGAAGGACGCGCGATCGCCATCGCGACTTCGCAGGCCGAAGAATGGGACGAAAACCATCCCGAGCCAGGCGGCAGCCGTAACAAAGACCATTCGGGCGGTCACGGCGACGAAAGAAAATCAAAGTCCGGATCGTCCGACAGTTCCGCGCTGCACGTCGTTTCGCACGGAGAGCGTTGGGCAGTCAAAGCAGAAGGCCAAGACCAGCCGTTGTCGGAACACGAACGCAAAGAAGACGCCGTACGATCCGCCCGAAAAGAAGCGGACGGTCGCGACGCGCATGTCTACGTGCATAACCGGGACGGCAAAATCCAATCCTGACTTTCGCTTTTAAATTTCTGAAGACCGGATATGCAAAAAAACCGTTTCGGCTTTCTCCATCGCGGGAGAAAATCGGAACGGTTTTTTCAAAAAACGAATGGGGAAATTTGCGGCTCCGGGCCTTCCCCTGCAACCCTATATGCTTACACTCTATTCAAACCTTTGACTTCCGGTGCGGCTTGAGGCACATGACGTTTCGATGGCGCGAACAAACGCGTGATCGAAGTCAGACCTTGACGCAAAATTTGCGGTTCGACGGTCCATGTGATGACTTTGCCTCCGATGCAGACGGCAGCGACCGTATACAACGTCTCGGCCAGCGGCAGATACAGCAGCGACAGCAGCAGTACCGACGCATCCATCAAAATGAATACCGTACCGATCTTGAGTCCCGTTTTCTCGTGCAGCCAGATCGCCGCGCAATCGTCTCCGCCGGTAGCTCCGCCTGAGCGAAGAACCAGACCTCCGCCGATCCCGGTCAATATGCCCGACAGCAACGCGGCAAGCCACAACTGTCCGTGCAGATCGAAGTTCAGCGTAGAGAAATGCTCGATGCCGGCATAGAACGCAGTGAACGAGCCCGCAGCAAGTACGGCCGGTCCCATGTTCCTCCACCCTTTTTTCAGAGCGAATAACAGCATGAACGGAATATCGAGAATCAGAATCGTCAACGCGGGCGACAGCCCGAATGCGTATTCGCCGAGCAGCGAAAGCCCTACAAATCCGCCTTCCGAAAGATGGTTTTGAAAATTAATGTGATAAAACGCGAATGCCATAACGAATGTGCCTGTTAAGATCGCGGCCGCCTGCGCGGACCGCTTCATCCTTTTCCCTTTTGCCTTCATACGATGATCTCCTCATTTTCGCAGTATTTGTCCAGTCGACAATTCGCTGCGAGCCAGAGGGGAAAACCGCAAGGCGTTCATCCTTCGCATGGATGTCCCTTCCCTTCGCAGTGTTTGTCAACAACGATAATCCGACAAACTTTCTACGAGGGACGCTAAGTATAGGAGAGATCGTAACGTTTCCAGATTGTCCTTTGGGGAATACTCCTTCGGGGACTCATGGTATCCTGATCCTTTCTGTGTTTGGATGTGAAGTCTGAGCATTATATACCCAGCGCTGTCACCTTTCTAAACCATTTTACCACAAAGCTTTTTGGGAAGCGACAGAACGAATATGGTTTTTTGTCATTTTCATGTAAAAGAAGATGGTTTTCTTTGTAAAAAAGACCTATTTCGATGCCCGCAGCAAACGGTTTACCGTTTCCCGACGCAAGCCGATCAACTGTCCGATTTCCTCCTGCGTGAGCAGATCCGTCAGCGGTTGTCCATAAGTATAGCTCGCCATCCAGCGCTGCAACAGCTCCAAACGTTCTGCCGGCGTCCCCGCCGTCAAGTGGTCGATCCGCTGTTGCATAAACCGGACCTTTTCCTGAAGCAGCAAAGCGATTTCCAACGCTTTTTTCGGATCGTCTTCCAGACTTCGGTACCAATCAGCGGCTAGAATCGGCTCAACCTCGCTGCGTACAAGAGCGGTTGCGGTGCCGTGCGTTTCTTTGGGACTGATTAGCGAATGATGAGGCACGACCTCACCTGCGTAAAAAACATTAAATAAAATCATATTTCCGTTCTCGTGCAGACGCGTGACTTTGAACAATCCACTATGTACGCGATACAGGTACTTTCCGTCGTCCCCCTGGCGAAACAATATTTCTCCTTTGTGCAAAATCATGCGTTTCCCCTCTTTCCTTCATCAATCCGGGCATACCCGGTACATTTTTCTAACCTTATCCGCTTCGGCAGCTACCGCTTCAGCAAATGCCAACGGCTGGGTGACGCGAACCGATACGCCGAAACCAAGCACGAAACGTAAAGCAAACTCCGGTGTCGCAAGATCGGCTTCCACTTCGTATTGCCCGTGCTCGATCGGCTCTGCGCGCAAAACGCGAACATATCGTTCTTCCCGAAAAGCCTGAAACGCTTCTGCCGTCATGACGCAACTCACGTGGTAATGAGGCAATCGATCCGGAAATGTGCGCAATGAATCTCTCCAGTAGGCAGCCAAATCAAAATGCTCGGGGTACGTAAAGCACTTCTCCGACAACTGAATATTCAGCATTTTGGACACTCGGAAAGTCTTGATAGATTCCCCTTCCCGCGCAGCCAAATACCAAACGCCGCGTTTGACGATCAATCCCAGCGGCTCCACGAGACGGTTCGGATTTTTCGACGCCGTAGCCTGATCCTTCACATACCCAAACGCCAACAAACGCTCTTCCCATACGGCTTCCTGACAGACAGCGAGCGCTTCCGGCGTTGCTGTCGCACGTGTATGCCAGCTGCTCTCATCAATCAACAAGCGGCGTATTAAAAAGTCAGCCCCGTGTCGCTCAGGTTCCGGATAAGCCGCTCTAAGTTTTTGCAAAGCCGCCTCGTAATGTCCACCCAGCCCCACATCGCGAAGCGGACCGGATGAAGCCCGAAGCAACAGCGCAGCGGCCTCATCGGGCGTCATTCCGGTCAGACTGCTGCGGTACCCTTCCATCAGGCTCCAACCTCCAAAACGCCCCCGATGTGCCACGATCGGAATGCCCGATTGCCCGATCGCTTCCAAATCACGGCTTACGGTACGCGTCGTCACTTCCAGTTCATCTGCCAATTCCCGCGTAGACATTCTTCCCCGGCTTTGCAGCAGCAGCACGATTTTCATCAGTCGGTCGCCTCTCACGGAAGGACCTCCTTCGTATTCGGTTTCTTTTTTATGTAAGTCCATTATATAAGACAAAGGTTGTCATCTATTATGGCCTATATTGAGAATGCGGGCAATGTTCAATCCAATCGGGCAGCGCGTTTCCCGACAACGAAAATGACAGGAGAGGTTGCCATTATGCCTACGAATAAAAGGCCATTGACGGGTAAAGTTGCTTTGGTCGCAGGTGCGACAAGAGGAGCGGGACGAGGCATCGCGCTTGAGCTGGGAGCGCTCGGCGCCCATGTTTACGTCACCGGACGCACAACAAGGCAACAAGCATCCGATATGAAAAGAAGCGAAACCATCGAAGATACGGCAGAAATGATCGAAGCACGCGGAGGAACCGCCACGGCGGTGCAGACGGATCATTCCGATCCCGGACAGGTGAAAAGATTGGCGGAACGTATCCAAAACGAACAAGGCGGTCTGGATATTTTGGTCAATGATATCTGGGGCGGCGACGATCTGACCAACTGGGAGCATAAGCTGTGGGAGCATTCGCTGGAAGACGGTCTGCTGATTCAGCGGCGCGCCGTGCATACGCATCTGATCACGTCGCATTATCTGCTCCCGCTCATGCTGGAACGACCCGGAGGTCTGGTGCTGGAAATTACGGACGGCGTGGACGACCGATTCCGCGGCAATGTCTACTACAGTCTGGCTAAAGTATCCGTGATTCATTTAGCTAAAGCGATGGCCGAGGAACTTCGTCCGTATCGGATCGCCGCTATTGCGTTAACGCCAGGATTTTTACGTTCCGAGGCGATGCTGGAGCTATTCGGCGTAACGGAAGAAAATTGGCGGGATGGGGCAAAAGTAGAGCCGCATTTTATCGCCTCGGAGACGCCCGCTTTCGTAGGCCAAGCCGCCGCACAACTCGCCGCCGATCCCGAAGTCATGACATTCACGGGACAAGCCTTGAGTTCGTGGGGACTGTCGGATCGATACGGGTTCACAGACGCGGACGGCGGTCGTCCTCATTGGGGACGCTACGCGGAGGAAAACGGACTTTAATTTTCTTTTTGAGGCTTGCTCGGTCGGCTGCGGGGGAGGTCGTTTCGGTCGCGTGTTGACTTTGAGAAATTGGATTATATTTGATATGGGATTTCTCAAAGTCAAAGGCGAACGCTTCGCTCCTACACGACCTCCCCCTCCGCCTCCCTTGGGCCTCAGGGAAAATAAAGGCTTGGGGATGGAAAGTGGGGGAATATTGTTTGAGAATTAATTGTAATTAATAGCTTAATTACTTTTTAAATAAACACGCTAACTTTTAGTATTTCTTTTACAATGATTATAATAAAAAAAGCTGCGGCATCATGCCCGCAGCTTCAATCTTTTAATAACAAACGTAGCTGGAAGCGGGAAGACGGAGAGAGAAATTCAGTTCAAAACGCCTTTGAACTCGGAAAATTCCTTATAAAACTTCCAATCGACTTTTCCGAGCGAGACAGCGTTTTGTGGAGCATTTCGAAGAAATGCACTTCGGAAGCATACGCTTATAATTTCTCTCGAAGTCTTCTCGCTTCCCTCCCCCTCAATCGCCAAAAGCCAATGTTCTGACTTCAGCCGTCATGGCGTTGGTGTCCAGGCCGCCGTGGTTGCTAAGGAGGATAATGACCGTGCCGTCGTTCAGTCCCCGGCGGATGCCGGTGGTGTAGCCGTCTCCTCCGCCGCTGTGGAAAGCGACGCGATTGGCGCCTTCGCCGTCGACATGCCAGCCAAAGCCGTAGTTTTTGTACGGGCTTACGGTGTACATACGCTCCATCGTTTCCTCGGATAATACTTTTCCCGCGCTCAAAGCTTGGGACCAAATCAGCATATCGTCAAGCGTAGAATATAAGCTGCCCGTGCCGGAAGGGGAAAAATAGTAGTAGTCTACGCTCCTCCATGCGACCGCTTGCCAATCATATTCGTAGCCGGTCGGGATTTTGGTCTGTCTTGTAGCGGTGCCGCTGTGCTTCATGCCGAGTGGGTCCAGAATTTGAGTTTGTACAAAGTCCGCGTATTTCATGCCGGAAGTCTCTTCGATGATGTAAGCCAGCAGGACGAATCCGCTGTTGCTGTACATATAGTCGGTGCCCGGCGCGAATTTGAGCGAGCTTTTTTTGATTTCTTCTACAGTTTCCGACAACGGGATTCCTTCTTCGCGTTTAAAATTCAGCGCGATACCGGAAGTATGCGACAGCAACATCGCCAACGTGATTTCGTCGCCGCGAGGATAATCGGGAATATGCTGGGCAAGCGTATCGTCAATGCTCAGTTTTCCCTCTTCGGCCAGCTTCAGGATCGAAGCGGCAGTGAAAGCTTTGGTCAGGGAACCGAGACGCATTTGGTCGGTTGGACGAATCAAGGTCGAAGCCGAAGACAACCCGTACGATTTACGCATCAGCACTTCGCCGTCTTTGGCAATCAATACGCTGCCGGAGTAATTTTCGTCTTTGAGATAATCGTTGACCGCCGAGAGTTTGGTAGTAAAAGTCGTTTCGCGATCTGTTTTGAGCGAGAGATTCAATACACCGCCGCTGGTCGCCGGATTCACCGTTGCATGTAGGGGTTCGGTCAGTCCGCGCAGCGGCACGGTCAGCACCCCGTTTACATAACGTGTTGTGCCCGGCATTTGCAGCTCATAGCCGTTGACGGATACGGTGGTGGAATCCGGTCGGTAAAGCAGCTCGTCCCCGTTCAACGTGACGATTGCCGCGCGCTGCGCTTTATCCCATTTCACCTTCGCCCCCAGCGAGACGGCTCCTTCCCGCACGGGTACATAGGTCAACGAACGATACGTATAGACACTGCTCCCCCATTGCGCGGGCTGACCGTCGATCTCGGCAACGATCGAAGAGATCCCGGCAGACGCCGCTGCAAGAGAAATACTTGTATTTGTTGATGAAGTTTCCTGTGCGTAAGCGGGCAATGCGCTCGTAGCCACTGCAAATGCCAGTCCCGCGCTAAATGCGAGTTTACTCCAGGCAGAGCCTTTCTTTCCGTGTAGCTTCATGTTTGTAAATCCTCCTGTCATCCTTATCGTGCGGTTCTGCACCTTATTCTTTGCTGTCTGCCTACTTATTATGTATACCGAATCTCAGCCTATTAGTTGTGTGCCTATCATACTTCGGCTAGCTGATAATTGGATTTAATATAACTATACTTTATATAGTTAGTATTATTTTGATTATTATTTACGATTATGATATGCTTATAAAGCGAAATGGAGCGTGAGTACGCCTATGTTTGATCACCGACGTACCGTTTGACTTGAACATTATTATTAATATGAGCTTCATTTGCGAAATGAGGCTTTGAAAGGGGAACATAGATATGCTTAAGCTCGGCATTCTCGATCAATCGACGATAACAGAAGGAAGCGGCCCTAGAGAGGCGCTTCAGACGACTACGCGCTTGGCTATTGAGGCGGACCGTTTGGGTTACAGCCGTTTTTGGGTCTCGGAGCACCATAGCTCGAAAGCACTGGCCCATTCCAGCCCCGAGGTGCTAATTGCGCATTTGGCCGCCAACACTTCCCGTATCCGGCTCGGCTCCGGCGGTATCATGCTACCTCACTACAGCGCTTATAAAGTGGCGGAAAACTTCCGTCTGCTCGAAGCGCTGTATCCCGGACGGATCGATCTCGGCGTAGGACGCGCTCCGGGCGGACGCCCGCTTTCGACAAGAGCGTTGCAGGAAGGCCATTATAACAACGTAGATCCTTATCCGCAGCAAATCGTGGATCTGATCGCTTACCTGAACGACGCCGTACCGGCGGATCACCGGTTTGCAGGTTTGAGCGTATCGCCTTCGGTCGACACGGTGCCGGAGCTATGGTTGCTCGGATCAAGCGGCGGCACGGCACGTCTGGCTGCGCAAACCGGAGCCTCCTACGCATTCGCGCAATTTTTCGGGACGCCAGGCGGGTCGGACGCGACAGCCTTTTACCATGACAACTTCGAGCCTTCGTTAATGTCGCCAAACTCCAAGTCGCTGGCGGCGATCACGGTGGTCTGCGCGGATACGCAAGAAGAAGCGGAACAGCTCGCTTCCAGTTCCGATCTGTTCTTCCTCGCGATGTACAAAGGCATGGAGCTTCCTTACTTGCCATCCGTGAAAACGGCGACCGAATATCCGTATACGCCTTATGATCGGGAGCAAATCGCGGCAACCCGTGCCTACCGTGTAGTCGGTACACCTCAGCAAGTCAAAGCCCGTCTGCTTGAACTGGCGGAAGAATACAAGACCGATGAGCTGATGATCGTCTCGTCGATTCATGATCTTGATGCGCGCTTGAAGTCCATTCGGTTGGTGGCCGAAGCATTCGGTCTGGGCAACGAACAATCGGAATCGGCGGAAGAAGTTCAAGCGTAATCGAAGTTATGAGGATCCAAAGACTGTGCGGTATGGCCGCGCAGTCTTTTTTGTTTCTCTTTTTCCGAAATTCATCGCTATCATCCCATAACTCTCCTCCCCCGGCAAGCGCCATGATAGTTACGACTTCCCAACGAGCAAAAAGCCGTTATCAAAATCCCAAAGGAATTTCAATAACGACTACCTACAAAAAGTCCAACGTAACTGGAAGCGAGAAGACGGAGGGAAAAATTCAGTGAAATACGCCTTTGAACTTGGAAAACAACCATCTAAAATTTCAATCCCGTTTTCCAAGTGAGACAGCGTCTTGTGAAGCATTTCGAAGAAATGCACTTCGGAAGCCTATGCTGGTAATTTTTCTCGGAGTCTTGTCGCTTCCCACGCACACATGACTTTACAAACCCATCTATTCCCGCGTCAACTGCGAAGATCCCGCGATCCCCGGCTTCGTCATCTCGAACGGATTCAAAATGATATCCAGTTCTTCTTCGCTAAGCACGTTGTGCATCAGGCATAGATCGCGCACGGAACGGCCGGTCGTCATCGCTTCGCGGGCGATACGGGCGCAAATTTCATAGCCCAGGTACGGGCTAAGCGCCGTGATCACGCCAACGCTGCGCTCGACGTACTCGGCGCAGTTTGCTTCATTGGCTTCGATGCCGTCGATGCAGTGCGTGCGGAACACGGTCAACGCCTGGTTCATGATGCTGATCGACTGAAGCAGATTGAACACCAGCACCGGCTCCATCACGTTCAGTTCGAGCTGTCCGGCTTCGGAAGCCAGCGAGATCGTATGATCGTTGCCGATCACCTGGAACGCCGTTTGGTTGACCACTTCGCACATCACCGGATTGACTTTGCCCGGCATGATCGACGATCCCGGTTGACGCTCAGGCAGCTTCAGCTCGGCCAGTCCCGCGCGCGGGCCGGAAGCCAGCAGACGGATATCGTTGGCGACCTTCGACAGGTTGATCATGCAGATTTTCAGCGCGCCGGACAGTTCCGTGTAAGCATCCGTGTTTTGCGTCGCATCGACCAGATCTTCGGCGTGACGCAGCGGCATGCCGCTGATTTCAGCCAGCTTGACCACGACCGTATCCATATATTTCACGTCCGCGTTAAGACCCGTGCCGATTGCCGTAGCGCCCATGTTGATCTCATGCAGCAATTCTTTGGAGCGGCGTACCCGATGCAGGTCGCGGCCCAGCACGCGTGCATACGCGGCGAACTCCTGACCCAGACGGATCGGAACGGCATCCTGAAGATGCGTACGGCCCATTTTAATAATATGATCGAATTCGCGCGCTTTGTTCTCGAACGAACGCTGCAAGCGTTCCATCGTATCTTCAAGCATCTCGACAAGCGAGAGTGCCGCAATATGAATCGCAGTCGGGAACACGTCATTGGTGGACTGCGCCATATTGACGTGAACGTTCGGGTTCAGATGGAAATAGTCGCCTTTTGCTTTGCCCATCAGTTCAAGCGCGCGGTTGGCAATCACTTCGTTCGCGTTCATATTGATCGACGTGCCTGCGCCTCCTTGAATCGGATCAACGATGAATTGCGTGTCCCATACGCCATCCATCACTTCGCCTGCGGCTTCGACAATCGGTGCTCCCAGATGTCCCTGCAGTCTTCCTACTTCCATGTTCGCAAGAGCCGCTGCCTTTTTCACGATTCCGAGTGCGCGAACCATCGATTCATGGATCCGGTACCCGGTAATCGGGAAGTTTTCGATCGCTCTCATCGTTTGTACGCCGTAATAAGCGTCAGCTGGAACTTGTTTGGCTCCCAGGAAGTCTTTTTCTATCCGAAACTGCGGTTGCATCATATTCCGTCCTCTCAGCGCTGTCTGGGGTATGCCTGTATCCGCCTGGCATACCGCGAGCTGTGTATTTGGTGTGAATGTAAAAGGTTGAATCGTTCTTTTTCGTATATCGGCTTTTGGCCGACAAGGATTTAGTCCGCCTGCTCGGCCACGACGATCGTCGGCTCTGCCGATACTTCGACGTTCCCCTGAAGCGCACGCGTGATCATACAGGAGCTTTCGGCTTTGTGAGCCAGACGCTCCGCCTTCACTCGAACCTCTTCGTCTTGACCTGCGGCCAGTACGAGCAGCGGCCGATGCGTAATCGATTTGTACGTAAAAATGTTATTCGTGACGTCCACGATCCCGTCCGACTCAAGGGTCAGGCTTTGCACGGCGATCGAAGAACGTTCCAGCATCGCGGCAAGCGTAATGATGTAACAAGTGGACGCCGCTCCGAGCAGCATCTCATCCGGATTCGTGCCGATTCCCGGCCCGCCCATCGGCTCAGGAATAGAGATTGCGGTCTTCAGCTCGCCACTCTCAATGGTGCCGGAGCTGTTACGCCCTCCGTCCCACTGCGCCGTGAGCCGAAATACATGGTTCATGCGATCGTCTCTCCCTTTTCGCTTAAAATTGTTTCTATTTCAGTATACGCCAAACCGTGCGCTTCCGCGACCGCCTTATACGTGACTCGTCCTCCGCAGGTATTAATGCCTTTGGCGATCGACGGATTGTCCAGCGCGGCCTGACGGAAGCCTTTGCGCGCGATCTGCAATCCATACGGGGTAGTGACCATGTTCAGCGCCAGCGTGGAGGTTCGCGCTACGGCTCCCGGCATGTTGGCTACGGCATAATGCAGCACGCCATGTTTCTCGTAAACAGGATTGTCATGCGTGGTGATTCGGTCGATCGTCTCGATAGAGCCGCCCTGATCGATCGCCACGTCCACAATGACCGAACCGGCCCCCATCGTTTTTACCATCTCTTCGGTTACGAGCTTGGGCGCGCGGGCTCCCGGAATCAGCACGGCTCCTACAAGCAGGTCGGCACGCTCTACCGCGGTCTCCAGATTGTGTTTGTCGGACATGAGCGTCTTCAAGCGTCCGCCGAACAGATCGTCCAGTTGCCGCAGCCGATCCGCGCTAATATCCAGCAGCGTCACGTCGGCCCCGAGCCCTATCGCCATTTTGGCCGCGTTGGTGCCGACGATGCCGCCGCCGACGATCGTCACTTTACCGGGTTCCACGCCCGGCACGCCGCCGAGCAATACCCCTTTGCCGCCGAACGGCTTTTCGAGGAAATGGGCTCCGATCTGGATCGACATGCGCCCGGCCACTTCGCTCATCGGCGTAAGCAGCGGCAGGCTGCCGTTGCTCAGTTGAATCGTCTCGTAAGCGATGCCCGTGACTCCTTTTTCCACCAATGCCCGGGTCAACGCGGCTTCGGGCGCAAGATGCAGATACGTGTACAAAATCAACCCGGCGCGGAAAAACGCGTATTCGGCTTCCAACGGTTCTTTGATTTTGACGACCATCTCGGCCGCCCAGGCTTCGGCAGCGCTGTCTACCACCGTCGCGCCTGCCGCTACGTAATCTTCGTCCGAAAATCCGATTCCGAGTCCCGCGCCGGATTCTACCCGAACCTGATGCCCTTCAGCGATATACGCTCTTGCGGATGCTGGCGTCATTCCGACGCGGTTCTCGTTGTTTTTGATTTCTTTCGGCACTCCGATCAACATGCTTATCCCCGCCTTCTGGTCCCCGAAAGACGATGTTCGCCCGGCCGGGACAGTTTGGTTAAAGTTCCCAATTCCATTTTAACATGGGGATCAAAAAAAGAAATCGGCCTTTTTCTTGCGTTTTTTTGTTTGAAAAAGCTTTCACGTCTTGCTATGTATACGCTTCGCGGATTAGAATGGGAGAAATACGCTTTTTAATCCTGTTCCGAAACAACGCGGTGAAGCGGAATGAGTATTGACGCTCTTCTGCATTGACGTCAGCGAAGGAACAAGGTAACAGCTCAAAGGAGACTATGCAGACATGAATGAAACATTGGAACAGCTGCGGGCCAGCGTCGACGGAATCGACTCCCAGCTACTGGAACTGCTCAGCAAACGCGCCGAATTGGTGCACCAAATCGGACAAGTTAAAGAAAACCAGGGCGTACCCAAGTTTGAGCCGGAACGCGAAAAAGAAATCCTTGACCGCGTAACGGGCCTTAACAAAGGACCTTTCTCGGACAGCACGCTGAAGCATCTGTTCAAAGAAATCTTCAAAGCGTCGCTGAACATTCAGCAAGAAGACCACAAGCGCCAACTGCTGGTTAGCCGTAAAAAGCGTCCGGAAGACACGATCGTTAAATTCAATGGTGTCGAAGTCGGCGGACCAAGCCCGATCCTCGTCGCGGGCCCTTGCTCGATCGAGTCGCGCGACCAACTGCGTACCGTTGCCAAAGCGCTCAAAGAGTCGGGTATCAAGGTTATGCGCGGCGGCGCGTTCAAACCAAGAACGTCCCCTTACGACTTCCAGGGTCTGGGTCTGGACGGCTTGAAATTGCTGAAAGAAGTGGCGGACGAGTTCGGTCTGGCAACCATCAGCGAAATCGTACACCCTTCGCATATCGAGATCGCTGCCGATTACATCGACGTGATCCAGATCGGTGCGCGTAACATGCACAACTTCGAGCTGCTGAAAGAAGTCGGCGGCGCGAAAATCCCGGTTCTGCTCAAGCGCGGTCTGTCCGCAACGCTGGATGAGTTCATCCACGCGGCTGAGTACATCATGGTTAGCGGCAACGAGCAAATCATGCTGATCGAACGCGGGATCCGCACGTACGAGACAGCAACGCGCAACACGCTGGATATCTCGGCGGTTCCGCTGCTCAAACAAGAAACTCACTTGCCGGTCATGGTCGACGTGACGCACTCGACAGGACGCAAAGATATCATGCTTCCTTGTGCAAAAGCGGCTCTGGCAGCTGGCGCAGACGGCATCATGGTCGAAGTTCACCCTGATCCGCAAACGGCTTTGTCGGACGCTGCCCAACAGTTCGATATTCCGCAATTCGGCCAATTCTGGGACGGGTTGAAAAACTCCGGCCTGTTCGGACCTCGCTCGTAAACCCTTGAGAACGGGAAAGGCCTGGGGGAGGCGGCGGGAATTCGCTCAGTTCGCTGTCTCAATCGGGAAGCGGGATAGATTGTACAAAGAAAGCTTCCCGATTTCAAAGGCGAACTTCACGAACTCCCCTCTGCCGGGTAACTTGTCTCACTTAAATCATAGGTTTACGTTTGTCTGAAACGCACATGGTTTAGGTGCGATTCAAACAAACGTAACCTTACATCAGCTTGACGCAAGTTACTCCTACGGCCTTTCCTTTGCCGGCTTTTCAAGCGGCATTTTATGAATAAAAAGAAAAAGAAGCACTGCGTATATTTCGCAGAGCTTCTTTTTACGTCGAGAAAGTCTAACGTAGCTGGAAGACAGAAGGCGGAGAGAGAAATTCAGGTCAAGACGCCTTTGAACTCGGAAAATTCCTTATTTAAATCCAATCCATTTTCCGAGTGAGACAGCGAATTGTGAAGCATTTCGAAGAAATGCACTTCGGAAGCATATGCTTATAATTTCTCTCGCAGCCTTCTGTCTTCCCTCGCTTACGTGACTTTTTCGACAGAGCGAAGCAACTCTATGCAATATCGCAGAGCTGCTTTTTCGCGTACAAACTTAATTTAATAAAGCAGCCTGGCGTTTGAAGTGGTCTTCGACGACCAGGCATACCATGCTTTCGACGACGGGAATGATTCTCGGGCAGATGCACGGGTCATGTCGGCCGACCGTGGAGATTTCCGTTTCCGTTCCGTCTACCGTCAGCGTCTGTTGTGGCTTGGAGATCGACGAAGTCGGCTTCACGACGACCCGGAACACAATGTCCGCGCCGTTGCTAATACCGCCGATAATGCCGCCGCTGTTGTTCGTCAAAAAGCCGTCGCTGTTCATCTGGTCATTATGCTCGCTGCCCAACATTTTCGCCGCCGCGAAACCCGCGCCGAACTCGATGCCTTTGATCGCTCCGATCGACAACATGGCTTTGGCCAAATCCGCGTCCAATTTATCGAAAGCGGGTTCTCCAAGCCCCGGAGCCACTCCCCGTACGACGCACTCCACGATGCCTCCGCAGCTATCGCCTTCGATCGCCAACGATTCGATGAGCTTCACCATTTTCTCCGCCGCTTCCGGATCGCAGGCTCTGACCGGATTTTGTTCGATAAAGGATTCAACAAACCGCTCGCATTGAATGCCACCGATCTCGGACGTGTACGCGAGCACGCTGACGCCTCTTTTTTCAAGCAGTTTCCGGGCTACCGCTCCTGCCGCGACCCGCGCAGCCGTTTCTCTGCCGGAAGCCCGTCCGCTACCCCGGTGATCCCGGATTCCGTATTTTTTGTGATACGTAAAATCGGCATGACCGGGTCTGAACGAATCTTTGATATCGCTATAAGCGCTCGGCTGCATATCATGGTTGAACAAAATGATACAGATCGGCGTTCCGGTCGTTTTGCCTTCGAACACGCCTGACACGATTTTGATTTTATCGTATTCTTTGCGCGGCGACGTGACCGACGACTGACCCGGTTTTCTGCGGTCCATCTGAACTTGAATATAGGATTCTTCCAGTTCGACGCCCGGAGTCGCCCCGTCTATAATCACGCCTACCGCTTCACCGTGAGATTCTCCAAAAGTCGATATTTTCAATCGTTCTCCAAAAACGTTGCCTGGCATACAACCACATCCTTCTTCTCGTTATGCTGCTTGCAACCAGTATAACGCAGCGTATACTATTAATGAAATTGATAACATTGTTATCTGTCATAGAGAAGGATGATGCCATAGATGCAAGTCAACTTGGAGTTCTACAAAGTTTTTTTGAAAGCGGCCGAGACCGGGAGTTTGACCAAAGCGGCGGCCGAACTGCATATGACCCAACCTTCGGTCAGCTATGCCATCAGTCAACTGGAGAAAAGCACGAGCCTGATTTTATTCCAACGGCTGTCCAAAGGCGTCCGTCTCACGTCGGAAGGTCAACTGCTGTACGAATCGCTCTCCAAAGCTTTCCAGTACCTGGAGCTGGCCGAGCAACAAATCCATTCGCTGAAAGAACACAAAATCGGATCGATCCATATCGGTTCGACCGGAGGAATCATCAAAAACATGCTGATGCCCGGCCTGGATGAGTTTCGCCATCATTATCCCGGCATTCGGATCAAACTTTTGCAAGCCCAAACAAACGAGATTATTGCCCATGTCGAACAAAATAAGTTGGATATCGGTTTTGTTTATCTGCCGATCAAAGCGCCGAATCTAAGCATGCGGCCTTTAAAATCAATGGAAAACGGCTTTGTGGTCGGGGAAAAGTTCAAACACTTGGCTGCGGCGCCTTTAACGATCGAGCAGCTTTTGGAAATCCCTTTGCTGCTGTTGTCATCCGGAAGCACCACCCGGATTTTTCTGGAACGATGGTTTGCCGATCACGGACACCAAATATCAGCCGATATCGAGTTGAACAGCATCGATCGGCTCGTCGATTTCGCGAAACGCGGTTACGGGGCGGCTTTTGTCAGTACCTCTTTTGTCGAGAAAGAATTGGAACGCGGCGAGTTATTCGTTGCGAATACCCGAGATCAGATCCCGGCTCAAGAACTCGGCATGATCACAAGAAAAAATAAAACGCCGCTGATCCACAGCTTTACCGAAATGTTATCGACGCTATTCCAATCGTCTTGACGTTGCGTTTAACTCTCGGCAAGTACGGATATGCTTCTCGCTACTCTTCCGCCGGATTGCCGACTTCGCCCATGAATACGATAGCGCCTGTCGTGCGATCGGTAATCGCGAAAAAGAACGGACGGTTGAGCTTAAGGTCGAACGGCTCTCGCGGAGCCGGCGCAGATGTCGTTTCGGCTCCGATAACGGTCACGGCAGCGGCTTCGGTGCCTTCTTCGTTCACTTCGATAAAGGTATCGTGCGTGACGAAACTGATGAAAATACTTCCGGGTTTGGCTCCGCCTGCAACGAGTCCGCCGAGTTCGGCTTTTTCGTCGTCGAAAGCATCGGTCATGCCGAGCGCGGACAGCGTCGCTTTCAGCGAAAATTTATCCTTGAGCTTGAAACGCGGGAGTTCGATGCTGCCTTCGTTGTCGGACAGATTCTGGCTCCATTCGTTGAATTTGGGCAACTGCTGCTGTTTGAAATCATCCAGCGAGCTATTTTCGTCAGGCAAAGCCAGAATCATGCCGAAGTTCTTCGTTTCACCGTACGGCAGGCGGACAGCTTCGAATCCGTCACCGTCCAGATAAGCGTATTCGCCGCTTTGGCGCATCGTTGGCACAGTGACTTCTCCACCAATTTCCGGATAGAACGGCAGATCTTCGGTTTGTCCCTTTTCGAACGGCTCACTCCAATCGCCTTTGAAATACATCGCATTCATTAACAGCAAAACAAGATCCGGGCTAAGTGGCGGATCGATAACTTTGGGAATCTTTCCAGCGGTGTTATCGGACGCCCACTTATTGAGAATATCAGCGGCTTGTTCGGACGAAAAGTCTATCGCTTGAACTTGCGCGCCATAGCTTTTTTCCATCTGCTCCACATAATCCTTATCCATTTCAAAACCCTGACTGCTCCACAGCGAATTGGCGATATCCATCTTCACGGCAGGATCGGAACCCCGCAGCAAATCCCGCAGGATCATTTGACTATCGGCCAGCACTTCGGGGGACATGCCGTTCAGATGCAGCATAGCGTCCATTTGTCGCTCCGTCTCGCCTTCGGCTCCGCCTTTTAACATGGATAGCGCGATGCCGATTCCTGCGGGAGAGATCATGCGGTTGGGTCCCGGATCGGCTTCGCCGGGCTCTTCCTCCAGCTTGGCGTATAGATCCAAAGCAAACCGGTTCGTCGCCGCGGCAAGCTCCGGATTCGCGTCTTCTGCCGTATAAGCGGAAGTATAATGCGATTCGGTCTTGGATGTTCCGTTCGAACATCCGGTTACCGCAACGACAGCCAATAACGAACATAACGGCAGTATTTTAAAAAAAGCTCCTGTGCTAAACATTCCCGTTTTACGTTGACTCCAGCCTTTGTTCCGTCCATCTTTTCGATTGCTTGGGTTTGCCTTACGCATCTTCGATAGACCCCCTTTTTGTCGGTCGAGCGCGTTTTTTAAAAATCAGGATTCCAATGGATTGCCGACTTCGCCCATGAATACAATCAAGCCCGTTGTTCGATCCGTAATGGCGAAGAAGAAAGGACGATTCAGCTTCAACTCGAACGGTTCATTTGAAGGCGCGGCCGAACCTGCGGCGAAGGCGGTTGTCACAGCGGCCGCTTCCGTTCCTTTCTCGTTGACGTCGATGAATGTGTTTTGTTTGATCTTGCTCAAGCTTGGGCCACGGGCATCTGCATCTTGTCCCTCCAACAATCCTTTCAATTCAGCCCGGTTGGAGTCAAACAGGGACGGCATTCCGAGCGCGATCAACGTCTGATTGAGCTTCAGATCATCTTCCAACTTGAACCGAGGAAGTTCGATGCTGCCTGGCTGCTGCTCCATTGCAAGGCTCCATGTCTCGAAATTGGGCAGGTCGCTCTCTACGAATGCTTTTACCGAAGATCCTTCATCCGGCAAAGCCAGAATCATACCGAAGTTCTCCGATTCTCCGTAAGGCAGACGAATCGCTTGAAACCCTTCACTGTCGACATACTCGTACCGCCCGCTTTGAAGCATGGTCGGGACCTCAAGCGTCTGACTGTCTTCCGTTGTAAAAGTCCGCTCTTCCGTCAAACTTTTCTCAAACGGCTTGCTCCATTCTCCTTTAAAATACATCGCGTTCGTTAACAGTAAGACGGTATCGGGTCCAGGCGGCGTATCGATCACATTCTCGATCGTGCCATGCGTATGATCCGATGCCCACTCATTGATGATTTTTACCGATTGCTGCGAAGTGAAGTCCAGCGCCTGGATTCGAGCCTCGTAGTTCGATTTCATCTTTTTTACATAATCGCGCTTCAACGCTATTCCGTCCTGACTCCACAGCGAATTGGCGATCTCCATACGCACGGACGGGTCAGAGCCTCGCAGCAGATCACTTGCAACCTTTTGTGCCTGATCGAGGGCTTCTGACGTCATTCCGTTCATATGCAGTACCTTACCCAGCTCCTGCGCCGACTTCCCTTCCGCTCCGCCCTTGAGCATGGATAGCGCGATCGCAAGACCGGCAGGCGATACCATCCGGTTTGGGCCTATACTCTCCGCATCGGCATGTGTGTCCAGAGCGGTATAGAACTCCAAAGCAAAGTCATTCATAGAAGCGGACAGCTCAGGATTATGATCTTCTGCCGTATACGTAGACGTATAATTCGACGCCGATCCTATCGCCGCACAACCTGCCGTTAATGCAAACACAGCACTCAAAGCCAGCATTCGAGCAGCGTGTTTTCGAACGTTCATTTGCGACTTCCCCCTTTTGCCGACAATTGGCTACGCCTGAACCGGATCAACCAGATCACCCATAAACAGAATCAATCCCGTCGCTCGCTCCGTAATCGCAAAGAAAAACGGGCGATTGAGCTTCAATTCAAACGGTTCGTCCTGCGGAAAAGCTGCGCCTGCGCGGGCAATCCCGGTTACGGCCGCCGCTTCAGTACCTACCTCGTCCACCTCGATAAAGGTCTTATGTGCCACGGCTCCGATCGGTTGACCGTTTCCTTGCCCCATGCCGCCGAAGTCGGATTGAAGCGGGTCGAAAGCTTTTTGTATGCCCAGACCGATTAAAGCTTCATTCAACCGCAGCGATGTCTCCAGTTTGAACTTCGGCAGTTCGATCGCCCCTCGCGCCGATCTCAATTGCTCGTTCCATTCCGCCCATCCGGGCAGTTGCTCGGCATGGAAGTCCGCAAGCGTCCTCCCCGGATCGGGAAGCGCCAGCAGCATATCGAACGTCCGGGCTTCGCCATAAGGGATACGAACCGCCCGAAATCCTTCCGCATCCAGATACGCATAACGACCGCTTTGCTTCATTGTCGGTATGTCAACGCTTTTTCCGGTCCCGGATTCTGCTACAAAAAATGGACGATTGGCTGTCAACGCGGGGTTAAAAGGTTCGGACCACTTGCCCTTGAAATAAACGGCGTTCGCCAAGTAGGTGCTCAAGCCGGTTAACGTTCCTCCATCCACCAACTGATCGATTTTTCCATGCGTCGAGTCGGATACCCAGCGATTGATGATATCCGCCGCCTCCGGCGCTCGAAACTCGATCTCCCGACTGACTGCTCCGTAATAAACGCGCAGCGCTTCCTTGTACGTTTCGGACACGGGATGCCCCACTTGGTTCCATAACGCGTTGGCAATCTCCAACTGCACCGAAGCATCGGAGGAAGACAGCCGCTCCCGCAATTCCCGTTGCAGATGATCCAGCGAAGTACCCGTCTCAACCGTCGCATCCAATGCCCGATCCATTTCGCCAGCCGTCTCGCCCAAAGCGCCCGCGCGCAGCATCGACAACGCAAATCCAATACTCGCAGGCGAGATCATCCGATTATAAGAACCTGAAGATTGTGGATCGTCTTGCGACCCATTCAGCTTGCCGAACAACCCAATTCCAAACGTATTGACCGAGTGCGCGAGCGATTCCAACGAATTTGTTTGCTGCTTCATAGATCGATTGTCCTCCTTTTACCAGCGCTGTGTGTCTCACCTGTACTCTCTTAACGCTATTACTCTTCAAAGACTGCCGCCTTATATGTTTACCAACGCCTCGGCCCATAAAAATGTTGCTTGAATTGGAAAAATAACGTGTAGAACTCATAAAAAAAGCCCCCATTGCAAGCCTAAGCTCGCAATAAGGACTTTCCAAACAAACTGATATCCGTTAAAAGCTTTCCGAGTTCGAATGTCCTCTCTCGCGCAGGCGCATCCGGGCCATGTTCAATACCCGCTCCACCTCGGATGCCACTACAGGTTTACTGATAAATTCATCCATACCGCCGGACAGACAACGATCGATATCTTCTTCCCGTACAAAAGAGCTTACGCCCACGATCAACGGCGTTCGGTCCGGCGGCAGCTGCGTACGAATCTGCGCAGCCGCTTCGACGCCGTCCGATCCCGGCATCCGCACATCCATGAAGATCAAATCATAGTCGCCGGATATCGCCTGTCTGATCGCTTTCTCTCCGTCCTCAACGATGTCGGCGTAGCAGTCAAATCGGGCTAGCATCGCTTCCAGGACTTTCCGGTTTACCGGATGGTCTTCGGCAATCAGGATACGCAAATCTTGACTTGGCTGCGAGGCTGCGGGCGCAACGGTTGGCTGGATCGCAGGCGCAATATTTTCTTCGATATCCAGCATGCCGGGAAACGGCTTGCCTTCCGTCTCCGGAATCAAGAAACGAAGCAGGAAGCGGAATGTCGCGCCTTCTCCTTCTTCGCTATCAACCGAAATCATGCCGCCCATCAATTCGACCAGCTTACGGCTAATCGAGAGGCCGAGTCCGGTTCCTCCATACTTGCGATTCAAGATCGGATGCAATTGGGAAAAAGGCTGGAACAGACGATGCTGCAACTCGCCTGCGATTCCGATCCCGGTATCGATCACCGCAAACTCGATCCAAACCTCGTTCGGGGCGCGAAACGCTTTGGGTGCTACGCGCAGCGTCACGCTCCCTTGCTCGGTGAACTTGATGGCGTTACCGACCAGATTGATCAACACCTGGCGCAAGCGTTCGCTATCGGCAATCAAGACCGAAGGGACACGTTGAACCGATTCGTCGATTGCAAATTTCAAAGCCAGATTTTTCTCCGTCGCACGCGGCAGGAACAGTTGGATAACGCTGACCAATACCTCGCGCAACTCAACAGGCTCAGGCTCAATCTCCATACGGCCCGCTTCGATTTTACTGATATCCAAAATTTCGTTCAAAATCTTCAACAGCGCGTGGCTGCTCTCGGAAATGATATTGGCGTACTGAAGTTGCTCCTGCTGAAGCTCCGTTTCCCGCAGCAGGTCCGTCATTCCGATAATCCCGTTCATCGGTGTACGCAGCTCGTGGCTGACAATCGACAGGAACTCCGACTTCGCCCGATCCGCGCGCTCTGCCGACTCTTTTGCCCGAATAATTTCTTTTTCTCCGGTCACGTCGCGGAAAACAAGCACCGCTCCCCGTCGTTCATTACGGTCCAAGATCGGCGTGAACTGGTAGGAAACGAGGAAGCTTCCGCCGTCTTTTCTCCAGAAAACGGCTTCAGGCTGCGCATGTGCCACGCCGGAATCCAGCGCATCCAGCAGCTCCGCTCCCCCAGCCTGATAAGCGCTATCCTGCGTTTGCGCCTGGCGCATCATTTCCACATAAGAACGACCGATTGCTTCCCTGCCTTCATAACCGAGCATGGCCGCGGCTGCCGGGTTGGTGAACATGACACGTCCGGCCGTATCAAAGCCTATAATCCCTTCCGAGACCGTATTGAGCAGCAGCGAATGCTGGTAGCTGAGCGCCTCGATCTGCGAGATATATTGCTTGCGTTCCGTAATGTCGGTAATGATCGCATACACGCCGGACTGGTCTTTTTTGGAACCGATCGGTACATACGCGACGCTGATATGGCGAAGGCGTCCATCCCGACGATAAAATGAAGTCTCGAAAACGCGGGATTCCCCGTTTCTTGCCGCCTGAAAATGATTGCGTGAAAGACCGGCGTATTCCTTCGGCTGGAGCATCCCCATACGCAGGCGCTGCATCTGTTCCCGGCTATAGCCGCCAATCGTTTCCATAGCCGGATTGATGGTCAGGATGCGCCCTTTCATATCCAGCGAGATGATACCGGAATTATGGTTCATGAACAGCGAACGATACCGGCTTTCGCTGCTGCGCAGCTTCTCCTCGATCCGCACGCGGGCGGTTACGTCCTGCACGATTCCTATCACCTGAAGCGGCTCTCCCGTCGTGCTGTCCCTGGAGATTTCCCATACGCCGTAAATGGTCTTCTCGGCTCCATTCGGCAGCTTGATCCGATACGTGACGTCTCCGTCTTTGCCGTTTTTCAAAATGGAAGCGATGCTCGATTTCACGTTCTCCTGATCGTCGGGATGCGTAAGGCGAACCAGGCAATCCGCGCTGCTCTCAACAGGCTGGATCGAATAATCGAAGATCTCCCGCATCTCCCGCGAAAAAGAAAGACGCATCTGCACCAAATCCCATTGCCACGATCCGATGCTGGCAAGCTGCTGGGCTTTGGCCAATACGACGTCGTTCATTTTGCGTTCGGTCACGTCGCGGGCAATTACCAATATGCGACTGACTTCGCCGTCCGAATCGCGGATTAGCCGGAACGAAGTATCTACCCAGCGGACACTGCCGTTTTTGTGCAAAACGCGACGTTCGAACGTTTGGTTTTCGGCATACAACGTTCCTTCGATCGTCATTTTCGTGGCGTCGCCGGAATGGTAAAACGAAGTGCGGTTCCGCCCCAGCATCTCCTCCGGCGTGTATCCCAATGTCCGCTCGACGGAAGGCGAAACATACAATAATGTGCCATCCGGCTTGCTGAAGGAGATCATATCGGGGGTATTTTGTGTAATCAACTTATAAATCTCACGGGTGCGTTCGCTTCGGTCGTCCAAAGCAACGTTGCGCTCGGACACATCCTCGATATAAAGAAGAATGAACGGCGGTTCGTTCTCGCCGGGAAGCTCGCATTCCACCTCTATCCATACGATATCCCCGCTACGGCGCGCAAGGCGAATTTCAACAGGTCCAAACGATCGCGGATTCTTTTTCCATTCGTTGAACGAATCCAGAAGATCGAGTGCGCTATCCGTTTCGGCGCGAAGCAGCTGCAGATAACCTTCGCCCAAAAGTTCGTCTGTTGTTCGATCCACGATACGGCTTATGGCCGGGTTTGCACCGACGCAGTTGCCGGCCGGATCGAGGATAAGAACACCGGTTGATATTTTATTGTATATACGTGCATATAGAGAAGCGTTTGGAATATCGGACGAGGTCAAGTTCATTCTCCTTTAAAAGGCTTTTCAACAATATGCGTACAAGCGGCAAAACGCCCGGGCAATTCGCAAATTCAGCTTACCGCTCCGTGAAGCAGCCAGTCGGTGAATTTACTTGCACCCGGACAATATGCCGATTCGGCACGCCTATCAGCCTTACCGTTAAAAGTCTATTCTTATCGTTTACCCAAATCCGCTACTTTTATACCGGGTTTGAGCCTTCATCCGTCAAATTTCGCGCTCAGTTGCTTCCTGAACACATCATTTGCCGGGCCGCTACGATTATAACATAGAAGCAACAAGGAAGTCGGTTGCCGTTTTAAGATGACTTTGGTAAATCACTATGTAGAAAATTGTCGAAAACATCTATTAACGTTATGTAAAGTCCGCTATAGTTAAAACAACTAGAAAATCCGGATGATTTCCGTTTGATTCGGTGTGAGCCGAAACGAACCTTTTATCCTGAAGGAGGAGCCTATGAAACGAATCAAACCTTCCGCTGCGGCGAAGTCGTCTATGCCATCCAACCGATCGCATAACGAATCCGACCTGTCATCTACATACAGCCTAAGTGAAGAACGAATTTCGGCGATGCCGCTTCCGCTCCTAGCCCCGCTTCTACGCGAGTTAAACGAGTCTTCCAAGCGAAAGATGGCACAAGTTCTTGAGCTGTCTTTTGCCCGTCGGGGAACATCTAAATGGCCCGAAGTGCTGTTTGCCAAATCCATGCTCGATCTATCCGCGCGGGCGCGTGGCAGCAGGGAAATTAGACGCAAGCTGGCCGAGGCTCTGGTTGCCGCTATACGTCCTCTGCTTGATTCGACCGATCCGGCCTTTTCACCTGAACGCTTCGATGAAAATCCAGCCGATTGGACTCTCCGTTATGGCAAATGGCATTGTTATTGGGCTTTATACTTTTCGTCTTTGGCTGATCCTTTTGAAGAAATTGGGCGGTTGCGGCTCGGACGAGTGGCTGAAGAAACGACCGTCGAAGCTCCTCCTGCGGAAATCCCTGTAGAAACGGCAGCCGCGCTTGATCCCGCTGCTTCGCCTACTCGCAATGAAGCGGCCGAGCAGCGTCGTATTGAAAAGCTCAATAAGCGGATCGAGGCATTGGAAGAGCGAGCGCGTCGAGAAGAAGAACGAGCACGTCGAGCGGAAAAGGAAAGTACGGACGCCAAGCGCGAAGCAGCCAAGCTGCAAACAGAGTTTACTGCAAGCAAGCTGGAGCTGGAAGCCGAACGGCGGCAAAATGAACGCTTGACGGAAGAACGTGAATCTTTTGCAGGACGTCTTGCCGAATCGAAACGCCAGCATAAGCAGGATCGGGGTCGTCTCGAAGAAGAACTGACCGAAACAAGGCGGATCGCGGAAGCTTTGGAAAGCCGGATTCGCACGATGCAGGCAGAAAAAGAGTCTGTTGAATATGAGGAGAATCAAGGTGCTGACCATACTTATGAGGAGCGTTCGTTGCCCGACTCAGATAGCGCGCAGCGTCCAGAAACTCCAGATCCAGAATTGGTATCTCCGTCTTCGGCAACAAACGTAAACGACGCGGAAGAGGCCATCCGCCGATTCGATGCCCTGTTGCGACGGGATCTGCGCGAAGCGGGATCTGCGCTGCCAGGTGGTCACGAGCCGGGAGATCCGGAAGCGCGAACGCATATGCGGCGCGCGCTTGATCTGCTGGACGCCGTGGACGCTTACGTCGCAGGCCGAAAGATGATGTATGGCATCGATGTACTGGTGGATGTCCGTCACATACCGCAAGCAGAGACTGAAGCACGAGAAAACAACGGCATGGCCGAAGCGCTGGAACAATTCGAATCGGATAAACGCGCAGAAGAAGACGGGCAATCCGGCACTTTCTATCGCAGGGATCACGGCGGTTATATCGTATTGGAAAATGGGGAGAGCTTCAATATCACGGAATCTATGGTGTACAAGCACCAGCTTCAGCATGAAGCCGAAGTGTTGTGTATGCCGAGACCCGACGGTCATGGCGGAACGCAGTATGAAATCTCGCTACAATTCCAGGGTGACGATACCTTCTCCCCCGTTCGCCAATACAACGGCTATGCCGAGCAGGATGAATACGGAACCTGGTATGCCGTAGATATGAACGATGCGGACCGCCGTTATCCGATCCATACGCGCGATTTGGATATTCAGCGGCCTGTCGACGGCGCTCCTTGCATCTTCAATGTCGGCGAAGAAGAAACGGTAGCCCGTCTTGCCCGCGTTTATCGGGACTTCTCCGCTCCGGATGCGCCGCAAAAACGGGAATCTTCGTTGCTGCGCTCTTCCTCTTCTTCCTCGGGCAAGCCCAAGCGCGAAGGCCGTAAAAGCAAGCCTGAACCTTTCCTGCAAGGCTGCACAGTCGTGGTTATGGGCGGACAACGCAAATGGTTTGAAGATGTGGTCGTGGAAAGCGGAGCCGAATACGTGCATGAGAACGGCGTGCGGCCGGATCTCATCGCGTCGGATCTGCGGCGGGCGCAGGCGCTGTTCCTGCTGATTACGTCGACGTCGCACCGTGCTTCTTGGGAAAGCGTCGAGCTGGCGAAAGCGGCGGAGATTCCGTACTTTATTATTCAGGGATCGAAGTCGAATTTGCGGAGTATGTTGTGGGAGAACCGGGACGCCATCAAAGGGGCGAACCGGGGCGACGTTTGATTGTCGGCTGAGGGGTAAAGCCGTTCCTATTCGCTGGGTGGAAGCTGGGCGGCTGCGGGAAAAATTCGTTCAAAGGCGTTTTGAACTGAATTTTTCCCTTCGCCTATCGCTTCGCTGAATAGGAACGGCTTTACCGGGCGCGGCAAAAGTATGCCGCGCCGGTAAAAAGAGTAAGAAAAAATAAGTCAAAAGCGTAATGGCAAAGAAATTAAGCCCTGTGGTTACGGAGATTCGTAGCCACAGGGCTTTTGTGCTTTATGGAGCATGGCATCGCAGGTTCGATTAAGGGCCGATCATGCCGACGACGGCGTCCAGACCGTCGTCTTGACCTTCGGGCGGCAGGACTTCGACGCGGACGCGGGTGGGGACGCAGACGATTTGTTGGTAAGGGCGGGAGATAAAGCCCATGTCGAGTGCGATACGTTTGGGTGCGTCGGAGTAGGTCATCCGGATGCCTTTGTCGTAGGCTTTTAGCTTGTTGTGGCCGAATTCGGTGCGGATATCGATTTCGCGTTCTTCTCCGGTCAGCGGCACGCGTTCGTATTCTTCGCCGTTGACGGTGATGACGGCGACCAGGGTGTCCGTGGAAGCAGCGGCTTCGGCTTCGCGCCATTTTTGCCAGACCAAGACGGCGCCGGCCAGAACCAAAATAGCGGCGATAAGCATAAGGTCGCCGCGTTTGATTTTCAGCTTGGGCTTGGTTGGTTTGGGCTGTCTCTCATTGGGACTTTTACCGGGTTCAGGGAATTGTTCTCCGTTGTCCACCATGTTCATTCTCCTTCAGGCACGTGCTCCGGCAGTTGCCGGGGCCGGGGCATATTCTTCGTAGGACAGGCCGATATGCGAACCGTCCATCGGTTGCCTTTCGATGATCGCTTTGCGTTTGGCTTTAAGGACAATTTGCTCAATGTCAGCGAAGCTGCAACCGCCGAGCAGACGGCAGGCTTCGGCTTCTGCACCTTCTTCGCAACCGAATTCGCCGATCAGCAAGCGGATATAGTCGCGGCGATATTTTTCATCCGGCAATTGGTAGGTCATCCGCGTATCGAAACGACGCCAGATGGCCGGGTCCAATTCGGTCTCCAGGTTCGTGGCGGCCATAAAAATGCTGCTATCGCCGAACTCGTCCAGACATTGCAGCAGCGTATTGACGGCACGCGCCATCTCTTTCACTTCGTCGCCGCTTTCGCGTGTACGCGCCACGGCATCGAATTCGTCCAGGAACAGCACGCACGGCACGACCGACGCATAATCGAAGATTTTGCGGATATTGCTGCCGGTCTCGCCCAGATGGCTGTGGATCAACGCGTCCAGCCGAACGACGATCAAAGGCAGACCGAGCGAAGCGGCGACGTGAAAAGCGGTCAACGTTTTCCCCGTTCCCGGCGGTCCGTACATCACGACTTTGTTCGGAATCGGCACGCCATGCTCGTTGAATTCTTCTCTCCGTCCCAAAATCGTCATAAACTCTTCCACGATCCGTCGGTTCCGCTCCGGCAAAACCAAATATTTAACTTTGCGTACGCAGTCTTTTGCCTCATATATCGTAGCCATATCCGTGCCTTTGGATCTTGGCAGGCGTGCGGCTGTAGAAGATTTGCCCATTCTTTCACGTACTCCTCTCGATGCCTCTCAATCTGAAGCTTATATCTGCACATTTAACTAATAGTAATCATTACTATTTAACTACGAAACACTTCCGATGTCAAACGCTGCGCGCAAAAAAAGCACCTTCCAGACGGACTGGAACTCCGACCAGAAGGCGCTTTCGATCAACAGGCGAGCCTTTGTCTTAGCAATAAGTAACCCTTACCCCGCAGGCTCACGCAGTGCAATTAATGCTTCTGCAAAAGCTACACTTCCTACCTGTATATCCTGCCGCAATCGCCCATCGCCAAGCAGCAGCAGACGGTCACACGCTTCCAGCATCAGTTCATGGTCATGCGTAATCACGAGCACCGCCGTACCGGATGCCGCAAGATTGCGCAACAACCGTACGACGCTGCGCATGCTGCGCCCGTCCAGACCGGAAGTCGGTTCGTCGAGGATCAATACATCGGGCTGACCCATCATTCCGGCGGCAAAAGCCAATCGCTGCTTTTGACCGCCCGAGAGTGCTGCCGGATGGCGATCGCGCAATTCCCAAAGTCCCAGCTCGCGCAATAATTGCTCGGCGCGCGCCGGGGCTTCGGTTTCTTTTTCCCGTGTCAGCATCAGTTCGCCGAGTACGCTATCCGCAAACAACTGGCAATCGCTATCCTGCATAACAAAAGATATTCGGCCCAGGCGGCGAGAAGCAGACAACGGCTGTCCGCTCAACGAAACGAAGCCCGACCGCTCCCGCAACAGACCGCATAATAGCTTGGCAAGCGTCGACTTGCCAGCTCCATTCGGCCCGGAGAGCGCAACGATCTCGCCTTGTCTCAGCGTGAAACTAACGTCTTCGAAGGCGGTTCGGGAACGAAAACCGGGAATCTTGACGCTTATACCAGACGCACGCAGGCGCTCACGTTCACTCCGCATACTTGAAGATTGAACTTCGCCTGAAGTCTCGAATATCGGCGAGCGCAAGCTTAGCTGTTCCCGCTTTTCGCGGCTTAATGCCAGCAATTCGCGAGGAGTCCAGACCGACGAGATCGAGCCATTTTCCATATAGACAATTCGGTCGGCGATCGGCAGCAACTCGTACAATCGATGCTCGGCCAGCAGCAAGGTATGCCCCTTCTGCTTCAACTCACTTAACAAACGGGACAACCCGGCGGCAGCGGCCAGATCAAGGTTCGCGGAAGGCTCGTCCAAAACCAACAGCCCAGGCATCGTAAGCCGTGCTGCGGCAAAAGCGACTTTCTGCTTTTCCCCTCCCGACAATAAACGTACATCCGCAGCCAACAGATCTTCCAGCGACCCTTCATCGGCCAGCTCCCGTATCCGTTCGCGGATCGACTCTGGCGGCATGCCGGTATTTTCTCCGCTGAAAGCGATCTCGTCCTGCACGACGGCATTGAAAAATTGACTGCGCGAATCCTGAAATACGCTGCCCGTCAACTGGCTGAACGCCCAGCTTTCCAAGCTGGCGGCCGAGCGGCCGAACAGTTCAACTTCCCCCTCCAACACTCCTTCGTAAAAGTGCGGAATCAGCCCGTTCAACAGCCGCATCAGCGTCGACTTGCCGCTACCGGACGGTCCGGTCAACACCACGCATTCTCCCCGGTATAGGGTAAAGTCGATATGCCGTAATTGCTCCTCCGATTCCATGTAACGAAAAGATACGTCTCGCAGACTGGCTGCTACTTCCCGGTTCGTCACGATCCGTTCATCCTCCCGTTCCCCACATCATCCAAGCAGCGGTAGCCCCTATAAAAAAAATCGGCGCCGCATAATCCTGTAGATTCAGTCTAATGATGTATATACTTGTGCGTTTCCCTGGTGCTTCGATCCCTCGAACCGAAGCGGATGCGGCCAGCTCATCGGCAATCTTGAGACTGCGCATCAGCAAAGGAACAATCCGGTATTCGAACATCTTGAGCGGGTTCTTCCAGTTCTTCAGCTTTGACGCAGACAATCCTCTTAAACGCGCCGAAGTCTGCACCGATTCGTATTCCAGCCGGAGCATAGGCAAGAAACGCAGGGCGACCGCCAAGGCAACCAGTAACCCTTTGGGCAAATGAAGCCTCTGCAAGGAAGCGATCAGTCGCCCTGAAGGAACGAAACCCAGCGGATAAGCCGCCATCACGACCGGAAGGGTACGAAGCAGCAAGCCGAGCATAAACGCCACGAAATCCAGCACCGTCACGCCTGCGGATATAGACCCCGCATAAGCCACGGCTAACAACGCCATACCGATTAGGAACGATAGCCCAGCTTTCCACAACCCTTGTACAGCCAAATAGAGCGCCAACACGAAAGTCAGTGCCAATGCTCCTGTCCAAGAAACAAGCGCACAGGCCGCTCCCGCCAGCAGTACGATCAGGAGCTGGGAACGAGGGTCAAACGCAAGTCCAGACCGTTGACCTCTTGCTTGGGATACATCCCGATTGTTAGTAACCGCCAAAGAAGCACGACCGAATTCAGGGCGACCGCTTCTTACTTCAGGCTCCATCCTCCCGCCTCCTGCTGTAAGTTCCACAAGCGCGCGTACAATTCACCTTGCTCCAAAAGTTCATCATGCGTGCCGGACTCCGCTAGTCGACCTTCTTCCAACACCAGAATACGGTCGGCAGCCTGGATCGTTTTCAAACGGTGGGCGATCAAAATAACCGTTTTGCCGCGCACCAGCTCGTTGATCGCCTGTTGTACCGCAAATTCATTTTCCGGATCAAGCGAAGCTGTCGCTTCGTCCAGCAGAATGATCGGCGCATCTTTTAAAAGAGCCCGGGCAATCGAGACACGCTGCTTCTCTCCGCCGGACAGCGTAGAACCGCCTTCGCCGACCGGCGTGTCGTAGCCTTGCGGCAAAGCGCTGATAAAGTCATGGCAGCAGGCACGCCGTGCCGCTTCTTCGATCTCGGCCTGTGTAGCCCCGGCACGACCCACTGCGATATTATTGCCGATCGTATCGCGGAATAAATAAACATCCTGGAACACGACCGAAATCTGCTCCAGCAGACGTTCGGGATGAAATTCGCGAATCGGTTGTCCGCCGATGCGGATATCGCCGCCTGTCGTTTCCCAAAAGCGTGCGATAAGTCGCGTCACGGTACTTTTCCCGCTGCCGGAAGGTCCGACCAGCGCCGTGATCGTGTTCGGTTCAATCGAAAAAGATAGATCGCGCAGTACGGGCTTGCTTGGGTCATAGCCAAACTGAACGTTCTCGAACTGGATCGTGCCGATTTTTGCAGGCTGCGTCCCCGGTAAAGGCTCCTCGGCGCGAACGTCCATGATCCGTGCCGCGCTGAACGCCGAATAACGCAGCTCGCCGTAGTTCATCAGCACGACGGTCAACGGCTCGAACACTTTGGTTCCGACCAACAGGAATAGCAAGAAAGTCGGCAGCGTCAACGACCCGCCCGCGAGCAGATACGTCCCCGTGATGATCATCAGCGTCATTCCCGATCGGGCCAGCAGCATCGCGCCCATGATCATCGGTCCCATGATGCCTTCGAGCCGGATCGAAGCTTTTTTCAATTCGTCAAACGACAAACGCAACCGCTCGAAGCGCGCTCCGCCGACGTTATGGGCTTTGATCTCGCGAATGCCGCCCAAGTACTCTTGCAATCGGCTGGCGGCTTCGTTTTTGGCTTGGACATGGCCCGCGCTGAGCTTGGCTTGGACACGATCCGTCGCCCATAGCAGCAAAGCGCCGACAGGTAAAGCGGCAAACAGAGCCAGCGCCATACGCCAATCGAGGAACAGCAATCCGCATAACGCAAGCAGCGGCAGCATGACGGCACTGATGACCTGCGGCACGTTATGCGAGATCGTATGCTCCACCTGGGCGTAATCGCTCAGCAGCAGATTGGTCAGATCGGCAGGATCTCTTCGCCCGAAAAAGCCAAGCGGAAGCTTGCGAATATGCTCGGCCAACTCCATCCGACCGTCTGCGGACAGACTGTAGGCGGCACGGTAGGTTTTGTCATACAGCAGCGAAAAAGTCGCATATTCGGCCGCGATCCACAGCAGCAACACGCCGCATACGATCCACATCCGGGTTGTATCCAGCCCCGCCGCCGGATTGGCAAACGATTGATACAGCGTATTGAACAGATCGACCAGCAGGATCGCCGGAACGATCTTGACCAGTCCGTCAAAGATCGCCGACAGCGCCGCAGGCATCAACGTACGCGGCTTGCCTCCGGTAATGTTATGGAAATACGAGTTCATCGTTAACCGCCTCCTTTCCCGCTGCCGCGTGCTGCGCCTTGCCGACGTTCCAGCCGGATGCCGCGATATGCGCCTGCCACATCCGTTCATACAGACCGTTCAGGCTGCGCAGCTCCGCGTGCGTGCCTTGTTCTTTGATTATGCCTTTTTCGATCACCAGAATTTGCTCGGCGCCTTGAATGGTGGACAGCCGGTGAGCGATAACGAGCACGGTCTTGCCTTGCACCAGCTTCGCCAGTCCGCGCTGGATGTTATGTTCGTTCTCCGCGTCGGCATACGCCGTCGCTTCGTCCAGCACCAGAATCGGCGCGTTTTTGAGCAAGGCGCGAGCAATCGCGATCCGCTGCGCTTCGCCGCCGGACAGATACGTGCCGCCTTCGCCGATCTTCGTGTCATAGCCCCTTTCCAGCTTCCCGATAAATTCATGACAGCAAGCGATTTTCGCGGCATGAATGACCTCTTCACGGCTCGCGGCCGTATTGCCCATCCGAATATTTTCCTCGATCGTATCGTAGAACAAATGCACGTCCTGAAACACAAACGACACCAGACCCATCAGCTTCTCCGTCCCCATCTCCCGGATCGGAATCCCGCCTATCGCGATCTCGCCGGAACGCACGTCCCAAAAGCGCAGCAATAGATTCGCGATCGTCGATTTTCCGCCGCCGGAAGGGCCGACCAGCGCGGTCATCTCTCCGGCTCTCGCCGTCAGGTTGATCCCGTCCAGCACCGGCTTATAATCCGCCGCCTCCGGTTCCGCGTACGAGAACGTCACATCGCGAAAGGTAATATCGTAAGACGAAGGCTGCTTGGCCTGCCGAGGTTCTGCCACGGTCGGTTCCGCGAATACGGACTCGATGCGCTTGTAGCCTTCCAGCACTTCCCGCAGTCCACTGCCGACATACATGAGCTTGATCAGCGGAGCCGACAGACTTGGGGATACGATCAGGAACAGAATAAACGTGATCGCAAATGCCTGATCGCCCGTGCGCCCGCTGAGCAGCAGTACGCCGACCGGAGCCGCGAACGTGAACAACGAACCCATCAGCACGGAAAACAGACTATACGAGCGTTTGTACAAATCGGTAATTTCCAGCGAGACGTCCCGGTAGCGATCCACCGCGCCGCGAAAAGTCAAAAAAGAGTTCGCCGTAATCCCGAAAATTTTAACCGCAGGCATGCCGCGCACGTATTCGACAGCCGTGGCATTCATCTCTTCGCCCGCAAACTGGAACTCCCGGTAATAACGCTGACCATTGTCGCTGCCGTACATTCGAGCTTGAATCAACATCCCGACCCCGATCGGCAACAGCAAAATAAGCGCCATGCGCCAATCCAGCCAGAACAGATAACCGAGCAGCGTCAGCGGCACGATGATTGCGCTCACGACATCCGGTAGCTGGTGCGCGATAAACGACTCCACTTTTTCCACCGCAACCTCGATTATTTTTTTTAACTCGCCCGAAGCCGTACGCACATGGTAGCCCATCGGCACCTTCGCCACGTGCTCGGACAGCTTCACCCGCATCTCGTACAGAATCCGGAAAGCGGCAATATGCGAGCACATCGCGCCAACGTACAGAGCGGCTAACGCCGCCACCAACGCTCCCAAAGCCAGAAATCCCAAACGTACAAGCACAGGACCGTCGATTCCGGCAGGATTCTGCGCAGCTTGAAGCAACGATTCCACAATCTTGTATACGACGATAAACGGGATGATCTGAAGCAAACTGGACAGCACGGAAAAAAAGCTCGCCGCGATCAGCAGTCCTTTGCGTCCACCCGCGATATCGAATAGGCCCGCGAGGCCCGACTTGCGTTCCATCTTGACTTGCACCTCCTTCGGTATTCGCTAACTGTTAACGGATCATGCCGGACTTCACGAAGTGCTTGCGCAGCAAGCTTTTGCCCAGCAGACAGCCCGATAGCGTCATGACGAACGTAAATAACGAACTGCCAATCATCCAGAGCGGTGACTGCGAAAATCCGATAATCGCTTCAAGCGTCTGCGGAGCAAACATATCCTGTAGCGCCGGACCGCCGTAAATGTACACCATCGCGAACGAACCCAGCCCGAACACCATGCCATATACGCCAAAAGCAATCGACTGTCGAACAAAGCTGCGGTACGCTTGCGGGCCGCCTCCAAGCAATGCCAGTTCGCCGAGAATGCCTGCCACCGCAAGGAACGCCAACATAAACGGAACGCCCATCATCGTATAAAAAAGGCCCGTCACGAGCGCGAACAGCAGCATCGCTCCCCGCTTGCCGATCTTCATCGCCATGATCAGGTAGACGACCGACGAGAAGAACAGACAAACTCCCGCGATCAACGGCATCGCCGTTATCCCGATCAGCGGCGTCATCGCCATGCCGACAATCGCATTGACGATATAGATCAACACGGTGAAGACCCCGATCAGTATGTAATCTTTGGTGAGCAACGCGGTGCGCTTTGGCTTGATTCCCGCCGTATTTTGCATCTTCCCATCTCCTCTGATAAAAATAATCATTACGATTAAAAAGACAGAGACTTTGCCCTTATCCGGCCTTCGGCTCTTATTCTTTTCGTTCGCATGGATGACATTTTCGCATAGGTTCAGAGGAAGCCGCTACCCAAATCGGGAGTAAAAAGGCCGCAATCGGGATTTTTGCAGGTTAAGGCTTGATCCGACGGCTTTGCCGAAAATAACGGGAAGGCGCATCCCCGTATTTTTCGCGGAACTTCTGCGCAAAATGGCTCGGCTTGCCGAAACCTGCCAACAAAGCCGCCTCGGTCACATTGGCTTGTCCGGTGTCCAACAAACGATACGCCTCTTCGAGCCTGCGCTCGATCACATAGGCATGAACCGAGATACCGAACAACAGTTTGAAGCCGCGCTTCAGTTTGAATTCGTTAAGCGAGACGCGCTGGGATAACTGCCTCAGACTCGGAGCGTCGAGCAGGCTCGCATCCAGAATTTCGCGGGCCAGCAGCAGCGCTTCCCGATCCGTTCGGGACAGCCCTCGCGCAGCCGACGTACGCATCGACATCTCATGCGCGTACGCGGCAGCCATCTCGATCGCTTTTCCTTCCAAAAAAAGACGTTTCAGATCGTACGCATACTGGCATTCCGCCATTTCAAGCAAAATACGTCGAACGGCATTAGGCAGCGTTTCTTTGCGGAATACGCCGCCAAACGCAGGTGCCGATTCGGGCAAAGGCGCACCGACAGCCGCTTCCAGACGCTCGGTAAAAGATCGGTCCATGCGCAGCGAAAGCCCCCAATAATCCCCGCCGCCGAGGTAGCAGCCTGTGCTATCGAACTCGCCTGCGCCGGAGACCAGCATCTCGCCGTTTTTTAAAATATAAGAAGCCTGGCCTGACGGTCGGCTGGTTGTCCACTCTACATTTTCGCCCAGACAAAAGCTCCAACTGATGCCCGGATCACGCTCCACGCTGCGCATGGTAACGTCTTCTCCAAAGGTCATTCGGCATGTTCTCAGTTCCAGCGAAGCGTTCAGCGTCAGCTTTTCAAAACTGCCCAAGCCGCTGTCTTGAGGAAGTTCTGCGCGCGAAGGAGCGGCTGGCGAGCCGTCGTACATGAGGTTGAGAGCATCGCTGATGCGGCAAACGGGCCGATGGATATTGTTCACGGTAAATTCGGCAGGCTTCAGTACGCTCATTTTGCCTTCCTCCTTTGTCAAGATGCTTGGATTATCTAATTGATAATAATTCTCATTGTAGCATAGAAAAAGCGGGCCCGACGAAAATTTTCGCCGACCGGACAAGGGAGGGGCGTGAGGAAGCCGGTGCGTTGCGGGAAAAATTCAGTTCTAGTCGCTGTCTCATTTGGAAACGTTGATTGAAATTTTTAGTAGAGGCTTCTAAGTTCAAAGGCGTCTTTCACTGAATTTCTCCCTCCGCTTGGCTTCTTTTACGTTCATCTTTTTTCCGTTGACGGCTGCCACTGCAAAAGCGAGTAAGGCCAGAATGGTGCAGCAGGTGAAAACGGTTGGGTAAGACCAGGTTTGGGCGATCCAGCCGAAAACGAAGCCGCCGAGGGCAAAGCCCAGGTCGTAGGCGGACATGAACAGGCCCATTAGGGTGTAGCGGGCTTTGGCAGGCAAGGCAAAAGATAGATATGTGGTTAGTGTCGGATAAAGAAAAGCAAGGGCCAAACCGTTGAAGATCGCGGATAGGTACAGCAGGCTTCCGAGATTTTGCGGCATGGCGAGCATTTGGGTTCCGATCGCGGAGGCTAGAAGAAGGCCGAGAATCAGGGCTGCGCTCCAGCGGCCGTCGGACGGGATTTTTTTGCGGAAAACAAAACGGCAGACGACTACGGTCGCGCCTTGCGTGGCCAGATAGACGCCGACGCTTCCGCTGTTGGCGGAGATAAGATATAGCGGCAAAAAGGTGGCGATTGCGCCGAATATGCAAGAGGTCAGCAGCATAATAAACGTGCTAACGCCAAGCGGGCGGCTGCGGCCGATTTCTCCGAACGATTCCAGCAGTCCGCGCAGCGTGTACGACTGTTGCTGTGCGGAGGCTTTCGGTAAAGGCAAAGAAAATCCGGCTGCGATCGCCGCCAACGCCAACAACAGCATCGCTCCGCCGAAAGCATAACTTCCTCCGCGTTCCCATAATTCCACGGCAAGCAGCGGACCGACCAGAGAAGGCAGCATGGTGGAAAGTGTGTATAGGGACAATCCCTGGCCGCGGTCTTTGTCCTCCAAACGCTCGACGATTCCGGCTTGCATGGTCATGGAAAAGAATGCCGTCGCCGCGCCTTGCAGCGCTCGAAGCCAGATATAGCCTTCAACGCCGGATACGGCGTATAACAGCAGCGTAATCGCATGAACGGCCAGCAAACCGCGCATCACCGCGAGCGGTCCGAACCGGCCGATCCACTGACCCGCAAGCGGACGAAGCAGCATGCAGGTCAACATATATGCGCCCATCATCAAGCCGATCCCGCCTTGTCCGAATCCTGCATCGGCGCTGCGCAAAGGCAAGGCTACGGTCAATACGGAGTTGGCAAAAAAGAATAAAAAAGCAAGCAGGTACAGACGTATAAATCCCGCGGATGCGGGGCCGGTGCGATTCAATCGTAATCCTCCTTCAAACGAGAAAGCGTGCGTGTATCCGCACGCTGCTCTTTTTCTTACGTTAAACGATTACGCACGGTAAGCAACTTGACCGTTCACGACGGTCATAAGTGCTTTGGCTTGCAGCAGGGATTGCTCGCTTTCGGCGATATTCCGATCCAGCACGGTAAAATCGGCAGCGAAGCCTTCGCGCAGTTGCCCCCGTTCCTTCTCCTCGGCTGCGGCCAGGGCGCTTCCTTCGGTAAACAACCAGAGCGACTGCTCCAGACTCAGTCTTTCTGCGGGCAGATACCCTTCGGCCGGTTCGGCTGTATCCGGACGGCGACGCGTCATCGCCGCATGGAAGCCCAGAAGCGGATTCAGCGGTTCGATCGGCGCATCGCTCCCGCCTGCGCAGGTCACGCCTGCGTCGATGATCTTTTTCCAGGCATACAGATAATCCGTTCGCTTCGGCCCTACCCGATCCAACACCCACGGAAAATCGCTGGCGACAAAGCGCGGCTGAATATCGGCTATCAATTGCAGCCGAGCCATGCGATGCAACAGTTCAGCGTCCAATACTTGGGCATGGATAAAACGGTCGGGCAAATTGGTGATCCCTGCGCCTGCAAGCGGGAACTTTTCCATCGCCGCAAGCGTCAGGTCCGCCGCCCCGTCTCCGATCGCATGGACGGCAATCGGGAATCCCAGCGAACGGGCACGCGCGGTAAGCCGATGCAGACGTTCCGCCGTATGAATCGCCATGCCGCTTGTATGCGGAGCATCATGGTACGGCGAATTGAGCAGAGCCGTCCGTCCTCCGATCGCCCCGTCCGAGAAGATCTTGACCGCGCCGATCCGCAGCCATTCGTCACCGTCGCCTGCCTTCAGTCCCAAGCGTTCCGCTTCGTCCAGATAATCATGGAAAATGAGCTGATGCGAGCGGAACAACACGCCTTCTTCGCGCAGCTCGCGGTGAATGCGGCGCATGACGCCGATTCCGCCCAGATAACGCAGATCCTCGGTATGCGCGGCGGTCAATCCCAGACTCAGCGCATATTCGCAAGCGGCGCGGATCGTGGCTTTTTTGGCAGCGTAATCCGGTTCGGGCTGCACGGCGATGAGTAATTTGCAGGCTTCTTCATAGACCCAACCGTTCAGCCCGCCTGACTCGTCCCTTCCGAAAGCGCCGGATGGCGGATCGGGTGTCTCGTTCGTTATACCGGCTCGGCGAAACGCTTCGGTATTGGCGAGAAACGCATGGAAACAGGTGCGCGTGAGGTAAAGCGGGTGCTGCCCTGCCGCCTCGTCCAATTCGGCAACACTGGGCGCGACCGCCGGAGAAAACGCATTTTCATTCCAGTTCAATCCGAACATCCATTCCCCCTCCGTAGTCTGCCGAGCACGTTCGCGAATTTGCCGGAGCATCTGGTCTTTGGATGACGTATCGGAAAAATCGAGCGCCGACAGCTTCATGCCCTGCATCGACAAGTGCATATGCGAGTCGGTCAGACCCGGCAGCACATACGCTCCGTCCCAGTCCACGATTCCGTATTCATGGCCGGACAATTGAAGCTGTAGCTCCTCTGTCGTCCCGATCGCCTGGATCAGGCCGTTCTCCACATATACGGCATCCGGTTTATTTGGCGCGGAATGAAGGCCGAACCGGCCGTTTTTAAATAAAGTTCCCTGAGGATGAACATACGACTGCGTTATGGGAATCATTCCTTTCTGTCTATCATCAACTTCGTTGAGTGTATCATACCTGCCGGAATTTGAGCACTTGGGCTTGGATTGAATCCACGCAAAAAAACGGGCCTCCATTGCTGAACCAAGGATGCCCGTTACGATAAAAAAAGTATCTATGCCTGCTCCAAATCCGCAAGTCCGTAGACTTTCTTTTCCAGTTTCTTTTTGTCCTGCTCCAATCCTTTGCAAGCTTGCTCGGAACGGCGAAGCTCTTCCCGATATTCGGCCTGAAGCTTCGTTAAGCGTGAAATCTCGGTATCCAGGAAACCGATTCGCTCGCGCTCCGCGGCAACCACGTAACGTTCGCCTTGCCCCCACTCCCCGTCGCTATGCAGCGCTTCGTCAGCCATACGCTCCAGGATGCGATCCTGCTTGCGGCGAAGGTCGATCAAGGTTACGCTGGATGCGGCATAGTTAAGCGTATATTTCACCAAACCCGTAAAGCCTTGTCCGCGCTCTTGCCGGGACGACTCGGTATCGCTCATCCGGCGGCGGTTCTCCGCATATTCCTCCAACAACTGGTCAAAAGATGCCGAGATGTGCGGAAGCTGCATACTGCTCACCCGAAGCTTGTCGACCAACGAGGAACGAATCTCCGTGATCCGCTGTTCGGAGCCGTTGCGTTCGGTCTGTGCCGCTTCAAGCTGTTCCGCGCAGCTCGCGGATTCCCGGGTATAGTAGTCGATCCGATTATTTTCTTCTTCCAACTCTGCCCGCAGCGTGCCGTACTCATTGGCATGGGAACGCCATAGCGCCAACAGCGGCTCGTAATCCGCTTCCAGTTCGTCTTCGGACACCAGCTCTGGCAGGAATAACTGCGTTAGCAGCAACGGCAAACGTCTTCGCTGCGGATTCAGATTGCGGTAAGCCGACAAAGGCGCTCCTTTCGCACCGCCCGGGATCACTTGCAGAAATGCAGGACTGGCGGATACGGTCAAAAAGTCGATCCGGCGTCCGTACAATTCAGAAGTTTCGCCCAGTCCCAGCAATCCTTTGGCCGAGGCCAGTAGCGTCATCGCAGCCTCGTAGTAACCGAATCCCTGCTGCTGTTCGAGCGCTGCGAGAAGAATCTTGGCTCCGTTCGGACGCGGAGGTTCGACAGGCGCGGCGGGTTCGGTAGGTTCGGCAGCACCGTCGGCATGCAAGCGTTCGCTTGCCGAAGCCGGCCCCGAAGCGGCGTCCAAGCCGGGTTCGACGGGACCGTCAAAAGTATCTTCGCGGCGTTCTGTCGATCCTTTTTCCAACCGTACGCTTCCGATCGGCGCATCCGGGTCCAGATCTAAAAGAGAAGCCGATTCGGAATGCGGCGGCGAAGCATTTTCCCAACCCGGCTCCGCGATTCTGCCAAAGTCCTCTTCTCCAACTTCACGTGCAGCCGTACGGTGATCGATCTGCCCGGATAAGAAAGGATCGTTATGCGGGCTATGCTCCCGGCTTGCCGCTTCCGGCGATTCGGCGATGCCTTGAGGAGGAGTGTCCAGCTCGGTGTCCGAGTGGTCCTCCGGCGGCGCCTCCCATAACTCGGGCAGATCCGGCAGCAGCGATTCGACGCGGCGCATATAGATCTCCCAATCCTGCTGCGGCGCGGCATCCAGCAAGCGGCCGAGCGCCTGCATCAGCTGGACGATCTGATAGTCGATCAGCGCTTCCAGCTCGCTTGTTTCGGGGTGATCTTCCCGGTAAGTCTGATAGTTCCGATCCTCTTCGGCTACGCCGATCTCGATATGCTCCACGATCCCTCCGGCGAACTCTTCCAGCTCCGCGGCCGTCGTCAACGGCATACCGACCAGCTTGGCTCGCTTCGCAAGCTCCAGCAAAATGCCGAGCCGCAGATCATCGTCGCTCCAATCGCGGTACGCAACCGCTTTTTCCTCCAGCTTTCTGGCAAACCGCTCCGGCTCGCGCTTGATCCAATCGCGGATTTTCGATACCAGTAGCTCTTGCACCGCCGTATCGCAGCAAAGCACGTAAAACACTCTCAACTCGTCGCCGCCCAGTCTGGTTAACGCTTGGGCAAATGTATGTCCGTACATGGTCTACACCCCTTTTAGGCGAATCTCTTCGTAGTTTTATTCTAACCGCTGGCAGGGGGTTGGTTCAAATTTTCTCCTTGACCTTTCCTAGATAGCCCTCTATAATCCAATATCAACGAAACATTCGGCTTTGACCGGAGACAATATTCCCCGAGCGCACCGTCCAGAGAAAGAAGCGATTGCTGAGAGCTTCTGCGGAGAGCGGCCCGGAATTACCCCTTCGCAGCCGCGAAAGCGAACGCCATGTCCGCTGCCGATCCTGAGTGGGTCCGCACGGTGGCCGGTAGCTTCCGCCGATTGATCCCCGTTACCGGATTCCAAGTAAGGGTCATGACTTGTTGATCGGAGCATCCGCTGCGAAAGTCATGGCTGAATGAGGGTGGAACCACGAGCCGAGCGCACTCGTCCCTTTCCGGGAGAATGTGCTTTTTGCGTTTTCCGGAAGATCGTCTGCGCTCGCCACCCCACTATACTTGGAGGAATGCAGCATGTCTCAATTATCCAATCTTAACGTCAATTCCGGTTCGAACGATCGCGAACGGATTGATATCACTTTTCCTAACGGCGATGTACGCCAGGTCTTGTCTGGCACTTCGGTTCTCGATATCGCCCGGTCCGCAGGAACTTCGCTCGGTAAAAATGCCGTAGCCGCCCGCTTGAACGGACGCCTGGTCGATCTGTCGGAATCCGTGCGCGGACACGCATCGCTCGAAATCCTGCTTCCGGCGGACGAGGACAGTCTCCCGATCTATCGCCGAAGCGCCGCCAGCCTGCTCGCCCAAGCCGTGAAAAGGCTGTACGGCGGCAATGCTGCGGTTCGGCTGGGTGACAGTCAAGTTGCCAAAGACGGCTTTTACTATGAGTTCGAACTGCCTGCCGCTCTCTCCGCCGACGATCTGCCTGCGATCGAGCGCGAAATGCGGAAGATCGCCGAGGAGAACCAGCCGATTCGCAGCCGTAAGATCAGCCGTGCGGAAGCGTTAGCTTTGTTCCGGGAGCGCAACGAGCCTTACAAAGTCGAACGGCTTGAAGAATCGCCGGAGAGCTTGGAGCTTCGAATCTATGAGCAAGGCGAATGGATGGACCTTTACAGCGAACCGCTGCTCCCTTCTCCCGGACGGCTCAAAGCGTTCAAGCTGCTAAGCGTCGCCGGTGCTTACTGGAACGGCGATTCGGAGCGTCCGGTGCTGCAACGGATTCAAGGATCGGCTTTCCCGCGCAAAGAGCAGCTCGACGAGCATCTGCTGCTGTTGGAGGAAGCCAAAAAACGCGATCACCGCAAACTGGGGCGCGAGCTGAAACTGTTTATGTTTTCGGACCAAGCGCCGGGAATGCCTTTCTTTTTGCCAAACGGAATGTCGCTTCGCACAGAGCTGGAGAACTTTTCGCGGGACATCCAGCTTCGCAGCGGCTATGACGAAGTTCGGTCGCCGTTCATGATGAACCGTCGCTTGTGGGAAGAATCGGGACACTGGGACCATTACAAAGACAATATGTATTTTTCCGAATTGGATGATGAAGCGTTCGCGCTCAAGCCGATGAACTGTCCGGGGCATATGCTGATGTACAAAAACGAACTGCGCTCCTACCGCGATCTGCCGATCCGCATGATGGAGTTCGGCCAGGTACACCGTCACGAATACTCCGGCGCGTTGAACGGGCTGATGCGGGTGCGGACTTTTTGCCAGGACGATGCGCATTTGTTCGTACTGCCGAATCAGATCGAAGACGAGATCGGCAAAGTGATGGATCTGATCGACCGGATGTACCGCGTGTTCGGATTCGATTACCGGATTGAACTGTCCACTCGTCCCGAGGATTCCATGGGTTCGGAAGAGTTATGGGACGAAGCGGAAAACGCGCTGCGGCGCGTGCTGGAAGATCGCGGCGTGGAGTATGTGCTGAATGAAGGCGACGGTGCTTTTTACGGGCCGAAGATCGATTACCATGTGCTGGACGCGCTCGGACGCAGCTGGCAGTGCGGCACAATCCAGCTCGATTTCCAAATGCCGGAGAAATTCGATCTGTGGTATGTCGGCGAGGACGGCGGCAAACATCGACCGGTCGTGATCCATCGCGCGATTTACGGCTCGATCGACCGCTTTATCGGCATTCTGATTGAGCATTATGCCGGAGCTTTTCCGCTGTGGCTGGCTCCGGTGCAGGTTCGCGTGCTGCCGGTCTCCGCTCATTACGACGACTACGCGTTCGAGGTGCGGAAAATGCTGCGCGACGCCGGACTTCGGGTCGAAGCGGACGTTAGCGGGAACAAGCTCGGTTACAAAATGCGGGCGGCGCAGCAAGATAAGGTGCCGTACGTGTTGGTGGTCGGGGAAAAGGAACGGGAATCCGGCAGCGTGAACGTGCGGCGCTACAACGGGGGCGAGCAGGTGATGATGTCGTTGGATGCAGCGATCGAAGCGTTAAAGGAGGAAAAACGAGTAAACTCGTAAAAGATTTATTGGGTTTAGTGAAACGGAACACGAAAAAGCGCGCAGACTTGTAGCCTGGGCGCTTCTTCTTTTAAAATGTGAATCGTTGCATACCGCGTTTTGTGGAGCAGCGTTACGGAACCAAGCGTCCCCGGAAAATCCGGATCGCGTCGGACAAATCCGAACTCGCGCGGCTGATCGGAATTTCGAGTTTTTCGTTTTGCAGCACATTGTTCGCTTTGTTGATCGCGACCTTCAACTCTCCGAACGCCGATGCCGGATATTGACCGGAACGGATACCCGCCGGCGATTCCAGCAGTTTGCGCGCCGTAAGCAGGTTTTCGGAAAGCCAGATCGAGCTGCCCATCGCGTTTGCCGAAGGGAAGTAACTCAGATAAGCGGCTTTTCGCGCATTGTACGTCGTAGAAGGATCGCTGATCGCGCTTTGCGCTCTTGCGGATATTTCCCGATGCCGTTGCAGTTGAGCGGCGTAATCTTCCGGTTTCGCTGCGGAGGCTGCCAAGTTCTTCGCCAGCGAAGCTTCCCTTTCCGCGATTACCCGTAAATATTCCTGCTGAACAGCGGCATCCGTCGGCGTCGAGCGGTTCTCCGCGATTCCGTAGCTTACATAGTTTTTGAAGGTTTCCACGATCAGGGACGTGCTGTTTTCTGGATTTTTAAAAACTTCTATTGCTTGGCGCATCATATCCAACCGAGCTTGCGTTTTCGGCGAAAAAGGTTGACTTTCGAATCGGTAGATCGCTTCGATCGAGCGTTGGATCGGATTGACTTGGCTGCTCGCGCCGTTACGGAAGCGTAAGGCCAAAAAAGCGTCGTATTCTTTGACGAATTTGCGGTATGTTTCCCGCAGCTTCGTGTCCGAAACGGAAGGGTCGAACACTTGAACGAGAGCTTCTTTGGAGATTTTGTACAAGTCCGCATGTTCGTCTACCCCGGACGCGATCTGCAAAGCGTTCTCGGCTTCTTCATTGGATAGAATCAGCTCGATCAATTGGATTCTGGCTTCGCTTTGCAAATAAGCGGAAGAACCGGCTTCCGCGCTGACGGCCGACTCCGCGGCTGTGGTCGCGGTACCCAGCGGAAGCGCGCCTCCGGCCAGAATGGCAGCGGCAGCGGCGGCAGCCGTCCACTTTTTGATAGGGAATTTTTTATTCATTCGTTAACCCTCTTTTCAATTACAGGATGTGATGGATCAAGAAGTCGGCTTTATACGCAGTAGAAACTTCATTTGCGCCTGCGACAACTCGGTATTCGCCTGCTTCAATTGTTCGAGCGTCGTTGCCGTTTCCAGCACGCGTTCCGCTTGGCGCAGCGCGCGTCTCAGATCGCCGAACGCGGACTGCGGATATTGGCCGGGACCGATGCCTTTCGGAGCGTCCATGTGTTTCCACACAAGCGCGATAAAGCTTTTCAATTCCTTGTATTCTTCGCTATTTTCGATCGGACTATTGCGTTTCAATTCGTCGACCAGCGTCGCGTAACGTACTTCCAGATTGCCTTCGCCCATTTTCACCTGGTTGGAATTGGCTTTGCCGCTTGCGAGCTGTTCCAACGAAGAAGCCGCTTGTTCAAAAGCGTTGACGGAATTGGCGTGATTGCTCGCATTGCTTCCGAGCGCGGCCAATCTGGCCTGAATATCCGCGCGGTATTTCGCGGCCAAATTCAGATAAGGTGCCGGATCGTATTGCAGAAGTTCGCCGGCTTGAGCCGATTTCGGCATGTATACGTCTTTGAAAGCTTTGATATAACTGCCTTCGTTCTGCCAACCCAACTCTTGGGCATACTTTTGCGCATCCCATACGGCATGGAGCACGGCGCGTTGAGAAGCAGTCAACTTACTTTCATCTTGTCCGATGCTGTCGTGGTAATACAATACATAAGCCAATGTGGAAAATAATTTTTGAATCTGTCCGTCGTCGATATAGAAATCCACGTAATCGCTCAACGCTTTTTCGTAATCCTGCTTGATCGCCGATAACTCCGCCTGCGAAGCCGCCGGATCCAGCGTTGCCACATACGCTTTGTTTTGCAGCGCAATCAGGTCGTGATACCGGTAAGAATCGGGATCGTAGCTGTAGGACTGGGTAATATCGAGAGCGTCTTCTTTATAAGAATTCAAATTGATCAAAGCGACGCGAAGCGGATCATTCAAATAAGCGAGCGGTATCGAAGCTTGGGTCGATCCCCCCGGCTCTGCTGCGTGCAAGGCAGAAGGCTGGAAACCGATTCCGCCAAAGCCGACGGCAAGAGCCAAAGCCACCGTGGACGCACGCAAGAAACGCTTGTTGGTAATCATCTATCAAATCTCCTCCTCGAATCGTACAAGTAGTAATCAACGCAAAAAAAACGGTTTCGAAATCTCTGGTACTATTCTGCTTCCATACGTTCAAGCGATTATTCATCTTGCCGAACCGTATTATGTACGCACGTTTACCTCGCTAACTATCCTCCTTATTCATATATTGGAACTTACTAGCGTATATAAACCGCTTTCTAAAGATTCGACTCATAAAAAAACCCCTTGTAAGGTTTTTATTTTTCATATCGACAGAAAACACGCCTTTTTCCCGACGTTTTAGGAAGAAAGGCGTGTTTTATTCGACATATTGAAAATCGTACAAGTATTAATCAACAATAAATCAATCAGGAATTGCGGCTATTTTTGAATTCGTTCACCGCCGAAGCGAGCGCGGTTTGCGCTTTTTTGATTTGCTCCGCCGTCGTGGACGTTTCGAGTGCGCGTTCCGCTTTGCCGATCGCGCGCTTGAGCGTACCGACCGCGGAAGCGCCGTATTGGCCTTTTTCTTTGCCGGTCGGCGAATCAAGCAGCGGTTCGGCCGCTTGAATGCTTGCTGCCAGCGTCAGACCTTGCGTAAGCGCCGCATAAGTCGTTTCGACGCCGGATTGTGCGGCATCCAGTTCGTTTTTGCCGGATGTCCGATCAAGAATCGCTTCGAGCGTCGCCGCAGACGTATCGTAAGCTTCACTCAGGTCTTCCACCAGATCGTCGTCGATGTTTTCCGTCCGCGCTTCGATATTCGCTTCGTATTGTTTTAAAACAGATGCGTAGTCGGACTTGTTGAACGCCGCTACATCATTGGCTTGTGCTTCGCGCAGCAAAAATTGCTTATACGCGGACAGCACGCCGTCTTTGGTCGAATCGGCAGCGAGTTTGTTTTGGGCTTCTTTTATGCCTTGCTGGATCAATACTCCGGATGCGTCGTTGGTGCTTTTAACGTCGGACAACAGCTTTTTCAATACGTCCGATTTGCTCAGCGCCTGCCCGTTGTACCGATCGAGCGCTTCTTCCAACTTGCGCGAAGTGGAGTAGATCCGATCCGCCGGCGCGTCCTTATCCGCTAACACTTCAGCCGCGCGGTTGCGCGTCTCTGTCAGCACAGCATATGACTTCTCCGACGAGTCCAACGGGAAATGCTGTACCGCCCGCAGCGCCATCACTTCAAGATTGATTAAAGCCGAACGCGTCGCCGCGACCGAAGCTTTTTTCGAATCGACGGAGATGACCGGCAAAAAGACTTCCGCATCGCCGACTTTGGTGACGGATGCAGTACGCACGACGCCCGGAGCGGCTGCGGAAGCGCCTACCGACGAACCTGCTTGCGTAGAAGACGTAGCATCGGAAGATGCAGTCGCCTTATTGTTCGGAACAGCCTCTTTCGCCTCCGATTTGGGTGAACCGTCCGCGAAAACATGAGGGATTGCATACACACCGCCCGCCACGACGGCAGTCGCCACGACCACCGCTGACCATTTTTTTGCCTGACTCGATCGTTTCTTTTCCATGTGAACGCCTCCTATGTATAGCATTGTGGTTCTACCTCCTTTAAACCATTGAAGCGTTAACGAATCGAAAAAAAGCCCCCTCTTTGAAAAAGAAGGAGCGCATGAAATACTAGCTAAGTTGGTTCAGAATCAGAATTTTGTTATGACTTGGCTAGCTTAATTACCAACCGCCTATTCCAGATCCATTGCCAGTAGTTCGGTAAACAACTTCAACTTTAGGCGTTGTTTGTGTTTCTGACGAATCTGCAGATGTAGTATTCAATAAATTGCCGGTTGAAAAAATTGAGAAAACAATCAAAGACAAAACAAAAGATTTTTTTAGAACTTTTTTCATTATATTAGTAACCCTCCTATAAGCTTTTCATATTGAACTATTTGTTCATAAGATGCTTTGCTCCTGTAATTCTCAAACAAAGGCACATACTTCATAAACATTGTTGTACTTTTAATACTAATTGCTGTTGTTAAGCCTTTCAATAAGTAATCCAAGGACTTTTTGTGTTTTTTTTGCTCAGCATACCAAATCGCTAGATTGTAACAAATAGACATTTGTCTACTAAAGTTATTTGTACTATGATAGTATGAATTTTCATAAGAGAAACGATCTAACTTCTGAGAAAATTCATGCAGCAAAGGATCAAGCGGGTAGTTGTATTCTATTGCATGCTCAGTAATGAATAAAAGTGCTACTAGTAGTTCTTCAGGATGTTTTCTTATAAATTTAACACACTGATGAAACGCCTTTTGATCTCCATTTGCTACTTTTAGGTACATTTCGTTTGCTCTAGAATGAAAATTAAACTTTGAAACTTCGTTTTTCGCTTCTTCATCAAGTCCCGGGATTCTATTTAGATCATTGCATTTTGAAATATAATATGCCACCTGTTCATAATTTTTATTATTAATCATGATACTTTGCATCGCTAAATAACTATAACCGTAGTATACAATCAAAGCATATTCCGTTTGTTCGTAAATATCTAAACCAATCTTATCGTTTAAAGTTGTATTTCTATTTTCAAAAACGATTTTACTCAAACGTGAAAGTTCTCTAGAATATATTTCTGCTTCATCATATTTATCAAGCGAAAAATATACATTCACCAGTTTCATCAACCCATCCAACCGATGATGATCCGGCAGTTTGTCGCAGAACGGTTCGAACTCGATCGCCGCCCGTAAATTGCGTTCGTTATCTTCACCCAGTGCCGCGCGGAACAACCGATAATGACTCACCGCCAAACGTTCCGACTGATGGTACTTCTCGTTTTGCACGATACACTGATAAAACACGACTGATTCTTTAACCTTGCTACTCGTGTATAACGTTTCCCCGATCTCGAAGATCATGTCCAAATGCTTTAGATCTTCCAGCAGCCTGGACAATACCTTTTCGATACAATCGTTACGTTCAAGCTCTGCACAGCGGATCAAAAACGGTTCCACGCGGCGGCGGTTCGGCCTTCCGTCATAGAAACACTCCTCGATATACAGCTCGAACATCCAACCTTCTTCCTGACCGAATGCTTTCGTGATCCGTTCCAGCTGGTTAAGCGAAATCGGTTTGGGAGGATTGCTGTTCAATATTGCACTGAAAATGCCTCGATTGATTCCCGAAAACTCACCGAACTCCGAAAAATTCATTCCCATTTCTGCGATTCCTTTTTCAATCTCGGACCGCAGCGTCATCGTCATTTCCATCTCCACACCTCTTTCGCTTCAAAACGCTTCCTGCATCTACCAATTACCTATCCAACTTACTTCCGGAAAAGTTGTAAGCACTTAATCCTTCCCTTACAATTAATTTACAATATACAGAATAAATAAACATTGGTCAATTTCTTTTTGCATCCATATTTGAACAATAATTGAATGATTTAAATCCTTTAAGGCCAAGGCTTTCAAAATGGAAATCGACTTGCCAAACTAATTTGACGAACATGTATTTAAATTCATAATTATGATATTCATATTCGTTTATTAATAATATAAAAATATTCAATGTAACTTTTCCGAAATAAAATTCGTCGAATAAATCATAAGAGAGGAGGAAATTTTTTGAACAGACTTGCGTGTCTACGAAGCAGTATTCTCCTGATTGCCTTGAGCTTTGCTTTTTCAATCCTGCTAACGGCGTGCGACGATACGACCCCGTCTCCATCCAAAAATGAAACGTCCATATCTTCAACCGCACCCGATCAACAGCAAGACCCAGAAACAAAAATGCGGGAAATCGCGTGGAACAGTTTAAACACTCGGCAGCAAGGCGATGTGCAAGGAAACTGGCAGGAAGCCAAAGTCAAGCGGGTGGAAGGAAGTTCGATCTGGTACGGAATCGCGATGGATAACCAAAATGCGGAAATGCCGGATGACATCGTTCTGGTGACTTTTAATACGCTTCAAGACTCGATGCTGGGTCCGCTGGTTATTTATATCGATGCCGAGACTGAACAGCGTATCGGAGTAGGCGTTCGTGAATAAAAGGCGTCAGAACGCTACCGTAAAATAACCGCAGGACATTCCTGACGGTTATTTTTCGTGCTCCATATGTCAAAATTTTGTCAACCGCAAGTTCGATTTTTGTTAAATTTATTTTTTGGACAAAAAAGGTATTTATTATTATCGAATTCCAGGTGTATAATCGTCGCAGGACTAAAAATGGAATTTAAGTCCTAAAAAATATAAATTTTAGAGGAGGATTATTCATGTCTTATCCTGTTTCGGATTTTACCGCTTCTGCAATCGGTGAGAACTCGTCGGCGGAACGTCGGGATGGTATGACGGTCAATTCGGAAGTGTCGATCAACGGCTCGCTGAACCTGTACGATATCATCAAATTCAATGACGGAGGCTGTGTCTACGGCATCACGCTTACCGGTTCTCCCGGCGTTTACGATTACGTGTTGAACGTGGATGCGCAAGGCCCTTCCGGCTTCGGCTCCGGCTCGGGATATTTGGCTTTCACGGACAAAAGCGGCGACACCTATAAACTGAGCATCTACAGCAGCACGAGATCGGTACATACCGTGCGCTACAACAGCGAACAGCCGGAAATTGTGAAGATTGAGTGGAATGATCATTCGATCTAAATGCTTTAAGCCCCGGCTTCTACAGCAGAAGTCGGGGCTTTTTCAACGAGTTGTTTCCACTATGGACATAGTTTATCACACATCGAAAGGATCGTTCTTGATGCAAACTCATTCAGTCCATCGTTGCATCCGTATTCGAACCACTGATAACGTATAGGTTCCCGTATAACGACTCGCCTCGAACTTTCTCGCCCAAGTCAATGTCTCTACCCTTCACCAACAAGACAACCTCGCGCCGAAGCTCTTGATCCTCCGCTTCTTCTTGCTTGCTATGCGCCGAGATCGTCCCTTTGAACACCCGATAGCCGGATACGAAAAACAGCGGGCAGGTCGCGATCGTCTCCGTTTTCACGAATACGGCAATAATGAACACGATCATCAACAGCGAAACGGCGAAGTTGGTGATCGACGAATAATCGAGCGCAAGCCGCGGAAGCAGCAAAGTCATAAGGAAAAAGGTATAATCGCTGGCGGGCAGTTTTTCGAAGCGGCGCACGGCGTAGGTTTGTCCTCCGCTGCCCGAATGTACTTTTTTCCCGATATCGCGCAGCAGCCAGGTGATTACCCAGCGATACAACAGCAACGAACCGCCTAGCACGGCTAACAGGAAACCTACTTCCGCGATCCAAAGATGCCCTCCGAGCATTTTCGATAACGGTTCCTCCCGAATCGCGTATGGCAGCAGATCGTTACGGTACAAAAAGCCTCCGATCATCAACAGCAACAACGGGGCATAGGCAGTCGTCCAGAGGATGATCGGTTCTTTTTTACTCCACATGTCTGAAAATCCTCCTCTATACGCCCATATCCGCCCGTTGTTCGGCACTGTCAATAGAGTCGGTCAAACCGAATTCTTTCGTCAAAAAGGACTGGACGATTTTGTTCCCGAAAAAGCGCAGCAGTACCGTAGGACGACTTCCTTCGGGATAGACGACTTGCTCGTTTTCCAAATCGAGAAACTCGTACAATTCCCATAGCGGCGCGTAGGCTTGACGGTATTCGCGTTCGCGATCTGCGGTGGCCGGAATGGCGTTTCGGATCGTGCGCAATTCGCTGCAACGGTCTTTGAAGTTTTGCTCCAGCGCCTCCATTTGTTTCCGGCTCATTTGCGCGACCGTTCTTGTATGGAAAAAGGCTGCGCAATCGCGCTTGAAGCGCTCTTTATCCGCTTTCGCGATCGCAAAAAACGGCATGTCCGTGAGCTTGGCGAGATTATGATCACGGGCTTGGACAATATGATCGCGATAATCGAACACGTATTCAAAAGACTGAAGCTTTGAGATGTACAATTCATTTTCAAACAAAACAAATTCGATCTTCCCGCCCAACTCGATCAATTCCTCGGAAGCCTCCGTCAGTTCATTCGATCTGCCGAACGCCCACTTTTTGCGGGACGCGCTTTGTTTGGGTTTGCGGTAGAAAAAGAAGTAGAGTCGATGCCCGTCAACTTCCAGTTGGACGACTTGGAACTCCGTATTTGACGTTTCCAATAGGCGATCCGGGTGGGCCAGTGCTTGGAGAAGGCGTTTTTTGCGTTCATAGGGGATTCCGATCGTTTCGTCCAAAGTCAATCGGGCCAGCTGGTCTTGCTTTTGGACCTCCAAATGGTATTCGCCAACCACGAATCGACGGATTCCGTCCGAGTCTGCAATTTGCAACGAACGGGTCTCGCGAAGAATTTGTTGTTTGAGCCATGTGTTCAGACTTTCGGATAATGTGAGCGATTTGGCACGGTAATAACGATCCGCTTCTTTTTGCTTGCGGACAAGGGAAAAAGCCACGTTGATTTCACGCAGCTCTTCCGGGGTAGATAGACGGCTGATTTTCGTCAGCGGATGGTTCGGATCATTAATCGCTAAGGTCATGGATGGTCTGGCTCCTTTGGCAAAAAGTTAGGCAAACATCCCGCTAAGCGCTGCGCCGATCGCAACGAATACGATACCGACGCTTAGGGGAATTACGGATAACAGTATGCTTGTAGCTGACCTTAATTTGAATCGGGCCGGATCGTCTCGCAGATAGTAGACGTCAACCGGGATGCCGATCTTGTAGCTTCTCCATGACGTGCCGACCTTAGAGCGTTCTTCCAGTAGACCATCCGGAGTGTTAAAACGTACAATCGGGAAATAATACCGCATCGTGCGATTGGAGCTGCGTCTAATCTCTTCGGCGTATTCGACAACCTCGCCTTTCGAAACTTCGGCGTGCCGCATAAAGCTACGATGCCGCAGCCATACAAATACGCCGATCCCCGCAACGATAACCCCGATTGCGAGAAAAAGTAGTCCCATCCATTGGATCAAGGGAATCCCTCGCTTTCTTTTGGTTCGTTTTCGTTTCTGCCTGCTTTCTCTCCTGATTATTACCCGTTCTGGAGCGGATTGAGTTAGGCAGAATCAAGGGGAAAAGTGCGAACCTGAAGCTCCCGTAAAATCCCCGGGAGGTTCGCACCCAAGCCGCGTAAGGGATTGAATGATTTCGGTTGTGTTTTTGTCCGGTTTTCGGTAGGCTGAATTTGATGTTCGCACTTTTTGAACTGGGGTGCCTTGCCGGGCTTGGGTTGAGAGTGGGTGTAGTCGCACTCCTTGCGGGTGCGTGGATTGAAACATCCGATTTTACCTTTTTACTTCGTACAAGTAGCGTCGCACTCCTTGCGGGTGCGTGGATTGAAACTTGGCCGGCAGATGCTTATCCGGCCCAATCAACTCGTCGCACTCCTTGCGGGTGCGTGGATTGAAACAAAATCAAAACGTTACTTAATATAGCAGATGCTTTAGTCGCACTCCGTGCGGGTGAATGAATTGAAAACCCGAGGAGTTCGGGAATTCAATCATGTAAGAAGGATGTTTATCTTAGCTAAAAAAATGAAAGACCCCTTTTATTAAAATAAGAAAAGGGGTCTTTCTAAATGCTATGTTCCCATTTAATGATTCACTTCCGCCTGAAAATCATCCTTGTATGACTTATCTGCGTTGTAAAAGACGATATCTCCATCTCGCAAGGTGAATGTATTTTTCCATGAATCTTGCACGCTGCTTTTAAACCCTTCCAGCGTCCATTGATTCATAAGCGGGGCGTTGACGTACTGCAAATGCGGCGCGTTCAGATTCCCGTTTTGAATACTCTCGATATTGAAGTTCAAAATGATGTAGCCGTCTCGCAGAAAGATCGGATCGCGCTTGGTCAAACCGCCGTGCGTACGTCCGTACTCCGCCAGGTTGGTTCCTTTGGCAACGACATACGGATCGCCGGGCAGCGTGTAGTGTCCGTACCACTTCTGCACCGCTGCGTTGGCACGCGCAAAATCGACCGAACCTGGGAGGTTGGCCTTCGGTCCGATCAGGGTACGGGTTTGCTCCGGCAATAGCAGGAGATCAAAGCCGCCGATCGGCGTTTTTTGTTTGGTGAAGCGGCGGATATAGTCAGCGATGAACATCTCCCGGCTGACACCGTTCATTTCCGCAAAGGTATAGTAGTTGTCGTATTTGTACCTCGCGGTATCGGTTAGTTCCTCCTCCGGTACGTTTCGCAGACGATCATTCAAGATGATGTACCGTTCCTCGGTGTCTTCCGGCGAGCCCACCTGGATGAAGGTGCGGTGATCGTCGTTGTAGTACAGATCGGCCGGCGTTTGCGCCTTGCCGTCTTTGCTCACGAAAGTGAAGCTTGGCGTGATGCGGATACCGTCGGTTTTACCGAACATATTGCCTTTGGTCTTCAGATCGAACTTGATGTGGTAGCCCGTTTTGACCGTGATGTTCTTCATGCCCTCAAGCGGGTTGCTACCGGGCAGAATGGGCAAAGTGAACGGCGAGGTGTTGCCACGCGGTGCTCCATCGATTCCGTTAAGACCTGTCCAATAGGTATTGCCCGTATGGACGGCGCTGCCTTCTTGGGTGCGGAAGACCATCTCCCAGTTGTAGTCGGCGACGTCGGTGATATGGAAGTCGTAGAGACGGCCGATGACTTCGACGTTGACGGTGTCGGATGCGACGTGGTGGATCAGATCGAAGTTCGCATCTTGCTGGGTCGGCTGGATATCGGGTGCGTTTTCGGCGGTGTTGCGGAACGTGACGGTGTAGTCGCCTTCATCGACCCATACCGGGAGGAAGAACTCGGTGGTGAGTTGGCCTACCGGGATGTTGATCCAGGTGCCTTTTGGGTAGAACGTGTTTCGATCGGCGGCATACGTATCGAAGGGGAAGTAGACTTCTTTGCTTCGATAATACTTCGCGTAATCGCGATTGCCGTAGCCTGGGTAATTTTGATGTTGACCGCTTGTCGGTATGGTGATGGTAAAGGGTCGATCCAAGATGAAGGCTTGACGGCTGTAGTTTGGCGTTGTTTTCTGGTTGTGCGTTGCGTCATTGGATGTCGACGAATAGTTCACGACTGGTGTGTGGACGGTGACCGGGTTGATGCCTGAAATTGGGTAGGTATCGCCGTCTGGAGCTTCGTAGTTTGCGTCAAGCCCTGCGTACGTGATCGTCCCCATGCTTGGTGCGGCCATCCGGTTAGTTTTTGTCCGTGGGATCATGTGATCCGGACTATAGAGTACGTCGCGGGAAATCATGGTTCCGTTTGGTATTTTGCTTGGAACGGGTGTTTCTTTTTCCGCTTCCCGGTCACTCATGATCGTTTGTCCGTTGAATACGACTTTGTCGTTTTTACCTTTGATTTGACCGACGGCTTTCTCTAAGTAGCCTTGCGCGATATCTGGATCGTAGGTCGGGGAGGGTCTTGATGTTTTCCCATCGACAACGATTGGCGGATGCGGCGCGGTGAAGGGTGCCGGGGTTTCCGGTGCGGTGTACGATCCGTCTTTTTGAAGAACTAAAGTCGGTGGTGTGTAGCCTTTGGGGTAAATCGTGATGCTGTCCCCTTCAAAGGCATAGTTTTTGAGTTCGGCACTATCGATCTGGTAAATGCCTAACTTTTCGACGGTCCAATAACTAAAGTATCGTTCGGTTCGAAGCGGATATGCAACTTCGTCGGAATCTTCTTGTGGATCAGGTAATTTGGCTGGAACCGGAGGTGTTGCCGGATTGGGTTTACCCGGGTCCCATTTAAGCGTGTATTGAAGCGTGACGGGTACTTCATAGATGCACGTGACTTTGTGTTCTTGGAATTCGTATTGATTCAGATAATTTTTTGTTAAGACGTTTCCGTACAAGCTTTCTGAGGTCGGGATGCCTTGCAGGACGTCAAAGGTTTCGCGATCGCGTTGATCGGCTTTGATCATAGCGCTCGGTGTCGGTTGCATCCCCGCATCGTCACCTTCGATAGTGCGTCCTTCGCGTACGTTGCAGAATCCCAGCGAAGGTTCTTCGGGTCCGTCTTTGATGAATACGCGGTACTTGTCTGGATATTGGTACGTGTATGAGGTGACGGCAAATTTATACGCAGCGTAGTAGAACATCATGGCTTGGGGTTTCGGGTTGTTATTGTTGTATCGGGCCATAGGATCGCTACTGTTTTCGCGCAGGTAGTATTTTATACCATCCGCATCATGTTCTTGCGTAAATTGGATCGTGGCGTAGCTCAGATTACGTGTGCCGCCTTGTCCGGTGTCATTATTTTTGATTTGTTCCGGGGTGAGTCCGACCATGATGGCTTGCAGTTTGGTGCTCGGGTGGGTTTTACCGTCTATACCGAGAGCCGTGTTATTTACTGTTCCGTCGTAAAGTACCTTTGCGCGATCATCCTCTGGGTCTGTTGGCGGCGTCGATGGATTCTCGGCAATAATGGTACTTGTTTTGTTATCAATAGCGGTAACGGGAATCGGTAATGTGCCATCTTCAATCTCGCCCGCACGGAAACCGCTGGTTATGGAATATTGCACAGTCATTGTAACTTTTTCACCAGGTGCGGCGCTGTAATAGGGTGATTTTGGTTCCTTGGCTGTAGAGATGACCCCTTTTCGTTCGTAAGACCCTTCGCCGGGTGACCAGGTTTGACCATCCATGAGTCGATTCCAAGCAAAATATGAGCCGGCAGAACCGTTATCTTTGGATTGAACTTTGGTCTTTACCCCGTCAAGTTCAACATCTCCCGTGTAGGACGGTGCATTGACGATGATTGTTTTTACTTCTGTGGTGCCTCTGTAAAATGTAATTTTCTCAATTGTATTGTTTCCGCCAGCACGTTCATCAAGTTTCGCGATGGCTTTTGCGTTTTTGCTTAATTTGACAGCACTTCGATTTTGAGGGCTTACGATATTGGAATCTGCGGTATATACGATGTTTTTGGGTGTCGGTGTGGCGGCTTCGGCTAAGCCGCCCAGAAAAAAAACACCCAGCACGCTACTTGTAAAAAGCAGTGTGCTGAGTCCGACAAGTAGGGCACGTTGTCGGTTTTTGTTCATTAACGGGTACCTCGCAGTCTGATCAGATCGACTTCGGTGCGAAGACTTCCGCCAGCAGGTGTGTTCAGTTGAATCAGGATATCACTGGTTTGGATGGTTCCGCGTTTTGGGATAATCATGGCCGGGATGTCACCGTCGTTATTGCGATATACGGAAGCGACTTTGTTCAATTTACCTTCGTTGAAAAAGGCGTTTAGGTTAGGGCTGTCAAAACCGAGAATGTTATATTGTAAGCGATCGATTTTCAAGTATTTTTTCGTGTCTTTATTGAATACCGGACCGCCTTTGAAATACAATACGTAGCTGTTCTTCTGATCTTTGACGAACAGATTTGTCACAGTTGGGCGATTGTTATACCATTTCAGCGTATTCACATTCCCCAGCAGGGCGCGGTTCGGATCGTTCGGATCGGCGAGATCGATGGCGATCAGGGCGTCAAGCTTGCCTTGATACAGACCGTCTTTCGACGTGATGGTCATGTTCTTTTCGTTCCACATTTCCTCGATCGAGGATTTGCCTTTATTCTTCCAATCCGAATCCGGCGTGACAAACATTTCCGGCATCACCGTGAAGATGTTGGTTCCGTGCCAGAGGATTTCCGCCGCGCCGGTTGCATACAGGTCGGAATCAAGTTCGGTGCCGGTATTGACGCTCAAGATACGCTCGATGATGACCACCGATTGTGCGCGCGTCGTGAGGCCTTGCGGGGCCAGTTGCCCTTTACCTACGCCTTGGATCAGGCCGGACTTGGTGGCGAGATACATCCATTTGTCGTTCTCGGATGTTTTCTCGCCGATCGCACGGGCTGCGACGCGGGCCATTTCTTCGCGGGTCATTGTTTTGTTCCAGCCGGAATCGTTATTCGCGAAGTCACTTGCCGAATACAGTCCGGCTTTCGTTGCGGCGTTGACGTATTGTACATACCATTTGCCGCTTGCAGGCGTCGTTTCCAGCTTCATCGCCGCAACCACCATTTTGACGAATTCCGCGCGGCTGACCGACGTATCCGGTTTGAACGTACCGTTGGTGTAGCCGTCGACGTAGCCTTTGGCTACGGCCTTCTGTACGGCGCTGTATGCCCAGTGTGTGCTTTTCACGTCCGAGAACGAATTCGAAGTTGTTGCGGCTTCGGCGGAAGGTACGACACTGCTTCCCCAAATAGCCCCTACAACCAACACAGCTCCAAATAAGCTACTGCCCCATCTTTTCCAACTGTTTTTCATTTCTTTTTCCCCCTCAATGGATATGTATCTAAAAAGCTTCAGTATAGACCACTTCTATTGTCGCTCGGTTGCATGAATTGGGAAAGTCCCATTTTTTGTTTTCAAAGAACAGTTCTACAAAAAACTTGATCAGGACATGTCTTAAACGCAAAAAAGCGGACGTTTCCCTTCCCAAAAGGAAAGAATACGCCCGCGTGCTTCGCGAATGTTACACTACTTTATTCAAAATAATAGATTTCAACAAAGAAAGCAAGCTTTTTATCCCTTGTTGATGTACCCATCAAGCTCAAGTTCCACAGCACTTTTTATATTTTTTCCCACTCCCGCATGGGCAAGGCTCATTTCTCCCTACCTTCTGAGAAACGGCTTGTTTTTTGACCACGCGAGGAGCCCACTCCAAAGGCTCATTCTCTTCGTTTTCATCCGCGTATGCCGATTCAGACAGCACCTTCAAAGGCGCAGCCGGTTTGACATAGCAAACCCATTGCTTCAGCTCACCAATTGCATCATCCAGCGGTTGACCTGTAAAATTGTTATGGGCGTCCCGCAGTACTTTTTCCATCGGACGCGCAATCGAATCTTCAATATCTTCTTTTACGATCATTTGTTCATCCACTTTGCCTGCATCCATCAACTGATAGATCGTTTCGCTAATCTCGGCAGGATACAGGTTTTCAGCGTGCAGCACAATTTCCGTGATTACGACTTCCTGATGGGAACCGGGAAGAGACGTTTTCGCCAATCGGTTAGCTAGTTTTTCAAAATAAAACAGAACCTCCAACCGATCCAGCTTTCCCTCCAAAACCAAAATTTCCATGGCTTGCGTCGCGCATCCACGTGCAAAAGGATAAGCTTTTTCGTTTTCCATTAATGACTTCAATTTCTCCCAATCGCCATCATACGTCGAAGCCAAGACGCGTCCGCAAGCTTCGGTCAGATCATCTCCGAAAATTTTATCCAGTACGGCATATTTTAACGTCAACAAATCAAGCATGATCGGAAAAGCACGTGTTGCTCTCAACTGGCTCAACAGATAATATGAATACGCGACGCCCATATCAAAATGATCTTTTGTTGCATATTTTCGAGGATTTTGATAAACGTTCTTCAGCTTATCCAGCATGATCGGCACGCTCTGCTCAGGATGAGCAAGCAGCGCCTCCATCTCTTTCTGCGGAAACCGATAATCTTCAACATAACGAATGCTGTGTAATACCTGCTGTGCCTCTTCTTGCGTCCGAATTTCTATAGTCATAAGCTCCTCCTGCTCTCATCACGCCAAAACGATCGTCAACAACACCCCAATCCCGATAAACACAATCCCGATTCCCGCAACGATGATCCCGATCCCTATAAAAAGAAATCCCATCCACTGAATCCGAATCATCCTCCCGTTTTAAAAAGTTACTGCTTTTCATCCTGTTGATTACGTTTGGATTCGCCGAATGCCGTACCCAGCGCAATACCGATAGCCATGCCGATCGGCAGACCCAACGCAATATTATCCATCATTAATCCAAACAACAGACCGAACGAAGTACCAAGCGCGATCCCGATGCCTATCGACTGCTCTTTCGTTTTCATCGCTGTATCCTCCCTTGTCCAATTTCTTCGTAGTACGAACTATATTCAATTCCGTTTCGCAAAATAAATCCACATGGAGTAAAACAAAATCACCATGAACAGCAAAGTCCCCAGCAGAGCAAAGAACACCGCCGCACTCAAAAACCCTGCAATAACCGTCCCCACACCCAATGCGGCAAACATCACCAACGCCGTCATCGAAGCCGTTTTTTGAATAATCAAGCTGAATCGTTCGTCATTTTCTTCGATCTGCATCTTTTTCAGCGCGGTTTCGCTTCTGGAGCCTTTGATGTTTTGGACCAGGAAACCCAGAATAACCAGCTCTAGACCGAAAAAGATGCCTTGATGAAAGCCTTTCGTGAAACTGTTGAGAATCGGTAGCTCCGAGCGGTATACCATAAAGCCCGTATAGATCAACGCCACGCCTACCGCCAGTACAGTCAATACGCGAATACGAGTCCTTACCTTTTGCTGAAAAGTATCCATAAACTATTCCTCCACTTCGCTGAAATCAAATACATCTTCGATCGACAGTCCGAAAAAGCGGGCGATCTTGTAAGCCAATACCAAAGAAGCCGTATACTTGCCGACTTCGAGCGACGTGATCGTTTGCCGGGTTACGCCGACGGCCAGTCCCAATTCCTCTTGCGACAGCTTGCGCTGTTTCCGCAATTCCGGGATTCGCGTTTTCAACGGTACTCCTCCCTTTCAACTTGCAATGTCTGCTTTGCAAATTTAGTATAGTTAACTTTGCATTTTTTTGTCAAGCGAGCTTTGCAAAATAATATTCATTCGGTAAAAAACAAATAAAAAACGAGCTTCCGGAATCTGTTCCGCAGCTCGTTTTCACGTTCGATTCGCTATCTATTCGATTGTTTCTCTTATCTCTCGCATTCGGTCGGAACGTCACAACTGAATCAGCCCGTTCACCAGCAAAATCAATCCAAAGCCCGCACACAATATGCCGCCGACCGTTTTCGCGCGGCTGCGGCGGCGGTCGTAATATTTCGGCCAGATCACGTACACGCCGAAAGCGATCAGCAAGATTCCCATCCCCAGGCTAAAATAGTGCATGATTCCGGTTATGGCTTCGGCACCTTGCCGGACGGCTTGGTCGCGGGGCGATTCTTCCATGAATCATCTCTCCTCTAAACGTTGTCTTTGTATTCCGTCGGACTACAGCCTGCATATTCTTTGAACACTTTGGAAAAATAATGCGGATCGCCGAAGCCGAGCGCATCCGAGACATGTTTGACCTTTACGTCCGGCTCCGAGGCCAACAAACGTCGCGCTTCGTCGATCTTCAGCTCCATATAATGATGCACGAACGTGCTGCCTGTATACCGCTTGATCAGCCGACTGATATACGAAGGACTGACATGGAACTGCTCCGCGGCTTCGGCAATCGAGAGCTGAACGTACAGATTTTGCCTGAGATAACGGTCGATTTGCCCGAACAATTCTTCGCCGCCTCGCTTGCCCGGTTCCTGAAGCCGATCGAACTGTGCCGCGCACCATTCATAGAGCGACTCCGCGAATGCTTCCGGACTTGCGGCAGCGAATAACGCGCGAAGCTCTTCGTCGTAAACGGCTGCGCCATTTCGTTTTTCACCCTCTGCTTCTGCCGCTCCGTCTTGTCCGCCCAACCCGAATTCATCCACCAAAAAGCTCACCAAGCGCTCCAAGCCCATCATCCGCGCCGAATCGTGCAGCCAATGCGACAAGCTTTGCCGAAGCAGCAGCAAAAAACGTTCCTTCTGGCGCTGGACGATCCACTCCGCAAGCTGAACTTGAATCGCCAGTTTGGTTGCTTCGCTTGTCCCGACCTCTTGCTCCCCCGCCAACGATGAAGCCAAGCAACCGGATACCGTCAAGCGATCCCGCATCGTGCGTTCCAGCTTGCCGTATACGGCGGATAATGCACGTAACTCCACAGGTTGGACAGCAGCTAACGCGACCGCAGACAATCCGGCAGCGTTCAAAGCCCCGACCACAGATATTTCGCCGAAACGGGAACGCTCCACAGAAGCTTGGTCCAGGGTTGCTTGGTCTTCACTTTGATTGTATACGCCTTCATCTTTTAGTATAACAAACTGTCCCGCTTGCTGAGAAGGCAGTACGGTCAACTCGTCCGCTCCGAAACAACGGGCTAAAGCAGCCGTAACCTTTTCAAGCTCCCAACCGCTTTTTGATTCCGTTGCAAAAGGACGCTGCCGCACCAACACCAACTTCTTCTCTCCACCCAGCAGTTCCGGTTCCAGCGGCATTTTCGCCAAATAATCATAGTCCACCACGCCTTCCAGCAAACGCCGGTCGCTCTGCTGCTGCTCGCGAAGCTGCTCCAAAAGTCGGCTCAACACGTCCACCAACTGCCCTTGATCCACAGGTTTGAGCAAATAGTCGAACGCCTGCAAATTGAGCGCGCGGCGCGCATATTCAAAGTCGCTATAGCCGCTGATCAACACCGTTTGCAGCCGTGGATTCAGCTTTTTCGCCTGCTCGATCAGTCCCAGTCCGTCCAGCTTCGGCATCCGAATATCGGTGAGCAAAATATCGGCCGGCTGAGACTTCAATTGCTCCAGCGCCTCCAATCCGTTCGAAGCGGTCGCCGCCACGCGTACGGGCAGGCCAGCGGACTGGATCAGCATTTGAATATTTCGCAGAATGGGCTTGCTGTCTTCTGCGATGATCGCGTTATACATGTCCTCCACTCCTTCCAAATTTAATAAAAATCTTCCGTCAGCGACGCAATGATCTGGATCGCCGCTCCCCCGCCGTGGTCGGTATGGTTATACATATTGAAAAACAACCGATTTTTGTACATGAGCTGCAACCGATGCGCCGTGTTGACGATCCCCATACCGCCGAACCCCGTTTCACGTAGCGAGTCTTCGCCGGAAGATTCCGTAGATCGGATCAGTTCCAGCGTGTGCGCAATCGTCTCCGGCGAGAAGCCTTCTCCGTTATCCCGCACCTCCAACGCCCATAATCCGTTATAAAGTTTCACCCGAATTTCGATTCGCCACGGCGCGTCCGCATTTCCGAAAGCGTGTTCGATACAATTTTCGACAAAAGGCTGGATCACCAATCTCGGCAGACGGATCTCTTCGAACGCCGGATCTTCATCGATTACCCATTCCAAATCATCTTCGTAATTGTGCCGCAAAAGTGCCAGATAATCCCGGGTATGCTCAAGTTCTTGGGTCAAGCTCACATGCTCGTACGGCGAGGAGACGATATACCGCAGACTGTCCGATAGGTTTTTGCACATTTCTGAGACGACTTCGTTTTTTCCTTCCTGCGCGGCGATACTGATCAGATACAGCGTATTGTGGATAAAATGCGGCGCGATCTGCGCTTGCAGCGCCGAATTGCGAGCGACCGCTTCTTCGTGCACGGCCAACTTTTCCCGCTCGATCGAGACTTGCAGCCTGTCGAGCAACCCCTGGAACGACTCGCTCAATTGCAGCAGCTCGTTGTTCGACGAAGGGGTCTCCACTTTGGTATCGATATTGCTATAATTGATGCGCCGCATCTGATTGCGCAGCTTACGGATCGGCAGCAGAAAGCTTCGGGCGGAGAAATACATATAAGCGGCGGAAAAAAGGAACAACGACGCGATCAGCAGCATGGAAAGCGTCGCGACCGAATTGACCGGACCGAGCACCACCTTTTTCGGCGTCACGGTATAGGTGGTCCACCCCGTCTCGTCCGACCGGTAGTACGCGACATAATCGCCGGCTTGATTGACGGATACGCCGTTCAGGCTTGAGGTCGGAATATCGAAGTCAGGCGTGGCGCCTTCGGAAGGATTCGACTTGTAAATGGTGCGCCCGTCGTAATCGATCACGTAGACTTCGCTTCCCGAACTCCCCGCCGCAACAGAACGCCGAAGCATCTCCTGTTGAAGTTGGATCGCCATATACCCGAACACTTTTCCATTTTGATTGAGGATCGCCCGGATAAAAAACACCCGATTCGAGGTCGGACGATACAGGGAGTAACCGTTTTCATTCCAGTTTATATCGCTTCCGCTCTCTTCCAAAAAAGGCAGCAGCGACGAAGGGTTGCCCGACGTGCCGATAAAAGTGGTTAACAGGCCGCCGCGCAGATCGTAAATCGCAACGTCCTCGATATTCATGCTGGGACCGATCGATTGAAACATGATTTCTCTTAACTTTCGGTTCAGCGACAAGCCTTCTACCGATAATCGCGAAGAATCGCCGGTCGGCATCAGGGTGAAGATCTCTTTACTCGACAAAATCCGCTGCGAAAGCTGATTTTGGCTGTCGACGTAGAGATTGAGTTGATCGCCGATTTTGGCTGCGGCGAGCCGCATCTCGTTCTCGGTCTTTTCCCGCAAAGGATGCACGACGATTGTGTTCACATAGACCGCGAAGCTGCCCATGACGATCAGAAGGAGTACGGCGAACGCCAGGAAAAACTTGGTTTGCAGACTGGCCTGGCCGCCGCCGAGTTTGAATTTTCGGAAAAGCACCGTGCGACCTCCCTCTGGCGTATTGATGTTCATACTGTACAACCAAAACGAAAAATCGACAAGAGTCCGGAATCCGGCCTGCCTCAACGTGCCAAGGTATTCCCTTCTTCTTTTTTCGACCTTTTTTTCGAAGCGTAGAACTATTTGGCGGCTTGCGAAGTCTAACGATTAGCTCTAACCGATCGGGGCTTGCGAGCACTTTTTATAAGGAGGACGATTCGTCGCAATGATATTCATCAGACCCAAATTCAAAGGCCGACCTTCAAAGGAAGAACAATTCAGCGAACAGCTTACCGGCATTCGGGAAAAGCTGTACCGCCTGGCCTACTGCTATGTGAAAAACGAACAGGAAGCGCTGGACATCGTATCCGAAGCGACGTACAAAGGCTTTCTCGCTTACGGCAAAGCGCAATCCGTGACGTATTTCGATACGTGGATGTCGCGCATCGTCATCAACGCCGCGATCGACCATATCCGCCGCAGCAAGCGCAGCGTGTCGATCGAAGACTACGGGAAAGAACTGGTCGCTTCCGAACCAAGCACGTCCACGGAAGAAAAACTCGATTTGTACGAAGCATTGGATCGGTTGGTGCCGGACGAGAAAACGTATATTATTTTGAAGTTTTTTACGGATATGTCTTTTCGGGAAATGGCGGAGGTACTCGATATCTCGGAGAACACGGTCAAATCGAAATTTTATCGGATCTTGAACAAGCTTAAAGCTCAATTGATTGAAGGAGAGGTGGATGAACGATGACAGGAAAAGAACGCTATGACCGCATCCCGATTCCGGATCGGCTGGACGACGTGATGCAAGACGCGCAAAAGCGGGCTGCGACTCGGACGCGAAGATTCAGCAGTGCGTCGAGGCTGGCCGTCGCCGCTGCCGCTTGCGTGGTGCTGCTGCTTGTCGTGAACGTTCCCGCTGTCTCGCACGCCATGACAAATATTCCGGTAGTGGGCAAGATCGTGCAGGTGCTGCAATTCGGCGGCGGTGGCGAACGGACCGACGGGGTTGCGGTAGATACGGCTGTGGTCGAAGAAAACACGCTGCGGATCGGATTCGGTTCGGACGGTCAAGCGACGACGAAGGTTCCTTCTTATACGGTGAAGCAAAAAGACGCGCCGAACCGGTTGATTTTCACCTTTAACGGGACGCGGGAATTCGATTACGACAAAGTAGAGCAGGATCTGCGCGGCTTGTCGCTGGTGAAGGATGTGTACCGGAATGTAATTTTGGACGATTCGGCTATGCGGTTTGTCGTGGAATTGAAAAACGGCGTGACGCATACGATTACGGAGTTCCGGGAACCGGCAGGGTTGGAACTGAAGTTGACCCAGGGTGCGGCCGAGAAGCCTTATGCGGTGTATGGGTTGCGGAGCGAGGAAATGCCGATGGGCGAAAGCTTGGCGATGCTGGAAGAGCTATACGGGAACGAAGACTTGTCGTTTGTGAAAGTTGCTTCCGGCGAGTATGTAGCGGTGATCGGGGAGTATCGGACGCAGGAAGAAGCGGAGGCGAAGTTACGCGAGGTTGAGGAAAAGGCTGGGATCGGCGTTGGGGAAAGCGAGTTTGGTGTAGAAAGTTGGATGAGCGATGAAAGGCCGTGAAGTCAAAACGTACAGGTCTGAGCGTGCGTGAAACCATTCGCGGCAATGTGTGAAAACGGTTTGCTCGGAATCCGAGGAAACCAGGAACGCGCATAGGCGAAATCCGACCGCACGGTTAGAAAAGCAAAATGTTGCAGGTATCCATCATCGATGGCGGTTCTTCTTTGAAAGCGGAGAATGCGCCTAAAATGATGGATGCTTGCAGCATTTTTTGGGTTGGAGGGTTGGCGGGTTGAAGAGCGATTAGGGTGAATTGAGTGAAAACGTAAATGCGGTAGGCAAAGAGCGAGCTTGCGAGGAAAATAAGTGCGAATCTGCAATTATTTTGTTCGAAAATTGGAGTATGGAGAAAATAAGTGCTCTGATGCAATTATTTTTGTGTTTTCCGGCGGATTAGGCGATGTGGGCTGAAAATAAGTGTATCTGAGCACTTATTTCCTATTTTCGGGCTGAATGGGAGGAAATAAGTGTATTATGGCATTTATTTTTCGAGCAGGCTGGAATGAAGAGTGTGTGACGGAGGAATGGAAATCGAAGATGTACGAGGCTCAGGAAAAGCAAGGTGGGATGTGTAACTTGCGGAAAGATAAGGCTGCGAACGAGAATTTCGTTGTGAAAGGCGAAGGCTACGCGGCTTCTTTTTCCTTTCACAATACCTCGTTCTTCGCAAGGAAGCTCGATTTCATGAGCCTTTTAAAAACCTGTTCGCTCGAACTGGAGTTGGCTGAAAAAAGCAGAGCGTGCCGTTCCGCTTTTTTCAGCCTTCGAGCGTTGTTCAGTATATTACCCCTAAAGAGTAAATCACAGCCATGTACCCGCTCCTCCCCACCCTCTATAATCTAAACATGAAAGCGGATTCAATATGATGGCGGTTCAAGTTCAACATTCACAGGGGGCGATAACATGAAGCAAAAGACAAAAAAGATTGCGGCAGGATTGCTGGGTGGGTTAATGGCGGTATCGTTGGCGGCTTGCGGCGGAGGCAATGCTTCGCCGGGCGCTTCTACGGCAGCTGGCGGCGGTGGCGACACAGGCAGCAGCAGTAGCGGCGGCGGAAGCGGGACGACGATCGAGCTGGCGATTTCCAAAAGCTCGCAAGACTCGGCTTTCGTGCAACAAGACTTGCTGGACGCGTTCGAAAAAGAAACGGGCATCAAGGTCAACTTGCAGCTCCTTCCCGCCGAGCAAACGGCGACGGTGCTGCAAACGAAGCTGGCGGTCGACGAGACGCCGGATATCATCCAGTACAACCTCGCAAGCGCGACGACGGATCTGAACTTGGAACGCAACTTCGAAATTCTCGACGACGAACCGTGGGTGAGCCGTTTGGAAAACAAAGAAGTGCTGTCCGCTTACGGGCACGTCTACAGCTTCCATGTCAGCCAGGACACCGGGATGCAGGGCGTCGTGTATAACAAAGACATTTTCGACGAGTTGGGTCTGAGCATTCCGAACAATTTCGAAGAATTCCTCGCGGTGTGCGAAAAGATCAAAGCAGCCGGCATCACCCCGGTATTCATGCCTTACAAAGACAACTGGGCGGCGAACGTGTGGCCGGCGGCGGCTTTCGCGGATTACGCCGACAAAAACGAGCCGAACCTGTTCGACGAAATTAATTCCAACAAGAAAAAGTGGTCGGACGTACCGGCTTTCGCGGACATTTTGCAACAACAATACGAAGTGTACGAAAAAGGCTACACCAACGGCGATCTGCTGAGCGACAGCTACGATATGGCCGTAGGCAAATTCCTGAACAAAGAAGTCGCGATGATGTTTATGGGCGACTGGCTGATCCAGAACGTCGCGGACAACGATCCGAACATGCGCCTCGGCCTGTTCCCGATCCCGTATACGCAAGACGCCAAACTCGGCGCAAGCCCACTGGGCGGCCAATTGTTTATTCCGAAAAAAGCGAAACATATGGCCGAAGCGAAGCAATTCCTCGATTACGTGTCGCGCAAAGACGTGGCGCAACCGATCGTCGACAAACAAAAATACGTCTCGATCTTCAGCGACGTGACGACGCCGGAGCTGCCGGAGTACAAGCAGGAGATCGTCGACAACTACATTACGCCAAAGAAAACGGTGTTGACCGTGGATGCGCATATGCTGGTTGACCGTAGCGAACTGTACCGGTTGCTGCAAGACGAATTCGCGGGCGGACTTGACGCGCAAGGCGTATTGACGGCATGGGACGAGAAATTCGCGCAACTGATGAAAGACAAAGAGGTCGAAGGCTTCTAAGCTCGCGACCCAATCCGCCACATATAAAGACTACTGAATAAAGGCGTCCGCCAGGACGGGGGTCGAGCACGATCGGTCCCCTGTTCTGTCTTGCGCATATGGAGTGTGAAAAAGATGAAAATATCGAGAAAACTATACTCGTACTACATGATCTGGCCGGCTTTATTGATCTACTCCGTCTTCTTCGTCGTTCCCGCCATCATCGGCCTGTTCTATTCGTTCACGGACTGGCGGTTGGACCGGGTGGGGCTTAACTTTATCGGTTGGGATAACTTCGAACGTATTTTTACCGACAAAACATTGCTTCTTGCCATTAAAAACACGCTGATCTTCGCGGTCGTGACCGTTATCGGCAAAAACCTGATCGGTCTGGCTTTGGCGGTCGGCTTGAATATGCGATTGAAATCACGCAATATTCTCCGGGCTATTTTCTACTCTCCGTCTATTCTGAGCGTGCTGGTGATCAGTATCGTGTTCACGCCGATGCTGCGCTCCGAAGGCACGATCAACCGTATTTTCGAATCGGTCGGGCTGGACTTTCTCGCGCAAAGATGGCTGACCGATCCGCAGATCGTCATTTTCACCGTCGCCGCGATCTCGATCTGGCAGCATGCGGGCTTCCAAATGGCGATCTACCTGGCGGGTCTGCAATCTATCCCGAAAGATTACTACGAAGCGGCCACGATCGACGGCGCCGGCGCTTGGAGAAGCTTCCGCAGCATCACGCTCCCTCTCCTGCTTCCCGCGCTCAATATCAACCTGATGCTGACGCTGATCGGCGGTCTCAAAGTCTTCTCCGAAGTATTCGTCCTTACCGGCGGCGGACCGGGCAACGCTTCGCAAGTCGTCGGCACGATCATTTTGCGTTCGTTCGGCGAAGGCAGTTGGGGCTTGGGCACGGCGGTCAATACGCTGCTGTTCGCGGCCGTCACGATCATCGCGATTCCGCTGCTTATCTTTATGCGCCGCAAGGAGGTATCCGAATAATGAGCTATACCCGTAAAATGGCCTGGCGGAATGTTCTGGTCGAAGGCTTTCTGATTCTGATGTCGCTGATTATCATTTTGCCGATGCTGGTCATGATCTTCGGCAGCTTCATGAACAATATCGAAGTAATGAAGTTCTCTCTGCGCCTGCCGACCGAATGGCATTTTTCCAACTATGTCACCGTGTTCAAAGAAGGCGGATTGGCGCGCGCGTTCTGGAACGGTATTCTGATCACGGGCGTGTCGTGTATCGTGAATATTCTGACCTCGTCCGCCGCGGCGTTTATCCTGACCCGGCGGGATACGAAGCTGTCGAATATTCTGTACATGTTCTTCTTCATGGGCCTGATCGCGCCGATGTCGACGATCACCACGATCCGCGTCGTGCAATGGTTCGGCTTTTACGGCAGCATCACGAGCGTTATTCTGATCTACGCTTCGCTTAATACCGCATTCAGCGTCTTCCTGTACAGCGGCTTTATCCGTTCGATTCCGAAAGCGCTGGACGAAGTGGCTTTCCTCGAAGGAGCGGGCACGCTGAGCGTCTTTTTCAAAATCGTCACGCCGCTGATCCTTCCGGTCAACGCGACGGTCGCGATCATGGTGTTCATGTCGGTCTGGAACGATATCACCATCCCGCTGTACTTCCTGACGGATAGCTCCGACTGGACGATGCCGCTCTCGGTCTACAACTTTTACGGAAAATTCAGCCGCGACTGGAACCTGATCTTCGCCGATCTGGTGCTCACATCGCTGCCGGTATTCATTCTGTATCTGTTCTGCCAAAAGTACATCGTCAGCGGTCTGACCGCCGGCGCGGTAAAAGGTTAGTCGGTCATCAAACGAAAACGGACTTCCCCTGGAACGCAGCGGGAGTCCGTTTTTGTTATTTTCTTCTATTATAAGATCATGCCCAGTGTTAAAAAGGAAAGAAGCGTCGAGACGATCAACATGACCAACAGCGGACGAAGGGCACGACTGCGCAGATCTTTCAGATTCACATTCAACCCGAGTCCAACCATCGCTGCGGTCAGCATCCAGGTCGTCAACGTGCCAATCCCTTCGAACAGACCATCAGGCACGGGAACGACCGGTCCAAGCACATAACTCCCAAGCAGACTCATCAGCAAAAATCCGACTAAAAACCATGGAAAAGCAAGTGCAGTCCGGTTATGGTCCGACGGTGCAGCCGCAGACTTCCGATCCTTTTTCTTCATCAAAACGATAAAAACCAAACAGACTGGCAGCAGTAAAAAGACTCGGCCGAGCTTGGCTAACAATGCCGCTGCCAGTCCATCCGTGCCGGCCGCCGCTCCCGCCAAAGCAACGTGCGCCACTTCATGCAAGCTGAGTCCCGCCCACATGCCATATTGCAATGAGCTTAACGGAAGCAGCGGAAATAGCAGTGCATACCCCACCGAAAATACAGTCCCGAGCAAAGCGATCATGCCCACAGCCGCAGCCGTATCCTCTTCTTCGGCTCGAACGATCGGCGCAAGCGCAGCTACGGCTGCCGCTCCGCAAATCCCCGTTCCGATTCCGAGCAGCAGTGACAGATTCCGATCGGCTTTGAACCATTTAGCCAAGCCGAGCGTCGCGATGATCGCAAAAGCAATCACCAGCGCATCTTTGACCAGCAGCCCCAAGCCTTCGCTCAGCACCAGCCCCATGTTCAACTTCAGTCCATACAAAACGATCGCGATACGCAACAGCCGTTGGGACGAGAACACGATACCGCTCCGCAAAACTTCCGGATAGCCGAACAACTGACGATACACCACCGCAAGCAAAATGGCACAGGCCATCTGGCCGACGCGATCCAACCCGGGAATACGCGCCAGCTCATACCCTAACCAAGCGATAGCGAATGTAAAAAGAACGCCGCCCAGACCGCTTTTTCCATGCTGATTCCACCGTTTGCGAATGATATCCAAACCTGCGAATACACGGCGATTTCTTTCCGTATGGGCGATGTCGGATGTTTTCGTATGTGGGTAAGTGTTCTTTTTCCGACGTGTCACGATCATGCCAATCCCCTCCTGTCCTCATCTTAGGCGGAGACTGTATATAAGTAAAATTATGATTTATAATGATGACCATAAGCATTTTCATATGCACTTTTGAAAAAGTATGCGCAGAAAAGAGGCAAAGACATGGATCAGCAGCTTCGGATTTTTATGAAGGTCGTGGAAAAAGGCAATTTCTCGCGTGCCGCCGATTTTCTCCATATGACTCAGCCTGCCGTAAGTCAGCATATCCGTACCCTGGAGCAATCTGTCGGTGCGCAATTGTTGGAACGAACCAACAAATATGTACGCCTTACCAAAGCCGGAGAAATCGTTTATGCGCATGCACGCGATATTCTCGGCTTGTACGGACGGATGCAGCACTTGGTGGATGATTTATCGAACCACGCCGGAGGTCCTTTGACGATTGGAGCCAGCTATACGTTCGGCGAGTACATTTTGCCCCGAATCGTGGCTGAGCTGAAGTCTCTGTATCCCGATATCTCGCCTTCCGTCACGATCGGCAATACCTTTTCGATCGCCGAGCAGGTTCGGACCGGAGAGCTGGATGTGGGGATCGTCGAAGGACATCCGCGGGATATGAAGGAGCTTCAGGCGGAAGGATTGGCCGAGGATCGGATGGTGCTGGTGTCGTCGCCATCGAGTCCGGTCGAATCCTTGGATGCTCATCATACCTGGATTCTTCGGGAAACCGGTTCGGGAACACGCGAGGCTGCGGACGATGTGTTAGAACGGCTGGGCGTTACGCCTGCCGAAACACTCGTCTTCAGCAGCACGCAAGCGATCAAGGAGGCGGTGATTGCCGGACTTGGCATCAGCTTATTGTCGCAGTGGGCGATTCGGCGAGAACTTGCAAGTGGCGAGCTGAAGATCATCGACGTGCCGCTGCTTCCGCATATCCGGCAATTTTCGATTGTGACCGGATCTCCTTTTCGCACCAAAGCGTTGGACGTATTTCTGGAGCTTTTGCGGGAACGGCGGGATTTGACAGGACTTGCTCCCTAATGCCAAACAGGCAGCCTCTTCGCGCTCGAAGGGCTGCCTGTTTTTGTTTTTACGTTGCCGCGTGCCGTAGGGACAACGCGCTTTTGGATTCAAGCCTAAAGCTGATCTTGTCGTCGGAAAGCGGCGGGTTCGAGAACGCGGAGAAATTCCGTTGCGCCGGCGAATTTTCGGACAACTTTAGAGAGACTTGCCGCGATTGTTCCCCGTCGTTGAACAACACGACCGCAAGCGAGCCGTCTTCGTTTTCGAACGCGACGGAGCGGATATCCGCTTCGGCGCACGATGAACCGATCATCTGCGCGCCGGGCCGGATGACTTTGCTGAAATGCGCGAGCGCGTAATAATCCAGCGTATACGTCAGCGCGCCGTCGGCCTGGTTCACCTGCACGATGCCCCGGCAAGTGCTGCGCCCGAAGCCCGGCACGGTCGGGCCGTTCTGCTCGTCCAGCGCCATATTCCACAGCACGAACGATTGGCTGCGATTGCGCAAGATCTCGATGCCCGTGCGGATCACGTTCGAAAAGGCCTGCTCGAACGGAGGAATCCATTCGCCGCCGGAACCTTCGGTGAAGTGGACTTCTTTGCCCGGAAACGCTTGCCATACGCTCGACTGCGCGGAAGGCTCGCCGCCGTACCAATGCCAGGCCACGCCGTCCACGGCGTCGCCCGCTCCTTCCAACACCTCCAACGGATACTCCGGCCGATCCCAGTTATGGTCGTAGCACAAAATTTTCGCGTGAATGCCCGCTTGTTCGAAAGCCGGCTTCAAATGGTCGCGTATCCATACTGTTTGCGTATCGGCGGGCATCAACATGCTCGGGTAATGCTGCGGCTCGTACAGCGATTCGTTTTGCGGCGTCACGGCATAGATGGGCAAACCGCGTTCGGCGTAAGCCTGAATATACCGGACGAAATAATTCGCGTAGGCGCCGTAATATTCGGGCTTGAGGCTGCCGCCCAGCATCGAACCGTTACTTTTCATCCAGCCCGGCGCGCTCCACGGCGAAGCCATCAATTTGAGCCGAGGGTTCAACTGCGCAGCGCGCTGCAACAACGGAATGATATCGGCTTCGTCATGCGCGATCGAGAACTTTTCCAATCGGGCATCGGTCTGTCCGTCTGGCAGATCGTCATAGCTATAGATACTGCGCGCGTAATCGGAGGCTCCCATCGGATTGCGCAGCACGGACAAACCGATCCCTTGCTGTGCGTCGAACAACTTGAGCATCAGTTCTTCGCGCTCGCGTTCGTTCAATACCTGATGGATCAGATAGGCCGACGAATCGGTAAACGAAGCGCCGAACCCGTCCATGCGCTGACCGCGTTCGGCAAAGTCCAGCGTGACCTCGGCCCCAGCGATTTCGGTAACGCCTTGATCCGGCGCGTCGGCCGCCGCAGCAGCTTTCGCCGATCCGGCGTTTTGCTTTTTTTGTTGATCGGCAGCCGCTTTTTCATGGATAGCTTGTTCGCGACTGTCCGATTCTTCCGCGCGCAGTTGTTCGAGACTCAGTTCCCGGAACAATTCATGCTCGCCTCGGGAACGGTACAACGTCCACTGGGTCATCCAATCTCCCCGCTTTCCGTTTGCTTTTTGTATACGTTTACTTCAATCCCAGTTTTTCTTTGTTGGCCGCCATTTTTTCGCTGCGGGTCTTCACGATATCGGCCCAGCCGTTTTGCTCCTGGAACGCTTTGTATTCGTTCAATACCGCATCGAACGCCGCTTCGTCTTTGGCACGGATCATGCTGACGAGCGTCGTGTTCCATTTGGTGTTGATCGCGGTCAGCGAGCGCGCTTGCGGCGTGCCTTGATCCGGGTTGATATTTTCGAGCAGGAAATGCGGAACCAGCTTGCCTTCGCCCCATTGCTGCATCTGCTTGACGGATTCCGGGAACGCATCTTCGCTCAGCGCTTTGTGCTTGTCATGGCCGAAAAACATAAACTCGCCCATCCGGTAGTCTTTTTTATAACGGTCGGCGTCGTCTTTTTGCAGCTTTTTGATCTCCGGCAGCAGTTCGACTTTGCCGTCCGCCGTTCGGGTGTACGTCTCGCCTTCGATGCCGTAGTTCATCAGCATTTGGCCTTCTTCGCTGAGCAGGTACGTGTAGATCTGGATCGCTTTGGCCGGGTCGGCCGCTTTTTTCGTCACGTAGGTCACCATCCAGCCGGTAATGCCGGATTGGTTCAGCGTCGGTTCATGGCCTGCCGTGCTTTGCGGACCGTCGATCGCGATATACGCCTGGTCCGGATGCGCGGTCATAAAGATTTGCAGATTGCCGCTTTGCTGAGGCGTGCCGTCGAGCAGCATCGTGGCGTATTTGCCGACTTTCACTTTTTCTTCGAACGCCGTTCCGTCGTCCGCGAAACTGTCGTCGCTCAGATCGCCCGCGCGGTACGCTTCGTTCAACGTTTTGAGCCAGGTCAGATAGTCTTCGTCCAGATTCCGGTCGTAAAACTCCCCGTTTTCCGTTTGCAGCGGCACGCCGAGAAAATCTTGAAGCGTATCGCCGAGCGACCCGGTTCCTTCGCCGATCGAGTTGAAGCCAAACGGAATCAGCGCCGGGAATTTTTGCTTGATCTGTCCCATGACCTCAACGAACTGCTCCGGCGTGCCGATCTCCGGGCTGCCGAGCGCTTCGTATACGTCCTGCCGGATCACGAACGCCGTTTTCGCCGGAATCTCGCCGCTGTCGTAATCCGCTTGCGTATTCGAATAGTTCGGGTAACCGTACGTTTTGCCGTCTTTGAGCTGGAACCAGTTCAACGTGTCCGCTGCGGCCACTTTATTGAAGTACGGATCGTACTGCTCGGCCAGATCGTTCAACGGCAGCGCCCAGGTCGCGGCTTTTTGCGCGACGGCGGAATTGGAATCGAACACGGTAATCAGATCGGGCATGTCTCCGCCGGCGAAAAAGGTGTTCAGCTTCGTATCGTCGCCCGTGATGAACTTGATATCGACGTTGAGGTCTTCTTTGATCTTTTTCGTGACCAGGTCTTTGCCGAAATCCGTGTTCCACCAATCGGCGTTGACGTACCAGGTGAGCGACGTGGATTCGGCTTTTTTGTCCAACTGCCAAGCCGGCGTCTCGGGATCGGGCGTGTACCGGCCTTCCAGCGAGACCGGAGCCGCAGCTTCGTTGTCCGAACCGCCTCCGCAGCCGGTCAGCAGCAGCGCCGTCGTCAGCACGCCCGCTCCCCATTTCCAGACCGTATTTTTTAAAACGTTTTTATTTTGAGCCATAGTTGATCCCTCCGTTTTTTATTCTTTGACCGCGCCCAGCATCATGCCGGAAATGAAGTACCGTTGCAGCAGCGGATAGATCGCCAGAATCGGCAGCGTCGTAATCACGATCGTCGCAAGCTGTACGCCTTTGGTCGTCGTCTCGATTACCACGGAACCGCCGATATTTTGCATAGACTGGGTTTGCGATTGCACGATAATCTCGTATAGCATCATTTGCAGCGGATACAGCGATTGATCGGTGATATACAGCTTGGTCGTCATGAAGTCGTTCCATTGCCCGACCCCGTTGAACAGCGCGATCGTCGCCAAAGCGGGCATCGAGAGCGGAATGAATAAGCTGAGGAACACGCGCCAATCGCCCGCTCCGTCGATCTTGGCCGATTCTTCCAGCGCGTCCGGCACGTTGCGGAAAAAGTTCATCAGAATCACGACGTCGTAATAACTGAACAGCGCCGGTATGATGTACACCCAGAAGCTGTTGAGCAGCCCGAGCGATTTGATCAGCAGATACGTCGGGATCATCCCGCCGGAGAAGAACATCGTGATGACGCCCATCGCCACGTATAATCTGCGACCTCTTAAGTATTTTTTGCTCAGCCCGTACGCGACCATCGCACAAAAGAAAACGTGCGTCGACACGCCGATGATCGTTTTGGACACGGAGATGAAAAACGCTTGCCAGATGCCCGCGTCCCGGAATACGGCGCGGTAATTTTCAAGCGAAAACTCCGTCGGCCAAAACACGAATCCGCCTTGCGCCAACGCCTGCCCGGAGCTGAACGACGAGACGAGCACGTTCCACAGCGGAACGACGATCGCCACCGTGAAGATCAGCAGCAGCGTGATATTGACCGTATCGAACACGCGGCTGTCCAGCCCTCCTTTGATCCGGGTCGGCTTGATGCCGTTCGGCTTGGTTACTACTCCCATAGGTTCGCCCTCCTCACAGCACGGATTGGTTATCGTTCATTTTGCTTGTCACTTTGTTGGCGGTCAGCAGCAAAATGACGGATACGATCGACACGCCGAGACCGACGGCCGTCGCATAAGAGAAATCGCCTTGAGCCAGACCCATGCGGTACACGTACGAGTTGATGACTTCCGCTTTTTCCCGGTTTTGCGAATTCATCAGCACCAGCGTCTGGTCGAGGTTCGATCCCAGCAGGCCGCTGATCGTCAAGATCAGGTTCAGGCTGATAATCATCTTCATGTTCGGCAGCGTAATATTCCAGATCTGCCGCAGCCGCCCCGCTCCGTCGATCTTCGCCGCTTCGTAATACGTCGGATCGATTTTCGCCATGATTGCCAGATACAGGATCGTACCCCAGCCGGATTCTTTCCAGATATCCGACAGCGTGGCGATCCACCAGTATTTGTTCGCGTCGAGCAGGATGTTTTGCGCATTGGAGATCAGGCCGAGATCCAACAGCAGTTGGTTGAACAAGCCCGTCGTGGAAAACCACGTAATCATCATGCCGCCGAGCACGATCCACGACAGAAAGTGCGGCAGGTAAGACACGGTCTGCACCAACTTTTTGAACCGGTTAAAACGTACTTCGTAGATCATGATCGCGAGCACGATAGGCAGCACGAACCCGATCGCCAGTTTCAAAAAGCTGATCGCGAGCGTATTGACGACGGAATCCCAGAAGTAGCGGTCCGACAAAATGATGCGGAAGTTCTCCAATCCCACCCACGGCGCGCTGTCCAGCGTGTCGATGACGGTATAGCTTTTGAAAGCGATGGTCAGACCGTAGATCGGCACGAAGCAAAACACGATCATAAACAGGATGCCGGGAATGACCATCGTTTGAAGCTCCCATTGACGGACGTAATCGACTGCGAATTGTTTGACCCGCCGGCCGATCGAAGGTTTGGTTTCGGAAGATCGACCGGGCGAGGTCCAAGCGGATTTAGCCATCGGAAAGCTCCTTTCGGTATACGAGCATGAATGATGCAAACTTTTATTAAAACGTTTTTATTTTCGGATAAAAAATAACGGCTGAAGATCAACTGCGACTATGCTTCTCCTTTCTGCAAAATGGATCTTGGACATACGCTACGCTTGCTTAAAATGTGAACGGTTACATTTCAGTACGGAAGAAATGCCGGAATAACGGTTGGTGCCGACCGCTATTCCGGCTGCGTCCGCGCTCAGTTGATCGGAACGTGGCTCGAACCGCGCAGAATGAGTTCTCCGGTCAACGTCTGGCTATGTCCCTGCTCTTTGCCCTGAATCATGCGCACCAGGTGATCGACGGTCAAAATGGCCTGGCGGGCGATCGGATTGCGAACGGTCGTCAGCGGCGGGGAAAAATACTGCGCGATATCCACGTCGTCGAATCCCACCACGCTCACGTCGCCCGGCACTTCGTACCCGTGCACTTTGAGCGCTTGGATGCAGCCCATCGCGCTCAAGTCGTTGCCGGCCAAAAAGGCGCTGGGCAGCTTGCTTGCGTTCGCGCGGATAAACGCTTTGATCGCGTTGAACGTGCTGTCTTCCTCGAAGTAGCCCTGGATGATGTAATCGTCGTCGATCGGCAGATCGTACTCGCGCAGCGCGGCCAGATAGCCTTCGCGGCGGCGCACGCTGTCGAACATCGTGTCCACGCCCGAAATGTACGCGATCCGTTTATGTCCCAACCCGATCAAGTATTTGGCTGCTTCGTACCCTGCCGTAAACGAATCGAACGTCACGCTGCCCATCGTCTCGTTGCTGAATTCCCGATCCAGAAACACCGCTTTGATCTTGTCTTTTTGCATGACTTCGATATCCTGCTCGTCGATCTTCAACTCTTCGTAGATAATCACCCCGTCGACGCGCCGACCGAGGATATTGCTCATGATGACCTGCTTGTCTTTCGTCACGAACACGTTCAGCCCGTAGCCGTGCCGTTCGCACTGTCTGGACATCGTCTCGATCAACTTGTAGAAATACGGACCGGACACGCTGGTCGTGAAAAAGCCGAGCATCATCGTTTTGCCGGATTTCAGCATCTTGCCGTTAAGATTCGGTACATAGTTCAGCCGCTGCGCGACTTCAAGCACATGCAGTTTCGTCGCCGGATTCAGCACGTCCACGTCGTTGAGCGCGTTCGACACCGTGGAAATCGACACGCCGGCTTCTTTTGCGACATCCCGGATCGTAATTTTTGCCATGATGTGAGTTCCTTTTTTATAAAAACGTTTTTATGAATTTAAAAATAGCATAGTCGCCGTTCGGGAGCAAGCCCTATTTTGAAAACGGTTAAAAAGACCGTGCCGAAATCGAATCTCGATGTTCGGTACGGTCTGTCGGTAGTGAAGCGAAGATTGCTTTTGGCTTCATATGGGTTTGCTTTCGCGGACAGCGATTGGAAGATCTTCCTCTAAGCGTTGAACAGCGCTTCCCCGATCAGCTTCGCCGCGCGGTCGGTGCTCATCTCGCCCAAACCGAACATTTGCTTGAGCTGCCCCATCATGCTCACGCCCCGGTTGCTCAGGATCACGAACCCGGATTGCAGATCGCGGTTGAACGCCATAAAGCTGCTCGCTCCGTAGGTCGCGCCGTTATGCCAATGCGTGACCGTGCCGTCCTGACGCATCGAGCGCATCCAGGCATAACCGATTCCGACGCCTTTGGACAAAGCGACCGACGCTTGTTCGTGCTGGCAGGCCAGCAGCGCGGCTTCGAAAGAAGCGGCGGAAGGATGCTGCCCGAGCTGCGCTTCCAGATAGGTCAGCATATCCGGCAGCGTGGAACGCACCGCGCCCGCTCCCGCCATAGCGGACGTAAAATCCCAATGCGGCATCGGATGGCCGCCGGGCGCGAACCCCGGAAGCAGGATCGTACCGGGCGATTTCGACGGTGCGGCTGGCGCCGGGCGTGGCGCTTCGACGACTTCGGTCGCGACCGGAACACGGGTAAGCGTAGCGACAGCCGAAGACGAAGTCGCTTGAGCAGAGTCGGAGACGGCTGCCGAAGACCCAACGACGGAATCGGAAGTTGCGGCGGCTGTGTTTTCCGTAGGATCGGCTCCGTTAGAATGCGGAACAGCTTCCCGACTCGTAACCGTAGCCTTTCTATCGCTTTTGGCATCATTATCGGCTTGCGGATCATCCACGATCGGCATGACGGTTCCGCGCATCTCCAGCGGATCGAACAAATCCCGGCGCAGCGCGTCGGGCGCGGTAATGCCGGATGCCCGGCTCAATGCCCAACCCAGCAGGCCGTAGCCGTAATTGGAATATCCGTGTTTGGCTCCGCTGCGCGGACTTTCTTCCCGTACCGCTTGCAACAGATGCTGTTCGAAATAAGCGGCGTACGGGTTGGCTTTGTTTTGCTGCATGGATACCTTCACCTGATTTTTTGCCAAACGGGCCAAGCCCGACGTATGCGTCGCCAATTGCCGGAGCGTCACGCTGCGGGCAAATTCGCTGTCCGCAAGTTCGGGAACCAGCTTCGACAAAGGATCGGACGCTTGCCATAATCCGTCCTGCTCGCCTTGCGCCAAACGCAGCGCGGTCATCGTTTTGGTGATCGAGCCGATCTCGTATAGGGACTGCGGCTGCTTTTTGTTTTTTTTCATATAAGTCCGGCTGTCCATTACACCGTTTTGCGGCGTCCAGTACATTTTTTCTCCGCGCACGATCCAGCCGATCGCCGGCGTATGTTCCGGCAGCGACGCCCAGCGGAGCAGCTTTTTGTGGGTTTCCAAACTATGCTTGACGGCATCCATAAGTAAAGCCCTCCTGTTATCGATATGGTGATGCTTGCAGGGGGCAAAGATCCGGCAAAAGAGCGGCAATGATTAGGGATATATCTTTTGGGGACCGCGAGAAATTACAAAGAATGTTCCCGGTCTTTGCGTTTTTGAGCGGCCGTTCCGAACACGACGCCCAGTATGATGCCGATTGGCATCCCGACCGCCAGATTTCGGATCGCGATGCTCAAGATCATGCCCAGCACCGTGCCGATCAAAATCCCCGAACCGAGTGCTCTTTTGGGCCTGCTTTCTTGTTCTATGCCCCGTTCGTTGACTAGACGGTTTTCATTGCGGTTTCGATTCATCGTCGGCTCCCCTTTCCGTTTCCTGTCCGCCGATGTTCAATCCCTGCGCAAGCTGACGGTAAAAAGAATCCGTGTCCGTATCGTCGGGCAGCCCGGCCGTTTGACCGTCGCCCAGCTCCAGCACGATCCACGGACCGCTTCGGGTTTTGGCAAAATCTATCGTGAAAAATCGACTTTCGATCGTTTGGATCACAGGCAAAAACTGTTGCAGCGCGGCGTTAAACTCTTCATCCTCGCCCGCTTCCCAATACGTGGACACGAATACCGGCTGTCCGTCCAACACGAACACCCGGATCTCCCGGGACAGCGGCATGCCGCTCAGCGGATGGCGGGACAGCACTTCAAGTTCGGCAAAAGCGCGGAATACCAGCCCTTCGTTCAACTCGCTGCCTTGCAATTCCAAAAAGCGGCGTACCGTCCTTCTCACTCGCTGTTCGTCCAACGCGTCCGGGATATAACAAGCTTCATCCCATTCGTGCTTGCGGGACTTCACGTAGTCTTTAACGATGACCGGTTTGTTTTCAAAAAGACGCACGGCTTCGACCGATAACGACTCCGCCGCTTCCATAGATACCGGATCGGGTAGCGGAAACCAGATCGACTTCGGAGTCACCTGTTCGATCTTCGCGTATGATTCCGGCAAATGATGCGTATGGCGATACTGCTCAGGCGTATGAATTAAACGCAGGTTGCGCTTCAGCAACGCTGCATACAAATCTTCGTACTCGCTCGGCCGCAACATCCAGCCCCGATACAGAGCGGATTGAAGTTCGGAACGTTCGGCGATCCGTTTGACCGCTTTGCGCGGATCGCGATCAAGCAGCAACGTTTCCAGGTGGATCAAGCCGGTGTCGAACCCGGCTTCGGCCGCGCTCCGATACTCATCGGCATAACTGTCGTCGACTTCCTTCGGACTCATTGGAGCAGAAACGAACAGAACAGTAAATGTCATCTGGAATGCTCCTTTCGAAAAGCGAATACCGGACATTCCGGTCCGTATCCTTCTTTTCATGGTAAAGTAATGCGGAGAGGTTTGCAATTTTGCGCGGAACATGAACCATTCGCTTTCCGTAGCCAAAAAGCGCGAACCTCAAGCTCCCATGAAATCCCCGTGAGGTTCGCACCCCGCGCCGTATCAAGGATTATGCACTTGGAGTTGTATTTTAAGCCGGTTTTCAGTACGCTGAATTCGAGGTTCGCACTTTTGGGCTTGCAAAGCCTTGCGGGGAAAGGCTTGAAGGTGGGAACAGTCGCACCCCGTGCGGGTGCGTGGATTGAAACCGGTCGGCAGCCACGCTGGAAGAGTGTCCGCCACGTCGCACCCCGTGCGGGTGCGTGGATTGAAACTGGGATAAGAATAATTATTACTAGGAGGAAAACAAAGTCGCACCCCGTGCGGGTGCGTGGATTGAAACTTTCAAAACATCCCCGTGGATTTTTCCGATAATTTGTCGCACCCCGTGCGGGTGCGTGGATTGAAACAAAAGAATCACTTTGCACGTGGTTTCGCTGAAGGTCGCACCCCGTGCGGGTGCGTGGATTGAAACGTGTTCGGGATGCTGGTACATTATCGGGATTCGCGTCGCACCCCGTGCGGGTGCGTGGATTGAAACGACTAAAGACCGCGAATCGTATGAAGGGATCGGCGTCGCACCCCGTGCGGGTGCGTGGATTGAAACCAATGTATTCAATGTGAGTTTCAACCCGATCTCCGGTCGCACCCCGTGCGGGTGCGTGGATTGAAACGCTCAGAAGATCGGGAACTCAGGTATACGACGACGGTCGCACCCCGTGCGGGTGCGTGGATTGAAACGTAATTTTGATAGTTTACCCGAGCACAAACAGCGTGTCGCACCCCGTGCGGGTGCGTGGATTGAAACTCCCTACTTCCACCTACAACCCAATCCGTTAACCTGTCGCACCCCGTGCGGGTGCGTGGATTGAAACCTGTTGGGACGAGGAAGAAGGTTATTACAAGCGTGTCGCACCCCGTGCGGGCGCGTGCATTAAACCTTTTCTGATTGCTTCAGTACTGCACTTTATTCAATACCGTATAAGTTGAAGAAAACGTTCTGCCACCTAAAATTCACTTCTAGTAACAGCGAGTCATTTGGAACATTAGAGCCGCCGGCAGGCGGTTTTTTACATACGTCGCCCCGTGCGGGTGCGTAGATTGGCGCTATCGCTCGACACTGAAACTCAGAAAAGAGACTACATGATGCCGCAATGGCAGCTTTTCGACTACAAACGCCAAGCTTACCCAGCAATACTGGAAAAATTAAGCTTAAGCGAGGCTAATTCGTTAAATAGTATCGGCTGGGAAAAAGAATTTAATTGGCCCAGTGTGATACTTGATCCAGCCAAAGGTCTTGCTCAAAAGCTAGTTACAATCTCTGATCTGCATATTCAAGGGGCGCTTTCTTATCGTCACGATGAAAACTTTATTTTCGTTGACCTCTTTGAGAGTGCGCCGACTAATCGCTTTACAAACTCTAGTCGTATTTACACGAACGTGACCGATATTCTACTTGGCTGCGCCTGCCTCGAAAGCCTTAATTCGCCGACAGCCGAAAGTTATATTGCGTTCGATTCAAAAACATTCCTTATGGATTACTATGAGAAACGCTTTGGCGCCAAAAGAATCAGGTCTCAACAAATGCTCCTTTATCCTCCTGACTCAATGCGTCTGGTTAGTTTATACTACAAATAAGGAGGTGCTACTTCATGAGACCTAGAAGCCGAATAGCAAAATCGTCTATAAAAACGACGATCCGTGCAAAAATACCGGTAAGCGGTGTGATGATCGTACCGCCTACAGACAGCCAAGATACTATTCGAAAACAAGTTCAAGAATATATTCAGCTTCAGAAAGAAACTATGGGGCCAGAAGATTACGCTCAGATGCAATCGGAGATTGCTAATTTCAGAAAAAGATTGTTGAATGAAAAGTAATATCGGGAGAACTGACTCCTTTTTATGAGACAGTGATCAAAACACCGTGCAAGCATATACCAGCCAGTCGCCGGAATCTTATCGGTGACTGGTTACCTAGTTTCGTCAGAACCCCAATCGAGTTCTATTAAAAAACACCTTCAAGGTTGTCACCTATCTTACAATAGGCTCCAATCTCTTGAAGGTGTTTTGATTTATTTCGATTATGAGGTTAGCCTCTTGCATAGGAAAGCTACTTTTCAAAAGATTTCATTCAACTACAAGTTCCATTCTTCCATAGCCTACATTTGTTTTTGCTCCGATGCCTTCGTGCTTCAGCGCCCACACCAAAATCTGTTTGGCCAACTTCAACCATTTCTGTGCTTCATCCGCGTCACCTTCGCAAGTTAACACGATTTGGAAAGTTCCAGTTACCGATAAAAAAGGAATTGGGATGGGAGAGTCATCATCACGAGGAGCAAATCCGTCGTTGTACTTGCTCTCATTCCCCTCTGCGATCACGATCTTGTTATATTCTGAATGATGTGGAGTCAATACGTCCAGTTTCAGTGCGTCAGCTGTACATTCTGGAATAAGTAACGCATCATGAAAATTCACGAATCCTGCTGAAGTCTGAGAACCAAATAAGACTACGTAATCGGCTCCTCCTTGTCGCAACTCTTCAAATCGTTCACCTAACACGGCGTCTGCATAATGCGCAGCGAGTCCTTTAAGCGCTGTTCCCGGTAGATAAGGCAATCCGTAGATGGGATGCAGAGCTAATCCTGTCTCTAAAGCCGTAATGCCACCATGATTAATCGCCAGATTAGAAATAGCTTTCATTTTAAAAGAACTAACCTCAACCTGTCCGAAATTTTCTTTTTTTGTATACCTATTGAAGCAATACTCATACCAACGATTTTTATTTTTGCCTCCGGAAGTCCACTCTTCATGGTACGTCTTAATCAAATCTGTATAAAACTCTTGTTTGCCACTGCTGTTCTTCACGACACTTTGCAAAGAGAGCTTATTAAAACCTGCATTGAACACCCCTTTATTCAAGGCGAGATGGACATTCATGACTTGCCCACCTCCAATTCATCACTTTCTGCCTGCTCAACCTTTAAAATTCCTTCCGCATAACGTTTAAACCACACGGATGCGCTTAGCACTTGGCGAGAGGCATACAAGTAATCACGGTTCGTTGAGGTCGGTGTGTTCAAAACACTGTTCCAATCCTTGATATCCAGGGCAAGCTTCAAATCATTTAAATACCGCGTACAAGGATGTTTCGGATCTTTTTTTCCTTTCGCCTCAAAAAATGCAACCGCAAGCCGCAAACCGTTTGATAACACTAAAGAAGGAAAACGATGACATAACTGCCCGTACCCCTTTCCCTCTAGCGTTTTATCTTCTTGTTTCTCTCTACTAATAGCTTTGTATGCAACTTCTGCATAGAGCTGCTGATTCGATTTCATCAGATCGTACCTCCTGCATCAATCTTGCAACGCACCCGTCCTTTTCCTACTGTTGCATTGCCACCGATTTGCAGAATACTGCTGGCCTTTAGTTCAAATAGCAGGTTAACTTTCGCCGACGAATTCCTTTGATCGCACCAGATCAGACCGTAAAACAAAGCTTCTGTCGGCACATATTCTTCATTCCATAGTGCACCATTATCGACTGTCTTAGTCTCCGTCAAAATTCGAATTCGAGGCGTTACCTCACAGCACATCGTAACAAAATATTGGAAAGCATCATCCGACACCAATACAACACGCTCTTGCCAAATTTTCTGTTCATCCTCCGAATCAAACAATAATTTGCCAATGTTCGCTGCCCATGTATCGAAGCGTTCTTCCTTCCGACTAGAAGCCGCGAACTCATCCAAATAAACCTCTGCAACATTCTTGCTAGCGTCCGATATGATAACAGATGTTTTAGTCACCCATGACTGCACACCTGTATCGATCTGATTGGCAAATTCCTGCAAGCCTTCAAGCTTAATCTTCTCCAAATCCTGCCCTGCCGCTTCAGTATCACGGCGCAGTCTTCTGAGCACCAGCGGGCAGGTCACATAAGCGAATGTCCCATAACGACTTGCTACCGGGAAAGCCAAGATTCGTCCATCCGTCATCACCAGTGCTCCAGCATTCGCATCCTGATCGCCGCCTGTTCCAAATGCTTCTTTCAACCATGCTTCATTCCTCCATTGCGTCTTATAGAAATCCCGCTGTACTCCCTTCATGCTGCTTCCGGGAATCAACGGCCATTCTGTTACTTTCTCCCGCATGATCGGCATATCAATGACGCCTACGCCCTCACCGTTACCAACATGGAGCGGGGAAAGGGTATGTAACCAATATAGAGAACTCGTTTGTGTCATTGATCATTCTCCTTTTCTTTTTCTGTATGATCTGTCATTTGCCAACTGCCCCATAAGGCAAGCCCAAATCCATCTTCACGATCATGCGCTTCTGCCCGGCGATTGCGATCGGATACCGACTTTAGCCATAATTCCTGCGCAAGTTCCGATGGATCACCTTCAAGCACTTCAAAGAAATAGACGCTACCTGCTGGAACCATACGGCGCACCATTCTTTCCTGCGGTAGTCTTTGATCTCCATTTGTTCGTAAATCGTAAGCCCAGCCCGATACAGGTTGCCAACGCGGTACACAAGCCCAGCGTAGTTGAAGCTTGATGTTAGTCTTCCATAGATATTTGGCGTTTCCGTTCTCTTGATATTGACCTCGTTCTTTCGAAACCAAGTTTTCATCCAACCAACCTGGAATCCACCCTTTACGGAAGTATGCAGGAGTTGCCAATACCATACGAATATATTTTTCGTTTTTTAGGTTTTCACTGACCATTGGAGGACAATTCCAAAAAGAAGAGTTGTCGTCTACATGATCATGAGGCTCCACCTCATGCAAGTGAACCAATCTGCGTTTGCCGCCCAATGTATGCAGTTCGGAGATATCGCCCAGTTCTGTGGAGATCGGCGCACTAGAATCCTCGATCCAAGCCTCAAGCTTTAGATCATCAGGGAACACCAAGGATTCGGTGGAGAACAATTCTCCCTCTTTGACACTGTAGGTTTCCGGATCGACCGAAGTATGTGTACGTTCTTCTTTGTCGAAAGCCTTCATAAGTAATGGAGCTACAAACTGGCTAGCCTCAGACGATGGCGAATTCGATGTCAACCAATTCTGCGGCTTGCTTTTATGCTTATTAATATAAGTCGATTCCATTAACCAATCCAGCATCCACTTTTCCGACACATAAGAAGGAGCGTCTTTCCATTTCTTTTGTTTACCTGAACCAAGCGGCAACCATAACGTATCTTCAAACAATCCCTCTTTACCTACTCCCCAACATCCAGAACTAGCTTTATCATCTGTACAAGGTTTCTTAGGCCTGATAGGGTAAGCGGTAACTAGAGGCTCCGTTTGGTTACTCGATTGGGCTTGATGCCATTCCAGATCAAGAGGAGCCAAGAAGTATAGACTTTCTCTCCACCGATATAGCGGCCCGCGAACGTCTAACTTTTTCAAGTTTTCTCTGACTGACGGGCTGCTCTCCTTTTTAATCAAAGCTGTACGGATACTCCCAGCGAAAGTATTTGGCAGCACATCATCTAGAGTATGCGCACGAATCCCCGGTACTCGATCAAAAGGTCTTCCGTCACGGATCAGAATCGGATCAAGAGGAGATACTTGCAGTTTCTTCTTCATAAATGACGCCCTCCTTCTCCAGATGAATCGCTAGAATAAACTGTTCGGCCATGTGTTTAAGTTGATGTAACGGTTCTACCGATGATGATAATAGGAAGACCTCTTTAAGCTCTGTTATCCAAGCTGCAATCTTCTCTTTAGGCACTTTATCGGGCTTTTTCTTCACTGCAAGCCGTTCAATCTCATGCCATAATAGATCCGCTAGCTTAGAAGGATCAGACTCGTATAACCATTGGCTCGGAGCTGTGAACGATTCATAGGTGCGATAGAGCTCTCTTAGTTCGTAAGCAAATTTGGCGGAAAACAACTTATCGCCAATCATCCATCGCTGAATTTTCTTCATCTGATCGGCAGGATTATTAAGGAAGGGGAGCACAACGCGCATCAAGTCTCCTCCACCACGTTTATGGAAATGGATTGCCAGTGTATCTCTCGTTATCTTGGCTTTCTTTTCTGCTGCATGAGCCAGTTGTCTGACTTCTTCCAAAGGTTCCAACATATGAACGATGGCGATACCTGCTGATAAGGTGAAGGCTGTATCTGAGTCGGAAAAGGTATACTCCTGCATGTTACGAGCAAAAGATTGCCGCAATTTCTGCACCGCATCCAAGCACTGATGCAGCGGCAAATAGCCCATGACATCATCACCGCCACCATACACAAGAACGCCTTTATGCTCTTTCATAATGCCAGAAGCTGCAATCGCAAACTGTGAAAGGCCTTCAGAAAATCTCCTGTGACTGTCTTCATCCTTAATCCGACGTAGATGATCACCCATCCGATCTCCGTCGGCTACCAGAAATGCATAGTAAGGTGAAGGCTGCTTCATACGGAATGGCTTATTGCCACTCTGGTAAAGGGATTCTAATTGGGTAGTGATTTCGTTTTTCTTCTCTTCTACTTCTGGAGCTTTCAATCCCCCTTGCTCCTCAAGAAAATCTTCAATGCGGCGGGCATAGAAAAGTCGAGCATCATATTCGCCATCTTTTCTCATCAGTTGATCTTTGGATGTCATACCCAGACAGTTAGCAATAGCCTGTAGATAGTGATCTACTTTTTGCTGAACACCTTTATACTTGTTGATATAGGCCTGATAAGGATGAAACGCCGTCTCGCAAACCGAGTAGAATTTTTCTTTTTGAGGATAAATTTCAAACGCCATTCGTTTGACAACCGAGATCGCGTCTAAAGTCTCAAAGGCCTTGATCCCTAGCTTTGCGAGTTTAGGGTCTTCAGGTCTGCCCTTTGACCATACCGACTCTCGCCCTCCATCTAATGAAGACTTGACCTCTCCGAACACACGCCCTGGATTATTCGGTCTAAAGTCTCTTAGTGTCTTGCGTGCAGCTAGCAACTCTTCAACATGCTGCAAAGCCCGACTATAAGGGGTTTCTTCCTCTTTTCCATCTTCCGCAGGCTTGTTCTCCCAATGCTCCAGCGTTGTCCATGCCGCGTTGAATTCGATCAACTCATTAATCTGTCTTTCCCACATTCCGACATTAATAAAAGACTTCATCTTATCTTGAGCGGCTTGGGCAGTCTCCATCCACTTGTCGGTGATCGTTCGTCGAACATTTCGAACAAAATCGCGCGGATTATCCGTATCAACTACGCCAAGAATCTTATTCGGTGCACTGACCTGATCCCAGTTGTTATTGACAATAACCGGATAGATGAGTTTGCCCTCCGACTCTTCAAACTGCTTCGCTCCCGCTTTGGCAAGTTCCGACAGGATATACGAGCCAAACCATAAGTCGCGAGTTCGACGGGCTTGGGCGATGAATTCTTGGACGGGGCCTATGGTGAAGAGGATTAGGGTTTTCTGTTTTTTGAGTAACGATTCTGATTGTTTGAATTCCTGATTTGAGTTTTGCAAAACCGTTCAACCTCCTCGCTATTTAAAAATGCTTTTACTGTAGAATTGTAATTTTTATTCTTTCTGCTCATAGGACTATCGCTATATAAAGAACGAGGATAAATCTCATCTTTCTGTAATTGCTGCGCTTTGAGTCTTTTTTCAACTTCACGAATATGCTTTTTTTCATCGTTGTTAAGCCTTTTTTCATCGATTGGAACAAGATCTAACTCTAACTCTTTCAATACAGGTTGATTTAAAACAATAATAGCCGCAAACCCTTTATTTTCTTGAATCGCAATCGTTTTAAGGATTAGAGGAGATGCTAAACGAGTTTTCCCTTTAGGTAGAAGCTGTGTAGTGTAGGGTTCTCGTTTATCTGTGTATGAATTGTCTAAGACTTTATTTTGTCTAAACTTGAAAATAATTGGTAAACCTAATTGCGCCCGTGGAAAACTTACAAGTTTGCTTGGTTTTGTACTAGGATGAGGAGTTTCATGAGCGATTTCTTTCATTCCCGTAATTTCTCGGACAGAATCAGGTTCCGGCCACAGAGAACGTTTATTTCCTCTAAGCACCTTATGCCGGAATCTCCTGTAGCATTCTATTGATTCATACCAGCTACCGCGAAGTCGAGTACCCGGTTCATTTTCGCGACCTAGTAAGCAGTTTTCCATTCTCCAGTTATCATCAATCTGATCTTTAACAATTACTTTTCCACTTAATGTCGGCCACTCTTTTAAAGTATCAGTTGTTTTGAGATCATTTAATTCAAAATGTTTCATCCGCTCATTTAGCCAATTCATAAAGTTTTGACTAGAATTAACGTCGCTTCCTGGCGATACATTATGGCAATATAGGCTTCCTCCTCCTCTCCGCGTTCTTGCTCCTATACCACCGAAATTAATCCAAGCCCACACCGCTGCTTCCCAATCAAGTTGCCATTTTTTAAATTCTTCAGGGTTTGATTCCTTCAGTAGAATGACTTTTTGAGACCATTGCATACATAGTCTAAATTCACATTGTAAGATGTAGTGGACTGGCTTTGAACCGCGCGCTCCATCGTTAACTTTTTGGAACAAGTATGGTGGATAGGGAGCGTGATTGTCATAGCGTTGAGGGGCATAGGATTGGATTTCATTATTTCTGATATGTTCAATCCAAATTTTCATTGAGCTTGGTTGTTGAGTGTCTCCAAAAATTTCAATTTCCCTTTTCCTTAACTCATATGTTGTAGCAAAGGTAGCTCCTCTGGTTGCTCTCCACCAAAATCTGAGCTGTCCTTTAATCGAGCTCACATGGACTGGACGATTCTTATCAATTCGTCCAGCCTCACTTCCTCCTCCAAACATCGGCGTAACTGTTTTGACGTTATAACTACTATAGGGCAAGTTCTCTAATTGGTAAGAAGAAAAATCTACTGTAGGATTATCCAACCATCTCATTCTAGAATTCCTCCCTTGCTCTTCATTTATGATTTAACGATATCTTGAAATACTCTGGCATATGCAAAGTGAGGGAACATCATAGGATTATTGATCAACATTAACAATTGATTGAGCTGGAGATTAAGTGACAACAAAGAATTATTGGGAATTTCCAATTGTTTAAGTGTGTTTGTTATTGAAATCGCATTTCTGTCTTCTTCAAGTTTAAAGTGAAGCTCTTCAAATTGTTTAGACAGTTCTTTTATCCGGTGCTCCGCTTTCTTCTTATCCTCTTCATTTAGTTCTTTTGGTTCTTGCGGTTCTTTTTTTACAGCGTTCGGTATAACTACAAGTGCTTCATTTTTTATTTCTTGCTCTTCTTCTAGACTTTCAGCTTCATTCAAACGTTTGCCCCACCAACCAAGAGTTTTTTGTTCATTTTTAACAAGAACCTCGAATCTTTTTCGATCTTGTTCCGAGTGTGAATCACCTTGCTTGAGAATGATAAAATCAAAATACACACCCAACTCGTTTTTCTTCTTTTCTAAACTCTCATCTTTCACTAGAACATGATTACTAGCAAATATAAGGATCGGTCGTGATCTTCTTTGTGTTGTGTTAGTAATCCCCGTTGCATAACCGCTTACTATTCGCGCGATTCCAGACGCTGAAGGTTTCAATTTACGAATATCTTTGGCCCATTCTTCTAATGCTGTAGTTGATGAACTTGAACTCTTGCATTCAATAGCTACGACCACTGCTTCTATCGGAATAAATTTTAAGGTATTGTGCTGGAAAACATATGGAGTGTAGGCTTCATCATAGACTGCAATGTCTACTTCTTTAGAACGTTTACCTTCAGAATCTATAATGATTACTCCTTGTGCAATTGAATATTTCAAAGGAATAATGTTTCTGAAAAGCTTAAGCCACATTTCTTCTCTATAATTACCTGTTGTAGTTCCATGCGAGGATGCGATATCAACTTCTTCAGACATCATTTGATTTAAACGACCATAGTTTTTCTCAATTCGCGTGAATACCTCTGAAACTTCTGGCATTTGAATTCCTCCATTTCTTTTTTTCCATGCTACTACATATAAGAGATAAGTTACCTATTTACCATTGTATCTTAATTATCCCTGATAGTCACGATACCAAAATCAGAATTTTCATGATTTTGTTGCTACAGATTTGAAAGCAATATATTTACCGATTTTTTTGATAAAGGTGCGAACCCGAACCTCCCGTGGAATCTCCAAGATGTTCTCCCCTGTACTATGTAAGTGCTAAAAAGGGGAACGGTCGTCCCCCGCGCGGATACACAGATTCCAAACAGCAACTCTTTTGTGCTCTCTCCGATAGAACTACTGTGTAAACACTATCCGCTCCAAACACATCAAAAAGCCCGTCCATCAATTCCGATGAACGAGCTTTTTTCGCATTTATTCACACCTCACCCATTCCCTCACAGCAACAACAACCCCTCCGGATCATACCCCGCCTTCGCTCCAACATGCTCCACTTTCCTTTTCCAATTCGCGCCGAGCATATAATACCGCAAGCTATCCGTCCTCGAATCCATGACTTCTTCAAGCTGCGTCTTCAGTTGCTTGAACTGCACCGGATCTACGAGGCACTCGAACACGGAATTTTGTACGCGCTGACCGTAGTTCTGGCAGATCTTCGAGATCGTTCGCAGTCGCTTGGCGCCGTCGGGGGAAGTGGTCTGCACGTCATACGTGATTAGCACCATCATCGCTTATTCAACTCCTTCACTTCCACAAAAACGGCGGATAATCATCCAAATCCCCGCGAATATGCCGAGCCAGCAGCAGTGCTTGCGCATACGGCAGCAATCCCAGCGGAATCTTTTCTCCCAGGTAAGGATGGGTAATCTCTTCCTGCTTCCTTTTCTGCCAGGCCGCCAGCACTTCTTTACGCGCATCATCCTTAAGCAGAACCGCACCATTTTCCTTCACAATAAAAGACTTCGCCGACAACTGCCGTCTGTTCACCAGCGACAGCACCAGCCGATCCGCGAGATACGGTCGCAGCTCTTCCATCAGATCCAGTGCGAGACTGGCACGTCCGGGGCGATCCCGATGCAGGAAGCCTACGGCTGGATCAAGCCCTACCGTTTCCAGCGCAGACTGCACATCAATACGCAGCATCGTGTACAATAACGCGTTAAGCGGATCAAGCGGAGGGCGGCGATTACGCGTTTTAATATGGAACAAGTCTTTATCCGCAAGCACCAGCTCATTCATCGCATTAAAATAAATCCGTGCTGCTTCGCCTTCCGCTCCCCGAATCGTATCGCCCGTCGGCATTTTCAGCACGGACAGCGACAAGCGCTTAAGCACAATCACAGCTTCTGTTACTTTCGCTGCATCAATCTCGGCCGCATGGTCACGCACGGCACGCCTCAGCACATTACGCGAATTGATGATTTTGGCCTGAATAATCCGCCCGGATATCCGAACCGCTTCCGCGCCGTCCGCCATCCGATATTGACGACGACGCAGCAGCACATTGCCGTTCACTTTGCCCTGAATGCGTGCCTGGAAAGCGCCGTATTCGCTCAGAAAGGTCAAGCCGACTCCACGATCCGCACACAATTGAAACAAAGCCGGACTCGCGCCTGTGTAGCCGAACGTCACGATCTGCTCCAGATTATGCACAGGCACGCGGAACTTCTCCCGTTGCTCCTTCTCGCCCATCAGCACCAGCACGTTCTCGCCATCCCTAGCCAGATAACTGTCCGCTGCCGTAACATAGAGCGTATTCAGCAGCTTTCTCATACCGATCCCCTCCGTTCAATCGTCCGGATCGTCATCCAGATAGGTACTCATATACCGTTCCACGCCACTATTTTTCATTCTCGGCAAACAAATTTGCATCAACGAGCACGACTTACACCCGGCGCGATAGCGAGCTGGAGGCGTCTCTCCATGTTCGAACAACTCACGCATCCCAAGCAGATAATCTTCGACTCTTGCACGCAAGCTCTCCGTAAAGAAAACGCCAACCCGACGCTCTCGTTCCCCGTAAAATAAAGCCCCTTCTTCGATCGTGACGCCTAGCATCTCCTCCAGACAAATCGCCTGCGCACATAGCTGCACCTCATCCCAATCGTCGGGTTTGGGCTTGCCACGCTTATACTCGACGGGAAAAGGAACCCATCTCCCGCGACGCCCGGCAAGCTTTGCACTGGTTCCCGGTGGCGTGTCCTCGTCAGCAGCATGAAATTCCACAATATCCGCTTTTCCGCTGAGTCCCAGACGTCTGGAGACAAGAGGCATCGCACGTGAAATAAGCAGTGAGCCCCTTTTTTCCGTAAACGCCGGGTTGTCCGCTCTTGCATGCAGCAGTTGGCCTTCGTAGGTCTTGATATTTTCTTCCCATTGCTGCTCGATATGAATCAACGCCCATTGACGCGGACAGAACGAGTAATGCTGAAGACCCGAAAGCATAAGCAACTCGTCGTCGCCGTAAATTCGCTGCCTAATCATCGCTCGGTGACGGTTACGCCTTCGGGAAGCCCTTCGCTATTCATTGAAATCTCATAGTCGGAATACGAGCGGGCCGGAGCGTCGACGATCTTCCGCGCTTCGATCCGTTCGAACAACCGATGCGCCGGGGCATTGCCGAGCTTAGATGCGTGTTCGAACACAATCAGTTTACGCAACGCCATCTGTCCTCTCGAAGCGGAACGGTCGTGTTCGAACATATGCGTCAACGACTCCCACAGCAATTCCAGATCTTCCGGGCCAAAATGTGTTTTCTCTGCCAGATGCCCCGAGACATACCCGTCCATCCGATACAGCGCGTACGGTACGATATGCTTGCGGCCCATCTCCCGATCCTTTTCCGCACCTTCTTGCGTAACGGCTTGGCGGGTAATCGTCGTCTCTTGGGAAAAGATTGGATCGATGCTGCGGGCAAACGTAAACTGAACGGGACCGCGCACCTGTCCGCAATTCACCTTTGTCGTCATCACGGCACCGAAAGTGCGGACATCGTAAAAGTTATCGCACATCCAATGCGTCAGCAGCGCGGCTTCGGCACGATCTTTCGGCTTCAGTTCTTTCAGCTTCTCCACATCTTCTTCGCGCACGCTGCGGTAGGCGTTGCGATGTTGTTCGTTCAAGACGGCGCCTTCGGTCACATAGATCCGATGACCTTCTCGCTGCTCCCGTGTGATCTCCACGTAATTGCGAATTTTGCGCTTCAAGCAGACGTCGGTGACGATCCCATGCCCCGTCTCCGGGTCGATCCGCGGCATATTGCCCATATCCGGGTCGCCGTTCGGATTTCCGTTTTGTACATCGAAAAAGATCGTGAATTCATGCCGATGAATCGTTGGAACGTGGGGCTCTGTCGTCTGTTCTTCGCGAACTTCTACATCTGTCATTGAGTGAACCTCCTATTTGAATGGTGTTATACAGTGACTTCAACGTCTTCAGCGTCATCCAATTCTTCTGACACGCCTTCGGCAGGACCGTCGCTTTTCGCTGGAGCCCGATACGCGGTCTGATGATAGTAACCGAGCATGAACAACCCTTGCTGCTTCAAGTCCAAATGATTCGGGAACTCATCCACCCCTTGCAAAATTCCGGCAATGTCCCGATCGCGGAAACGCCCATACTCAGCCTTAGCCATATGATGCTGCGCCAACCGAAGCAGAATCGGGAATACAGCAGCAGGCGTTGCGGAAGCCGAGCCGAAATACCGATCTTTAATCGTCGCATTCAAACGTCCAGGCCCGCCTGCCGCATCCATCTGAGCACGTTCCAACACCGAAAACAACCGCCCCAGCCGATAAGCCACAGATTGTGCTTCCTCATTTAACATAGGCGTTAATGCCTCCTTGATCTCATTCTGTTGATGAATACGCGCGTAACGGGCCAGATAGGCTTTAATAACGGAGGCTCGAATCCAGGCACTTCGGCCGTGTTCGCCATAAGGCGACATTTGCCCATCCACCCGCGTACGATTGACAATAGCTGAATACACCGAGTAAGGCAGCGCACCACCGCTGAGCATCGCCCGAAACCACTCGCTTTCTATCGCCCCGGAGATATTTTGCTTCATTTTGCTCATATCTCCTGTTTGTCGTACAGTTTGGAGCATGATATTGAATAAAGTCGGCAGGTCCGGTCGATGCCCGTTCGGACGCTCCATAGCCATATCCGATGCGTATTGAGTAAGTTTTTCATATAATTCCTCGAATGAACTACGCCAGAAAAAACGAACCGCTAACCGGGCATTGTTGCCTGACATCCCCAGCACGTAGAAGGAAGCTTCTTTTGCAGGCAGCATCGTCGCAGTGACGGAATCCGCCCGCTTTACGCGCCCAAGCAAGTCCTCGATCTGACGGGTTAACGTTCGGTTTTCTTCACTGGAAGGCTGCTCAAGTTCCTGACGTTCCGCTTCCGCCGCCGTTTCTTCGGTCTGATCCGTTTTCCTATCGAAAAAAGCCCCGAACATCCCTTCCTGCAAATTCCACTCTTCCGCGGGCTCATCAGGTAAACGTTGTGCCCAGAATACAACAGTCATATCGCCCATACGGCGCAGACGGTTTCGTTCGGAAAGCAGAAGATGATTGAGCGCTTTGGCATATCCGACCGAAGCCGCTTCGCTAACCGGAGCGTTGTAGCTTTGCTTTTTGCCATAGGACTCAAGCGCGGGAAAGTTAAACGAGACGATGCTCGCTCCCGAAGATTGGGCATTTTGCACGCCTTTGATATTGACCTTATGGATTTTGGCAATCGGTTGCTCGGATTTTCCGGTAATCAGGCAATCTCCAATCAGTGCATCTCCATCTGCTTGTGCTGTTGCCACCGCCTGATCCCACACTTCCAACACTTCCGGAATCTCATGAATATACCGTCCGGCTCCTATTACGCGAAAAACCAGATTATTATCCGTTGTGCCTACGATTTTTAAAAGTTCACTGTGCAGCGGTAACTTGACTGTAATCGCTTGCGGATTCCATTGTTCGTAAAATCGAATAACAGCACGAGCTTGCTCGCTATTTGACGACGTGAGCAACCTTTGATGTAACTCGACACTACTGGCGTATTTGGCGGGTGAAGTTTTGATCCCCGATTCCCCGCTATCCGCCAGAATGCCGAGTACATATTCCGCTTTATCCGACAGAAAAAAAGGCTTGATTCCGCTGGTGCGAACCGGGTGTTCGGGAACCATCATGCGCACGGGAACAAGCTTTTTACCTTTTTGCACACGAATATCTATGATGTTCCGAAGCTGTCCGTTCTCATCGATCTCCAAAACAAACGACACCTTATCCGAGCTATAGCCTGGTTTGGACATTCCGGAAGTAGGATCTTGCAGCAGCTGTTCGTATCTCTCATACAGCGATTGCACAATCATGACCGCACCTCCCGCTTATGTAGATTCGGTACGTCAATCACACCACGATTCATCACCGCGCGGAAAAACTTGGGAGAAATCTCCGCGCCGTATTCCAAGTCCCATAACATCCATTGCAAATCCCGCTCCGGCCGATTTTGATAAAAGGACTTCGGCATTTCCGCCCCCTCTTCCAACAATTCGAAGCTCGCGGGAAACTCCCGACATCCGAAATACGGCTGATGATAAAATTGCCCACCTCTTGCCCGTCTGGAAAAAATGCTGTAATGCTTGTCCGGGTTGTCCGATTCTCCTGCGCTGTCCGTCATTTCAAAATGCGCTTCGATCACGTACGCCACGTCGCGAAGCATCACGGTCATGCGTTGCTGTCTTTCCTCCGGCGCCGTCTGGTTCAACACAACGTCACGGCCATTCATCGCGGACTTGATCTGCGTAGCCGAAATTTTATTTTCCACCTCATTGCGGCGCACCGAATCAAAAGCAATCTCGTTCAACACCTGAATCCGATCTACCACCCAGCGAATGGCCGGCTTCCAGTGGATCGCTTCCAGTATCCCGCGTGCCGCCGAAGGGGTCATAACATCATAACTCACCCGTTCTGCTTTCATCTCCGGGCGTGTAAAACAGGCTCGTTCTCCCCACACGTGCAGCTTGATTCCGTATCCCAATTGGGTTCCTCCTATCTGTATCCGTTTACATAATCCACAGTTCGCGAGCCGCGCTTTCTTGCGAATACGGCTTGATCCCCGTCTTGTCGTCATACCAAGCGTTAGCACGAGTCAGAGCAAAAATCCCTTCGCGAACCTCTTCCAACTCTCCAGCCCGGACATATTCACGAAATTCATGGGGGTATAACTGAACGGTGTAGGGCTGAAGCGAGCGCATAATGTGGCGGATGGAATGGGGTTCGCTTTTCAGGCTATTGAGCAACTGTCTGGCTTTTCCTTTATAGTACGGATCGTCAGGATATTCTCCTTTTTCCTGCGCAGCCTGTCGTTCAGCATCATCAACGTAAGGAATCAGCAGCGTCTCCATCGGGGAGTCGATCAGACGGAATTTATCCGCAACCGTCCTGAACGGGAAAGCCATATTTTTCGCGTCTTCCTCCAGCATGGGCAAAATGCCTTCGGTATCGGTCTGATCGCGTTCGTCGTTTTGTCCGTAAAAAAACAATTCCGCGAAATATTCCTTTACGGCTTCGATCGACAACGGACTTTGACCTCTGCCTTCGAACTTGATCAGCAGGCCGCGGGCAATCGCACCCGTTTGACTCATCCAGCCTTTCGGCAATCCTTTTTCCGTTTCGAATACGTGTACCTTGCCCAGGCAAGATTGTCCTGCTCGTCGAAGACGGCCGTTCCGGTTGCAGCGTCCCGCCGCTTGCGCAATCGAGTCGATGCCCGCCAGTTCCCGGTAAACGGTAGGGAAGTCGATGTCCACTCCGGCTTCGATCAATTGCGTGCTGACGAGAATGCAGGGGAGGTTGTCGTTCAGCCGCTTTTTTACCGTATCCAAAATATCTCGGCGATGCTTCGGACACATTCGCGCACTGAGATGGTACAATTCGTCCTCCGCGTAGTGATCGGACAAGGTGCTATAGAGCTCCCTCGCATTGCCTCGTGTATTCACAATGCAGAGCGCTTGCCCACCTTCTTCGGCGATCTGTTCCGTCAGTTCGGTCCAGCTCATTTTTCCATTGAATTGAACCCGTACCCGCTCGAACTGCTCGTATCGATACTGAGGATCGGCAACGGTCTCATGAATTTTGGCGTGAGGCAGCAGCTCGGAAGCAGGCGGTTGGGTCGCGGTACAGAACAGCACCGAGCAGCCGTAATTGCGCACCAACTCATTCAGCGCATACAGACAAGGCCGGAAAAAACCGCCGTTCATCATCTGAGCTTCGTCGAGGACGATGATGCTTCCCGCGATATTATGCAGTTTGCGTGTTGAAGAACGCCGTGCTGCGAATAGTGATTCAAAAAACTGGACGTTCGTCGTTACGACTAACGGTAGTTCCCAGTTCTCCTCCGCCAGCTTTTGCCGCTCGGTTGTCTCAAAAGCCTCCGTACCTTCGCGATGCGGCTCATGTTGAAAGTTGGAATGGTGCTCCAACACATGCTCCGCGCCGAGAATATCGCGAAACTCTTGCGCATTTTGCTCAATGATCGACGTATAGGGAATGACATAAAAAATACGCCGTAGACCGTGCTGGACCGCATGTTCCAAAGCGAACCCCAGCGATACCTGCGTCTTCCCGCTTCCCGTCGGCAAGGTGAGACTGAACAATCCACGCGGATCTTTTGCACGCCGAACGGTTTCTTCAAAAATCTCGGTGCGCCAACGATCAATGTCTCCGCGCGGGGTATGAAACTTGGCGGAACGGTAGGCGTAAAACTTCTGCTTGAGCTGTTCAAAAAGCTGAATCGTTTGTTTGGAATCGACGGTATCCCGTTTGCGCAAAGCATGCTTCGCCGGATCTGAAAAAGCTTCCGTGTTCAACGAATCCGCATCCACGAGACAAGAAAACAGCATTCGGGTAAAAAAGGAAAACTGGAAGCCCGGCGCCGGGCCTGGTTGTAAAGGAAAAGTTGTCGGTGCGTCCGGTATGATGATCTCCGTGTAGCCTGCGCTGTAATCTTCCACCTGATCGGTTCGAGCCAGTCGTTTGCGTAAGCAGGCGTTATGATCCGCTTCAGATGTGCCGTAATCCGGCAGGCCGGCATGATGCCCCGCGATGATATAGGCGAGTAAACGGGCTGCTGCTTGTTCTGACCCATTCCTCGACCAGTGCTTCACAAGTGCTAACGCTCCCGCTGTCGCATGATCCACCTGCTTCGAAGAACCTTCGAGTCTTTTTTGAAAAGCCCGCGAATATTTGCCTAGATCGTGAAGACGCCCGGCCGCTTCCGCCCACTTACGAGCTTGAAAAACTTGCGCCATATCGCCTGCCAACTTTTCGACCTCGGTTAGATGGAGCTTGAGCAACTGCCAGTTTTTTTTGTCGTCCGATTCCGTGGTATGGGCGTAATAGAGCAACGATCCTCCTCCTTTTGGATTGGATTTCTGTAAGGAAGATTGTACACATACATAATTCCATTAAAAGGATTTGATTTCCTTTTTCCTTTTAGATCGGAGTGTGGAGTTTTTGTGAATGAATTAAAGAGAGGATAAATGAACGATAAAAAGTGCGAACCCGAAGCTCCCATGAAATCCCCGAGAGGTTCGCACCCCTCGCTGCGTAAGGGATTGGAGGGTTTTGCTTGTGTTTTTGTCCAGGTTTCGTTAGGCTGAATTTGAGGTTCGCACTTTTCGCCCCGGGAAGCCTTGCGGGGCAAGGGCTGAGAGTGAGTGCAGTCGCTCCCCGTGCGGGAGCGTGGATTGAAACACGGATAAGGTGACGTCTTCAAAGCCCGGAGCGGAGTCGCTCCCCGTGCGGGAGCGTGGATTGAAACCGCTTCGCTCTGCTTGGCAGTAATATCCTTTTGGTCGCTCCCCGTGCGGGAGCGTGGATTGAAACTTCAGATGCAGGCCGAAGGATACAACCGTCTCCGTCGCTCCCCGTGCGGGAGCGTGGATTGAAACAATTGAGCAGCAACCAGATTGACGCCATGACCAGTCGCTCCCCGTGCGGGAGCGTGGATTGAAACCCTGTCACTCTCTTTAACGCGTTGTCCTACGCGCGTCGCTCCCCGTGCGGGAGCGTGGATTGAAACGGCCGGAATCTCTTTAACCAGTCCGTCCATATCGGTCGCTCCCCGTGCGGGAGCGTGGATTGAAACGGTATTAATCGGCTCTACAGTAGGAGCTGACAGCTTGTCGCTCCCCGTGCGGGAGCGTGGATTGAAACAGGGATGCCGCGAGCTTGGCGTATTGGTATACGCCGTCGCTCCCCGTGCGGGAGCGTGGATTGAAACTGCACCGCGAACTCGAAGATCGAATCCTTGTTGAGTCGCTCCCCGTGCGGGAGCGTGGATTGAAACTGCGCTACGAGTCGGCAGCGTCGGTATAAGGCACGTCGCTCCCCGTGCGGGAGCGTGGATTGAAACAACTCGTCCTGCTTTATCCGCTCCCAAGTCACGGCGTCGCTCCCCGTGCGGGAGCGTGGATTGAAACAGGCGCGGCGGCCTATAGGCGGCCTATATATGAAGGGAGACGATGGTCGCTCCCCGTGCGGGAGCGTGGATTGAAACCAGTGACAAGCTCTTTAGCATTCGCAGCTTTAACGTCGCTCCCCGTGCGGGAGCGTGGATTGAAACATCGTCGAGCATCGCGATCGCCTGAGTGCACAGGTCGCTCCCCGTGCGGGAGCGTGGATTGAAACTGTTGAGGGACATCGTGTCGTTATCCGCCAACTGCGTCGCTCCCCGTGCGGGAGCGTGGATTGAAACGGGACGACGAAGGCAACGAAATTAAAAAGATGGAAGGTCGCTCCCCGTGCGGGAGCGTGGATTGAAACCGGTTCGCAAAGCTTTTAAGGTAAAGGACTACGAGTCGCTCCCCGTGCGGGAGCGTGGATTGAAACTGTATAATCCCAGGAATCGGAATCAGCGTAGCCGGTCGCTCCCCGTGCGGGAGCGTGGATTGAAACGTTTACGTGGGGGCGGAAAGCGATGCCTGAATTGTCGCTCCCCGTGCGGGAGCGTGGATTGAAACTTGATTTACAGACTTTACAGTAGGTCGAAATTCTTGTCGCTCCCCGTGCGGGAGCGTGGATTGAAACAATGCTGATCGTCTGAACATGGACACGGTGTTCATCGTCGCTCCCCGTGCGGGAGCGTGGATTGAAACGAGGACTCGATGTACTCGTTAGCTTGGAACATCGTCGCTCCCCGTGCGGGAGCGTGGATTGAAACATTTTTGAATTGTTCTACAAGAAACTGAATTTCTTGTCGCTCCTCGTGCGGGAGCGTGGACTGAAACCACCGTAGGGAAGCGTAAATCCAAACGACATTCAGCCGAATCTGCTTTTACCATTTTGGTCGCTTCTTTTCACGAACATGCAGCAAATCACAACCCTTTGCCTCAAATAAAAAAGAATCACCAACATACTCGTTGGCGATTCTTTCTACATCATGTTCAAGTTGAAATCAAAAGTTTTTTCTTTTTCGAAACCGGCGTTTTTTTGACGGAATGAGTCGACGCTTGGCATTGGCGATGTGAAACTATGTTTTTCATGGCAAGCCTCTTTTTATCGACCAAGCGTCTCAACCCTCTTCGATCTTCACCGTCATCCCCTCAAGCGCCGCTCCCGCCGATCTCACCAGCTTTAACTCCCGATTCGCTCCGAACGAGACCTCTTCCCCGCCCTGGAACCGGATATTCCGCGAGATCGCGTAGTGCACGACCGAGAAGGTCAGCTCGAAAATCTCGTTCCCCGAGCGGGGCGAGTCCAGCAGTTCGAATTCGTCCGAGCCGAAGTCGGCCATGCCGTGCGTATATGCCGCTCCTCCGTGCGCTCCGCCGTACAATCCAACGAACACCCACAAATTCACCGGAAGTTCCTGTTCTTTCAACAACTCCGCACTCGCCAAATAATCCGCCCGGCTGACGAGCAACGGCGCCGAGTAGACAGCAAGCGCATTCATTTCTCCGTCCAGCAAAGCCGCGACCGTCTGCGTCAGAAAGCGGTGTCCGCTCAAACCATTCGGTGCATTGCGCAGTGTCACGAGCAATTGTGCGGCATATCCCGTAATCTCCCGCTCCGCATTCGGCCACAGTTGATTGTACTTCGCATTCTCTTCGGCCTCGCTATTCGGCAGCGGTGCAGGTATGTACTCGGCCGTAACCGTCATGCCCCGATAATGCGCGATTAGCTGCCCGTCATGCAAGCCGCCTTCCGCGTCAGCGCCCTGAATCCGTACTTTCTGGATCACGCCGTCCAATTGCGGCGGCTGCGAGGTTTGCAGCAAAATATGCCGCGTCAGCGTAACCGTATCCGGCCGATGGTCGGGGATAACGCTCCAATCGGCGTTTTCCCGAATCGAACGCGGCTCCCGGTCCAATATTCTCGAAGTCTCCCTGCCTGTCGTTTCCTCTTCTTCTTCCGTCAACTTTTTAAACCATTTTGCGAAAAAACTCATGGTTGCCTGGCTCCTTCCGTTTTCCGATGAACCACGGACACCCGAGCCATCCGGGCATCCGCGCCGTTTTTCCGGAATGCTTTTTTACAACAAATCCTGCATATAATACCGGACTTGCTTTCTCCACCAATGCCAATCGTGATGCACGTCGTATCCCCAGAAATCCAGACGCGCGGGAATCACTTTATTGTACAGCACTTCGCCGAGCCGCGCCGTTTCTTCCCGCATCTCGTCTTCCCATTCGCCTTGCCCGCAGCAGATCACGATCCGGCTGCGGCGGTATTGCTCCAGTCTCCAATCGTCGGTCAACCCCGGCAAATAGTCGAGCGGCGAGTTGTAGTAGACCGCGCCTTCCCGATACCCGCCGAAAAAGTGATTGACCGAATACACACCGCTAAGCGCAAGCAGCGTATCGAAATATTGCGGATGCCGGAAAAAGAAATTCCCGCTGTAATACGCGCCCATCGAGCACCCGCTAATCAGAATCTTTTGTTCGTGTCCGCCGTTGTTATGACGACTTTCGTGCAAAATGCCCGGAATCAGCTCCTGCACGATATACGCGTCATACTGCTCGTGGCGACCAATCCGGTCCTGGATATTCCAATGCGGCGAGAAAAACGTTTCTTCATCCAGCGTATCGCACGCCCACACCTGCAATTTCCCGGCGTCGATCCATTCGGCCAATTCGTCGATCATGCCCGAGTCTTCGTATTGGTAAAAGCGTCCGAGCGACGTCGGGAACACCAGCATCGGTTTGCCCCGGTGGCCGTACACTTTGTATTCCATATCGCGGCCGAGCGCCGGACTGTATTCTTTTCGATATTGCACGTTAACCATGATGCACCGCCTGAATATAATCCGCGATCTCGCGTACCCGGTCCAGCGAATCCGCCCGGAACTGATACGCCCGATCGCCGCTGGCCCGACTGAAGATCGCGTCGATCTCGTCGTAACGGACTACGGCATCCCCCAGCTCACGCAAAATATCCTCATGGCTGTGCACGTAATCCTTGCGGTCTTTGCGGCTCGCGTACCCCGTGAAATGCCGGCCTTCCGGCGGCGCGCCGCTTCCTCCGTGCACGACCGTTCTCGCCCACAGCGAATAAACGTCCGTTTCGTACGAGTAATTGATCGCGTCCGTCATCCAGGCGCCCGGCGGCCGCATATTGACTTCGAGCGCGATCAGGCGGCCGTTTTTGTTGGATTTGAACAGCTCGATATGGAAAAAGCGTTCCCGAATGCCGAAAGCCTCCAAAATGCTCCGTCCCGCTTTTTCCACCTCGGGATCGACGTTTTTCAAGCAAAAATAACGCAAATGATCGTCGTCGCTGACCACCTTCATAATGCTTTGCTCGAACCGATGGCTGGCTTGGAACCGCACCACACCTTCATGGTCAATAATCCCGTCATACGTCAAAATAATCCCGTCGATAAACTCTTCCATAATAAACTCGGTGTCGTCAGGCCGCGTATGTAGGAAATAATCCAGCTCTTCCTGATCGCTCAGTTTGTACGTATGGCTCGCGCCCGACCCCAGATCCGGCTTGACCACCACCGGGAAGCCGTTTTCCGCAATAAAAGCCGCCGCGCTGATCCGGTCCGGATTTTTCAAAAAGCGCACCGTGTCCACGCCGCTTTTGCGGAAAAAGTCTTTCATTTTCGATTTCTGTTTTAAGTTATCGACAAAGTCGGCTTTGGTGCCGTCGATATTGAAATCCGTGCGCATCTGCGCGTCGCTTTCCAGCCAATATTCGTTCATGGACTCGAAACGGTCGATTTTGCCGTATTTATGCGTAAAGTAGCCCACCGCACGCAGCGTCTCATCCTGATTCTCCATATTGTCGACGCGGTAATATTCCGTCAGCGCGCCGCGCAGCCGTTCAGGCAGGTCGTCATAAGCGGCGTCGCCGATACCCAGCACCGTCGCGCCCTCCTCATGCAGCCGTATCGCGAACTCGCTGCTGCTGCCGGGAAAGTGGGGAGAGAAAAACACAAAATTCATAATCGGACCGCCTCCATCGCAAGATTGTACTTAATTTATCAGTCTGCGGGGTTTTCGTCAATTTACCGGGATTCTTTGGTGTATGTAAAAACGCCGCCGGACACCATCCCGGCGGCGAAATTCGTTGCCTTATCCGGCAACATGAACGGGGATGCACGGTTGCGTCAGCTTGTCCGCCTCCGCCCCCGATCAAGCCCGCTTCACAATCTTTTTTCCAACCGGATGACCGACTTGATCTTCGACGCGTGCGGCGCCAACTTCCGGTCGGCCAACCGAAGCAGCTCCGTATTGTCGCCCGGCACGCTTAACATCAGATGCGCAAAATGCTCCGTCAGTCCGTGCAGGCGATTCACTTCCGCAAACAGCGCCAAGCCGCTTCCGTGCACGCCGTAACCCGGTTTGACGTACAAAGAACGCAGCGACAACAGATTCGAAGCCAACCGTTGAACCCCAAGCCAGCCTGCGATTTGTCCGTTCACTTGCAGCAGCGTACTGTACTGCGGATGCAGCAGCCGCTCTTCTTCGAACGGATACAGCCCTGCGGGAATCATCGACGATATTTGTTCCAATTGCTCGCGTTCTTGCGGCGTAACGGACAGCAAAGGCTTCAACCGCGCGCCTTGCGGCAAACGCAGCCGTTGCAGCCAACGCTGTTGCATATGATCCGCCGAGCGTAACGTGTAACTGCGGATCTGAAGGCTTCCGGAAATATAACCGCGCTTGTGCAAAAAGTCTTTTTCCAAACAAGGTTCTCCCTGGCGCTGAGTCAATGTGACCCGCACGACCCGGCAGCCGGTTTCCGCCAATTGACGTTCGGCTTCATATAATAACCGTTCTCCAACCCCCAGATTGCGAAAAGCTTCGGGCACATGCAGGACGCTGATACTGCCGACGCCGGAACGAGGATGCGAAATAGCCAACGCCGTTCCTGCGAAAGCACCGTCCGCTTCGGCCGTTAAACCGATTGTTCCGGGCGGAAGCGGATCGGACAGATTAGGTAAAAAGTCACGAAAATAATCGGCCTCTGCCGAACTGATCTGAATAGAAACGATCTTCCTCACCTTCCGTTCTATGTAATTCTTGTTGATGAGTTGGAAACGGAAACGCTTTGATTTTGATTAAATAATAATTCAATTTTTGTTAAAATCAATAGACGAATTCCGATATTTGAAAATTAAAAATCAGAGTCGAAAAAATCAAAAAATCGAAACGTTGCGAACTCCATTTACCTCCTGTTAAATCCTTTATTATCCAGGCTTTAAGTCGAGGAGTTACCTTTTTTTCGCCTGCTGTTGTTTATACCCGAAACAAGGCAAACTGTACCAGAATCGTGGTCGAACCCGCATAAAAAAACAAGCGTTCCCCCAAACGGGGACGCTTGTTTGTTGCATCCAATAAAATGAATATCATCCATTTTTTTATTAATCAACGACTCGTATAACCGGCATCCACATGGATCGTCGTACCCGTCACGTACGAAGACAGATCTGAAGCCAGCCACAGACTCGCCTGCGCGACTTCTTCCGGTTGCGCGAAACGTCCGAGCAAGCTCAGCATCGGCGCGAATTCTTCGGCCGTCTGTCCCGTTTCTTCCAGCGCGCCACGCAGCATCGGCGTATCGATCGCGCCCGGCGCGACATTGTTGACGCGGATTTGATGCACACCGTTTTCGAGCGCCGCGACTTTGGTCAATCCGATAATCCCGTGCTTGGCCGCCACGTAAGCCGGGTTGTTCGGCTGCGGGCGGAACCCGCTGACCGAAGAAATATTGACGATCGAACCGCCTTCGCCCTGCTTGATCAACTGCTGAAGCTCGTATTTGAGACATAGCGCCGTGCCGGTCAAGTCGATCGAGATCAACTTGTTCCAGTACGCTTCGTCAAACTCCGCGGTCGGCGCGTTATCCGGCGTGAGTGCCGCGTTGTTAATGGCGACATCCAATCGGCCGTACGTGTCCACGGTTGCTTTGACCATCGCCTGCACCTGTTCGCTGTTCGAAATATCGACCTTTTGGAAAAAGGCGGTTCCCCCGGCTGCTTCGATCTCCGCTGCCGCGGCGCGGCCTTGTTCTTCGTTCATATCCGCGACGACGACTTTGGCGCCGGCCTCCGCGAACAACTTCGCCGTAGCGAGGCCCATGCCCATCGCGGCCCCGGTTACGATTGCTACCTTGCCTTCCAAAACAGGAAACGTCAATGTTCTCATCCTTTCGCGTAAACATTTTCTCGGATTTGAGCGTAACGAAGCCGCTTCGCTGTTGCTGCCGTCTGCAAGTTCTGCCGGATGACTGGTCTGGAATCGCTATCATTCACTCATCCTTTAAGTGTAACCTTCGAATTTGAAAACTTCAAATTAAAGCCAAACCGTCAGAAAAAGAGTGGCGCGCAAAATGCTCATTTATGCGTATAAGCAACGATTTCTTGCCGGAAAAGCCGATTGCGGCTCTATTCTTGCGTATAAGCAACAATACAGGCCTTCCATCGCTATATCTGCGGGTATCCGAAGTCCACTGTTGCTTTTTCGCAAGATTGAAGCCTTAAATAATCGGCAGTACCAGCCTGAACGTGCTGCCTTCACCCGGAACGCTGTCCAGCTCCAGCGTCCCTTCATGCGCTTCCGCAATCGCCAGCGAGATCGCAAGACCCAGTCCCGCGCCGCCGCTTCGGCGCGAGCGCGACTCGTCTCCGCGATAAAACCGTTCGAATACTTTGCGTTGCATATCCGGCGCAATGCCGGGGCCGTTGTCGCGCACTTCGATCAATGCTTGTTGCCCGCGAAAACGAATCGCCAGCAAAATCTCTCCTTGTTGCGGATCGGTATGCTGCACCGCATTGGCGAACAAATTCAGCACCACCTGCTTCAGCTTATCGGGATCGCCAGATACGCTGACGGTTTCCGCTTGTTGCGTATCCAGTCGGATATGCCGCTGCCCGGCCAACATGCGTAAATGCGATTCCAGTTCGCGCAACAGCTTCTCCGGCGAAAAAGGAACGCGTTGCCATTCCGGTCTTCGATCCAGCTTCACCAGCATGAGCAAGTCTTCGACCAACTTGGTCATCCGCTCGGATTCCCCGTGCATGCTGCGCAGCGCGGCGCGCAATTGCTCCTCGCTGATCCGGCTGCCCCGCAGCAGCACTTCCAAAAAGCCCCGAATCGAAGTCAGCGGCGTCCGCAGCTCGTGCGAAGCGTCCGCGATAAAACGACGCATCCGCTCCTGCGATTCTTTTTCCGCTGCAAAAGCTTCTTCCAACCGTTCCAACATCCCGTTGAACGACAAAGCCAGCCGATCGATCTCGGCTTGTCCCTGCTCCGCCGGAAACCGTTCGCTCAGACGTCCCGCATCCATCACCTTGACGGTCTCGACCATGCGCGCCAGCGGCGAAAGCGATCTGCGCAGCACCGGACGGTACAGCGCGAATCCGCCAGCTAACGCCAGCATGGACAACCCCGCAAAGATCGCCAATTGCCGCCACAGGATCGCGGTCAGCGGCCCGGTCGGGATGCCGATCTGAAGCATGGGCATCCCGCCGCTGCCGAAACCGCCTGCCGGGCGCAGCACCACAAGCTGCTCCGTGCCGTCCGCGTCGGATGCCAGCACATAGTTCACTTTGCGTGCGGGCTGCAATACTTTTTCGCGGAGCAGGCTGTAATCCTGTTCGCTTAAACGAGGAGCCGGCACCCCGTACTGCGCGTTCAGATCGTCGATTTCACCGTTCGGATCTACCGCGGCCAACGACAACCCGCCGAGCAGAAATTCGCGGCGTTCCGGGTTGTTCCCGTCCCCGGCGGCACCCGGCTCGGCGGCGCCTTCGTCCACGTTCGCATTTTCGGAAAAAGCCGATTCTTCGTCTTCAAGCTCCGAAGGAGCCGAGCGTTGAGGCAGCGTGCGGGGCAAATCCGATTGCTCGGAGCGCCATTCCTCGATCAGAAACGGAGGAAGCGAGCGAAACTGCGCTTCCAGCGTCTCGGCCTGATTTTGATACAAAAAATTGCGCATCAAAAAATACTGGAACCCCCCGATCAGCAGCAGCAAAACGGCCAGCACGAATAACGAACGCGCCAGAAGCTGGGCGTAGAGCGTTTTTTGCGCCGGCTTTTTCGTCGTCTGTCCGTCCGTCTTCATGACAGATCCATCCGATAACCGGCGCCGCGCAGCGTACGGATCAAACGGTGTTCTTTATCTCCCAGCTTGTCGCGCAGCGAACGAATATACACCTCGACGATATTTTCCTCGCCGCCGAACTGGTAGCCCCAGACGCTGTCGAGAATTTTGGTTTTGCTGAGAACGATCCCGTGGTTGAGCACCAGGAATTTCAGCAATCCGTATTCGGTCGGCGATAGCGCCAACGCTTCGCTCCGGTACAAAATCTCGCCGCGACGCTCGTCGATCCGGAACGGCCCGATCTCCACGCCGCCGAGCAGATTCGGAAATTGGTTCCGCAGCCGGGCCTGAATGCGTGCCAGCAACTCTTCAAAGCTGAAAGGCTTCACCACGTAATCGTCGGCTCCGAGCGTCAGCCCCGCGATCCGGTCGTCTACCGCGTCTTTGGCGCTGAGCATGATCACCGCCACGTTTTCTCCGCGCTCCTTGAGCCTGCGGCAAACGTCGAACCCGTTCATCTCCGGCATCATGATGTCCAAAATGACGATATGCGGGTGAAACTCCTCCGCTTTGCGCAGCGCTTCCCTACCGTTCTCCGCCGTGCAGACCTCGTACCCTTCTCCCGCCAGTCCCAACTCCAGAAACTGCAAAATATGAGGTTCATCGTCGGCCAGCAAAATTTTGACGCCTTTTTCGCCTGTCAAAAGATCTCCTCCGTTTCGCTCCGAGCCGCTCGCCCGGATGACTTCTACCGCCCATTATGCCCTATGTCGCCTTCTTTCAGCAAACATTCAGTTGGTTCTCAGGATGATTTCAGGTACAAGCGTCACAATGGGAACCAACAAGGCCCGCAGCCGGAGACTCCGCGCAGACGATGCGAGTTGCATCCTGCGGCTTTAACGTTCATTTAAGGAGTGACTTGACTCAATGAAATCCCAAGCGAAATTTCGCCCGGACTTCTGGCTGCTCGCTACGGCGCTGATTGCCCTGTTTTTGAACGGCTGGAACATCTGGGAAGAGAATTACGCCAACACGTACTACACGGTCGCGGTCGCAAGCATGATGGAAAACTTCCATAACTTCTTCTATGCGTCGCTCGACTCCGCCGGATCGGTCACGGTCGACAAGCCGCCGGTCGCGTTCTGGATACAGACGATCAGCGCGCTGATTTTCGGCCTGCACGGTTGGAGCGTCATCCTGCCGCAAGCGTTGGCAGGCGTCGGCTCCGTCATCCTCGTCTATCTGCTCGTTAAGCCTTCCTTCGGCACTTGGGCCGCTCGGATTGCCGCATTCGGCGCAGCGTTCACACCGGTGGCCGTCGCGGTTAGCCGCACGAACAACATCGATAGCCTGCTGGTGTTCACGCTGCTGCTCGCGAGCTGGCTGTTATTCCGAGCCGTACGAAAAGGCGGAATCTGGAGCCTGCTCGGCGCATTCGCGGTGATCGGCATCGGGTTCAACATGAAGATGCTGCAAGCGTACATGGTACTGCCGGCTTTTTACCTCTTCTATCTGCTGGCTGCCAAGTATGGTTGGAAAAAGAAAGTGATGTCGCTCGTTGCAGCCACCGCGGTAGTCGCCGTTGTCTCGGTCTCTTGGGCGGTCGTCGTGGATTCGGTGCCTGCGAGCGAACGACCGTTTATCGGCAGCAGCGGAACCAACTCCGTACTCAATCTGGCGTTCGGGTATAACGGCGTTTCGCGTTTGACAGGCGACCGCAGCACCGGAGCAGCAGGCGGTTCCGGCCAAGGCTTCGGAGGAGGAATGCCGAACTTCGGCGGACAAACGTCGAACGATGACGGGGGAAATTCGGGAGGCGACGGTTCCGCAGCCAACAACAGCCAAGTCATTCCCGGAAACGGAGCAGCCGGCGGGCAAGCGCCTTCCGGCGACGGAGGCCGAGGCAACTTCGGCGGATTCGGCGGCGAAGGCGGTATGCCGGGCGGCCAAAATGGCGGATTCGGCGGCGCAAACGACGGAGGGGCACCAGGCGGCAACGGTGGCGGCGGAATGTTCAATACGGGCGAAGCAGGTCCGTTGCGTCTTTTCCAATCCGAGCTGTCCGGGCAAGCAAGCTGGTTGATTCCTCTTGGCCTGATCGGAGCCCTCGCCATATTGGCGAGCTGGCGCAGACGGAACTTCACGCACAAGCATAAGGAGATTATTTTCTGGTTAGCCTGGCTAGTTCCGGTCGCAGGATTCTTTAGCATCGCAGGCTTTTTCCATCAATACTACCTCATTATGCTGGCTCCTCCCGTCTCGGCATTGGCCGGGGCAGCGATTACGGAAATGTGGGACGCCTACCGTAACCGGGAAGAATGGTCTTCGTGGCTGCTGCCCGTCTCCGTACTTGCAACGACGGTATTCTCGTGGTTCATTCTTCATCCGTACGACGATACGATTGGCAGCTTCTGGTCGATCGGTGTACTGATTCTGGGCATTGTCGCAGCTGCGTTACTTGCGGTGTTCAAGCGTGGCAGTAACAACCGTTTACAGCAAGCTTCGCTCATCGCGGCACTGGCGGCTATGTTTATCGGTCCGATCTACTGGTCGTTCACGCCGATCGTGTACGGTCAAAATTCACAGTTACCGGCAGCCGGTCCCGATGGTAGCAGTTCAGCATTCGGAGGCGGTGGCGGCGGACGAGGAAGCTTCCCTGGCGGAAGCAATTCGGAAAATGGATTCCCAGGCGGGATGGGCATGCCGGGCGGCAACGGTCCTGCGACGGCAACCAGCAACGCCGCTACTGACGATGACGCGGCGAACACCGGAGCCATGCCCGGTAGCTCGGGTCGAAATAATGGCGGATTCGGCGGCATGAATGATTCGGAATCCGCCAATCAGGAGCTGCTCGCTTATCTGCGTGAACACAATACGGGCGAACAATACCTGATGGCCGTCACCAACTACACCACCGCTGCTCCTTACATGATCGACGAAGGCGAAAGCCTGGTTATTTTAAACGGCTTCAACGCTTCCGACGAAGTCTATACGCCCGAGACGCTCGAAGCACTCGTCCGCAGCGGCAAGGTCAAGTATTTCCTGCTCGGCGGCGGGATGGGCGGAGGGCGCGACGGCAATTCGGAGGTCACCGACTGGATCACGGAACATGGCACCGAAATTCCGTCTTCCGAATGGCAAACCACAGCGGACACGGATACGGACACCTCAACTGCCGATACGCAGAATCCTTTCGGCTTCAATGACAACCTGACCCTATATGAAGTGACTTTGCCGGAGTAACGATTCGACAAGTCCAGACCTTTCAAGGAGGCGAATACGATGAACAATCAAGCGCGAATTTCCGTCATTATCCCTATGTACAACGAAGAAGCGGTCATCGCCGAGACGTACCGCCGTTTGTCGGACGTCATGCGCCGGACAGGCGAAAGCTATGAGCTGCTGTTTATCAACGACGGAGGAGTGGATCGCTCGCCGGATATCATCCGCGAGCTGTCGCACCGGGACGAGTCGGTCAAGCTGATCGATTTCTCCCGTAACTTCGGTCACCAGATTGCGGTCACGGCAGGTATGGATTACGCGTCCGGCGATGCGGTCATCATTATCGATGCGGATCTGCAAGATCCGCCGGAGCTAATCCTCGATATGCTGGACAAATGGCATGAAGGGTACGAGGTGGTCTATGCCAAGCGCTCCAAGCGCAAAGGCGAATCTCTTTTCAAAAAATGGTCGGCCTCTCTCTTCTATCGCATTCTCCATGCTTCGACCGAGGTGCCGATTCCGGTCGATACCGGCGACTTCCGCCTGATCGACCGCAAAGTCTGCGACGAGATGAACCGCCTTGGCGAACGTAATCCGTTTGTACGCGGACTGGTGAGCTGGACAGGCTTCCGGCAGGTTGCGATTGAATACGAGCGGGATGAGCGTCTGGCGGGCGAGACCAAATATCCGCTGAAAAAGATGATTAAACTGTCCCTGGACGGCCTGACTTCCTTTTCCCATAAACCGCTCAAATTGGCCGGTTACGCCGGGGCGATCATGTCCGTAGCCGGATTTGTGTATATGCTGTACGCGGTCGCGATGGCTTTGTTCACGGACACTACGATGCGCGGCTGGGCCTCGACGATCTGCTTAATGCTGATCTTTAACGGCGTAACCTTGATTATGCTTGGCGTAATCGGCGAATATATCGGGCGCATCTATGACGAAGTCAAAGGCCGTCCGCTCTACATCGTTCGCGAAACGCATAATATGCAGCGGGTTCCTTCGCGGGAAACAGATACTCGCAGCCGTTTTGCACCCGAAGCCTATGGAAAAGAATCCATGTACGCGTCCTCTGCCCATCAACGCGAAACAGAATCCGTGGTGCATATCGAAGCGAATGAACATACGCCTTTCCGGGATCGCACTCATTATCCAACCGGACACGGAAATGCCTCCGGTCACGTCGTTCACCATAGCACGAGAAGGAGTGATCGCTGATGAGAATCCGAAAAGCCGTCATTCCGGCCGCAGGCCTGGGAACGCGTTTCCTCCCTGCGACCAAAGCCCAACCGAAAGAAATGCTCCCGATTGTCGATAAGCCTGCTATTCAATATATTGTCGAAGAAGCGGTCGCAGCCGGAATCGAAAGCATCATTATCGTGACGGGGCGCAACAAGAAGTCCATCGAAGACCATTTCGACAAATCGGTAGAATTGGAACAACAGCTCGAAGCGAAAGGCAAGCTCGACTTGTTGGAAAACGTACGCTCGATCGGTTCGATGGCGAGTATCCATTACATCCGTCAACGCGAGCCTTTGGGACTGGGTCATGCTATTTTGTGTGCGAAACAGTTTATCGGAGACGAACCTTTTGCCGTGCTGCTGGGTGACGACATTATGGTCTCCGATCCGCCCGCACTCAAGCAAATGACTCGTTTATACGAAGAAACGGGGCGCCATATCGTAGGCGTTCAGCCTGTTCCGTATTCGGAAGTCAACAAATATGGGATTCTGGTGCCTGGCGTTGCGCAAGGCCGGGTACACACGGCGGCTGGCCTAATCGAAAAGCCTGCTCCGCAAGAAGCCCCGTCCAATATGGCGGTCATGGGCCGCTATATCCTGAATCCTTCGATCTTCGAGATACTCGAAGCGATCCCGCCCGGCGCGGGAGGCGAGTATCAATTAACCGACGCTTTGCACGCTGCCTGCGTCGAGGACGGATTGCTCGCTCTTGAACTCGCCGGCGATCGCTACGACATCGGCGATAAATTCGGCTATATGAAAGCGATCCTGGAGATCGGCCTGCGCCGCCAGGAGCTGTCTCCGATGCTGCTGGATTATCTGCATGAACTGGTCTCCCGCCCCGAATATGCTACTGTATCGGCTTCCGGAGTAAGCGCGATGCGGCAGTCGGGCGATTGAAGGATGCGGTTGTCCGAATAGTTCGGAATAAAGACTTCGGTCCTCGTGTGGGGATCGAGGTCTTTATTTTATAGAAGAAAAAAGTGCGAACCTACAGCTCCCATGAAATCCCCGGGAGGTTCGCACCCCGCGCTACGTAAGGGGTTGGAGGGTTTTGCTTGTATTTTTGTCCAGGTTTCGTTAGGCTAAATTGGAGGTTCGCACTTTTCGGCCCGTGAAGCCTTGCGGTGTAAGGGCTGAGGGTGGGTACAGTCGCTCTTCATGCGGGAGCGTGGATTGAAACAGCCTTTATAGAGAGGGTAAAAATATCGAGTCTCTAGTCGCTCTTCATGCGGGAGCGTGGATTGAAACGCTCCAAGGCTGCCAAACCCCACCAACATTGTAAGTCGCTCTTCATGCGGGAGCGTGGATTGAAACACATAATAGTTGGAGCTGCTGGCATCCTGCATAGGTCGCTCTTCATGCGGGAGCGTGGATTGAAACCTATCTGTAAGACATTATCGTAAGATTCCAGACGGTCGCTCTTCATGCGGGAGCGTGGATTGAAACACTGGTGTAGTAGCAGCTGGTGCAGAACACTGCAAAGTCGCTCTTCATGCGGGAGCGTGGATTGAAACGGGAGATCGAGGTTTACCGGATCTACCATGTGCTTGTCGCTCTTCATGCGGGAGCGTGGATTGAAACCAGCCTGCAATCGTCAAACCGATGCGCGCGATCGTCGCTCCTCATGCGGGAGCGTGGATTGAAACGCACTGTTGCGCCCTGGGTAGCGGAACGCGCTGCCGTCGCTCCTCATGCGGGAGCGTGGATTGAAACCCTGGATTTGCAGCGCACAGCGGGCAAACCTCTTGTCGCTCCTCATGCGGGAGCGCGCATTGAAACACAACCTTGAATACGATTGGTTACAATTAGGGCGTGTTTGAAAACTTGGGCGACGTACATCTTTTACCGTCTTTTCGCCCGCTACCGGAACCGTGCCTAAAGCGCGTACGGTTCCGGCGACGCCGCGTCACGGTTTCTTGACGTGCCCCGGCACGACTGCGAAACCCTTCCTTGTTGCAAACGAAAATTCGGCAAAATCTGCTTCCTTCGGAGTTTTCAAACACGCCCTAGTACATGATGGTTTTAACACGTAAATAAAATCAATTCTCAACAGATCGCAAAAACTACTCCTACAGGATCGCCCAAGTACTCGTTTTGATTGTTGACGTTTTGCACACATTTTATGAGTTTCAACGGCTGATTTTCAAAAATGTTGATGAAAAGTCAACACATTTTCGATTGAACGCCGATTTAAGCAGAAAATGTGCAAATATGTTGCCGAAACGTCAACATTTGCAAAAAAAGCACGAGTTAGAGCTGAAAATCTTGACGTTTTGTACACAATCGAAACCAAGCACCTGTGTCGGTACCGAACACGAATGCACAAGGGGCTAATCTATCAACAAAACCTACAGCTCGACTCGTTCGTCGTTCATTGTGCAAGGCATTGATGATCCCAAGCATTTGCCCAAACCGTTCAAAGGGACGTTTAAAGGAACGTTGCTGAATATTTCATTCGTTTACTTTTTAACGCCACTATGTACGAGTCAAGTTGTTTCTCACACAAGAGCGCAAATTGAAAAATGCTAAAGCTTAAGCAAATTTCGCATATCCGGTGTCGCCAACAGCGTTAATGTGCATTTCCTCCAACTTTTTCTCATTCCAATTTTTCCCTTTAATCTTTTTAGCTATGTATTTCCCGGTCTATGTAAACTCTTTTGTCGCTGGGTTGCAGCATTTGAGAACACCCTATTTTTTTACCGTTCATACACAAAAAAAAGCGGACGAGTTCCCTTCCCAAAAGGAAAAAAATACGTCCGCGCGCTTCGCGACTTTTAAATCTATTAATTATAAAAAATGGATTATTCATCAGAAAGCAAACTTTTTCATTTTCGACTCACTTACCCATTCATCGCCCAATTTACAATTTCATCTTTCCGGTCAAAATAAATAGTCGGGCTATATCCATCGAATAGCGCTCCATCTTCATCCTTTTCGCCCAACCACAATTCCAGATCCCCATAATAGCTGAAATTAACTGAATCCAGACGCAGCAGGGCTTGAAACTCTTCCAATCCCAAAACCTCTCGCTCCTCTTCGCTACCACTCTTCCACAGATAAGCCTTGGCAGCGTTCACATACGCATCCAGTCGTTGCAACCGCTGATTGACCGTCGGCAGCATTTCGATCAGCTCATCGCGAGTAGTCGCTTCACAAGACACCTCGGCTTGCGCTTTTTCGCCCCCAACCGAACGAGTCAACCAATACCCGCCGATTTCCGTATTATACGTCCACTCATTTTCCCATTCATCCCGATAAAGGCCCGCTTCTCCTCGACGTTTGGTAGGAATCGAGAGAAAGTCATGCTCCAACTGTGCTTCATAGTCCGGATTGTTTGCCTCCCTAATCAGATGTCTGAAGCCGAATCGCTCCGGTTCTGCTGCCAATACACGACCATCCTCAGCCGTCAATACAACTTTGCTTCCTTCCATAGCTACGTCTACGATCGTAAAGGATGACGGAATCTCGATCAGACTATCCATCCCGCCTCCGCCTTCCCGATGCTCGGACAGAATGCCTTGTTGACGCCCGCTTTCGTCTACAGTGGATACTGTAAAACACAATCCCTCACTTTGGGCAAACAACACTTTTCTGCTGCGAAGCTCTTCCAGCGCACTCAAATCACCCAAAGCCGCGTTCCGTATCAATGCCATATCTGCCGGATTTTTTTCAAGATCGATTGCCATACTTCATCTCCCTTTCGTGGATTGGAATGTATCGACTGACGAGCACTTTAGGAGGAAGTATAACATGACATCATCACCGAGCCAAACGAGCTAAAAGCGAGAATGATGTGTGAACAACGCTTGATGCGCCTTGAACTTTTTTCCAATTCACGGCAGGCGCGCTACTTATTCTGGTGCTTGCAGGTGCCAACTACGTCGCTTCTTACCTTTTTTACCGCAAACATGTCCACGCCTGAGAAGCATTCATTCCTCCTCTCCAAAAGAACCTTCCGCGATCTCGCGAAAGGTTCTTTTTTTACGCCATAGCTCGATCCGAAGCAGAAGCCAGATCCGCTAGGGCACCCGTCGCCAGGATCACATGCTTGGCTTCATTTCAACCCCACGGTGTCTGCTCCTCTATTACACGCCGAACTCCTTCACAGCGTTGCCCAAAATACGGATATGGGATACGATGCAAACAGACTCTTCCGCGGCTAAAAAAAGGTTCCTTTTTATGCCGGACCGGAAACAAAAAGGAGAACGTCATGACGCATAAAATCTACTACGATTCCGCCTATTCTCAAGAGTGGACAAGCATTATTCAAGAAATCGTTCCAGGTGAAAACGGCTTCTATGTCCGACTGGGCAAGACGGCTTTCTATCCCGAGGGCGGCGGGCAACCGGGGGACTCCGGCTGGATCGGCGAAGTCCGCGTGCTGGATACACAGAGTCAAAACGGCAACATCCTGCATCTCGTCGAGGCGCCGCCTGGGGAACCTGGGAGCGAAGTATCTTGCCGACTGGACTGGGAGCGCCGCTTCGATCATATGCAGCAGCATAGCGGTCAGCATCTGTTATCCGCTACGGTGCTGGATCTGCTGGGCGCCGCCACGTTGAGTTTCCATCTCGGTGAAGACTACGCCACCATCGACGTGGAACGTGCAGAGTGGACACAGCAGGAATTGGATGGAGTCGAACGGGAAGTCAATCTTCGCATCATGCGCAATCTGCCGATCAAAAGTTATTTTGTCAGCAGCGAGGAGGCCGCAAACTTACCGCTCGTCAAAGCTCCTTCCGTCGAGGGAGAGGTGCGTATCGTCGAGATCGAAGGCATTGAATACAACGCTTGCGGCGGTACTCATGTGAACGCCACGGGCGAACTTGGCTTGCTCAAGCTGCTACGTGCGGAGAAGCAAAAAGGAAATCTTCGCCTCACTTTTAAAACGGGACTGCGTGCACTCGACGAATTCGTCGCACAAACCAAAGTACTCAGCACCCTCTCCTCCAAGCTCAGCACACCCAAGGAAGAACTTGTCGAACGATTGGAAAAATGGACCGAAGAGGATCGGCGCAAACAAACACAGTTAAATACGCTGCGGCAGCAACTGGACGAATACGTCGCCGAAGAATTGCTCAATGAAGCGACACATGCGGGAGGCCCGATCGCGAAAGTATTCAGTGACCGGACCCTAAAAGAACTGCAAAGCCTCGCGACCGCCCTGACAGCACGCAATGCCCGGCTCCCGGTCCTGCTTGCTTCGTTGACGGAGTTTAAATTGATTCTCGCTCACGGCGGCGAAGCCGGGTTCTTTTGCGGGGCGCTTTTCAAAGAAATGCTGCCGGCCTTCGGCGGTCGCGGCGGAGGTAACGATCGAATGGCTCAGGCCGGATTCGCAACAGAAGCGGAGCTGACGGCTTGTTACGACATGTTGAAGCGGCGGCTGAGTGAACATGAAGCGGTATAGTTGATTCCGGCAACCCGTAAACAAAATACTTGTTCGTATTTTTTTGTATTTTTATCTTGCCGTTTTGCTCGTATACAAGCTATGATAGAGAATGATTCTCAATAGACGCTGTTCCGACGGGTCGGCCAAACGCTTCGGATCAGAGATTGAGGAGTACAGATTAAGAGAGAAAAGAGGGATTGGCATCAATATTTTGAAACGTTTCTTCGCATTTTATCGGCCTTACAAAGGGCTGTTCATTCTCGACTTCTGCTGTGCCGTATTTGCCGGTCTGCTTGAACTCGCGTTTCCGATTGCGGTCAACACGTTTATCGACGACCTGCTTCCAGGTGGCAACTGGACCTTGATTCTGGCAGCATGTATTGGGTTGCTTGCCATCTATGCGTTGAATACGGGCATGCAGTATGTCGTCACGTATTGGGGGCATATGCTCGGGATCAATATCGAGACCGACATGCGCAAAAGCCTTTTCGGCAAATTACAAAAGCTGTCGTTCCGATTCTACGATAATCATAAGACCGGTCATCTGATCGGCCGGATCACGAACGACCTGAACGATATCGGCGAACTGGCCCACCACGGGCCGGAAGATGTATTTATCGCCATCATGACCCTTGTCGGTTCGTTTATCCTCATGTACAGCATCAGCCCGGAACTTGCGATCATCACGTTTATTATCATTCCGGTTATGGCTTGGATGATTATCTTCTTCGGTCGCCGCATGACGCGTACATACAGCCGACTCTTCGGTAACGTAGGTAACTTCAACTCCCGCATCGAAGACAACATCGGCGGTATCCGCGTCGTACAATCGTTCGCGAACGAAAAACACGAAAGCGAACTGTTCGACGTAGAAAATCAGGATTTCCGTAAAACGAAGCTGATGGCCTACAAAACGATGGCAGGCAGCATGTCCGTCAACTATATGATGATGCGATTGATCAGCGTACTCGTTCTGGTGTTCGGCGCATGGTACTTTATTCGCGGCGAGATCCAGATCGGCGAATTCGTGGCTTTCCAATTGCTCGCGAATGTCTTCTTCCGTCCAATCGAGAAGATCAATGCCGTGATCGAGAGTTACCCAAAAGGGATCGCGGGCTTCCGCCGTTACCTGGAAATCATGGACACCGATCCGGATATCCAGGACGCGCCGAATGCCAAAGAAGTCGATTCCCTCAAAGGCGAAATTCACTTCAACAACGTTACATTCGGTTATGAAAAAGAACGCCCGATCCTTGACGATATCAGTCTTCAGGTTCATCCGGGCGAAACGGTAGCCTTTGTCGGACCATCCGGTGCGGGTAAAACGACGATCTGTAGCCTTTTGCCTCGCTTCTATGAAGTCCAGGCCGGTTCGATCACCGTGGACGGCATGGATATTCGGGACATGACGCTGGAATCGCTTCGCAAACAGATCGGTATCGTTCAGCAGGACGTATTCTTGTTCTCCGGTACGATCCGCGAGAACATCGCCTATGGCAAACTCGATGCTTCGCTGGAAGAGATCTGGGATGCCGCTGAACGTGCGCATATGGCCGACGTTATTCGCGCGATGCCTGAAGGCATGGACACCGTCATCGGCGAACGCGGCGTGAAGCTGTCCGGCGGACAAAAGCAACGTATGGCGATCGCACGGATGTTCCTGAAAAATCCGCCGATCCTTATTTTGGACGAAGCCACATCGGCACTCGATACCGAGACCGAATTGGCGATTCAAAAATCGCTGTCGGAGCTTGCGATCGGACGTACGACGCTCGTGATTGCCCACCGTCTGGCGACAATTCGGAATGCGGATCGTATCATCGTGGTCAGCAAAGACGGCATCGCCGAAGAAGGCAAACACGAAGATTTGATCGAAACGGGCGGGATTTACAGCCGTCTGCATCAAGCACAGTTTGGCAGCTGATTAAAGAGGGTTAATGTAGGGAAGAAGTTCAATCGCTGAAGTCGACAAGGAGATGAAAAAGCCGATGGACGAAACAACGAAACGGCGCATGGCCCGAATCGTCATGGGCACGCTGGCCGGAGCCGGCGCCGCCTGGTTTCTCACTTCCCGCAAAAGCGCCGGTGCCCGGCAGCAGATTCGCAAAATAGCTGTTCAGACCAAAGAAAAAGGTTTGGAGTTGGGACACGAGACGGCTGAAAAAACACGCGACCTTATCGCGCTCGGACGCGAAGTCCGAAGCGACGAAGATTGGAAAGAAGCCATCGAGACGCTTGAAATTCAACCTTCGGCAGAAGCAGACGCTTCCCCTGCCTCCCCCTCTGAAGCCACGCCGCATTTACAAGTTGTGAAAAAGGATTAAACAATTGGGCGCTCCTCCTCGGAGCGTCTTTTTGCTTGAAGCAAGAAGCGAAACTGTCCCCTTCCCGTCAATCGAGAAATTCGATCCGGCTCAATGCCAGCGGAGGGGAAAATTCAGGTCCAGACGCCTTTGAACGCGGAAAGCTGAAAGCTTTTTGCGTGAGACAGCGTCTTGTGAAGCATTTCGAAGAAATGCACTTCGGAAGCATATGCTGGTAATTTTCCCCGCAGCGCCCCCCATTGAGCCCGCCCTAAATCAAATTCCCTCGATTTTCCCCCTGCTAACTCTGTTCAGAAACGTAACTATGGGTAATATTAAAGAAGAAGACTTTTAGACAGGAGGCTTACATATGTCAAATTCAACTTTAAAATTTATTGCCGGTGTCGCGGCCGGGGCCGCAATCGGAGGAATTACCGCTCTACTGTTCGCTCCGCAGCGCGGATCGGAGACGCGCCGGGTTATCGCGGACGGTGCAATCGACCTGAAAGACAAAAGCCTGGAGCTGAAAGATCGCAGCGTCGTGGCGGCGATCGATCTGAAGGACAGAAGCGTTACAGCAGCTATCGATCTCAAAGACAAAGGCCTGGAACTGAAAGACCGTGGCGTTACTGCCGCGATCGACCTCAAAGACCGCAGCGTCGACACAGCGATCGCGCTTCGCGACAAAGGTCAAGCTTCGTTGGAAAACGCCAAGGACAAAGGTCAAAACGCGATCGCGGTTCTGCGTGCCAAAGGCCAAGCCGCAGCGGAAACCAGCCGCGAACTAATCGCTTTCGGCAAAGAAGTCGGCGAAGTCGCGATGGAATGGAAAGTCGAGATCGAAGCCGCCGTTCGCGATCTGAAGATCGAGCTGGAAAAATTCCAGAGCGAGCAAGAGAACGATACGCAGCTTCAAGACGATATCGCCAAGCTCAAAAAGCAAACCGAAGAAACCGCGGCTGTCGTCAAAAACGCTCAGCAACGCATCGCTAATGCCAGTTCTTAAATGGTTCAGAATTCATGCCCTCGATCATCGGGGGCATTTTTCTTTGATCGCTTTTGCGATTCGTCCTAATCAATTGTGCTCCTTTTCCATTAATCGGCTATATTCCCCGCCCAGAAGCAGCAGTTCATTCGATCTCCCCGCTTCAACCAAATATCCTTCTTTAAAAATCAACACCTGATCTGCAAACTTCGTTTCCTCCACACGATGCGTGGTGACGATTCGCGTCACGTCCTGATTCCTGTTCAACAGCGACATCCAGAACCGATCTGCATTTTCCCTATCCAATCCCGCTGTAGGCTCATCGAGGAGCAAGCAGTCACTCGGAATAAGCAACGCCCGCACCAGTGCCATCCGTTTCTTTTGCCCCACCGACAAGTTCGTACCATTATCCCTTAGAATCGTCTCATATTGCTGGGGCATTTCGCAGATCAGGAAGTTCAGCTAAACTGCTCGGCTAATTCTTCAACGATTCTCCAGTCTACTTTGCGTCCCAGACTGAGGTTATCTCGAATGCTGACATCGAATAATAGGGGATCTTGTCCGACGAATGAGGAAATGCGCGACGCGGTTCCTTCTGAAACGATTGCTCCCGAGGTCGGCGCATATTCTCCTGAGATCAATTTCAGGAACGTCGATTTCCCCGAGCCGCTTTCCCCTAAAATGACGATAACTTCCCCTTTTCGCAGGGTACAGTTGACCGAGCAAACAGCATCCTTTTGCTCGCCCGGATAACGAAATGACAATTCACGAATGACCAAATCCCCTTCTTTTGTTGCGCTTCGTTCTTTTACCGAGATTGATAAAAACGCCAGCACACGCTGGGCAGAGGCCCACGCACTGTAAACCTCAGACGCTAGATCGCTTGCATTTCTGGCCGAAAAAAAAATCATTTCGATCGTAACGAGAAAACCGACCAGTTCGCTGATCTGCATCTCATTTCGAAGCACACGCTTTCCTCCCCACCACAAAACCAACACATAAGCAGCTATTTCCGAAAAAGCTGCACACACCTGCATCAAACTTTGGGCTAACGTCCGTTTGACCTCGGCACATTGGGAACGCACGCAAACTTTCCTAAAGCGCTCGATCCCCCATTTTTCCGCATGCAAAAAGCGCAAGTCGCCGGTTCCCCGAATCAAGCCGGATAATGTTTCAAACGCTTGCGATAACGAATCCTGAGCAGTCCGGTTAACCTTGACCATAAGTTTGGAAATGAACAGTGGAGCCAGCGAGCCTAGCAGCAGAAACGGCAGAATCATCAGGGTCATCTCAGGATCGAAATTCACCAAAGCGACACTCGCCCCTGCCAGTTGAACCACTGAATGGACGATTTGTGCCAGTAGTGTTCCGTATAACCGGGTCCATGTCGGTAAGTCGGAGGAGATATACGCTTGTATGCGCCCGTTCGGCTGTCGTTCATTTTCAAGCAAAGGAATATGAAGCAAATGAGCCAGGACGTCAACTCTCATTTGCGCAAGAATCCGCTGATCCAGTTTAGCTCCGATGTATCGAATAAGTAGAGACACCGTCCAACTCATGCCCCAACTACATATATACAACCATACGTAGCTATTTACCTTCTGCTCGGGATCAAGCTTAACCAACTCGCCTACGATCAGCCCGAATAGTAAAGGTCTGGACAGGTTTAATCCCGCTGTAACCACGCCGAGCATAATCGTCAAACCGACCCATAACCGCTCATTCCATACAGGCAGTAGCATTCTTTTCAACGTATTCAACAAGCTTCTCCTCCTTTTTAGGCAAACAAAAAGGAACTGCCTCTAAAAGGTCAGTTCCTTATGTTTACTCGATACGTATTCGATTTTTATCGACGTGCTCTAACGCTTAAAGACTTGTCCGACCCGAGAGACGACTGCCATAAGTTCTTTTCGCTCGGTCAGAAGATTTGCCGCCAATACGACCAGCCCCGCCCACACGGAAACGCCGAGCGCCAGTAACACCCAACTCCATAATCCGTCGGCACGAACCGGAAGAAACGTCTGGAAGGGCAAAATAATGATCGCACCCGCTACAAATACCCGCACCAATCGCAGCAACGTCGGCCGAAAAGGAATACCGATCAGCTTATGCGCATAGAGCAGATCGATCGCCCGATACGCAAGTCCCAGCATACTGCCGATCAGTACGCCTTTTAATCCCAAAGGGAACACCAGAATCGTCGACGCGACCAGTACGATAACGGCTTCAATGATGGCACGATGCCGCGTCTGCTTGAAATGTCCGGCTGCGATAATAATCGTGGACTGCGGAATCTTCCAATTTTCCAACACGCCGATCCCTACGAATAGCAGGAGCACAATCGCATCCTCGTAATTCGTCGTGCTGATTCCATTCGTATACACATGCACGAACGGAAGTCCGAGAATCCAGGCGCACGCATACACGAAGGTCAGAATCATATAGAACAACAGCTCATACTGCGAGTACGAGACTTGCAGGTTGCGTCGCAGCTCTTTTTGCGTGAATAATTGGCCGAACCCCGCCGTAAATCCGTTGTTGAAGACGCCAATCAGCATATTGATGCCTGTAAACACAAGCGCATACACCGAATAAATACTCACGTCGGTCAGCGTCGCGAACAACGTTAACAGAATCACCGGAGAGCCGAAGACCGCCATTCTGGACAGCTCATGCACCAATACATTGTTCCGGTTCGCCAACGCGCTCAGATCCGGTTCGACGTCGAATCGAACATCCGGGTACTTGCGCCGAACATACCACGTAATCCCTACGGCCTGCAACATCTGAGCACCGAGCGCGGCAGCGTACACCCATGGATAATCGGCGCCGCTCTGTACCATGCTGACGATAATCAGCGTGTTGGCCACCAGATAGACGATGCGGAAGATCGACAGGATGTAATTGGATTGCGAGGCAGTCAGCAGCGCATTGTATTTGGCGATGGTAAAATAATTCAGCAAACTGGCACAGCCTACGGCTGCAACCAGCAACAGGACATCCGAATAGGCAATGCTCTCTTCCATGACGAACAGCGGATAGACGAACATCAAGATCAGCACGATGCCCGAAGCGTATAAACCGACCTGGCGATACGTTTGCCGAGCAGCCGCCAAAATACGGTTAACCGCAGTCTGGTCGCCTGCCGTCAACGGCTTGTATAGCGAATAATTGAGCGCCCCCGAGATGCCGACTTCGATCAGATACAGATAGCCGATAAACTGCACGACCGAGACAACCAGCCCGTTGACGCTTGAACCGTAGCTTTCAATAATCAGACGGGGAATGATCAGACCCGCACCGAAATTGATCAGCTGCATTAAAATTGCGGTCAGCGTATTATAGAGGGCACGTTTTGTTCGCAAGGGACCTTTCCTTTCGAGTTAAGCTTCCGAAAATCGGTATTTGTTTCGATCAAAAGCACTAATTTCCGTACTTCTGTTTGAGTTTGGCATAGTTTTTATCCCCAAGAACGGTTCGGGTCATGCGAAGCGCAAAGCCGATCGGCTTGCCGAAATGACGCCATGCGAAGCTTTTGCTGCGCCGGATTTCTTTCTCGGTCAGCCATGAGCCTGCAAAATGGTGAACCGCGTGGCTTTCTTCCGGAATCGGACGATCGACGGCTCTGGAGTGGTCGGCGCTCCAATTCAGCGGGCAGAAGACGTCTTGGGGATAAAGGGCAAAACCGTCGAATGTCTGATACCGGTTATTCGGCACGAATCCCAGGCTACTGCAATATTCGGTAATAATCGTGACGTTGGTCGTGATCTCCATGTTGCCGTCGGGCTTGATAAAAGGACGATCGTCGTAATAACTCATAAAGTCTCGGATGATTCCGCTGCCCGCTTGGGCTCCCATAACCGCCGTCGGAATGCGTTTCGGCGTTTCGAAACCGGAAAAAGCCTCATGATGCAAAAAACGGTCGAACGGCTTCAACACCTGCACGTCGGTATCCATATAAATGCCGCCTTGCGTGTAGAGCGCATACAACCGCACGTAATCGCTGACGAAAGCGAACCTGCGCGCTTCGTAAGCCTGGCGAACGAAAAGATTCGATTCGATATCGAAGCTGTCTTCGTCCCAACGCACGATTTGATAGTCCGGCAAATGCGTTTTCCAGCTCTCGATACATTTAAGGGCCAGCTCCGGCAGCTCTCCTCGCCCGAACCAGCAATAATGAATAATTTTCGGAATCCGATTCAAGCCGGTTCCTCCTTTCGACTTGCTTTGGCGCGGGTTTGAGCCATATCCGCAATGCCGATCGGCTGCGTGCTGCTCGCAAGACGCTGTTTGACTTTGGACAGCGTCGCAAACAGGCCCAAATACCAGGCGGCCGAACGGTACATGCGCTTTCCGCAGATTCGGGCAAAAACCCGCATCGGCATCCAGATCGTTCGGTCTTCGCCGGCTTCCCGCATACAGGTCTCAAACGACGCGTGCCCGCCCGCTTCGACCAGCCCGCGATGCACGTTCGCGACTCCGGCCCCCGTTTCCAAGCTATGCAGGCAAGCATTTTGAACCCGTTCGAAAAAGAGCCGGGTCAACAGTGCGCGGTATACGGCACGATTCGCATAGTCGGCGTAGTAATCCGAAAATCGGTCGACCAGAAAAAGCTCTCTTTTCAAGTAATCCGGTTTGGGGCTTTTCATTAAAGAGTTCTCGCGCTGCATATAAAAATAAAACGAATCGGCAACCGACGCGCAGACCGAGGCATGCTTCAAAAAGCACAGATTGAATAATACATCCTCGCTGAACACATTGCGGTTCGATTCGAAATACAGCGAATTTTCCGCGATAACGCTTCGGGCATATAGCTTGTTCCAGACGGTGACCCCAAGCGTTTTGCTGTTCCAAAAACGATCCAGCCCAATCGTGCGCAGCTCCAGCTTTTCGCTTCGCAAGCCAAGCACCGAGCTTTCCATGCGTCCGTCCTCGTAAGCCAGCGCGTAATCGCAAGCGCACATCTGGGCTCCGTGCGTTTCCGCCTGACGATACATCGTTTCGAACATTTCCGGCGCGACCCAATCATCAGAGTCGACGAAACCGACGAATTTTCCGTTCGCCGCTTTTAATCCTGTATTTCTTGCGCCGCTCAACCCTTGGTTTTGCTGCCGGATCAATCGGATTCTGGAGTCGCGACCGGCGAAATCCGCGGCGATCTTCGGAGAACCGTCTGTCGATCCGTCCTCCACGATAATAATCTCGATGTTTTGCAAGGTCTGCGCAAGCAGACTGTAGAGGCATCTCTCCAGATAACCTTCTACGTTAAATACCGGTACGATGATGCTTACCAGCGGTTTCAGCTTCTTCCGCCTCCTTATTAGATTCGGTTGGGTAAGTCCGCGTTTATTCGGAAAGCCTGCGTCGTTTTATGTATGTATGGAAAAGAGTACAACGGCTGCGACGGCTTGCGGGATCTATTTTTCGTTCCCTGATGTCGAGTGTACTTAACCCGACTACGATCAGCTTGAATCATATTACCTTTTTTTTCATGAATACATCGAAAAAGGAATGATCATATAAAAAAGAAACATCCGTATCGCCCAAAGTTTGGGCAACACGGATGTTTGACGAAAAAGGTTTTTAGACGATTATGCGGCTTTTTTAGCTGCGATTTCCGCGCGTTGCGCCAGCGTTTTTTTCCAAAAACCGAGGATCAGGCCGGAGATAACCGAACCGATGACGACAGTCAGCAAGAACAACAGCGCGTGGTTAGCCAGTGCAGCGACGAAGATACCGCCGTGTGGAGCCGGAACGTTGATTGCCCACAGTTGAGTCAGGCCGCCCGCTACCGCGGAGCCGATGATGCAGGAAGTCAGGACGCGCAGCGGATCAGCCGCTGCGAATGGAATCGCGCCTTCCGTGATGAAGCTTAGGCCAAGCACGTAGTTCGTGATGCCGGATTTGCGTTCTTGCTCATCGAATTTGTTTTTGAAGAAGGTCGTTGCAAGCGCGATTGCCAGCGGCGGAACCATACCGCCTGCCATAACCGCTGCCATCCAAGCGCCATCGCCTGTGGAAGTGAAGATCCCGATCGCGAAAGTGTAAGCTGCTTTGTTGAATGGACCGCCCATGTCGATTGCCATCATGCCGCCGAGCAGCAAGCCCAGCAGAACCGCGTTACCTGTACCCAGGTTTTCCAATACGTTCGTGATCCAGGTGTTCAGACCGCCGAACACCGGATCGATCACGTAGTACATCACGATCCCTGTCAGCAGCAGACCGAAGACCGGATACAGCAGAATTGGCTTCAGACCTTCGATGCTTTTCGGAATGCCTTTGAATACTTTGCGAAGACCGATGACGATATAACCGGCCAGGAAGCCCGCTACCAGACCGCCGAGGAAGCCCGCGCCCGATGTCGAAGCCAGATAACCGCCGACGATACCCGGCATCAGGGCTGGGCGGTCGCCAATGCTCATCGCGATAAAGCCTGCGAGGATCGGAATCAGGAAGTGGAATGCTCCGTCTCCGCCGCCGATTCCCATCAACAGTTTGAAGATCGGATTTTCCGCTCCGCCGCCGCCGTATTGCTCGAACAGGAACGAGATCGCAATCAGAATACCGCCGCCGACCACGAACGGAAGCATATGCGAGATGCCGTTCATCAGGTCTTTGTAGATTTTGCCGCCTACGCTGATTTTGGCGCCTTTGTCGGAACCGCCTGTCGCTGCTCCGCCTTCATGACGGTAGATCGGCGCATCGCCGCTGGCTGCTTTGCGAATCAGTTCTTCGGATTTGCGGATACCGTCGCTGACTGGACGTTGGAGAACCGGTTTGCCGCTGAAACGGGCCATCTCGACGTTCTTGTCCGCCGCGATGATGACGCCGCTTGCACGAGCGATCTCGTCGGCCGTCAGTTCGTTACCGACACCTTCGGAACCGTTCGTTTCAACGCGAATATTCACGCCGAGTTCTTTGGCTTTTTTCTTCAATGCGTCTTCCGCCATGAATGTGTGCGCAATGCCGGTTGGACAAGCGGTTACCGCTACGACGAACTTGTCGGAATTGGGGTTGCCCACGATCGTGCCGGATGCGGCGGAAGCGCTTGCGTTCGCAGACGAAGCAGAAGCTTGGGCGCCTTCGGATTCCGCTTGGGCGGCATTGAACAATGCGGTAACTTCGGCCGGTGTGCGAACATTGCGAAGCTTAGCCAGGAAATCGGGATCAAGCAGCATGCGCGACAGCACTTTGAGCGCTTGCAGATGCAGATTGGATTCGCCTTCCGGAACAGCGATCATGAAGAAGAAATGCGCAGGCTGTTCGTCGAGAGATTCGTACTCGACGCCGGCCGAGCTTTTGCCGAACACGATCGTCGGCTCGTTTACCGCGCTCGTTTTGGCGTGCGGCATGGCGATGCCTTCGCCGATCCCCGTGCTGGATTGCGCTTCGCGAGCCAGAATCGCTTGCTTGAACGCCGCGGCGTCGTTGATTCTTCCGCTTTTATTCAAAGACGCGATCAATTCGTCGATAACGGCTTCTTTCGTAATGGACCGCAGGTCCAGGATCATGACCGGTTCAATCATCAGGTCCGTAATTCTCATCTTGTTCCACTCCTCTGGAGGTGTTGTCGGCGCGCGGTTTCCGCACGCCGTTTATTGCCTTTGCCCTCGCGGGCCTTGCTTTGACTTGCCGGGTGCTTGACCGACAGCTCGATCAAGCCTGCGCGATCTATCGGTGAAGCATTAAACGGGATTCACTTGAACCTGCGACAGCAGCGAATCAATCTTCGCCCGCTCGGCCAGGTCATCCGAGAACGCGGTAGCACTGCCTGAAGCCGTACCGGTACGGAGTGCTTCCAGCGGGTTGTTTGTTTTGGCCAATGTGCCGACAAATCCCGCAATCATGGAATCGCCTGCACCGACGGAGTTGCGTACTTCTCCTTTGGGAACGTTGGCGTGGTAGACCTGTTCTTCTGTCACCAAAAGCGCCCCGTCGCCCGCCATGGAAATCAGCACGTTTTTAGCGCCTTTTTCCAGCAGTTTGCGTCCGTACTTGATCAGGTCTTCTTGACCTTCGATCTCAACGCCGAACAGTTCGGCCAGTTCATGGTGATTCGGCTTGACGAGCAACGGACCGTGAGGCAATGCCTGGAGCAGCGCGTCCCCCGTGGTGTCGATCACGAATTTCGCGCCGCGTTCCTTGATTACCGCAATCAGTCGATCGTAGAACGAACCGCCGAGCGAAGGAGGAACGCTACCCGATAGAACCACGATATCCTCTTCGGTAAGCGCTCTCAGCTTCTCCACCAGCGCATGGGCTTCCTTGTCTCCGATTTGCGGCCCTTGGCCGTTAATCTCGGTCTCGCCGCCATGCTTCAGCTTAATATTGATCCGCGTATCGTCTTGTACGTTGACGAAATCCGTCACAATCGATTCGGACTTGAGTACATCCTCGATAAAACGTCCCGTGAATCCTCCCAGGAAACCCCATGCTGTATTTTCAACGCCAAGGCGACTCAGAATCCGCGATACGTTGATTCCTTTTCCCCCGGGGAGCTTCAAATCACGCTTCATACGGTTCAATGCGTCCAGCTTCAAATCTTCCACTTCCACGATGTAATCGATAGAAGGATTAAGCGTTACGGTGTAAATCATGATTCATCCCTCGATTATTTTGGTTTTCTCAAGAATCGACTTTCTCCACCGCTCGGGAATCGAGTCGGTAATGATCGCGGCTTCCTTGAGATCGAATAATTTGGCAAAGGCCACTTCTCCAAACTTGCTGGCATCCGCCAATACATACGAACGTTCCGCCAACTGCCGCGCACGGCGCTTGATTAGCGCTTCTTCCGGGTCAGGCGTCGTAAATCCAAATTCGGCGTTCACACCGTTGGTTCCGATAAAAGCTTTGTCGAATCGGAAGTTGTCCATATTTTGAAGAGCAATACTGCCGATGACGGCTTTCGTATGGCTTTTCATCATGCCGCCAAGTAGATAAGCACGAATATTTTTGCTGACCAGTGCTTCGACATGCGAAAGTCCATTCGTCACGACCGTAATGTCTTGTGCTTCGATAAAAGGAATCATAGCGAGCGTCGTTGTCCCCGCATCGATGTAAATACATTCGCCGTCCCGAAGCTGACGAGCCGCTGCGCGACCGACTGCATTCTTTTGCTGAACGTTTTTGAACGTTTTCTCTTCCATGCCGGGTTCTTCGCTCCGACGATGCAGCAGAGAAGCCCCACCGTGCACACGCTTGAGCAGATGCTGCGACTCCAGGTCGATCAAATCGCGCCGTACCGTTGATTCGGAGGTACCCAGCAGCTCGACGAGTTCCTGAAGCTTGACTATTCCGGAAACTTGTAAGCGCTGTAGTATGATTCGGTATCTTTCTTCTGTCAACATATTGATTCCTCCATCTGCCACTCATTGTAACCTACGCTTTAACAAAAAACAATCACTTTTCTCCAAAAACATTCAAAATATTTCATCAGGAATCTAAAAAGTTGAAAACCCTTCATTTCTTGCGGGTAAAGCTTTGGTAACGCTTCCCTGTTCAGGATTCTTCTTTCCTCAAAAACGTTCAATCTTTCAAAATCATGCTTGTCTTTGAACCTATTATCGGATGCAAGGTTTTGACATTTTAGTGAAACCGCAAAAAAACCGCCGCCAACCCAAAAGACCAGTCGGCGCGGTTTGTCGTGCAGATCGAAAGCCATCTATTCGTTAACCGATCGTCTCCACAATATTCCCATCCGGATCGCGCATCAGTGTTTTGACAATACGAATGGTCAAGCTTTCCATCGTATCCAGTTGGAATTCGCTTTCTTTGGGCACTAGACGGCGAGACAGTTCAGCTACTGCATCCGCATTCAGGTACAATTGCAGCGCGTTATCCAGTTCCGCTATTCGGTTCTGTACATCGGGAATCATCACGACTCCTGTATCGGGACCCATCAATGTCAAATCCCGATCGTGCAGCAGGCGTCCCGACAAAATACGTGCCAACGATTCCGCCTGTTTGGCGCCGAGCTGAAGCGTATAGGAATTGCCTTTAAACAGGTTTCTTTTCTCTTCCCAGCTCAAACTTTCGAAGTATAGTACGCCTGTGCTTGATCCTTCCGTACGTACGCCCATTTCGGCAGCAGCTCTGATCCCGGCATCTTCAAGCAACGAACGACGGGTAAGATCGGTCAGATACAGGGGGAGATGCTGCTTGGCTAATTCGAGAAAACTCCGTGTATTCCAGACTTTGATCATATCCAGCTCGTCTGCCGTAATCCCAACCACCTGCAAAAATTGGAACTTGCCAAAAGGAGAGATGGCTTCCCCCAGTTCCGGATCTTCCACAAAAGCGACAGCCGTAATCGGCGTGTCCCTTTCTGCTTCAATCGGACCGTTGGCATCCAGATGGTGTCCGGACTGGAACCCGTTTCCGCTGTTAAAAACGTACCGCGCCAGGTTCTGAAGGAAATTGATCGCCCAGGCAGGCGGTTGTTCTTCGCCTTCACGCGCCAACCGCAAGGTCAATTCAAAGCCAAAACCGCTGTACTCCGTATTTTCGGATTCCTTTTCATACAGCTCTGTGAACCCATACGTCACATAATGCCAGTGCGGGACCGGCTCTTCGCAAGCATATACGCTGACCCCGTTGAGCGGATCGGGTCCTCCCAATTGATACGAAATCAGCGTGCCGTAATGAAAAGGTTCGACTCCCGGATAACGCTTATTCAATACCGCGTAAATCGCATCCCAACCCGGTGCTTGATCATCCTGATCGCCCTGCTCCCGCAATTCTTCATCTTCCTTCATTGTTCACGACTCCCTTCTGTGGATTCGATGCGGCTTGAGCGCTTCGGCTCGGCCTTTCTCTACTTTCAGTTTACCCGAAGCCGGGCTTTTTTAAAAATATGCACAAAAAAACGTTCCCCATGGCGTCTGCCATAAATAGGGGAACGTTTGGAACGAATTATGCCGATTCTTCCGTTTTGAACTTCGCGATTCTCGCGCGCAGTTCATCGGCGCTCACGGACACTTCGCCCGAGAGATCGGAAATGCTGGAAATGGCCTGAGCCTGCTCTTGCGTCGAAGATGCCGCTTCTTCCGTGCTCGCTGCGCTTTGCTCCGCAACGGCCGCGATATCGGTCATGATCGAAGAAACATGATCCGCGCTGTGTTTCAGCTCGTCCGATGCGATAGACACTTCGCGAATCCGGCTCGTAATGCCATCGACCGAGCCGCGAATGACGTCGAACGCTCCGCGCGTAGAGGCTGCCGCTTCGATCTGTTTATCCACGGTTGCCTGGAATTCCTGGATTTCATCAATGCTTTGACGACCGGCTTCCTGCACGCCTGCCAGAAGCGTATCGATATCCGCCGCCGAAGCGCGGGTCTGTTCCGCCAGCTTGCGTACTTCGTCCGCGACCACGCTGAAGCCTTTGCCATGCTCGCCTGCACGCGCCGCTTCGATCGCCGCGTTCAGCGCCAATAGATTCGTTTGCTTGGCAACCGTATGAATCAGGCTAACAGCCTCGCCGATCTTCACCGTCTGATCGCCGAGGCGGCGGTTGGCTTCTTCCACGCGTCCCGCAGAACTACGGCTGGCTTCGGTTAAATCGCCTTGCGAAGCCACGGCTTCCAGGCCGCCTTTCATCGCTTCGGTTACTTCGTCCGCGCTAGATGCGGCAAGGCCCGCGCTATTAGCGATCGCTTCGATCGATTCGTTCATATCGCCCAGTTGCTCGACTCCTGTTTGGATCGAGGACGCTTGATCCGTTGCGCCTTTTGCCAGTTCTTCGATGACGACCGCGATTTGATCCGAGATATGCTTCGCGCCTTCGGCTTGACCGTGCATGTATTTGGCCGAATTTTCTACCCCTTCGGCAGAACCGGCCGCCGCATGGATCAGTTCACGCAGGCTCGCCGACATTTCGTTGAACGCCGTGCCGAGCTTGCCGATTTCGTCTTTGCCTTTCACATCCACGCTAACCGTCAGATCGCCTTCGGACATGCTTTGCGCGCTTTTTTGCAGCAGGATCAGCGGTTTGATCAGACGGGCTGCGGCGAATACCGCCACGACGGTCAGCAGCACGGCGAGCAGCAGAATGCCTCCGATAAACAGGTTGCGCATTTGCACGTATTCGGCAAACGCATAGCTTTTAGAAACGGAAGCGGCGACCACCCAACCTGTTCCTTCGACTTTTTGATAGTACAGAAGCTGAGGTTCGCCTTTGTACGTGTATTCCAGACTGCCCGAATCGCCTTGCAGCAGTTGGCTCGCGATGCCCGCATAATCGGCGATCTCGCTCAACGGTTTGTTCACGTCGTCCGCATCCGGGTGCGCCAGAACGACACCCGTTTTATCGGTCATAAACGCGAATCCGCCGTCGACCTTGATATTGTTAATCGTTTCCGTAAGCTTGGACAACCGCATATCGCCGGCCAGCACGCCGGCAAAATTGCCGGACGAATCGCGAAGCGGATACCCGATCGAGACGGCATATTGCTTGCTGGCCGCATCGAGATACGGATTGCTGAAGTTCAACGCGTTGGCCGCTTTGGCTTCTACGTACCACGGCCGTTCTTTCAATACGTAGTCCGCGCCCGGTTTCCAGTCCAGCCCGTCGACCAATTTGCCGCTTTCCAGGCCGACGTACATATCGCCGATCTTGTCTTTGTTCGAATCGGCTTGGAATGCTTGAAGATGTTTAACCTGGATTTGATCCAGCGGAACGGAAGCCTGAAGCGTCAGCGCGGTCGTTTCGACCAGTTTGGCATTGGCCGCGACCCAACCGCCGATTTGCTCGGACGTGTTGGTGGCCGTCGCGCGCAAGCTGTCACTGATCGATTCTTCCGCTTCGTTTTTCATGCTGCTGAGTGCCGCGATACTGATACTTCCCGTGCCAACCAACGTTACGACGACCAATAGTGCGGCCAACTTCATTTTCAGGTTCATCCCAGACGCCTCCCTTGATAATCAAGATAGATCCGATGCTGATGCGTTTATTCATTCCGTTTTGAACTTGGCGATTCTCGCGCGCAGTTCATCGGCGCTCACGGACACTTCGCCCGAGAGATCGGAAATGCTGGAAATGGCCTGAGCCTGCTCTTGCGTCGAAGATGCCGCTTCTTCCGTGCTCGCTGCGCTTTGCTCCGCTACCGCCGCGATATCGGTCATGATCGAAGAAACATGATCCGCGCTGTGCTTCAGCTCGTCCGATGCGATAGACACTTCGCGAATCCGGCTCGTAATGCCATCGACCAAGCCGCGAATGACGTCGAACGCTCCGCGCGTAGAGGCTGCCGCTTCGATCTGTTTATCCACGGTTGCCTGGAATTCCTGGATTTCATCAATGCTTTGACGACCGGCTTCCTGCACGCCTGCCAGAAGCGTATCGATATCCGCCGCCGAAGCGCGGGTCTGTTCCGCCAGCTTGCGCACTTCGTCCGCGACAACGCTGAAGCCTTTGCCATGCTCGCCTGCACGCGCCGCTTCGATCGCCGCGTTCAGCGCAAGCAAGTTGGTTTGTTTCGCCACGGTGTGAATCAGACTAACGGCTTCGCCGATCTTCACAGTCTGATCGCCGAGGCGGCGGTTGGCTTCTTCCACGCGTCCCGCCGAGCTGCGGCTTGCTTCGGTCAGATCGCCTTGCGAAGCCACGGCTTCCAGGCCGCCTTTCATCGCTTCGGTTACTTCGTCTGCGCTGGATGCGGCCAGACCTGCACTGCTCGCGATCGCTTCGATCGACTCGTTCATATCGCCCAGTTGCTCGACTCCTGTTTGGATCGAGGACGCTTGATCCGTTGCGCCTTTCGCCAATTCTTCGATGACGACCGCGATTTGATCCGAGATATGCTTCGCGCCTTCGGCTTGACCGTGCATGTATTTAGCCGAGTTTTCCACGCCTTCCGCCGAACCTGCCGCCGCATGGATCAGTTCACGCAGGCTCGCCGACATTTCGTTGAACGCCGTGCCGAGCTTGCCGATTTCGTCTTTGCCTTTAACGTCGACGCTAACCGTCAGATCGCCTTCGGCCATGCTTTGCGCGCTTTTTTGCAGCAGAATCAGCGGTTTGATCAGGCGAGCGGCGGCGAATACGGCCAAAGCTCCCAACAAAACGGCAAGACCGATAATGCCGCCGATAAACAGATTACGCATGTGCACGTATTCGGCAAACGCATAGCTTTTGGATACCGAAGCGGCTACAAACCAGCCTGTACCGTCCACCTTTTGATAATAAAGCAATTGCGGTTCGCCTTTGTACGTGTACGTCAAGCTGCCGGAATCTCCGCCTTGCAGGATCTGATCGGCGATGCCCGAATAATCGGCGATTTCTTTTAGCGGTTTATTGACGTCATCCGCATCGGGGTGAGCAAGTACAACGCCTGTTTTATCCGTCATAAACGCGAACCCGCCGTCGATCTTGATGTTGTTGATCGTATCCGTCAACGTGGACAGCTTCATATCGCCCGCGACCACCCCGGCAAAAGTACCGTCGGCTTCATGCAGCGGATACCCGATCGAGACGGCGTAATCGCCGCTGATCATGTCCAGGTAAGGATTGCTGAAGTTCAGCGCATTCGCTGCTTTTCCTTCCGTATACCATGGACGCACTTTGACATCGTATCCCGCTTCCGGAACCCAGCCGGAGCCGTCGATCATACGCCCGTCTTCCATCCCCACGTAGATATCGGACAAATTGTTTTTGTTGGATTCAGCTGTATAAGCTTGAAGCTGGCTTTCTTTGATTTGATCCAAAGGGACTGAAGACTCAATGATTTGAGCCGTTGTCTCCACGACTTTTGCATTTTTGCCAACCCAGCCTCCGATTTGCTCTGCTGTATTTTCAGCCGTACTCCGCAAGTTATCGCTGATTGACTCTTCGGCTTCATTTCTCATGCTGCTCAGCGCCGCGATGCTAATGCTGCCCGTACCCAAAAGGGTCACGACTACCAACAAAATAGCCAATTTCATTTTCAAATTCATTCCAATGACCCCCTTGATTGTGCCAATCTGCCTAAGCAAATACCTATCCATTATCACGACAACCCTTGAAGGCATTCGCGCCACTCGAAAAGGAAAAGCATGCTTTGTTTCGATATTTATCGACATAATCAGCAGAAAATTTAGCATAAAAAGGAGAAGGAAAAAGAAAAAGTGCAAAAGCATTTGCTTTTGCACAAGTGAAACGTTTTTCTAGGGATGGTGCGAATAATTGATCTTTTTTTCACAGTTCTCTTCATTTAAAGTATTCACGATCAGGGATGTAATAGTAGCTTGTCTTGCTTCAATCTGAGGTTTGCGCTTGCCTGAAACGTGCATGGTTCTGGTACGTTTCCGTCGGAGACTTCGTACACGGGTTAGGTACGAAATCTCCGGCAAGTGTAACCCTACATTTATTCAAGACAAGCTATTAGAACGTTCTTCGGCGCGTGAATAACCAGGCTCCTGCTATAAAGATAAGGCTCAGTCCCAAATTTATTCCAACCGCGTTAATTAGCGAATCGTTGAACAATAAAGCCAGGAAAAAGTCAGCTACGTGTACGCGCAAAGATGCAATGGATGTGCCGATCGGAATCGCGGCGATCAGGACGGTCCAGATGATCCACGATATCGGCGACTTTAGTCCGGAGAACAGCAGATTGAACAGCGTCAAAACGAAGAAATAAAACACCGACTGGTAAATAAACGCTCCGACGGTCCCGAATTGCTCCCAGCCGAACACTTCGATCAAATTGTACGTCTGGCTATAGATTCGAACGAAATTTTGCTCAAACGGCCACCACAAGCTATTTACCAAAGCCAGCAATAACGCGGATACGGCATACACACCCAGCAGTCCCGTAAAATACCGGCGACGCGAATCCCCAAAATTCATCATGGGACGGAACGTTTGCAAAGGCAGGATAATCGCCAGCAAAGGCAGAAGCGTCAGCAGCATATTGGCCGAAGATACATTGACATTCTCCATTTCGGAAGGCACTTCGATCTGCAATTCGTCGTTACCGGTAATTTCCCGAAGTTCCCCCACGGCTGCCGCGACGTCCTGCGCGTCCTGTTGGGGATCGCTATCCAACGCCGCATTGACGATAATGCCCGTCGCCATCGAGACCGCGATAGCCGCAAGCAAGATCCATACGGCAAGCTTCATGCGCAACCAGGATACCCGGAGCTGCACTTTCATTTTATTCATCCGTCTGTCCCTCCTCGATCAGGTAAGCAAAAAACTTTTGCAAAGGCACGCCTTCGATCGTCAGCCCCTGGCTTGCGGCTTCCCGATGATCGTGCTCCGTCAACTCCCCGTACACGACCGCCATGCCCGCATTGCCGTAACGTTCGCCGTGAATCACGCGTCTGCCTTGCAGAAAATGATCCAGCCCCGCGCCCAAACCGCTGATCATATGCGCACGGTCCCGAATCTGTTCAACCTCTTCGTGCATCAAAATGCTTCCCGATTCCATAATAAAAACTTGCTCGACCACGGTCGCGATTTCGTCGATCAGATGGGTGGACAGCAGGATCGTGCGCGGATGCTCGGCATAGTCTTCGATCAGCATCCGGTAAAAACGTTCCCGCATCAGCACATCCAATCCCAGCACCGGCTCGTCGAAAATCGTCAACGGCGCCCGGCTGGCCAGTCCGATCAGATTGCCGACCATCGACTCCATGCCCCGCGACAACTGCCGCATTTTTTTGCGTGGATTCAGCTTGAATGTCCCGAGCAGCTTGGAAGCAAATTTCGCGTCCCAATCCGGGTGGAAAGCTGCGGCCATCTGCAATACATCACGGACTCTGGCATTGTTCGGGTAAAAGTTTTTCTCCCGTATGTAGCAGGTTTGCGTGGGCACATCCCCTTTTTTGAGCAGATTTCCGTGAACCGCGATTTCTCCGCCGTCCGGAAAGATCCCACCGGTAATCATGTTTAAAAACGTTGTTTTCCCCGCACCGTTTCGGCCCAGCAATCCGTAAATGGTATGCTCGGCAAGATCCATGTTCAGGCTATCCACGGCATCCGTGCGTCCATATGCTTTGCTTACCTGTCTGACTTCAAGAACTGAACTCATTTTCGTTGTTCCTCCTTTTCGCGTTGAATCATTTGGATCACGTCTTCGGTCGTCATTCCCAGCTTTTCCGCTTCTTCCAACAGTTTGACCACCAGATCACTGTAAAATCGTTCGCGGCGTTTGGCCATGATCTTCTCCTTCGCTCCGACGGCTACGTACATGCCCAGCCCTCGTTTTTTGTAGATGATGTCCTCATTCACCAGCAGTCCGAATCCCTTGACGATCGTGGCGGGATTAATCTGGAATATGCGCGAAAACTGCGTGGTCGAAATAATCTGATCTTCTTCCGCATAAGTGCCATTTAGAATGTCGTCTTCAATTCGCTCTGCAATCTGCTGAAAAATAGGCCGGCTCTCGTCGAATGGAATCGGCATTTTGACCACCTTTCTGGTTTGTTAGTCATGTAACTAACCATAATGGTGTAGATGGTTTTTGTCAATAGGGAAAAGCCTGCGAGTTGTCGCAGGCTGGGGATTGCAGTTCCTGTTTGTTTTGGGTGAAAGCTTGGGCGCTGCGGGAGAAATTACAAGCATAGGCTTCCGAAGTGCATTTCTTCGAAATGCTTCACAAAACGCTGTCTCGCTTGGAAAACCGGATTAAATTTTGAGTTGAAGGTTTTCCAAGTTCAAAGGCGTTTTGAACTGAATTTCTCCCTCTGCTAGAGCTTTTTTCACATTACAACTACAAGATAAAGTCTAACGGGTTCTTTTCTTGGTGCAGAAAATAGGTTGTTCAATATCTCGATTGATTTGTATAGGATTCAGGTTTTTCTCGAAAGCGAACGCCTCTTGCATGGATCACTTTGTGACATTGATCAGTTTGACCAATGTAATCGCGGCTTCTTGGCGCAGCAAAGGGGCGGTTGGGTGATAGTCGTAAGTACCGTCCGGATCGCGCTGCACTTCGAGGTCGGAGAGTTGGGAATCGATCATGAATTTGACGCCGTCGGCAGCCCAATACGAAGGAGGATTCGAAAAAGTTACGGTACTTTCGGTTAGGGAAGTGCCGTAGCTTGCGGAAGCGATACGGAAGATCATCAAAGCGGCTTCTTCGCGCGTGATCGGCTGGTCGGGGCGGAAGGTTCCGTCCGGGTAGCCCATGATTCCGCCGAGCTCGGTAAATAGTTGGATGGCTTGCGCGTTTGGATCGCCTTGGACATCGGTGAAGCGCGAAGGCGTATTAACGAGTTGACTGTTTGCGACTTTTGCGAGTTGTCCGACAAATTCGCTGCGGGTCACGGCTTGTTCCGGTCCGAAATTCGGTTCTAATTCTTCTGTGGACAAGCCCATCAAGCGAATCGCTTCGATCGAATCGGCATAGGGATTGTTTGAATCCACGTCGGCATACGGCTTGAAATCAGGCATTCGTTCATACCAGGTATCCCTGAAGTAGTCGGAATAAAAGTAATCGGCCCGATCGCCCTCGTCTTGATGGAATCCGACCCAATTGCCGTAACTGTCTTGGAACAGATCTTGCCCGGAAGGCTTTAAGCGGAAGTTCAATATTTCACTTGACTGGAGTTGCAAAATGCCGTTTTCGGCGGTGACTTTCGCATAAAGATACGGTTGGCGAAGGTTGCGGTAATAACCTTCGTATTTCGCCGATTCTTCGGCAGAAACGGATGGTACATCGGAGTTTATGGACTTCTTTTCAATCGCTTTCGGATAATAATGGTCCATAAAGGACTGGAAGATGCCGTCGTACGAAGCAGTGGCATCCGTATTGGTCACGTACATAGCAGCGACTCCATGTTCAGGCAGCAGCCACATGTAAGAATGGAACCCATAAAAGTCTCCGCCTTTAGCGGCTACGACTTCTCCATTATACGATTGACGAGAAAAGAATTCGAAACCATAACCGGTAATAGGCTGCCGATCAGACATTTGAAAATGAGTCTTCCCCATATCGGCTAGCGTTTCCGGCTTTAGAAGTTCATGATCGCCTTCGCCCAGCATAGCCAGCATGAACTTTGCCATATCGGAACCTGTCGTGACCATTCCGCCTGAAGGAGCAATAGCGGGAGGCAATCCGTTTTCGTAAAGCCCGATTTTCGCTCCGCTTGAATCGTAAGCGCTCGCCAATCGTTCTTTCGTTTGCTCGACACGACCAAATCCGCTATCTTGCATCCCGAGCGGTTCGAATATATTTTGCCGGATGACGTCTTCATAAGGCATATCCAAAACTTTTTCCAATATGTAGCCTTGAAGAGTAAACGCAAAATTATCATACCGATACACGGTTCCCGGTTCACGCACAACGCTAGGCATCGACTGTTCAATAAAATGATCAAGCGTTTTTCGGGCTTCGGGCGGCATCGCCAAGCTGACATCGCCTTCGCCACGTTCGAATCCGCTCGTATGCGTCAGCAGATCGGCCATCGTGACAGGGACGTCCGTTTGATTGGGAATACTCAAGCCGTCCATATACGTCTGCACGTCGGCATTCAATTCGATCTTGCCTTGTTCGACTTGCTGCATGACCGCGGCTGCCGTAACCGTTTTAGATACGGACGCCATGGCAAATAACGTTTGATCCGCATCGACGGGCGTTTGCGTCTCGACGTCAGCGTAGCCGTACCCTTTGTTCAACAATACCTTTCCGTCGCCGACAATCGTGAGCACAGCTCCGGCTTGCTTAAAGCGGTTGGTCATCAGGTTATCCGCGAACTGTTCAATCTCTACCGGATCGCTTGGGCCGCGGGGCGAAGCCCCAGCAGCGATCACGACTCCGGATGCTTGTGGAAGAACCAATAGCAACGTCAGGAATAAAGCCGTTACCGACTTTGTTGTTACTTTTCGTGATTGGAACATCCTGTTTCCTCCTCCTTTTTTTGTTCAATCCCTGCTCATACGTCTCAAGGTTGATAACGGTTTCATTTCCATGCCAAAAAACCGCCTTTAAAAAGACGGTTTAGGTATTCAATTCTTGCTTATTCGACGCTTAATCAAAAGATTCGTGATGCAGATCCAGCATTTTTTCCAACAGCCAATTATCCCGCTCCAACTGGGAATAATCGTCGGCTTGCCATCGGCTCACGATTTCTTTAAGCAGCTGCACATTGTTATAAATGTCGCGTTTTTGACCGCCTTCGATCATTTGATCAAAAAGGTTCAAACGCCATTTGGAGGATAAGAAAATCGGTGTAGATTTCGGATTTAGCCTAGCTTCCGATAAAGATTGCATCATGCCGACAATCACGAACTCGTCAGGCCATTCGCCTTTTTTCAGCGAAGCGAAAATTTCAAGTTCCGGACGGTCATTGATCACGACAATATTCGGAGCGTCGGCGATCGGATTCGGGGCAACCGGATAGGCGCGCTTGTCGGAATTCGACGATTGCGCCGCGTAGGCGCTTCCGGAACTCAATAGGATCGCGGCTGCCAATACGGTAGAGATGGTTTTTTTCAATTCGTTGTCTCCTTTCAATAAGCAGGGTTCTTGATAAAGACGCAGATCAGCCGCGATTCGTTTGCTCTAACCCTAAATTTATAAATTCCACTCGATCACTCTGCCCGATTGACTTCCTCTGAACCGATCTTTTTCCGATCTTCTTCTTGCCGAAGTCCGAGTAGCCCGTTCATCTGCTCCAGCATATTGCCTCCGCCGCTGAGCGAAATGGTACCGATTTTTTCGCAGATTTTCTCCACGAATTCAAGCTCCTTGAGCCGGTACAACGTCGCATTTTCATCCATCAGTTTGGCCGTATTCAGCAAGCTTCGGGTAGACGCCGTCTCTTCGCGCCGAGTAATCATGTTCGCCTGCGCTTTCTTCTCGGCCAACAGCACCGTATTCAGAATCGCACGAATCTCTCCCGGCAAAATGACGTCTTTCAAGCCCGCTGCCAGAAATTCGACTCCGTACTCCACGCCGCCCGGCTTCAATCGACCCAGCACGTAATCGCCGATTTCCTGTTTCATTTTCAGCAAATCGTCCAGTTTCAGCGTACCGACATACTCGCGCAGCAGCAGCTGGAGTTGCACATACACCTGCTCTTCGAAGTTTTTGATTTCTGCCGCCCGAAGCGGATCAGTGATGCGATATTGGCACACAAAATTCAAACGCAACGAAACTTTATCCTCGGTCAAAATCTCCTGTCCCGTCATATCGAGCTGTTGACGGCGCAGATCGAACTTTTTGACCGTGACGGCTTCCGAACCGCGCCAGAAAAAGCTGCGTCCGGGCGAAAGCTGCCGCTGCAAACGGTTGTCGAAGTATAAAAGTCCGACTTCATGGCTGGCTACATCCACCGTCTGGATATAATTCGCGCCGATCTTTTCCAGCAGCACGCGACTTATGTCAGGGCCGATCTCCGGCGTGCGAATATCCACCCGGACAAAGGTATGCGTAATCGGCTCTTTCCAGTAGGCATACGTTCCGGCCATCAATACATCACGGAAGCGCCCGTTTTCCAAATGCAACACATATTCGCTGTCGCTGACGTCCGTCACATTCAACTGGCCCATCAGATCAGCGTCGTGGCTGAACAACCGTACATCTTGAGCATCAACCCCGCCAGTCGATGTTGGTCGATAGTCAAACGGTTCGTTCGTTTTTTTGAATACCAATGTACGAAGCCCTTCGGTCCAGGCAAAAAAACGATACGAACCCGGCATTAACGTCCGTACGTAGCGCCCCTGCTCGAAAAGCAAAGCACGCTCGTTATCCCCGACCTCGACTTTACGCAAGCCTGCTCCCAGCACCATCGTGCCGAATGCCAACACATTAGCAGATTCACCGGGACGGATATCCTTCCCCGGAAGCCCCGGAATTTTGCGCCCATGCGCCTGATTTATATGAGATTGATGTTGAAAATTTGTCATGAATAAGTTCCTCCTTGGAATCTTTGGGACGGAAGTTCACCTATGCTCATGCACGGAGCCTGGCTTAAGCCGACTTCAGTCACGCAGGGAAGCGAAAGATTCGTACAGCCGAATATGGAAGCCAACTTCGAATCCACAACGATGTATTTTCTTTCTGCCTCTGTGCCCAACCTTCACCGACGCATCCACCAAAGCCGCAAAGCACCTTCGCATATCGGCCCCCTATGTAAGCAGCGCCAGCGGAACTTCCCGTCCTCAAAGATTTTCGTTTGTGTCTCCATTTGAAGTGGAGAATGCTCAACCAAGAGCTCGCATCTAAAGCGAGTGGGGATTCGAACCCCGCAAATAGTACTTTTCTGTTGCGAACGCTGCTTCCGGTATACCGCCAGCGCATCGCGCCCGGCACCGCCGAACCGCATCGAAGTCCGTGCCTAGGGAAGACCATTCGCGAATCCTTCACCGGATCTGCTTTCTATTGTGCCCGATCTTAAAGCCGACCAACAGGGCGCAACTATGGCGACTCGCTTTTTGGGCATGGAAAAGAAGCTGCCCTCGAAAGTCACGTAGGTGGGGGAAGGGAGAAGACTGCGAGAAAATTTATAAGCATATGCTTCCGAAGTGCATTTCTTCGAAATGCTTCACAAGACGCTGTCTCACTCGGAAAATGGATTGGATTTGAATTATGCTCATACTGCGCAAAACTCAAGAGAAGCAGCCGTCGTCCACATGGACCGAGAAGCCAAGCCAGTCTACACCACTTATTTGACCTCTTAGCCGGGTGAAAAATATGAAACGCCAAATAAACCCAACTTTCTTTAAGAAAGCTGGATCTCTCGACACGCTGAGAAGCTGCCCAATCGACAGCTTCTCTTCTTTCTTATCTCTTCTCTCCCCCGAATATTCTATAGAAACGAAGCTCCTAGCGGAGGGAGAAATTCAGTGAGAGACGCCTTTGAACGCGGAAAGCCACCGGCTTTCTGCGTGAGACAGCGTCTCGAACGAATTTCTCCCGCAGCGCCCCAGCTTCTTTACCGAACAGAATATTCCCTCCTTCAATCCCACCAAAAGCTCCAATCACAGTTCCCTTTCAAATAAGCCGCATATTCCCCGATCGAAGCATATCCCTCCAGCACATACGAACAAAACATAAAATGCTCCCGAGCCAGCTCCAGTGCTTCCTTATCGCTTTCCGGCAATCGCGAAGCGCGCAGCAGCCACGAATCTTCGGTCACTGCCGTAGGAACGGCCCCGTATCGCTTTTGCCAATCCCGGAATATGATCGCCTGCTCTACCGGCTGCGGACACTCGTTATAACCGCCCATTGGCACGATCAGTGCAGCTATCCAAGCCTCCGCTTCCGGCAGATCCAACAACAGCAATGCACCTTCTTCATTACGCTCGACCCAAGCTGCATCGGGCAAAGTGCCTTGAAGCTCTGAATCCTCTTTTTCCCCTATTCCAACATCAAGCCGTTCATCCAACAGTTCGCTTTGCTCCGCCCATAACGCTGCATAAGCCTTGTAGATCAGATGTCCGTCGTCGGAATCGGAATCTGTTGCTTGCAACCCGCTATCCGTTAAAGAATTATCAACCAGACTTTTCAACACCTCCAATGCAGACCTGCTCTCGACTTCTTCCGACTCTTTTTCAACATACCCTTGAATCGAATCCTCGCCGTCTGCCGCTTCTTCCAGCATTTCCTCGATATTATCGCCCGCAACGATCAATATCCGCTTTAGACCCTGCGAAGCTTGAATCGGATATTCCATCTGCTCTGCCGAAGCAACCGTCACCTCGTAGCCCTGCAACAAATTCAACACCATGTCACTCACCGCCAATTTCCTCCTCAAACCTATGTCGTTCGATCTCTTCTGCTTCTACTATACGTCTATCCAATCGCTGAGTGAATAAGCACGGTGCGAAAATGCCAGATAAACGAACGGATACGCGCAGCATAAAACGTACAGGATCAAAAGGACCGGTGTGAGCCAGCGACGGATTTCAGTGGATACGGTGTAGATGTACGAGATAGGTTGATTTACCATCCGATACGCCTGCTTTCCCGTTTCCATGCGACATACAGCAGTCCGCTTGAAATCGCCAGCAAAACGGCCAGTTCGATAAACGTCTGAAACGGACCCCGTCCCAACCCTACGCTAAGAATATTGTTTAACATCGGATTTAAAAAGTAGTCCCCTTCAAAAAACAAGATTAACGTCAAAGCAACCGCTCCGGCCAATACGATATAATTCGGTGCGACCGACGAAAAGAACACGGTCAACAATGCCGCGATCCAGCAAAGAGCCACTACAGCGGCATAGGTCACACACATATATTGCAAGAAGCTCATATCGTACCAGAAAAAGCCTCCTCCTTTTCGACTGATATCCGCTCCCATCAAACTCCAAGTTCCGCTGAAACGATAAGCCAACAGCAGAACGACAAACAGTACCGCCGCGACGAATGTTCCCGCTAACAGCGCCGCGCCTATTTTGATACGAAACAGCCCTTTCACCCCTGATTTCGATGCCGCTTGTATCTCGCCTAGCCCTGAGCGACGGTCGCCGATATGGATATGCATGACAAGCAGCGAGGTGATTAGCATAGCCGCTATAGCGAGTCGATTCAAAAGGTTTACAGAATTATAGTTGTTTAAAAAGTCAGTAGGCAGCACCGATACCCATTCGCGGCTTCTGATTTCCGCCACTCGTTCTTTCTCTTTTTCATTCATACCTACTGTATTCGAATAATTATCCTCATAATAGTCTATCCACTCGAACGACGCTTGCAGCTCTGCAAACAAATCCCGAGCCGGCCCGGCTTGGATGATTCGCCATAGCGGCATCGTCCCTCCGTCCGCCATACCGGATCTTTTGATATACCGTTCGTAGCTATCCAGATTGGCTTTGGCGAATGCGGGCGTCGAACGGATATAAGCATCTGCTTCCGCGATTTTCGGCGCCAAAGACTGTTTGAATTGTTCCGCCTCGGCTGCGCTGATTTGATCGCCATACTTCGCTTCCATATCTACGGCAATGGCCGTATTCCAGTTTTTGAACTCTGAGCCGGGATACAATACATGGAACGGATACAACCACAACCCGCCAAGCAATAGCACCAACGCCGCAAACCCGATCCTTTTCGGCATAAACAACTTTTTGAACTCCAGCCAAACCAACGAAAGCTTCGATCTGCCGTAACTGTTTACGGAACCATGCGCAATCGTCTTCATATCTGCACACCTTCTTCCCTGACACCAGCCAACTCACCCGGAAACAATCTCTGCTTCGCCGTCTGTCGCTCACCATCCCGATACACGTATAAAAACACGTCTTCCAATCCCGGCTTCATCAGTTCCCAATGCGGCATGGCCGATTCGGCTTCTGCCACGAAGCGCATGTGCCACCCCTCCGCTTCCCCTCGTTCGGCCAAGATCGGATAATTTTGCCGAAAAGTATCGACTTCATGATCGGACACTCTCGTCTCGTACACTTTCCCTGCCAGCATGGCGCAAATGGCTTCCGGCTTGTCTTTGGCAAATACGCGACCGTTTTTCAGCAAAACGATCTCATTCGCCGCCGATTCCACATCCGACACCACATGCGTGGACAAAATAACGATCCGTTCGCGGCCAAGCTTGGTCAGCAGACTCCGAAACCTCGCACGTTCTTTTGGATCAAGACCGCCTGTCGGTTCGTCCAAAATCAGCACACGCGGATCGTTCAACAGCGCCTGCGCGATGCCAACCCGTTGGATCATGCCGCCGGAGAACGTCTTCATCTTTTTACGTTTGACCTCGCCGAGCGCTACCGCTTCAAGCAGAAGTTCGGACCGCTCCAGTGCTTCTTTCCGGCCCATCCCTTTGATTGCGGCGAGGTACTGCATATATTTGCGAGGCGTATCGTTGGGATAATAACCGAAGCGCTGCGGCAAATAGCCCAGTCGCATCCGATACTTCTCGTCTAACGCCGCGATAGATTCTCCTTCATACAAAATCTCGCCTTCCGATGGGGGAAGCAGTCCGGCCAACATCTTCAGCAGCGTCGTTTTTCCCGCTCCGTTCGGTGCAAGCAGTCCATAGACTCCATTTTCAAAAGCCAGATCTATTCCTTCCAGCGCAGGGTCGTTGCCGTAGCGTCTAGTTACAGCATGTACAGTCAGCATGGTGATTCAACTCCTTTTCTTTTGCTTTTTCCGGACTCAGGTCAGCTTTGGTTTAAAATAAAGCAAGCGTCGGGTCTGACTCACGTAAGCGGCGGCTCCCAGCACGATCAGCATCGCATACGCATATAGGGGAATGCCCGACAGCAAACTCAAATACCCATGCGGCTGCGCAATCCATAATCCGGCGTTGAGCAGCGGCCATAGACCGACCAGCCCGTAACGGCTTGCAGCCGTTCGTCCGCGCAGTTGTCCATACAGGAACATAGCGGCGAACAAAAATAGCGACGATACCGACAGCAGCACTCCGCGCAAAAGTTCGACCTGCTGCGAAGCGATCGCGATCCAACATACGAATCCGATATTCACAACCAGCGCTACGGCGGCAAAAATCAACATACGAAGCGACGCAAGTTGATACACGTTATAGCGGCAGGACATCTCCACCTGATACGTATCTCGCCTGCGCAAATCGGCAAAAAAAATAACAGCCACGGCGAGATAAAGCAAAGGCGATACGATAAAAATAAACGCGTAAATTCCGTCCGTATTGGCGTTGGACAGTACGAATAAAGCCATAAAGACCAGGATTCCCAAGCCCAGCACTAACACAAACACAATCTCCGTCAAATCCCGGAACAAATGGCGAAACCCGAGTTGACGATACATTTTGCCTAACTCGCTTGAAAAGAAAGGCGTGACCGGCAGCGCTTCGTCCACGATGGATGCGATGTGCAGACGGATTTCGGATTCGTCCGGATAATCGATATCGTCAAACGCCGGCCGTTCGCCGCTTCGAAGCTGTGTTTCCCGATGATTCTTCATGCCGCTCCTCCTTGAATTTTTGTTTGATTTTACGAATCGCCGCGTAATAGTGAGTTTTGACCGTCGAATCCGGCAAGCCCATAATCTGCGAAATCTCGGCAAAGGTCTGCTCCGCAAACAACTTCAGCCTGACGATCTCCTGGGCGCGCCATTCGAATGTCCGCAACAGCTCCAGCACACGCCCCACTTCATCGCGTTGTTCCAGCTCCAGCGTGAAATCTTCGTTCGTTGGAAATTCAAAATCGTTGATCGGATCGGTCAACTTGGCGTCCCGGTACGCTCTGGAGCGAAAATGATCAATCACCCGATTGGTAGCGATCCGGTATAACCAGGTGCGCAGCGACGCCACTTTGCCTTCAAACGAACCGATACTGCGCAGCATGCTGACGAAAATATCCTGCGTCAGATCCAAACTCTGCTCGCGCTCCTGAAGCTGACGATACACAAAAGCATAAATCTCGCGATAATAGATCGAAACCAACTCGTCGGCGGCCGCACGGTCGCCTTTCTGCTGAATCCGCCGAACTAACCGCGCCTCGTGCGCCGCAATTTTGGTTTGACTGTTTCCTTGTGTATTCTCTTTTTCATTTCTTTTTCCGTTTCTTTTCGTATTCTGCATCAAGACTTTCCCCCGACCTCCTCCCGCCGATTGCCCCAACACGTATCATCCGTCTAATCATATATGCGTGAAGCACAAGCAAAAAGTCGGAAATTTCTAATTTTATTTTTAAACCCATCAAAAAAGCCCCGACAGATCTTCGTCGGGGCTTTTAGCCAACATCATATGTGTCTCTATAAGGGACCCGCTCGCCCCCGGCGCTAGGGCATGTCTTCAAACCTCGACGGAAGCAGATTTTGCCGAATTTTCGTGCTGACCAAGGAACTTTTCTGAAGGCGTGCCGGGGCACGTCAAGGGAAAGTGACGTAGGGCAGGACGAAAAGGCGGTAAAAGATGCACGTTGGTAGGTTTGAAGACACGCCCTAGGCCGGGAAAGTCCGTAAACCAATCGAATCCCCGGAAACTTTTGTTTTTAAACGAAAGTCTCGATTAGATGCCTTTCGTTTGCGGATTAAGCCGCATGCCTTTGCCGTCTTTGCCTTGAGCTTCTTTGCCACGGGTATCTTTTCCGATCGCATCTTCGCCTGCTTCCGTCGCTTCCGAAGAAGTTTCCGAGACAACCGCCGCAGCCGTTGGCGCTTTGACCCACACCGCGATCAGGAACGAGATGGCGCACAGCACGCCGATCACCAGGAACGTAGGTTTGAATCCGCCGAGCAGCGCCGCGATAAACGAAGCGGACAAAGCGCCGAGGCCGAAGCCCTGATAGATCACGCCATAGTTTTTCCCTTGGTTTTTCAAACCGAAGAAGTCGCTGACAATCGCCGGGAACACGGTGATGTTGCCGCCGAAACAGAACGCGATCGCAGCTACGCTGGCGAAGAACAACGGATACGTCAGTGTCGCGAAGCTAAGCACCATGACCGCCGCGAAGGTGACCAGCAGTGCGCCGGAGACGACTTTCAGACGGCCGACTTTATCGGACAGCGGGCCGAGGATCAGACGTCCGGCCGTATTGAAGATCGCGATCATGGCAACCGCGTTGGCGGCTGTAGCAACGTCCAGTCCCGCGAGACGCACGCCGATGTCTTTGACGCTGCCGATCAGGTACAATCCGCTCATGCAGGCCGTGAAGAACACGACGAACAGCAGATAGGCCTGTTTGGTTTTGAGCATTTCTTTGACCGTAAAGTCTTTGACGCGAATGCCGGACGCCGAAGCGAGAGTCGCCGCAACGACCGCTTCGCGAATCAGGAACGATCCGAACACCACCATAGCCAGCACGATAATTCCCCAGATCAGGAACGCTTGCGATACGCCGTGCGATTCGATCATGGCACCGTTGATGTATTTGAAAATCAAGCTGCCCGTACCGTACGCGCCGACCGATACGCCGGACATCAGACCTTTGTGTTTAGGGAACCATTTGATCAGATTGGATAACGAACTCATATACGCCGTACCGTCCGCGTAACCGACCAGTACGCCAGCCACCAGATACAGCAGCCCGAGCGATGTAACCTGCGAAGAAAGCATCAGTCCGACGCCGAGTACGATACCCGAGGCGGCGATCAGCTTGCGAATACCGAATTTATCTTGCAGCTTACCGGAAAACAAAGTCGCAAACGCAAGGGCGAAGCTGGTGATCGAGAACGTCATCGCCGTACCGCCCAGTTCCCAACCGAATTTGTCCGCAAGCGGTTGGTTAAACAGGCTCCACGTGTAGATCGTACCCAGTCCCATCTGTACGATAATGGTGCCGATCACGATCCATAGGCGATTGACCTGCATCGAAGGGTTGTCGTTGGCTTTCGAAATGGCTGTCATCTCTATTCCTTCTCTCATTCGTTTTACGTTTCATTTGAACTTCTCTTATGGCTTAATTATAAGCTTGAGCGTTCTGTTGAAAGCGTTTTTGGAATGAGATGCCGGAAATACGGAATGAAATGCGCATCATGTGTCTTGAACGTTTTGAAACCTTTTGGTACTACTAAATCCGCATCAGTTGCCGGAATTCTTTGGCTTTGCTACGGCTGACCGGAACCTCCGCGTTCACGTCGCGCAGTCGCAGCAGATACGTGTTGTTGAACCACGGCACGATCTCGCGGATCTTCGACAGATTGACCGTATACGAGCGATGGCAGCGGAAGAACTTGTCCTGCGGCAGATTCGCTTGAAAGTCGGAAATGCTCATGTGCATCGTGTACTCTTCTTTTCTCGTGTAAACGAGCGTTGTTTTTTCCTGGGCCGAAGCATAATAAATATCGTCCGCGTCGACTACGATGATTTTGTCGTCTTTGTACAGATTGACCCGATGATTGACCGCCGCAAGAGAAGCCGGAGCTTCCGTACTTGCCGGGGACGCCTCACGGATCGCTCCGTTATGCGCGGAGATCGCTGCCGCTTCGGCTTCCTCCCGCTGCTTTTTCGCCGCAAATGCCGCTTCCAGCTTCGACAGCATCGCCGCGATGCGCGGTTCGTGATACGGCTTCAGGATATAGTCGAACGCCTCGATCTCGAACGCTTCCGCCGCATGCTCCTTGTACGCCGTCGTAAACACGATATAGGGTTTGTTCGCGAACTTGCTGACGCTTTTGGCAAGCAGCACCCCATCGAGCGACGGAATATTGATATCGAGAAAAATGACGTCCACATCGCTCGTTTGCAAAAACTTCAGCACGTCGATCCCGTCTTCGAATTTGCCGACGATCTCTACCGAGCTGTTTTTGCCAACCAGATAATCCAGTTCTTCCATCGCCAAAAATTCGTCTTCCACGATGATCCCTCTCATGCTCATTCATATTGCCCCTTTCCGACCGTAAAACCGATCACCGTACCTTTATCCGCTCTGCGAATATTCACGCCTTCTCCGTAAATCAGCTTGAGTCGCTCATGTACGTTCGACAGCCCGATTTTGTTGGACGGCATGCTGCCGCTTTGAATTCGTTCAATCACGGAGGGATCGATTCCCACGCCCGTATCTGCGATTTCGAAGCGGACTTGATTCCCTTCGTTTTTGACACGGATCGTGACGGTGCCTTTGCCTTTGTCTTTTAAAATGCCATGCACGATCGCGTTCTCGACCAGCGGCTGGATGATGAGGCTCGGAATCTTCACGTCCGTCTCGTCGTCGATATCGTACTCCACCTGAAGCCGGTTGCCGAAGCGGGCTTTTTCGATCTCCACGTAATCCTTCACCTGCTGAAGCTCGCGATGCACCTCGATCAACTCGTCGTTGAGTTCCAGATTGTAACGCAGATACCCGGACAGATTGATAATCAACTCGCGCGCTTTGTCGGGATTGAGACGGATCGACGAAGCGATCGCGTTCAGCGCGTTAAACAGGAAATGCGGGCTAATCTTCGTTTGAAGCGCTTTGATCTCGGCTTTGTCCGCCATCGCTTTGATCTGCTCGACCCGCGACACTTCCATCAACGTGGAAATGATCTGCGACAAGCCGACCGCAAGCTCGCGCAGCGAATACGTGATCTGATGGGCATGCCGATAGTAAATTTTGAGCGCACCGGTCACGATCCCTTTTTCCTGAAGCGGGATAATAATCATCGACTTGATCCATTCGTTGCGATGATCGGCATCATTGTTGCGTATCGTGATACTGCCGCTTCGGATCGACTGTTTCGTTTCCTCCGTCATGATCTCGTGCCCGATATTGTAGCGCTCCTGCCCGAAGCCCGAATACGCCAAAATGTGGCTGGTATCCGTAATCGCTACCGCGTCCGCGCCGATTTTCTGCTCGATGATCTCGCAAATTCGCAGCAGGGAGACGCTATCCACTTTACGAAAATACGGTAGCGTCTCGTTGGCGATATCCAGCGCAAGTTTTGCCTGTTTGGCGGCTACGTTTTCTTTTTCCTCCTCGACGCTTTGCACCAGCATCACGATCAACCCAATCATGACCTGGGCCAAAATCATCGGAGCCGCGATTTTGGACACGATATCCAGACCCAGCGCATACGGTTCGGCCATCCACAAAATCAACAGCATCGTCAACGCTTCGCACAACATGCCCGCGATAATGCCGTACAGCCAGCGTTTACGCTTGGCTACGCGCAAATGGATCACGCCGGAGACGCACCCCGCCACGATGCTGGTAATCAGACAGGGCAATGCGGTCACGCCTCCGATATCGATCAGGTAACGGTGAACCCCCGCAACGATGCCTGTCACGATGCCGACCCAAGGACCGAACAGCAATCCTCCCGACATGATCGCCACGATGCGGACATTCACCAGCGAACCTTCCACGCTGATGCCCATGTAAGTTCCGAAAATAGCAAATAACCCGAAGATCGCGGTAACGGTAACGAGATCTTGCGGGCGATACTCTTCTTTTTGAAACACGGCTTTAAAGCGCGGAATGCGCGTGAGCACGAATAAACACATCAACAGCAACGATCCCCGTTCAAATAACTGCAAAAAAATAGCCAGCGGATGCGTCGGGTCCATAAGAAATTTCCTCCTTTCCGTTTTCCGAAAACAAAACCGCCGGCTTGCTTGCCGACGGTTGATCAAGTAATCGTTTCAAGACTTGTACGTCCAGTCAGCTTCCTTCCGGTTTGCACATAAGCCCAGTACCTTGTCAACGTTAGAGATACTGGATTTAGTCGATCAGTTCGCCGCGGAACTTCTCTTCCTTTTCCAAATTGGCGCGCAAGCTTTCGTAAGCGGGCGATGTCCAGAAGAATGAATCTTCGACCAGCTTTGCCGCATCGTCGCGTGCCTGTTCCAACACTTTGAAGTCGGCAACCATATCGGCGACTTTGAACTCCGGCAGACCGCTTTGTTTCGTGCCGAAGAAATCGCCGGGACCGCGCAGTTCAAGGTCGCGGCGCGATACTTCGAAGCCGTCGTTGGTATCGGTCATGACGCCCATGCGCTGACGGCCCAGCTCGGACTTCGGATCGGCGATCAGTACGCAATAAGACGCATGTTCGCCCCGTCCGACGCGTCCGCGAAGCTGGTGCAGCTGTGACAGACCGAAACGATCGGCATCCATAATGACCATCAAGGTCGCATTCGGTACATCGACGCCGACTTCGACCACGGTCGTGGATACGAGCAGCTGCGTTTCCCCGGCATAAAATTCACGCATGGTTTCTTCTTTCTCCGCCGCGCTCATTCGACCGTGCAGCAGCCCGACTTTGTACTCGGGCAAAGACTCGCTCATCTGCATATGCAGATCGATCGCGTTTTGCACATCAAGCTTTTCGGACTCTTCAATCAACGGACAAATCATATAGGCTTGGCGTCCTTGGGCGACTTCGCGGCGAATAAAGCCCAGCACACGTTCCATCATTTCGTGCTTCACCCAATACGTTTCGATCGGCACGCGGCCTTTCGGACGTTCGGCAATTGTCGAGACATCCATATCGCCGAACGCCGTGATGGCCAAGGTTCGCGGAATCGGGGTAGCGGTCATCGTTAATACATCGGGATTATAGCCTTTTCGACGCAAAACGCTGCGCTGATTAACGCCGAAACGATGCTGCTCGTCCGTGACGACAAGACCCAGCGAACGGAAATTCACTTCATCTTGGATCAAAGCATGCGTGCCGATCAGAATATCGATCATGCCCATTTGCAGATCCGCGAGCAGATCTTTGCGTTTGCGTCCGGTGACGCTGCTTGTCAGCAAGCCGACGGTGATCCCGAACGGTTCGAACATTTTTTGCATCGAGCGCGTATGTTGTTCGGCCAGGATCTCGGTCGGCACCATCAATGCGCCCTGGAAGCCTGAACGAACGGTCGTGAACAGTCCGATCGCGGCGACCGCCGTTTTGCCGGAACCGACATCGCCTTGAAGCAGCCGATTCATGCACGCCTCGGAACGCATATCTTTTAAAATTTCCAATTCGACGTTCTTCTGCGCATCCGTCAATTCGAACGGCAAACTGCGCACGAACTCGCGAATCACCGAGTTCGGCGTCGTATGCACCACGCCGTCACGGCGCTCGCGATTCAGAGAACGGTATGCTTGCAGCTTAAGCTGGAACAGAAATAACTCTTCGTAAACCATCCGTTTGCGTGCTTCCTGGCCTTCGGTGAGATCACCGGGCTGATGAAGCAAACGGATCGCTTGCGGACGCGGCATCAGATCGTATTTTTTCACCAAATCTTCGGGCAGCACTTCTTCAAGCTGGCCGCCGTACTGATCAAGCGCATTTCCGATAGCTTTTCGCAACGAATTCTGTGTCAGATCGCCGCCGACCGAATAGACCGGCTGAAGCGAACCGCTGCGAATAACGCCGCGATCCGGAAACTCCGACTGCGTCACGTTCATCTGCAACCGGCGTCCGTCCCATTTGCCGGTCAGAATGATTTCGCGATCCAGCTCCAGTTGATCCTTCAAATAATTGCGGTTAAACCATACAGCGGTGAACATCGAATAATCGGCCAACACTTTACAGCTCAGTTTGGTCTTTTTGCCAAAACGCTGCACGATCGGCATCCCGACGATTTTGGCCTGTACGGTAGCTTTATCTCCGTCTTTGACATCGCCAAGCGACTTTTGACGGTAATCTTCGTAACGAAACGGGAAATATTCAATTAGGTCTTTGACGGTAAAAATGCCAACGGCGTGAAGCTCCTCCACTTTGCGAGCGCCCACACCGTTGACTTCTTTCACCGGGATTTGATCCAGGTGTATATTCATTGCGCTCTCCCTTATTTAACGGAAGGCCAGATATAGATCGCGTTGCAGCCCGGTCCGACATGCGTACCGACCACGGAACCGATATGCGAGTAGACGACATTGCCGACCTCGAAATGCTGACGCAGCAGTTCAAGGATTTCGTCGGCGGATTCAGGTTTTACCGTATGGCCGATCGCCACGTCGACTTTACCCGTATTGCCGAGCTCCTGTTTGAACAGTTCCACAACCAGAGCCAGCGCTTTTTTGCGTCCTCTGACCTTCTCTACCGCGTAAATGACGCCTTCCTTGTCAATCGACAGGATGGGCTTGATATTCAGCAAAGTACCCAGTACAGCTGCTGCACGTCCGATACGGCCGCCCTTTTGCAAATACTCCAGCGTATCGACGAGGAAGTACAAGCTTCTCGCCGACTGGAGACGCTCCACTTCGGTTTGAATATCCTGCGGCGAAGCGCCGCCCTGCGCCATCTCCGCCGCACGAACCACCATTAGACCGAACCCGTACGAAGCGGATCGCGAGTCGATCAGCGTGATATCGGCATCCTCATTTTCCAGCATCGACTTTCCGAGCGTCGCCGATTGGAAGGTTCCGCTCATGCCCGTTGAGATATGAATCGAAACGATCGGCGCTCCTGGATGCTGATCCAGCACACGCTGATACGCCTCCGTGAATTCGATCGGAGAAGGCTGCGATGTCGTCGGCAGCTTGTCTGCGGCCACAAGGCGTTGGTAGAACCCCGGCGCTTGGATATCAACGCCGTCCAGCAGCGCTTTATCACCGAACATGACTTTAAGCGGTACGACGATAATGCCGAGACGTTCGATCAGTTCTTCGGGAATATCGGATGTGCTGTCGGTTACGATAATCGGATTCATGAGGGTCACCGTCCTTTAAGTTAGGGGCAGCGGCCTAAGGCTGGCCGGAGTTCTTTTTGAAAGTCCTGTCCGATCGGTTTGAAGCCACGGCGGCTTCAATGAATCGAAAAGACTTTCAAAGCAATTCCGGCCTTTTACGGCCGATTAGGGTGTAGCGGGAAAAACGAAAGAATATGGATGCGCTGAATACGGCGCGACTCAAGCTTTATTGACTCAAGCTTCGACCGAGAACATATAATCGTACACCGGTTGGCCGCCGGTGTGGAATTCGACTTCGGCGTCCGGGTACTGTTCGGTCAGCCATTCGGCCAACTCGGCGGTTTCGGATTCGGAAGCGTCCTGGCCGGTAAGCAAGGTGATCACTTCGTCGCCGCTTTCGACCATGGCTGCCAGCAGGTTTTTGCTGGTCGTCAGGCGGTCTTCGGCCGTGGCGACGATCTTGGAGTTGAAGATGCCGATATAATGGCCGGCCGTGATGTCCAGATCGTCGAACGTGGTATCGCGTACGGCGTGCGTGATCTGGCCTGTTTTCACGTGTTTGATCGCTTCGTTCATCTGCTCCGCATTGGCTTCCGGGGAATCTTCTTCCTGGAAAGCCAACGCCGCGGCGATGCCTTGCGGAATGCTTTTGCATGGAACGACAGTAATCTGGCGTTCGCCTTCGAGCAAATCGCGGGCCTGCTGCGCGGCAAGCACGATGTTGGAGTTATTCGGCAACAGGAAGATATGTTGCGCGGACAGTTGCCCGATGGCATTCACGAAATCTTCGGTACTCGGATTCATCGTTTGTCCGCCGGACAATACAATATCTACGCCGAGGCTTTTGAAGATTTCTTCGATGCCCGCTCCGCTTGCTACCGCGATAAAGCCGTAAGGAGCCACTTCGTCAGCCGGCAAAGCCGAAAGCTCTTCAGGAGCCGGTGCCGGTGCCGGAATATCGGCGAACAGTTCCGGAGGAGCCGCTCCGTCCATGCCCGCGTGGAGCAGGTCGCGGTGCTGCTCGCGCATGTTCAAGATATGGATTTGCGTAATTTCGCCGTAACGCAGCGCGAGTGTCATGACTTCGCCAGGCGTTTTGGAATGCACATGGACTTTGACGATATCGTCGTCCGCAATAATAATAATAGAATCTCCATTGACGGACAGCGCTTTCCGGAAAGCTTCGTCATCGAAGAAATCCCGGGGCCCGTCGCCTAGTCCTCGGTTGATGAAAAATTCCATGTCATACAGGAATTCGATGTTTTCCGTTTCCAGTTGAGCCTGCGCGGACGCTTGAACATGCGAAGCTTGAGCTGCGGCAGCAGCTGCCGGAACCGCAGGCTTGGCATCCGTAGAAGCACTCGTGGCAGACGGACGAGCCGATTCTGCCGATGCCCCATTTTCCAGATAATCCAGGAAGCCTTCGTAAATATAAACAAGGCCTTGACCGCCCGAATCCACAACGCCGACCTGCTTCAACACAGGAAGCTGTTCCGGCGTGCGATCAAGCGCATATTGGGCTTTGGCAAGCACTTCGCGCATCAATTCCACAACATCCGTCGTACGGCGCGCATAGGTAGCCGCATGCTTGGCCGCTTCTTTGGCGACGGTCAGAATCGTCCCTTCGACCGGCTTCACGACCGCTTTGTAAGCCGTTTCCACCCCGATTTGAAGCGCCGCCGCAAATTGAATCGCATTCAATTCTTGGTGCGAAGCCGCATAACGGCCGAATCCGCGGAACAACTGCGACAAAATAACGCCGGAATTGCCGCGTGCTCCCATCAATAGCCCTTTGGACAAAACGGTAGCCGATTGGCCGATCGAAGCCGAGCTTCGCTCGCGAAGTTCGTTTACCCCCGCCGTCATCGTCAAATTCATGTTCGTGCCCGTGTCGCCGTCCGGCACCGGGAATACGTTCAACGCATTAACATGCTCCGCCTGACGCGAAAGTTTCTCCGCCCCGGCCAATACCATGCCTGTAAAATCAGTTCCGTTAATCGAACGCCTGCTCAATGAAAATTCCCCTTCCTAAAACCTACTGGATACGCAAACGCCGAAATTTCGGAAACGTCCGCTCTCTATTCGATGTCTAAACCTGTACGTTCACTCGCTTATGCTCGCTTGCCCATGCTTATCATGCGTGCACCGGAAACCGGGTTTCCGTCCCCCGCGATGATGTACAGGCCCTTCAAACGGTATTACCCACCCTTTGCCGGATACATACAGGTAACTCCGTTTATACTCCCACACATCATGAGCCTTTTGCAAAATCCGGGCAACGTTTCAAAGCAGATTTTGCAAAAGGCCCCACCTAATATTGTACTATAAGCTTACGTAGAAATAAATAAAGTTTTTAGAACCGTTGACGGAGCTTTTTTTGTTGTGTTATGATGTTTGAAGTGTTGTTTGATCTAAGCAAGGAGGTGTCATTCATGGCTCGCAGATGTTTTGTATCGGGTAAAAAACCAAGCACCGGCAACAACGTTTCCCACGCTAACAACCGCAACCGTCGTACTTGGGGAGTTAACGTCCAAAAGGTTCGCATCCTCGTAAACGGCAAACCGAAACGCGTATACGTTAGCACCCGTGCTCTTAAATCGGGTAAAGTAACTCGCGTTTAATCCAGATATAGACGAGAAAGCACCTTCTTTCGGAAGGTGTTTTTTAGTTTGTATCGCCCTATGTGGCATCAATGCCATAAGACTGCTTCGGAGCGCCGCACGACGTTCCTTGCACAAAATAAGCCGCAACGTTCCTGCAATGCAGAACGTTGCGGCTTATTTGCATATCAGGAAAGGTGCCACTCCCACCCAATCCCGATTCATGCCGTTCGTTTAGATCAAGCCCATCCGGTAGCGGATCGATGCGATCAATACCGTGAAGAACAAGAAATACACGACTGCAAAAACGATAAACATAATCTTCGGTCCCCGCTCTTCAAGCTTCCGGAAATACCAGACCACCAGCCCTGCGGCAAGCAGACCCACCAATGCGTTAAAAGGCACCGGCAGAAAAGCAAAAACAGCGATCAGCAGTCCGACAACCGAAGTAATCAACGCAAGCATCAGCGTGGATTTAAAATTGTTCATACGCTTTGCTCCGCACTCTCACGGATCGTTCGAATCGCTCCGGCACGGTCTGCGGCGCCGTATACGGCACTGCCCGCAACCAGTACGTCTGCGCCTGCCGCGACCACCTTCGCCGCCGTATCTGCCGCAATGCCCCCGTCTACTTCGATATGCAATCCGGTCAAGCCGAGCGAATTCGCCAGTTCACGGGTTTCGCGAATCTTTTGCACGGTGCGTTCGATGAACGCCTGGCCGCCAAAGCCTGGATTAACCGTCATAATCAGGACCAGATCCAGATCTTCCAGCACTTCGCGAATCGCCGATACCGGCGTACCCGGATTGAGCGCAACACCCGCTTTGGCACCTTGTTCCTTAATCAAATGCACGACCCGGTGCAAATGCACACAAGCTTCAGCATGCACGGTAATGATCGAAGCTCCTGCTTTGGCGAATTCCGGTATGTAATTTTCCGGATTTTCGATCATTAAGTGAACGTCGAGAGGCAGTTGGGTCAACGGTGCGATCGAACGCATAATCGGCGCGCCAAATGAAATATTCGGAACGAAATGTCCGTCCATGACGTCGACATGCAGCCAATCCGCACCGCCGTTTTCTACTTCTTGAACGTCAGCCCCAAGCTTCGAGAAATCCGCGGACAAGATCGAAGGAGCAATCAATACCATATTCAGTACCTCCGTTTTTTATCTTTCATCTCCTGGTAAAAAGCAGCGTAATGCTTATAACGGCTCTCGGCGACCTCGCCTGCTTCCAGTGCTTCGCGTACCTTGCAGCCCGGTTCATGCAGATGCGTGCAGCCCCGGAATTTACAGCCTTCCGACAGCTCGGCGAACTCCCGGAAGCAGCTTCCCAGTTCCTCTACGCCCAGCTCCAGAAAATCGAGTTGGCTGAATCCCGGCGTATCGGCGATATAGCCGCCGTTGCCCAACTCCACCAGTTCGACGTGTCTTGTGGTATGTCGGCCGCGGCCCAACCGTAAGCTAATTTCGCTTGTGAGCAAATCGAGATTAGGGAACATGGCGTTTAACAACGAAGACTTGCCGACGCCCGATTGACCGGAAAAGACGCTGATTTCGCCTTGCAGACGCTCCCGCAGCTGATCGGCTCCTACCCCCTGGGGAGAACTCGTCTCCAGCACTTCGTAACCGATCGACGCGTACAACGCCTTGGCTCGTTCGACAGATTCGCGCGTGGCGATATCGTCTTCAGCGATCAGATCCATCTTGGTCAGACAGATCAATGCGTCCAGACCTTCATGTTCGATATGCACCAGGAATTTATCGAGCAGATTGAGATTCAAGTCCGGCTCCTTGACCGAGAACACCAGTACGGCCAGATTGACGTTAGCCACAGGCGGACGAATCAATTCCGTCGAGCGGGGCTTGATCTCCGTTACCGTACCTTCTCCGTTCTCCGTTAGCGCATAGACTACCCGATCCCCAACCAGCGGCGACTTGCCTTTGATCCGAAACACACCTCTGGCCCGACACTGAATCGCAGCCGCTCCAGGCGATGCTTCGTCGTCCTTCACATAATAATAGCCGCTTAATGCTTTGACAATCAAACCTTCCGGCATGCTTCACCTTCCTTTGTCTTAAAGCGGAAGCGGGCCGGACTTTCGTCCGGCCTCGCCTGTCCGTTTGTGTATAAAAGCTTCATGATCTACCGTTCACGCGAGTCGAGACGCTTACTACCGCTCCGGCAACAACGGGCTTGCCCGAAGGAGCGAATGCCGACGGATCGCCGCCTTCTTCTCCTTCAGTCTGCCCATCGCCTTCCTGCTGCGTATCGTCAGGCGGTGTCTCCACCTGCGAACCGTCTCCATCTCCGGCTTCTGTTCCGTCACCTGTGTTACCGCCGTCCGTACTACCCGCGTCACCGCCGTTATCAGCCGGAGGATCTACAGGCGTCTGCTCTTCCGAAGGAGGCGTTTGTTCAGGCTGCTGTTCTTCCGGGAACTGCGGTTGAACGAACGAGCCGTTTTGAACGTCCGAGTAATTGACCGTATACGAAGTCACAAACTGTCCGTCACGGTATACCGACACCGCCCCGTTTCGATTAGGCGCAAGCACAAGAGATACCGGGAAAATCCGACGCGATGAGATTGTATCGGTTCCCCACTCGATTCGGTCTCCGCGTGCGTCGCTATACTCCAAACGGATTTTCGTAGCTACGCCTTCCTGCGAAGGTTCTACCGGAACCTGCAAGATAAAGGTGGTCGCATCACCCGGGATACCCGAGCTGACGACAAACTTCACGACTTCGCCCGGTTTCAGTTCGGTTCCGGCTTCCGGACTTTGACTCATAACGTTGCCTTTTTCGACCGTGAAGCTTGCTTCTTCCGTCGACGACGGCGCCAGCGCCTGACCATTGATAAGATCGAGCGCCTGTTGACGTGTCTTGCCCACGACATCCGGCACCGACTTCTCTTCAACGCCTTTGCTTACTGTCAATGTCACTGTGGCTTGATCCGGATCAAAGTCTTCACCTTGCTCCGGGGACTGCTTAATGACGGTTTCCGGGTTGGCATCGTCGAAAACTTCTTCGCGTACAATCCGGTCTTCCGTCACGCCAAGCGCTACCAAATCCCGACGCGCTTCATCGTAATTCGATTCCGTCAGTTTTGGCATCGCCGTTAACGGCTTTTCGGACCCTACGGTCAACAGCAAGGAAGCTCCTTCCTTAACCGTGTACCCTTCCAGTTTACTCTGGCGGAACACGATTCCGGCTTCGGTGGAAGGATCATACTCGTACTTCACACCTTCAACTTCCAAATTGCGTGCAGCGAGTGTGCTTCGGGCTTCTTCCTCCGTCATTCCAATCACGTTCGGAACGGTTGTTTCCGGCACGACGAATTGCGCTCGAACGTACAACACCACGATCAACACGGTTGCCAAAAACAGCAGCGTCGCACCGATAATGATCGCAGGCTTTTTCCAATTCTTTTTACCGGCCGGCTTCTTCTTGTCCGTCTTGTCTCCTCGGTGCATCTCCGAAACGGGAGGCTCGTACGAAGAAGAACGGATTGCAGGCACGACCAGCGTACGATCCGTATCGTCCACATCATCGAACTGTACTTTCTGCTCTTCACGGCGCGAAGGCAGCAGGCAGGTGTCAAGATCGCTCTGCATCTCGGCCGCCGAAGCATAACGCTCCGACGGGTTTTTGCGCATCGCTCTCACGATAATATTTTCCACGCTTTGCGGGATGGTTGGATTGAGCTTGCGCGGCTCTTCATATTCATCCTGCAAATGCTTCAAGGCTACGCTGATCGGACTTTCGCCCTCGTAAGGCAGCGCGCTCGTCAGCATCTGATACAGCACGATACCGAGCGAGTACAGGTCCGACTTTTCGCCCGCAGTCACGCCCTTGGCATGCTCAGGCGAGAAATAGTGAACCGAACCGACAACGGAGCCGGTCTGTGTGATCGTTGTCGACGTAACCGCGCGGGCGATCCCGAAGTCTGTCACTTTAACCCGACCGTTGCGGCCGATCAAAATGTTATGAGGCTTGATATCCCGGTGAATAATCTGGTTAGTATGGGCATGGTCGAGCGCGTCGCAAATCTGCGAAGCAATGCGGACCGCTTCTTCAACCGGCAGCGGCGCACGTTCCTTGATCAATTCATCCAGATCGCGTCCCTCGATATACTCCATCACAATATACTGAACCTCGCCATCCTGGCCCACATCATAAATGCTGACGATGTTGGGATGGGACAGCGATGCGGCCGACTGCGCTTCGCGCCGGAACCGGCGAATAAACTCTTCGTCGTGCATGAACTGCTGGCGCAGCACCTTGACCGCAACGAAGCGATTCAGCAGCAGGTCGAGCGCCTTATACACCAGCGCCATTCCCCCGCCGCCTACGCGCTCTACAATCTCGTAGCGGCCGCTGAACACCTGACCGATCATTGTACCCACTCCTTCGTCGCTGCATCCTGACCGACGCGCCCGTTTTCAAACAAAGCCACGGTAATATTATCGTCGCCCCCGGAATTCAGCGCCATGCGAACCAGCTTGTGCGCGCGATCATCAAGTGCTGCCCCCGGCTTGATTACCGTGCGCAGCATCTCGGCTTCCGCTACGAAGTTGCTCAGCCCGTCGCTGCACAGCACCAGACCTTCGCCTGGCTTGAGCACGATTCTTCTGAGATCGACTTTGACTTCCGCATCTGTGCCGAGCGCACGCGTCAATACATTGCGTCTGGGATGCGCACCTGCTTCTTTTTCGCTGATCTGTCCGCTTTTGAGCAACTCGTTGACTAACGTATGGTCGTCGGTCAAACGCTCGATGCCGGAAAAAGTGACTTTATACGCCCGGCTATCCCCGATATGGGCAATAATCCCTTGTTCGCCGCTAAGCAGTACAGCCACAACGGTCGTGCCCATATTGTGATACCGAATATCCGATTCGCCTTTGCGATAGACCACTTCGTTGGCATGCAGAATCGCATCGCTAAGCGCGGCTTCGCAGGCTTCCGGGGAAAGCCCCGGCTCCAGACCGCTCAGGTCTGCGACCATGGTCTCGACGGTCAAGCGACTCGCCGTATCCCCGGCCAGATGTCCACCCATTCCGTCCGCCACGATGCCCAGCGTATAGCCGCCAGGCTTGATCCGTCCGACCCAGGACAAATCTTCGTTGACATTCCGTACGTTTCCGATATGCGTTGCATGAACGGTATGAATCACCCTAACTCACCTCGCAGCCTTTTCCTGTCCTTTTTCCATATGCTTCGCACGCAATTGACCGCACGCCGCAGCAATATCGTGGCCTTGTTCGCGTCGGATGGTCGCATTGATGCCATTTTCGATCAGAATCCGTTGGAAGTTGAAAATGTCGCTACGCGATGTACGGACGTATTTGCGTTCCGGTACATGGTTGACCGGGATCAGGTTGACATGCGCCATCCGCGTCTTCAACACGTCTGCCAGCTCCTGCGCGTGCTCGGCTTGGTCGTTGACGCCGCCGATCAGTGCGTATTCGAACGTCAGGCGACGGCCTGTTTTTTCGAAATAGTAATCCAGCGAAGCCATCACGTCATCGAACGGGAAGCGACGGTTAACCGGCATCAGCTTGGAACGCAGCTTGTCGTTCGGCGCGTGGATGGAAATCGCCAGGTTGATCTGCGTGTCTTCGTCCGCGAATTTGTAGATGTTCGGAACGATGCCGCTTGTGGAAACGGTGATGTGCCGCTGACCGATATTCAGTCCTTTTTCGTGGATCATGATGCGCAGGAAAGTCATCGTCGCTTCATAGTTTTCGAAAGGCTCGCCGGAGCCCATGATGACGATGCTGCTTACGCGCTCGCCTTCTTTGTCGAGCATTTTTTGCGCTTCGACGACCTGTGCCACGATCTCGCCCGCGGTCAGATTGCGCTTCAGTCCGCCCAGCGTGGACGCGCAGAACGTGCAGCCGATGCGGCAGCCGACTTGTGTCGTCACGCAGACGCTGTTGCCGTAATTGTGGTTCATGATAACGGTCTCGATCGCGTGCTCGTCATGCAGACCGAACAAAAATTTCACCGTGCCGTCTTTGGACTGGAACTTGGTGATTTCGTTCAGCGTGACGAACGCGAAATGATCGTCCATCTTTTGACGCAACGCTTTGGATAGGTTGGTCATTTCTTCGAAGCTGGATACGCGCTTGACGTACAGCCAGTCGAAAATCTGATCGGCGCGGAACGCGGCTTCGCCGCTGGCTTTGACCCACTCGCGCAGCTCATCGAGATTATAGTCGTATATAAAAGGTTTCATGGTGTTCATTATCCCCTGTTCGTTGATTTTATTGACTGTGTTGACTTTATCGGTTTCCATCTTATCTATATTAGCACAAAAGCCGTTCATGCTAAAGAGGAACCCCTGCCGATCCGTATAGGCTTCGGCGGCGGTTCCTCTTTTTCACTCAAAAGCAACTGAACCTGTTATCGGCAATTTCGAAAAAAAACCTTAGCTTTTAACTTCTGCGACGCAGCCGTGCAATATAGAATCCGTCCGAACCGAACTGATTCGGGAGGATCTGAACGCCGGCTCCGCCTGCCTGCGGCAGAGCTTCCAATGCAGGCACTTCAAAAGGCTCCGCAATGAATTCCGCGTGATCGCGCAGGAATTCGGCAACCGCCCGTTGGTTCTCTTCCCGCTCGATCGTGCATGTGCTGTACACCAGAATCCCGCCCGGCTTCACCAGACCGGATACGGCGCTCAGCATTTGACGTTGAAGACGCGCGATCGAAGCGGCGTCGTCAGGCGTTTTCGCCCAACGAAGATCCGGCTTGCGACGAATGACGCCGAAGCCGGAGCAAGGTGCGTCGAGCAGCACGCGGTCAAACGAAGCCGGCTCGAATTGATCTTTTAACGCCATCGCGTCGCCGACACTCGACTCGATACCTGACAATCCCAGACGCTCGGCCTGTTCCATGATCAATCCCTGCTTATGCTCATGCAAATCGTTGGCAACGATACGTCCTTTGTTGCCCATTTTTTCGGCGATATGGGCCGTTTTGCCGCCGGGAGCCGCGCAGCAGTCCAGCACGCTCATGCCCGGTTCGGCTGCCAGCGCTTCGGCGACCAGCATGGAACTCTCGTCCTGAATGCTGAAGCGTCCGTCGCGGTACAAATGGTCGTTCGCCATGTTGCCGCCGCTTTCGACGATAATACCGAATCGCGACAGTTCCGATGCACGCACCGTGCGCCCTTCGTTTTCCAGCTCGCGCATCAGTTCGTCGCGGTCGGCTTTTAACGTATTCACGCGAATGCTGACCTTCGGCGGCTGATTGTTCGATGCGCAGACCGCTTCCGCCGTTTCTTCGCCGTATTGGGTAATCCAGCGTTCAACCAGCCATTGCGGATGCGAATGCTGCAAAGCAATCCGTTCCGCCGTCGGCAGGTCGTCCGGGATCGCCAGCGTATCGCCTTCGCGAAGGATGCTGCGCAATACGCCGTTGATCATGGACGCGATCCCTTGGTGTCCGCGCTTCTTGGCAATCTCTACCGCTTCGTTAACCGCCGCATGGGCCGGAATCCGGTCCAGGTAACGGATTTGATACAGCGACATCCGGGCCAGACTGCGCACCCATGGATTCAGACGCTTCACTTCGCTTTTGATAAAAAGGTTCAAAAAATAATCAAGCGTAGCTTGGCGCGCGATCGTACCGTATACCAGCTCAGTCGCAAGCCCGGCATCCGCCGGACTCAACTCGGCTTGCTGAAGCGAACGGTTCAACAGCAGATTGCTGTACGACGCGTTTTCGTCAACGCTGGTCAGTACGTTCAACGCGACTTCGCGAGCGGTTAATTCGATTTTGCGTCTGCGTGGTTGTTCGACGCCTTTTGCCGCAGGAGCCGATTGCCCACGCCGTGCGGCACCGGATAGAGCTTTTTCGCCTCTGCTTGCCGAAGTCATCGGTTGGGCTCCGCCTTTTGCGGCTTTGGCCGCAATACGCTCGGATGCGCTTGTCGGCTTGGTTCGGTTCGCCGACGCCGATGTTCCCGGCTTGGCAGCAGGCTTGAAATTCGACTTAGTGTGCAGGGCCGGCTTTCCGGCAGGATCAGACTTGGATTTTACGCCTGCTTTTGCCGAACTGCTTGTTTTCGGTTTTGCACCGCCGGACTTGGCTTCGATCCGTTTCGCTGCGCCCGAGGCATTGCTGCGGCTAAACGAGCCTTTTTTTCGATCATCCGTTTTTTTGCCGGTTGTCGACTTTTTATCGTCCGAAGCTTTTTTGCGCTCTGGCGACTTGTTTGGATCGAATCCCCCTGCGGGTTTTGATCCGCCGCCGAACATGCGAATACCCGATCCTTCCGGACTTTTCCCGTTATTCTCGCTCATCCCAGCACCGTCCCTGCCTGCATAGCCGTACCCCGAGCAAACTCGGATACAAGCATTGCCTTTTTACCGGCTGGTTGAACTTTCGTCAGCCGTACTGCACCGTCGCCGCAAGCGACAACGATGGCTTTATTGTTCACGTCAAGAACGGTTCCCGGCGCAGCTCCGGCTTCGGGTCCGTTTTCTTCGGGGCGCTCTACTTCCCATACCTTGAATACTTCACCGTTCCACAGCGTATATCCACCCGAAAATGGCGACAGTCCGCGTACCTGATTGAAAATTTGCCGGGACGAACGTGTCCAATCGATCATTTCGTCCTGGCGCGTCAGGTTAGGCGCATACGTAGCCAACGATTCGTCCTGCGGTTGCGCGTCAACCCGGCCTGCCAAAAGACGCGGAAGCTCGCGTTTAAGCAGCGCAGCTCCGGCTACGCCCATTTTTTCGAACAAAGTGCCCGACGTATCTTCGTCCGTAATCTCGACTTCCTCGACCGCGATCATATCGCCTGTATCCAGTCCCTCGGCCATGTACATCAACGTGATGCCTGTTTTGCTCTCTCCGTTGATGATCGAACGCTGAATCGGCGCTCCTCCGCGGTAAGCGGGCAGCAGCGATCCATGCACGTTCACGCAGCCAAGCTCCGGCACTTCCAGCAGCGACTTCGGCAAAATTTGGCCGTATGCCGCTGTGACGATCAGATCCGGATGGAACGAAGCCAACTCTTCGACGGCTTCTTTATTGCGCATCCGTTCCGGCTGAAGCACAGGCAGATGGTGCTTCAATGCCGCTTCTTTGACCGGAGAAGGCGTCAGTATTTTCTTGCGTCCTTGAGGACGGTCGGGTTGAGTCACAACCGCTACGATATTGCATTCCGATTCCAACAGAGCTTCCAGGCAGGATACCGCAAATTGCGGAGTTCCCATAAATACGATTCTTTTCATTTCGCTCACTCCTTTGCCGCGCTTTCCCGGACAGGTTCATAGACTTTTTCGGCCACGTCGGTAAATAAGATTCCATCCAAATGGTCGATTTCATGCTGGAAGGCACGCGCCAACAGCTCGCTGCCCGTAACCGTGAACTCTTCGCCGTCCCGGTTCAAGCCTTTTACCGTTACCGTCATGGCGCGACGCACGTCTCCGTTCAACCCGGGAATGCTCAAGCATCCTTCGATGCCGAACTGTTCGCCGCTTTTTTCGACGATCTCCGGGTTAATCATCGCGATCAAGCCGTTGTCGTCTCCGACGTCGATCACGATAATCCGCTTCAAAATACCGACCTGCGGAGCCGCAAGACCTACGCCGTCCGCGTCATACATCGTCTCGGCCATATCAGCCATAAGCTTTTGTACGTTGGGCGTAATTTTTGTGACTTCTTTTGCTCTTTTATGCAAAACCTCGTCCGGTTCTTTTACGATCATACGAATTCCCATTGCCAAGCACCTTCCTCAAACGTGTAGTCAATTCTATCTGTGTTTGCCGTGCATCACGTACCTGCCCAGCCCATAAAAAAGACGCGGAGGACCGCGTCACATCATGACCTGAGGGTCCACGTCGATGCTGATGAGCAGATCCTGCTCCTTCGCCGTATCTTCCAGTTCATCCGCGATTTCCCGCGCCAGCAGGGCAGCGTCCATTTCTCCACGCCATTTTATCATACATTGAAATCGGTATCTATTCTTGATCCGAGGAATCGGGGAGGCGATCGGCCCAAGCAAATCAAGCACGTTCGGTGCCAATTTATCCATACGGGCCAACCAACCGCGCGCACGCGCTTTTTCTTTGACCATAGCCGCATAGTTCTCCGCCATGCGCACGACGACCGGAAGCTGCTCATGCGAAAACGTCACCAGAATCAAGCGGCAGTACGGCGGATAGCCCAATTTGCGCCGATGGCCCAACTCTTCGCGCACGAACGAATGATAATCATGCTTCGAAGCGTGCTGAATCGAGTAATGATCCGGGTTATACGACTGGATAAACACTTCGCCCGGCAGATGATGTCGTCCCGCGCGTCCCGCAACCTGCGTCAGCAGTTGGAATGTTTTTTCTCCCGCTCGGAAATCCGGCAAGTTGAGCGCGGAATCGGCTGCGATGACTCCGACCAGCGTTACGTCCGGGAAATCCAGACCTTTGGCGACCATCTGCGTACCGAGCAGCACGTCGGCCTTTTTATCCCGGAATCGCTGCAAAAGTTTCTCGTGCGACCCTTTTTCGCTTGTTGTATCGACGTCCATCCGCACCACGCGAATACCGGGGAACAACTTCGCCAATTCTTCTTCGACGCGCTGCGTTCCCGTGCCGAAATAACGGATATGTTCGCTTCCGCATTCCGGACAAGTCTCGGGCACCGGTTCCGAATGACCGCAATAATGACAGCGCAGATTATTGGAACGTTGATGGAACGTCAGCGAGATATCGCAGTTCGGACATTCGGCGACATAACCGCAGGTACGGCACATCACGAATGTCGAGTAGCCGCGGCGATTAAGCAGCAGCACCGTTTGTTCGCCCCGCTCCAGACGTTGCTCGATCGCTTTATGCAAATCCCGGCTGAACATCGAGCGGTTGCCTTCTTTAAGTTCCTCGCGCATATCGACGATCTGGACGCCGGGCAGTTCGCTTCCAAGCGCCCGTAGCGAGATTTCCGCCAGTACGGGCGAGAAATGCGGATCGCTTTGCGATCTTGCCGCGTGATACGATTCCAGCGACGGCGTGGCGGAACCGAGAATAACGACCGCGTTGTGCTGTTCCGCGCGTTTGACGGCTACGTTGCGCGCATGGTATTTCGGGCTTTCTTCCTGCTTGTAAGAAGACTCGTGTTCTTCGTCCATCACGATCAGACCGATGTCTTTGAACGGCGCGAAAATCGCGGAACGGGCCCCGATCGCGACCTGTACCCGTCCTTCGCGAATTTTGCGCCATTCGTCGTAACGCTCCCCGCCCGACAGACGGCTGTGCATGACCGCGACTTTGGAGCCGAAGCGGCTTTTGAACCGTTCGACCATTTGCGGCGTCAGCGAAATCTCCGGCACGAGCACGATCGCCTGCCGGCCTTGGGCAATGCACAGTTGGATCGACTGAAGGTAAACTTCGGTCTTGCCGCTACCGGTGATGCCGTGCAGCAAGAACACGCCTTCTCGACGTGCGTTCAATCGGGCTATGACGGCATCGTACACCTGTTGCTGCTCACCAGTCAGCTTGGGCGGCTCGCTCGGTTTGAAGTCGCGGCCTGCGTAAGGATCGCGGAAGACTTCCACGTCCTCCATTTTAACCAAACCTTTTTCTTCGAGCGATTTCACGGTGCTTGCCGTTACGCCAAGGTGGCTGAGTACTTCCTTCATCGCCATCGGTACGCCGATCTGCATCAGGAACTCGAAGACTTCCTTTTGCTTTTTTGCACGCGCCGGGAAACGTTCCAGTTCTTCCTCAGCCTGCTGCGCATCTACGTTCAACGTCACGGTTTTGACCGTTTTCCGACCCATCCGATCGCGAATTTCCTGGCTTTCAAAAAGCAGTCCGCCCCGAATCAAGGCTTGTACCGTTTTCTCGCGGCCAGGGAAGTTCTGACGAAGCTGTTCCGCTTTAACCTGACCGCGATTGCGTACATATTCCAAAATTTCGTTCGCCGAAGGCACATCAGCGTTGGATGGACTGCCAAACAAAGATAGCTCATCCGTGTCTTCCGGGATATCGGCGAGCAACCGCCCGATTTCTTCATGCTCCTCGATATCGGCATCCGGCTGCGCGGCATGAATAAATCGCTCGGCCTTGCCTTTCAACGCCGACGGGATCATCGCTTGCAGCGCCATGGTCTTATGGCAAGCATATTTATCCGCAATCCAACCCCCAAGTTCGACCAGATCCTCCGGTAGCGGGGGAACCAGATCGAGCAGCTCTCGAATGTTTTTGATCCGTCCGTGCTTATATTCGCTTTCGTCCGTCAATCCAACGACGAATCCTTGCACCGTCCGGCCGCCGAAAGGTACTCCGACCCGGCTGCCGACGGCAATCCATTCTTGCATTTCAGGCGGAATCCGGTAGTCGAACGGCCGGCTTACCGCCCGCACCGGTACGTCCACGATGACCCGCGCGAAATTCATCGCACTGCTCCCTTTTCCAAACGACGCGAAGCTTCAAGCAGAATTTCGCGAGCCGTATCGTACTTGGACTGCTTCGGAAGATCGGCGATACGTCCTTCCGGGCCGAACAACCGCACGATATTGGTATCCGATCCGAAGCCGGCTCCGGTCTGCGTCACGTCGTTGGCTACGAGCAGGTCGCAGTTTTTGCGTTGCAGCTTTTCGGCCGCGTACGTGTCCAAATCATGCGTCTCGGCCGCAAAACCGATCAGGAATTGATGTTCTTTTTGCGAGCCGAGCGTTTGCAGCACATCCACGGTCTTGACCAGTTCCAGCGCCATCGTATCGCCGACTTTCTTGATCTTGCGCGGGGAACTGGACTTCGGCCGGTAATCGGCAATCGCGGCGGACATGATGAGTATATCCGTTTTGCCCCATTCGTTCAGGCAAGCTTCGTACATGTCTTCGGCAGATTCGATGCGAAGCGTCGGGATGCCTGCCGGGAGCTGAACCTGCACTTTGCCCGCGATCAGCTTGACTTCGGCGCCCAAATCTTGCGCGGCTTGAGCCAAAGCGATGCCCATTTTGCCCGACGAATCGTTGGTGATATAACGGACCGGATCGATCCGCTCGATCGTACCGCCTGCGGTCACCACGATTTTTTTGCCGGATAACGGGCCTTGTACAGAGTATTTGGCTGTTCCCGCAGAAGTCAGGTCGCCGGCAAGTCCATGTTCCGAAGCCCCTCCGGCCGTTGCAAACAACGTTTCGCCGCTTGGGTTCGCATTTTCATCCGTACTTGCGGCAGACACGAACGGTTCCGGCCCCGGATCATGAATATCGGTATCGGCCGTATCCGAACGTTCGGACGGCGCAAAGCTTTCCGCACGCGAAGTTCCGCCGACCTCGCGTTTTTCGAAGAAACGGCGCAATATTTCCACGATCGTCTCCGGTTCTTCCAAGCGTCCTTTGCCCACGTAACCGCAAGCCAGCATACCGTCGCCCGGTTCGATCATAAGGGCGCCGCGATCAACCAGCGTCTGCATATTGTGCACGACAGCAGGATGGGTATACATATGAACATTCATCGCAGGCGCAATCATCAGCGGAGCTGTCACGGCAAGCAATGTTGTAGAGAGCATGTCGTCGGCCAGGCCATTTGCCAGTTTCCCAATGATGTTTGCCGTCGCCGGAGCAACCAGCACCAGATCGGCCCAATCCGCCAAGTCGATATGATTCACGACTTTCGGGTTGTGCTCGTCAAAAGTATCGGTATGCACCGGATTGCGCGTCAGCACCTGAAGTGTCAATGCCGGAATAAACTGCTGGGCAGCGTCCGTCATGATGACCTGTACCTGTGCTCCCGCTTTGACCAACTGACTGCAAAGTGTCGCCGCCTTGTAAGCAGCAATCCCTCCGGTCACACCGAGCAAAATCTTTTTCCCGTTTAACATGCGCTTTTCCCCTCCTGAAAAAAAATAACAACCGTGAGGTTGTTAGAGATGGAGCCTTACGGCTTATTTTGCATGATCTGCCCTGCCTGTGCCGCCAGGCCGTGCGTAACAGAACCTTTACAGGTTCCGTTTGCCTTTTTGTTCTTCGACCACTTCGTTCTCGTCGCGAGCTTCCACTTTGATATAATCGCCGTAGATTTCTTCAAGCGCTACGCCGACTTGTTTGTGTGCTTTCGGGCGTTGAAGTTCCGACTCCGAACCTTCGCGAAGTTGTCTTGCGCGTCTGCTAGCCGCTACAACGAGCGAATATTTACTATCTACCTTGGTCATGATTTTGTCGATGGAAGGATACAGCATGTTTATCGTCCTCTCTGTATGTCCCCTGCTCCGGTCGCGTAAGCGTCACGGACAAGGGAAAAGCCCGGTTCTCCGGCAATCTGTTTTAAAAAAACTCACTTGGCGATACGGCAATGCTCGGCCACGATGATCGATTCGATACGCATGCAAGCTTTATCGACCTCGTCGTTAACGACAGCATAATCGTAATGACGCATCAAGGCAATCTCTTCCTCGGCCACCGACATGCGGTTATGGATCACCGATTCCGTCTCTGTGCCGCGCCCAACGATTCGATCCTTCAATTCTTTAAGCGAAGGCGGCGTCAGGAAAATGAATACACCGTCGGGGAAAGTCTCCTTCACCTTGAGTGCGCCTTGCACTTCGATTTCCAGAATGATATCGTTGCCTGCTTCGATCGTTTGCTCAACGAAGTCACGTGGCGTGCCGTAGAAATTCTCGACATACTGCGCGTACTCCAGCAATTGGTCATTCGCAATCATATCACGAAACTCTTCCTGACTTTTGAAAAAATAATTGACGCCATGCTGCTCCCCTTCACGAGGCGAACGAGTCGTCGCGGAAACCGAGTAGACAAGCCCTGGCAATCTTTTGCGCAGTGCGCTGCATACCGTCCCTTTTCCGACTCCTGACGGTCCGGACAATACAATCAATAACCCTTTAGACATAGTTCTCCCCATTATTCGTCGTTATCGTCGTCTTTGGTGGACAGTCGGTGAGCGACCGTCTCCGGCTGTACCGCGGACAAAATGACGTGATCGCTGTCGGTGATGATTACGGCGCGCGTTCTGCGGCCGTAAGTGGCATCGATCAGCATATGCCTATCTCGTGCCTCCTGAATAATCCGCTTAATCGGTGCGGATTCCGGGCTTACGATGGAAATGATTCGGTTGGCCGATACAATGTTCCCGAAGCCGATGTTAATAAGCTTGATTGCCATGTCTAGGTTTTCCCCCTATTAGTTGGTACTTTTTCTGTAAGTCGGGCCAGGCGCCCGGCCGTTATTCGAGATTGGCAGCCTGTTCTCGCATTTTCTCAAGTTCGGCCTTCATCTCGACGACATGGCTTCCGAGCGCCAAATGATTCGCCTTCGAGCCAATCGTATTGACCTCTCTATTCATTTCCTGAATCAAAAAGTCCAGCTTGCGCCCTTTTGCTTCGCTATTGCCCAGCAGCTCCGAGCATTGGTCGAAGTGACTTCGCAGTCTCGCCAATTCTTCATCAATACTGCAACGATCCGCGAAAAGTGCGATTTCCATACCCAGACGGAATTCGTCCACCACGAAACTTCCGTCCTGCAATTCGGATAATCTCTGCCTTAGCTTCGTCCGGTAATCGTCGACAACAGTCGGAGCCAGGCGAGCCAGCTCTTCATGCGCTGCCATAAGGTTAGTCAATCTTAAACGACAATCCGCCGTCAAATGATTGCCTTCCGAACCTCGCATCGAAACAAGTTCAGCCAAAGCCTGTCCCAGACCTTCCTGGAGCGCAGCCTCCCAATCTATCTCCTCTTGCTGCGCAACCGGAGCTTCTGTAGGAAGCATAACGTCCGGAAGCGCGAGCAATTCGGCGGCGCTGAGATGACTATCCATTCCATAGATCCGTTCCAACTCATGCGCCGCCCGAACATAAGACTCGGCCGCCGCACGGTTAAGCATCATCATACTTCCCGATGATTCACTTTCTCTGGTGACGTACACGTCAATCCGTCCGCGCCTGACATGCTGCTGTACAAGCCGCCGGAGACCTTCCTCGAAACTGTTCCATTCCCGGGGCATCCGAAGCACGACTTCGCAGTAGCGATGATTGACGGATTTGACTTCAAATTGAATTTTGTATCCGCCGCGATTCATGGCGGATTGACCATAACCGGTCATACTGAAAGACATCGTCATCACATCCGTTACCCTATTTTAATGGATTATGCACAGCGAAACAAGAGGGCTGGCGCGTGTTTGCGAATTCATGTTCCGGGGTTGCTTATCTTTAATCAAAGATATATACTAAAATTAATAAAGTCACTTAATTTATTTCACCTAAATTTTCTCTACTCTTCTCTTCCCAATTCCTTTAATTCTTATAAGGAGATGAACGTTATGCAATTACTCGGACAACACCATGTATCGCTCATGACCGGAAAAGCCGAACAAAACTATGACTTCTTCACTCGGATTCTCGGTATGCGTCTGGTCAAAAAATCGGTTAACCAAGACAACACGACTTCTTACCACCTTTTCTATGGCGATGCCGTCGCAAGCCCGGGAACCGAGGTTACTTACTTTGATTACCCGGGAATCGGTCCTTCCTACCCGGGCGTATCTAGTATTTCTTCAACTTCGCTCAGAGTACCCACTACGGCCTCTTTACGCTTTTGGCAAAAACGCCTGGATTCCCTCGGAATCAAGCACGGCGAGATCATTCCACGCGCCGGACGCAATACGCTGGCTTTCGAAGATTTCGAAGGTACGCAGTTGATTCTGGCCGCCGACGAAGGCGAAGCCGGTGTCGCGCCCGGCGAGCCCTGGACTGCCGAAGGCATTCCGCTGGAGCATGCGATCGTCGGTCTGGGTCCTGTCACGTTGACCGTAGCCGACGCCAGACCGACCGCTCTTGTATTGACGCAATTGATGGGATTCCGAAAAATCGGAACTTATGCGTCGCCAGCGGGAGACTTTGCGGAGATCGAAGTGTTCGCAACCGGCGAAGGCGGCTCCGGCGCGGAAGTCCATCTGGAGGCCCGCCCCGATCTGCCGAAGTTCCGCCTGGGACGCGGCGGCGCGCATCATGTGGCCTTCCGTATTCCGAACGAGGACGAATACAACAAGTGGATCGAGCGGATCGCGGCAAGCGGACTGCAAAACTCGGGACGCGTCGACCGCGATTATTTCCGCGCGTTGTATTTCCGCGAACCGAACGGCATACTGTTCGAACTGTCGACGGACACGCCGGGATTCGATATCGACGAACCGATCGAGTCGCTGGGCGAAACGCTCGGCCTCCCTTCGTTCCTGGAGCATCGCCGGGCCGATATCGAGTCCAAACTCCGCCCTCTCAAGTGGTGAGCGTGGAAAGCCTTTTTCATTAGGGGACGGCTTTGCTTCGTCGGGGAAGTCCTATTCGGGGGCAAAGCTTGGGCGCTGCGGGGGAAATTCGTTCAAGATGCTGTCTCACCCGGAAAAGTCGATTGAAATTTTAGTGGAATTTTTCCGGGTTCAAAGGCATCTTTCACTGAATTTCCCCCTCCGCTATCGCTTTGACTGAATAAGACTTTCCCGACGTCGAGCCGTTTCCATGAGAACGGCTTTTTTTATTTAGTTAAAAATAAAATAAAAAAAGCCGCAGCTTTGCGGCGGCTTAAGGTGTTGGGGAAAGGCATGAGGTAACTGAAAGCGAGAAGACGGAGAGAGAAATTCAGTTCAAGACGCCTTTGAACTTGGAAAACTTCAACTTAAAATTTCAATCGACTTTTCCAAGTGAGACAGCGAATTGAACGAATTTCTCTCGCAGTCTTCTCGCTTCCCCGCCGAAGCCCCTTCCCCGACAGCTTGATTTAAGCGGTCAAACTGCCGGTGTAGACAAAGGCTGCCGGCCCGGTCATGTAGACGTGGTTGTCGGATTCGTTCCATTCGATGAACAGGTCGCCGCCTTTGAGGGATACGGTGGCTTCGCGGTCGCTGTGGCCGTTTAGAACGGAGGACACCAGCGTCGCACATGCGCCCGTTCCGCATGCCAGGGTAGGACCTGCGCCTCGTTCCCATACGCGCATATCGATCTGCTCGCGGCTGTTGACGGTGGCGAATTCGACGTTTACTTTTTTCGGGAATAAAGGATGCTTCTCCAGGACCGGTCCCCATTTCGCAAGATCGAAGTTTACGGCGTCGTCCACATAGATCACGCAGTGCGGATTACCCATGGAGACTGCGGTGAACCGGAACGATTCGCCCAAAGCTTCGATCGGCTGATCGACTACTTGCTCGCCGTCTACGGCAACCGGGATTTTGGCACCTTCGAGAATCGGAGCGCCCATATCGACACGTACCGTTTGGGCGACGCCGTTTTCCGCATGAATCGTTAAAGGCTGTACGCCTGCGCCGATTGTCTCGATCGTGAGCGCTTCGCCCTGTGCCAGCTTGTAATCGTACACATATTTGGCTACGCAACGAATCGCATTGCCGCATTGCTCGGCTTCCGAACCGTCGGAGTTCATGATGCGCATCATGAAGTTCGCTTTTTCGGACGGCAAAATATAAACAAGTCCGTCCGCGCCTACGCCGAAGAAGCGATCGCAGACTTTCACCGCAAGCTCTGCCGCATTGGCCGGAAGTTCTTTTTCTCCATATACAATCACAAAGTCGTTGCCGAGTCCGTGCATTTTTGTAAATTCCATTATGTTGATTCCACTCCTTATCATTTTGGAAACCGGGATAGGGGCCCATTCGCAAGGTCGGAAAAGTTGACGAAAGCCCCGGTTTCGCTCAATATATAGATCATGCCGCGTTCATTTGCAGAATCAGGCCGCATAGGGGCTTCTCCGCGAAAGCTACATTAATTAAGATACCCGAACCCCCACGCGATTACTATTGATTTTCTGTGCGAAACTTTGTGTTTTTACGCGTGTGGCACTCCTACTTATATGGGTCATTAGAGAAAGAAGGTCGTTATAGATGGCATTGGACGGAATCGTTACACGAGCAATCGTCACCGAGCTTGCTTCGCTTCAAGGCGCTCGCATTGGCAAGATTCATCAACCTTCCGGCAACGATATTATTTTCCAGATTCGTTCGCGCGAAGGCAACAAAAAACTGCTGCTTTCCGCAAGCCTTACTTACCCGCGGGTGCAGTTCACCGAGCAATCGTACATGAACCCTCCCGAAGCGCCGATGTTCTGCATGCTGATGCGCAAACATTGCGAAGGCGGCGTGATCGAAAAGATCGAACAAGTCGGCATGGAGCGTATTTTGCACTTTTGGATTCGGCAGCGGGATGAAGTCGGAGACGTATCGCTTAAAAAGCTCGTTATCGAACTTATGGGTCGCCACAGCAATATCATTCTGCTCGATGCTTCGACGGATACGATCCTCGACGGCATCCACCATGTCACGCCTGCGATCAGCAGCTATCGGATCGTGATGCCGGGGTTCAACTATCAAGAGCCTCCGCAGCAGAACAAACTTAACCCTTTGGAAGCGACCGAAGAACAGTTTCAGCAGAAATGGAACGAAAATATCGTCGAACCTCCGGTTAACCGAATCGTGGACGCCTTCACCGGACTGAGTCCGCTTATCGCTCAAGAAGTTCTATACCGTGCAGGCGGAGCCGATACTCAGAACGATTCCGCACCGGACGGTGCATCCGTATGGGCTGCATTCGATGCGCTGATGAACGATGTTCGCGAAGCGCGTTTTACGCCGAGCAGCGGTCTGAACGCACGCGGCAAGCTTGTTTTCTCCGCGATCCCTTTAACCATGATCCAGGGCGAAAAGCGAACTTTCGATTCCATCGGCACCTGCATGGAGCATTATTACGGCGACAAAGCCGACCGGGATACCGTCAAACAAAAGGTCAGCGACCTGTTGAAGTTCCTCCAGAACGAACGCGGGAAAAATGTCAAAAAGCTCGACCACCTGGACAAAGACCTCGAAGAAGCCCAGGATGCCGAGCAATACCGGATTCAAGGCGAACTGCTGTTTGCGTCGCTGCACGAGCTTGAACGCGGAATGAAAGAGATTGAGCTGGTCAACTTCTATGACGAAGAACAGCGTACGATCAAGATCGCGCTCGACCCTTTGCTTAACCCGTCGGACAACGCCCAGCGCTATTTTAAAAAGTATAACAAATACAAAAACAGCCTGGCCGTCATTGACGAACAGATCAAAAAAACGCACGAAGAAATCGCCTATATGGACAGCCTGCTGCAACAGCTGAACGATGCTTCGTTGCGCGACGTCGACGAAATCCGCGCCGAGCTGGCCGAACAAGGCTACGTCCGCAGTCGCGCCCCGCGCGGTGCCAAAAAGAAGAAAAAGAACGATAAACCGACGCTGCATCTGTATACCTCGTCGGAAGGCATCGAGATCTACGTGGGCAAAAACAACCTGCAAAACGAGTTCATTACCAACCGCTTGGCCCATTCCAGCGACACCTGGCTGCACACCAAAGACATCCCGGGTTCGCACGTCGTGATCCGCAGCGGCGAATACGGCGAAGACACCCTGAACGAAGCTGCCCAACTCGCCGCTTACTTCAGCCAAGCCAAGCACTCCAGCAGCGTTCCCGTAGACACCACCCAAATCCGCCACGTCCGCAAACCAAGCGGCTCCAAACCGGGTTTCGTGATCTACGACCACCAAAAAACGCTCTTCGTCACACCTGACGAAGACTTAATCAAATCGTTGCCGAGCACAGTCAAAAACGGTTAATTCCTTTTGACCTTCCCAAAATAGTAAGCCATCTTAAAAGATCGCATACCAAACAAAAAGGTCAGTCTCCCCCTTCGGCGACTGACCTTTTTACATATCTAAACCCGCGACGCTGCCACCGGCAGCGAGCCACTCCCCACTACCGCCCCAGAGGGCGTGGTTAACGATCCGAGTGACTTCGGCTTTCCGTAGGAAAACGAGCGGAGCTACAGTCGAACGCAAGCGCCCATCGGCGCGAACGCGTGCAAAGCGTTCGACCTTTCGCGATGACCGAGCTGCTAACGAGAGGTCATGCGAAGAAGAGCGTTAACCACGCCCTCCCTATCCAGCGATGCTGCCACCGGCAGCGAGCCACTCCCCATTACCGCCCCAGAGGGCATGGTTAACGATCTGAGTGACTTCGGCTTTCCGTAGGAAAACGAGCGGAACGAAGAGCGTTAACCACGCCCTCCCCCACCACATACGCGCCCAACTCCCCATGAAAAACGACTCCTTGCCGCACCCCATGATAATCCGACCCTGCCGTCGTAATCAGCTCGTACTCATTCGCGATCTCCCGATACCTCTCCTCACCCGCTGCATCATGATCCGGATGCCGCACCTCGATCCCGATAACCTTCGCCGCTTCGATCACTTCCCGCACCAGCTCGTCATCCCCGTACAATCCCGGATGCGCCAACACCGGAACGCCTCCCGCTTCGCGAATCCAATCCGCGGCTTGCGCCGGAGTGATCCGAGGAGGAGTCACGTAAGCCGCCGCGCCTTCCGCCAAATACCGATCAAAAGCATCCCGCAAATCGACTGCATAGCCTTTGCGCACCAATACGTCCGCCATATGCGGACGGCCGACGCTTTCCCCCGGCTTTAACGGACGCCCGCCGCGATCTTTCACTTCATCCAGTGTAATGTCTACTCCAAGCTCACGCAGCCGCTGCAAAATCAGATCATTGCGCTGGTCGCGTATGCCGCGCAAACCCGCTAGCCTTTCCAAAAACAGCCCATCCGCCGGATTCACGAAATACCCGAGTACATGGATATCTTTTTCGCCCGCCCGCGTGCTGATTTCGATGCCCGGAACAAACTCCAAACCGACCAGCTCCGCTTCCTCAGCGGCTTCCTGCACGCCTGCAACGGTATCATGATCGGTTAAAGCCATTCCTTTCAATCCACGTTCCGCAGCAAGCCGAACCAACTCTTTTGGCGTATTCATTCCGTCTGAAGCGGTACTGTGCATATGCAGGTCGTATCGTGCACGGTCTGGCAGGGTATCTTTCGAGACTTGATTTTTTTGATTCATCTTATTCGTTCCCTCCCTTAGACACTTCCCCAATCTGGCGTTCGCGCAAAAAATTCAAAAAAGCGACCGCTGCAATTGGAAGTAGGGTCGACTTTAAGCGAATCGAATAAAACTGCCTTTTAAAAGACGCATCAGCAATAGGAACCGCATGCAATAGACCCAAAGCAAGCTCATGTTTCACCGAGGAAGGCGACAGCATCGTAACGCCTAGACCCGCTTCGACCGCCGATTTGACCGCTCCCGTACTGCCCAGCTCCATCACCGTTTGCAGCGCGCGCGGGTCCATGCCTTTGGCCTTCCATTCTTCCTCCATCACCTGCCGCGTGCCCGAGCCTTCTTCACGCAGCACGAAAGGGTACGCCGACGCTTCTTCCAACGTAATCGACGTTCGCTCCGCAAGCGCATGTCCGGTCGGCACGATCAAACGCAGTTCGTCCTGCATCACCGATTCGCTGATGATATCCGGATGCGCGACAGGAGCTTCGACCAAGCCGAAATTCAACGTATGCCGGGCAATCTCGTCCAAAATTTGCGTCGTATTCATCACTTTGAGCGAGATTGCGATATCCGGGTGCTGTCGGCCAAACGGAACCAATAGCGGAGGCAATACATACTCTCCGATTGTGTTGCTTGCCCCGAATTGCAGGCGCCCTTCCAACTTATGCGTAAAACGAGCCATTTCCGTATCCGTTTCCTGCATCAGCTCGATACTGCGTCTGGCAAACGGAATCAGCATGCGTCCCGACTCGGTCAGTTCGATCTTTTTTGTCGACCGGTTGAGCAGCTTCGTTCCAAAATGCTCTTCCAAAGCCTGTACCTGCATGGTAACTGCCGGCTGCGTCATATGCATCGCTGCGGCTGCGGCCGAGAAACTCCCTTTTTCCGCAACCGTATGAAAAATATGCAGCTGGTGAAAATTAAGCGCCATTCCCTCATCCTCCTCACAAAAAAAGCATGAAAATCGAAATTTTCATGCCCGGGCTTATCTATTCGATTGTGGGATATTTCCCGTACGACCGACACCCGTGTTCCACGTTTCGCTCGCTACTTTTTTTTGCGTCCGTTTTTCATCAGCGTCATTCTTCGCGAATGTCGGAGCCAAGAGTAATACGACTTCAAATCGCGCAGCTCAATGGTCTCCGACATTTTGCCAAGAAACGTCACCACGATCATTTTGTGCAGAGGGCCGCCTTCAACTGGATAAGGGCCTGTCAGCTCGCCGAATTCCGCTACAACGACAATATCGTCATCGATCAGATAAACGTCTTCTTCCTTGCGATAATACGGAAGAATTCGCTTGTTTTGCAGACACTCCCACAGCCAGGCTGTAATCTCCTCCGTACTTTTCTGTCCGCTTTCGATCCGATCGCCATAGCGGCTTTTGGCATGATTCGTAATGACGATGTCTGCCACCTTTTTGTCACCGAGAGCGATGAAAAAAGGTTCGTAAGTGCTCCATCGTTCCGTCGCCTTATCCCGCACCGTTTATCACTCTCCAGAGACTCGACTTGGTCTTTTTTATGGCCGTTGCACAAGCTGCGAATCGATCTTTGTTTGAACAATCGATACACTGTGCGTACGCCTTGGTGCATGGATCGGAGGATGCTTAAAAGTACCGGACTCATCAGCATCAAATCAAACCCGTTCCATGCACGATTATGTTGACCATATTGAATCTTTTTGAACCACAGTCAACATAATAGGTCTTTATATCTATGTATATATACCCAATATATTACATCATGCCTCTAAGTTATACAAGCTATTCAAGAAAAGCCAATTGCCACTCGCCCACGGTGCAGAAGAAGCGGCCCGAGCTGGGCCGCTTCTTCTGCTTGTCTCCGCCAATCCGGAATTCAGCCTGACAACGCCTCGGAGTCCGGAAGCTCTACAGAAGCATCCTCCGGCAATTTGCTGCCATAGTCTGTTTTCAGATCAGTCCGATGCGATCTTTCGATTTTGCGTACGTAGGAGAGCCTGCGCATATGTTTCGCCGTTTCTTCTGCCCTGTCGGCATTGAGATAAACGACGGCGTAGTGCATCCGGCGCGATACGTAATGAAGCGTTCCGTATTTCTCCAAATTACGTGCCGCTTTCAGGTCGTTGACCCACACGATATAACCGATACGTTCCGGAACCATGATGCTCGCACCTTCTTTCTGTAAATAACCGGCCGGCATCTTAGCCGCAGCCGCAGGAACCGCCGCTTCCGCAACCCTTTTTGGGTAGCGGATCATTCCCCGGTACCTTGATACTCGAAGAAACCGAATAGGCGATCGTCTCCGACATTTCAAAGAGCAGGTCGTCAAGCGCCTTTTCCGCTTCTTTAAAACGGGAAACGGCCTCGATCTCCTCCATCTCCCGTTCGACGAGCTCGACTTCCTCTTTCGCGGCGTGGAAATTCGGGTGAAAATGTCCGAAACGCTGCGTTTCTTCAAACAATTCTTTTTTGGCGTTCAACTTACCGATGAGACGCCGCACTTCCGGATGCTGTTGCATCGTTTCGCGCCAATATAAATAATCCGCAACTTCGACAGAACCGTTGATCATATCGCCCAATTCATATGCGCTCATGAGCACACAGGCCATGTCGACTGTTTCAATCTCCGATACGCTCATTGTGTCATCCCGCTTCTGTGCTGAAACTCTACCCGTTCCCACCCGGGAAGGGCAGGTACAATTATCATAGCACAACACCGAGCAGGATGTAAGCCTTTAACAGAAGAGGGGAAGGTAGAAGAACTGCCACAATGAGGTCAGAAATACTCCCTATGATTCTAGCTTTTTATCTGCAAGTGAAGCTTCGGCCATCGCAATCAGCAGCGTAGCCGACGCCATCATCGCCTGCTCGTCAAAATCAAAGCGGGGATGATGATGCGGATAAACGAATCCCTTTTCGGAATTACCCGCTCCCACGAGCATGAAGCACCCTGGCCGCTCTTGCAGATAATAAGCAAAGTCTTCGGCAGGCATAAGTGGCGTGGCCGTTTCGATCTTAAAGCCGGGTAACGCCGGCGGTGCGACGCGGAAAAACCGCTCGGCCTCTTCTGCATGATTGACCAGCGCAGGATAGCCGACCAAATATTCCACCTGTGCCGATGCGCCGTAGACTTCCGCGACATGGTTGCTGATCGTCTCGATCCGCTGACGGATCAAAGCGCGCGTGTTTTCGTCAAAAGTACGCACGGTTCCCGTAATCCGTGTTTTCTCCGCCACCACGTTTTGCGCGGTTCCTCCGCTGATCGTTCCGATACTCAAAACGGCTGGACGCAACGGGTCAACCGAGCGGCTGACGACCGTCTGAAGCTGCATGACCAGAGCCGACGCGGCGACGATACTGTCGACCGTCTCATGCGGCATTCCGCCATGCCCTCCACGCCCGGTGATATCAATGAAAAACTCGTCCGTCGAAGCCATCATGGCTCCGGCTACAGACGCTACCGTACCTAGCGGAATCGGAGTCCACAAGTGTACGCCGTACACCGCATCGACTCCTTCAAGCGCTCCGTTTTCGATCATCGGCTTGGCACCGCCCGGACAGACCTCTTCCGAAGCCTGGAACAGCAAGCGAATTTCTCCTTGCAACGATTCCCGACGATCCGCAAAATAACGTGCCACTTCGAGCAATGTCGCCGTATGCCCATCATGTCCGCACGCGTGCATCACCCCTTTGCGCCGGGACGCATATTCCGCTCCGCTTTCTTCCTCGATCGGAAGAGCGTCCATATCAGCCCGTAACGCGATAACTCGACCGGGCGACGCTCCGCGCACCGTGCCGATTAAACCATACCCGCCCAGGCCGGTACGGACTTCGATACCGAAGCTTTCCAGTTTTTCCGCGACAAAAGCCGCCGTCTCGTGCTCTTTATAGGACAATTCGGGATGTCGATGCAGATGCCTCCGCCATTCCACCATGTCCGCAAATCTGCGTTCCACTGTTTCATTCATTGTTTCAGGTCCTTTCAGTTCGGCTTGTCGCCCGCTTGTCTTTCATTGCTAAACGCTTGCTTGATACGCCTTTTCGTCATTGTAGCAAAAAATAAAAGCGTCGCCCACCGTTATGGCAGGTCTTGCACCCCGGTTTCAAAGCGATTATGATGAAAGGTGAAGTTCTAGACGGAAATTCACAGCATCATACACATAAACGGCGCTTTTCGCAGCGGCCGCCGAAGGATTGAACTTACATGAGCACAATTAGAACCAACAAAAGCAGTCAGACAGGCCGCTCAGGCGTCAAAACGAAAGCCAGGCCAACCAAAGCTCCGCCCGATTTTCAATTATTGATTCTGACGTTGATTCTAACCGGTTTTGGTCTGTTGATGGTATTTAGCGCCAGTTCGAGTTTTACGTTGCTTGGAAAAAAATTCGAATATGATCCTTTGTATTTCGCATTGCCTCAACTTCAGTACGCCGTATTAGGTATTTTCGTAATGCTGGTCACGATGATGATTCCGTACAAACGGTACAAAAAATTGTTCGTGCCTATGTTTTTTGTCACTTTTGCGATGCTTATCGTCGTGCTGTTCATGTCTCCGGTAAACGGCGCTCACAGTTGGATCAAAGTAGGCAGCCTGTTCAGTTTCCAACCGACCGAACTGGCGAAGATTACCACAATCCTGTATCTGGCTGCGCTGATTTCCAAAAAAGGAGAACGGTTCCGCGATTTAAAATCCGGCTTCATGCCCGTGATGGTGATCGTGTCCGTCGTCGCCGGATTGGTCATGCTTCAACCCGATTTCGGCTCCTGCATGATTTTGGTACTGGCCTGCTTACTCGTAATCTATGCAGGCGGGGCGAGCATGAAACATATTTTAGGCTCGATGATGATCGTAGCGATCATGCTAAGTTTGTTTCTGGGAGCTAAAACGCTGCTTACGCCGAAAAGTGCCGATGAAGCCAGCGCTAGTTCCAGTTACCGGGTCGATCGGATTCAAGCGTATCTCAATCCGTTCTCCGATCCGAAAGGCTCTACCCAAAACCTGCTGAACTCGCTGATCGCGATCGGCGAAGGCGGCGCGACAGGCGCAGGTTACGGTCAAAGTATTCAGAAACTTTCGTATCTGTCCAATCCGCATAACGACTTTATTTTCGCGATCATCGGCGAAGAATTCGGATTTTTGGGCACAGCGGCATTTTTGCTTCTATACCTGTACTTCCTGTGGAGAGGACTTCTTGTTTCGCTACGCTGCCCGGATATTTTCGGAACGTTGACCGGAGTCGGCATCGTTGGCTTGATCGGAATTCAGGCTTTTATCAATATCGGCGGTGTCACAAACACGATTCCGCTCACGGGCGTAACGTTGCCTTTCATCAGTGCAGGCGGCACGTCCCTGCTCATCACCTTGTTCAGCATGGGTATTCTGCTCAGCATCTCTCGCGATTCGAAAAAGGCAAGTCCGTCGATCAAGCAAGAATCGACGGAAACGGTAAGCGTGCCGGAACGTCGTCCCGCTTTATACCGTTCCCGGTAATCAGATGCTCACCGCGAGCAATGCGTACGATCGCTTGTACCGTTTCTGCGAATCCAAACAAAAAGGTTCTCCCCGATCACATCCGGGAGAACCTTTTTTTGCGTTGAACACCGATTGAGGCCCGACTTGATCTGCTGCCTAGCGGATACGCGAAGGCTCTTCGATCGAAATATCGTCCTTGAAAGCAACGCCTTCGACTTTGACATTCACTTCGACGACTTTCAGTCCAGTCATATTTTCTACGGCTTCACGAACATTCTGCTGAAGCATGCGACAGACTTCATGAATCGGCGTTTCATATAAAACGATGATACGCAGGTCAACCGCCGTTTCCAACTGGCCGACTTCGACGGTCACGCCCTTCTGCACGTTTTTGCCGCTTAGACGCTTCGCCCAGCCTTCCGATAAGCCGCCGGACATCGCAGCGATCCCTGGGGTCTCCAGTGCAGCCATCCCCGCAATTTTAGCTACAACATCATTCGCGATTCGTACATTTCCATTGTCCAATTGCAATTGTTCAGACATGACCATCCCTCCTTACTTCATACCTCTAGTTTAAGGGCTAACCCCCTCACAGCGCAAATGCCGTTTTTGACATTTTTCACTTTGTCGTCTGTAAATCGTTTCATAAGCCATGAAAATGACGTATATTTGGAATGGACCTGTTATATTGACTTTTACATAGCAAGTACGATTTTATTGACGGAGGCCTGACCTTATGAAAAAAATGCTTTCTCCCATCCTGCTTATTCTGACTTTTGCATTGAGCGCAGCGGGACATCTGCTCCATTGGAACCCAACGCTGGAGTTCGCGCTCTCCGCGATCTCGGTCATCTTCGTAGCCGGTTTTCTCGGCAAAGCGACCGAAAGCGTAGCCCATTACGCCGGGCAGCGCTTAGGCGGCTTTCTCAATGCCACGTTCGGTAACGCAGCCGAACTGATCATTGCGATTCTGTTGGTTAAAGAAGGATTGTTCGATATGGTGAAGGCCAGCTTGACCGGGTCGATTATCGGCAACCTGCTGCTGGTGCTCGGTCTGAGCTTGTTTGCCGGCGGACTGAAGTTCAAGGTACAAAAATTCAACGTTCCTCTTGCCGGAATGAACGGTTCGCTGATGATTGTCGCCGTCATTGCTTTATTCGTTCCCGCCGTCTTCCTGAACACGCACTCTATCGAAGGCTTGCAGATCGACACCCTCAGCCTGATCGTTGCCGGGATTCTGATCGTCGCTTATATTGCGTGGCTCGTTTTCTCGATGATTACGCACAAAGACTATTTGGCTGATCCCGTCGAAGCTTCCGCGGTAGGCGCGACAGCGTCACACAATGCGACAACGTCTTCCTCGATAGTAGCGCCCGGCAATGGGCAAACGCCTCCAGCGGAGACTGCGACGGCTGCCCACGACGAACATGCTCCTGCCTGGTCAAAAGGCCGCTCGATCCTTTATCTCGTGATCGCTACCGTCATGGTTGCCTTTGTCAGCGAATGGTTGGTCGGCACGCTGGAGACGTTCACGACTCAATTCGGACTCAGCGAGCTGTTTGTCGGAGCCTTCGTTGTCGCGATCGTCGGCAATGCCGCCGAACACAGTGCTGCAATCATGTTGGCTATGAAAAATAAAATCGGCGCTTCCGTCGAAATTGCCGTGGGCAGCAGCTTGCAAATCTCGTTGTTTGTCGCCCCCGTGCTGATTTTCGTCAGCTTTTTCATGGGTGGCCTGAGCGGGACAATGGATATTGTATTTTCAACCATCGAGATCGTCGCTATCGCTGTATCCGTATTTGTGGCCAAGTCGATTATTCAGGACGGGGAGACCAACTGGTATGAAGGTCTGCTGTTGATCGCCGTCTACATCATTCTCGGCGTCTCGTTCTTCATGGTTCGTTGAATTCGATCTGCAAAAACAGATACAAAAAAAAGCGCGTATGGAGTATAGTCTCCTGCGCGCTTTTGTTATGTCGAAGTCCGAAAGAAGCAACGATCTATTCGCTATTCCTTGTTGTTCAGGGCTTCGTAGAGAACCGCCAAATTGCGTTCCAGCTTGCTCACGATCTGCTTGCCTTCCGACTCGCCGACGAGGCCTGCACGGATTGCAAAATCAACCTGTCTGGAAAAACCGTACATTTGCGTATCCAGCACTTCCTCATAGAGAGGACAGTAGCGGGTCGCCAGATTCTCCATCTGTACTTCTATCAATTTCTCGATTTTATCTGCATCTTCCTGAAGAAGATTGGCTGCCTTGATTTGAAACTGCTCTTGCACATCAGATGAAGTCATATTTTCTCCCCCCTATGCCCGAAAGTGTGGCCGGCGTTTCTAATCTAATATTAGACGAATTTGAAGGGTAATACAAGAACCAGCTAACAAAATGTAAACGCGCACGAGCAAAAGCACCGTCCCGTTTCGCAACGGGAGGTGCTCGGTACGCCGATCGCAACGACCAAGCCCGCCTGATTCGGATCGAATCCGTCGCTTTTCAGCAAAGATTCGCCGGACCTGCCAGCTTTTTCGTAAATGGTCGCCGTACGGGCTTAGAACTCGTTTTTCGCTTATTCGGGCGCGATCACGACGTTCAGATCGTGTTTTTCGAACACTTCAACCATAGCCGCTTTTGCCGCTTCGGCGTCCGGACCGATTACATGCAGCTCATACTGTTGGCTGCTTACCAACGTCGTGAACAATCCGAGGATGCTCTTGACGTCGATGTATTTGTTTTCGGATTGAAGAACGATCGAAGAAGAGTAGCGGGACGCAGTTTGAGCGATTTCAACAACCGCTGCATTGTTTTTAGCCATTATTATCCCTCCGTCTGAGTCTCAAAATGATAACTGGTGCTCACATGTTCCATGATAACTTGTATCCGCTTTCTTATCAACCGTTTTCCGCGTTTCTGAAACCTTTTGCGTGATTTAAAAATTATTTCAAGTTTTCTGGATTCAGACATTCCAGTTCAGGAACAACGAAAATTCCGTCTTTGCGAATCAGTCTGTCGTCGAAATAAATCTCTCCGCCGCCGTACTCGGGGCGTTGAATCAGCACAAGATCCCAGTGGATCGAAGAACGGTTGCCGTTATCCGCGATCTCGTAAGCCTGACCCGGCGTGAAATGCAGGCTGCCTGCGATTTTTTCATCGAACAACGTATCCTTCATCGGCGTCAAGATATACGGATTGAACCCGATCGCGAATTCGCCGATATGGCGAGCGCCTTCGTCCGAATCGAGAATTTTATTGAGCTTTTCCGTATCGTTGGATGTAGCTTCCACGATCTTGCCGTTTTCAAAACGGAACGTTACATTTTCAAAAGTAATGCCGTTATAGACGCTGGCTGCGTTATAGGCGATGGTGCCATTCACGGAATCTCGCACAGGCGCCGTATATACTTCACCATCCGGAATATTAGCCGTGCCCGAGCACTTGATCGCTGGAATATTTTCGATCGAGAACGACAAATCCGTGCCTGGGCTCACGATGCGAACCTTCGATGTTTGGTTCATCAGCGCTTGAAGGGAATCCTGCGCACGATCCATTTTCGCATAATCAAGATTGCAAACGTCGAAGTAGAAATCTTCAAAAGCTTGCGTGCTCATATTCGCCAGCTGCGCCATGCTTGGACTAGGGTAACGCATGACGACCCACTTCGTACGCTTGACGCGCTGTTCGCTATGTACCGGATGGTTGTAGAGCGAATTGTACATCTTCATCTTTTCTTCAGGAACATCCGCCAGTTCGTTCACGTTCTCGCCCGAACGAATGCCGATGTAGCCTTGCATTTGCTTCATGCGATTCAGGTCCGTTTCCGCCCAGGTCCGAATCATGTCTTCTGTCGCATTCATCAGCATCGTGCGTTGCACCATCTTATCGGTCAGCAGCACGAACGGATTGCCGCCCAGCGCCGCGATTTCTTCCACAACAGCCTGAAGCAGGTCGCGCTCAGGTCCAATCATTTCAACCAGAACGTTCTCGCCCGGCTGTACGTTCACGGAATAACCCGCCAGTGTTTTGGCTAACTTCTGTACTCTAGGATCACGCATTCTATCTGTTCCCTCCACGAACAGGTTCCGGTCTCTGGATCGGAATCCCGCTTAAATTGAACGACGGTCAACAAAAAGCACCGCCGATGGCTTTACCATTGTAGCACTTCCCCCGCTTGAAGTCATGATTCGTTGCGGTTCCGATACAGAAAAGACGTTCCGCCCGGCTGTCCAGCCGCATCGGAACGTCTTATTTGCATGGAGAACTTGCATTCATGGGCTGAATCACTCGGCCAATGCCGTATGAATTCGATTCCGACCGCTATGCTTGGCTTGGTACAACGCCATATCCGCCCGGTAAAACAATGATTCCACACTGATGTTCGCGTTATCCTGCGACCATTCCGCTACCCCGCAAGAGACAGTAACCGAAGGTTGTGTGTCCTCTTCCACGAGGCTGCGGATACGCTCAGCTACCAGAAGCGCTTCTGCCAATGTCGTTTCCGGGAAATAGATCGCCAGCTCCTCGCCGCCCCAACGTGCGGATACATCGGTCATGCGTATCGAGCTTTTCATAATGCCGCTGATTTGCTGTAAAATAGAATCCCCGATCTGGTGGCCGTACGTATCGTTGACCTGTTTGAAGCGATCGATATCGATGACCAGCAGCGCGCCTTTGGAACCTTCGAGCTGATGGGCATGGATACGCTCGTCCAGATGGCGCCGTACATGCAGCCCGGTCAGCGTGTCGCGATTGGCCATGCGTTGAAGCTCGGCGTGCAGCGTCGCGTTGCCCACGGCCAACCCGATATGCGTCGACAACATTTGCAGCAGTTTAAAGTTTTCGTAAGAGAAGTAATGATGCTCCCGTTGAGCCAGCAGCACGGCCCCCATGGTCTTGCCGTTCGAAATCAGCGGCGCGGCAATCATGGAACGGGCTTCCGCCAACTCCATGAATCGCGAAGCGACGGAAGATTCCAGATAATCCGAAACAATCAGCGGTTCCTGCGTATGCAGCACCTGTCCCCCGAATCCGTAGTCGCGGCTGAACGATGCGCCTTCAAGATCCGGCAAGCTGCACGCCATCACATCGAAACGCTGCTCTTCCGGATTGTCTTTGACAATGCAGCAATAATCGGCGCGGAAGATACCGACCAATTCCTGGATCGCAAAAGAAAACACGTCGCTGAGCTGCAAATTCTGATTCAAGCGCTTGGTCAGCTCGTTGATCAGCAGCAGTTCGCGAATCAACAGATTGGATTGCTCGTACAGTTTGGCATTCTCGAAAGCTTTGCCTGCCGTATCCGCGACCATGCCGAGCAAACGGGTATCCATTCGCTCAGGCGGCAGATCGAGAATGAAATGGAACACTCCATATACGCCCTGATGTCCCGCAAGCGGAAGCGCAACCTCGATTCTCTCCGGATGCCCAAGATCGGGAATACGTTCGACCTCGACACTTCCTCGCATAAATGCAGTGGTACAGATGTCCCTTTTTCGCTGATCCAATAAAAAGGCCTTCAATTGGGGATTCGTGCTCTGATAATCCTGCGTCATCAACAGCTGGCAGCGCGCAGACGGATGCAGCACAAGCACGATGCGAAGAAGTTCTTCCAGCACACCGTCGACGTTAAATTTGTCATAGAGTCGCCGAACCATCCGGAACAACGCCGAATCGCCGCTCAGCGCCGTTGCTCCGGCTTGTTTGGTGTACAACGTGTCATGAATAAACGAATACTCCAGCCGCTGATAAAAGCAGGTACGAAAATGAGCGCCACCCATCTCGACAAGACGCAACATACTGGCTGCTTCGGCTTCCGGAACCGAGCAACCTAGCACAGCGAATACATCTCCGCCGCTTCGCGTGAAGATCGGAACTGCCAATGTCGCACGGCCTCGTAAATACTCACTTTCATGATGTTCCGGCGGAACCGCGACCGATTCTCGGCGCGCAAGGGACATCCATCCGGCATGCCGGGGTTCTTTTTTCAACTGGAGAATCAAATTCGGATCGCCGGCCGCGGCTTCCCCTTCATGGCTAAATAAAAACCATTCCACCTGAGGGTCCCGCAAAAATCCGGCATTCTGCTCCTGCCAATCTGCAAAGCTTTCTCGAAGCAAAGCTTCTATATAAGGAAAATCGGCTGTGCCGATGTCTACCGACTGAATCCAGAAAGATGGATCTTCGCGGGAAATGACAGGAAACAACGCTTCACCGATTTCATCGCGCCGAATTTCTTCCACGGGGTTCTTCCCTGTGCGTTCGGACATAACTTCTCTCCTTTGCCGAAAACAATACCTACTGGCATAGGAGGATATTTTCAAATCGGCTTTCTTTCGAAATTTGAAAACACCCCCTAGTGCAAAGCCCGGTTTTTTGCAAAAAAGGAAGCTGCAAAAGCCGGGCTGGAATATTAGTAAAAATACCTCCTTCCTATATTACTCTTTTCGCCCCAGTTTTGCATCTTATTTTTCACTATTTCTACTCTTTATTGGGCCTTTCGGCTCAAGACGGTTATTCTTTCATTCATTAGATTTTTCTTTTCTTTTTAGTCTTGACTCCTTCTTGTTTATCCTATAAAATTTAACGATGTATGAACGCCGGATACCTACGTATCCGGGTGTAACGGTGCGTCACCCTCACGCGTTTTGTTGCTATCGGGACAGCGGCTGAACTCTCCCGATATGAGTACGCTGATTCGTTTCTTCTATAAGATAGAGAAGCGTCTCCGGCCTGCGTACGCGAAACAAAATACGGCGCACACGCTTCCCCGGTCATTACACATGACAAAGGAGTTTTTCCAATATGGCACGTTATACAGGTCCTAAATTCAAACTCAGCCGCCGCCTCGGTATTTCCCTGAGCGGTAACGGCAAAGATCTCAAGCGCAACTTCCCTCCGGGTCAACACGGCGCTAACCAACGCAGAAAACAAAGCAACTACGGCATGCAGCTTCAAGAAAAGCAAAAGCTGCGCCACATGTACGGTCTGGGCGAGAAGCAATTCCGCACACTGTTCGCAAAAGCGCAAAAAATGCAAGGTATCGCCGGCGAGAACTTCATGTTCCTGCTGGAAAGCCGTCTGGACAACCTCGTTTACCGTCTGGGCTTCGCTAACTCCCGCGCAGGCGCGCGTCAGTTGGTTGCTCACGGTCACGTAACGGTTAACGGTAAAAAAGTCGATATCGCTTCTTACGCTGTAAGCCTTGGCGACGTAATCGGTCTTCGTGAAAAAAGCCGTGGCCTGTCTTCGATCAAAGAAGCTCTGGAAAACCGCAATCACGTACCAGGTTATGTTGAGTACAATGAAGCGGCTCTGGAAGGTAAATACCTTCGTTTGCCTGAGCGCGCAGAATTGTCGCAAGAAATCGATGAAAAGCAAATCGTCGAATTCTACAACCGTTAATCGCAAGTCCTCTAAATACCCGCAAGCTTCGTGCTTGCGGGTATTTTTTATATCCGGTAGCTTTGCATGTAACTTGGGCAAGCTACCCGCTTCTTTTCCGGCGTTTTTTTTCCCGGTCTGCATAAATCCCTCCTTCTTAGGCCCTCCTCCCCATTTCATATGCTGTTTTTCTTGTTTTTGTGCTATAATAAGCCCTGTCCAAAAGGAGGAAGATACGCCAATGGCTGATGAGAACAAAAAGCCCAAAAGTAAACCTCCCGTCAAGAAAAGATCTTTTTTCCGCAAAACGCTGACCTTCTTTAAATGGGTCATTATTCTCGGTTTTGCAGCGGTTCTTTTCGGAGGAGGCGCGGCAACGGGGTATATCACCTCTATACTCAAAGACGAGCCGGTGCGCACTCGAGCATCTATTGAACAGGCCATCGATGAGAACGCGATTACGGGCTTCGCTTATTTTCGGGACAGCTCCCCGATCGGTCAACTTCGTACTGACGAAGATCGCAGGCCGGTCGTTTACGACCAGATTCCAAAAAGCGTCATTGATGCACTGGTTTCGATCGAAGACAAAAGCTTTTACGAGCATCCCGGCATTGATACCAAGGGTACGCTTCGCGCCGTTAAGCAGAAGCTGCTCAACGAACCGGTACAGACCGGCGGCAGTACGCTCACCCAACAGCTTGCGCGCCGGGTATTCTTAAGTCTGGATAAGACCAATGATCGAAAGATCAAGGAAATTCTACTGTCTCTGCGTATGGAAAGGTTCTTGTCCAAGGAAGAGATTATGACGGCTTATCTGAATAAAATGCCGTTTGGCAAAGGCTCCGCAGGCTACAACCTGTTTGGCGTGAAAGCAGCAGCCAAAGGCATCTTTGGCTTGAGTGATCCCTCGCAGCTTAATCTGGCCCAAGCGGCTTACCTGTCAGGACTTCCTCAGCTTCCAACTACGTATTCCGCTTTTGATAGCCAGGGTAAGTTTAATGAAAAAGGCTTCAAAAATGCGGTCAGCCGCCAGCATCGCGTTTTGGAAAATATGCTGGAGGACGGCAAAATCACGCAAAGCGAGCATGATGAAGCACTGGAGTTCGATCTGCAAAGCTCTTTGGCCGGTCAAACTCCGAAAGCGTATGCGACTTATCCGTATCTGATGGCGGAAGTCGAACGCGAAGCGACCAAGATCATTATGACGTTGCAAAATCCAAGCGGTGATGAAACGTCCAGCGAAGGCACTTCTTCCTATGAAGCCGCCAATCAAATGCTGTTGACCGGCGGTTATCGCGTATATACGACGATCGACCGGGATATCTACAAAACGATGCGCAGTGTGGCGGAAAACCCGTCCAATTTCGGCGCAGCCGATCCAGGCGGATTGCCTCAGCAGCTCGCCGCAAGCCTGGTTGATCAAAAAACGGGCGCGGTCATCGGCATGATCGAAGGACGCAGCTTCAGCACGCTGGAGATGAACCTGTCCACTCAGATGAAACGCCAACCGGGTTCGACGATGAAGCCGATTGCCGCTTATTTGCCTGCGCTGGATAGCGGACTGATTCAACCGGCGGGGGTCGTGGACGACGCGCCGATCATTTTGCAGACCGGATCGACGTACCATATCCCGAAAAACGCCAACGGGCGTTATCAAGGACTGGTCACCGCGCGTTACGCGCTCAACCAATCGTTGAATATTCCGGCGCTCAAGCTGTTCAACGAGAAAGTCGGGATCGATAAAGCCTGGGCATTCGCCAAAAAACTAGGCATCACGACGATTACCGATACCGACTACAAAGCGCAAACCGGCGTGCTCGGCGGTATGAGCCAAGGCGTAACCGTCAAGGAATTGACAGGTGCCTACGCCTCCATTGGCAACGGCGGCGAATTCAACGAGACTTATATGATTGAGAAGATCGTAGATTCCAAAGGCAATATCGTGTACAAACACCAAGTGAATCCAAGTCGAGTATTTTCTGAACAAACCGCTTACCTGATGACCGACATGCTGGAAAGCGTAGTCAGCGACGGAACAGGTAATGCACGCGGCAGCAGTATCCCCCAAATGTTTAATCAATACGGGAACATTGCTGTAGCGGGCAAAACAGGTTCGACCCAAGATTACGGCGATGTATGGTTCATGGGCTTTACGCCCGATGTGACACTTGGCGTCTGGGCTGGCTACAATGAGCCGGTGAACACGATGAATGACGACAAAGGGCGCGCACGTATACTATGGGCGACGATCATGAACGAATTGACGGCCTCGCGTCCGGAGTTGTTCCCAACCAAGACGTTTACAGAGCCGGAAGGCATTGTAACCAAGACCGTTTCAGGATTCAGCGGCAAATTGCCAACGGAACTAACGGTTCAATCGGGCAAGCTCGTCACGGATATTTTTAATGAAAAATATGTGCCGACCGATTACGACGACGGTCTCGTCAATGCCAAATACATCGTCTATAACGGCGTTAACTATGTCCCTCACCCGGAAACGCCGGACGATATGGTTTTGCAGAAAGTAACGGTTAACCGCGAGAAACCGATCAACGAATTGATTATCGAACTCAAAAACGCTTTGTCCAAAATGAGCAATGCCCAACCGCTGGATTACTATATTCCAGCCGATGCGGGTGTCGACATGCCAAAGGAAGTCGATCCGCGCAATGACGACGGCTCTGCCCCTTCCGCTCCGGTCAATGTGTGGATGAACAACGCCGGAACGGCGATCGCGTTCACGGCCAATTGGGAAAGCGACGTTGTCGGTTATCGCCTGTATAGTTCGTGGGACGGCGGCGGCTCATTCCAATACGCCGGAGCCGTTCGAACCGGAGATTTCTTGCAATTCCAGATCTCTCCAAGCTCCGCGATTCATTACGTGGTCGCCGTCGATGTAGCCGGCAATGAATCGGCCCCGAGCCGAACGGTAGGAGCCGTATACAGTCCTCCGCCTTCAACGAACGAAAATACGGAGGTGCCTGAAGATCAACCGGTTGTCGAAGGAACCGTAGTTCCGAACGAACCTGTAGAAGATCCGGCGGCAGACAGCGAGGCGACGGATCAGGAAGAAGGACAACCGATCGGCGAACTTGGCGGCGGAAGCAGCGAACAGCCCGAGCCGCCTGTCGAAACCCCGGTTGAAGAAACGCCTCCGGCCGCCGTGACGGCTCCGGTAGCTCCTGAGCAACCTCAGGGCAGCGCTTCGGCTTCCGGTGTTCAGTTAAGCTGGAAAGCCTCGGAAGGCGCTACGTCTTACACGATTTATTACAGCGCGGCAGCCGACGGTCCATTCACGGCAATCGGAACTTCTGCTTCGGCTTCGTTTACGTACACGGCTCAAGCACCGTTTGAAGCTTTCTTCAAAATCTCGGCTTCCAACGAAGCCGGTGAATCGCCGCAGTCGCAGACTTTGCACTCGGCAAGCCAATAAGAGTCATCGCGCTGGAAAAAGGATCGGCACTTTTCTTTTCCGCCAAGCGTAAGATTTGATTTCATGAAAAAAGGCTGTTCCTTCACCGACGTTCGGTGCTGGAACAGCCTTTTTCTTTTCAAACCGAATCGTCAGCCCAATCTTTCAACATGGCTGCCACGATTGCGACAGAAGTAATCGAAAACACTTGGGTAAAAGCCTCAAAGCTATCCGGGGCCTCGCCGTTTGCCTTGTCCGACATTGAACGAATAATGACATGCGGCAACTGGTTCATCCGGCAAACAACGACCTCCAGGCCCTTCAAACGGCCCTGCTATTCATTCGGAATGGTCTAGTCGTTTACACGAGCAACAGACAGACGGAGAATCGTTTCATGCGGCAGGATAACCTGAGCGTTTTCCACGTTTTCCTTTTTCATGAGCTTGGTCAACAGACGCATGGCCACCGCACCGATATCATACATCGGTTGAGCAACGGTTGTCAGCTGAGGACGCACCATCGAAGCCATATGAATATTGTCGACGCTGATGATGGAGAAGTCATCCGGAACTTTGTACCCTTCGTCCTGAATGCTATGAATCGCACCGATTGCCATTTCGTCTGTCGCTGCGAAGATCGCAGTTGGCTTATGCTTGAGGCCGAGGAAATACTTCATCGCTTCCACACCGGACTCGTAACGGTAATTGCCGATCCGAACCAGGTCTTCCTGATACTCGATACCCGCAGTTTCCAGCGCGCGCTTGTATCCTTGGAAACGGGAGTAACCGTTTGCCGGATCTTGCAGCGTACCGCTGATCATCGCGATTTCACGGTGCCCATGACGCACAAGCGTGCTTACTGCATCAAATGCAGCCGCTTCGTGATCGATGTCGACGGACGGAATCGTACCGTTTTCATCTTTGGTCGCGCAAAGAACGATCGGCACGGATGCCGTCTGGAACGCTTGAACATGATCTTCGGTGATCGTTCCGCCCATGAACAGCAGACCGTCCACTTGCTTTTCAAGCAACGTATTGATGACGCGAATTTCTTTGTCTTTCTTTTTGTCGGCATTACATAAAATAATATTGTAATGGTACATGTTGGCGATATCTTCGATGCCGCGTGCGATTTCAGCGAAAATCGAGTTCGAAATATCAGGAATGACTACACCGACCGTTGTCGTCTTCTTGCTTGCCAGACCGCGTGCAACCGCATTCGGACGATAGCCGAGACGCTCAATCGCCTCGTATACCTTTTTGCGGGTTTGCGGCTTTACGTTAGGGTTGTTGTTTACGACCCGGGAAACGGTGGCCATCGAGACTCCCGCTTCACGCGCCACATCATAAATAGTTACCGTCACATCTTTTCTCTCCATTGCCAGTAAATTTTTCAATCAGGTTTCAATGAATTACTTTCAAGCTTTCATTAGTACCATGATACGATAAATTTGCTTGGTGCGCAATGTTAACGCTTCACTTTTTTCCAAAAAAGGCGACTGTCCTAGGACAGTGCCTCTTGCAAAGATGCAGACGTAATCCGCGAATGTGAAGTGTTCCAGACCGCACGGCCATCTTTCAGCAAGATCGCTTGCGGAGAAGCGTGCTCCACGCCAAGACGATCCGCCGCTTCCAGCGATACTGGGCGGTCCTCAACAACATGAATCAGAACGTAGGAAGCTTCCTCGTTGGGCGATCCTTCCAGATAACGCTTTGCTTCCGCGTAAGCTCCTGCGCTGATTGGGCAACGCGTACTGTGTTTGAACAGCAACACCGGCTTCTTTTCCGACTCGCGGATGGCGGCCTCCAGCTCTTCACTGGTCGTAATTTGCGTGAAAGTGCTCATGAGCCAGTCTCCTTTCCATTTTGCGACAGTTTCGGATACAAGTACGTGATATCAGCCTTGCTTCCCATATCAAATTTCAGTGTAACAATCAGGCAAAACGAAGTCAAAAAAACGCGTTTTGCCTTTTCTTTTCATGCCGGGGAAAAACGGGCTTTCTGTCCGTTGACGGACGTTTGTTCCGTGAGCTGAGCCAGACGCGCCTCGATCTCTTCCATCCAGGAACGATCGCCAACATCATTCGCGCAATGGTATAAATCCAGCAAAGTATTGATACGCGCTGCACAGTTTTCTTTGACTTCTACCTCAAGAGCATCCTTGGTGTCGACTTCGCTACAGGTAAAGATCGTATACACGATGTGGGCCAGCTCATTAAAATCCGTGTAATCCAAGCCGTACGGCTCTCCGTCAAGCGGCAGGTCCCGCAGCAGCGCGCCCATGTCGCCTTTAAGCTGCGGAAGGATCTGTTCATGTTCGCATTTCGGGCAAATCAGAACCGGCACGTTGTCGATGCTGACATGCTTTTTGTAATCGACGAGCCGAAAATCCAGATCGTATCTTTGTCCGCAGTTGCAATGTTCCAGCATCCAACAATCCCTCCAACATTGATAGTTTGCACCTCATCCTAGGACGTAAAGGCCGAGAAAATACGAAAGGAACATGGTTAATAAGATCTATTGCAATAGATTCGCTATGGCTTACGCAAATTCCTGCTTGTTTTCCAAATTAATTAAGCGCTTTCAAAAAATATTCTTGATCTCTTTTTTCTTCGTTTTGCAGACATCCCGACAGACTGCTACAATGGTAAAGGTTACGGATTAATCTTTTTAAATCACTTGCCTATCAGGGAAAGGAACGGTGAATATGCGTCTCAACGGAAAAAAAGTCATTGCTTTGGTGGATGAGGAATTCGAAGATTTGGAGTTGTGGTATCCAATCTACCGGGTACGTGAAGAAGGCGCCGAAGTTCATCTGGCCGGAGCTGAAAAAGGAAAAACGTATATCGGGAAGTATGGCGTGCCTGCTACGACAGATTACGCTTTCGACGAATTGGACAGCGCGGATTACGACGGAATTTTAGTTCCCGGCGGATGGGCCCCCGACAAGCTTCGCCGTTATCCGAAAGTATTGGAATTGGTTCGCGAGCTTCATGAAGCCAAAAAGCCGATCGGGCAAATCTGCCACGCCGGCTGGGTGCTTGTGTCCGCTAAAATTCTCGACGGCGTAACGGTCACTTCCACGCCAGGGATTCGCGACGATATGGAAAATGCCGGCGCGATCTGGAAAGACGAAGCGGTCGTGACGGACGGGCATATCATTTCCGCGCGGAGACCGCCGGATCTGCCTCCTTACGGCGTCGCTTTTTGTGACGCGTTAGCGGGGGAGTAACATTATCAAAAGCGTCCTTTTTTGAAAGGGCGCTTGGGATATTGCCGGAGTTCCTATTCGTGGGGGAAGCTTGGGGCGCTGCGGGAGAAATTCGTTCAATTCGCTGTCTCACTCGGAAAATGGATTGGATTGGAATAAGGAATTTCCCGAGTTCAAAGGCGTCTTGAACTGAATTTCTCCCTCCGCTTAGGCTTCTCGCCGGAATAAGAACCTGCGGATATGCCTGCGCCCTTTCAAAGGGCGCTTTTTTTGTGGGGAGTTTTAGTGGGAAGGGAAAGAAAAAAACAGGGAAGGCGAACCGAAGTGTTCGCCTTCCCTGTTTTGGATTTCATCTTCATTTGATCGTTTTTTGCAAATAAGTACGTTTATCCACTTATTTCGTTCAACTTGTGTCGGTTCGAGTAACTGCATACTGGCACTTATTCGATGGCCGCTCGCTTCGGCAACTTCGATCATGCAATTCTACAACCCGCGTTATTTGCCAGATCTCCAAGTCGTACGCTTAAGGGCTCACGGGAGTGACGAAATCGGATAGGAGACGTTCGATTTCGCCGGAGCGGGTGAGACGGAAGCTTTGGCGGCCGGTTTCGCGAGCCGATGAAGCGGTTGTGTTCAGGACACGGTGTTTGACGCGCAAAAGGGACTGGGGAGACATGCTGAGCTTGCGGATGCCCAGTTCCAGCCAGATCGGGATTGCGCGTTCGTCGCCCGCCAGTTCGCCGCAGACGCTGACTTCGATGCCGCGGTCCCGGGCGGCGTTGGCAGTCATGCGCAGCATGCGTAGAACGGCGGGGTGAAACGGGTGATACATATGTGCGATCTGTTCGTTCATTCGGTCAACGGCCAGGACGTATTGGACCAGATCGTTGGTTCCGATACTGAAGAAATCGACCTCTTCCGCCAACAGATCGGCGATCGCGGCAGCGGCCGGAACTTCGATCATGATGCCGACGGAAAGATCGGGATCGTAAGCTTCGCCCCGCTCGTCGAGTTGGGTCATCGCTTTGCGCAACAGTTCTTTGGCTTGCCGTACTTCGTCGACGGAAGAAATCATCGGGAACAACACGCGGACTTCGCCGAACGCGCTGGCTTTCAAGATCGCCCGGAGTTGGGTCAGGAAAATGTCCGGGCGGTCCAGGCAGATACGAATGGCGCGATAGCCCAGGAACGGATTATCTTCTTCCGGCAAAGCAAAGTAGTCAAGCTGCTTGTCCCCGCCGATATCCAGCGTGCGGATCACGACCGGATGGCCGGCTGCGCGCTCCGCGATGCGGCGGTAAATATCGAACTGTTCGTCTTCGGTCGGGAATTCGGAACGGTCCATGTATAGGAATTCCGTGCGGAACAAGCCGACGCCTTTGGCTCCGTGCTTTATCGACGTTTCCAATTCTTTGAACGAGCTGATATTGGCCGCCAGCGTCAACTGCTCGCCGTCGCGCGTGACCGCATCGACTTCGGCCAGCAGCTGAAGCTGTTCTTTTTTCCGCTGAAGCTTCAGACGTTTTTCTTCGTACACGCGTTGGGTTTCTTGATCGGGATCAATAAACAGCTTGCCTTCGTCTCCGTCGATCACCAGCAATTCGCCCGTTTGGAATGCTTCTTCGCGCTTGCCTTCAAGCCCGGCGACAAGCGGAATCCCGATTGCGCGCGCCATGATCGCCGAATGCGAAGTTTTACCGCCAATCAGCGTCACGATCCCCAACACATGGTTCGGATTGAGATGCACAAGCTGAGACGGCGACAGTTCTTTGGCAACTAAAATGTAAGGCTGCGTATCGGAAGGAAGCTTGATCTCCGGCGCGCCCAAAAGATGCTTTAGCAAACGATTGCCCACATCCTTGATATCCGCGGCACGTTCCTTCATGTATTCATCGTCAAGCAGATCGAACATGGTAACGAAGTGATCGATCGCTTCCTTGACCGCCACTTCCGCTGCTTTGTATTGCCGTTCGATGATTCCTCTGATTTCACTCATGAATACCGGATCTTCCAAAATGGCCAAATGGGCATCGAAAATACTCGATTCTTCCGGTCCTACCATTTCTTTAACTTCTTTTTTCATATCTTCGATCTCGCAGCGGGATGTGCGGATACCCTCAGTCAGACGTTCGAATTCGCGTGTCAGATCGACAACGTCCATCTTCTGGTCCGGGATATCCCACTCCCATGTCGGCAGAACGAACGCTCTCCCAATCGCTACGCCAGGTGCGGCCCCGATACAGGTAATCATCGTCCTCCCCCTCCCGTTTCTCTGTGTTTGATCGTGCTCGGACTGAAGCCCATTCATTTAGAACCTGTCTCCTTGTCATAGAGCACGACCGACATGACCGACCCTTGTCCTTTTTTGACCGCTTTGAACGGCGCAAAACTCCAAGACCGCACACGTTCCGGATTTGTAATTAACATCGGCGTTGCCAGCGATTTTGCTTTTTCACGCAGCAGCGGCAGGTCGAAACGGATCAATAGCTGTCCGGGTTCGACGATGTCCCCTACTTCAACGAATGCTTCAAATGCGCCTTCGATATGCGAAGTGTCGATGCCGATATGCAGCAGCACGTCAACCTCTTCGTTTGTGCGAATGCCCAGCGCATGCTGCGTCGGATAAATATGCAGCACCGTGCCCGCCACCGGCGATACCAGTTCATCTTTTTCCGGTATAAACGCAACCCCGTCTCCAACCAGCTTTTTCGCAAAAATCTGATCCGGCACTTCGTCAAGCGGCATCATCCGGCCTTGCATCGGTGATGCGAACAAAACGTGATCCAGCTCCCGGTCGATCAGCTTGTTGATTTCTTCGCGGATCAGCTCGGAGTACGTGCCGAATACCACCTGCACGTTGCCCCCGCCCAATCGGATCAAGCCGGCCGACCCTAGCGATTTGAGCGCGTGCCCGTCGACTTTGCGATCGCTTTTGACCGTCAAACGAAGCCGCGTGATACAAGCCTGCACCTGAACGATATTTTCCCGTCCACCCAACGCCTGCAAAATCAACGGTGCGCGATACGGAATGTTTCCGGCCCAATCTTCGAGCGTCGAACCTTCCTCGCGTCCCGGCGTCGGAATCTGGAACTTGCGAATCGCCCAACGGAACAATACATAATAGCCAAGTCCGTACACGATTCCTATCGGAATCAGCAGCCAGCCGTTCGTCGACAAATGGAAGTTTAGCACGAAGTCGATCAAGCCGGCCGAATACGAAAAACCGTGATGGATATCGAGCGCATACGTTAGCCACATCGCAAATCCCGCCAGTACGGCGTGCAGCGCAAAAAGGAACGGCGAAGCAAACAAGAAGGCAAACTCGATCTGTTCGGATACGCCGGTCAATAAACAGACAAGCGCAGCACGGACGAACGTCTTGCGTACCTTCGGCTTCAAGTCTTCGCGCGCTTCGTGAATCACCGCCATCGCCGTTGCTGGCAACGCAAACATCATGATCGGGAACAAGCCCGCCATGAACACTCCCGCTGTCGGGTCGCCGGCGAAGAATCGTGGCAAGTCGCCCTGCACAATCATACCGGAAGCCGTCTCGTAGGAACCGAATTGGAACCATACCACATTGTTAAGCAAATGGTGCAGCCCGAAAGCCGACAGCACCCGGTACAAAATCCCATATACAAACAAACCGAACCCGCCCGTAGAACGGACCTCCAGATTCAAGAAATCAATAAGCGCCTGAAGAATGGGTCCGACTGCCAGCATGGCAAAAGCGAATAACGCCGATAATAGCCCCATAAATAACAGGACAAAGCGTGATCCGCCAAAAAACTGGATGGTCTCCGGAAGCTTGAAATCTTTGAAGCGGTTGTACAATGCACCGGCAATCGCGCCGAGCAAAATACCGATCAGCGTCGTCGGCTGAATCTGTCCGCTTGCAAAATGATCGATAACCCGTTCATAGATGGTCATGCCCATCAATGCCGCCAGGCCGGCATATCCTGCCTGGTTGGCAAGCCCGAGCGCTACGCCCACGGCAAATAGATAAGGCAGGTAGAGCAGAACGCCTGACCCTGCCACGTTCAACGCTTCGGATACAGCCGGAAGCCCCCACGCTCCCCAGGGGAGACTGCCTGCGCTGAGCAGAATAGCCGCCGCAGGCAAGACCATCGTCGGGATCATCACGGCCCGGCCGAGCTGTTGAAGCGAACCTAACCAATTCAAAGACGTCCCTCTCCTCTCTTCCTCCAAATGTTAAGCTTTGAAAGAACGTTTGTCAAAGAAATTACGAGGCTGCCAAGGAAAGAAAAACAAGCATCCAGGCAGGATGAAGATATGGAAATCCGGCAAGCGAAGGTCCTTTTGCCGTGTATGCCCGTGATCGAAGATTGCAATTAAAAAAAGCGACCGCACTCGGGTGAAGTGAGGTCGCTTTTTTCATAAAAAGATGGACGCATAACTACAAATTTCGCTTATGGGATACAAATCACCGTCGGCTTCCGGCACCCGTTACAGCGTCTTCAACCTTGATGCAGCGATCCATGATGACCGTCAGGCCTGCTGCTCCGGCAATATCGGCAGCTTCGTCGCTAAAGACGCCGGATTGCAGCCAAAGCGTCTTGGCGCCTACCGCTACAGCTTCCCGGGCGACGTCCGCGCAAAATTCGCTGCGCCGGAACACGTCCACGATATCGATCGGTTCAGGCACGTCGGCCAATGAAGCATAACAGGTCTCACCGAGGATTTGTTGGCCGGCGGCAGTCGGGTTCACAGGAATGATCCGGTAGCCGCGAGACTGCATCGCTTGCGAGACCATATAGGATGTCCGGTCTGTTTTATCGGAAAGTCCGACCACGGCGATATTGCCTGCTTGTTCAAGCAATGTACCGATCTCGTCCCGGCTTGGGTTTTGAAAAGGCATAGCTATTCCTCCTTTTCTTATTCTTTTACCCATTCGACATTTGCGCCAAGCGCGATCATGTCATCAAAGAATCCCGGATACGACTTGGCAACGTGATGCGCATCCGTGATGGTCACCGGCTCGTCTGCTCTTAGTCCCACGATCGTCAGGGCCATAATGACACGGTGGTCGTAATGCGAATCGATCCGAACGCCGCCCGCAACGCCTTGCGGACGCCCGTGCACGATAATCTCGGCCTGCTTTTCCTCGACGTCGGCACCGGCTTTGCGCAGCTCGTTCAGATAATCGGTAATGCGATCGCACTCCTTGTAACGAAGATTCTCCACATTGTAAAAACGCGACGTACCTTCAGCAAAAACAGCCGCCGCTACCATCGCAAGCACGGCATCCGTCGCGGCATCGCCGTCGAATTCCAAAGCTTTCAGCCGACCGTTCCCTTTGACTACCGCAATATCATGTTCATGCGTCAATGGGGTTTCCATCATTTTCAAAACATCCACCACGGCTCGTTCCCCTTGCTTGCTGTGTACGGCCAAACGGCGCACGGTAACGTCGGACGGCACTACGGCAGCCGCCGAAAGAATCGCCGCCGATCCCGGATAGTCGCCTTGAACCGAATACTCGCCCGCACGATACGCTTGACCTCCAGGTACGCGGAACAGCGAGTAATCTTCGTTCGCTTCGACCCGGATGCCCGCTTGCTCCAACACTTCCAGCGTCTGGCCGACCACGACTTTCGATTTTAGGTCGCCGGTAACGGTGATCTCGCTATCCGCTTCGAGTAACGGCGTCAGGAACAGAAGAGCACTCAAATACTGCGAGCTGACTTCGCCCGATACCGTGATTTTGCCGCCTTGCACAGGTCCTTTAACCGTGATCGGCAGACGGCCGCCGTTGTCGTCGATTGTCGCGCCCATCTGCCGCAGAGCGTCGATCAGATCGTCGTGCGGGCGCTTGCCGAGGGAATCCGGGTACGTATTAACGAAATGAACCTCTTCCGACAAAGCCGCAACCGCGAGTAGGAAACGAAGCACCGCGCCTGCATTGCCTACATTGAGTTCCGCGACGCGCTTCGGATTGCGGCCAAAGCCTTTGATCACGATTTTCTCGTCGTCTTCTTCAAGCTCCGCGCCAAGCTCTGCAATACAGCGGCGCATCGCGTCGCTATCTTCGCTGTGTGCCGGGAAACGAACCGTGCTTGTTCCGTCCGCAAGCGCGGCAACCAGCAGGTAACGGGTTGTATAGTTTTTGGAAGAAAGTGCCTCGATCGTTCCTTCAAGCTTTTCTGTTCGTCTCACAATCACGTCCATACCGATATTCCTCCAATTCGGTTGCCTGACTTCCAGCGTAAATCGCGTTTTTAATCAGACAACCTGCTATATTTAAATTTGACACATCTTTTTCCTCTTCGCTATCATGGATTTATCCCAACCGAAAGAAAGGCAGGATTGCCATGAATTCTATTGCACAAATCCAACCATCGGAGCTGCGCGAGCGCCTCGAACAAGGTAATGTACCGCTGATGATCGATGTCCGCGAGCCCGAGGAAGTCGCTCAGGGAATGATCCCTGGCGCTATCCATATCCCGCTTGGCCAATTGGCTGGCCGATTGGACGAACTCGACCAAGACCGCGAGACTGTGTTTATTTGTCGCAGCGGCTACCGCAGCGAACGAGCTTGTGAATATTTGGAGCAGTCCGGATTCGACAAGGTGATCAATCTCGAAGGCGGCATGATTGCCTGGAGCGAAGACGAAGCCTGATCCGGAAAGGTAAAGTAAGTTCCTATTAGTAGGGGAGCTGGACGCTGCGGGAGAAATTCGTTCAAAACGCTGTTTCACTCGGAAAATGGATTGGGTTTGAATAAGGAATTTTCCGAGTTCAAAGGCGTTTTTCACTGAATTTCTCCCTCCGCTGGGCGCTTGGCCAGGAATAAGAACTTTATACCGTTGCACGTCTAGGAGCCGTCAGGCTCCTTTTTGGTGTACAGATAAAACCCTGAGTTGAATAGCTTGTGAGCTTGCCCGCTTCTTGTACTATACATGGTTTTGCTTTCTCATTCAACAATTAGACGCTGTGAAGCGTTAAAATATCGTTTGAATTCTACATAAATAAAAACGGCGGAGGGCAGTCCCGGAAGACGGCCCCCGCCGTTTTTGCGAATTCGATCGAGTTGAGCGTAAACGGATCGAAAGGATTGGCTTGAAAATTCGGGTCTTAGTTGTCCAGTTGCAGCCACTCGTGGTGGAACACGCCTTCTTTGTCGATACGTTTGAAAGTATGCGCGCCGAAGTAGTCGCGTTGCGCTTGCAGCAAGTTGGCTGGCAGGCGTTCTGTGCGGTAGCTATCGTAGTAAGCCAATGCGCTGGAGAAGCCAGGAACCGGAATACCGTTGGTTACAGCTGTCGCGATGACTTTACGCCACGAATCCTGGTAGTTCTCAACAACGTCCTTGAAGTAGTCGTCGAGGAGCAGGTTTGCGAGTGCGGCGTCTTTGTCGTAAGCGTCCTTGATATTTTGCAGGAACTGCGAACGGATGATGCAACCGCCGCGGAAGATCATGGCGATGTTGCCGTATTGCAGATCCCAGCCGTATTCGTCGGAAGCTGCGCGCATTTGAGCGAAGCCTTGTGCGTACGATACGATTTTACTTGCGAACAGTGCTTTACGCACGTTCTCGATAAACTCGGCGCGGTCGCCGGAGAAAGCTTCGGTTTTAGGTCCGCTCAGCACTTTGCTTGCCGCAACGCGCTCTTCCTTCATTGCGGACAGGAAGCGTGCGAATACGGATTCTGTGATCATGGACAGGGGAACACCCAGGTCGAGTGCGCTTTGGCTTGTCCATTTGCCTGTGCCTTTTTGGCCAGCGGAGTCCAGGATCACGTCAACCATCGCTTTGCCTGTTTCTTCGTCTTTTTGCGAGAAGATATCCGTTGTGATCTCGATCAGGTAGCTGTCGAGCTCGCCTTTGTTCCAATCGCCGAAGATTTGGTGCAGTTCGTCCGTGTCGGCACCTACGACGTCTTTCAGCAAATGGTAAGCTTCGCCGATCAACTGCATGTCGCCGTATTCGATACCGTTGTGTACCATCTTGACGTAGTGGCCTGCGCCGCCCGGTCCGATGTATGTGCAGCAAGGATCGCCGTTTACATGAGCCGAGATTGCCGTCAGGATCGGTTCAACCAATTCATAAGCACTCTTAGGTCCGCCCGGCATGATCGAAGGACCTTTCAGCGCGCCTTCTTCGCCGCCCGATACGCCCGTACCGATAAAGCGGAAGCCTTTGGCTTCAAGGTCTTCGCTGCGACGTTGGGTGTCAGGGAAGTAGGCGTTGCCGCCGTCGATGATGATATCGCCTTGATCCAGGAAAGGAATCAGCTGTTCGATGGTTGCGTCCGTTGCGGGACCCGCTTGAACCATGATGAGGATTTTGCGCGGTACTTCGAGGGATTGAACGAATTCTTCCACCGAGAACGTGCCGATCAGGTTTTTGCCTTTTGCTTCCTCGACCAGATCATGCGTCTTCTGCGGGGAGCGGTTATATACCGAGACGGTAAACCCTTTGCTTTCGATATTGAGTGCCAAATTTTTGCCCATGACGGCAAGGCCGACTACGCCAATTTGCTGTTTCGACATTTTAGGTTCTCCATCCTTCGCTTATGAAATAGAGTTGCAATATTTTTCATTGTACCCGTTTTGTTTAGTAAAGTGAAGTCCTCGGGATTAGGAATACATTCAAAATGATATATTTAATCCGTGTATTTCCAAAAAGATTGGGTCGCTTTAACGTCGCAAAGTCCGTCAGTAAGCCAAAAATGCGATTTTGTTCACCCGGAATCTTTTCAGAAAATAAATCCCGGCTTCATAAACTCTTCATGTTCCCCCTGCTTGTTCGCCCCCCTCCCGCCTATGCTATAATGGCCGATGAATCGCTTGGTACAGAGTATGCGCTTGTTCAAGCGGGTTATTTTGAAAGGGGCATAAACATGGATTTCCAGGGTTTTGTTGAAAAAGACTTTGCTGTTTTCGAAATAGAGGGGTTGGAGCCCCGGATGGACGCTCTGATCGCGAATGTTCGTCCAAAGCTGACTGAGTTGGGCAACACGCTGACTCCGTTTTTATCGGCCACCTGCGGCGAAGAAATGTTCCCGCATGTCGCCAAGCACGCTCGCCGTACGGTTCACCCTCCAGCGGACACCTGGGTGGCCTGGGCATCCAGCAAACGGGGCTATAAAGCTTTGCCGCATTTTCAGGTAGGCATGTTCGCGGATTATTTGTTTATCGTGATGGCGGTCATCTACGAGAGTCCAAATAAGACCGTGCTAGCCAAGTCCTTGATCCAACACCAGCGTCAAGCGCTGAATCTTGCACCCAACGAGCTGCGGGATCAGTTCTATTGGTCGATCGACCATACCAAACCGGGCGGCACGAAGCACTCGGAACTGGGCAAAGAAGGGTTGCAGGCTATTGCAGAACGTCTTGGCACAGTCAAAAAATCCGAAGTGATCTGCGGACGTTTTTTGCAAAAGGACGATACGCTGCTGCGAGACGGCGAAAAGCTTGTGAAAACGATCGAAGATACGTTCGAGACGCTGCTTCCTTTGTATAAAATGTCCTTTTGATTCGAAAAAGACCGCTGCTCAGCCGCATGTTCGATATGCGCGGGCAACGGTCTTTTGAATGTCCGGGATATCCAAGGACGCCTTGAATTTACGCGCCCGCTCATCTTGCTTACATCCCTTTGAACGAACCTCCGTTAACCGGATACTCCGCTCCGAACGCGTATTCCGCCCGATCCGACGAAAGAAACACGATCATCGACGCGATATCCTCCGGCTGCCCGATCCGTCCGACCGGCAGTTCGCGCACCTCGTCCACGAAGAAGCCGATCACCTCTTCTTTGGGCTTATCGAACTTCTCCGAGATCGCGTCGATCATTCCGCCCGGCTGGTCCCAAATATTCGTATGCGTCGGTCCTGGCGATACGGTGTTGACGCGCACGCCTTTTGCTCCAAACTCCATCGACAACGCTTTGCCTACGCTCAGCAATCCCGCTTTGAACGCCGAATAATCGACCGACATCGGCTGAGGCTGGCGCGCGTCTTCCGAAGCCACGCTGATGATGACGCCTTTGCCCTGCTCTACCATATGCGGAATCGCCGCTCTCGAAGTCCGTACCATGCTCATCAGGTTGTTCAGGTACGTTTCTTCCCACTGCTCGTCCGTCGTCCCCAAAAAACCGTCCAACCGGGAATGGGAAATACCGGCGTTGTTGATCAAAATGTCGATACGCCCGAATTTTTCGATAGCGGCTTGAATTAACTTTTTCGGGCCTTCCGCCGTACTCAGATCCGCTTCCACCGCCAACACCTCATCCTCGCCGCCCAATTCCCGAATTTTCGCGGGATGCCGGCTCGCCCCGACGACGACTGCCCCTTCTTCCACAAACAACTTCGCCGTAGCCAGTCCGATCCCCGAACTCGCCCCTGTCACGACCACGACTTTCCCGTTCAAACCAAGCTGCATCCGATATTCCTCCTCGTTGATTTTACGTATACGCGCCAAACAAAACTCACCTTTTTTGTTTAACCGTTTTAAGATTTTTTAACCGCAAGCCGGATTATGGAATATACAGGAAAACAAAAACCGCCTTGACGGCGGCATTACTGGGAAAGTCGTCTCGCGCGGGACATCGAAGCATGGATCAGCAGCAAGAAGGTCATGGAAATCGCGCTGGCCCAGAACGGAGCTTGCGGTCCGATATGGTCCCAAGTCCAACCTCCGGCCAGAGGCCCGATCACGGTACCCAGTCCCTGAAGCGTAAGGAATACCCCCCAGATCGCCCCGCGTTCTTTTTCGGGTACCAGTTCGGCCAAAAGCGTGTTCCAAGCCGGCAGAATCATCGCAAATCCCACTCCTGCCGTCAGTACAAAGCTCCAAACCAACAGCATGTCGTGGGTCGAGGCCAATCCGCATAACGCAACCACCGCAAGCAGAAAGCCGAGATGCAAAAACCAACGCGTGCCGAACTTATCGACGAGTTTCCCCACAGGGATCATCCCGACGACCGCCACGCCGCCGCCTACGATCAGCAACAGGTTAAACTGACCCGGCGTCATCCCCAGCTCGTTACGGATATAAACGGAAATAACCGGACTCAAAATCCCGATGACAAACGATTGCAGAAACATCGCCGGGTACAGCAGCGGAGTCAATTTCAACGCCGTCAACGCCCGGAATACTTTGCGCACGGAGTATACCGAACGGACGGTATGACGCTTGACCAGACGATGGACTTTTTTCGAAAAGGAAAACCCGGCATGCGGACGACGAATCAGCTTAGGCGTTAGCGGGGCGGTCATTTGGCGGGGCAGCAACACGGCGGCGGCGGTTACCACGGCCATGACGCCGAGCAGCACCCAAAACACGACCCGATACGTATCCCCGATAATCAGATTGGACACGACCGGGCCCGCTCCGGTTCCGGCCAGGGTGGCAATCTGAATGCTCGCCATCTTGGACCCTGTTCCTCCGTTTTGCTGAGCATCTATGCTAATCGTGCTCATGACGACGGGCCAGATCGGTGCCGTTCCGATTCCGAGCAGCGCGCAAGCGGTAATCAGGGAAGGCCCTGTCATAGAGAACGCCATCACGACCACCGCCGCCCATGACAACAATAGCCCGCCCATAATCGTACCTCGCAGGCCAACGTGTTCAGCCATCCATCCCGCCGGGCTGCGCAGCACGTTTTCACCCACGTATTGCAAAGAAAAGGCCACGCTGATCGTCAACGCCGACAAGCCCAACGTATCGTTCATGTATACAGGCAGCACGGCTACCAGCAATGCGCCTTTTACAAACTCAACCAGGAAAACGATGATCCACAAACAGGTAAAGACAGAAAAAAGTTTCGGCATCGACTTCCGGATCTCGATCCGTTTGTTCATAACATGTTGCCCCTTTCGGGCCGCTTGCGTGGTTATCGCAGCAGGCCTCTCCACATCCCGCGCCCGGTTGAACGCGGTTTTCTATTTATCGATCTGCCGATCATAGGTCATAAGTTTCTTATGCTATTATATCGGCTCGGCTGATTAGAAGTCTAACGAGTCGCCTGGCGCATGAGACAATAGGATCGATTCCGGCGTTCGCGATACTGACGTTCATCGTTCCCGTTCCCCCCGCATATCGGGCTCCGCAAAATTGCCTTCTTGCAATCCGGCCCCGTTTTGCTATACTCAGTTTGTTTGATTTTTTTATTCGTGCTTCAATATACTCTACGCACACGAAAGGTTGTGACAACCCTAATGGATCATGCTCGTACTCCGCTTTTCACTGCGCTTAAGCGCCATGCGGATCAAAATCCGGTACAGTTTCACATTCCAGGTCACAAGAAAGGAATGGGGACGGACCCGGAATTTCGTGAATTTATTGGGGATAACGCCCTTTCCATAGACCTGATAAATATCGCTCCCCTTGACGATTTGCATCAGCCTATGGGCGTGATCGAAGAAGCGCAGCAGCTTGCCGCAGACGCATTCGGCGCTACGCACACTTTCTTCTCCGTTCAAGGCACAAGCAGCGCGATCATTACGATGATCCTGTCTGTGTGCGGTCCCGGCGACAAAATCATCGTCCCGCGCAACGTGCACAAGTCGATTCTCGGCGCCATCATTTATGCAGGAGCAAAACCGGTATTTATTGCGCCGGAACGCGATACGAACCTCGGGATCGATCACGGCATTACGGTCAGCTCGGTGAAAAAAGCACTGAAGCTGCACGGCGATGCCAAAGCTCTGCTTGTTATCAATCCAACCTACTACGGCGTGTGCGCGGATCTGCAGCAGATCGTCGCATTGTCGCACAGCTACGGCGTTCCCGTGCTGGTCGACGAAGCTCACGGCGTCCTGATCCATTTCCACGACCAGTTGCCGTTATCGGCGATGCAGGCCGGAGCGGATATGGCAGCGACGAGCGTGCACAAATTGGGCGGCTCGATGACGCAAAGCTCGGTACTGAACGTAAATACGCGCAACGGTTACATCAATCCCAAACGCGTGCAGACGGTGATCAGCATGCTGACCACCACGTCCACCTCCTATATCCTGCTGGCCTCTCTGGACACGGCCCGTCGTCAGCTCGCGCTGAACGGATATGCGATGGCTGAGCGTGCGCTCGACTTTGCCGACTATGCGCGAAGCGCGATTAACCAGATCGAAGGACTGTATTGCTTCGGCGAAGAAATTCTCGGCAGCGAAGCGACGTACGACTACGATCCGACCAAGATCACGATTCAGGTGAGACGTCTTGGGATCACCGGATACGAGGCCGAGAACTGGCTGCGCGACAATCATAACATCGAAGTCGAAATGAGCGATATGTATAATGTGCTGTGCCTGATCACGTCCGGCGATAACGAGGGCACGGTCAAAATCCTGCTGAACGCGCTGCGCGAGATGGCCCAGGAATTCCGCAGTCAAGGCAAAGCGATCAAAGAACTGGCCGTAAAGATTCCGGAAATCCCGCACTTGGCCCTGCTTCCGCGCGACGCCTTCTACGGCGAGACCGAGTCGATTCCGTTCAAGGATTCCGCGGACCGGATTATCGCCGAGTTTATCTACGTATACCCGCCGGGCATTCCGATCCTGCTGCCGGGCGAAGTCATTACGCAAGAGAACATCGACTACATTACGGACCACGTCGAAGTCGGCTTGCCTGTCAAAGGGCCGGAAGACCGCAGCGTGCAGTTTGTAAAAGTTATTGTAGAACCGGGCGCGATTCGTTAAAAGAAATATTGCGCACGGTGTTCGGGGAGGCCGCTTATGCGGCCTTTTTGTTTTGTGTAGATAACGCAAAAACGGATGCGCTCGTTCGAGACATCCGTTTTTTTGCATCAAAAAAGCGGCCTCGCTCGGGGAGGCCGCTTCTTCTTATTATTCGCCTTGCGCCGCAACCAGCTCGTTGTAAGCCGCTTCGACCTTCGCCCACTCTTCTTCTTCCTCGATGTTGACGAGAACGGTCTCGCCGTCTTCTTCTTCGAGACGCAGAATAAAGCCGTCGGCTTCCGGATTATTGCGCTCAAGCAACAAAGCATAAACGTCTTCGCCAACGTCGAAAGTCTGTACGAGAACCATTTCTTTCTCGTTGCCTTCTTCGTCGCTGAATGCGACTACGATTTCTTCGTCGTGGCTATGGTCATGGCCGCAATCTTCGCCGTGCACGTGATTGTGGTCATGGTTGTGTTCATGTTCGCTCATTGTGGTAAAACCCCGTTTCTACAGCGTATCTGCTTATGCCTACACGCCCTGAATTTAATAGACACAAGTTATCCTACCATTTCACTTCGCGGAGGTCAATTTGCCGCAAAATCTTCATTTATTCAACCGCTAATCAACCGCGTTGATCGTCTTTTGCGCGACCATCGAATAGGAACCGCCGCTCTTTTTGATATAAAACTCGACATAATATTTGCCTGCCCGGCTGAAGTCATACGTGAAGTCGTACGTCTTGAACCAGAAGTTGTCCTTGCGGGAACTCAGTTCTTGCGACTGAATGTCTTTGACTTCTCCGGACGGATTGCGAATCGCTACTTTTACGGCTTCGATATCGGTATTCAGATTGTCGATTTGGGAAAAGATATAGAATTTCAGCTTCCCTACGCTGACGTTACCGAACGGCGTATCTCCTTTGAAAAGAAAAATATCGACGTTGGGTTTGGTAAAAGTTACGGTTTTCGTATTGTCGTTATACTCGGCCAAACCGTCGAACTCGCGAACCGGCACATATGTAGTTCCGTCGATCAGGTAACCGCCCGTGCTTACCGCGCTACCGTTGATCAGAACCCGTATTTTTTGAAAAGCCGAATCGGCAAACACGACGGAGCCGCTGAGCAGCGACAAAGCCAGCGTACAGACTGCAATTCTTTTCCACCTCATTTTCCGGCGTCATCCTCTCTTTTTCGTTGGAATCTTCGCAAGTCGAGGCACTTCCCCTCTGCATCGCTTGCAGGCCTTTTCATAAAAGCCTTTCTTGTATATGTATACTCCGTCGCCGCTGTCAAGTTGCGGTGCGTTTGTTGATTCCGACAGGGAAATCGTCCATAATAATGCAAAAGAAACGGCACGCGTCGGACAGGTCGCCGATGCTCGTCAACTACAGAAATGGGGGCCTTCGCAATGAAGCTGCAAATGATCGGAACAGGAAACGCTTTTGCCAAGAAATACTTCAATAACAACTCATTGATTGAACAGGACGGATTCAAGCTGTTGATCGACTGTGGCATTACCGCGCCTCTGGCGCTGTACGAGCTGGGCATCGGCATGGAGGAGCTGGATGCGGTGCTTATTACGCACACGCACGGCGATCATGTAGGCGGTCTGGAAGAGTACGGATTTCAAATGAAGTTCAAGCATGGACGCAAGCCTGTGTTGTACGTGGCCGACACGTTGGTCGAGCCGCTGTGGAACCATACGTTATCCGGCGGAATGACGCAGGAAGGCTTGGAAAAACTGGAGGACGCGTTTGACGTCAGACCATTGCGGGCGGGCGAAGTGCAAGAGCTTGCGCCGAATTTGTGCGTGGAGCTGCTGCGGACTCAGCATATTGCCGGTAAAAAAAGCTACTCCGTTATTTTGAACCGGGATGTGTTCTACAGCGCAGATATGACGTTCGATCGGGAATTGTTGACGACGTTAGTGCGGGATCGCGGCGTACGCCGGATTTTCCATGAGGTTCAGTTGGAAGGACCCGGTCAGGTGCATACGACGCTGGATGAACTGCTGTCGCTGCCGGAGGAAATTCAGGAGCTGACGAAGCTGATGCACTATGCGGATAATAAGGATCAGTTTGAAGGGCGAGCGGGGAAGATGAGTTTTCTTGAGCAGGGGGAGGTTTATTCGATCTGAGTTGGTGTTTAGGTGGGCGGGGCTGCGGGAGATTCCGTTTCGGTCGCGTGTTGCAATCGGGAAATTTGAATTGGGTTTTATTCGAATCAATCACATGAAGACCCATTACGTTGAAGGCGGAGGGCGAAAGACTTTAATCTTGCGAATCGGCAATAATAGAGCCGGATTCGGACTCATCCGGCTCTATTATTGCAAAAAAGCAAGAATTTATCTTGATTTCGGCTTATACGGCGGTAAAGTCCCTACATTGTTGCTTATTGGCATGAATAGAGCCATACGCCTATTTTTCGGGAAGCAATTGTTGCTTATTCGCAGGAATAAGCGCTTTTGCTTATAGAATCTCTTTCTGCTGACAACGGGCTAATACTCTGTCTGCGATGAAGGTAAGATGACTCTCGCCCGAAACGACCGTAAAGTGTGTACGTTTCAAGCGAACGTAACCCTCAAATCCCGGTCCACACATCCTTCACATAACGGCCGGATTTTTGAAGCTCGTCGAGCCAGCGAACGGCCTCTTCCCCGCTCGTCCCGTGCACGTCGCTATAAGCACGGCGCAGAGTGGCTTCGACGTCGGGAGCCATGTGGGTGCCGTCGCCGCAGATGTAGAAGATGCCGTCTTCGTCCAGCAAGCGGATGACTTCGGCGGTGTTTTCGGCCATCCGGTGTTGGACGTAGGTCTTCGGTTGGCCTTCGACTCGGGAGAAAGCGGTGTGCAGGTGCACGAGGCCTTCTGCGGCGTAAGCTTCCAATTCCTGCCGATACAAGTAATCCGTCTCCGGACTGCGGCAGCCGAAGTAGAGTTGGGCTTCGCCGAGAGCGACGCCTTGTTCGTGCTGGACATGGCGGGCTTGCAGGAAGCCTCGGAATGGAGCGATGCCTGTTCCGGGTCCGACCATGACGATCGGGGTCGTCGGGTCTGACGGCAATGCGAAGCCGCTGCCTGGATCGCGGATAAAAGCGGATAGTTCGGCGCCTTCAGGGAGCGAAGCCAGATAGTTGGAAGCGACGCCCGCATATTCGCCGTTGCCGCTGCGCGCAGGACCGCGGACGACGGCTACGGTCAAGGTCAGTTTGCTTGCATCGAGCTGCGGCGAGCTGGAAATGGAATAGTAACGCGGCTTCAGTGGCGGAAGCAGCGTCAGCAAGCGTTGGAATTCCATTTCGCAGGCTCGGTATTTTTCCAGAATATCCAGCATGGTCAGACGCTTGAACAAGACCTCGCGTTTATACGTCTCATCGTCGTTCATCAGAGCTTGTATTTCGACGCGATGCGGCGGGCAAACGGTTTTTTCCGCAAGTTCCTTGAGCTGGGCTCGGGTAGCGGGCTCCTGAAGTTCGACGCTGCTTGTCAGCAGTTCGCGCAGCCGTACGGGACGATCCAACGGCAGATGTGCCGCTGCGCGACCGCTGCCTTGAAGCCGAACTTGCGCATCTCCTTGAAGGCCGAACCGGGACAACACCCGATCTACCAATGCACGCGGATTTCGCGGCAGAACGCCGAGGTGGTCACCTTCCTTGTACGAAGCGCCGGACGGTACTTGGAGTTCCATATGCACGGTGCTGCGGCCGCCTTCCGGCTGTTGCAGCTCGAAGCTGCGCAAGATCGTCATCGGCACTGCACCGTACGTATCCGCGAGTGGCGAGAGCGTATCGGAAGCTTCGATAAATTCGACCGCAATCCCTCCTGCTTCGCCTTGTACCTCTTCCGGCATTGTCGCTTCGATCTTCAACGCTTGCAGGGCGGCCGGCCACAGTTGCGTTTTCCAATCGTCAAGCATTTGTTCGAAATCGTCGTTGGCGTCGCCCTCGCCGCGTTCCAGCACCTTTTGTCCGCCGAGCCGTTCCAGCGCATCGTCGACCAGACGGGGAATCCGCTGATAGGTACTTGCCCAATTGCGGTCACCGCAGCCGAATACGGCATAATGTAACCCTTCTGCTTCTTTGGCTTCGGCCTTTTCCACCCAGTCGATAAACTTGCCTGCGTTGGACGGCGGACGCCCGTTGTACGAAGCGGTGACCACGATAAGCAGACCTTCCTTCGGGAGGTTGTCTGTTGCGTTGTCCATTTTCGAAACGGTCGGCTGGAAACCAAAGCGTGCCCCCTCTTCAGCCAGCTCATGGGCGATGCCTTCTGCCGTCCCCAGGTTCGAGCCGTATAAAATCGTTAAAGGCGTCTGATGCTGATCGACTTCGATGGTTTGCTTTTGGGATTCCGCCTCGGCAACCGCTGCTGCGGATACGTCTGATCCCGGGCTACCGAACACCGGACCGACCGGAGCCATCGGCGTATTGGCGCGCGGACGCACTTGCATCGTAAAGCCGTCCGGCTTGAGCGTCAGCGTTTCCTTAATCTTCAGCTCGTAATTCGCACCATCCACCAGTTCAAAATGCCGCAGCAGCACACCCAATACCAGCGTTGCTTCATGCAAAGCAAACTGCTGACCGATGCAAGCGCGCTGACCGTTGCCGAACGGTTTGTACGCATCGTCCGGTACCTTCGAAGGATCTTCGAACCGTTCAGGTTGGAAAGCTTCGACGTCTTCTCCCCACGCGTCTTTGTCCCGGTGCAACACTGGAATCAGCACATTGACCGCTTCGTCTTTTTTCATCGGGTAACGTCCGGCAAGCAGCGTATCTTCTTTGGCTCGCAGGGAAAAAGCGGGAGCCGTCGGCCAAAGCCGCAGCGATTCGCTCAGAATCATACGGATATACTTCATCTCGCGCACCTGCTTGTACGTCGGCGCAGCGGAATCGCTCAGGATACGGTCTACTTCTTCCTGCGCTTTTTTCAACTTGTCCGGGTTATGCAGCAAGAAATACAGGGCAAAAGACAGCAGTCCGCTGGTCGTCTCGTGTCCCGCGATCAAGAAGGTGATGATCTGGTAGCGAATATTTTCATCGGACAACGCGTCGCCGGTATCGGAATCTTCGCCGCTCAGCATATTGTTCAACAGATCGTTTTCTCCCTGATCCCCGCGCTCGCGGCGTTCTTTGACGATCTTGTCGACGAGAGAGAACATGTAGTCGATATCTTGGCGCATTTGCGCCTTTTTGCCGATCATGAGCTTATTCTGCACGCCCAGACGCTGAAGCTGGCTCATGGCCTCGTCCAACGAGCGCGTCATGGCTTCGACAAACGGATGATTGGACTCCCGGTAAAAGCTGTTGAAACGATAATGGAAGCCGCAAAGTCCGATCGTATCGAGCGTCAGACGCGTCATATCTTCCGGGACTTCGACGAATTCGTCGGGATTCAGTCTCGCCCACTTTTGCACAAGCTGCATCGCGATATCGACCATCATATCGTGATAGCCGATCATGGCGCGTTGACTGAAGCTCGGCATTAAAATATTGTGCGCTTTGCGCCAATTCGGTTCTTCCGTCCAGCTTGTGAACAGTCCATCTCCGGCAAAGGAACGGACGTTTTGCAGCGGTGCCCAGACGTTTTTCTCGAACCGGGATTCGTCGCAAGCGTCGCCTACCAGCTCACGGCCGGAAATATAGAGATTGCCCGGACGACCGGGAAGATCCATTTTAAAAATAGGTCCCTGCTCCTCCGCCAGTTTCATCAAAGATTGAACAGGAGCTTTCGTATCGACGAGTGGCAAATTGCCGAGCGGACCGAATGTTTTGGGTTGAGGAATGATATTTTCTTGAGTTGCCATGTTTTCGAACTCCTTTCGAATCGCGCTTAAAACCATGTTTGACTTATCCTTTTGACCGAATGACCATTTCGAACATCCGGTTCTGTTTATTCTTTTAACCTTGTCCTTTTCTGCATGCGATGAATCAAATTCAAGCTAAAATAAGCAAAAAGCCCCCTGTCGCGCAATTGCAACACGACAAGGGACTCAGTACTACCCACTAAAACAAAAAAATGAAAAAGCGCCCGAAGGCGCTAAAGCTGTCGAGAAACTCCAATGTAACTGGAAGCGAGAAGACGGAGAGAAAAATTCAGTGAAAGACGCCTTTGAACTTGGAAAACTTCCACTAAAGTTCCAATCCAGTTTTCCAAGTGAGACAGCGGATTGAACTGAATTTTTCTCGCAGTCTTCTCGCTTCCCCGACCACGTAACTTTCGAGAGCAGTCCAAGCGCCTGAAGGCACTTTTCTCATCTCATAACAAACCTGCTTAATTCGCTTCCTGACCCGATGTTTTCCAAATGACTTCTTCGCCGTATTTTTTGCCCCAGTCGTACATCATGCGCAGGACCGGGGTTAGGCTTTCGCCGTAGGCGGTCAGGGAGTATTCCACTTTGGGCGGAACTTCACGGTAGACTTCGCGGTGGACGAGCAGGTCTTCTTCGAGTTCACGCAGTTGGTTGGTCAGCATTTTTTGCGTGATATTGGGAATCAGTTTTTTCAATTCGCTGAAGCGTTTGGTGCCTTCGAGTCCGAGATGCCAGAGGATGATGAGTTTCCACTTCCCTCCGATGACAGCCAGAGTGAGTTCTTTTTCGCAGTTGATTGCTTGCAGGTCGATCCGTTCTTTGACTTCACTTGCCATCGTTGAACCCCTCCGTTATATGCAATTCATGTCAATATTAGATGCGGTTAGTCCCAATAGTATACATCAGAACCGTACCCTCCCGCAAAGAAAGTAAGGATGAATCGGATACCGCCTTCGCGCAATCCCTTGCCCCGCGCAATAGTATCCTCCACGTAACTTCCTCACTTCAAAGTGCCTTCTTCCGCATCTGTCGGTTCAGGCTTACAATAAATCCACACGGCACGCTGCCAGGTTCGCACGGCGGCTAAGCATAAGTTCAACTGTGCCTTAAACCCACTTAACCGATAAGGAGTGTTACAATATGAAATTGCAATTGGCATTGGATCTGGTCGATATTCCTGGAGCGATCGAAGTCGTTAAAGAGGTAGAATCCCATATCGACATCGTCGAAATCGGCACACCGATCGTCATCAACGAAGGTCTGCACGCGGTCAAAGCATTGAAAGAAGCTTTCCCGCAACTCGACGTCCTGGCCGACCTGAAAGTAATGGATGCAGGCGGTTACGAAGTCATGAAAGCAACAGAAGCCGGCGCGAGTATCGTAACGGTGCTGGGTGCGTCGAACGACTCGACAATCCGCGGTGCGGTGGAAGAAGCGAAAAAACACGGCACGCAAATTCTGATCGACATGATCAACGTGCCTAACCTGGCTGAACGTGCGGCTCAAGTCGACGCGTTGGGCGTAGACTACATCTGCGTACACACCGGCTACGATCTGCAAGCAGAAGGCCAAAGCCCGTTCGAAGATCTGCAAACGATCAAAGCGGTTGTGAAAAACGCGAAAACGGCTGTTGCCGGCGGAATCAAGCTGGACACGCTGCCAGGCGTTATCGCGGCTCAACCGGACCTCGTGATCGTAGGCGGCGGAATCGCAGGCCAAGACGACAAAGCAGGCACTGCCGCCGAAATGCGTCGCCTGATTCAAGAAGGTTCCGCTGCGGCTCAGGTCTAAGTCGATGAGCAGTCAACCTTCGGCACTCGCAAGCACGACGGATTTTGCTGCACATGTGGCTGCCGAGCTGACCGAAGCCGTGCGCGGTATTGATCCGGCGCAGGCGGAAGCCTTCGTCGAGGCACTGGACAGCGCAGCAAACGTCTTTGCGACGGGTGCAGGACGCTCCGGCCTGATGGGCAAAGCGTTGGCGATGCGGCTCATGCACGGCGGTTCCGCGGCTCATGTGGTTGGCGAGACGACGACGCCAGGTATCGGTCCGGGCGACCTGCTGGTGATCGGGTCAGGTTCGGGCGAGACGCGCACACTGGTTCCTATGGCCGAAAAAGCACGGGAGCTCGGCGCCGACGTCGCAGTCGTTACATTAAAGCCCGACTCCACGCTCGCCAAACTGGCGACGCTGGTCGTTCAGCTTCCCGGAGCCTCCAAGTCCCGCGAAAACGACGACTATGCCACTATTCAACCGATGGGTTCGCTTTTCGAGCAAACGCTGCTGTTGTTTTTCGATGCCTCCGTGCTACGCTTGATGCAACGGCGCGGGCTGGACGGGAACAAAATGTACGGCAAACATGCCAATCTCGAATAGCTTTCGTATTGGGTCTTCGCAAAAAGCCGATTCTTCCTTATAAAAGAAGAGTCGGCTTTTTTCTGTTTTCGCCGAAATAGCTTACTTTTTTTCATATCAGGTCGATTAAAAGGTTACGGGCGCTTTTTTAGGTTTATTTTTAGATTAGACGTTTCCTTGCTCCCCTCTTATCCGCACTAACGCTCCTGTCCAATTTGAGAAAAAAAGGAGCCGGACCTCTATGTCCAACTATACCGTCTCGGATGCCATTCGTTACAAAACGCTTGCGTTGTTCGCGGAGCATTTCGGCATCTCGCCCGCGCGAGTATCGGTCATGGCGAACGACAGCTGCGTTATTATCTGCGCGGAACGCTTTCTTCAACCAATCGTGGAGTCGATGATTCACGAAGCTTCGCAAGGAGCGCTGCAATCGACGCGCGAGCTGATGGTCGGTTACCTGATACCGGAGCTATGCCGTTACATTCATAACGATTGCGGGCTTCCCTTAGACATGCACGGCTACGATTGGAACGACGACGATCTGTCTTGCCTGATCTTCATGCTGCTCAGAGAACCGGTCTGTTTGCGCGAAAACGAACCTTACGAGGGGCAGAACAAAATCCATCGCCATATCGCAACGTTGACGTATGACCTACAGCGTTTTCCGGAAAAAATTTATTCGTTTTGGATGGAACGCAGGCTGTTGATCATTATCCGGGACGGTACGCTGACCGAGGTGGAAAAAGCGTTGATCGAAGACGAACACTGCGAAGTGCTTCGCGTATCCAAACGGCGGGTGGAAAAAAAGAAATTTTGCGACGATCCGCCTTTCGGGGGGATCGCAAACCGAAGCGTGAAGGGCGTGTATATTGACTGGATTTTCCCGCACGACCGCAGCGTTTTGGTTTATGTGTTCGACAAAACCCAACCGAAGCTGTTTTACGATTGAAGCGGTCTTTAGGCATACGAGCACTAATTTATTCAAAGGAGAACCTTTCTTTTATGACCCTAAAAAAATTGACGCATTCTATCCAACAAACCGTTTTTTCTCTTTTTGAAAACAATTTTGGCAAAGTACCGGAAGCGGTAACGGTCTCGGCCAACGAACGATGTTTGATTATCCGGATCGAAGGCTTTTTGGGCAGCATTATCGAAACGATGATCGCCGAAAATTCGTATGGCGCGCTGGGTTCTACCCGCGAGCTGATCGTCGGTTATATGCTTTCCCAGCTCCGCGCCGATCTGAGCAGCGAGCAAAATTTGTCGGTGTCGCACTTTTATTACGATTGGAACGACGAGGATCTGAGCTGCATCATTTCCGTCGTGTTGGACGAAGAAGAACATTACGCGTCGGACCATCCGTATCCGGGCAAAGAAGACATTCACCGTGAAGTGTCCGAAATAACGGAAAACGTGCAAAAAGTGCCGGCTCAGCTAAATTCGTTCTGGGTCGACGATTTTCTTGTCATCATACGGCGCGGCTTGCTGATCGAATTGGAAAAAGCTCTGCTGGAAGACGGGCAGGAAGCCGCGCTGCGCAGCGCAAAACGAAAGGTCGAGAAAAAATACTTCGCCGATTCCAATCGTTTTGTCGATCTGCTGGGACGCAAACCGGTCGGCGTCTATCTGGATTGGGCATTCGATTTGGACAGCAGCATGTTGGTGTACGCTTTCGTTCCCGACAGCCGCTAAGCTTGCGCCGAAACGAATTTTGCATACAAAAAAGAACCGGCGAATACGTCCGGTTCTTTTTTGCGCGCTTCTTTTTTGACGACGGCAATCGCCTTATTCGTTTTCGCCGGTCATCTCGATTCGGTCGATTCCCTGAACCGTAATCGAAACCTCGAAACTTCCATCTCCGATCGGACTCATGCGCAGCAAGCCTTTTTCCGCCAAGTAACGGTAGGCCAGCTTCTTCTCCGTCTCACCGTTGATCTCATCACCGCTCAAAATGGAAGGTTCGCCGCCGCGTTCAAACCAGCCGTCGTATAGACGACCGAGTATTTCGCGCCGAAGACCGCGGCGACGATTGAACTGTCCCATGCGTTCCAAAGACCTCTCCTCCTTCGTGTATGGATCGCGGGGCTGTTCGCTTCGCTTCCCAAACGAAAGCCCTCACTCTCTATTACACGATTCAAACCCACTTCTCCCAACAAAGACAAGTAAAAGGGAAGCAAATAACGATGCTGGTTTAGAACGTCTACAGGTTAAAGCCCCGATTGGCGTTCATCCAGCTCTTGCAAAATACCGCGGGCTAACACATTCACTCTCTGAATCTCCAATTCCGTTTCGATATAGGCATACGGATTTTCCGGATCGGCAGGTTCCGGTTCGATAGCCGCAGCCTGTTCGGCCACAGCCAACAGTCGGTTTAACGCTTCCGGCTTGATCGTGTGAGGATCTATGCAGGCACAAGCGGTCAACACGCCTGCAAAAGCCAATCCGATCGGAATCGCTAAATCTTCATACTGCTTCCACTTTTGCTCTGCGAATGTAACCAGCGGCTCAGCCGCAGATGCGGGGCGGAATCGTTGCAGCGCTTCGCAGACGACCTCTTCGTCCGCAAAGCCCAATTCGTTCACCAAGCAGTCTACCGCCGTCTCGGAGCCCAGCTTGGCCAAAGCCTGGTACGCCAGCTTACGCTCGGCTTTCTTTTTGGACGAAGCCAGCTCCAGCAAGGCTGCTTCATCTTGCCGGTCTGCACCTCTGGCGATCAAAGCCGCCTTTAGTTTTTTCTGCTCTTTTACGGTTAGTTCGGGCGTTGCCGCTTCGGCTGCACGGAAAACCGGACGATCAGCCATTCAGCTTCTCCAACAGCTCGTTCAGCTTCTGCTCGCCGTCCGGTTTGGCTGCGAAGCCGACTGCGGCTCGAAGCGGCAGATACCGCCCGACCGCTTCCATCATGCCGGACTGATCGTGTCCGTCATCGTCTTCATCGCCGCTTGGCTCCGCATTGTCATCCTCCGCAGGCGGCGTGAACAATCCGCCTTGCAGGAAATCGTCCAGCAGCGCTTTCTTTTCCGGGGACAGACGTCCCGGCTGCATCAGATCGCCGATCAGCGAGTTCCGATGCACCGGTTCGAGCACAGGCTCGTCGCCTTCGATCTGCACTTCGGCCGTCAGCGCGATATCGCGCGAAGACGATCCGACGCCTACGTCGAACACGCCGCTCTCGACGCGCCAACTGCCTCGTTGAACGTCGTAGTAGGCAAAAGCTCTACGGTCGAGCGTCAACGATACCGTCTTGCTTTCGCCCGGCTCAAGCTCTACTTTTTCAAACCCTTTCAATTCTTGCTGCGGGCGGTCCACGGTGCTCTCCACGTCTCGCACATATAGCTGCACGATCTCTTTGCCTGCAACGCTGCCTGTATTTGTCACCTGCACGCTGACTTCCAGACCCGCGTCGGCCGAGGTTTGCGAAGCGTTCAGCTTAAGGTCGGAGTAGGCAAATTCGGTATAGGACAGACCGAAGCCGAAGGGGAACAACGGCTCGATCGCCTTTTTATCATAGTAACGGTAGCCCACGTAGATACCTTCCCGGTACTCGACGCGGTCGCCGACGCCAGGGAAGCTGAGGTACGCCGGCGTATCTTCGATGCGCACAGGGAACGTCTCGGCCAATTTGCCGGAAGGACTGACGTTGCCGAACAGAATGTCCGCGATCGCGCCGCCGAGTGCCTGACCGCCGAGATAAGCTTCCAGCAGTCCTTTGACCCCGTCCAGCCACGGCATTTCGACAGGCGAACCGTTGCTCAGGACCACGACCAGATTCGGCTGTGCCTTCGACAAGGCTTGGATCAGCTTGAGTTGGTTATCCGGCAAACGCAGATGCGTACGGTCATACCCTTCCGACTCGTAAGCATCCGGCAGTCCCGCATACAATACGGCCGCGTCGGATTCGGCTGCCAGCTTTACGGCTTCCGCGATTTTGTCTTCGTCGACGCTATCGCCTTTGAGACTATAGCCGCTCGCGTAGCTGACCTGAGCCTCGCCTGCTTCCTGCACGAATTCGTCGTACGGTACTTCGAGACGGGTCGGCTTGATATGCGAGCTGCCGCCGCCTTGGTAACGAGGACGCTTCGCCAATTCCCCGACAACCGCGATTTTGCCCGAGCGCTTCAGCGGCAGGAGTTGACCGTCGTTTTTGAGCAGCACCATGCTTTCACGGGCGACGCGGCGGGCGAGGGCATGATGCTCGTCTTGGTCATACGCGGCATTTTCGACTTTCTCGGCCACGGAGCGGAGAACGACGCGCAAAATCCTTTCGACGGCCGCATTCAATTTTTCCTCGGATAATGTGCCGTTCTTGACCGCTTCCACGATCTTGCTATCGCCGATTCCGCCGCTCGACGGCATTTCCAGCTCCAAGCCTGCCGCGAGACCTTCCGCCCGTTCGTTCACCGCGCCCCAGTCGGATACGACGAACCCTTCCAGTCCCCATTCTTCTTTTAAAATATCGTTCAGCAAGTATGGATGTTCGGAAGCATACGTGCCGTTGACGCGGTTGTACGAGCACATGACGGTCCACGGCTGGCCTTTTTTGACCGCGCCCTCGAAGCTTGCCAGATAAATTTCGCGCAGCGTGCGCTCGTCGACGACGGCATCCACGGACATGCGGCGATGCTCCTGGTTATTCACGGCAAAATGCTTCAGCGACGTGCCGACGCCCTGGCTTTGCACGCCCTGGATATGGCTGGCCGCGATCTCGGAAGACAGATACGGATCTTCGGAAAAGTATTCAAAGTTGCGTCCGCACAGCGGCGAGCGCTTGATATTCGCACCCGGTCCGAGCAGCACCGCCACGTTCTCCGCCTGGCATTCTTCGCCGAGCGCCGTACCCATTTGCCGGATCAGGTCGCGGTCCCACGACGACGCGATTCCGGCTGCCGAAGGAAAACAGGTCGCGGGCACGCTGTCGTTCAGTCCCAGATGGTCCGCGCCTTCCGCTTGTTTGCGCAGCCCGTGCGGGCCGTCGGTCACCATCACGGACGGAATACCCAGCCGCTCGATGCCTTTGGTATGCCAAAAATCCTGACCGGAGCAAAGGCCCGCTTTTTCCTCCAACGTCATTTGAGCGATCAGTTCTTGGATATTCGGTGTTTCCGTTGCTTGATTGTGCTGACTCATAGTCGATCTCCTCTCGGTATGGGGTTGGAGCGGCGAAGGTACTTGCAAGACTAACTAAATGGTTTATTGGACCGTTTGGCGGAATTTCAATCGTTCACGATTATTGTAGAGCGTTTTCAATTCGAAATTCTATTAAAAAAACGACCTTTTTTGTAGTTTTCGTAGCTAGGCTTTAAAATGAGAAGAAGATTGGGGAAGGTGAGGGATTGTCGCATATGGAAAAAGGGAGCAGCGAAATAGAAGATCGGGAGCTGTTGCGGAACCTTGCGCGGAGCCGGCAAAACCAACATCTGCACCATGACCTTCCGACCGAACGCAAAATGCTGAAATACATACGCGAAGGGCGCTGCGAAGAGTTGGAAAATTTTTTGAGCGATTGGGGACAGCGTGAGGATTTCGGTATTTTGTCCCGCAGCAGCCTGCTTCGCCATAAAAAAAATCTGACCATTTGCGGAGTGACGCTCTATACGCGGGCGGCGATCGAAGGCGGATTGAATGCCGAGATCGCGTTTACGCTCAGCGATCTGTTCATCCAACGCGTGGAGGAGCAACGTTCACTTGAGGATGTGGATCGGCTGTCGGCCGTCGCGGTACGCGAGTTCGCGCAGCGGGTACGGCAAGCGCGGGAGTCTTCCGGTAGCGGCACGTTCGAGGCTTGTCGGCAGTACATTTTCAACCATCTGTACGAAGAACTGCCTCTCTCCCGCCTCGGCGCCGCTACCGGGTTGAATCCGGGATATCTGTCTCGTCTATGCAAAAAGGAAACGGGGTTATCGCTGTCTGCTTATATCCGGCGGGAAAAGGTGGAGGAAGCGAAACGTCTGTTGGAGCTGAACGAGTATACGTTATCGGAGATCTGCGTGCTGTTGCGGTTTAATGACCAGAGTCATTTTACGCAGGTGTTCAAAGCTTGGAGCGGAGTGACACCGGGAGCGTATCGGAAAAGGTTTGCGAAAAAGAGTTGAAAAATTTGGAGGAAGTGCTTGCTATACGTCTGGGATCTATGGTATGATCTTTCTTGTCGACAAGAGTTTGAATCTTGAGCGATACATATGAAGGACGGTAGCTCAGCGGGAGAGCACTATCTTGACAGGGTAGGGGTCATGGGTTCGATCCCCATCCGTCCTATATTTGAAAAACCCTTATACGATAAGGGTTTTTCTTTTTTTCGTTCGAATAAAAATGCTCTACAATCATGAAGTGGTGCCGAAATTGGTGCCGCTTTTTTTTATTTCGACTTTAATAAACAAAATGCAAGCAAGCATATAGCTACGTATTCCTTTTTTTGGTATTGTCGATGTATACAAAAAAATGGAGGTTGATTTATTGAAAAAGAATAGTATAAGAGCTTTAGTCATCTGCATAATTCTCATCTTTATAATGCCGTTTATTGAGCAGAAAACAGAGGCCGCTACTTCAACCGTATATTCGTATGAATTTGAAGTATACTCCAATGACGGAACGGAATTCTTAGGCACACTTTCGACGAATCGTTATGACTCAGATTCTATTTTTAACAAGTACGGAAGCTATGGCAGTAAATATTCCAGTACAAGTATTTGGGATCCTTATGGTACTTACGGCAGCAAATACAGTATAGATAGTGCTTTTAACAAATATTCGACTTCGCCGCCAATCATTGTTTACAACGGTCAAGTGATTGCTTACGTTTCAGTGAATAAATATCTTAGAGGTCGATCTCGCCTTACCAACTTTGGAATGAAGCAAAAGCCATTGACGGTATGTAAAAGTCAAAAGCGTTAAATGTAGGTGAGTTCCTCCACGGACTCACTTTTTTCATGTTCACAACGACTCATTCAAAAAACCGCCCCTTTTAAAAAAGGAGCGGTTCGTACACTCAAACCTTATATAACAACTAAAATTTTATGCCTCTTCGTCCCCGTCTTCCTCTTCCCGAATATCGTAAAACCAGAAATACTTGATCGTCGCCGTGTTGATGGTGTTGCCGTCGATCTCGATCCACGCATTCGAAGTGATCTCTTCCGGCAGTCGTTCGAACTCTTCTTCACCGATTCCGATCTCCAGCACTTCTCCGTCTGTGAAATGAATCGCGATTACTGTCGTTGCTTCCGTTTCCATCTACACGCCTCCTATCGTTTTACTTTCATTCTAAAAGTCAATTCGACGTATGATGGCACATTTCCTTTTTGAATCCGTTATAAAATTCCCTCGTCTTTATTTGATCGTTAGGCCGGTTACATGATCGCCAACAAGGATATCCGAATCTTTCAAAGTTATCGGTTGTCCGTTCAGCGTCACGTTTTCGAATAAAATCTCGTTAACAAACCGTTCCTCATCGTATCCGGAGATATGAGAAGGATTCGGACAGCAGCCTTCAAAGTTGATATGGCGAAACGAGACTTGCTCGATCCGATAACCCGGCGCCGGGTTATATTTCTCATTTTTCATAACTCGAATATTGAACGGCTCGCCCAACTCGAACGGTTCGACGCGAATATTCTCGAATGCGGCAGCGCGCACCGTATTGTTGTCTCCGGCGTTGATCGCGATACATCCCCAATAATCCGGTTGCGGCTCATGATGTTCCAGAATGTCGATATCGCAAAACCGAAGATGTTCGATCAGGTTGCCTTCTCCTTCATAATCGCCATGCGTACCGATATTGATCGGATGGGCTACGTCGGCCCACAAGATCGCTCCCTGCACGCTTACGTTAACCGTATCGCCCCGAAACTCTCCCCGAGATGCGTAAACGGCTATGCAGTCATCCGAAGTTCGCAAAAAACCTCCTTCGATCTTGACGTCACGGCAGGCCATCATATCAATGCCGTCGCACCATCCACGCGAACTGAATGTTTTCAGATTGGAAATATGAATATTTTTCGACTGACCGAGCAGAACGGTATAATGCGGCGGATCGATCATCGTGATGCCTTCTATGGAAATATCGCTGGAATAACGAACATCCACGCCGCGGTAAAAGGTTGTTTTTTCAAAACCAGACAGGTCCAGCACGCCTCTCCCCCGGATTTCCACATCACGTACTGTATCGCAGACCAATCCGCCGCGTAAGACTGCTCCTCCCGCCAGATATACTGTAGTATGGGATGGAATGGATAAGCGGTCATCTTCCAGCGTATGCAAGCCCGGCTCGAATGCCAGTATACAACGGGCATCGGACGTTCTGATAGCGCTTCGTTGCTCCAACGCTTTTCGTATATCCGCTCCTCTATGAATGCCCGGTTCCAGTGTCAGCACCTCTTCAGCTTCGTTGAATGGGATATTTTTTTCTGGCGAATTGGCGAAAATGTGCAGATTGCGAAACCGTTCGCCGTTCGTTTCAAGAGAAAGCAAACGCGGGCCGTCCAATCGGAGTTTGATCGTCAAGTGTTCGACGGAACATTGGATGCCGGCAGACAGCGGTCGCACGATCGTTTCGTTTACGATGCCGCTCAAATGCTCGATCTCCAATTCCGCCGCTCCTTCGCAATCGAAACTCACCATGGACGCGAAACGAACATCGTGCATATCGACTGCCGCGCGATAAACGAATAAGCGCTACCATTCTTCTCCTGCTTTTCGGACTCTGACTCGATAATCGGGACTTTCCTCAATCCCTTCAGGTGACGGATAAACAACAAGTCTTGGGGTTACGTCCTTTTTTCCGTCATGCTTCAAGCTTGATTGATCTGCCATGCTCATTTTTGTAGGCTCCTATTCCGACAGAAAAATCCGGCCTGTACGCGATTTTATTACCGTGTAAAGCCGACCTTTTGCTGATCTTTCGTGTGTTTGATTTTTAACTTTGACGAGCTTCATAAATGGCTTGCGCTTCGTCGAGTTCGGCTTGTCCGCCGGAATTAATCCATTGCGCTTTGAAATCGTCGAAATCTTTGTACGTATCGGCTTCGCCGGTTATTGCTTTGATGTAGTACTGTGCTTGGAGTGTCGTCAAAATAGCTTCGTACTGCGCTTTCGAAGACATGACGGTAGATTGCATCAAGTCGGTCAGTACGTTGAGCCCTTCGATATTCGTATAGGTGTCCCGGAATTCGATCTTTTCCGGCGAGAAATGGTATTTCTCCATCGCCGATACTTTGCCGCCGAATGGATTGTAAAAGCTAAGTCCCCATTCTGCCGCATTGACCCCGTCTTTCAACACCGGCAAACCGTCTTGCAAGTCATAGGTTTCTCCTTCTTTACCGAACAATGTGGTCAAATAGCCTGTGTCGTCTGTCGCTACATATTCAAGCAACTCAAGTATTTTTTGACGTTTGGCGTCGTCTTTTTCAAGCTGAACGCCGAAGAAAAGAGGGGGTTGCAATGCCCCGTTGGCCATGGCGTATCTGTTGCCGTCCGGTCCGGTCAACGGCGAGCCCGGAACTAGATCGATGCCTTTGTCGGCCGCCACGAGACCGAAGTAACCGTCTGCATACAGATGGTGCCACATCCCTGTATCGAACATCCCGGTGCGCAGACTGATGAATTTGGTCTGAATTTCTCCATTGCCGTCCGTGATGAATTCCGGATCGATAATACCGGCCTTGTACCATTTGTTCAACAGCTTGAGCGCGCTGCGTGCTTCTTCCGTAGTCGCGCCGTACTCTACCTTGCCGTCCGCGCCGAGCTTGAACTGATAAGGATTCACGCCGTATGCCGCGAAAATCGAATTGAACATCTGGGTTTGCGCATCTTTGCCGCGTCCGGTCATTCCGTACGTATCTTTTTTGCCGTTACCATCCGGATCTTCGAACGTGAATTTGGTCAATACGTCTTCCAATTCTTCAAGATTTTTCGGCGGTTGATCGTAACCGATCGCGGTCAGCCATTGTCCGTTATAGGCAGGTAAAAATCCGGTTGCGCCATTGGACCAGACTTTCGGCACTCCCCAATTTTTGTCGTTATAACTGCCCGCCGCCCACGCTTCAGGATCAACGCTTTCGATATCTGCGGTGTATTTCGGCATGTATTGCTTGATTTCGTCGGCGGAAATGTTTGCGATAACGCCCTGGTCCGCCCACTGCACCATATCTCCTACCGTGCCGTCTACGGCCAGGATGTCGGGAATATCGCCGGAAGCCAGCAGCACGCCGAGTTGTTCTTTCCAGGTTTCCGTTTCGAATTTAACGTTTTTGATTTTGATATCGAATTTTTCCTCCAGATACTTTTGCACAAAATTGTTATCCGCTTCGGGCGCGTTCCAATTGTTCGCGATCGTGATCGTCATAGGCGACGCCGGATCGGACGAAGAGCCTCCAGCCTCATCCGATTCCGAACCTCCGCATCCGCTCAGCAGCGTCGAAACGGTCAGCAGCACAGCCAGCGTGGCGGTCAAGCCGGTTTTTTTTCGCATTTTGTTTTCCTCCTTTTGATTTAAACTGCGTTTTAGCCTTTCAGCGAGCCTACCATCGTTCCCTGAACGAAATACTTTTGCAGAAACGGATAGACCACGATGATCGGCAGCGCCGTAAACATCAGCGTCGCGGCTTTGATCGGTTCGGCATAGCCTAAAACAGTGCTTTGTGCGTCCGAAGAAAAAATGGAAAGATCTTCTCCTGTAATGACGACTCTGCGCAAGAATGTGGTCAGGACCTGCTTATGCGGATCTTGAATATATAGAACCGCATCGAACCAAGCGTTCCAGTGCGCCACGGCTGACCATAAAGATAACGTAGCGAGTACGGGAAGCGACAACGGCATAATAATACGGAACAAAATTTGCAGATCGTTCGCTCCGTCGATTTTGGACGAGTCTTCCAGTTCCTCGGGAATTGCTTGAAAAAAATTGCGCAGAATCAACAGTGAAAACGTACTGATCAGACCCGGAATGATATAGACGAGCCGAGTATCGATCAAGCCCAGATTTTTAATCAGGAAATAAGTCGGAATCAGGCCGCCGCTGAAAAACATCGTAAACACGATCAGCATGGTGAAAAAACTGCGGTGCGGCAAATATTTTCTCGACAATGGATAGGCTCCCATTGACATGAATACGATCGAACAGATCGTTCCGATAACGGTCCGAAAAACGCTGTTGCCGAAGCCGATCCAAATATCGTCCCGAGTAAGCACACGCTCCCAAGCATAGAAAGAGACTTCCCTCGGAAACAGATGAATCCCTGCACGCAGCGACTCGGCCGGCGTGCTAAGCGAGATCGAGAGCATATGTACGAAAGGATAAAGCATCACAATGCAAAGCAAAATCATAAACAAAATCAGAAAGGCCTGAAAAATCCGGCTTCCTCTTGTTGGTTTCACAATCGGCACTCCTTTCTTCGATTCATTCTAAAACAGGCCTTCTTGCCCTAATCTTTTGGCTACAAAGTTGGTCAGCAATACCAGAGCGAAAGCGACCAAATTTTTGAACAGGCCGACAGCCGTCGTCAGACTGAATTGAAAGTTTTGCAAACCTACGCGGTATACATACGTGTCCAGAATATCCGCGACTTCGTACGTTGCAGGCGAATACAAGTTAAGGATTTGGTCGAAGCCGGCATCGAGAATGCCGCCTGTTCGCAGGATGAACATCAGAACGACGACCGGCAAGATCGAAGGCAGCGTAATTTTGAGCGTTTGCTTCCAGCGACTCGCGCCGTCCATAACAGCCGCTTCGTACAGATCGGGCGAAATGCCGGATAAGGCCGCGAGATAGATGATGGTACCCCAGCCGATTTCTTTCCAAATCGCCGACGTGACCAGCGTGAAGCGGAAATAATTGGGATCACCCAGAAAATAAACCGGCTCCAGGCCAAGCAATTGAATCAGATAGTTCACCACGCCTGTCGAAGGAGACAACAACGTGAGCAAAATTCCCGACAAGATAACCCAAGAGAAAAAGTGAGGCAGATACGTCAACGACTGCGTAATCTTTTTGAATTTGGTCGAACGAATTTCATTGATCAACAATGCCAAAATGATCGGAGCCGGAAACCCAAAAATGATGTGATAAAAACTGATGACTACCGTATTGCGCAAAATTTTGAAAAAATCGGGCGAATGGAAAAACAGAAATTCAAAGTGCTTGAATCCTACCCATGGACTGCCCCAAATACCGTCCATGATCCGAAAATCTTTGAACGCAAGCTGAATCCCGTATAGCGGAGCGTAAGCAAATACCGCATACCAGATCAGTACAGGAGTCAACAGCAGAAATAAATATCTGCATTTTTTGTATTCTTTCCATGTCTTCGAAATTTTCGACGGCTTTTTGGGAACGGTTGCCGAACCGTCGAACTCCGAGGATGTTACCGGGTTCATCGTCTTGCTCCTTTCGTCCTTCGTCATAAAATCGCCGGGCGGCGCCTCCCGGTTCATGATTCCACTTTAGATGCTTTGTAAGCGTTCTTTCTAGGGTAACTTTTTTCGATTTCTTATGATTTCTTTCGATTCGACAAAAAAACCGTTACCGAAACGGCAACGGTTTTCAAATCGTTCAGTTGCAAAGCTCGCGATATCGCAGAAACGAATCTTCAGCTTTTTAAGGGTACCCAGTCTTCGTCTTCCCGCTTCGCTTTGCGGTATTGAACCGGCGTTACACCGTAACGGGCTTTAAATTTGCTATGAAAATATTGAGCATTTCGGTATCCGACTTGCTCCGCGATCGAGGCTACAGACATGCGCGGTTTTTCCACCAGCAGTTCGGACGCTTTTTCCAACCTTAGCCGCGTAACGTATTCCGTAAACGAATTTTTGGTTACTTCGCTGAACAGGGTTGAGATATAAGCGGGAGCCAACGAAATTTCGCGCGAAAGAATTTGTAAAGACAGATCTTCATGCAAATGCTGTTGGATATAGGTCTGAATTGTACGAATCACTTCCGCATGCGCATGATTGCTTTCCATGCTGCGGCTTTCCGCAACACGGTTCGACAACTCAAGGATTTGTTGCATCGTTTCTTCCAACGTATCGCCTTTCAATTCTTCGAACAACCCCGCTTCGGGCAGCAAATATTGAAGTTTCAATTCGATCATACATTGGTAAAGTTGGGCAATCAGTTGCAAAACGGCCAATTCGACTACGTCGATCTGCAAATCGCCCTTCTTGAGAGAGTCGGAAAAATGCGCGAGGAAGGTCTGAATTCCGCTTCGGTCTCCGGCTTTCAACGCATTGAAGTAATGTTCATGCCTGAACAGCAGCGGGTCGGAACTCTGCGTTTTCAGTGAGTCATGCACAATGATCGCATCTTCGCCGCGGATAAAATGGTAACGTGCGGCCGACAGTGCGGTACGATACGAATCCGCGATTTCGCTTTCGGTGCTTGCCAAGCAGCCGATAGAAGCGCGAAACGCAACCCGTGAGCATACTCCGTTGGCTAATTGTCGGATTTCTTCAATCCATTCCGCATATACCGGCTCTCTATCGAACGGAAATGTATACAAAATAACCGCTTCCCGCTCGTTCAGGAAAATCCATTCGCCCGAAACACAGAGGGAACGGTCGAAGGTTTGCCGCAGTTGATCCGTCGTCCCTTCGGTCATGTACAGATAAGCTGCGCGATAAGCCTTTCCTTGCGGCGACTGCTCCGTTTGCTCGAATTCCGGCCGCAGTCCCAGCAGTTGCCCAATCCTTTCGCTTCGGCGCGCCTGCGTTTCCAAATCGACGATTTTATCGTTCATGAACGAAAAGGCATCCCCGATCATCGTGTATTCGTTGGCATGCACAGAATGGGAAGGTGTGGGTCTTATACTACTTGCTTTGTTCAGCAATCGTTGCACCGGGATATATAACCTTTTCGAAAAGAACACCGACATCAACATCCCAAACAACGCAATGATGCCGCAAACCGTCAAAAGACCCGCTTTCAAGCGTTCCGTCAAAACAGTGACGGAATTCTGCGGACGGTACATGGCATATGTCCATTCATGATCCGAATTTTCAGCAGGAAGCTTCGAAACGATACCTGTCGATCCTTTTTCCGGTATGGTAGTAAAAGATTCGGTTTGTGAGTACGCCACCTTTGTCAAGATAGCGATAACAGATTCGTTTTCGCTGCCTACCGAGAACAATTGCCGTCCGGCGTCGTCGGTAATCAGCAATCGATCCTGGGCCGTTCCCAACATCGGGGTTATTGCATGCTGAAGATAGCGAATATCCACATCGATCAGGAAGTAGCCGTCCGGCTCGGCATTCGCTGCCGCATAAGGAAGCTTAATCATATACGATAAGACTTGATTGCCTTCCGCATCGGTTCTCGCGCTCCAACGTTTGAAAGGCTTTCTGTCAATGTTTGCGAAATAGCCAGCTTCGGGCGAATTGGAGGTTTTCATATAGAAACGTTTGGCATCGATCAAATAATCCTGTTTCGGGAAATAAACACTGACGTTCATGATGCCTTCGTTTTCCAATTTAAAAAATTCCAAGTCGCTTCGAAAAGAAGCGACCCGGCTCAAGTTGCCTTTCCAGCCTCCGTACAGCAGCAGATTCAAGTTACTGTTATTTTCAATAAACCGGACGGCCAACGCCTTATTTTGCAAATTATCTTCATACTTTTTGAGCAATGTGTTTTCGATAAACGACTGCGCCGCTCCGATCCGCGACATACTCTCGTTCACGATCTCCTGATGCATGACTTGATTGGCTTGAACGTACCAATATCCGCCCATGGCACCGACCAATAGAACGGAAAGAACGGTATACGATAAAATCAGATGATTGAATACCGTTTTTTTGATTCGTCTTCCGTTCATTGTATGTCCCCCTAATAGATCTTTCTAGCGTTTTGCAAGTCAGAATCAACCTTTTTTAAAGCGCTTACACTATGAAAAATCGACAACTGCTTTCTTTATATGAGGTTAAGGATACCTGATCGCTTACGCGGCGGCTATAGTAAAATCTTTCGATTCATTCCACTATATTTAAAAAAACGCTTTTGCCGTGGGCAAAAGCGCTGACTTGACAAGCTTTGGCGTCTTTTCGATCAAAGTTCACCGTGAAGCCGCAATTCGGCCATATTGCCGAACCAGGCACCTGCGTTATATAAACGGATATATCGATAAGCGGTATCGGATTGCGCGGTCAACGTCTGCCAATCGGCGGTTTTTGCGGCGCTCGTCGTCAGAGTTGTCCAGACAACGCCGTCATGCGATCCTTGGGCGACCGTTCCACCGATTCGTGTGTAATACCCGTCTTGACGCGCCAACAGTTCGATCTTCGACAACGAAACTCCGCTTTCGCCGAAGTCGAAACGGATATACCCCCCGCTCCCGCTTCCGTTTAAGCGAAAATCGGTGATCGTGCCTGGATTTGCGTCGAACAACGCTGTGACAATCGACTTGAGCTGCTGCTCGCTTCTACCGTTCGAATCTTGAAGCGTCGTAATCGAAGGAATATCGCGAAGCAGTTTCGTTTCGTCCGCGATGGTCAAAGAAGAGCCGTCGGTCGTCATCGTCGCTTCTGGCGCTTCTTCGCCGTCGGTCGTCAAATAATCGATCGTAAAATGTACAGTGCCGGATTCGAGATCGGCATCAACCGGAAGCTCCGCCGTCCAATTCTGCGCGTCTTCCGAGTGGGTCAGCGCTTCTCTTCCTTGAATGGTCGTCTGCACGTTGGTGATCGGTTCCGACGAACGGAAATTCAACCGGATTGTCGCGCCTTCCGACAACCGTCCTCGTACGGCGTTTTCGGCCGCAAGAACAATCGTTTCCAGTTTGTTTGAAGTTTCGACTCTTTGACCGAAGATACGGAATTCCGAAAGTTCTAGCATAGTGCTCGAAGGTTGAATCATGCGAATTTGCAAAAATCGGAAAGACTGTTCGGCAAGCTGCGGATCAACGTCCAATCGCTGCTTGTCTTCCGATACTTCCGTCATTCCCGGCGTCAAACGGGTCCAGTTCGAATTATCGTTGGAGCCGAAAATAGTCGTGCCGCCAATTCGTTCGGGAAAGCTTGCGCGTACCTGAAGTTCGAACGCTTCCGCGGTTACGCGGAAATCCGGTCCGAAATCGAACGTATGCGTTCGATTAACTGCGTTCCCGTAAAAAGCGAACGTATCTGGAGCGTCGTCAAGCAGCTTCGGTATTTCAGTGCCTACCGTGGACGAAACGATCATTTCCGAGTAATCCATGCTTCCGTCGGGTCGCAGCGGTGTCAATTCTTGCAGGCTTTCAGCCGCTGTTCTCAACTGCGTCAAAAAATTCAGGAACACGTCGTCTCCGGCACTGTCTATGACGTTTTTCGTTTCGTTGTAGACCTGAAGAAATTCGTTTCGCGTCTTGGACACATAAGCGCGATCTTCTTGGTACAAACCGGATGCCGACTCCATTGCCGCTTCCCGGTCTGCGCTAACGTTCACCCGCACCGTTCGGGCCGTAACGGAAACGCCGTCCGAGGCGCTAACCACGAATTCGTATACGCCGGTTTGGTCGGGCTTCCAGGAAAACGTTCCGGCCGTTTCGTTAAAAGATGCTCCCGACGGCAGATCGTCCGCACGATAAATCAACGTCTCGCCCTCTCCGCTATCATCCGCCTCAAACTCTTGCACGATCGGAACTTGCGATCCCGTATAGGTAAACAGATCGGCTTCAGCCTCTCCGCTGCGAAAAGTTGGTGGAGTCAACACTTCGTCGACATTCAGGCGGATATGGTCGATATCTACGTCCGTTCCGGTACCGAACACTTTTAAATAAGTCAGATCCCCAAGACCGCGAAAATCATCCATACGATAAACGACCGTTTGCCACTGCCCCTGCGTATTCGGCAAAACTAGGGTTTGGTCACTCCATCCGTTTACTTCCAATTTGGCAATGCCGTTTGTCCGAATGTTGAACCCTATCGTTTTTTTCGCTGTTGCCGTGGCGACGAGCGCAACCGCACTCCCCTCTTCCGCAGCTTCAACCCGCATGAATGAAGTTTCGTTTTCTGTTTCGACCGACGCACGTCCATCCAGACTGGTTGCGCGGTATTCAATCTCGTTCAGATTGTCGTCAGCAGAGGTCTTAGGCAATGTCGCTGTGCCTTCGGCTGCCGCTTCTGCCGGAATGAACAGCCAGTAATCCGCTCCGCCGTCTGGCGATTCCCAATAAAAAGGCAATCTTTTATCGAACATGTCCGCAAAATAAGGGGCTTCTTGCTCGATGTTGACGCCGGCTTCGTATTTGTAATGATAATACTGGCCGTATATGTTGCCGCCGATTCTTCCTCGGTAACCGGAAGCCGGCGCTTTATAGACAATTGTCGGATTTCCGTTCGGATCGGTATGCGCGGCAACGGGTGTCCAAGGAATATCGTATCCAAGCATAAAGCGCGCAAAATAATCCGAAGCCGCCAAAATTCGCTGATCCAAAAAGTCGTAAGCATCGACGGCCTGGTCTGTATCCGATACGGTTCCCGTCACCGGATCAACCCGCGTGTCTTGCGCTTGAAGCAGTCGGCTCAAAATCTCCGCGTTCGTCAGATCGCCTGCGCCATGAGCCTGGTCCCGTCCCATCTCCACATGCTGCACGCGCGGAGGAACGACCGGATCGCCGGTTAAAATGTCCTCGTCCACAAGCCGGAAAAGCTGCTTGATTGAACCGTTCTGCCCTTGATCCACAGCCGTTTCGTTTACCGTAAACCATTCCACGCCTTCGTCGTAGCGCTCCCGATTGCCTGTAAAAATGTATCCCGACATCGCGCCAAGCAGCGGATACAAATGCTGGTTCATGAAATAACCGTTATGATGCAAAAACGTTTCGGTGACAGGCACGATCAGATTGTCCGTAAAAGTCTGCGTATCGGTTTCTGTCCACTCCAGTTGCGGTTGTTGCGTATCGGTATAACGCAGAATCTCCGCGGCTGCTACCATCCGGTTAAGCGGAATGCCCATATGAATATGAGAATCCGTAAAGTAGGTGTATTGGTTCGGGTCCATCTGCTCCCAGATTCGGATAATCGCCAGCGCATTGGCCCGGTAAATCTCGTCACCGGTCAAAACGTACATAAGCGCTTGAGTGTAAGCTTTGAGCCCGTCCGCCACGAATGCGCCTTTACTGTTAACCGCTTGCGTTTTCGGCGTTGTCGGATTGGACGGATTGGCATTGCTGGACGTTACGTTTGTAGCTGCCGCAGGCGATTGGCTCATCTGCTCAAAATAAGAAATCCAGGGCTCTTGCTCTGCGGCAACCTGGTTTCTCGCATTTTCCAGCACTTCTTTGGTCAGCCCGATGCCGGGATGCTTGAAGCCCGAAGCATCGACCTCTTCGCGGATGTTCGGCAGCACCGTGATCGTTTCTTCGCTTTGCGCTGACGCTTTTTTGCGGTACATTCCGGGTTCTAATACGCTTAGACTTACGAACAGAATCAAAATCAGGGTGAAGCACGCTGTCTTTTTTAAATTAACCGTTTTCATTTTCATATTGTTCACTCCTTTTAAACGGATAATAATATTGCCTGGATTCACCATTACAAATTCAGGAACGAATTTCCAGTTCAATATTATTCGATTTATTGCATTTTTTTTAGAATGTTCAAAAATCTAATGACTGCGACGATTTATTTGTTGATCGCTACTGTTCAAAGCTTGGGCTGGCCCCTCCGCTTCTGGTAAACTAAAAAAGACTTCAACCAAAGGAGGATATTCATGCAGCTTACCCAACTGACCCGCCAGGGAGAAGATCTTCGCGAGAAGGTGAAAAGCGCCGAAGATTTCCGCAGCATCACGCTCTGGTTGTCCAGCGCCGCCGTTTATCTGGAAGCCCGGCACAAAACGCTCAAAGAAACCGCTTCGTTTCTCGCCGAAAAAGACAAGTTCAAATCGCTCGTGCTCGATAAGGAGGAGTATTCGATCAATCTGTTCGATTCCCTGATCGGAACGCTCAAAGCGATCGAGATGCTCGAAGACATGCAATCCCGTCAGCAAAGCGAATCCAGCCGCGGCGCGCGGAACTGGAACGACTTTTAAATACGGAACCCGAAGGAGGATGAACCCAGGTGACATCGTCGCAAGAAAAACATCTCGCAGCGCTGAAGCGCGCCGAAGACTCGGTTGCCGAAGCGCGGGAGCGCGTGGCGCAAGACCGATGGAGACCGCGCTACCATGTGGCAGCTCCGGCTTACTGGATCAACGATCCGAACGGTTTTAGCTTTTATCGCGGCGAATATCATCTGTTCTACCAGCACCATCCCTACTCCGTCGAATGGGGACCGATGCACTGGGGACATGTCAAAAGCCGCGATCTGGCCTATTGGGAGCATCTGCCGATCGCCCTGGCTCCGACGGAAGAGTACGAGCGCGACGGCTGTTTTTCCGGCAGCGCGATCGAAAAAGACGGCAAGCTGTGGCTGATGTATACCGGCAACGTATGGACAGGCGAAGATCGGGACAACCAATTGGAGCAAGTCCAGGCGCTGGCGCATAGCGAAGACGGCGTCAATTTTGAAAAGTTTGCGCATAACCCGGTGATCTCTGCGGCGCCGGAAGGCGATGTTCACCCTTTCCATTTCCGCGATCCCAAAGTATGGAAGCACGGCGAAACCTACTACTGCGTGCTCGGTTCACAGACGCTGGATCGACGCAGCGGCCAGGTTCTGCTGTATCGGTCAAGCAATCTGACGGATTGGAGCTTTGTCAGCGTAATGGCCGGTGGACAGGAGCCTAAGGAAAAGTTGGGCTTTATGTGGGAATGTCCGGATCTGTTCACCTTGAGCGGCCAAGACGTACTGCTCTGTTCGCCTCAAGGCATAGCTCCGGTCGGCGATTTGTATCACAATTCCAATCAGTCCGGCTATATGCTTGGGCAACTGGATTACGATACGGGGCGTTTTGAACATGGAGATTTGCAGCTGTTGGATTATGGCTTTGACTTCTATGCACCGCAGACTACCGAAGATGATCAGGGGCGTCGTATTCTGATCGGCTGGATGGCGATGTGGGAAGACAAAATGCCGGAGCAAGCGCGTGGCTGGGCAGGCACCATGACGATTCCCCGCGTGCTCACGCTTGAAAATGGACAGATCCGTAGTCGTCCGGCACCAGACCTCGCCCAATTACGCGGTGAAGGTGTAAGCTACGGCCCTGTGCGATTGGCTCCTTCCGCTTCTCGGCAAGAACTTGCGGGTGTTAACGGCGAATGTATCGAACTGGAAATGGAATTCGATGCAGGTTCAGCGACGTCGTTCGGGATCTCTCTGCGGGTAAACGAAGCTTCAGGAGAAGAAACGACGTTCACCTATGACCGGGCACGGCAGAAATTGATTTTGGATCGGGAACGTTCCGGCGCAGGCCCTGGCGGCGTTCGCAAAGCACCGTTCCTTTTACAACAGAATCGGCTGCAACTACGGGTATTCATTGACCGCTCTTCCGTTGAACTGTTCGCAGGAGACGGTGAGCTTGCGATGTCCGCACGGATCTATCCGAGTGTCGATTCGACAGGTATCCGATTCTTCGCCGAAGGCGGCGAAGCGACGTTGACGGCTTTACGCTGCTGGCCTTTGGATCGGTAAAGGTTAATTTTGTATCCCCTGATGGTGCTTCCGGCATTGAACGATTCCTGTATACACGTTGACGACTCATTGAAAAGAACGTGACTTAAATCACTTTTGTTGACGCTTACAAGGATTATGCTGGAAGGACTAATCAGGGAAGGTGGCGATGGAAGTGGCAACTCCCAATCTTCTGTACCAGATTTTAAAAGAAATCCAATGGGGAAAGGACCCAACGTCCCTCAGTCTCGGCGTGGATCAAAAGAAGTTCACACAGGCATTGCTCGAAGTCGATCAGGCAGGTTATGCGTCCAACATTTCATTTCTCCAGACGAACAATGGTGCGGCAATACCGTTTGCTGAGTACTCCAGGTTAAGACCGGCTGGTATGGAATTCATAAAAAGTTACGAACACGGCGTGCGATAATTCGCACACCGTGTTTTTATGTTGCGTTTGGATTTACGTTTTTACACACCCGCTACAGGCTTCTCGCCAACTTCGATAGTCCGGATAACGCGAGCGGGATTGCCGCCGACAATCGTATTGTCCGGTACGTTTTTCGTCACGACCGCTCCGGATGCGATCACTACATTGTCTCCGATCGTCACGCCCGGATTGATAATCGCACGACCGCCGATCCAAACATTGTGTCCGATCGTGATCGGCTTACCCAGCTCAGGTCCGGCAATTCGTTCGTAAGGATCGATCGGATGCGTCGCCGTATAGAGGCTCACGCCCGGTGCCAACATGCAGTTATCTCCGATTCGCACCTCGCAGACGTCCAAAATCGTACAGTCGAAGTTGGCAAAAAAGTTTTCTCCGACATGGATGTTGTATCCGTAATCCACGCGCAGGCTGGGCTCGATATATACATTTTCGCCTGTCGATCCGAAAAGCTGCTTCAGCAGCGCTACACGTTGTTCCGGTTCCTCCTCCGTCGTCGCGTTGAACTGACGGATCAGCTTTTTGGCATGCAAACTTTCGGCTCTAAGCTCCTCGTCCCAAGCTTTATACAATTCTCCGGCCAGCATTTTTTCTTTTTCGGTACGTTCGCGTTCCATCGTGCAATCATCCCTTCTTTAATAAAAATCGAAAACAAACTTGTTGGCCGCTTTGACTCAATAGCGCTTCTCCACGAGTTCCAACGAATACGACAAGCTCTCGGACGTCATCGCGATCAGCCCATTGATATACGGTTCTTCCGGCGACTCCAGCCAAAGTAACCGCGGCATATGCTCGGGAGGGATGAATTCAAGGCAGTGCTGGCGAATCATCGCAAGATCGCTTTCCTGCACCTGTCCGCCCGTGAGTGCGATCAATGCAGGATTGACGATCGCGGCCAGACTGGCTACGGCGTGGGCGGCAAGAGGGACAAATGTCTTTTTCGCGTCAAGTCTTCGCTGCTGCTCTTCACGCGATATCCCGAACGGCAAAAAAGAAACCTCTCCGGCAAAACGGCTGCTTCCCCGATGGATATGTCCGTCGATCATCAAGCCCGCTCCCGGAAAACAGCCCGAGACGAAAATCATCACGGCCAGCGTTCCTGGTTCTTCCCATTCGCGCTCCCGATATAAACCGTACACGGTCAGATTCATATCGTTTTCCACGATGACCCGAACTCCGTACTTCTCTCGGATACGCTGCTCCAACGGTACGCCAATCAACTTCTCCGCATCGCAAATATTGATAACGCCGTCATGAACCAATCCAGGAATCCCAATCCCGACTGCTTTGATCTGTGCATACTTGCCCAGCAGCAAGCCCACCAGCGTATCGATCGCAGATTCGTCAAGCACCGACACTTCGCGGGAGCGGCGCTCGATCACTTTTCCGGCCGAATCGGCAATGGCATACATAAGCCGTGGACGTCCCTGCTCGAATACGGCGCCAATACAGGCGATATACGAATAATCCGCATTATACGCAAAGCGTCTGGCCCGACGTCCCCCGCTCGAAGCTTCCGGCTCGTCTTCCAGCGCTTCTCCGCTCGCAAGCATCTCCTTCAGCAATGTCCCGCATGTCGCGATACTGAGTCCGGTTGCTTGCGCGATCGACGATTTGGTCCCGTATTCCGCGTGACGGAGCGCTTGGCGGACAAGTTCTTCGTTCATTTTTTTCACCTTGACCGAACTGTGCGTAACGGATGGCATGTTCTCACCCTTTCGTCGGTTCCGACTTTCAATAATACTTATCGAAAGTAAAATCATAAGTCCTACTATACCTATGCCGATCCCCTTTGTCCAGTTCAATGATAAAAAGTAAACTTAAAAAACGAACCGTTCGGAGTGTTCGTTTGTTGTATAGGCGAATCCACCAGAGAGGAGGCTGACCGTGACCAACAAAGAGCTATTCGAGACCTATCGTTCCGACGTCTATCGAATGTGCTATTACATGCTGGGGCAATCCGCTGACGCCGAAGACATCTGCCAGGAAGTATTTATGACAGCTTTTCGGAGCGATTGGACGAGCATGAAGAATGTGAAGGCTTGGCTTCTAAAGATTTCCGTTAACCAATGCCTGAATGTGCTAAGACGCCGCAGCAATCTGCGTTCCAAGTTAACGAAGCATTCGCATCGACTCGTCGGGAGTCCCGAACGTACGCCGGAAGAACAGTTCCAGGAGCGCGAAGGAGCGCAGGAGTGGGCCGAGTCTATCTCGCGCCTGCCGATCAAGATCCGTACCGTGATCTCGCTGCGCTTCGTGCATGATCTGGGTATAAGCGAAATCGCCGAGCTGCTGAATATTCCGCAAGGAACCGTCAAATCGAGGCAGTACAAAGGATTAAAGCTGCTTCGAAACCAACTTGAACGTGCCGGAAAACAAGCCGAACCCATCCAAGGAGGACGTTATGAATACCAAACTTACAAAGGATAACTCTGCGTTATTGGAAAAGTTGGAAACGACGCTGCATCAACAAATCGGACCGCAGGCCGCTGTGCGTGAGCCGGATTATGATGCGATGTGGCTGCGAATGGAAGTGGAATTGGAGCGCGGCACTCGTTCTGCGGCAGGGAACCGTACAACGTCTCGGACCCGTGTGCGCAAGGTTGCGTTAGCCGCCACACTTGGAGCCGCTCTGATCGCCGTTCCCGCGTATGCGGCTATTCAATACGATTGGAGTGCCTTGCTTCACGGCCGCGAGGGTATTCAGACGGCGTTGGCGCAAGGCTTGGGGCAAGAAATCGAACGCTCGATCACCCATGACGGCGTGACGCTGACTTTGCATACCGCAATCATTGACGAAGGCCGGACCTTGATCTTGTACAGCCTGGACGGCGAGGCGCGCAGCGATCGGTTCTCCGGTTTCTCCTCGATCACGATCACGGATACGGACGGTAAGACCTTCGAAGTTTATGAGTATGTGGCGCAATCCGCTGACTCGGAAAAAGGTTCCCTCCTTGCTACAGGCTATTTCCAAACCGATTGGTCACCTAACGCTTCTTCCGAAGCCGTAAGCTTCAGCGTAGACGGGATCACGTTCACCACAGATGCCGAAACCCCGCTGGCTTTCAATGCTGCGGATACCGGAACCTATCGCAAAGATGTGCATCAATCAGGGATTGCCCAGGTTGAACTTGGCGCCTTCGCCCAACCTGACGGGCAAACGTTGATCCGAACGACGCTGATTCCGGAATCCGGTCAAGAACAAGCCCCTTCCGGCAGTCTTGTCGCATATGACCGTACGGGAAAACCTATTCAGCCTGTAAAAGGGAGTATGTATGGAACGCCCAACGGTAGCGGTGGATTCTTCAACCAGGATACCTTTTCCGCAACCGATCTTCTGCAAAAGGGCGTGACCTACAAGCTGCTATACAGCAAACAAAGTGAGAAGATTGACGCAGCCTGGGATTTCCCGCTGGTTTTGGACAAGTCTAAAATGGCTCATGCCAGTACGAAGCAAAAGCTGGATATCCGGCTCGGGTCCGGGGAAACGGCTGTACGAATCAATCAATTAACGGTCACTCCCGCTCAGATTCGTATTGATATAGAGCTTGGGAAGTTGCACTACTCGCCATTCAAGGACTATGAGTTATGGGTGGACGGAAAAGCAGTCGATTTGGCATTTGGGTTGAATAGAGAAAAAAATCTCGGAGACGCCTTCCTCTCCATAGATCGCCCTGCTGATTTAAAATTGACGTCCGATTCCTTAATCGAACTGCGAGCGCGTCATGAAATCGTGATTCATCAAGGCGATCTGCCGGCTCCTGTACAACTTACAAATATCAGCGGGCAAAAACAGTCTTTGACCGTGGACGTCGGCGGCTATCCCGTCGTATGGACGTATTACAAGCAAGACGGGAATCTGGTCGTTCAGACCTCCAGCGAAGACCCGAACTTCGGCGGAATCGGCCAGACGTACATCGGCAGCAAACGCACGCTGTCCGACGAACGTTCCTCAACAATAATCGGAGATGCAGGCAACTCGCTGACAGAGGTCTACAAAAATTACGAAAGCGACTTTGCGGAGATGCACATTTTCAGTTACATCGAGCACCGGCCGGAGCAGGAAGCGAAAGCCGTTCTTTATTCTCCGACGCAATAAGCGCTAAGTAAGAACGCTACAAAATAAGCAGGCTCTTCCCTTTTCAAGGAGGAACCTGCTTATTCGTATTTTCCGATCCGATTCAATTTGCTGCATGCGTTATTCCGACAACTTGTAGCTCACCGTAGCCTTTTGTCCGAATAAGGGTCCCGGCGCAATACGTTTGTAGGTAAAGATTAATTGCTCGCCTTCCTGTCGGTCGAAGCGAAGTCTCGCATTAAGCAGCAGATCGCCGATATCGCCGGACACTTTCGACCATTCGCCGGCTTCCTTATCGTCCAATAGCTCCTGATCCAGTCTCGATGCTTCGCCTGTTCGAAGATTCACGACGGTCGGCTGGAGAGTATCGAAAGCACGGACCAGCAAGTAATCCGCCGTTACCGATTCCACGATAAACGGCCCGGTCTGCTTGGTCAGCTCTTGCAGATCATATTCAGCCGCCAGACTTCCTCCCGCGCCAACCACTTGAACCGTTTGCCCGTCTGTCAGGTAGGCTCGTTGTGCAGGCAGTTTTTGCGGCCCCAGTTCTGTAGGCAAATACATACCGGAGTACCGGAAATGGGCTTGCTGCTTCACGACACCGTTTTTTACGAGAAACTGAAAGCGGTTCTGCACGGCCTGCATGGAAGCCCCGTATTGCCGTTCCACCGTCAGCACATAAGCGTTCCCGCCCAAGCCCCGCAGATCGACGGTTCCCCATTCCAGTTCCGAGACGTCCGCTTGCGCAAGCTTTTTCGGAATGCCCGATTCCAACGAGTAGACCCCGCCCGAATAAAAAGATACCCACGCCGTGCGTCCGCCGGACGTATCCATGCGATAACGCTCGGGATCTTCAAAAGTAGCGCTTCCCGTGGCGGAATCCCAGCCTGCTTTCGTTTTGAGCGCTGTCGAGAGCGTGCCTAGCGGAACAAATACTTGACCGTTTTCCGAAAATGCCGCCGTGCTCTTCACCTGTTGCCCGTTGATCTCTGCCGCCCCGTTCCCAAGCTTCATCCGAATGGTGGTATCCGGACGCAGCAGAGTGAGTATCTTCGAGTCCCGGTCATACTGAACAAGAAACCCAAGCAGCTCGGAGAGCCTGTTAACCGGCATATAGGTATGTCCCGCACGGACTTCAAGCTCGCTACTCTCTACGGAAGCTCCGTTAATGGATAAAGCTACCGGCTTGGACGTAGCGGCCTGTGCTTCTTGATGCGGCAGCGGTGCGATCAACAAGCTGCCTGCAAGCAGTCCCGCTACCCATTTGACCCATCTATTTTTCATCATATATGTATTCCCTCCGGTTGATATCAAGGTTTCGTTTCTGAATTTCTCGACCTTTTTTCCATTTTACCTCAAATGTAGTCAGTTAGGGGCTTTTTCGGGTAATACACATGCTGTACGCCCAAATCGAAAGGAGCCCAAAACCGATGAGTGAAAAAGTCTTTATCAGCCCGGGCAAGTACGTGCAGGGCAAAGATGTTGTAGACAAAGCCGGAGAATACGCAAAAGCGCTCGGCAAATCGGCACTGGTGATCGCAGATTCGATTGTCTGGCCGATCGCAGGCGATCGCGTCGCCGTCAGCCTAGAAGCCGCAGGCATCTCCGTCACCAAAGCCGAATTCAAAGGCGAAGCGTCCCGCGGGGAAATCAAACGGATCGCGGAACTGGGAAAAGATATCGACCTGGTGGTCGGCGTAGGCGGCGGCAAAACGCTCGATACGGCAAAAGCCGTTAACGACGTGCTCGATGCCGCATGTGTCATTATCCCGACCACCGCTTCGACCGATGCGCCGACCAGCGCTTTATCCGTATTATATACCGACGACGGCGCGTTCGACGCGTATTCTTTTTATAAGAAAAACCCGGATCTGATTCTGGTGGATACCAAAGTCATCGCCGGTGCGCCGCCGCTGTTCCTGACTTCCGGTATTGCCGACGCGCTGGCGACCTGGGTCGAATGCCGGGCGGTGATCGAAGCGCGGGCAACGACGATGGCAGGCGGCCTGACTACGCTTGCAGCCGAAGCTATCGCACGTAAATGCGAAGAAACGCTGTTCGATTACGGCCTGCTCGCCTACGAGTCGGTCAAACGCAAGGTAGTCACTCCGGCGCTGGATGCGGTCATTGAAGCCAATACCCTGCTAAGCGGATTGGGCTTCGAAAGCGGCGGCTTGGCCGGAGCGCATGCGATCCATAACGGCTTTACCGTGCTGGAAGGCGATATCCACCATATGACGCACGGGCAAAAAGTGACGTTCGGCACGCTGGTGCAGTTGGCGTTGGAGCGTCGTCCGATCCGCGAGATCGAGCGCTACATCGACTTCTACCTGAAGCTGGACCTGCCGGTCACGCTGGAGGATCTGCATCTGAAAGACGTCTCGAACGAAGATCTGTACCGTGTGGCGGAAGCCGCGACGAAAGAAGGCGAGACGGCGCACAACCTTCCATTCCCGGTAACGGCCGGCGACGTGCTGGATGCGATTCTGGCGGCGGATCAGTATTCGCTGGCGTATAAGGCGAAGATTGGCGGCTAATCTGATTTTACGCAAAAAGACCCCGATTCCGAAAACAAAGGAATCGAGGGTCTTTTTTTATTGAATCCGTTCGAAACCAACAGCTTGTTCGTTCTCGCCGCCGGATACCGGTTCAGACCGTGTGGGTCATTCGAAAAGGCCCGCGAAGCAACTGCTCCACCCCGTCCGCAGGTAGCGGCCGGCTCAGATAATAGCCTTGCACCTCGTCGCAGCCCGCCGCGCGCAAAAATTCCAACTGCTCAAGCGTCTCGACGCCTTCGGCCAGCACTTCCATATTCAGGCTGCGCCCGATCGCGATGATCGCTTGAACCATATTGCCGCGTTCGGTCTCGACATCGATCCCGTCCACGAAAAAGCGATCGATTTTCAGCAGATGAGGTTCAAAAGTACGCAGATATTTTAATGAAGCGTAACCCGTGCCAAAATCGTCGATCGCCAGCCGGATACCGGTGTCGCGCAGCAAACGAAGCTGGGCCGATACCTTTTCCACGTCCCGGATCGCCAGCGATTCCGTCACCTCGATCGTCATGTTGCGCGGATCGACTCCCGTTTCGCGCAATGTATGCAAAATTTTTTCCACAAACAATTCGTCCTGGAACTGGTAAGGCGACACGTTCACGCTCATCCGAAGACAGCCATGCCCCCGGTGCATCCACTCGACCTGCTGACGGCAAGCCGTTCTCATCACCCACTCGCCGATCGGAATGATCATGCCGGTTTCTTCCGCAATCGGAATAAATTCTACGGGAGAGATCGGGCCGAGCGTCGGATGATGCCAGCGAATAAGCGCTTCGACGCCGACGATCTGGCAGGTCTGGATATTTTTTTGGAGCTGATAATGCAAAAAGATCTCTCCGCGCTCGATCGCGCCGCGCATCTCGTGTTCCAGTTCGACTTTGTAAGCCAGACGTTCCCCCATATTCGGCTCGAAAAACAAACTTTTCTGGTGCCGGTTTTTTTTCGCCTCGTGCATCGCCATATCCGCGCTTCGCATCAGTTCGTCCGCCGTCTCGCCGTCGCGCGGATACAAGGCGGCGCCGATGCTGGCCGAACCGTAAAGCACGACGCCGTTCAGCATGATCGGCTTTTTGAATACTTCTTCGATCGCGGCGATCGTCCGGTAGGCTTCGACTTCTCCTTCGAGCGGATCGACTAACACGGTAAATTCGTCGCCTCCCTGCCGGGCCAGCAAACGGGAAAGCGGAATGTATTCGCGCAGCCGGTCGGCGACCACTTGCAACAGTTGGTCCCCTACCGTATGTCCCAAACTATCGTTGACATGCTTGAAACGATCCAGGTCGAAAAAAAGCAAAGCCAACTGATGCCGATCGGTTTTCGCCTGCTCGACAGCCCGACGCAGCTCTGCATCGAACTTGCGCCGATTCGGCAGTCCCGTCAGCGAGTCGTGATTGGCTTCGTGCTCTTTGACTTCGACCGTGTGGGTCAGACGTCCGAGCAAGTAGTCGTTTTCGATGAATGTCAAAATCAATCGCGCAATAATCAGCAGAACCGCCAAAGCACTGCCGACGACCATCACGTTGAATTCGGACAATTCTTCGAGAATGATGGCGAATAGAGCAATCAGGCTGACATAAGGCAGCAGGCGGCGCAACCAGCTCAAAGGCGTCGTCAACTTCGTCGATATTCGGCTTGTCCGTTTGATCGGTCCGCTTTGCAAAGAATCCATGCCGGCGACGGCCAAAAGCAGAATCGAAGCCGTCCATGTCAAATCAACCGGACTGCCGAGCAAATACGTCTCGTTCAACTGCATATACAAATAAACCGAGTCGCCTACGGTCAGCAGCAACACGCTCGCGATCAACATTTTGTCGGTGCGGGAATTGCCGATCGTCTGGTTGGAAAATAACAGCAGACTCAACAAAAACAGATTCCCTAAGTCGATAATCGGATAGCTAAGATTGATAAACGCCTGGATACCGTCTTCGTGCGCGGAATTCGTCAACAAAGGCGCTATGATCAGGCTCCAGCTAAATACCGCCGTCGTCGACATAAAGATGGAAGCGTCGAGCAAATATTGCATCAGCCGAAGACTTTTGAGCCGTTGATAGACGACAATCAGCAAACCCAGGAACAAAAGAGCGCCTTCCGCTACCCAAAACAAATCGGCGAGGCCGGGCGAAGACAGCGTAATGCGTGACGAAAGAGTATCGGCGAATAACAAGAGCAGCGACAACAAATAAAAAGAACTGCTTAATGTCGTGAACAGCCAAAACAAACGATTTTTGTTGTCCGAACGCTGCGTGACTATTATCAATAGCAGGGTACAGATCAAAACCGGCACGATATTCAAGTGGCCGATCCACGTAAGCGCGGTCTCGTTCCCTTGATTGAAATGGGACAGGCTCAAAAAAAGAACGAGATACCCCGCAGAGAGTCCATAAAAAAGGCTTTTATATTTCATTTCTGCGGCCTCCGATAAAAATTTGAAAAATTAATTCGAGACAAGCTATTGGCTTCAAACAAGGTATTATTGTGTATATCGGCTTCACTTCGCACAGCGCTTAGTCATTTTTACTTTTTATTACATAGTTCAAAACTAAAGCTAGCTACCAAAACGCGAATTTTTATCGAATTTGAAGCGTCGGCCGCATTTTTACGCACAAAAAAGACCGATGCCGAAGCATCGGTCCTGCGTTTGATGATGAAGCCGGGTTAGGATTCGCTCGTATTGGCGGTCGTGCCCAGAATGCTGCGAATCTCGCCCAGATCGCCGGATGTTTCTTCGAGCAGCAGCAGGATCGAACCTTCGTTCACCGCTTCGGCGTATTTTTCGGCTTCTTCATCGCTGAACCCCAGCGAAGTGAAGTCTTCTTTCCATCCATGACCGCCGGAGTACGTATCGGAACCGATAAAACGGTGAGCCAGCGGCCCCGCCGCCACGTACGGACCTACATTGGTAAATTCGCTGTCGCCTGAACTCGTGAATGTATCGCGAATGCTATGCAAAAACCCTTTGGATTCTTCCGGTTCCGTGTTCGCTTCAGGCGATTCGAGGTTGGTGTCTTCTGCGATCTCCTCGATCGGGTTGGGATCTTGTCCGACTACGGTAATCCGATCGTTACCCACCCCTTGTGCCTTCAGTTGGTGAATAGCGTCGAGTGCCGCCTGTTCGGTAGGGAATACGCCAATAATCGTTCGATTCGTCATGATGTCGTCCTCCTGTCTCGTCCTTCTCGATTTCGTTTCCACTTCATCAGCTTTCCTTCTTCCTATTAACCGCTTACGCTGCCTTCTAACCGAGCAGTCCGTGACAAGATGCGACATGGATTTTTCGGGGCGGCTTGGTTATAATGAATCCTTGAGTCGCAGAAGAACCTGCGCAAACGGACGAGTAGGAGGACTTCCCATGGAGAACTTTAAGATCATCGCGGTTGAAAACGAAAACCAATTGGCCCGCTGCCTGTCTGTACGTCGGGAGGTCTTTGTAAACGAACAGCAAGTCCCCGAAGAACTGGAAGTCGACGATTATGACCGCCTAGATTCCACGGCCAAGCATGTAGTGGTGGAAGGCTCGAACGGAGATGCTGCCGCGGCACGCTTTATCCCGTACAAGGACGGAGCGGCCAAAATGCAGCGGGTAGCTGTTCGTTCCGCTTACCGGGGTCAAGGGCTTGGGCGCGTGCTGATGAGCGGACTTGAAGACGCGGCTCGTCAAGCCGGATATTCCCGCTGCATCCTGGACAGCCAATGTCACGCCGAAGGCTTTTACCGGTCGCTCGGCTATCGCACGCTTCCCGGCGAACCGTTCTATGATGCCGGCATTTTACATGTACGGATGGAAAAAGAACTGCAATAAGGATGTTGGCAAGGCATCAGTTCAGGTCCAGTCGGAGAATATCGGTTCCGTCCAATCCTTTGACGACCAATCCTTGTTCGTCCAAAATGCCGTAAGACGGTGCATATCCTCCTTTGGGAAGCGCAACCGAACCGGGATTGAACAGATGGATACCCGCGCGCGTCTCCGCAACCGGAATATGCGTATGTCCCTGCATAAATACATCGCCCGGACGCAGCTCCGGCAGATTGTCCATATGGTGATGATGACCGTGCGTGATGAACAGTTTACGGTCGCCATGCAGCAAAATCGCGTACTCGCCCATAATCGGGAATTCGATCAGCATCTGATCCACTTCCGCATCGCAATTGCCTCGCACCGCGAGGTCGATCTGTGCTTTTCGCGCGTTAAGACGGTTGGCTACTTCCTGAGGATCGTATCCTTCAGGCAGCGGATTGCGCGGTCCGTGGTAGAGCAGATCGCCAAGCAGCAGGATTCGCTTGGCTCCTTCCCGGTCCGCCTGCTCCAACGCACGATCCAGCCCGGCCAACGATCCATGAATATCCGAAATAATCGCCAGTTTACTCATTGTGTTGATCTCTCCTTTAAGAAAGGCTGCCGAGATGTTCTCGACAGCCTGATACTTAACATAAAAAATCGGACATGCGGTACGTTCTTCTGCTAATTATCCGCGGAAAGAACGCACAACGAAACGATGCTCGCGTTTGTCGAGCACGGTCCCGTCTTCCAACGTGACCGCCTGGTCGTTATGCTTGACCAAGCGTGCTCGCGGAACCAGCAGCTTGTTCCCCTGCCAGACCATGACTTCTGAGCGAAACAGGACGGCATGCTCAAACTGACGCATCGTCCTCATAACGTATCCTATCGAGTTTGGACGTCCCGCAGCCTGACGGCTTTCTTGCGGAAGGACGTCGATTTCCCGAATCGACATAATATCTTTCATGCCGATCCGGACTCCGCCGGGGCTGAGTACAATGTATTGTTCTTTGTCGTTCCAGCGGATCAGGGTCCCGTAGCGCTTCGTCTGATACGGACCGCCGTTGTCGACAACCACTTTTTTTCCTACCCAATATTTCAAAGCGCGCACCTCCGGGCAGCCGCTTTACAGCGACGGTATTTCCCAATTTATCGGCTGGATGCCGTGTGAATTCAAATAATCATTACTTTGCGAATAAGGCTTGCTGCCGAAAAATCCGCCTCTGGCCGACAAAGGGCTTGGATGCACGGATTTCAATACGGCATGGCGCTCGGCGTCGATCAGCGCTTCTTTCTTCTGGGCGTGAGCGCCCCACAGAATGAAGACCGCCGGCTGTTCCCGCTCGCCAACTGCGCGGATTACGGCATCGGTAAAACGCTGCCATCCCAGCTTTTGATGCGAAGCCGCTTTGCCTTCCTGCACGGTTAACACCGTATTAAGCAGCAATACGCCTTGCTCGGCCCAATGGATCAAGTAACCGTGGTCCGGTGCCTCGATTCCCAGGTCCGAAGCCAGTTCTTTATACATATTTCGCAGTGAAGGCGGAATTCGCACACCCGGTAAAACGGAGAAGCTTAGTCCATGAGCCTGTCCCGGTCCGTGATAAGGGTCTTGACCGAGAATAACGGCCTTGACGGCGGCAAAAGGGGTTAGCTTTAGCGCCTGAAACAAAAGCGGCTCCGGTGGATACACGGTATGCGTCCGGTATTCTTCCTCTACCCGTTGCATCAACTCCTCAAAATACGGCTGACGAATCTCGTCTTTCAGTACCTCATCCCAATCGTTGCCAAACATTCGCTTCGCTCCTTTCCAAATTTTCCGACACGGTATGAAAGAAATTCGTCCCGGCCTTCATTACCCCAAATTCACGCGTACGCTCCGAATGCCCCAAAACGGTCAAAAAGCCGACTCTCGCGCGAACAAGAGCCGGCCTGGCGGTCCGGTAAACGTTAGAAATTATACTAGCACGTTTGGGGGTACGGCGCAATTTGGTGAGCGCTTCGGGACGCTTATTTCCTGCCGTAATCGGCTTTGATTTCGCCCCAATCCCGGGTTTCCCATTTCATGATCTTCGTGCTGTACGGATGCGTCTCCAGCCACTGAACCGCCCGATCGACCAGGGTCCAGATTTCTTCGGTTGATTGGTCGCGCGGCAGCGTGGAAGACACTCTTCGTTGCTTGACCCACTTCATGGCATTGACCGAGTCGCTGTAGACGGACTTATCGCTGCCTTCCTTTTGGATATGGGCCAGTGCATGCACGATCGCGAGAAATTCTCCGAGATTGTTCGTTCCCTTGGCAATCGGTCCGTGCGAAAAGATCACCTCGCCGGTCGCCGTATCCACCCCCTTATACTCAACGGGTCCAGGATTTCCGCGCGTGCCTACGTCTACCGAGATGCTATTGTAGTCGATGTCGCCTGCTGGCTTGGCACCAGGCTTCGGTTTGCCCGCTTTCTTGGCATTTCCGGCAAAGCCGGACCGTATGTAGGGCTTGGCACCTTCGGCATATGCTGCTTCTGCTGCACTTCTCGATTCGAACGATTTGTATCTGGCGCCCGGAAATCCGTCTACCTGAGCCTTGCATTCTGCCCAGGTCGCGTAGACGCCGGGTTGTTGCCCCGTCCAGACCACGTAAAATTTTGACTTGCTCATGCGCACCTCCAGCCTATGATGACGTTTTTGTGTAACACTTCATTATAAGTGTTACCCTGATGCAAATGCAACCAGGCAATCTGTTTCCAAAGACCTAAAAACCGCGCTGCAAAGCCTTTTTTTACAACAAAGCGCCAGTTCGAATCTTATCCGGCAGACTGGCTTTTTCATCCTGATTTGCGGCATAATAAAAAGGAAAGCGCGTACGGAGAACCCGTGCTGCAAAACCGGAACGAAACTCGAATAACGGAGGGATTGCTGATGTTGACTTTGGAAAACCGATACGACCGACGGTTTCTGATCGTTCATGCGGACGATTTCGGAATGTGCCATTCCACGAACCGGGCGATTCTCGATCTGTGGAACCGCCGCGCCATCACTTCGACCACTCTGATGGTCAATTGTCCGTGGGCGTTGGAAGCCGCAGCCGCCGCGACGATGGACCCCGAGCTGGACGTCGGCGTGCATTTGACCTCGACCAGCGAATGGGAACGGTACAAATGGGGCCCGGTGCTGAATCAGCCCGGTGCGGAGACATTGACGGACTCCGGCGGTCATTTCCCGCCGGACGCCGCGTATATGCCGGACGTCGATCCTGCTATCGTACGTGCGGAGATGAATGCTCAGATTCTACTGGCGAAGTCATGGGGACTTGAGCCTACCCATCTGGACAATCATATGGGCAGCCTGCGCAACGTTCATCATCGGTTATTGATCGAGCTGGGCGCGGAACATGATCTGCCGGTACGTTTCTCGATCCATCCGGCGTATCCGACAGGCGACGAAGCGGAGATCGCGGCGCTTGCCGAAGAACTCGGCGTGCTGCACCCGGATGAAGTGATCGGTTTGCCGTTCACTTACGGCGAGGACCAGGATTACGCCTTCGCCCGCGATCACGTGATCGGGTTATTGCGCAAGCTTGAGCCGGGCGTGACGGAGATGCTGTTCCATCCTTCGCTGGATACGGACGAACTTCGGGCAATCACCGACAGTTGGCCGTCCCGGGTATTCGATTACGATTTGTTTGAGGATGCCGCCGTTCGTCGCGCGATCGAAGAAGAAGGAATCGTGCTGATCGGCTGGCGGGAACTGCGCGAGCTTCAGCGCGGCATGACGGGGCGCTGAGCCGAATCGAACCATCCGAAAAAGCCGCAAAAAAATACGTATACCCGGAAAACAAGGTATACGTATTTCTTTGCGGCCATGCAGGCATCGAACACCATACATCAGTCATATTGCTGAAGCCATTCGCAATCCGGCGGTTAGACCGATTCATTTGCGGCAATCGGTTCCGAAATAAATGCGAAAATGCAACTATTTCGCTCGAATCGAGCTGGAATTTGAAAATAAGTGCTCGAATGCAACTATTCAATAAAAAACGCGAGAAACGACGAGAAATCGAGATTTTAATTGTATATATGCACTTATTTCTTCTAAAAGGCAAAATAAATCTGAATTAGATGGAGATTCGCACTTGTTTGCGAATCTCCTTTCGATATATTCCCTATTGTGCTAAATGGATTTCTCGTTCTGGCGAACATGCACCACGTCTTATCGAACCGACTCCTTGCTCTAATGAGCGTCTACCAACTCCAGCCGAACGGATTGCATATTCTGCCGAACCCGATGCCGCTTCCTGCCAAACCTGCCCGACGCTCTATCCCCGAGGCATTCGCACCAATTCGTCCACTTTCACCGCCCGGCCTTGCGCGATCGAGATATTGGCCGCTATTCCGGTCAGGATGGAACGCGCGCCGTCGATATGGTTGGCGGCGCGGTTGAAACGATCTTCGACCGGTTCGCCGAACAGATCATTCAGCAGCACGGGATCGCCGCCGCCGTGGCCGCCTTCGGCTTCTTCGAATTCGGCTTTGTACGCTTCGCCGAACATCGGGAAAACAAGGATATTCGCGCCTTGCAGCGCGCCTTCGAGCGCTTTGTCGCCGCCGGAATTGACATAGGACTGTTCGATCACGTTGGCTTCGATACGACCTTTGGTGCCGTTGAACGCAATCCGGTAGCCTTCCCAGGGCAGATAAGCGTTCAGCGAATACGTCAGCAAAGCGCGGCTTTTGTACCGGACGGTGACGCTCATCGTGTCTTCGATCGAGATTCCGTCACTGAACACGCTCTGATCGCGCCGGTAGCCGTCTTCGACTTCGGCGTCCAGGTACATCGCTTTCAAATGCTCGTTGTCATCCAGCGTCAGCGCGAATGGATCGTCTTTTGCATTCGGATTCCCGGTGGCCCGGTCGTAGAATTTGGTTACACCGCGTTTTTCCGCATTTTCACGACCGTAGAAGAGCAGATCGCCCATCGCGAATACAGTTTCCGGCTGTGAACCGATCCAGAAATTCACAAGGTCGAAGTGGTGGGTTGATTTGTGGACCAGCAGACCGCCGCCGTTGCGCTTGTCCCGATGCCATCTGCGGAAATAATCGGCGCCGTGCTTGGTGTTCAGCAACCATTCGAAATGCACGGACGTGACGTCGCCGATCGTGCCGTCTTCGATCAGCTCGCGAATTTTGGTATGATGCGGAGCGTAGCGATAATTGAAGCTGACCCGCACGTTGCGGCCGGTACGTTCGACGGCGTCGAGAATCTCCTGGCATTTTGCGGCGTCGGTCGTCATCGGCTTTTCCGTAATAACGTCGCAACCCAGCTCCATAGCCCGTATGATATACAAATGGTGAGTACGGTCAACGCTGGTCACGATCACGCAGTCCGGCTTCAATTCGCGGATCATATCGTCGAATCGGTCGCTAGTGTACGTTTTAACCTGCGGATAATCGTATTTTTCCTTCAAAATCCGATTGGAGTAATCCATGCGCACGGTATTGATATCGCAAAAAGCCAACAGTTCCGACGTTTCCCGAAACTGGCTTGCGATCGCTCCATAGAAAAATTCCGCACGACCACCTGTACCGACCAGGACATATGTTTTTTTGCTCATTCCCTTGCTCCTCCTCTGCTTGCTTTTCTCGCATGTAAGCGTACCGCAAATTTTGCCGAGACTCTCCGCTTTTTATACGGCGATATCCTGAACCCCGCTTATTTTGTGCTTATCGAACCGAAAGGTGCCTATACTGCGATTCTGGGGCGAAGATCCAATAGCTTTTCTCCAATTTCGGACAGGAGTCAAGCCACGCAAAAAAAGCGGACTGCATCAGCTCAAGCAAGAGCATGGGCAGTTCGCTTTTTTTCTTTCATCCTTCAAGATTGAAACCGAATGGCTCCAGTCTCTGCCTCAAACTCGATCTTTTCAAAAAGATGTAATACGGGCCTTTCTTCTTCGAAACGAATCGGCAGCATCACATAACCCGACTGATCGTATTGCTGCGCATTCCAACGGTCCGAGACATACAAGAATTCGCCTTCCGAACGTTTCAGGACAAAAGCAGGCTGCGTGCCATACGTCGTCTCGTCACCGAAATTTTCGAGCAGGCTCCAGTTCCCTTCCATCGAATCGGCGATACTGTACTTTCCTTGATTGGGCGCCCATCCCGTGCAAAAGGAAGAAAGCATATAATACCGTCCGCCCCGTTTGAACACAGCCGGCGCTTCGCGATACTCGCCTTGCCACAGCTTGTGCACCAGACGGTCGACATTGAGATAATCATCGGCCAGTCGGTACACATGCAGATCCGCATTGTCTCTTGCAGCCGAGATGAAGTAAGCGCGGCCGTCATCGTCTTGGAATAACGTGCAATCGCGCGACATATAACCCTATGGATTGAAGCTGCCGTGATACACAAACCCTTCGTCGGGGCGGTTAGAGGTGGCGATCGCGCAAGCAGCTGCACGATAATCTTTGCCGTTCTCATAATGCGCCCACAGCACGAAGGTACGCGTACGCTCGTTATACAACACCTTGGGACGCTCCAGATTGACCTTGCTTTCGTCTTCGTTCGACAGCCGCAGATCGGTTCGGACGCGAATCGGTTCGGTCTTGGTGTTCGTCGTTAAGATGGCTCCTCGAAACTCCCAACGGAAAAGATCGGTCGAGCGATAACAGGAGACGTAACGGTCTGCCCGACGGTCTTCCCCATACCAGTAATAAAAGCCTTCATGCCACAGCATATGGCCGCCGTGGGCATGGATCGGTTCGCCTTGCCCATCTGCCCATACTTCTCCGTTAATCAAGATGTTCGGCATTCGCTGCTCCTTTCGCGTATCGAGTCCCTTACGCTCTTTTTATTGCAGTCCCATCTTGCTCATGACTTCGTCGATATTCGTTTGTCCGTACCAATCATTGATTTCCTGAGTGACTTGTTCCCCGCCTTTGGCATACCAATTCGTGACGAAGGCGTCGTACGCGTCAAGCGGTTCGTTGCTGTAAATAATCTTGGTAAATGTTTCTTTTTCCATCGTGCTCAGTTGTTCCCAAGAAGTCTGCATCGTCGGTGTCGGCGGGCCGTTAAAAGCATTCGGCAACAGACTGTCGCGATTTTCATACGAGATCACGAAGCCTTCTTGAGTCGTAGGCAACGCCGAAGCGGAGCGCAGCAGCACGCCGTTGTCGGCTTCGACGCCTTGCGCCAGATCATAATAAGACTTACCCGCAGGATCGGCGCTCGGCGTATTTTTGGTAAAAGCCATTTTGCCTACACCTTGCACAGCCTCCAGCGGCTCATTGAATTTTTGCGGATCGAATACCGGTTTTCCGTCCACGATGTCATAGTCGTACCCTTGCGCGTAACCATAAATAAAGTCGCCTGTACCAAATGCCGCATCATAAAGCTTATCGTAGTACAAGAAGAAAGCTTCCATATTGTTAAAGTCTTGATTGAACATAAAGTAACCGTCGTTCAACTGTCCGGACTGATAGGTCGGTTCCCCGCTTACTCCTTGGATCGTCGGATACGCCGCGATTTTCGCGCCGTCCACATTCTTCTCGACGTCGCGCACGCTATCGTACAACCACGGACGGCCGACGATGATTCCGGCTTTGCCTTCCGTGAAGTCGGCCAGAGCGTCCCAAGCGCCGAGCGTCGCCAACTCTTTGTTCAGATACCCCGCCGAGTACCAGTCTCGCAGTTTCGCCAATGCTTCTTTGTTGCCCTCGACGACCGAGCCGTACACCAGCTTGCCGTCTTGTTCCTGCCATTGGGCCGGAATGTTTTTGCCGGTATATGCGCTGAAAATCATGACCGGATCGCTGACCCAACCCGTGTTATAACCGTCTTTGCCGGAAAAGGTGAAGCCGTACGTGTCCTTTTTTCCGTTGCCGTCCGGGTCCTGATTGGTGAACGCGTCGATGACCGTCTCGAATTCGTCGATGGTGGTCGGTGCTTGGAGATTCAGCTTGTCCAGCCAATCCTGTCGGATCAGCATCACTTCGCCTTCCGTCAGATTCGGCGAGATAGCGAGTCCGTACACCTGCCCGTCGCGAACGACCGGATTGAAGGTGGCGGGATATTGCTTGTAGATTTCTTTCAACCTTTCCGGCATGTACTGCTGGATATCGGCCGAAATTTCTTTGACCCGGCCGGATTCGATCAGATCGTTCGCCAGCGTCGTATCGTAGACCGGAAACAGATCAGGCAGCTTTTCCGAACCCGTCAGCGCCAGGCGCAATTTCGTGTTGTAGTTGGTCGAATCGCCGCCGAGCAGCGTTGTTTGCGTACGGATGCCGAGATTGTCAGCCGCCCAACGGGTCAGCACATTGTCATCGACGCTTTCGCCTTCTTTGTATTTGCCGGCGTTTTCGTCCAGCTGCTTGCCGATCGCGATCGTCACGGGAGGATCGTATTTGCCGTCTTTGAGCACGCCTGCCGCCGCAGTTTCCGATTCGCCGCCCGAGCCGCAGCCTGCCAGCAATCCGGTGAACATCGTTACGACTGCGAGCCATGCGCCCGTTTTTCTTTTTGACATGCTATTCGCCCCTTTATGGATAAGTTGATGGTAGGTATCGTTATTCTTTGACCGCGCCCAGCACAATGCCTTTGACGAAATATTTTTGCAGAAACGGATAGACCGCGATGATCGGCACCGTGCTGATAAAGATCTGCGCGGCCTTGATGCTTTGCTCCGACAGCGCAGCGGCTTCCGACGGACTGAGCGCCACGTTTTGAGCCGAGTTTTGCACCACGACCGTTTGCAGGAACGACGCGAGCGGATATTTTTCCGTCGTGGACATATACAGCAGACCGTCGAACCAGGAGTTCCAATGACCGACCATGATGAACAAACCGATCGTAGCGAGTCCGGGCAGCGACAGCGGCAGATAAATCCGGGTAAAAATCACGAAAAACGAAGCTCCGTCGATAAAAGCCGCTTCTTCCAGCGCTTTCGGGATCGTTTTGAAAAAGTTCATGATCAGGATCAGATTGTACGCCCCGAATGCCCCCGGAAGCACAAGCGCCCAAATGGTGTCTTTGAGCCCCAGTTCGGAGATCAGGATATACGACGGGATCAACCCGCCGGAGAACAGCATGGTGAACACGAAAATCCACATCAACGCGTTGCGTCCGCGAAAGTCTTTGGATAACGCGTAACCCGCTGTCGTGATGACGAACATGCCGATCAGCGTGCCGAGCACCGTACGAACGATCGAGATCCACATCGAGCCCATGAAGTTGCGGTTGTTGAACGTTTTAACGTAAGCATCCGTATTGAACTCGATCGGCCAAAACGAGACCAGTCCTCCGTTGACCGCCGCTTTGCTGCTGAACGACTGCGCGAGCAGATGCAGCAGCGGCAAAAAGCAGGACAACGCCACGACGATCAGCAAAATATGGTTGAATACCGAAAAGATGCGATATCCTTGCGATTTATGATACATCCGGCTGCCTCCTCGGTCAGAAAATTTTGTAGTTGGCGAATTTGTACGCGATCCGGTACGAGATCACGATCAGGATCAGACTGATGCCCGATTTGAACAACCCGACCGCCGTGCCGAAGCCGTATTGGCCGTTGAGCAGCGAGGAGCGGTACACGTACGTGTCGATAATATCGCCGGTGCTGTAGACCAGCGGATTGTAAAGGTTGAAGATCTGATCGAAGCCCGCGTCCAATATGCCGCCCAGGCTGAGCGTCGCGATCACGATAATCATCGGCAGCATGCTCGGCAGCGTCACGTGCCAGATCTGCTGCCAGCGGTTGGCGCCGTCGATCTCCGAAGCTTCGTAAAACGACGGGTCGATCCCGGCGATGGTCGCCAAATACACGATCATGCCGAACCCGAAGTTTTTCCACAGATCGCTCACGATGACGGTCGGCCGGAACAAATTCGGATCGCCGAGGAAAAAGATCGGTTCACTGCCGAACCAGCCGGTGATGATCCGGTTGATACCGCCGTCGAGTCCGAGAATATCGATCATGATGCCCGCGATCGTCACCCAGGACAGAAAATGCGGCAAATAAACGAGCGTTTGGATACTTTTTTTCAATCCGGCCAGCCGGATCTCGTTCAGCAGGATCGCCATCACGATCGGGACGATAATGCCTACGACAATCTTGATAACGGCGATAATAAGCGTATTGACGATCGCCTGCGTCGCTTCTTCATATTGAAAAATACGCTCGAAATTGTCCAACCCGATCCAGCGCGAGCCGGTCATGCCCAACCAGGGCTTATAATCCTGAAACGCCATGACCAACCCGACCATCGGGCCGTACGAGAAAATAAGCACGAACACCAGCGCCGGCAAACAAAGCAGATACAGCGGCCAGTGTTTGCGGATTTCGATCTTCCAGGGTGTCTTATGCGTTTTTTCCCGTTCTCGTACTTTGGTTTTTTGGTTTTGAACTTGCGCTGTTTTAGTGATGACCCGGACCCCCTTCGCTGTTTTTCGTCGCGACGACTTCTGTCTTTTTTAGGCTAACAAAGAATGTCTGTACAAAAAATGGCCCAATTTCAATATCGTAGCCCCATCCTCAACCTTTTTAAAAGCGCTTACAAATTTTCTTTTTATTTTGCCCGTTGCCCTTTATGATAGAACTAGTACTCTGTACCAGGCTCTTTTGGCAGGAAAACGAATCGATTGCCGCCGGGAAGTGAAGAAGATGCAAAAAGTCGACATGAAGCGATTTATTTATTTTTTCGTATTTTTTCTGTTGCTGACGCTGAGTTTGTTTTTTGTCATGAACACGTTGGACTCGCGCACCATTCAGCAAAGCCTGGTCGCCAACGCCAAAAATCAGGTCGGCTACGCGGAAAGTGTCGTCGACGATATGCTGTACGAAGCAAGTATGTACGGCATTCAATACACCGCCGACAGCTCCGTGCGCTTTTACCGACAGCAGATTCGCGAATTGGACAGCTACAACGCCCAGATGAAAAAAAACGCCTTGGTCGAACGCATGGATAACTCCCTGCTGTCCAACCAGTCGATTGAATCGCTTGCCGTGTATTGGAAACAGGAACATGCGATTATCGCAACCAGGCAGGACCCTTTCGCTTACGAAATCTACGGATCGGTAGAACAACGCGGCTGGAAAATGGTGAATGGAAACCTGTACTATTTCTCGTTATACCCTTACATACGCGAACCCCGCACACCCGATGAGATTCAATACGTGGTCGGCGTCAAGCTGAAAATGGACTATTTGCGCAACGTGCTGCAAAAGTCGTTCAACGAAGGCGGCTCGGAAGCTTTTTTTCTTGTCGGAAACGGACCTACGATTAGCAACGGACCTCTGGTCGAAGGCATTGCGAATCAAGCGCGCGATACGATCACCCCTGATCCGGAAGAGATTGTTAAATTCGACTATACATCGGGCGGCGAAGATTATTTCGTGCTGTCCCGGTATATCGAGCCGATCGATACGTATCTCGTCACCTACACGCGCACCAGCGACCTGCTGGAGCCGCTCAACCGCAATCGGCAGATGTTCGTCGGAAGCATTATGGTCGTGCTGCTGATCGGATTGACCGTGATCGGCATCTTTTACCGGAATTTTTACCGCAACGTGCAGCTTCTGCGCAGTCGGTTCCACCAGGTGGAGCGCGGCGATTACGGCGTGCGGATCGGCAGCATTCCCGGTGCGGCCAGTACCGAATTCGGGACGTTGTTCGGCGGATTCGATCATATGGTGGCGCGTACGGAAAGTCTGCTTGACTCGCTCAAGACCGAGACCGATCTGAGACGAAGCGCGGAAATGAAGCAGCTTCAAGCGCAGATCAACCCTCACTTTTTGTACAACAGCCTATTTTTCATCATGTCGATGGCCCATAGTTCGCCGCAAGCGGTCATTCGCATGAGCAAGCACTTGGCCGAATATTATCGTTATTTGACGCGGCTCGGTTCGGAAAGCATCACGCTGGAAACGGAGCTTGAGCTGGCTGACCATTATCTGGGCATCATGGCGCTGTGCAAAACGATGGAGTACGAGATTCGTCTGCCTGATCTGTTGAAAAAACAACCGATCATGCCGCTGATTATCCAGCCGATCGTGGAAAATGCTATTTTGCACGGGATTGAGGAGCGTCAAGGCGCACACCGTGTGTCGATCGTCGTCGAGCCTACGGATACGGGAGCGGTCATTACCGTAGCCAACGACGGACGCGGCCTGACTGCGGATGAACTCAGCCAGCTCAAAGCGGACATCGCAAGTGCCGAACCACCGCCCGGAACTCACGGAGTCGGACTATGGAATATTGAAAAAAGACTCAAAAATGCTTACGGCAGCGCAGGCGATCTGGATTTTGCTATCAATGAATGGGGAGGACTTTCGGTCGCCGTACGGATCGAATTCGCCGCTCAAGAAGGAGGAAGCTATGGAGTTATTGATCGTGGATGACGGGCAATACGTCGTGGAATATTTGAAGCATCTTTTGGATTGGAAAAAGTTCGGGATGGAGCACGTGGAGACGACGACCAACCCTGCCGAAGCGCGTGCGTTGATCGACAGCGGCCGGTTTCATCTCGTCATTAGCGATATTCGCATGCCGGAGATCTCGGGACTGGATCTGCTGGAGCATATTCACGAGAGCCGGCTGCATACCAAAGTGATTTTCCTGTCCGGCTACTCGCAATTCGATTACGCGCAAAAAGCAATCCGGTTCGGCGCGCTGGATTATTTGCTGAAACCGGTAGATCAGAGCGATATGGAAAAAGCAATGACCCAAGCGGCCAAACAGTTGCACAAGCAGCACCCGGTTCCCAGCGAGTATGACCAGCCGGCAACCCAAGTGTCGCCGCAAAACGTGGTTCGGGTCGTTCAGGCCTATATTGCCGACCATCTGGGCGAACCGCTGAGTCTGGACGATCTGGGACGCATCGTGCATCTCCATCCGGTCTATCTCTCCCGTCTGTACAAACAGGAAACGGGAGAAAATCTATCGGCTCATATTCTGGGCATGCGGTTGGAGCGCTCGGCGCGTTTGCTCCAAAACTCGACGCTGCATGTGGTCGATATCGCGCGGATGGTCGGGTATCGGAAACCGCAGTATTTTATTAAGCTGTTCAAGGAACGGTACGGGACCACGCCTTACCAGTACCGGCGGGGGACGTAAGGATGAAGCAGGACGGGAAAAGAGAGAAATCAGGATCAAAAGTCAACATTGGCTCGATAAATAGCACGTTTTAAGAAAAAAGTTGACTTTATGCTCACAATCTTTTAAAAAAAAGACCAAAACGGCTTTTTTTATCGGAGAATGTGTGCAAAAAGTCAACATTGGACAAAAATCGGGGTGTTGTTGGCGCGAAAAGCGATCGGAACGACAACATTCGTAGAGCCAATCCGGCTTGCGGTTTATGTCGGCGGAGACAAGCGAATAGTGAGCGTACGGTCAAACGGCGTCAGAAGGTTTAGCAGCACGATTTTGCAGCCGCTCGGCGGGTTGGCTTCGCGAACGCTCTGTGACAGGTGGGCAAGCTCGGCTCCCTCCAGTTCGATCCAGTCGTCGCCGTATTGATAGCGAAGCGTGCCGCCGCTCCAAAGCCAGCGATCGTGTCCGGCTTCCAGCAATTCGCCGGAGGTGATCTCGCCTTCGGAGCCGAATACGAAAGCGAGCTGCGTCATAACGTCAGCCGGTTCTTGAGCCGCGATACGCAGCGTCCAACTCTGTCCGTTCTTCGAAGGTTGGGCTTCGATCCGGACACCGAAAGTCTGTTCATGCGTCAGTTCGCGGGCTTGGTGAGGGAGCAGATACCACGGACTGACCGGCGTGGCGGAAGATGCAGGCAACAGCTCGCTTTTGACAGGGCCGTAGTAGCCTTTCTTTTGCTCGCCGGATAATACGTAACCTCCACCCTCAAGCGTCTTCATCTCCTGCATAGGCACGTATCCGGGCGAGAAATACGAAGACGCTTGCACAGCCAGCATCCGGGTTGATCCGTGACGCAGCGCGAAGAAAGACGGAGTCTCGGTCATCAGCGTAACACTCGTATTCCCGTCGCGAACACGCGCTACCGGAGCCCCGAAATCGGTATGCAACCGACTATGGAAAATACGTCCGTGATGCCCTGCCCCCTCTATCTGCTCCAAATAACCGCCGCGCAGAAATTCACCATTTAATACTTTCTCGTATTTCTTGGGCACAGCGTCGGCTGCGGACGTACCCTCCGGCGCAAACGGTCCGCGAAGCTCCGGTTCAAGCAGCATGCGTACCAGAACATTGACCGAAGCAACCCCCGGATCTTCCAGCGCCCGTCCCGCTAATTCCGCCATACCCGCAAACAGCGGATCTCCGTCTTGAAGCGCCAACATGGCATACGGCAAATAATACGGAGACAGATTATGAAAATGTCCCAAGTCCTGACGCCCGGAATAATCGGTCACGACTTCGCCTGACGGATGCACCAGATACACCATCATGCGCAAATTCAGACGTACCGGCTCCAGCAGCTCCGGACGATCCAGCAGACGCGCCGCGTAGATCAGCATAATATCGCTCACTGCGCTATAAATCCCGTTGCTGCGTTCCGTCCATTCCCCGTCCGGCGTAATATCCATCCCTTCAGCCAGCCATTCATCGGCGCGCATCCGCGTAGCCTCGCCGCCGAAAAGCTTGTGCAAACAGCCCAATGCGGCGCACAGAACCCAGCGATGATTCGGGGTATGACAGCCGCCTGTGACCAATGCCGGAACCGTGCGTTCCAGAAAAAGCTTCATTTTTTCCAAAACAGGTGCAAGCGGCTCCCAACCGGATCGTTCCAACAACTCATACAATTGCGAATATCCCACCACCACAAAAGCGGTATCCGGCGGAGAGTGGTAATTGGTCCATCCCGGCGAAATCGAACCGTCAGCGTGCTGCGCCCGCAGCACAAATTCCGAAGCCAGCAACAACCTGCCCGGCAGTTCCTCATCGTGATAAAAAGCAGAATCCGGATTGACCAGCGCCGTTCCCCAGTTGCACATATCTGTCGGCGTTCCCGAGGTATGATTCACCCAGGCGATTCCTGTCGAAGGATCGACGGTCCCGCCGTAATATCGACTCTCCTGCTCCAATACCTGTCTTGAAAGTCCCTGTCGTACGGCTTCATCATTTTTTTGCACCAGCCGCTTGTATAGCATGGCGTTGTCCCCCTGTCTTTAGCTCCCGTTCATCCAAAGGCATCACCCGTACGTGACGCATCCACGCATCGCCAAGCGCACATCTTCTTCCACTTAACGAGCTTCCGTTGCTTCAACGCTGGACATAAGCGCTTCCCTGCTGCCTTGACGCCAACTTTTCCAGCAGCAACCGATGGCTTTCGTGGATTTGATGTGGTTCGCATGCGGCTTTCAGCTCATACACTTTGACTCCGGCACGTTCGATCATCGGTAGATACGCATCGTAAAAGCGGGAATCGCCGCTATGCACATACGGGCACCAGTGGTCAGACAGCCCGATCGTTTCGTGAATATGTACGCCGACGATATGATCCATCAATCCTTCCATCTCGCCGACGCTATCGTACAAACCGAGCCGATCCATCATGATCGCGTGTCCGGTATCGTACCAGATGCCGACAGGCGCTCCTTTTAACGCATCAATGATCGTTTTCGCTTCCGCCAGCGTCGGCATCTGGTTCGGACGCGAACGCGTTTCAATGCCGAAGCGCACATCCAGTCCTTTCGATGCGGCCAGATTGCCGACTTCGTCGAGACTGGCAATGATGCGTTTGATATAGCTGTCCGCTTCGCTTTCCCTGCGCTCGATAAACGCAGCCCAGGCTGTGCGGTAAACGTCCGATTCCCGTCCGTTTTCGTGGTACAGCTTCTCTAACTGCTTCACGTCGGCGTGGGCAATCGGAACTTCTCCGGGATGTACCACAACCGCTTTTGCCCCGTAACGATGCGCATACTCGGCCGAACCGACCAGCAGCTCCACCGCTTTGCGCCGGCGTGTTTCATCTTCGAACCCGAGCAGCACAGAGTCTGTACCATAATCCGGGTCGGGCGTATGGGGAAACGTATTATGCACGCTGGAGATGCCGATCTCGCCGCGTTCGATCATCGGCTCGATCTCTTTTAGCATCTCCGTCGTCACATTATAATTCAGCTCCACGCGGCGAAAGCCGAGTTCGGCAATCTCTTCGATCATCGCTCGCCCACCGGGCTGCCGGCGAATATTCCAGCAGGTGGAAAAGGAATATTCGCCTTTGTCATGCAGATGGCTTTCTTTCATCCGGTAACGCTCCTTCCACTATCCGTTTTGCCGCGACCAACGACGATTAGCCTTTGACCGCTCCGAGCATAACGCCGCTTACAAAGTATTTTTGCAACCACGGATACACAAGCAGAATCGGTACGGTCGCGAAAATAACGGTTGCCGCTTTTAGCGCTTCAGGCGTCAACGCCGTGCGGTTCGCGCCTTCCATCTGAGTCAGCTCGGTCACCATGTTGTTTTGCACCATCTGGAACAATTTGAGCTGAAGCGGATAGATTTGCGGATCATTGATATACATCAGAGCATCCTGGAACCCGTTCCAACGTCCCACCGCGTAAAAAAGAGCCAGCGTCGCCATAACCGGCAGCGACAGCGGAAGCACGATTTTGATCAAGGTGTGCATGTACGAACTGCCGTCGATCTCCGCGGATTCTTCCAGGCTCGGCGGAATGTTTTTGAAGAAAGTGATCAGGATAATCAGGTTGAACGGACTGACCAAGCCCGGCAGGATCAACGCCCATACCGTATTGATCATATGCAGATCGCGGATCAGCAGATATTCCGGAATGATCCCGCCGCTGAAGAACATCGTGATCACGATCAGATACATAAAGAATTTGCGGCCTTTGAGATTGCCTTTGGTCAGCGGATAAGCCGCCGCGATCGTGAATAGCATGCAGAGCAGCGTCGTCGCCACCGTCAGAATGACCGTGAAACCAAGCGAAGTGAGCATCGAATGATCGGAAAAGACCTGAGTATAGGCTCCCCAGTTCAATTCAACAGGAAATAACGTCACTTCCCCCGACGTAATCGCCCGGTTGGAGCTGAGCGATACCGCGATCATATGCACGAAAGGCAATAAACAGAAGAGGACAAACAGCGATACGCATGTAATATTGACGATATCGAAAATCCGGTTCGAGGTGCGTGCGCTCATCTCGGAGTCTCTCCTTTCCCTGGTTCAAAAATGGATTGTGCCGCAGCAGTTACGGTTACAGGATGCCGTCTCCCGTCACTTTTTTCGAAATATAGTTGGAGCCCAAAATGAACACCAGACCGACGACCGCCTGGAACAGTCCGACGACGGTTGCCAACGTATATTGTCCCGCTTCAAGACCGATCCGGTACACGAAGGTACTGAGCACGTCCGAATATTCGCGTACAGCCGTGTTACCGATAATGTAAGGACGATCGAAGCCGATACTGACCATTTTGCCCAGATTGAGAATAAGCAGCGTGATGATCGTCGGCTTGATGCTCGGTAGGGTGATATGCCAGATTTTCTTCATCCGCGACGCCCCGTCGACGTCCGCAGCCTCGAACAACTCCTTGTTGACGCCTGTCAAAGCTGCCAGATACAGAATCGTTCCCCAGCCTGCGCTTTGCCAAACGCCCGTGAACAAGTAGGTGATCAACCACGAGTTTTTGTCGGTCAGGAAAGGAATCGCATCCATCCCCAGTGCTTGCAGAACCGCGTTCACCATCCCCGATTGGGTACCGAACAACTGATACACGATCCCGCCGATGATGACCCAAGAGATAAAGTGAGGAATGTAAAGCAAGGTCTGCGAGATTTTTTTGAACCAGGCATTCCGGATCTCGTACAACATGATCGCCAGAATGATCGGAGCCGGGAACGAGACCAGCAGATCAAGAAAATTCAGCATAAAGGTATTGCGCAGGGTAATGTAAAAATCATTCATGGCAAACACTTCGCGGAACGCCTCAAGACCGATCCATTCGCTGCCGTTGATGCCCTGGAACAAGTTGAAGTCTTTAAAAGCAATCTGTACCCCGTACATCGGGCCGTAGCGGAAAATCAGGAAGTAGGCAATCGGCAGCGAGAGAAGCGCGTACAGCTGCCAGTAACGTTTGATGTAAGACTTTCTTTTGCCGAAATCTCCCGTTTTGGTTACTTGAGTCGCTTTGGTCAAAGTCAAGTCGGTCTCCTCCTCGCGGACAGGTCGGGCGTCGTCGCCTGGGTAGGGAAGGCTTCGATCCGATCTGAAAATGAAACCGGGGCAAACTGCTCACCGTCTGGCGTTTGCCCCGATCCTTTCTGTTTGCGGCTTAGTTTTGAGCTTGCAGCGCTTGCTCCAATTCTTCTTTGAGCGCGGAGCCGCCGATATTCATGTAGTCGTTCATTTCACGTTCGTACACGGCTTCGAACTGATCCGGTTTCGCCATAGCCGATTGCACGATGATGATTTTGAGCTTGTCGTTCAGCGCCGTACCGTATTTCGATTCGGCTTCGATCGGACGGTCGAAGATGATCGGACCGACGGTATCGGCATTCGCCACGTCGATCGACGCTCTCATTAGTTCCTGATTGTTTTTCGGGAACCCGGCAATCCAGGCTTTTTCGTTCATTTCCTGATCGCCGATCACTTTGCCGTTCGCCATGATCGCCATATCGCCGGCATTGTACACACGGTCTTTGATATCTTGCGCCGCATCTTCTTTGATCACCGGAATGCCGTCCGTCATATCGTAGTTTTCGCCTTCCACGCCGTTGGACATCGTCAGCAGGTTATCGCCGGATGTCATCCAATCCAGGTATTTGACCGCTTCCACCGAGCGTTTGCTGCTTTTCGGAATCATGATGTACAGGCCGTTCGTGCCATAGCGGGACTTGATATGTTTGCCGTCCGCATTGTCGTTGGTGTAAGCGTCGAGCGCCACGACTTTGCTGTCCGGAAGGTTTTTGTACAGATTTTCCAGCGTACCGTCCGCGTACAGGATTTGGCCGACGTCTTCGGTCATGAAGCCGGTCAGGCCGTTTTGGAAGTCTTTGTTCAGTTGTTCCCGTTCTTCATCAAGACTGAAGTCCTGGCTGATCAGACCTTCGTTGTACAGCTTGTTCAGGAACTGCATCGCGTCTTTGAAGCCTTCGTGTAGAGGCAGCTCATACCGTTGGCTGTAAGTCAGATCGCCTTGAACCGGCTTGATGAACGAGTAGATCAGCGGTTCGTATTGAGCAGGTGCGAGTGCCATGCCCATCGGGATGACTTTGGAGCCTACGCCGCCCGGATCTTTCTCTTTAAACGCTTTCAAAGTTTCATACAGCTCATCTGTTGTGGTTGGAGCCTTCATACCGAGCTTATCCAGCCAATCCTGACGGATATAGGAGTTGTAACGCGCCGTGATCGCCCGTTTGCCCGGAATCGCGAATTGCGTGCCTTCGAGTTGGCCGAACTTCAACGTATCGTCGCCTAAGTAGGATTTGAGATTCGAACCATGTTCTTCAAGCAGCGGGCCGACATCTGTCAGACCTCCTTGCTGCGCATAACGGAAAAATACGCTGGAATCATAAACGAATACGATATCCGGCACGTCGCTTGCGCTTGCCATCAGTACGTTCAGCTTGGTCGTTTCTTCGGAGCGCTGGATCGGTACGAATTCAACGTCGATGTTGTTCGGATCGCCGAATTCTTTTTGTACATATTGCGTCAGCCAGTTATTGGTGATCGTGTACGGCGATGGGCTGTTGCCGCGGTCGAACACTTCTACCTTCAATGTAACGCGTTCCCCATTCGTGCTTGTCGATCCCGACGCCGCTTCTTCATTGGAAGCAGAGCCGCTACAGCCCGACAGCAGCGCGACGCCCATTACTGTAGCGAGTGCGGCCCCCATCGCTTTTTTCATGACCCCTCTACGCGTGTTCCGTGTCATTTTCCCATCTCCTTTTTCTGTGGTATGGCAGACTATCGGAAAATCTTTGGCCTCCATCCGGCAAGCTTGCACGTTGACCGTTTCGGAGTGACCCCAGTATTCCATATCACGACGCCGGGTGGCAATAAACCTCTTTCGGATGCCACCTTCCAACCAAAATCTACCTTTCGGTTTATTGCCCTGACTTTTTTCGTCCAACCTACTTTTTTCGTAAAAAAGTCAACAAAGAAATCGCTTACATCGCATGGGAATGAGCTGTCGATAAACTTTTTTCGTGCAATGCACTAAATTCGTATTTGCGTTTTTTGCGTGAAAAAGCCGCATTGTAGCGCTTTTCTCTGGGGGAGAATGAGCGACAAGTGCGGCTTTCATAGGGTGGAGTAGACTTTAAGAAAATCGGGTAACGCGCTTTTTGGTGTGACGCGTGACGGTGCGCGGTGCGTTAATCGCGCCGGATTTTCGAGATCGTTGGGCGAACCCTTCTTAGGGCGTGAAGGGTTCGCAATGTGGATAGGGTGGGATTTTCGAGCGCGGTTAACGCACTTCATTAATCATATTTCTTTTCTGTCTCCGATAATCTCCCGGCGTAATCCCGGATATTCTTTTGAACACACGACCGAACGTAATCGCATTCGCATAACCCACTTGAAGGGCGATATCCTGAAGCGGGCATTCGGTCTCCAGTAACAATCGCTCGGCTTCCTTCATACGCAGCTCGGTCACGAAATCCACGAACTTCATATCGAACTCGGTCTTGAACAGATAACTAGCATATTTGCCCGAGATTTGGAAACGGTCGCTTAGATGCTTGAGAGACAGGTCGGGATTAGCGAAGTTTTCTTCGATGTATGTCTTCATTTCGCTGACCATTGCGCGATAGCTTTTGGTTTCGCTCGCCGAGACATACAAACGGAACAGGTCAGTCAAGTAGTCTGCCAAAATGCTTTTCACATCGGCTAAGGTTGCAGCATCCTGAAGACGCTGCTCAAGTCCTGCCGTCTGCGCATCCGATAACCCTTGTTCCAATCCTTCGGACATGACGGCGACTTCGCGGCCCAGCATTTGCAGCAACGCCTGGATCAATGAAAGAATCGCCTCGTCTTTTACGAAATCCTGTTCAAATCCGGCAAACAACAGATCCAACTGCTCCCGCCATTGACCGTTCGACATTCGGAATTGCTTGACCAACTCCGCGATCGTTTGTAAGTAGCGGTACGTCTCCAAAAGTTGGGGTGCGGAATCCTCGGTATCTGCCAGCATGACGTCGTCGCTCAAAAGCAGCTTATGCCGCATAACGGACTCGGCAGCCTCATAGGAGACCCGAATGCGCTCCGCCGACTGCACGATAGGACCGATCCCGCAGCAAAGCGACAATCGGAGATGACTGGCTACCCACTCCTTATAACTTTCGGCGAGTCTACGCAGCTCCTCTGTCGTCTCCGCATCGTCTTCTCCAGCGAGAAAAATAACCGCAAGCCGGTCGCTTCCGACCCATTCGGCCCAAGCCTGAAGCTTTGCCCCCCGGGATAGTTCCTGGAAGACATTCATCAAGGCATATTTAAGGGTGTTCTGATCCCCTCGGGTATACCGATCGCGGAAGACGCTCTCATATCGCTCAATCTCATGTACGACAACGGCAAAACGCGAAGACGCAGAGACTCCGATTAAAGGAGAAAACGTTTCGAGTTTGCTGGCTGCCTGTTCCGTACGCTCTCCCCGCAATAGCTCAGTAAATAACCGGCTGCGCTGGAGCAGCTCGTTTTCCCGGCTTTTCTGCTCGTAATCTTGGGTATGGTGAATCAGATTCTCCAATACGCCGTCGATTAGCTTTAATTCATCCGTACGTTTTTCTCCTTGATCCATCGCCCGAATCTGGTACGCTTCAATGCGATTCATGATCACCTGCACGGGTTTGTAGTTGCGTCGTGTGATGTAGATCAGATACAGAATCGCGCAGACCACGGTTCCGATCGCGATCGCGACCCACAGATAGGAGATCACGGATACCCATCCGAACAAACTGGCTGCCCGAATCCCGCTGGAGAACGTCCAACCCAGTCGATTCAGCTTTAGTTCGTTGAGGGCTTTGCCATCCCCTTCTTCGGCATGGGCTTGATAAACCAATTGTCCATCCGCATTGGCAATCGTGACAAACGACAACTGTTCATTGACCATATTGTCGATCAGACGCTCCAACGCGCTCATTTTCAAATTGATGACCAACACGCCGTCCGTTCCGAACGGAAGCGGCATATTCTTGTTGATCGTCAGCACCCGAACCGGCTGCACGGAAAAGCCTGACGTATACTCCCGTAATGGCTGCCAACCCGGTGTCAATTCACCTGAGTTGATCTGCTTCAGCCAGTCTGCATCGGAAAAGCCGGCAGCCTCTGTACGGCCACTTTGAGTTAAAACGCTTTCATTTTTTCGATCATAAAGATAAACGGATTCGATGTATAGGGAAGCATCCGTCATGCTGCGCAAACTGCGTGCGATCGCATAGACGTTGGCCGTTCGGTCCCCCTCGGGTTCATTAAAATAAGCTTTGTAAGCCGAAGTTTCTTCTACCGCTTCGAGCACCGATATTTCCGCTTCTTGTACCGCGCGATCTACATTGTCCACCAGATAACGAGAAGCGACGCCGTCGGCTTTCTTCGTCTCTTGACGAGAAATATCGTTCACGAACACGAAAGAGGCAAAAATCAAAATAGTGACGGTCAGCAAAAAAATCGGAAAATAAGACAGCAATAGCCGTCGGTACCATGTTCGGGACAATGGACGACTCCCTTCTCGCACATTAACGATTCAACCGCACTTGAATCATTAGAACGATATAATGATGACGACTTTCAGCAATCAGCCACTTAACTTCGGTACAGCGCTTCGCCAAGTAAAGCAATCGCCAATGCCTGGCCATATGCCATCGGTGCCATGACAATCTGCGCATAATCTTCACGCAGCTTCCCGATCGGCGTGCCCGCGGATACCCCTTCCACCGAACCGTCTTCTCCGATTCGCGCCAATACAGCCTCGACAGCCTTCATCGCCGCCTCGGCAAAATGCTCATCCAACAGACCCCGTCGCACCCCGAAAAGAATACCTGCCGCGATTGCGGCAGAACCGGAAGTCTCGGTATAGCTTGCCGGATCATCCAGCAAGGTATGCCAAAGACCGTCTTCATGCTGCAATCGCAGCAACGCTTCACCTTGAGACCGGAACGTCTGGGTCAGGTAAAGAAGCACGCCTTCATCCAGATAGGGACGCATCAGATCGATATATTCCGGCAGTCCCAGCGTAAACCATCCATTACCGCGACACCAAAAGGCTTCGCTAAAATTATGACGTCCGGTAAAGTTCCAACCGTGGAAAAAGAGTCCGGTCTTCCGGTCATACAGATATTTAATATGTAGCAACAGTTGATGCAGCGAAGATTGTCGCCAATCCGCACGGTCATATTTAACCCCCATTCTGGCTGTAAACAAGATCGCCATGAACAGGGTATCGATCCAGATCTCATTCTCGTTCAACGTGACTTCAGCGGCTGTAGCTCCCGTTGTCATATGCTGATAGCCATTCTCTTCTGTTCGCGGCAACCCTTTTGCCAACCATTCGGCCCATTCCAGACTGAGCGCTTCGGCTTCCGGCAGCTCCATCAGGGATAAAAGAGGTGCTGTCGTATTGATGTTACGGCTAGGCAGTCCTTCCTCCAGCCGCTGAACCATCCAAGGCTTGGCATACTCGGAAAAACGCTCATCCTCAAAATACGCACCGACTTTCGCCAGTCCGTAGAGTCCGATGCCTTGCGGCCAATCCCAGACATCCATGCCAAAATCACGAGCGAAATAACCTCGACGCGCTGCTTCTCCGTCAAGCGCTTTCAATTCATCTTCATTGTCAGGGCGTTGCAAGTTCATGAGCCTCTGGGTGACTTTGTCCAACGCTTCTACAATCCGATCTCGCGGCTGCCCGTTTGGTGCCGGAATTCTATTCAACTTCGCTTCCATGGCTTTATTGCTATTCATGTCCTGCCTCCGTCCATCTATTTATGTAATTCGTAAGCCAGGCAGCTCCGTTCCATCGAACTGCATAGCAGCAAGAAATTAAGCGCTTACTTTCTTGTTATCACTCATTATAACATCTGCTTCATCGCTGCAACACAAAAAAACGTCGCGTATCTTTTACCCGAAGTAAAAGATACACGACGTTCTGGCCTTACAGATGCCGAGGACCGGACTCGAACCGGTACGGGAGTACTCCCGGCAGATTTTAAGTCTGCTGTGTCTGCCATTCCACCACCCCGGCATAATGAAGGAAATCATTTATTGCCGACTTGAAAGATCATAGCATGATTTTCCTGACTATGTCAATAAAAAGCCGTATACATGTTGCTACATTTATTAAAAATGAAGCTCAGGCATACGGCTAATGAAAAGCATAGTTGAAATTAGATTTTAAAGCGGTTTACATTGGTGTACAGTTGCTCGGCCGTCTCGGACAACGAAGACGAAGAGGACGCGATCTCTTCCATCGAAGCCAGTTGCTGTTGCGTCGCAGCCGATACTTCTGTCATTCCCGACGAAGCTTCTCCGGCAATGGTCGAACTTTGGTTCACGTAATGCAGAATCTCGGTCGTGCTGGCAGACATTTCTTCCGCTCCGGCCGATACTTCTTCGATATCCCCCGCTACCTTGCCAACCGCTTCAAGAATATCTTCGAACGCTTCGCCGGCTGCCGATACCATCTCGATGCCTTTGTAGACTTCGCGGTCGTTCGCGTCCGCTGCTTCGATCGCGCTGCTTGTATCGGCTTGAATCAGCGATACCAGTTCCGTGATCCGTTTTGCCGATTCGGACGATTGTTCAGCCAGCTTGCGTACTTCATCTGCCACAACCGCAAATCCACGGCCGGCTTCACCCGCACGCGCTGCTTCGATAGCTGCATTCAGTGCCAACAGATTCGTTTGCGAAGAGATTGCCGTAATATCGCTTGTAATCATGCCGATTTCTTCCGAACGCGTACCCAGCTCTTTTACGACACCGCTCATGGATGTTACGGATTCACGGATCGAGTCCATCTGGCTGATCGCCTGACGAATCGCCTGGTTGCCGCTCTCGGATTTGTGTGCCGCTTCAGCCGCCGACGTTGCAACGGTCTGCGCACGTTCCGCAATCTGTTCCGCGCCAAGCGACATTTCCTGCATCGCTTGCGAAGACGTCTCGGCAATATCAACCTGGCGAACCGTGCCCGCCGCTGTTTCTTGCACCGTTGCCGCGATTTGCTCCGAAGCCAATTTGTTTTGTTCGGCGCTTGCCGTCAATTGTTCCGACGAAGCGGCAACCAGTTCGGAAGAAGCGGCGACGGATTCGATCAGTTCGCGCAGGCTATGCGACATATCGTTGAACGACGAAGCCAGCGCGCCGATCTCGTCGCGGTTGCGGACTTTCAGCGGTTCGCCCGTCAGATCGCCTTCCGCGATGCGTTCCGCCGCTTTTTGGACGCGTTTGAGCGGCATAGCGATCATACGGCCGAGCAGCACGGCGATCAAAGCGGCCAGCACGACAGCGGCGGCACTGACCACGATAATAATCGTCGTAGCGAAAGCCGCTTTGTCCGAAGCTTCCTGCGTCATGCCCTGTGCTTGGCGATTGTCCAGTTCGATCAATTGCGTAATCGTATCGTTCGCCGTATTCCACGACTCGAAGATCTCGCGGTGCAAATCGCGCGCCGTTTCCGCATTGTTGTTTTGCGCGGCCTGAAGCAGATTCGGAACAGCTGCGATATACGCGTCATAGTTGGACGAAAACCCGTCATACAACTGCTGCTCCTCGTCGCTGCGGATCAATTGCTGATACTGTTCGCGTTCTTGTTCGATCTTGCTCAGCAAAGCCGTATATTTATCCTGGATTTCGGACACGTTGCTCGAACGGCTTTCGACCATCATATTCAATACGAGACGCTCCACGTCTGAAACGTCGCCGTTCATCGTTCCCAGCAGCGTTACGCTCGGCATCCATTTGGTATTGACTTCTTTGGCTTGGTGTCCCATGCCATTCAAGTTGCTCAAAGCTACGAAGACAACAAGCAAAAGCAGCAAAATAACCCCTAAAAATCCACTCAACAGTTTGGTTTGAATCGACATTTTCATTTCTTTTTCTCTCTCCTGTCTATGATTGTTGCTACAAGATGCACATAAGCCGTTCATAACCGTTCACGGACATTTATTTTAAGCCTTATTTATTATCGACGAAATTCGTCAAAATTTTATATGAAGAATCGGATTTCGTTTTTTAATTATCCGGCAAGCTCGATTCTTTATTAGATAACTTTTGTGAATTTTTCACCTTTTTATTCTTTAATACGGAGAACAAAAATCCGGAAAAGTTTATTGAAAAAAGGGTTGGCAACGCGTTTACGCTATGCTAATATAGTCCCAACAAGAAAGGAGGTGCGTTCACATCTGTAACAGTATGCTGAACGTATCCCTTACCCAAGTCGGTGCAGCTCTTTAATTAGAGATTGCCCGGCGGCGCGGGATACGGAAGCTAAGAAAGCAATAGCGCCATGGGTAGAAAAGCCGTCCTCCGGGACGGCTTTTTCTTTTTGCGCCGATGTTTAAAAGGCTACCTCGATTTGAGGTAGCCTTCATATTGTCGGTGAAGTCAGGTTGGAGCGGGAAGCGAGAAGACTCCAGGAGAAATTCGTTAGCGGATGCTTACGAAGTGGCTTTCTCCGAAAGCCTGTAGGTCGCGTGTTGAAATCGGGAAAATAGGATTGAACTTTTATTTGTATTTTCCCGATTTCAAAGGCGAACATTTCATTCCTTCACTGAATTTCTCTCTCCGTCTTCTCGCTTCTAGTTACGTTAGACTTTCTCGTCGATCTGTTCATGCTACTTTAGCATTTTTTATATTATTTAAGACTTCCACCTACGAATAATTGATCACTCTCTCCGACCCCTCCTGAAACAGAGATCATCAGTTTTTTGGCTGCTTGAATATCTACGGTCACGTTTTGAGGTGCCGAAGCCGCAGCAATTTTAATTTCTTTAAAAACAATCTCATTTTCATCCATAATTTGAACAGTGAGCTCACGTTCATTTTCAATTCCCGCAAAAGTCAATTCCGCCGTCTGGTAAGCTCCTTTTGTCAATAAGATAGCTTCCCTGCTTGCCGAGTTGATACCACTGAATAATAAGCCTGATTTATAGTCTTTGCCTGCTTGAACAGTAAATTGTTTATCCTTCGTTTTCTGTACAGAGTAATCATTTTCCAACGTAAACGAGATCAAATCCACAGAATCTTGCTTCTCGCCCACGTAGATTGTGTTGCTATCCTTCTTCCAATCCACTGCAACGCCCAACAGATCAGATACTGCTCGTACCGGCAGATAAGTCGAGCCGTTGTATGTGATCGGCGGGGTCTTGTTCCCGGCAGCATCTTTAGGCGTCCATTCCAATCCTGCGCTCTCCAGCTTGACTCCCCAGTTCAAAGCTGCGGTGATTTTCTCGGTTACAGGTGCTGCACCTGCGCCGATCGCCGCTCCCGTTAACAATGTACCCGCCAATATTGTAGCAAAAACCTTCTTCTTCAACCCAATCTCTCCTCTATTAGCAATTTACGGATTGATTGTATACCAAGTTAGCTAGCAAACGATATGAAATAAATCTCACCCATGCAAAGTAATCGATCGATTATTCTTCTCCATCTCTCGCCGCCGAAACGGCGAAGGCTTACACGCCAGAATCCGATCCTTGCGAAACGTTCTCCGTTCCCCGCTCGTCAAACAAGTCGAATACACCAACTCACCGCGGATACCGTGCACTTCGATTCTTCGCTGCGATAAATTCCCATCCTTATCCATATACACGATCTCCACGACTTCTCCCACATATTTCGTCGGCATATCCAAACCCTCCATTCAAAAAAGAACATGTGTTCTATACTTAAATTATATAGGAACACATGTTCTTTATCAAGCCAACAAATCCTTTTTCTCTACACAAAAAAGCCGCCGATTACAACCGGCGGCTTTGCTCTTCTTCCCCCAAACAATCCTGTACGCGCCGCAAAAGCGAAGGGAAAAATTCAGTGAAAGACGCCTTTGAACGCGGAAAACCAAAGGTTTTCTGCGTGAGACAGCGTCTTGTGAAGCATTTCGAAGAAATGCACTTCGGAAGCATATGCTGGTAATTTCTCCCGCAGCGCCTCAACCAAGCGGACCAGAATCCCCTCCCCTCTTCTACTTATGAAGGTGAAACGGTACAGTCGTTACAATAACGTCCTTATAGTTAAGCAGATAAGCCCTCATCATCAAGCTTGTTTGATTATGCAGCACCGCTTCCCACCAGTGCTTTGTGATAAACTGCGGAATCAGCACGGTAATATTGTCCTGTTCGCCTTTTTTCCATTCTACGGTATCAATGAACTTGCGAAGCGGACGCATGATGCTGCGATAACGGGATTTGAGCACGATCAGGCGGATGCCGGGGTCCCATTCTTCCCACTTTTCCTCCATCTTGCGAATCGACTCGTCATCAAAGCCGATATACACAGCCACTACGCTATCCGACAGTGTTTTGGCGTAGCTGACCGTATTGCGAACAACCTGCGTAATGCCCGACACCGGAATGATAACCGTATTGCCTTTGACGCAAGGTTTGTCGACCGCAAGGTCAATCCGAAGCTGATCGGCCGTATTTTCATAATGCCGGTGAATCTTCGCGAACAGATAGACGACGATCGGCAGGAAAATGAACACGACCCAGACCTGCGCGAATTTGGTGAAAACGAAGATTAACGTAATAGACAGCGTCGTCAGCATCCCGATCGTATTCACGACGAGCTTGCCTTGCCAGCCTTTCGGTTTGTGTTTGATCCAGCGGATCATCATACCGAGCTGGGACAGCGTGAACGGAATAAATACGCCGACGGCATACAGGGGAATCAGGCTATCCGTATTTCCTTCAAACACGACGACCAAAATAGCCGACATGACGCTCAAGAAAATAATCCCGTTCGAGAAACCCAGACGGTCGCCACGCACCATGAACATATGCGGCAGATATTTATCCTTCGCCAGCATGAATGCCAGCAGAGGAAACGCGGAATAGGCCGTATTGGCCGCAAGGAACAGAATGATCGCCGTCACGCCCTGAATCATAAAGTACATCCAGCCGCGGCCGAACGTCGCTTCGGCAATCTGGGAAATGACCGTCGCCTTCTCGTCCGGACGGATGCCGTACCAATAAGCGAGCAGCGTGATTCCGGTGAACATCGCGCCCAGGATCAGCCCCATCATTACCAGCGTAGCGGCCGCGTTTTTCGGAGCCGGATCGCGGAAGTTCGGAATGGCGTTGGAGACGGCCTCTACGCCAGTCAGTGCCGAACAGCCCGAGCTGAACGCCTTCAGCAGCAGGAACAGGCTGACGTTCGAGATGGTCGCTTCCATCTGCGGAGCCGCCGCCGGTGCGCCTCCCGTGAAGTAATTGATCGTGCCGATGATAATCAGCAGGAAGATCGATACGACGAACGCATAGATCGGAATCGCCAGCACGGATGCGGACTCGGTCACGCCGCGCAGGTTCATCAGGGTCAGGAAGACGATCATGGCGAGCGCGATCAGTACGCGATCGTCATGCAATACCGGGAAAGCTGATGTGATCGCATCCGTGCCTGCCGAGGAACTTACGGCTACGGTCAGAATGTAATCGACGAGCAGCGAGCCGCCGGCGATCAGGCTTGAAAATTTCCCGATATTATCTTTGGCGACGATATAAGCACCGCCTCCGGTCGGATAGGCAAAAATCGTTTGGCGGTAGGAGACGATCAGAATCGCCAGCAAAGCCAGCACCGCCAGAGCAATCGGCAGCGAGTACCAGAGCGCAGCAGCTCCGGCCAGGATGAGGACAATAAGGATTTGTTCGGTTCCGTACGCGACGGAAGACAATGCGTCTGACGAAAGAATAGCCAGTGCTTTGAGCTTGCCGAGCTTTTCGCCCTCGAGTTCGTTCGATTTCATCGGTCTGCCGATCAGAAATCTTTTGATTTTGCCTGTCATGGTTGGTTACTTCCTTCTTTGGTTGATGTCGTAAGTTAGAGGTTCGATCGCGGGTACGCTAACCACCCGAAGCAGAATCTACCGCTTTACTTTAAGGATTTCATCCATAATTAGCAATCTCAGATTAATGCCGTTTTCATTCGTTTTCGTCCTTTTTTTCACACTTTCAAGATAAGGCATCCTCGCCGCGAAGCACAGCGCGTTCAATCTCATTCGCACGCTGAAATTCATGGTTTATGGACATACGCACATGAAATTTCATGAAATGTTTCATCCAGGCTAAGAACGTGTATGGTTTTAACAAACCAGTAGAAAGGGTGAGAAGCATGACTAGAGATCCCCAAGCCGAAGTGAAGGACAAAGGGCCCGGCCCTGACGGCATTCCCGAAGCCGATCCCCGCTACGAGGATACGGACCCGGGCGAATTCAAAAAAGTGACGCAGGACAATCTGACCCGCGACGAAAGCCTAATTGTTGATCCTGAGGATTCCGAGGAATACGATCGGTAGATTCGATAGGTTTGCAGCGACGTGTTTGCTTGAATATCGGCAAATTTTCGTACACGAATAAGCCTTTTTTCCGGTATAATGAAGCTTCGACTACCGGCTAAGGAGGCTTTTTCGTGTGAGTAAAAAAAATTCCCGTAAGAAAAAAGGTCGCGCACCGTCGCTAATTACGATTGTAATCGCAATTGTACTGGCTTTATTCGCCCCTCAAATCTATAAGGTGGTAGGTCCTTTATTGGATCTGGATGTTGATTTTGGTAATACGGGGACACCTGCCGGGGAAGTTGTGACGCTCGAATTTCCGGTGGATCGTTACCCGAAGACCGCTGCACATATCCAAAATGCCATCAGCAAGGGAGAATCTGCTGTTTGCACGATTGATCGCGACGGTGCCAAAGAGAACCGGGAAGAATCGCTGCGCGGCATTCCGACGAAAAAAGGCTTGGACCGAGACGAATGGCCGATGGCGATGTGCGAAGAAGGCGGCACGGGTGCGGATATCGAATACATTCTTCCTTCCGATAACCGTGGAGCCGGTTCCTGGGTCGGTAATGCTTTGGAGAACTATCCGGACGGAACGCAGGTCGAGTTTTCTTTTCAATAGGAAACGAAGACACATACTCGTGACTTGTCTCGCTTGACGGTCTATTCGCTTTTTACCATAATTAATTAGGAACGTTAATTCGAAAAGAAATGGAGGCGGCGGCATGCAGAATAAGCAGTTAAAACCTTATACCAACGTCGCCGTTCTTCTGTTGTGTTTGCTTTTTGTCTTGCTGCCCGATATTCGCTTTGCCGCTTCGGATCTTGTTTCGCCAGAAACGGAGCTGCGGCACTCGGCGTATCATGTGCAGTATCACTATACCCCCCCTGCCGCGCATCATCCGACGACTTACCCGGACACGCCCGGTCTGCCTGCTTTTCTCTGGCTCTCGTCGGCTTGTGTGGCACTTGTGCAGCGGAATCTCCATGCAGACTCGCGTATTCCGATTCTGTGTAAGCACCGGATGCTGAGGCCGCTCAAATTCAGGTGTTCGTTCGTGGCTCTTTTCCGGTTTGCGATCTGAATTCAAGTTCGCCCGGAAAGGAGGAAACACTGATGTCTAAAGGAACTTTGCACCGTACGGAAGATCATCACAAGCAGGAAGGTCTGATCATGGTTCGCGAGTTGCGCACGATTCTGTTCTTTACGTTGGGGTCGATTGCGGTTGTTGTGGGATTGTCGTTCTTTATGTAAAAGGGGACGTTCTGTTTGTGCGAAACCGGGGCTACGGGAGGAGATCGTTCAAAACGCTGTCTCACTCGGAAAACTAACTGATAGAAATTCTAGGGGAGGTTTTCCGAGTTCAAAGGCGTTTTTCACTGATCTCCTCCCTCCGCCCTCTCGCTTCGCTCGAAACAGAGCCTTTTAAATAAAGAAGCCGTTGAGAGTAAGAGGATAAAGAAGTAAGAGAATTGACGACAAGGCTGCTTTAAAAGTCGATAACGGCTTTGAGGCAGCTTTTTTTGTTTGCGAAAAGGGTGGCATCGGATAAAAAGCAAAAAAGAGCCCCGGCGCCTAGGCGTCGGGGCTAAAGTCTATGTTACAGAGGGGTTGTGTCATTAATATATCCAGTTAAGCTTAAGCGTACCTGATAGAAACCTGAAGATTATATTAAAATTTCGGAAAAGAGCAAATACGGTATCGAAAAGGCTTAATCGGGCTTCTGCGATGTAGTGGTTTGCTTGCCAGAATGCCGAGAAAATCACGCACGCGCGGAAAAAGAAAAGGCTTCGGGAAAAATTGCCGATGTAGGCTTCGGAAGCGCTTCTTCTCGCAATGATTCTATTCGCGTATTGAAATAAGTGCTCAAAGACACTTATTTTGTTCGATTTACTGCCGATTGTTCAAATAAGCGCGGATATACAGCTATTTGAAGAAAAGAAGCGTAAAAAAGCAGGATACGGAGAAATTAAGTGTATATCTGCATCTATTCTTCCGAAATGGATTAATTCGAAGAAAATACAAAGAAAAGCTGCCGGGCAGGTCCGGCGCGACGGGAAGCAGAAAAACGGAGAAAGAAAGTCAGCGAAAGACTTGAAGCATTTCGAAGAAATGCACTTCGGAAGCCTGTGCCGGCAATTTCTCTCGGAGTCTGCTCTCTTTTCGCTCTCGCATAACTTTTTCCACGGCCTGAAAAACTAGTAACTTGACCAACCCAACCTTACATTCGATTTGGTCAAGCTGCTGGGCCGTATACGCAAAATCAGGCGACGTACATCTTTTGCGTACACGTTCTAGTAACTTGCTTTCTTTTTTGCTAAAAAGGGTTGACGGTTATTTTTATTTCATATACTATAATTAAGAAAGTAAATACTAAAGATATTGTTCAGGAGGAAATTATCCATGTCCCACGTTCTTTTCGTAAAAGCAAACAACCGCCCGGCCGACCAATCGGCAACGGTAAAACTGTACGACAGCTTCGTACAAAGCTATAAAGCCGCTAACCCGAACGATCTGGTAACTGAACTGAACCTGTTCGAAGCCGATCTTCCTTACTACGATAACGATATGATGACTGGCCTGTACAAAGCAGCTAACGGCATCGAAGCCACTTCGGAAGAGCAACGCCTTGCGGGTCTGGCTAACACCTACCTGGACCAATTCCTGGGCGCTGACAAAGTCGTGTTTGCCTTCCCACTGTGGAACTTCACGATCCCGGCTCAACTGCTGACTTACCTCTTCTACCTGAACCAAGCAGGCAAAACGTTCAAATACACAGCTGAAGGCCCTGTAGGCCTGGTAACCGACAAAAAGGTTGCTCTGCTGCAAGCACGTGGCGGCGTGTACTCCATCGAGCCGATGAGCGGCATGGAAATGTCCCTGAACTACGTGAAAAACACATTGGGCTTCTGGGGCATCCAAAACCCTGAGACTGTTGTTGTCGAAGGACACAACCAATTCCCGGACCGCGCAGCTTCGATCATCGAAGAAGGCGTTAAACAAGCGGCTGAACTGGCTGCCAAATTCTAATTCGACTTTTCTTTCAAAAAGGTTCGCTTCGGCGGACCTTTTTTTGCGCGCGGTTTTGCCAAGCCTCTCCGTATCAGATAAAAAGCCCCGCCCATAAAGGACGAAGCTCGTATAGCCAACGCCTCGGTCATTCAAAGGCGTTAAGCGTGTATATGCGATTAATATACTTAGTGACGGTTCGATTATGATTAGTGGCCCGGAACTTCCGTACTTGAAATGTCTTCGATAGAGAGTTCCTTCAATTCTCCCCATTTGCCGATGGTCAGCTTGCCGCCTCCCAGATCGAGTTCCGTAATTTGTCCCACGAACAGCTCATCTGAGCTATACACCCGAATCACGACAAAGTAGCCATTCGTAAAAATACGCTGCAAGTCCGCGTGCACCTTCGTTACGTTCCGTTCTTCGATTTCCATATGAGTCTCCTTAATAAGGACCCACAAACGGACAGTCCGAACTGTTGAATAAGCACGGCTATCAAGTTGTACTCCTTTTGCAATACCCTAACTGTAGCATTCCGATGTGATAAAAAGCAAACTTTTTTCAAGGACGAGATGTTTCGGCGCGTGAAAATCGGGTAAAGTATTGAGTTGATATGTTATATTTTCCACAACGCAGGCGTCTTGATGCAACTTTCGACTTTTTTATGCGTAATGGAAATTAGAGTATGATTCCAGAGCGACGGGAGAGGAAAAAACATGGCAGGAAGAGCGCGGTATAGACGGAGAGAGCGTGAAGGGAAATTCAGCGTATTGCTCGACTTTTTCGACATTTTAATCGAAGTACTGGCTTTTGCTCCAAGACTGATTTTCGGATTTTTCCGAATCCTTTTCAAATTGTTCGATTGATTCAACAATGTCAAAGAACCTGCTCCTTTTGCTCAAAGGACGCAGGTTCTTTTAGGGTAAGCCGGCAAAATCAAAGATACAGCGCCTGGTCCGCCTGGATACGCTCTCCCGCCGCTACTTTCGCCGACGTCCATTTGGCATCTTGTCCCGCCCAAAAAGGATCATCATGCGAAAGCCCGAGCGGCAGGAACACGGTCGAGCACAAGTACAAACTCCCTGCGCTAATGTAGCCTTCCGCCAGTTCCGGCTGATATCCGTACAAGCCCGGCGTCAGCCATCCCTGCTCGTCCAGCGTTCCGGGAGATTCCATGATGCGCCGAATCACAGCGGTTAACGCGCAGCGTACCTGCTCCGGCGCAATCTTTTCCTCCAAAAAATGCTGAAGAGACGCCTGAGCCAAATGCTGGAACGCTCCGAAACGATACACGATTGAGCGGCCGATCGGCGGATACGTGCCGTCCGGTGCGATCATATGCTCCAGCACCGAGGCGTAACGCGAGGCTCTCGCCAGCACGGTGTCGGCCATCTCGGCGTAACCGGGCGATGTATCGCAAAGGAGCGCCACAAGATCCACCAGCATCGGCTGAATCACGAAGCTGTTGTAATAATCCCAATGGAAGTCTTTGCCGTCTCCGTACATGCCGTCGCCTTTGTACCAGTCCATATGCAGATGCAGCGCCAGATCGATGCGCATTCGGTCATACTCCTCTTCGCCCAGTACGTGCAACGCCGCTTCGACCATTGCGCTGAACAGCAGCCAATTCGTTTTCGGCGGAACGGTGCGGCGTGTACGGCGCAGTTCTGTCATCAGCCGCTGCTTCACGGGTTCAGGCAATTGACCGGCGATCGCTTTCGGGGCGCGAACCAGTGCATGAGCCAGGAAAGCGGCATCCACCAGCGGCTGGCCGATATCGGAAAAGTTCATGTAATCCGGCGAAGAGGGGTCGGTCGCAGAGTCGATGCCATCCAGCACCTTTTTGGCATGTGTAGCTCTCCGTTCCTCTTCCTCGCCTTCAAGCCCCTCCGACTCCAACCAGGGCGCCATGCCGCAGATCAGTCTTCCGAACGCCTCCAGACACGCGTACGGAGCGCGGTCCGGATGAAACTCAAGCGGCAGACGCTCCTTCAGCTTACGTTCGCCGAGCGCATTTAGCACAGGGTCCGCAATCTTCAGCATCGTATCCAACCAATACTGCCGGGTCTTTTTTCCTTCGGCTGTTTCTTGTTTGTCTACCATAGGTGTTTATCCTGATCCAAAAACCGCAGCACGGCTTCGATAAAGAAGTAGTCGCCGTAGATAATCGGGATTTCGTGTTCTCCGCCATGATAGGCAACCGTTCCTCCGCCGACGATGCCGTCCTCTTCCGGGTTCCAGTTCACGAATTTCGCCTCGGTTGCCTGTAACATACGGAATGCGGCTTTGACATACAGAGAACGTTCATATTCCGGTACCGCTCCGGCAATCTCCAGCAAGCCGCAAGCCGCGCACATCGCCGCCGTCGTATCGTACACCACCGGCTCGGCGGGCGCGCGGAAGTCGACCAGCGGCAAATCGCCTGTCGAAGCCACATTGGCGATAAAGTAATGCGCGATACGTTTGGCGGCGTCCAGGTAGTCATTGTTGCCCGTATGACGATGGCTCAGAGCCATGCCGTACAACGCCCATGCCTGCCCTCTGCTCCATGAAGAACCGCTTTCGTAGCCTTGTCCGCCCGGATTTTCCAAGACGGAGCCGTCAGCCGGATCGAAAATCATAATATGGTTCGACGAACCGTCTCCCCGCAGCGTCGTACGCAATACCGTATCCGTATGCAGAATCGCGATGTCCCGGTATCTCGGGTCCTGCGTCTCGTCGCTTGCCCAGTACAGCAGCGGAATATTCATCAGGCAGTCGATAATCATCCAGCCGGAGCGGTTATGGCCCGGATCGTCGTTCCAGGCACGCAAAAACTGTCCAGCCGGATTGTAGCGTCCTGCCAAAATATTCGCCGCATGCAGGCCTCTTGTCCGGGAACGCGGATTGCCGGTCAGCCGATAGTCGGCAACCGCAGAATGCAGCCACATGAACCCGACATCGTGATGCAGACCGTCGAAGCCGTGGAGCGCGGTGTCCAGCCGTTCCTCGACCTGTTCCGCCGCAGTGCGGTAAGAGGTCTCCCCGGTCGCCTGATACATCTGCCACAGCATGCCCGGCCAAAAGCCGTTCGTCCACCAATAAATATCTTTTTCGCCCAAGTCTTCGTAACGTCCATTAACCGGAATGTACGGGATATTCGCACCGATGCGCGCACATTCTGCTTGCATCTTACTTTGAAGCTTGCTCCACGTACGCTCCAACCATACTCGGTCTTCCTGATTGATTTGCTGATTGACCTGCTTTTCGACATTCATATTCATGTTTTTTCACTCCTTCGTCAACGTTCTGTCCTCTCTACCTTCTCCTTTACTATAAAATCTTGCAGAGATGCAAAGCGATAATCTATAATGAGCAAAAACTGACACATTGTGCGAATAAAAGGAGGACCGAATGCTCAAATTGGTGAAGTGCGGCTTTAATTCGACGCATCCCGAAGGGATTTTGATCGATCGTCCGCAAGGTTCGGGTTACTATGTTTTCGTCTTGTTCAAAAGCCGGACGCAGGTGCAACTTACAGAACGCAGCTGGATGGCGAACCCGGATACGTGGACGATTTTCCGACCTGACACCCCTTATCGTTACCGCAATCTGGACCCCTCCTTCGTCAACGATTGGCTGCATTTCGGCGGGGAAGAAGCGGAAGCGCTGCTCAGTGAACTACAGCTTCCGTTGGACGAACCTGTTCCCGCGGTCTATTCGGCTTCTCTATCACGCTTGGTGATGGAGCTTCAGCGCAGTGTCTGGCTCGGCGGACCGCTGCAAGAAAGGATTATTTCTTCCGACCTGACCGGATTTTTGATGAAGCTCGGCAATCTGCGTAGACTGCGCCCTAGACCCGAACGTACGGATCGTTATTTTCCGCAGTTGTCCGAGATCCGAAGCCGACTCTATAGCATGCCGCAGCAGCGATATACGATAGACGAACTGGCAGCGGAAGTTAGCTTGAGCCGCTCCCATTTTCAACATGTCTATAAGGAATTGTTTGGCTGCCCCGTCTCGCTTGATATGATTCACAGCCGCTTGGAATTCGCCAAATACCTACTCGAAAACGGCTCTCAGTCTGTCGGCGTCGTTTCAGCTCTTTGCGGATACGAGAACGAGACCCACTTTATGCGGCAGTTCAAAAAGTTCACCGGACGCACGCCCAGCGGGTATCGGAAAAGTCTGCGGACGCTATCCCCTACATTGCCCGGGAAATAAAGAAAACACGTAAAAGTTAAATCTCACTCTGTACAAACCTCCAAAATCGGCTTACGATTTATCAGGATAAGAAAGAGGATCAGGAAAGGAAGTTAACGAATATGCTAGAGGCACATACAGCCAAGCTGTTGCAACAAACGATGAGAAAAAGTATCGAAAACCACGAAATTGCCGGCGCTAATCTGATGGTTATCCAAAACGGCGAGGAAGTATTTTACCATCAAGACGGTTTCGCCGATCCGGACCGCCAAAGCCCGATTACTCGCGATACGATCTTCCGTCTGTATTCGATGACCAAGCCGATCACGGCCACTGCGGTGATGATGCTGTTGGAGCGCGGGGAAATCGATCTGTTTGATCCGGTAAGCCTTTACATTCCAAGCTTCCGCAATCCCAAGGTAGAAAAAGACGGACAGTTGGTTCCTGCGATGCGGGAAGTCAATATTCAGGATCTGCTGAACATGACTTCGGGGCTGGTGTATGGCGGAGAAAATAAGGCGGGACGGCATACCGATGCTCTTTTCCGGGAGCTGAATCAACGTCTTGAAGGCGATACGCCGATGAGCACATTAGAGTTTGCCAGCCGTTTGGGCGAAGGTCCGTTGGCTTTTGAGCCTGGCTCCGATTGGACGTATAGCGCTTCCGGGGATGTACTGAGTGCCATCGTGGAGAAGGTGAGCGGGAAGCGTTACGGTGAGTTTTTGGAGCAGGAAATCTTTGAACCTTTAGGAATGGCCGACACAGGCTTTTGGCTATCCGAAGCTCAACGCAACCGATTGGCGAAAACCGTTCAAAATGACGGCGCAGGCGGATTGAAGTTGTATACGGACAACCATCTGGGCGTGGTGCATCAACTGGATCGCAAGCCGGCATTCGAATCGGGCGGCGCAGGGCTGGCTTCCACGATCACCGATGCGGCGAAGTTTACTACGATGCTAATGAACGAAGGGCAACTGAACGACGTCCGACTGCTGAATCCGAAAACGGTTCAAAAAATGACACTCCCCAGTCTGACTTCCTCGCAGCAAAAAGGATTCGAAGGCTGGCATTCCCTTGTCGGGCACAGCTACGGCAATCAAATGCGTATCCTGACCCATCCCGGGCAAGCCGGCCTGATGGGTAGCGTAGGCGAATACGGCTGGGACGGATGGTTGGGCGCCTACTTCACCAACAGTCCGCAGGACAAGCTGACGTTCCTGTTTATGGTGCAAAAAAGAGATGCCGGGACACTCCCGATCACGCGCAAGCTACGGAATATCGTATTTTCTGCGATGAATCCATAAAGCAGCATCCATACTGAAACAGCCCGCTTAAAAGGATGTGTAACTCCTTTTCCGGCGGGCTGTTCGTTATTCGAATACGATGCTGCGGTTGCGACCCGATTCTTTGGCCTGATACAGAGCCAGATCGGCTTTCCGAAACAGCAGTTCCGAAGCCGATTCGTCTTGGCGGACCGCGATCCCGAGCGAGACCGTGATCCGTCGCGGGACGGGCATCAGGCTGGTTTCGACGGCTTGACGAATACGCTCGGCCGCGATCAGCGATTCGCCTTCTTCAACGTTCGACAGCAGAAGCACGAATTCTTCGCCGCCGTAACGGAAACAATGATTATGCAGTCCGGTATGGGTCGACAAAATCGCGCCGAGTTCTTTGAGCACTTCATCGCCTTTTTGGTGGCCGTACGTATCGTTGATCGTTTTGAAATGGTCGATATCAAGAAAAACGACCGCGAACGGCTTGTTTTCCCGAATCCATTCCTCGGTCAAACGCTCCAGCGTCCGGCGGTTCAGCACTCCCGTCAACGGATCGTGATTGGCTTCGCGCAGCAAATAGGCTTCCGCTTCGCGCGTTTTTCGCTCGGCCAGCAAAATCGCTTGTTTGAGCATTTTCGTTTCGTAATTCCAATCGTGCACGTTCGGCACTTCTTCGGGCGCTCCGCGATTGGCGCGATGCTCGATATACCGGGCCAGCGTATGCAAAGGCATCGACAGCTTATGGGACACGAACAGCGTGAGCAGCAGCACGACGGCGATGCCGGGAAGCATATACAGTCCGGTTTCCAGCGTCGAAGCTTTGGCGAATTGCAGAACGTTGGTGTACGGAGTCTGGAACACGACGCACCAGCCCGTTTGCGGGATCATCGCGTGACCGGCCAAAAAGCGCTCGCCGTCCTGCTGATCGATCGTGGCCGTTCCGCTGCCTCCGCCCGAAAAAGCATGGCGGACCATCGTATCGGATACTTCCTGCCCGATCCATTGCTCGTTAGGATGGTATACGTATTTGCCGGCTTTATCGATCACGTAAAAATAAGAGCCGTCGGCTTTGTGATTGTGCGTACCCAGAATTTCGCCCAGCCGATTTTCTTCTTCGAGGTAGATCGAACCGGCAAGAATTCCATGGTACGCCCCGTCGCGGGAAAATAAAGGTTGGCTGACCGTTACGATATATCGCCCGGTCGGCGCGATATACGGCGGCGAAATCGAAGGAATTTTCGCGGATAAAGCTTTCACCAGCTGCGGCGTCGTAATCGTCGTTCCGGTCAGGCCGATATCCGGCGCGCTGTAAGTCAAAACCGACCGCTCGTCGATGATGACGACCGAGTTAAAAAAGCCGCTCGACTTTTTGAAATAATCCAGGTTGCGCTGAATCATCTCCGGCGAAGAATCGATCGCAGCCGCGTAATCGGCCGATTCCAGCAACGAATTTTGCATCGTTTCGATCGCCGTGCTGCTAATCCTCGCCAGCTCGCCTGCATGGTATTCGTTCAAACGGAGCGTTTGCGCAGCCAAAGCTTCACGTCCGTTGACATAACTCATATACGACCCGATCCCGGCCGCCGATAAAAGGATAAAAACCGACAATAACCCGATCACGGTGGATAATTTGATTCCCTGGTCGAACCTTCCCGCTTCCTTGTTCATATTCCCCTTCTCCTCGACAGCAAGATGACTCGCTTTTTGTATATATCGGAAGATCGAGGCGATTAATTTCGACAGAATGTAAAAAAATTCAGTATAAAATGACTAGACGGTTATGCGTCGGCAGGCGTGGTTTTTTAACATCCAACAGCAAAAATCCCCTCACTCTCAAAAGAGTAAGGGGATTTGCCATGATGGACCCTACAGGACTCGAACCTGTGACCAACCGGTTATGAGCCGGTAGCTCTAACCAACTGAGCTAAGGGTCCTGGTTCCAAATGCAGCCGTAAGGCCGATTCGGGACAGCCAAACTTTAATTGCGGGGGCAGGATTTGAACCTGCGACCTTCGGGTTATGAGCCCGACGAGCTACCGAGCTGCTCCACCCCGCGACATTGTACAAGCTGTTTATTTCGAACAGCGACAATGAATAGTATAGCTTTTTTTGCCAAGTAAGTCAAGATGTTTTTGAATTCAATATGGATAGGAGCGTTTGCCACGGCGGAGATTCGCTGCCGAACGTCAGCGTTCCTTCATCCGTAAACGGCCCTTTTAACCAGCGACGTCCTTCATTCTCCCATTGCTCCAAAGCTTGCTTCGCAGGAATCCGCCCTTCCAGCACATGCTGGAACAATTGCCTTCCCGTATCGCCGATCTGCCACAACTGCGGATTCGCCTGAATAGCTTGATCCTCCCGCTCCGCAATCGGCTCGGCAGGTCGCAGCTTCGTGAAGGCGTCGCTTCTATAGCCATACTTGTTGGCCTCCGATGCGATAGCGTCCAAACGGCTTGGCATCCGATACGGATCATGCAATTCCATTTTCTGCACACGTTCCCCTGTAACAAAACGAATAAATTCCCAAGCCTCGTCTTTATGCGTACTTGACGAGACAATTGAGAAGGTATCTCCAAGCTTCACGCCGGAACCGATATCTTCTTTGCCCGGATGCACGGGAACCGTCACCGTTTTCCATTCAAACGGATCAAAGCCGCTGATTCGCTCCGCATTCCGCGCTGCCGTTTGCAGATCGGAAGCATAGCTGCTATCCGCGAGAGTCATGGCTACCTTTTCGCCGAGGAACAGGTCACCGCCAAACGGATCATATGCCTCGGGATCGGTCGCCGGACGAAGCGCCAGCGGAATCGCTCCCTGCTTCGCCATATCCGCTAGCGTCGTCCAAAGCTCCAGCCACTGCGGCGTATTGACCGTCATCTCCTCCGAGTCCAAATCAAAGGTAGACAGGCCTAAAGGCTCTGTATACGCGCGTATCGCCCACAAAGGATCTTCCGCCAACGTCTGGGTAAAAGATAACCCGTAAGCCGGATTCCCTTTTTCATCTTCGCCGCTAGCAGCACGCGCCAAAGCGAACACCTCGTCCCAAGTCATTCCGTCCTCGGGGGGCTTCACGTTATTGCGTTCAAACCAATCGACATTATAATACAAGGCAGACGAAGCATACTCCGGCGTGAGCGCGTAAATCTCTCCTCCGCCCAGATCCTTGAGTCCGTTGATCACAGCAGGCGCAAATTCCTGTTCGGTTTCGCCTGTTTTCTCCATATAAGGAGCAAGCGGCTGCGTCCATCCCTTTCCAACGGCCGAACGAAGCAGCTCCGGGTCCAAAATCAACACATCAACCGAGCCATTTCCTTCGGTTAACTTTTGCAATTCCTCAAGAGGCGCCTGGGCTCGTACCTGCTCCGAATCCGGTTCCAGATAGCGATAACGCGTCGTATCGATCGCAGGCACAATCTCGATGTTCAATTCCGGGTGCATATATTCATAAATATCCGTATAGGTTTCCCGATAATACCGATCTTCCGCTTCTCCGGTAACAATTCCGATTCGCAGCGTGTTTGTGACCTCTGACTCTTCACTTTTCACGCCGCTGGATACTCCTTCTTGCGGTGCTTCTACAGACGGTTGCTCGCTACTAGCCGAAAAGCACCCAGGCAGTAAAAACAACGCTGTCAGGGCGGCCGTAACACCTTTCCAGGAAAGGCCTTTCTCCTTCTGCATGACCTTCTGCCCCTCTCGTTGTCGCATACGGGTAGGTTAACGTTAACCAATGGATTAACATCTCTTTATATTGGACGCTGCGTTAGGCGAATAGGTTGCGCATCGAATGATTGTTTAAAATCAGCTTACTTCATTGCGAGCATGCCGTCCAGATACGAAGTCGGTCACAAAGCAAAAAGCCGGAATTCCGCTCTGGAAGTCCGGCTTACGCTGTACAGTTGTCTAGTAGCTTATTTACCGAAAGCCGACGGGTCTTCACGCCATGATTTCAACAATTCGACCTGGCTTTCTTGAATCGTTCCCAGCTCCAGCGCCGTCTGCATCAGAGCGGTGTAATTGGACAATGTCGCAAGCGGAACATTTTCCTCGGCAAAAGCTTGAATCGCGCGATCCAACTGGTAGCTGAAGATCGCAAGCACCGCCAAAGGCTCCGCTCCTGCTTCGCGCACAGCCAGGGCAGCTTTGAGCGAACTGCCGCCTGTGGAGATCAGGTCTTCGATCACGACGACCTTTTGTCCTTCTTTGATCAGGCCTTCGATTTGGTTCTGTTTGCCATGCCCTTTGGCTTTGTCGCGAATATAAGCCATAGGTAGATTAAGCTTCTGGGCCACCCAAGCCGCATGCGGGATACCGGCTGTTGCCGTCCCTGCAATGACTTCCGCATCCGGGTACCGGGTACGGATCATTTCCGCAAAGCCTTCGGCAATCCGATCACGTACTTCGGGGTAAGCCATCGTCAGACGGTTATCGCAGTAAATCGGAGATTTGATGCCTGATGTCCAGGTAAAAGGCTCGTCCGGCTGCAAAGCTACCGCACCGATATTCAACAGATCCGCCGCAATTTTAGCTTCGATCGTGGTTTGTGTCGTCATATTCATGTTCCTCCAGAATTTCGAATTTGATCAGGCTTGTCCGTGTTCCATCTCCGCCAAAATCTGAAGCGCCGCCGCTCTCGGATCTGCCGCTGCCGTAATCGGCCGTCCGACTACGATGTAATCGCAGCCGCCGTTAATGGCTTGACCTGGCGTTTTCGTGCGTGACTGGTCGTCGGCCGCGCTGCCCGCAGGTCGAATTCCCGGCGTTACGGTCAGAAAGTCCGCTCCGCAAGCCGATTTGATGCCTTCCGCTTCCAATGGGCTAGCTACCACGCCGTCCAATCCTGCCGCCGCCGTCAATTTGGCATAACGGATCACGGCATCTTCCACGCTGCCGGGAATGCCGATTTCTTCGTTCATCGTCAACTCATTCGTGCTGGTCAGCTGCGTGACCGCGATCACCCACGGACGCTTTAGCGACGAATCCGCGGCAAGCGCTTCTTCTACGCCTTGCATCGCGGCCGACATCATCGCCGAGCCGCCGGCCGCATGGACGTTGAACATATCGACGCCCAGCTTGGTGATACTGTTCGCGCCGCTTTTGACCGTATTCGGGATATCGTGCATTTTCAGATCGAGAAAAACCGAATAGCCCAAAGACTTCAGTTCCTCCACAAATTTAGGGCCTGCTTGGTAAAAAAGCTGCATGCCGACTTTCATATAACAAGGAATGCCTTCCAGCTTGCGGATCATTTCCCGTGCGGAAGCATCATCCGGGTAATCGAGTGCGACCATCAGCCGCTGTGCTAGTTTTTCATTAGTGATCGAAGTCATAAATGTCCTCCGTATATGAATTTGAGAGCCCGGCTCATCCGAGCGCACAGGAGAGGCGCCCGCAGAACTCTGCGTGGCGCCTTCCGTTCAACCGTGCTCGCCCGCTGCTGCCGGGAAAACCGCTCGGATATGTGATTGTTTATTGGGGCTGGGCGCTTACCGGCATCGCACGGGAAGTGAAACTTACCGTCTCCAGCATATCGAGCAACGCGGCTACCGTATCGAGCGAGGTCATGCACACAACTCCGTTTTCAACCGCTTCGCGGCGGATTCGGAATCCGTCACGCGCCGGTGTTTTGCCTTTGGTCAAGGTGCTGAAAACGAAGTTCGCTTCGCCATTGCGGATTTTGTCCAAAATATTCGGCTCGCCTTCGCTCAGTTTGTTGACGCGAGTCACCGGAATGCCTGCTTCTTCAAGCGCTTTTGCCGTTCCGCCTGTCGCCATCAGCGAGTAGCCCAGCGTGTAGAAGCCTTTCATCAGCTCGACCGCTTCCGCTTTGTCTTTGTCTGCGACGGTTACGATGATCGAGCCCGTGGACGGGATCTTCATGCCGGCGCCGACCAGACCTTTGTACAAGGCTTTGGCATAATGTTTGTCGCGGCCCATGACTTCGCCTGTCGACTTCATTTCCGGACCGAGCGTCGGCTCGACGCGGCGCAGCTTCGCAAAGGAGAACACCGGAACTTTGACCGCGACCTGCTTGCTTTCCGGCCACAGTCCTTCTTTGTAGTCCAGATCCGCCAGCTTCACGCCGAGGATCGCTTGCGTTGCCAGATTCGCCATCGGGATATCCGTTACTTTGCTCAGGAACGGAACCGTACGCGACGAACGCGGGTTGACTTCGATCACGTAGACTTCGTCTTTGAAAATGACGAACTGGATATTGACCAGGCCAATCGTTTTCAGTTCTTTCGCGATACGGATGGTGATGTCCACGACTTTGTCTTTCAAAGTCTGCGACAGATGCTGCGGCGGGTACACCGCGATCGAGTCGCCGGAGTGAACGCCCGCGCGTTCGATATGCTCCATGATTCCCGGCACGAGTACCGTCTCGCCGTCGCAGATCGCGTCGACTTCGACTTCTTTGCCCAGCATGTAGCGGTCGATCAAGACCGGATGGTCCGGGTTGACCTTCACGGCTTCTTCCATGTAGCTGAGCAGCTCTTCGTCGGAGTACACGATTTCCATCGCGCGGCCGCCCAGGACGTACGAAGGGCGAACCAGTACCGGGTAGCCAAGACCTTGTGCCGTCTCGATGGCCTGATCGACCGAAGTCACCGTCTTACCCGCTGGCTGCGCGATGTTCAGACGGGACAGCAGCGCTTCGAAACGCTTGCGGTCTTCCGCTTCGTCGATGCTGTCCAGCGCCGTGCCGAGAATGTTGACGCCCGCGTCTTGCAGCGGCTTCGCCAGGTTGATCGCCGTTTGCCCGCCGAATTGCACGATGACGCCGATCGGCTGCTCCTGCTCGATTACGTTCATCACGTCTTCGAAGAACAGCGGCTCGAAGTACAGGCGGTCGGACGTATTGAAGTCGGTCGATACCGTCTCCGGGTTATTGTTGATGATGACCGCTTCGTATCCGGCTTTGCGGATCGCCCATACGGCATGCACGGTCGAGTAGTCGAATTCGATGCCTTGCCCGATCCGGATCGGACCGGAACCCAGCACGATGATTTTCTTTTTGTCCGTTTGCGTCACTTCGTTTTCCTGCTCGTAGGTCGAGTAGTAATACGGCGTTTCCGATTCGAATTCGGCCGCGCACGTATCGACCATTTTGTAGACCGGAACCAACCCGATTTCTTTGCGGTAGGCGCGCACGTCGGCTTCTTTCGTCAGCTTGCCCCCTTCGCGCCCCGGAGCGCGCAGCTCGGCGATCGCGCGGTCGGTGAAGCCCATTCTTTTCGCTTCGTACAGCAGCTCGTCGGTCAGCTCGTCCGTTTCGGCCAATACGGTCTCGAAAGCAATGATGCGTTCGATCTTGTCCAGGAACCACCAGTCGATCTTCGTCAGATCCTGAATGCTTTCCAGCGTGTAACCGCGGCGGAATGCTTCGGCAACCAGGAACATGCGCTCGTCGTCCGGCTTCGCCAAACGATAGTCCAGATCTTCCTGCGACAGCTCGTTTGCCCCTTTGAGCAGCAGGCGGTGCGTACCGATCTCCAGCGAGCGGACCGCTTTGTGAATCGACTCTTCGAACGTGCGGCCGATTGCCATGACTTCGCCGGTCGCTTTCATCTGCGTACCCAGCTTGCGGTTGGCGCGCGTGAATTTGTCGAACGGCCAGCGCGGGATTTTCGATACGATGTAGTCCAGCGTCGGTTCGAAGCAAGCGTACGTCTGGCCCGTAACCGGGTTGACGATCTCGTCCAGGGTGTAGCCCATCGCGATTTTGGCTGCCATTTTCGCGATCGGGTAGCCTGTCGCTTTGGAAGCAAGCGCCGACGAACGGCTGACGCGCGGGTTAACTTCGATGACATAGTATTGGAAGCTGTGCGGGTCGAGCGCGAACTGCACGTTGCAGCCGCCTTCGATATTCAGCGCGCGGATGATTTTCAGCGACGCGGAGCGCAGCATTTGGTATTCGCGGTCGGACAGCGTCTGGCTCGGCGCTACGACGATACTATCGCCGGTATGTACGCCGACCGGATCGAAGTTTTCCATGTTGCACACAACGATACAGTTGTCGTTCGCATCGCGCATGACTTCGTATTCGACTTCTTTCATGCCTGCAATGCTGCGTTCGACCAGACATTGTCCGATCGGGCTGTAGCGCAAGCCGGAAGCTACGATCTCGCGCAGTTCTTCTTCGTTCGCGCAGATGCCGCCGCCTGTTCCGCCCAGGGTATAAGCCGGGCGTACGATAATCGGATACCCGATCTCGCCCGCGAAATCAAGCGATTCCTGAAGCGTCGTCACGATCACGCTGTCCGGTACCGGCTGTTCCAGCTCGCGCATCAGTTCGCGGAACAGGTCGCGGTCTTCGGCTTTTTCGATCGAGTGCAATTGGGTCCCCAGGAGCTTGACATTCTCGCTTTCCAGCACGCCTGCACGCGCCAGTTCGACCGCCATGTTCAGACCCGTTTGTCCGCCGAGCGTCGGCAGCAGGCCGTCCGGGCGTTCGTGGCGGATGACTTGCGTTACGAAGTCGAGCGTGATCGGTTCGATGTAGACTTTGTCCGCCATGTTCGTATCGGTCATGATCGTCGCCGGATTGCTGTTGATCAGCACGACTTCGACGCCTTCTTCCTTCAAGGCTTGGCACGCTTGCGTTCCGGCGTAGTCGAATTCGGCGGCTTGACCAATGACGATTGGACCAGAGCCAATCACCAGGATTTTTTTGAGTTTATCGTTTTTCGGCATAATTAGCGTGCTCCTCTCATGGCGGCCATCATAGCGGCTTGACGCGGCTGCTTCGGACTGCTCTTTTTATGTTCGCGGATCATTTCGATAAAGCGGTCAAACAGGTAGCTGTTGTCGAAAGGCCCGGGGGCGGCTTCCGGATGATATTGTACGGAGAACGCCGGGAATTTCGTATGGCGCACGCCTTCGATCGTTTTGTCGTTGTTATTGATATGCGTGATTTCCAGATCGGTACCGGCAAGCGAATCTTCTTTGACGGTATACCCGTGGTTTTGCGACGTGATGTAGCAGCGGCCGGTCGCCAGCTCTTTTACCGGGTGGTTGCCTCCGCGGTGTCCGAATTTCAGCTTCTCCGTATCCGCTCCGCCGGCCAGCGCCAGCAATTGGTGTCCGAGACAGATGCCGAAGATCGGGTATTCGCCCAGCAGTTCCCGGATCGTTTCTACCGCGTGCGGCACGTCTTTCGGGTCCCCGGGACCGTTGGACAATTGGATGCCGTCCGGATTGAGGCGGCGGACCTGTTCGGCCGTCACGTCTTGCGGCACGACCACGATGTCGCAGCCGCGCGCGCTCAGTTCGCGCACGATGCCGCTTTTTGCGCCGTAGTCGATCAGCACGATGCGTTCGCCGTGGCCCGGGCTGTTATACACATGCGGCGTCGAGGTTTTTTGCACTTGATCCTTCACCAGTGCGGAAGTTAGCAGCATTTCTTGCAGTTCTTCGACCGAATGCTCCCCTGCCGTCAAAATGCCGCGCATCGTGCCGTGGTTACGCAGGATGCGGGTCAGCATACGGGTGTCGATATCACTGATGCCGACGATCCCGTGCTCTTTGAGCAATTCGTCCAGCGTGTACTCGGCGCGCCAGTTGCTCGGCACCGGCTCGTAACGCCGCACGACGAAGGCGTTCACGAACGGGCGGACCGATTCGAAGTCGTCGCGGGTAATGCCGTAGTTGCCGATCAGCGGGTAGGTCATCGTCACGATCTGGTTGCAGTACGACGGATCGGACAGCACTTCCTGGTAACCTGTGATGCCTGTATTAAACACGACCTCGCCGGTGGTGTCGCCTTGAGCGCCGAACGAGCGACCTGTGAAAAGGGTGCCGTCTTCGAGCAGAAGTTTTGCCTGCATGGGTGAATCCTCCTTATTGGTGGGTGGGGATGGAGACGCTACGGGCTGAAGAGGGCTTTCGATCGCTGTTGAAATCCGTTTTTCTCTGATTGGATTAAGACATAGCTTGTGGGAGAAAAACGGATTTCAAAGGCGAGCGCTTCGCTTCTTCAGCTCCTCTTCAGCCCTCCGCTCCTGTTGGTGGGTGAAGTTACCTTTTTAAAAGCGGAAAAGATTTAGAGATTAAAGGCTTAAGAGATTAAAAGCTTGGTTTGGAAAGCGTCATTGAAGTTTGATGCTCAAACTTCTCGACGGTTCGGTAGAGCTTGCATACGCTAGTTTTATATAGAAGAAGATTTTTCTTCGGGTGGTCGCGGTTAAGGCGATGATGCGAAAAGGATCAGACCGTTAACGCTTTTCGCAAAACGCCGGACTTGCTTGCACGGTCAGGCTCCGAAGTGCCTGACCGTGCGGTTTGTGTCCGTGTTAAGCATTGACGGGTTGCGCCAGGTCCGCTCCGTAGACGGCGCGGCCGGCTACGAGGGTCATGACGGGCCAACCGGAAAGTTTGCGGCCGGTGAACGGGGTGTTGCGGCCTTTGGTCGCGAACGTTTCCGGGTCGACCGCTTTTTCGAGTTCCAGGTCGATGATAGCGATATCGGCGACGGCGCCGACTTCCAGTTTGCCGGATTGCAGGCCGAACACTCTTGCCGGGTCTTGGGTCATGCGGCGGACCAGGAAGTCGAGACTCCAGCGGCCGGTTTTGACGAATTCGGTGTAAAGCAGCGGGAAAGCCGTTTCGAAGCCGACGATGCCGAATGGCGCAAGCTCCATGCCTTTCGCTTTTTCTTCCGCGCTATGCGGCGCATGGTCGGTGACGATGATGTCGATCGTGCCGTCTTCCAGTGCTTCGATGCAGGCCGCGACGTCGCGAGGCGTGCGCAGAGGCGGGTTCATTTTCCAATTCGTATCCATGCCCGGGATGTCTTCGTCGGACAGCACCAGATGGTGCGGACAAATTTCGGCGGTGACGCGGACTCCGACCGATTTCGCCAAGCGAATCAATCGAACGGACTGTTCCGTGCTGACGTGGCAGACGTGGTAGTGCGCGCCTGTCGCTTCGGCCAGCAGCACGTCCCGGCCGACATGGATCGCTTCGGACTCGTTCGGAATGCCTTTGATGCCGTGTTTTTTGGAGAAGCTGCCTTCGGACACGTACAGCCCTTTGACCAACGAGTCGTCTTCGCAGTGCGCGATGACCGGCATGTCGATCGCGGCTGCCCGGGTCATGGCATCTTTCATCATCTGCGCGTTTTGCACGCCTACGCCGTCGTCCGTAAAGCCGATCGCGCCTGCCGCTTTCAATGCTTCGAAGTCGGTCAATTCCTGGCCTTGTTCGTTTTTCGTGATCGCCGCGTAAGGCAGTACGTTAACCAGGTTGGCTTCTTTGGCTTTGTCCAACACCAGCTTGACCGTCTCCGGGTTGTCCGTTACCGGCTTGGTGTTCGGCATGCAAGCGATCGTCGTGAATCCGCCTTGCGCCGCCGAACGCGCGCCGCTCTCGATCGTTTCTTTATGCTCGAAGCCCGGTTCGCGCAAATGCACGTGCATGTCGATCAGACCCGGTGTTGCCAGCTTGCCTTGTGCGTCGTACACCTTCAGTGCAGCTCCGTTCACATCGCTCGCCGCCGGCTTTTCCGTATCGCTCAGGATTGCCAGCACCTTGCCTCCTCCGATCAGAATGTCGCGGTTGCCCTGTTCGCCCGGCACGCTTGCATTTTGAATCCATACCTCTACATTTGCATACTTGGTCATTGTTAAAAGTCCCTCCGGTTCCGTTCTTTTTTCGCTTCTATCTATATGTTCGATCTGCCGCTTCTGTTATTTATCTCAATGCCCGTTCGACGACCGCCATGCGGATCGGCACTCCGTTGCTCATTTGCGAGAAAATTTTCGAGTTCGGCGCTTCGACCAAATCCCCGTCGATCTCGACGTCGCGGTTGACCGGGGCCGGGTGCATGATGATCGCGTGCGACTTCATCGTTTTGGCGCGATCCGTCGTCAATCCGTATTGGGCGCGATACTCGCTTTTCGACTTCAGGATGCCTTCGCCGTGACGCTCAAGCTGCGCTCTCAGCATCATGACCACATCGGCGTTCAGCGCTTCTTCCATGCTGACGTACGGCGCGTAAGCTTCCAACTCCGGCGCTTTCATGCTGTCCGGCGCGCAGAATTTCACTGTAGCGCCCAGCGTGCGCAGCGCCCACAGATTGGAGCGCGCCACCCGGCTGTGCTTGACGTCTCCGATGATGGAAACGGTCAGGCCGCGAATCTCGCCGAACTGTTTGCGCATCGTGTACACGTCCAGCAGCGCTTGCGTCGGATGCTCGTTGTTGCCGTCTCCGGCGTTAATCAGCGGTACCCGTACCTGCTTCGCCAATTCTTCCAGCACGCCGATCGGCTTCAGGCGAATCACGCCCGCGTCGATGCCCATGCTTTCCAGCGTGCGTACCGTGTCGTAGATCGACTCTCCTTTTTCCATACTGGAAGCGGCAGCCGCGAAGTTCAATACCTGCGTGCCGAGACGCTTTTGCGCCATTTCGAACGAGAATCGGGTACGCGTGCTGTTTTCGAAAAACATGTTGGCGATAAAGCGGTCTTCCAGGATCGGCGCTCTTTTTTCCGTATGGCTTTCCCAGTAAGCGGCTCTCAGCAGGATCGAGTCAAGCTCGGAGGCGCTCAAGTCTTTGAGGCCGAGCAGTTCGCGTTCGCGAAGCGAGGAGCGGTAGGCGATCATACCAGCACCTCCCGGCGGCTGCTGATGCGTACTTCTTCGTTGTCGTCGATCTCGGTCAAAAAGACTTCGATTTCTTCCGTACGCGAGGTCGGCACGTTTTTTCCTACGTAGTCGGCCCGGATCGGCAGTTCGCGGTGTCCGCGGTCGGCGAGTACGGCGAGTTGGATCATTTGCGGTCTTCCGCAATCCATCAGGGCGTCCATCGCGGCGCGGATCGTGCGGCCGGTGTAGAGTACGTCATCGAACAGGATCACGGTTTTGCCTTCGATAGAGATTTGGGATTCGCCGAACAATTCCTGGCAGTTGATCGTAGCTTCGCTTTTCTGGCGATCGTCGCGGTACAAGCTGATGTCGATCTCTCCGCAAGTGACCGGCGTTCCTTCGATCTCGAAGATGCGTTTGGCAATCCGCTGCGCCAGCGGCACGCCGCGCGTTTTGATGCCAACGAGTACGCAGCCTTCGATCCCTTTGTTTTTCTCCAAAATTTCATGGGCGATCCGTGTCAGTGCTCGGCGAATAGCGGCTTCATCCATAATGACGTGTGTTTCGTTCATGTGTGCGCCTCCTCAGGCAAAAGGTTTGTCACCCTTCGGCCCCGTGAACGTCGGTTTCTTCTTGTATCTGTATACAAAAAGACTCCTTGCCCAGGCGGACAAGGAGTCGAAATCGACATGTTGATTCGACGAAGAGCGCTAAAAATCGTTCCGCTCTCGGCGGACGTATTTTTAGTGAATCGTCGTTCACGTTACCTTGCCAGTCTCACGGGACTGAATTAAAGGTGCTATTCATTGGGCGCAAGTTCCGCCTCTGTTGCAATGAATTATGACAGAAGGGTTATCTCCTGTCAACCACCTGTTTGGATGTGCTTGCGCGCTGCCTTTTGCCTGTGAATAAACCTATACGAACGATCTATACATTCTTTATACACAAAAACAATGTTTTATGTATATTTATTTTGCCATTTTTAATAATTATACATCTAAATTCATATTCATTCAACGATTTTTTATTATAGATTTTCTTTCAAAAAAATATCCTACAGGTGAAACGTTTAGATTTCCATCATTTAGAATTTTATTCATTGCAAACTTTGTTTCATGCACGAAATAGGCCTAATATCGAAAACGTTTGCTGGAATTTCCTTTTGGTTTTGCCGAAATAAACGGTATGTATAGACCGGGTGTACGCGGAACGCAAACGGTTTTTTTGAACACTTGATCGTTTACTCACAACGTATTAAGTACCATGACCGAATCAACTCTAAAGGTTGCGTCCATCGGTCATGGTATTAGCTTGCGTCTACCAGAGGGGGAAAACTAAACATGGGATTTTTGCAAGGAAAACGCGTTTCGTTATCATTGGGCAATAAACTGCTGATCTTTTTTATTGCCATCTTGATCGTATCGCTACTTAGTTCTGCCGTTTTGTCTTATCAATCGGCCAAAACGGCGCTCGGGCAGGAAATGATGACCAGCGCCACTTCAAGCGTGAAAACGATGAACGCGATCGTGGAGCGCGATCTTCAAGCCCGGATAACCGCCGTCGATTATCTGGCTTCCACGCTGGATCGGCAATCTTTCGCAGCGGCCGGATCGGAAAGCGGCATCACCAACGCGGCTCTCGAAACGTACGATTTGACGCAAAACGATATCGATCTTGCTTACGCAGGGTCGGAAAACGGCGTCTATATCGCGTCGACTTACGATAATCTGCCCGACGGTTACGATCCGCGCACGCGCGACTGGTACACGTTGGCGATGAAAACGCCCGGCAAAGCCGTCGTCACCGAACCTTATATCTCGGCTTCGACCGGCACGACGGGCATCACGATCGCCAAAAGCCTGAATGACGGCAGCGGCGTGGTCGGACTCGATATTTCGATCACTTCGCTGCTCGATACGACCAAGTCGATCCATATCGGCTCGGAAGGCTATGCCTTTATCGTGACGTCCAGCGGCAACTATATTTCGCATCCTACGATCGACGCCGGTTCGAGCGATACCATTTCTACCCGATTGTCGAACGAACCGCAATCGTCGGGCCAATTCGATTACACGTTTGACGGTCAAGCCAAAGTGCTCGTTTACGAGAAAAACGAATCGAGCGGCTGGATCATCGCGGGCAGTTATTACGAAAGCGAAATCCAGGCAGCCGCCCAGCCGATCCTGCATCGCATGTTGATCGTGCTCGCCGTTTCGCTTATCGTCGGAGGCGCTTTTATCTGGTTGCTGACCCGCTCGATCGCGCGTCGTTTGCGCCGCGTGGCCCAAGCGGCGGAAGCAATCAGTTCGGGCGATCTGACAGGCAGCGTGGACGATCGCAGCGGGGACGAAATCGGGCAGCTCGCCGCTTCGTTCCGCAGTATGAACGCTTCGCTCGGCGCGCTTGTGCGCTCGATTACCGGATCGGTATCCGACGTAGCCGCTTCTTCCGAAGAACTCAGCGCCAGCGCGGAGCATACGGGCAAAGCCAGCCGGCAAATCACGGAAGCGATCGAAGGCTTTGCCGATGTCAGCGAACGTCAAAGCGACAACGTGGCGGCAAGCTCGCGCAGATTGGCGGAAGTGTTCGACTGGTTAAAAGAAATCCGCAGCGATTCGGAACGCCTCTCCGCTTCTTCGCGGCAATCGGCGGAAATGGCCGAAGAAGGCGATCTGTTGGTAGACCGGACGCTGGAGCGGATTCGCGAAATCGACGGCTCGGTCCGCGAAGGCGGTGACGTCATCTCCGGTTTGGCCGAAAAATCGCAAACGATCACCGGAATTTTGCATACGATCGACGAGATCGCTTCGCAAACCAATCTGCTCGCGCTCAACGCTTCGATCGAAGCGGCAAGAGCCGGCGAAGCGGGACTGGGCTTCACTGTCGTCGCCAGCGAAGTGAAAAAGTTGGCGCAGCAGTCGGCCGACTCGGCCAAAATCATTGAAGGTCTGATTCAAGATATCGTTGCCGATATTCACGCTTCTCTCGAAACGTTCGTCAAGATTCGTTCATCCGTGACCGGAGGGTTGGAAAGCGCCGAATTGACTGCCGGGAATCTTCGCCGTCTCAAAACCGCTTCCGAACATGTCGCGAGCGATCTGGGCGGAATGAATATTCGCGTAGGCGAAGTGGCCGGGCACGCCGAAGAAGTCGCGCAGTCCGTCCGCGAGATCGCCAAAGCGGCGGAAGCCAATCAATCGGGCACGCACGAGATCGCGGCGGCCGCCGAAGAGCAATTGGCTTCGATGGAACAGATCGGCGAATCCGCCTCTTCCCTCGCCTCGCTCGCGGAACAGCTGCAAGGCGAGGTTGAACGCTTTAAAATCGATTAAGCTTTTACTACGCAAGCGCAAATTCAGCAATCTTTTCAAAAGCACAATAAAAAGCCGACTTCCGAATATTCGGAGGTCGGCTTTTCAGTTTACGAATCATCAAACGGTAAGGTTCAAACGCGGGAAATCCTTTTAAAATTCGAATTCCACGTCGCTCAGACGGGTTTTGATTTCTTGAATGACGCGTTTTTCTTCGGCTTCGCCTTTGGCTTCGAAGGTAACGGAGAAACGCACGAACGAACCCGCGTCGTCCCACGGCACGGTGGAGATCAATTTTTCGCGGATCAGGAATTGCGAGAATGCTTCGCCGCTGCCGAAAGCTTCGCCGCCCTTGATGCCTTTAGGCGCCTGTACGTACAGGAAGAACGAGCCTTTCGGTTTGGTTGCGGTAAAGCCCAGTTCGTTCAAAGCCGCTACGAGCATATCGTGGCGACGGGAATATTTGTCTGCGATTTGTTCCGTGATCGACGGATTAGCGAGACCGTAAGCAGCCGCTTTTTGAATCGCGATAAACTGACCGGAATCGTTGTTGTCTTTGACGTCGCTAAAAGCTTTGACGATGAGCGGGTTACCCGCCACGAATCCGATTCTCCAACCCGTCATGTTGTACGACTTCGACAGGGAGTGCAGCTCGATACCGACGTCTTTTGCACCCGGCGTGCTCAGGAAACTAAGCGGCTTCAGGCCGTCATACGTCAGCGCGGCATAAGGAGCATCGTGGACCACGATCACTTCGTTGGCTTTCGCCCACTCTACGACTTTGGCGAAAAACTCCGGAGTCGCGCTTGCGCCTGTCGGGTTGTTTGGATAGTTCAGGTACAGCAACTTGGCGCGCTTCGCGATATCGGCCGGAATAGACTCCAGATCCGGCAGGAAGTCGTTTTCTTGGGTCAGTTGTACGTTGTGCACTTCGCCGCCCACGTATTTCGTGTGCGTGCCCAGAACGGGATAACCCGGAACCGTCAGGATTGCCACGTCACCTGGGTTGATGAACACGGACGGCAGCATCGCAAGCGCCGGCTTGGAGCCGATCGAGTGCACGATTTCTGTTGTTGGGTCGATGCCTTCGACTTTGAAAACGTCAGCCAGGTATTGAGCCGCAGCGGCTTTGAATTCCGGAATGCCGTTGTCGGCATAACCGCGGTTTTCAGGCTTTGCCGCTTCTTCGGCAAGCTTCGCTACGATGCCTGCGTCCGCCATCTCATCGGGTTCGCCAACGCCCATGTCGATCAGCTCGACATCGGGGAAAGCTTGGCGTGCTGCCGCTTTGGCGCGTTTGATTTTTTCGAATTTATAAATATTGGTGTCCTTGCCGTAGTTGGCTCCACCGATCCGATCGGCGAAAACTTGCTGGACGAATGTGTTTTGATACTGTTCGATACTCATGGTTAAGGTCAGCTCCTTGGGCAGAATGTTCTATATTCCATGATGCCTTAAATCGGCGGGGAGGAACATGGATTATGTGGCGGAAAATTTAGTGTTTTTGCGCAGGTGGAGGGGAGACGCTTCGGGGTGGAAGGGCCTGCGGATCGCTGTCGTACTCCGGTTTTCCTCGATTGGAGTAAGAACTTTACTGGAGGTGGGAAACCGGATTGCAAAGGCGAACGCTTCGCTTCCTACGGCTCCTTCCACCCCTCCGCTCCGCCTGCGCATTGTGGGTAGGGAGAAAAGCACCTGCCCCTTTAGACGGGGCAGGTGCTTGAGCGGGCGTTGCCCTTGGGTTCGCCTGATTGGGAGGCGAACTAAGGATGGGCTCCGCGTTGCGAATCGCCAAGGGCTAAAGGCTGGGATGGGCTCCGCTTCGCGAATCGCCAAAAGATTAAGGTCTGGACTCTCGCGTCGCGAATCGTCAAGGGCCGAGGAACGGGCTCTTGGGTCAGCGGCTGCGGAGGTAGGTTAATAGCTCTTCCATATCGGCAGGCATTGGAGCGGAGAACTCAAGGCGTTCTCCGGTCGTTGGGTGTGTAAAGCCCAACGAAGCGGCGTGCAGGGCTTGGCCTTGCATTTTGAGGCCGCCGGTACGGCCGTACATGGGATCGCCGACCAGAGGGTGGCCGATGAATTTCATGTGGGCGCGGATCTGGTGGGTACGGCCGGTTTCGAGCTTCAGTTCGAGCAGCGTGTAATCGCCGAAGCGTTCGATGACGTTGAAGTGCGTGACGGCGTGCTTGCCGCCGGATTGGACGACGGTATACATTTTGCGGTCGTGCGGGTCGCGGGCCAGGTTGGCTTCGACGGTGCCGTGGGTATGCGCGATGTTGCCGCGTACCAATGCGTTGTAAATACGGCTCACGGAGTGTTCTTTAAGCTGCGCGGACAACGACGTATGCGCTTTGTCGTTTTTGGCCGCCATCAGCAGACCGCTGGTGTCTTTGTCGATGCGGTGCACGATGCCGGGACGAAGTTCGCCGTTGATGCCGGACAGGTCTTTGCAGTGGAACATCAGGGCGTTGACCAGCGTGCCGGACGAATGGCCGACAGCCGGGTGTACGACCATACCGCGCACTTTGTTGACGACGATCACGTCGGCGTCTTCGTAGACGACTTCAAGAGGGATATCTTGCGGTACGAGATCCACCGATTCGGGTTGCGGTACGCGAACCTCGACTAGTTCGCCTGCGGACAACTTATGATTGGCTTTGGCGATGCGTCCGTTTACGGTCACATGACCCTGCTCGATCCAAAGCTGAATCTGGGAGCGGGAGACATTGCCTTCTATGGACTCGGTCACGTATTTATCAAGGCGCTGCTTGTTGCCTTCGGCAGCGACGCTCCATTGCAAGATTTCTTCTTCGTTGCCGTTCTCGTCCGCCGAAGCGTCAGGAACATTGGATGGTTTTTCGGTCATGTTGTTTAGTCCTCCGTGCGTTGTTCTGGCTGTGTTACAGGTTTAGGTTCGTTCGGGCGGCGCGAATCGAGCAGCGTATCCAGGATGATCAATACCACGCCAACCACGATGCAGGCATCTGCCACGTTGAAGATCGGGAAGCTGTAACTGCCGAAGTTGAACAGGAAAAAGTCCACGACTTCGCCCATGCGAACGCGATCCAGGAAGTTGCCGAGCGCTCCGCCCAGCACCAAACTAAGCGCGACCGGAAGCATACGCGCTGAACCTCTGGCATTTTTTACCCGTTGAAGATACCAGATGATCCCGGCTACGACCACCAGAGTGACGATGATAAAAAACCACTGCTTTTCCTGTAAAATGCCGAATGCGGCGCCTTTATTTCGGTGCGACGTCAGAATGAAAAAATCGCCGATGATCGGAATTTGATCTCGAATTTCCATACGTGTAGCTACCAGATACTTTGTTCCTTGGTCGATCAGAAAAGCTACAAGCGCGATCACATAATAAATCACGTTAATCCGTCACCTCGTATTTAAGATACATGCACATGAGTACCGGGAAACGACAGCAAATGCGTCCTTTCCAACCCGTCTATTGTAGCACAGCGCCGAATAGAGCGTCTATCATCCTACCTCGTTACAAACAAACAGCGCCTGTCGGTTTTGCACAGGCACTGTTTGCTGCGTCTTATCTTTTGGTTTCCGGCAGTCGGTTAGTCAACTTTGATTCCGACTTCTTTGCCGTTCAACGTCACTCGCTCCATGCCGTCTTGGCTGCCGAACGATACGTTGTTCACCAATACGTTTTCGCGAAGAACCGAATCGAACGCGGCAAGTGCGGCTTGCAGCTCAGCGTCGACGTCGAGCGTCAGGTCCACGTACTGCTCCACTTTAAGGTCAAGTTTTTTGCGTGTATCCTGCACGGCACGCACGATTTCGCGTACCCAGCCTTCCTGTTCGAGTTCAGGCGTGACATCGGTGTTCAGCGCTACGGTCAAGCCGTAACCCGAAGCGGACGCGAAGCCTTCTTTGGCTTTTTTCTCGATCAATAGCTCTTCGCTGCTCACTTGCAGCTCTTCGCCTTCGGTCGACGCGATATTAAACGAACCGTTATCCACGACCGCGCGTGTTTCTTCGGCTGTCATGCCTTTGAAATGGTTTTGCAGGAAGCCGACGTTTTTGCCGTACTTTTTGCCCGCTACCTTCAGGTTCAGCTTGAGCGTGTAATCGACGAAGTCGCTGTCTCCGCTTTCGATACGGATTTCTTTCACGTTGATCTCGTCTTTGACGATCTCCGCGTAATCCGCCAGATCGAACTCGCGATCCATCGACACGATCAGCTCCGACAGCGGTTGACGCGTTTTGAGACTGTTTTCGTTCCGCACGTTGCGCGCCAATTCCACGATCTGCTGCGACGTTTTCATATCGCGCTCCAGCTCGGCGTCGATCAGCGAAGCATCGGCTTCCGGGTAATCGGCCAGGTGCACGCTTGTTTTTCCGCCCAGATTGCTGTACAGATCTTCCGCCAGCACCGGCATGAACGGCGCGATCAGACGCGCCAGCGTCGTCAGCACTTCGGTCAGCGTGCGATACGCATCCAGCTTGTCTTCGGTTAGGCCACTGCCCCAGAAGCGGTCGCGCGAACGACGGATATACCAGTTGCTCAGGCCGTCGACGAATTCTTCGATCCCTTTTGCCGCAGTCAGGAAGTCGTTGTCGGACAACGCTTCGTTCGCCGTCGTCACCAGGCTATGCAGACGGGACAAGATCCAGCGATCCAAACGGCCTGTCGGTACTTGGAACGGATGCTCGGCCGGATCGAAGCCGTCGATATCCGCATACAGAGTCAGGAACGCATGCGTATTGACGATGGTGTCTACGACCTTCGACTTTGCTTCGCCAACGACGCTTTTCGAGAAGCGCTTTGTGTTCCACGGCGCGCTGTCAGCCAGCATGACCCAACGGAAAGCGTCCATGCCGTACTCTTCCAGCACTTCCCACGGATCGACGACGTTGCCTTTGGACTTGGACATCTTCTGGCCGTTTTCATCCAGAATATGGCCGGTTGCCATCACGGATTTGTACGGCGCTTCGCCGGTAATCATGGTCGATACCGCGAGCAAGCTGTAGAACCAGCCGCGCGTTTGGTCGATGCCTTCTACGATCATATCGGCCGGATATTGCGCTTTGAACGTTTCTTCATTTTCGAACGGGTAATGCTGTTGGGCAAACGGCATCGAACCGCTGTCGAACCAGACGTCGATCACTTCCGGCGTACGGGTCATGACCGCGCCTTCGGCGAATGGAGACTTCAGTTTGATCTCGTCCACGTAAGGCTTGTGCAGCTCGATGTCTTCCGGTACGAAGTCTACGGCGCGCTCACGCAGATCGGCAATGCTTTTCGGTGCGTACTGCTTGCCTGTCTCCTCGCACACCCATACGTTGAGCGGCGTGCCCCAGTAGCGGTTACGGCTGATGTTCCAGTCGATCAGATCGTCCAAGAATTTGCCGAAGCGGCCGTCGCGGACGTGATCCGGGTACCATTTGACGCCTTTATTGTTTTCGATCAGCTTGTCTTTGACCGCGGTCGTTTGGATGAACCAGCTATCCGTTGCGTAGTACAGCAGCGGCGTGTGGCATCTCCAGCAGAACGGATAGCTGTGCTCGTATTTCTCTTTGCTGTACAGACGACCTTTTTCCGACAGATATTTCACGATCTCGATGTCTGTCTCGCCGTCTTTGACGAAGCGTCCCGCGAAGTCCGTCACGTCGGCTACAAAGCGGCCTTGCGAATCGACGAGGTTGATAAAGCTGATCCCGTTCTCGCGGCAGACGCGGTAATCGTCTTCGCCGTGCGCCGGAGCCATATGCACGACGCCCGTACCGCTGGAATCCGTAACGAAGTCCGCGCCCAGGATAACATGTCCTTTTTCCGGCGTGAAGTAGTGGAACGGAGCGTCATAGCTCAAGCCTACCAGCTCAGAGCCTTGCAGTTCGGACAGCGTCTCGTATTCGCCTTTCAGCACGCTCTCCGTCAGGTTTTTCGCCAGGATCAGCACTTCGCCTTCCTGCTTCACCTTCACGTACGTCATGCTTGGATTGACAGCCAAAGCGATGTTCGAAGGCAGCGTCCAAGGCGTCGTCGTCCAAGCCAAAACGAACTCGCCATTCTCCAGCTTGAACTTGGCCGTTGCGCTCAGGTCTTTGACGTCTTCGTAGCCTTGGGCTACTTCGTGCGAGCTCAGCGTCGTTTGGCAAGAAGGACAGTACGGGCTGACACGGTGTCCGCGGTATAGCAGTCCTTTTTCATGGATCGTGCCGAGTAGGTTCCAGACACTCTCGATGTATTTGTTATCCAGCGTGATGTACGGGTTGTCGAGGTCTGTCCAATAGCCGATCGCTTCGGTCAGATCGCGCCACTGTTTCTCGTACGTGAACACACTTTCTTTACACTTTTTGATAAACTTCTCGACGCCGTACTCTTCGATATCGTGCTTGCCAGAGATGCCGAGCTGCTTTTCCACGCCCAGTTCAACCGGAAGTCCGTGTGTATCCCAGCCTGCTTTACGCACGACATGGAAGCCTTTCATCGTCTGATAACGGCCTACGAAGTCCTTGATGACGCGTCCCAGCACGTGTCCGATATGCGGAACTCCGTTTGCGGTTGGCGGGCCTTCGTAAAAAACAAAGTTGGGCTTGCCTTCGCGGTTTTCGATCGATTGCTTGAACGTATTCTCCTCGTTCCAACGGTTGAGCACACGCAGGTCGCGTGCGCGCGCTTTTTCTTTTACATCGACTCTTTGCATCTTGGTCGGCTCCTTTTTAATAAAAAATAAAACCCCGCCCCTGAAAAGGGACGAGGTTAGCTCGCGTTACCACCCTTGTTTCGCCAATTGCACGTCCTGTCCGAAAAACGTCTGAGCACTCCGCTTTTCGGGCACCGCGCAAAGTAGCGACACCTTAGTCTCCGTATCGATCAATACGGGTCCGCTGTAACGGTCGGCTTCCGGTACGGCCTACTCTCTTTTTGCTACTCTCGTGATCACGATGCAAAAAGGATTCGAACGTACTTCTCCGGGATGATCTTCGGTCTATGCTTCGTACGCCGGCTTGCAGCTCGTAAAGGCCCGGCTCTCTGAAGAACGAATGACATGACTTACTGTTCCCATCGTTGAATTTAATTCATGATTGTTTACGAATAAAACACCGATATGGCGTCTTTTATTTATAGCGCTAAGCGCGCCGGTTGTCAATAGTTGACACGGAAGCCGATTCTTCGCCGCTGCTTAGTACAGCTCACTTGAGCGACGTTCGGACTGGGCTTGTTCCATTTCGCGATCAAGCTCGCGACTCTGACGGTCCAGGGCATCCCAACCATCCTGGGCCAGCAGTTCAAGCTGTGCTTCGATGAGTGTCCGGAAACGCGTACGGTAGATCGAAGCCTGCTTTTTCAGTTCTTCCATCTCTACGGCAACTTTGCGCGATTTAACGAGCGACTCGTTGATGATGCGATCGGCGTTTTTTTCCGCTTCTTTCACGGTCAACTGGGCTTCCTTTTTCGCGTTGCCACGGACTTCGTCCGCTGCTTCCTGCGCAACGATAATCGTCTTGCTCAGCGTCTCTTCCAGGTTCATGAAGTGATTCAGACGTTCTTCCATGGAAGTCATCCGGTGCAGCAGATCCTTGTTCTCCCGAATCACGCTCTCGTAATCCTTAATCACCTGATCCAAAAACTCGTTGACTTCATCCTCGTCGTATCCCCGAAGACGCCGGCTGAATTCTTTGTTATGTATATCCAGCGGTGTTAATGCCATGATGTGCACCTCCAATGTATTAAGCACGCTGCCAACCCCTCGGCGAAAGCTCAGGCTGTGTCACGTCCGTGCATAAAGCCGCTGCGCTTCACGCGCAGGCAGCCCTTTTGGTTCTATCGGAATTTCGACACCAAAATGTGAATTCCTGCATCGTTCCGCACAAACCGTTATACAAATTTACCAATTCGGACACGGTAACGCCCTTTTTTTGTCAGATCGCCGATCTCCAAAACCCGGAAGCGACCAAAGCCTTGCAGTGATACCGTATCGCCTGCACGCAGCGTTTTGGAAGGGTCCTCCTCCACTTTCCAGTTCACCCGGCAGCGCCCTGCCTTGATCGGAGCGAGAATCTTCGCCCGACTCATGCGGTAAACGTCGCTAACGATTCCGTCAAGCCGCGGCGACGCGACGGTCAGTTCCGTTTCGGCAAGCTCCGACTCCGAAGCGGACAGTTCGTTAATCGGCAGCACTTCGGTAAATACGCTGACCCGGTGCACCTGTCTCAGCTCCAGATTAAGAAAATCCGCGATCTCGGCAGCTACCACGATGTGGCAACCGTCTTCGCGCGGATGGATATCACCGATCTTGGCACGTTTCATGCCCAGTCCAAGCACCGATCCCATATAGTCGCCGTGCGCAAGCTCCGTGAATTTGCTGTCCGCCGGAGTGATCGACAGCACGGCCAATTTCATATCTTCGTCGCCCAAATCCCGGTAATCCGGCGCAATGACGGCCCGGCACCGCTCCGCTTGGGGGGTTCCGCCTTCCAGCCGAATCGCGACGTCCGGCTCCGAATTGGCCAGCATCGACAGAATCTGAAGCTGACGCGGATCGAGAAAATCAGTCAGCTTCAGCTCATGGTAGCGAGCCGCTCCTTCCAGCCATTCGGAAGCACGGTCCACGAATTCGCGTTCGTCGGGATGGACGTGTTCGTGTATGTTTTTAGACATGAAAATTCCTCTTTAGCTAATGGCACTCGCCAGCAGTTCGATCAAGTAGAGAACGCCGCGTTGCACGAATTGGAGAACGAAAAACGCCACAATCGGCGAAATGTCGAGCATACCGCCAATCGGCGGAATAAAGCGTCTGAAGATCGAAAGGTAAGGCTCCGCAATCTTGCCTAAAATCACGCCTACCTGACTTTCCCGCACATTGGGTACCCACGACATAAGAATATAAATGATCAGAATCCAGGAGTAAATTTGAAACGCCCATGGAACAATAACGTTATGAAGCAGAGCAAGGAATTCCATTAAATCGTCTTCACCTCATTTGATTAAATTCGTGATCCTCGCGAATCAGGTCTGCGATCGTTCCTTCGACCTCGACCGTATCCGGCGTGCACAGGAAGATATCTCCTCCGACTTTGGAAATATTCCCGTTGATCGCGTAGACCGTGCCACCCAAAAAGTCAATAATTCGTTTGGCATGGTCGCGGCGCACCTGCTGCAAATTCACAACAACGGAACGATGCGCGCGAAGATGATCCGCAATTTGTTGGGCATCATCATACGTACGGGGCTCAACCAGAATCACTTTGACATTTTTTTGCGAATGAATGCTCACCACATTATTGGCTTTGCCGTTTTTTCGGGATTCCTGGTTAGCAGCCGCTTCATACGGTTGATCCTCGGATTCCACGACTTTTTCGCGCTCCACGATCTCCTCTTCTTCCTGCAGGCCGAGAAAATTCATAAAACGGTTCATGACACCCATCTTCAGTCCTCCTCTTTTCCTACCAGAATAGAGCCCAGGCGAACCCAGGTCGCACCTTCCTCAATCGCCACTTCAAAATCTCCCGACATGCCCATGGACAAATGCTCGATCGGCTTTGTTTGGACGTTTTTCGCATTCAATTCGTCCCGAAGCTTTCTCAATCCACAAAAGACTGGACGAGCCGACTCGGCATCCGAATCAAGCGGAGCCATCGTCATAAGCCCGATCACTTCGATATGAGGGAATTCACCCAGCTGCCGAATAAAATCAAAGGCTTTCTCCGGCGATATGCCTGCCTTCGTATCTTCGCCCGACACATTGACCTGAACGAATGCCTTTAAGGTTATATCGGCCGCTGACGCTTGACGCTCCAGTTCTTTGGCCAGAGATAAACGGTCTAATGAATGGATATACGCAAACTTTCCGATAACATCCTTGACCTTATTGCTTTGAAGCTGACCGATAAAATGCCAGACGCCGCGGCTTCCCAGTGCTTCCCACTTGGGTTTGGCACTTTGCCAGCGATTTTCTCCAAGATGGACGATGCCGCTATCCAGCACTTGTTTTGTTTTGTCGACAGAAACGTATTTCGTTACTGCTACAATGTTCACTTCTTCGGGCGATCTGCCCGCGCGTTCACAAGCTTCCGATACGACCTTGTTCACGTGCGCGATCCGCTGCTCCAATGTCACCGGAACGTGCCTCCTTCTTTCAGTCCGATCCAGCTTGCCATTCTTCCGGTCCGCCCATTTTCCTGTCTGTGCGAAAAGAACAAATCGGTCCGGCTGCTTGTACACCAACGGGTGCATGCAATGCTGTCGGGACGTATTCCTGATCTTATCATAATGTGTCGGTTCAATTCTTTCAAGTTTAGCAGCGCTTTCCCGCCCCCGGAATCTACGGAAAAGTCGGATAATTGGCGCGAATAGGCAGGTAAGTCCCGACTAAGCACTTCACGCACGCGATCCAACACGGTTGCATCGACTTCATAACGGCTTTCGCCGATACAAGGTCCGATCGCCGCCTTAATATCTTCGGATCGACTGCCGTATTGTTCATTCATTTTTTCTACCATGCGACGTCCGATCTCCGCGACCGTTCCTTTCCATCCAGCGTGCGCAAGACCGACAACCTGCTTGACCGAGTCGAAAAAGTACAAGGGTACGCAATCGGCATAAAACGAAGTAAGCAGAACGCCAGGCACATTCGTGAGCAGGCCGTCCGTATCAGCAAAAGCACTCTCGCGATCCAACCTTCCCCGGCCGCGGTCCGCTTCGGTCACAATCGCAATCTCTGCCAAATGCACCTGTTCGCCGCTCGTCCAGTCTTCAAAGCGAAAACCTGCCGCCTCCGCCACTCTGGATCGATTCTCTGCTACATCCGCCGGATTGTCGCCTACATGCAGCGCACAGTTCAATTCAGCGTGATACCCTTTGCTTACCCCTCCCGAGCGTCCCGTAAAACCTGCACTTAGCGAATCAAACTCTGTCCACGCCGCAATATCGAATACTTCGGCCCCATTATCCGCTACTCGACGGACAAACGGTTCTTGAACGCTTATCATTTTTCTCGCTTCCTCCTTACCGGATGCGGGTAGCCACAGCACTTCCCTTTGAACGATTGAAAAAAAGATTCGCTTCCGAATGACGAAAGCGAATCTTCCTTAAATCGGACTGTTTAGTCGTTATTTTGACGTGAACGATTGCGCAGGAACGTGGGAATGTCCAACTGATCTCCGCCTTGCTGTTGAGGATCGAAGGCTGGACGTTGCGGCTGTTGCTGCGAACGGTCAGTTTGAGCTTCAGGCTGTTGTTGCGTCGAAGGTTTGCGAACGATCGGTTTCAATTGTGCAGGCTTGTGTTCAAAACCGGTCGCGATAACCGTTACCTTGATCTCTTCCTTCATATTCTCGTCGATAATCGCACCGAAGATCATGTTGACTTCCGGGTCGGAAGCTTCGATTACGATTTCGGCCGCTTCGTTAACTTCGTACAGCGACAGATTCGATCCGCCGGTGATATTCATGATCACGCCTCTTGCGCCTTCGATCGACGTTTCGAGCAGCGGGCTCATAATCGCTTTGCGCGCCGCATCTGCCGCACGGTTTTCACCGGCTGCTTCCCCGATGCCCATCAACGCGGAACCGCGTTCGGTCATGATCGTTTTTACGTCTGCAAAGTCAAGGTTGATCAGACCCGGAACCGCGATCAAATCGGAAATACCTTGAACCGCTTGACGCAATACGTTATCCGCTTCGCGGAAAGCTTCGAGCATCGGCGTTTTCTTGTCGACAATCTCAAGCAAGCGGTCGTTTGGAATAACGATCAGCGTATCTACCTTTTCTTTCAATGCTTCAATGCCAAGCTCGGCTTGACCTGCGCGTTTGCGGCCTTCGAACGTGAACGGACGTGTGACGACCCCCACCGTCAGCGCGCCGCACTCACGTGCGATTTCGGCAATAACCGGAGCTGCGCCCGTTCCCGTACCGCCGCCCATACCCGCAGTAACGAATACCATATCCGCACCTTTGAGTGTGTTGCTAATCAGTTCGCGGGATTCTTCCGCTGCTTTTTTACCGACATCCGGATTGGCCCCCGCGCCAAGACCCCGAGTCAGCTTATCGCCGATCTGCAATTTGTGCTCCGACTTGGCCAAATGAAGGGCTTGCGCATCCGTATTGACCGTAATAAACTCCACGCCTTGCACGCCGTTTTCGATCATGCGATTGACGGCATTGCTGCCGCCACCGCCAACGCCGATCACTTTAATGCGTGCCAGGCTCTCCATTTCGAAATCGAATTCCAACATATTCCTCCATCTCCCCCTCGTTTTCCTTGGATGGGCTCGTTTTTGTGTTCTTCATATAAATTCGCTAAACATATTTTTGAGCTTTTCTAGGAAACCGGTTTTCTGGCCCGTCTCCGGTTTTGGGCTCGATTGAGGGCGGTTCACAGGCTTTTTACCCGGAATCGCGGCTCCCCGACTGCGATTCTTGCGAATCACGCTGTACAGGATTCCGATTCCGCTGGCAAAAGCCGGGTCGCGAACGCCGATGTAATCCGGCACTGCGAGCCTGACGGATGCCGCCAGTTCGCTCTGCGCGACTTGTAAAACACCCGGCATCGCGACCGTTCCGCCGCTCAACACATAACCTCCGGAGATGTCCCGATAACCCATACGATGGATCTCCTGATGGATGAGTTGGAAAATCTCCTGAACCCGCGGCTCAATAATTGCGGCCAAGTCTTCTTGGGTATATTCCTTCTCGACCGAGCTGCCGATCCGGTTGACCTTGAATACCACGTCCGCCGCAGCGTCCGCCATCATGGCGCAACCATACTTCAGCTTAACCTTCTCCGCTTGATCGGTTACTGTGCGCAAACCGTAGGCAATATCATTCGTTACGTATTCGCCCCCGATAGGAAGCGTCGATACGGCAGTCAGATGACCATTTTCAAAAATCGAAATGGTAGCCTGTCCCGCGCCAATATCGAGCATAGCTGTACGCATCGTCTTTTCATCCTTGGTAAGTGCCAGCTGGCCGGCCCCGAGGGAAATCAGCACCAGTTCTTTCACCTTCAGGTCGGCTTTCTCCACGCAACGCAAGAGGTTATGTATAGCCGTCTTGGCGCCAGTGACGATCGTAGCTTCCACCTCCAGGCGGGATCCGATCATGCCCCGCGGATCCTGAATTCCCTCCAAGCCGTCAACCACGAACTGCTTGGCAACGACGTCGATGATTTCACGTTCCGGCGGAAGAGCCACAACCTCGGCAGCCTTGGTTACACGCTCGATGTCGTCCTCTCCGATCTCGCGATCCTCGTTCGATACGGTGACGACGCCGCGACTTGCCTGCAATCCGATATGGCTGCCCGATATGCCGACATAAACTTCCGTTATTTGAATACCGACCATTCGCTCGGCATGTTCCACTGCGTCGCGAATCGATTGGACGGTTTGATCGACGTCAACGATGGCGCCTTTTCGGATTCCTTCCGAATCGGCCGATCCAACTCCAATAATATTAAAGGTTCCATTGCTGATTTCCCCAATAATAGCACGAACTTTGGATGTACCGATGTCCAAACTAACAATGATGTCATTGTTGCTCAAGCCCTTGGCACCTCCCGTTTGCAAAATTGATCATCTGGTTCGTTTAAAGCCGGGCTTTATTCGTATCTTCTTAAGAATAATTCAACACGGCTTAAACTTTCCCTCTTTCATTTCGAATTTTTTTATTCAGTTTGCGTATCTTTTTATGAGAATACAGCAAACATTATAGCATTTTTTATGATCCGGGAGTAGCAGGCCCTAAGGCTCTTATTCGCCCTCTTCCGTTTCGAGATCGGTATTTACGAAAGGCACGTAAACATTGGATTGGAGCATTGTGATCAATCCCGGGCTCTGCGTCTCGGTAATGCCGTCCAAAATTTCCAATCGATCCTTCAGCAGGGATACGGTTGTGTATACTTCAAAACGGGATCTTGTATAGATTCGGATTCCGTCGGGATACGACTCTTTCGGAGCCGGCATAATCTCCGACAGATCAGCCAACAAGCTGTCCGGTACCGAAGCCAGAACACGGCAAAGCTTTGCCTTTTCCTCTTCTTTCCCCTCCCATTCAGTCAGCATCGGCTTCTCTGCCGGCAACCCCTGATCCCGTATAGTGATCTCGGCGCCACTCCCCAACAAAGCCTGCACACTACCGTCTTCAAGCAGTTCGTAAGCGACCGGACTATACTCGTCTACGCGAAGCAGTATCTTCCCGGGAAACCGCTTCTCTACTGTCGCAGACTCGATCGCATTCAAATTCGACACGATTCGCTGCTGCACACTCGTTGCGCTCGACGCGAAGAATTGACCTCCGATACGCAGTCCCGCCGCTTCGATCACCGCCGAGCGGTCGACGTACACATTGCCTTCGACTTCAATCTGCTGAATCTGGCTTAGCGAAGAGCGGAAAAAAATAACGCTCAACGCAGCGCCCAGCAGAACGATCAGGACCAGCCAAAGTTTCCAGCGTCCCTTGCGTCTAGGCTTGCGCGACTCTTGCTCTTGATTTCCGATCGGTTTAACGACTTTCAGCATGGCCATTCTCCATCCGGCCGCCAGACGTCCATCCCGGAAACACAACAGGACGAAGCCAAGCAGTTAATTGCGTAGTACGCGGAATTCACGTCTCTTCCATGCAAGCCCGATCCGATTCCCGGTCGTGCTTGCATATTTAGGCGACTGAATTTTGTGTTACGTTCATTATACACGTGCCGCGCTCGATGGCAAAGACGAAGGTTGCTCACAAAGCGCCTCGGCGAATAGCCTGGGCACGTACAGCCAACTTTCGAAGCTCGGCGGCGATTACAGCCGCCGAATCCGGCTTGCCGAGCCTTGCTGAACATTCAGCCATTCTGAGGCGTAAATATTCATCGCGGACGACCGCTTCCACTGCCGTCAACAGACTGTCCCCGCTGAGATCTCGTTCGGCAATCACAATCGCCGCCCCGTCATCTTCCAATGCTCTCGCATTGACTTCCTGATGATTATTTGTGACATTCGGCGACGGAATCAGTAGCGCGGGAATCCCCAGCGAAGTCACCTCAGCCAGGAAAGAAGCTCCCGCACGACTGACGACAAGCATGGAAGATGCCAAAACTTCCGGCATGCGCTCCACATAAGGAAGAACATGCAGATTGGCAGGCATCACCCACGGTGCTTCTTCCAGACTGCGCTTTGTTTCGTCGTAGTAACGTTTCCCCGTCACATACACAAAATGCACGTCCGGCATGCGCACAATATTCATAATCATTTGCAGCATGGCCTCGTTAATGGCTTTTGCTCCGATGCTTCCTCCAACAATAAGCACGATAGGCGTTCCTTCGGGCAATCCCAATAAACGGAATCCTTCGGCCGCATCCGCCCGATGAACTGTCGTGGCTCTTGGGTTTCCGCTGTACATGACTCTTTTGGCTTTGGGGAACTGATCCTGCGTACCGTCAAAACTCACGGCGACCGTACTCACGTATCGGCTCAAAAAACGATTGGTCAGGCCGGGAATCGCATTTTGCTCGTGAATCAAGGTTGGAATCCGCAGTTTGTGGGCAGCGTAGACCACAGGGCCACATACGTAGCCGCCGGTTCCTACCACAACGTCGGGTTTGAACTTCTCCAGCAACTCGGACGAAGTCTGTACGCCTTTCAAAAAACGAAGTACAGTCTTGAGGTTATCCGCAGACAAACTTCGCCGAAAGCCCGTGATATCCAGTGTTTCGAACGGAATGTTTGTTTCTGGCACGATTGAATTTTCCAACCCCCGCTTGCCTCCGACATATAAAAACTCGGTGTCGGGCCGATCTGTTTTCAACTGTTCAGCAATGGCAAGAGCCGGATAAATATGCCCTCCCGTTCCGCCTCCCGTCAATACAACGCGCATACGATGTCCTCCCGTCTATTCGGATATCGAGCGAACGGCTTCTTTGAACAGACGGCCTCGCTCCTCGAATGATGCGAACATATCCCAGCTCGCACAAGCCGGAGACAACAGCACGGTATCTCCGGTTTCCGCCAACTGCTTGGCCTCGCGTACAGCTTGGCGCAGCGTCTCTGCCGGATCTTCCATAGGTTCTACAACCGAGATCCGTTCGACTCCCGCTCGTCTGGCGACGCCTGCAATTTTCTCGCGCGTCTCTCCTAGCGTAACAATCGCTTTGATCTTGGTGTGCATGGCAGGCGTAAGCTCTTCATAATCGGAGCCACGGTCAAGACCTCCGGCAATCAGTACCACAGGTTGATCGAACGCCGACAATGCCGTGAGCGTTGCTTTGGAATTGGTTGCTTTCGAATTATTGTAGTAAACAATACCTTCGCGCTCGCCCAGTGCTTCCAGACGGTGCTCCACGCCTCCAAAGCTGCTTAAAGGCCCTTTTAACGCAGCAGGACTTACTCCGGCGGCAATTGCCGCTGCGCAAGCCGCCATCGCATTCGCCGCGTTATAAGCACCCGGAATGCCGAGTTCGGAGGCCCGAATAATCTCGTGCACCTCTCCGACTGCATCTCGGTAGACAATAAGACGCTCTATATCGTCTGCTTCTCCGTCTAACCGGTAAGAAGGCGAAGCATAGACGCCCTCCAGCTTCAGTTCTTCATTGACGGAGAACGGAAGGATTCGACCTTTCAAATAAGGCACCAGCTCTCGACAGAACGGATCATCCCAATTAATGATACTCGTATCTTCCGGTGTCTGATTGACAAAAATCCGCGCTTTGGACGACGTGTAATCTTCCATGGAACCGTGATAGTCCAAATGCGTCTCCGCCACATTCAACAGGCAAGCAATCCGCGGAGCAAAAGCCTGTGTGCCTTTAAGCTGGAAGCTGCTCAATTCGACGACAAGCCAATTGTCGGCTTTCGCTTCCAGCGCGGCATCGCATAACGGGGTGCCAATATTGCCTGCGACAATAGGCTTTAATCCGGCACTCTCCAGCATATTGCCAATCCAGGTTGTTGTGGTCGTTTTTCCGTTGGAACCCGTGATTCCGATCATCGGGGCCGATGACAGGTGATACGCGACTTCAACTTCGGTAACGACTTCAATTTCCAACTCCAAAGCTTTGACAATAGGCGGAGCCGAATACGGAATACCCGGATTTTTAATAACCAAAGCAACGTCCGGACGAATCAGATCGTCAGGATGCCCCCCACAGATCACGGAAATCCCCAGCGCTTCAAGCACAGCGGCTTCCGGACTTTCTTCGCGAGGCTTACGGTCATTAACCGTCACTTTTGCGCCAAAAGCGTGCATGGTTTTGGCTGCCGATACGCCGCTGCGAGCCAGACCCAACACGACAACTTCCCGATTTGCATACTCCTTTGGATGTTCCATCTCTCTACAGCCCCTTATCTAGATAAAGTCCGACTGCCGCCAAAATCAGCGATACGGCGAAGAAAATTCCAACGATTCGCCATTCCGACCAGCCGGACAATTCGTAATGATGATGAATCGGACTCATTTTGAAAATTCGTTTGCCACGCGTTTTGAAAGAAATGACCTGAAGCACGACGGACAGCATTTCGATTACGAAAACGCCGCCGATAACCAGGAACAAAAACTCGTGCTTGGTCAAAATTGCAATCATCCCGATCGCTCCGCCGATCCCAAGCGATCCTGTATCCCCCATGAATACTTTGGCCGGATGCGCGTTGTATGCCAAAAATCCCAATGCCGCCCCCGCCATCGCGGAAGCCGCCAAAGCGGACGGAAACTGAGTGGCCTGCACAGCGATAAGCGCGTAAGCGCCAAATGCCGGGATACTCACCGCGGATAGCAAACCGTCTACCCCATCTGTGAAATTAACCGCGTTGGATATAGCCAGCAGCATCAACACGATGAACGGATAGTAAAACCATGCTCCCCAGTCAAAAGAGAACGACGTGCCCGGAATCGACAATGCCGTACTGTGACCGGAGTCGATCAGCAACCAGCAGGCAATCGCCGAAAATAAAAGCTGTCCCAACAATTTTTGCAAGGAAGTCAGACCCAATGAACGTCTTTTCAAAATTTTGATCAGATCATCCAAAAAACCAACCAGTCCGAAGCCCAGCGTTACGACCAGCAGCACATAAAATTCAGTGTTGACGACCGAGAATTTGACAAAAGCCAGCGTAAAAGCCAGCAGAATGACCACACCGCCCATTGTAGGCGTTCCAGCCTTCTTCAAATGCCCTTGCGGCCCTTCGCCGCGAACCTGCTGCCCAAGCTTGAGCTTTTGCAGCAGCGGGATGCACAGCGGGCCTGCCAATACGGCAAGAATAAACGAAACGGCAGCCGTCACAAATAAAAGCTGTAAATCCATAAGTCCTTTAAACTCCTTTTGTAGCCAATACTTTGACCGCATCCAATCCAAGGTTTTCGATGGGCGTACCCTAACCTTTTAAGCGGTCACGGTACCAGAGGCTCGTCGCGCAAAGCATATACCACTTCTTCAAGCTTCATCCCGCGCGAAGCTTTGACAAGCACAGCATCGTCCGGCTTCAAATTTCGGCGCAAATGGGCGATCATTTCTGCCTTGTCGAGGAATGCGTGTACGGTTCCTGCTCCCATCGTTTCCAGAGCGCCTTCTGCCGAGTCGGCAGACAAAGGCCCATACGCATAGATCGCACTGATTCCTGCCTGAGCCGCGTAACGTCCGATTTCCCGGTGATACTCACGCTCGTCTGCACCCAGTTCCAGCATATCGCCAAGTACCAGTACGTTAGCCGCGTATCCGTCCAGGCCAGCCAGTACGTCGATAGCAGCGCGCGCAGACGTGGGACTCGAATTGTAGGCATCGTTTAAAAGGGTCAGCCCCGATACTCCCACTAAGCGCTCGATTCGCATGCCCGTCAATTGCATCTTCGCAAGTCCGTTTTTCATTTGGGCAGACCCGACACCCAATGTACGGGCTGCCGCCATCGCTGCAAGTGCGTTGGTTACGTTATGACTACCCAGTACGGGAAGCGAGAAGCAAAGATCTCCTTCGCGATGAGAAGAAAACGTCATTCCCCCGCCTCTGCGCATCATCCCTGTCGGATAATCATCATTGGTGCCTTCCAGACCGAACGTAAAGGTACGAAGCCCTTCAGGCAGCGAATGTTCGATTTCCTTGAGTACAAACGGGATTAGCGGTTCATCGCCGTTATAGACGAGCAGACCGCCCGGCTTGATTCCCAATGCGATTTCCAGCTTGGCGCGGGCGATATTTTCGCGACTGCCCAGGTTGAGCAAATGAGATTCGCCGATATTGGTCACGATCGCAACGTCAGGCGGCGCAATTTTAGCCAACAAAGCAATTTCGCCTAGGTCGCTCATGCCCATCTCCAGCACGACGATCTCGGTATCTTCCGGCATGGACAACAAAGTCAGCGGCAACCCCAGATGGTTATTGAAGTTTCCCTGCGTTTTATGTACACGGAAAGAGTCGCTGAGCAGAGCAAATACCATATCTTTGGTTGTTGTTTTACCATTGCTGCCTGTAATCCCGATGACTTTGGCACAGCTCTCAAGCAGATACGCGGAAGACAGTCGCTGAAGAGCTTCAAGCACATCCTCAACTTCGATCAATGCGCCTTCAGGAGCTCCATCCCGTCCACGCTGCCATAGCGAAGCGCCTGCTCCTGCCTGCAAAGAACCTTCGACGAAACTATGTCCATCCACATTCGCTCCGCCAAGCGGTACGAAAAGAACGTCAGTCGTAATCTTGCGCGAATCGATCGCGACTCCGGCTATCTTTTTTTCCGGGGAGGCCGTGCCGATCAAACGGCCTCCACACTTATCGGCAACCCGGCCGAGTGTCCATTCGATCACTTCGCGACTCCCCTTACTGCTTCTGCTGCAACAAGACGATCGTCGAAGTCCAGCACCTGTTTGCCTACCAATTGATACGTCTCATGTCCTTTACCTGCGATAAGCACAACGTCTCCGGGCCGCGCCTCGGCAACCGCCAGGCGAATCGCTTCCGCACGGTCAACCACCAACGTATAACGCGCCTTTTCTACACCGTCTTCAATCAAACCGGCTTCGATATCTTTTAGAATAGCATCCGGATCTTCCGTACGTGGATTATCCGAAGTTACGTAAGCGATATCGCTATACTTCACCGCAATGCGTCCCATAATCGGCCGTTTGGTACGATCTCGGTCGCCACCGCAGCCAAACACACACAACACGCGCTTTTCCGCGAATTCAACTACCGTTTTCAGCACATTCTCCAGACCGTCCGGCGTATGCGCGTAGTCGACGATAATGGCAAAAGACTGGCCTGCATCGACCGCTTCCACCCGACCGTCCACGCCCGCAACCGACTCCAGGCTTTGCTTGATCCGATCCAGCTCCACGCCTTCGATCAATGCAGCCGTAATCGCGGCCAGTGCGTTGTAAACATTGAATTTACCGACCATTCGCAATTGAATATCGGCCGAACCTTTGAACGTATCGACATGGAAAAACGTTCCTGTGGATGTGATCCGAATATCCGACGCGCGAACGTCGCACTCCCGCTCAACGCCGTAAGTGATCACTTCGGCAGAAGTTACTTTCATGTACTCTGCCGAAGCATCGTCGTCCGCATTCAATACCGCATATTTACGCTCGGACGAATCCGCCGGAAGCGCATTGCCCAGACGAGAGAAGAACAAGCCTTTGGCTGCACGATATTCTTCCATCGAATGATGATAGTCCAGATGGTCCTGAGACAAATTGGTGAAGATGGCCGTGCGGTAATCCGTCCCCTTAACGCGTCCTTGCTCAAGCGCATGAGAAGAAACTTCCATGACACAGCATTCTACGCCGCGGTCAACCATATCCGCCAGCGAACGTTGCAGTCCAAGCGATTCCGGCGTTGTACCGGACATCGGGAACGTTTCGCCGTCGTAACGCATTTGGATCGTGCCGATCAGCCCTGTATTCACGCCATGATCCTGCATGATGCGTTCGATCAGATAGGTCGTGGTCGTTTTGCCGTTTGTTCCGGTTACGCCGATCATACGCATCTTGCGGCTTGGTTCATCAAAGAACGTGTTCGCCAATACCGCCATGGCCATACGGCTATCACGTACAAGCAACTGCGGCAGCTGGGTATCCAACTCACGCTCCACAACCAGCGCAACCGCACCTTGTTCTTCAGCTTGCTTCGCATAGTCATGACCGTCTACCGTGAACCCAGGCAGACAGATGAACAAATCACCCGTACCCACTTTACGAGAATCGATCTCGATCCCTGTACATTCTGTTTGTCCATCGCCAATCAATCGAGCCGTAATCAATTGTTGTGCCAGTTGGTCCAATCGCATCACTCATTCTCCCCTTATCCCATTATTCATTCAAAGTCATCCGTATAATCCCCTATGCCCGAGCCGCAAAACGCCCGAGCCCGCTGATGGCAGGCCCGGGCAGTGCTTCCCCTCAGTTGAGCGGAGCTGCATCGCTTTCCGGAGCGGGATCGGCCGGAACAACGGTTCCGCCGTCGATTACCGGATCATTGGTTTCGGTCTCTGCGCTTTCTTCGACAGACTCTTCGGCCACGGCTTCCCCGCCGGTGGAAAGATCTTCGAATTCGGCATCTTCCGTACCCGTTACCGTCGTTTTGGCCGATTTGAGCGTTAACACCACTACCCGATTGCCTTCGGCATCCTGGGTTAGTCTTTGTTCGGAAACGAAGCCCGAACCTTTGGTGCTGATCGATACGTTCAACAAGGCGAGAATATCGACAGCGTCGCGAAGCGACAAGCCGGTCAGGTCAGGGATATTCATCTCGTCTTTGTTTTCAGTCAGCATATAAATTTTTTGTCCGGCATACATTGAACTGTTGGCGGAAGGATATTGTTCGAGCACGGTTGTGCCTGCGCCGATTTGCTCGTAGGCGATACCTTCGTCGAGCAGCTTGGACTTCGCGTCTTCCAGATTCATTTTTAGCAGATTCGGAGCCGTGACTTTAAGCAGCGTATCTCCTGTTTCGGCGTTTTCGGTTTCGCTTTGAATTTCGGTGTCGGAAAACTTTTTGGCGACTCCCATATATTCAAGCGTTTGGGACAAGATTTCTTTGGCGATCGGAGCTGCATGCTTACCTCCGCTCGCTTTCTCGACATTCGGTTCATCAAGCATAACGAAAATCGCAACTTTAGGATCGTCGGCCGGAGCGTATCCGATAAAAGAAACGGCAGAACGCGATTTATCATAGATACTTCCGTCTACGCTAACCGTGCCTGTCTTTTCCGCCGTACCTGTCTTGCCTGCCACGCGATAACCTGGAATGTAGGCATTTCGTCCGGTTCCGATCACTTGGTCGGAAACGACTTGTTCCAGATAACCGCTGACCGCTTTTGCCGTTTCCGGGGTAATCACGTCACGAACTTTGTGAACTTCATTTTTTGTGATGACTTCTCCGGTTTGCGGATTGCTTTCAGATTTGACGATATGGGGCGTTAACAAATGTCCTCCGTTTGCAACAGCGGAAATCGCGACGATTTGCTGGATCGGCGTTACGTTCACATTATGACCAAACGTAATGGCGGCCTGATCGATCAAAGGACTGTTTTCGGTAACGCTCATCGTACCGCTAAGTTCTCCGGGAAGTTCGATCCCCGTTTTTTCGCCAAACCCAAAGTTTTTGATATATTCCGCCAAGGTCTTGGTTCCGACCATTTCCATCCCTATTTTGACAAAAGCAACGTTACTGGAGTGCTTAACGCCATCCAAATAACTAATCGTTCCCCAACTGCGACTAACATCATGCACGGTACGATTGCCTACTTTGATAGCTCCGGATTGGTAGAAATCATTCGGGTTGAATTTACCTTCTTGAATGGCAGCCGATAACGTAACGATTTTAAAGGTGGAACCCGGTTCGTACATGCCGGAGACGGCTAATGCCCGATAAGGGTCATTTTCAGGGTCTGCGTATTGGGAGTAGCTATTCGGATCAAAAGTAGGCATATTCACCATAGCCAGAATGTCCATGGTGTTCGGATCGGCTACGATAATCGACGCACTTTTCGGTTTATACTCGTCGAATGCCTTTTTCGCTGCTTGTTCGGCATAAAACTGAATCGTGCTATCGATCGTCAATTGAATAGAAGTCCCGTCTTTCGGCGCGACGACTTCGCTGTTTCCTTCCGGGAGTTCGACGCCTTTAGCATCCCTTTGATAAGCGATTTTACCGTCTACGCCTTTTAATAACTCATCGAATTGAGACTCTATGCCGTATTTGGCATTCCCGTCGTTGTCCACGAACCCCAGCACGTTCGCAGCCAGCGTATGCTGGGGATAGAAGCGCTTGATCTGATCGTCGAATACGATGCCGATATCGGCGGTATCGCTCAGATCCTTTTCTTTGCGGACGGACGCAATCGCCGCTTCGATCTCGGCTTTGAGATCGCCGTCGATCTTCCAGCCCTGCGGCCGAACTTCGACCCATACGCTGGGATCGCCTTTTTTGTACGCGCCCGATTCGCTATCTTTGTCGTAAGTCCGCGAGACCATGTCCCGCAATTTATCCTCGGACACGCCCAGCTTATCGTGCAGAATTTTCACCACATCGTCCGCAGTGCCGCGCTGGTTGATAATGTTCGGTTCCACAACAACCGAATAAGCCGGCGAGTCTACGGCTAGTTCTTTGCCGTTACGGTCCGTGATGGCCCCGCGCTCGGAACGCAAAATCTTCGAGGCCGACCACTGTTTTACGGCTTTGTCGTGCCAGAAATCGCCTTGAATAACCTGAAGGAAGAAAACTCTTCCGACCAGAACGAGAAAAAAGAGGGTAATCCCCCCTCCGATTAAAAGCGTACGCAGTCTTACTCTTTTTGTCAGCATGGCGATAGAACCTCCTGCCTGTTTCGATCAACGCTTGCTTGCGAGGCCAAGCGTCGTTCGACGCCAAGGCCTCTGTAATGAACGTCTAATTATCCGTGTCCGCTGCCGGCGCTTGTGATTCTTCGCCGCTTTGGCGATCAACGAAGATCGGCTCGTTCTCTGTCGCTTGGACAAGACCCAAAGCGAGGGCTTTCGGTACGATATCCTGGCGCAGTTCCTGTTGATCCCGCTGTGCCTGCGCGATATCTTTGTTGATCTGATTCGTCTCGCTTTGAACCGACGCGATCTGATGGTTCAGGTCATAGATATGTACATATCGCCATGCCACAATGCTGCACAAGGCGACCGCGACCAAAACGCTGGCCAGATAAAGCATCTTTTCCCGCATAGGGAGCTCGACTCGGCGGGTCACTACCGTTGTCTTTTGCCGGTATTGCTGTGAAGTTTGCTGCTTCTCCCGTTCCCGGATCGCCAGATTTCCGCGTGTCTGTGCCATTGACCAGTCTCCTCGTTTAAGAATTGGTGTTATTTCAGTTTTTCCGCCACTCTAAGCTTGGCCGAACGCGCTCTCGGGTTTTGTTCGATTTCTTCGTCCGAAGGCAGGATCGGCTTGCGATTGATCAACTTGATACTATTCGGACCTTCGTAGACTTCCACCGGGAATCCGGGAGGAGCAACGTTTTTGCCGGTATAGCCAAGTAAAATCTGTTTACAGATTCTGTCTTCGAGCGAGTGGAAGGTGATCACGCTCACCCTGCCATCCTTAGCCAAACATTTTACCGAAGCATGTAAAGCATCTTCAAAAGCGGACAGTTCATCGTTAACCGCAATACGCAAAGCTTGGAAACTGCGCTTGGCCGGATGACCGCCCGTTCTTCTTGCCGCAGCCGGAATGCCTTCCTTGATAATCTCGGCAAGCTCCGTCGTCGTCTCGATCGGCTGTTTCGCTCGATGCTGTCCGATCTTGCCTGCGATGCGGCGCGAAAACTTTTCTTCGCCGTAACGGTACAAAATGCGTGCAATGTCTTCTTCCGGCCATTCGTTGACGATGATTTTCGCCGTCAGCTCGGAAGAACGGTCCATGCGCATATCGAGCGGCGCTTCGTGATTATAACTGAATCCTCGAGATGCTTCGTCAAATTGAGGCGAAGAAACACCAAGGTCAAACAAAAAACCGTCGACTTGCGGATTGCCTTCTTCGTCCAGCGGAACGCCGGCCTGCTTGAGCGCATGCTCCAATTCCCGGAAATTGGTTTTGACCAGCGTGACGGCTTCCCCGTACGCCGCAAGCTTCTCGCGCGCGTTGTCGAGCGCCCAATCGTCTTGGTCCAAAGCGATCAGACGGCCGCCTTCCCCGAGCTTCGACGCGATCAAAGCGCTGTGTCCCGCTCCGCCGAGCGTGCAATCCACGTAAATGCCGTTCGGCTTGATGTTCAGCCCCGCGACCGCTTCTTCCTTCAGTACCGTGATGTGATGAAACAATTTCGTATCCCCCAGACTTACACTGTCGAATTAATAAATAGGTTTGTTAAAAATCAATATCGAAATCGGATAGCTTCTCCGCAATATCGCCGAAAGACTCTTCGGACTGTTGGTAATATCGGTCCCAGTTGTCTCGGCTCCAAATCTCTACCCGGCTTCCTGCGCCAATCACGACGCATTCTTTGTCCAATTGTGCGTATTCGCGCAAATTGGCGGGTAAGTTTGCTCTTCCCTGCTTATCCCATTCGCACTCTGCCGCACCCGAGAAAAAAAACCGGGTAAACGCTCTGGCATCAGACTTCATCAGGGGCAGGTTATTCAGCTTGCGTTCGAGAAGTTCCCACTCCTGCTCGGAGTAAACGAAAAGACATTGGTCCAATCCGCGCGTAATCACGCAGGATGTACCCAATTTATCGCGGAATTTGGCCGGCATAATCATCCGACCTTTGTCGTCGATGTTATGTTTGTATTCCCCCATAAACATCGGTTGACCACTCCTCGCCTTTTCTCCTCCACTTCATACCACTTTCCACCACTTACAGCATAATAGATTCGACGAGCAAAATCAAAGTCCTTCCGCAAATTTCACGATTTTTCGCCGAATTTGACGTTTTTTTCGAATTTGTTTTTCCTTTTCATAAAAAATCAGGCCGCTTCTCCCATTCTCGGGGAAAAACGGCCTGAACATTTACGTACTGCATGGCAAAATTTAATCCCTTACACGTTCCAGCTTTGCAGGTATTTTTTCTGCATATCGCTCAATTCGTCGATTTGAATGCCCATGCTTTCCAATTTGTAGCGCGCCACCTGCTCGTCCAGTTCGAACGGAACTTTGATCATATGATTGCCGATCTCCTGGTAATGTTCATTCACGTAACGAAGCGACAACGCCTGCAACGCGAACGTCATGTCCATGATTTCCGCCGGGTGGCCGTCAGCCGCTCCCAGGTTCACGAGTCGGCCTTCGGCCAACAGATAGATTTTACGTCCGTCTTTGAATCGGTATTCCTCAATGTTTTTGCGTACTGTGCGGATCGATTCCGAACGTTCTTCCATATCCGGTTTATTGACTTCCACATCGAAATGACCGGCGTTGGACAAAATGGCCCCGTCTTTCATCACGTCGAAATGTTCGCCCGCGATCACGGCTTTGTTTCCGGTTACCGTAATAAAGAAGTCGCCCAGCGGAGCCGCTTCTTTCATTGTCATGACGCGGAAACCTTCCATGTGGGCTTCAACCGCTTTGATCGGATCGATTTCGGTGACGATGACATTCGCTCCCAATCCACGCGCGCGCATCGCCATCCCTTTGCCGCACCAACCGTAGCCGACCACGACAACCGTTTTCCCCGCCACGATCAAGTTGGTTGTACGCATAATACCGTCCCACGCCGACTGTCCCGTGCCGTAACGGTTGTCGAACAGCGATTTGCAGAATGCGTCGTTGACGCCGACCATCGGGAGCTTCAGCGTGCCTTCGTTTTCCAACGAGCGAAGCTTGATGATGCCCGTCGTCGTTTCTTCCGCGCCCCCGCGAATCGTTTCCAGCAGTTCGGGGCGCTCGCCGTGCAAAATGGTCGCCAAATCGCCGCCGTCGTCGATGATCAGATCCGGCTTGGCTTCCAGCGCTTTGATATTCAATGCTTTAAGCTCTCCCGGAGCCGGTTGGTATTTCGCGTATACGGTAATGCCGTCTTCGACCAATGCCGCGCATACATCGTCCTGGGTCGATAAAGGATTGCTGCCCGTAATCGTCACTTCGGCTCCGCCGGCTTGAATGACCTTCGCCAGATACGCCGTTTTCGCTTCGAGATGCAGACATACGGATACTTTCAGTCCTTTAAAAGGTTGATCCTGCTCGAACTGCTCCCGAATACGATTCAACACAGGCATATGCGCCGCCGCCCATTCAATCTTCAAACGACCTTCGGGCGCGAGATCGATATCCGCAATAATGCTGTTTTGTTTAGCCAATGAACTCATCGTATCCCTCCTGTTTCTTTGATAGGGGATGCTTATACTTCGATAATCCGATGCCCACCTGTCAAATCGGGCTCGATACTCATCAGCGAATCGATCCAATCCAAGCCATAGCGGTTCAGCATATAAAAGACGGTATAGACACGTTCTTGCGGACGATCCAGCGGGAATAGCGTTTTGTACATCCGTTCCCACCTACGCAGCTCCGCTTCGTTTTGCTGGGCGATGGTCTGCTTGGTTTTAGTCTGTAAAAAGGCGATTTGATCCACGATCTTCACCTGGTTTCTCTCCCCAAGATTGGATAAACCGGGTTGAAGTTCGCTCAGACGTCCAATCACGGGTGCGTACAACCGTTCAAATTCGGCTTTTACCTGTTCAAACAATTCGTCCATGCCCAGCTTATCCTGCTCCGCCAACCAAGCTTCTTTTCGAGATTCGAAACGCTCCATCACGTCTTCGAAAGTTAAACCGTATTGCTGCATATGCTTCTTCGTTACCGGATCAAGCAGCGTGAACGACATCCGCGGTAGCAAAATCGGCATTTGCATACCTGCGACTTTGAATCCGTCCTTTGTGCCTGCCCAGTACGCAATCTCGCCCAGTCCCAACACCGCTTGAAGCACCGGGAACAAATAATCCTGCATCAACGGACGGGTCAAGACGTTATTGCTGAATCGCTCGGGACATCGTTCCAATAGATCCAGCAACTCTTCTTTGGTAAAAATCACCGTTCCGCGACGATCCATGAATTTGCCGTCCTGCTTATACAACAATAAACGCTGGCCGTCATGGATATAAAACAGGTTCGCTGCGCCTTCTACGGCTTGAGCCTGCTGCTCGTAGCCGACCTCTTCTATTCGTGCGGCCGCAGTCAGATACGCCTGTTCAAATTCGTCATTGCGTTCAATCAACTGCTTAAACATCGGACGTTCGAGCGCGCGCAGTGCCGGATCGGCGGAATCAACCAATACAAGACCGTAACGACCGAACAGACGGCCCACCAATCTGGCAAAGCCTTCGCTGAGGTTCAATGCCTCTACAAGTTCGCGGCGCAACAGCTCTAAAATCTCTGCTTTGAATTCGGAGTCCGCCAATACAAGCTCCAGCTCCGTAATGGCTTGTTCCCATTTTTCTTTCGACACAGTAACCTGGCTGACCGAAGATTTCCCGTCATGCCAAGATTCCATGCGCAGTCTGCGTACTTCAAGCTCTGAGGTCAGCACATAAGTATGATCGGCTTCATCCCAGTCATGATCTTCGCCGGCAATCCAAAATACCGGCACAACCTCGCGACCCAGCTTTTGGGAAGCCACACGGGCAGCGTGTACGATCGTTGCCGCCTTATATACAACGAGCAGTGAACCGGTAAACAATCCGCTCTGCTGCCCACCTACGACGACGAGCGACTGCTCGCCCTTTAATTTCTCCAACGATTCACGCACAGCCGGATCATCGTTATATGTCGCGTTGTAAGACGTCAGCACCTCTACCAGCGCGTTGCGGTCAACACGCGGGCGATGAGAGACATCCAGCCATTCAGCGCGACGTTGAAGCGATTGATCGCTTTGTAAATCGTATTCGTATAGTTCATGTGCATGTTGCCCACGCACGTAATCTTCTCCCAAGGCCGAACCCTTGCGAAGCGCCTGCGGAATGACATTCATGTCTGGCCTTGCCTCCTGTCTGCGATCTGCTTAAACCCTTCTTGATTGTACCCAATCGTTCCCAAGTCGTCAAAATAACTTTCATCCTTTTCGGAAGAAAGTTATTTTTGATAAGACAGATTGACCCTTTGTGCCAAAAAAATAAAAAACCGCCTGTTCGAACGACATCCGTTCGAACAGGCGGTGGAGCTTAATTTGCTCAGGATCAGCTCAATGAGGCATAGCAACCCAGTGTCCCGGCGAAACTTCGACCAGCGACGTTTCTTCGGTTTTTTCGTCGGCCGAACGAATCGGACCGCCGCCTTCAGCGGACATCAAGATACGCTTTTTCTGCGATTCGATTTCCGGGTCCGGAACCGGAATCGCGGACAGCAGCGACTTGGTGTACGGGTGGATCGGATTGCTGTACAATTCTTCGCTGTCAGCCAATTCGACCATTTTACCCAAATACATAACCGCTACGCGGTCACTGATATGCTTGACCATCGACAGATCGTGCGCGATGAACAGGTAAGTCAGGCCAAGACGGTCTTGAAGCTCCTGCAACAAGTTAACCACCTGTGCCTGAATCGATACGTCAAGGGCAGAGATCGGCTCATCGCAGATGATGAATTTAGGATTAACCGCCAAGGCGCGGGCAATCCCGATCCGTTGACGTTGTCCGCCGGAGAATTCATGCGGATAACGCGTGGCGTGATCCGTATTCAGACCTACCAGGTCAAGCAGTTCTTCGATACGCTTTTTGCGCTCGCCCGAGCTACCTGCCATTTTATGAATATCCAACGCTTCGCCAATGATATCCGATACCGTAAAGCGCGGATTCAGCGAAGCATAAGGGTCCTGGAAGATCATTTGCATATCGCGACGCATCGCCTTCATTTTACCCGGGGACAGTTTGTAAATATCCGTGCCGTTAAAACGAACGCTGCCTCCGGTTGGTTCGTACAACCGAAGAATAGTACGTCCGGCTGTCGATTTACCGCAACCGGATTCGCCTACCATTCCGAGCGTCTCGCCTTCGCGAATAAAGAAGTTCAGGTTGTCGACCGCTTTGAGCACTTTCCCGCCGCCTACATTAAAATACTTTTTTAGCCCTTCAACTTCGATCAGGTTCTTTCCTGTCATTACTCCCATGGCTGACGCCTCCTTCTTTATAAAATCTGCGAATTATTTGTTTTTAAGCGACGGATCGAGTGCGTCGCGCAGTCCGTCTCCCAGCAGGTTGAACGCCAGCATGATAATACTGATCAGAACTGCTGGGAACAACATCCGCCAAGGGTAGTACATCCAGCCTGTCAGCGCGTTTTCGACCATCGAACCGAGGGACGAGATCGGCGCTTGTACACCCAGACCGAGGAAGCTCAGGAAGGACTCGGCAAAGATCGCGTTTGGAACCGACAAAGTCAACGTAACGATGATCGGACCGCTCGCATTTGGCAGAAGGTGACGGAACAACAGTCGGCCTGTGCCTGCCCCCATCGAACGGGAAGCCAGAACGTATTCGCGGTTTTTCAGTTTCATAATTTCACCGCGAACGATCCAGGACATGTTAATCCAGCCTGTAATCGTCAACGCCAGAATGATCGTACCCAAGCTTGGCTCGAAAACAACCAGCAGCAGGATCGTAACCAGCAGGTAAGGAATCGCGTACAGAACTTCGGAGAATTTATTCATGATCGTGTCTACGCGGCCACCGAAGTAACCCATGATTCCGCCGTAGATAACCCCGATAAACAAGTCGATCAGTGCCGCAGCGACACCGACGATCAAGGAAATCCGTGCGCCGGACCATGTCCGAACGAACATATCGCGGCCCAGATCATCGGTACCGAACCAGTGCAAAGCCGAAGGCTTTTGGTTGGTTGCCATCAGATCATTCGTTTGATAGTCGTAGCCGTGTACCCAGTAAGCCACGTAAGGCCCAAAGATCGATGCGATGATGATAACCACCAGCGCCACGAGACCGCTCATCGCAACCTTATTGCGACGCAGGCGTTCCCAAGTATCGCGCCAAGCCGTTAGGCTCTCGCGCTTGATGACTTCAGATTCGCGTTCATTGATGTTAACAGGCTCGAAATCGTTCGCCGTAACAACGGGAAGAGACTGCTTGTTTGTGATGTTGTCATTCGCCACTTGCTTAGCCCTCCTTGCCCGATGTCAGTTTGATTCGTGGATCGACGAGTACGTAAACGATATCGGTGATAAAGCGCGCGGCCATCAAAATGATACCGTAGAAAAGAGTAATACCCATAATCAAGGTGTAGTCGCGGTTGGTGATACTGTCGACAAATACTTTACCGATACCGCCGATACCGAAGATGCGTTCCACGACTACAGAACCGGTGATGATGTTAGCTGTCATAGGTCCAACGTAAGTTACGACTGGCAGAATCCCGTTACGAATAACGTGCTTCCAAAGAATCGCGGGCCATTTCAGGCCTTTGGCCTTAGCCGTTTTGATATAATCGGCATTCAGAACTTCCAGCATGCTCGAACGCGTAAGCCGTGCAATGTACGCGATCGGACCTGCAGACAGCGCTACGACCGGCAGAACATAACCAAGCGGACTTCTGAGACCGGTAATCGGCAGCAACTTGAGTTCAAGACCAAATAAATATTGGAGCAGCGATGCCATAACAAAACTTGGCACGGCTATCCCGATGACGGCTAGCACCATAACTAAACTGTCGATGAATTTCCTGTGATACAAAGCAGCAAGTAGCCCTAAAGCCACCCCGACAATCGTCGATACAACAACTGCGATCAAGCCCAAACGAAGCGAAACGCCGAATGTTTGACCGATAATATTGCCGACTTCCTGGTTCAGTTTTTTCATCGAGATGCCAAGATCGCCTTGTACGATATTACCGAGATAATTCACATACTGAGTCATCACAGGCTTATCAAGACCGTACTGGGCTTCGAGTCTTGCTCGAATTGGAGCGGGAACTTCTTTTTCGGACATGAATGGATCGCCCGGAATTGCTTTCATCAAGAAAAATGTCGCTGTGATCAAAATAAACAGCGAAAGCAACGTATATAGAAGCTTACTGGTTACATAGCGTGCCATCTGCGAACCTCTCCTCCTTGTTCATTCTGCCTAATAGTAACCTACCTGATTTATAATTGCACATTCATTATTTTCAACCCTATTTACTGGTTAAGCAAGAGCAAAAATGGAAGTTTGACGAACATGCAAAAAAATCGGGATATATATGTGTTTCCATATATATCCCGAGCTGTTATTAACTTGGGGCTTCCTAACTAAAAACCAGAAATCTTAGTGTTCTTCCAGGTAAGCGCGAGTGAAGTTGATTGCACCGGAGAAGTCTGTTGTTACGCCTTTCAGGTAAGGCTTAGTGAGCGATGCTTGAGTGTAGTAGTAAACAGGCATGATAACCATGTTGTCGCCAACCAGAATTTTTTCTGCGGCAGCCATATCCTGCATACGTTTCTCCGGATCGTTACCGCCTTTGTAAGCTGCGTCGATCAGAGCGTCATACTCTTTGTTTGCGAAACCAGTGTTGTTGTTACCGCCGCCAGTCACGAACATATCCATGAATGTCATAGGATCGTTGTAGTCGGCAGACCAACCAGCACGAGCGATTTGGAAGTTACCCGTTTTTCTGCTTTCAAGGAATACGGACCATTCTTCGTTTTTCGTTTGGATCTCTACGCCCAGGTTGGTTTTCCACATATCAGCTACAGCCAGAGCCAGCTTTTGGTGGTTTTCGCTTGTGTTGTAGAGCAATGTGATCGAAGGAAGCGTTGTAATGCCTTCTTCTTTCATACCTTCTTCAAGCAATGTTTTTGCTGCTGCCGCGTCTTCTTTGAAGTAGTCCTTGTCGGAATGCTCATCGCGGAACGATTGGTTGTTCAGACCTGCGATCGAAGTCGGAACGAAACCGAATGCAGGAGTTTGGCCTGCTTTTGTAACGTTATCGATCAGGGATTGACGATCGATTGCCATTGCAAAGGCTTTACGGATTTTAGCATTGTTGAACGGTGCTTCTTTTGTGTTGAACTCATAGTAGTAAGTCGAAGCGATATCCGTCAGTTTGAATTCGTCTTTCAGTTGCTCGGACAGCGGTTGAATTTGGTCAGTTGGGATTTCACCGGTAGGCGCGCCCGCATAATCAATTTCTCCACCTTGGTAAGAAGCCGTTTCAGTAGCGCCGCTGTTTACGATCGAAGCTGTAACGTTAGTCAGCTTGATGTTTGCAGCATCCCAGTACTTATCGTTTTTCGTCCAACCCATTTCCGAACCTGTAGTCCAGGTTGTCAGGGTGAACGGTCCGTTAGTTACCATTGTGCTTGCGTCAGCCGCCCAAGCTTCGTTGCCTTCAACTGTTGCTTGGTGAACCGGATAGTACGTATAGAACGAAGTCAGACCCAAGAAGTAAGGAGTCGGGTTTGCCAGCGTTACTTCCAGCGTGTTCTCGTCGACGGCTTTAACGCCTACAGTCGAGAAGTCTGTTGTTTTGCCAGTGTTGAAGTCTTCAGCACCTTTGATGTAGTACAGTTGGTAGGCATAGACTGGAGCCGGAACAGTTTCCGGGCTCAGCGCACGCTGCCAAGCAAATACGAAATCGTTTGCCGTAACAGGATCGCCGTTGTTCCATGTTGCGCCTTGACGCATGTGGAATGTGTAAGTCAGGCCGTCTTCCGAAATATCCCAGCTTTCAGCAGCGCCTGGAGCAGGGTTGCCGTCAGCGTCGATTGTCGCGAGACCTTCATACATGAAGCGCAGCGCAGTGTTGGCTTGGCTGTCTTGAGCTTGTGCCGGATCAAGTGTTGGCGGCTCTGCACTCAGGTTCAGGTGCAGGGTTTGGTCAGCTGCCAGGTTGGCATCGGTAGCAGGTTCGGTAGTTGTACCTTCACCTGTCGTGGTTTCGGTTGGTGTACCCGAATCCGTAGTAGTTGTCTCTTCGGCGCTTCCGCATGCCGCGAGAACCGTGCCGATTACAAGAACCAGCGTCAGAAGCATCATCCAGCTTTTCTTTTTCATCCTGCAACTTTCCCCCTAAAAAAAGATTAATTTTTTTATTGATTATACCCCGCACCGTAAAAAAAATCTATAACCTTTTTTCAGAATTTTGCGCTTTTTTTCAATTTTCGCTCTGTTTCTGTCACATTTCCTGTCTCAAACCTTGATTTTCCGGCAAAAAAGCCGGTTTTATTTTTATTTATGTTTTCCTTATGTAACATAACTGTGTCAGCTTTTTAAGATGTGCATGATAAACCCAAAAATCCCCAGCAGCATATAACAGGGAGCCAACAACAGAAAACCTAGCCGCCAAAACCCTTTTGCCAAACGTCCCGGCTCTATACGCCCCCGCTTACGATTTTGGGCGCTCCCAAGCAATCCGAGAATAATCAGCAGGATCAACAGCACGACATAGAACCCTATCGAAGAATCGAATACGTAATTATAAAGAGCCGAGACCGCAAAAATCAAAAAAGGCGTCGTAAAATCCATGGCTCGCTGGAATGATTGTTCCTTCGGTTCTTTGCGTAACGCACTAATTGCATAGACGAGTATGAACGGTACAAAAGGCAAAACGCATAATGTAATCAGCACGCCGGAGACCGTTTGAAACATATCATTCCTCCTGCTTGAACGAATTTTAGATTCGCGATGTCCATCCATTCAACCCTTCGATGAGGTAAAAAAGAGTTTGATTGACAGGTGCCTGCTTGCCCGAACGATTGGCAAGTTCAACGACTCCTCCACTGATCCAGGCCGCCTCTGTCCGGTCTCCCCGACTTACGTCCTCCAGCATCGAAGAGCGATTGTGGGCCGTTGCCCGGCAAACGCTCAATAATTCCTCCCACCATGTCATAGGCGCTTCGATTCCGGCAGCGGAATAGATCGTCATAATTTCATCAAATACGGCTCTCATGAATCTGATTCGCTCTTCTTTTTCGAGTAACGCACCATTTTCAATCTTCCATAGAGCCGTCAAAGGGTTGATCACAGCGTTGATAAGCAATTTTCGATACATCGCGATCTCGATTTCATTCGACACGGCCAGCGATAATCCTCCCAAGCCAAGGGCCTTAACCAACATTTTCTCCGCCTGCTCTTGCTTGGCCGACGGTTTTGGCCAAGCAGGAGCAAGCCTGCCAAACAAGGTGCTCCCTTTGCCTGCGTGCAACACAGCGGCGGCATCAAGTCTGCGCGCACCCTCGGTGGTGACAGCCGCATAGACGGGAACCTCCGGTAACGCCTCCGTCAAGCGTTCGATATGCCCCACTCCGTTTTGCAAACAAAAAAGTCGGTCTTCTGCCCGAACATTGGCTTGAAGCCTGGCGATCAATGAAGCATCCAGATGTTTTTGCTTAACAGCCAACACGATCCAACGCGGTTGCCCCTTCTCTTCTGAAAAACGGTCTATTGCATGGGCAGCTATGATAGCAGGAGAGCCTATACTCCATACTTCCTTTTCCGTCGGTCCATTGACTTGAATACCGGAATCCATAATTTTGTTTGCCTGTTCGGTTGTGCGGGTATATAACACGACCTCTGCTCCGCCTTTTGCCGCCGCCGCTGCAAATAACAAGCCGAGCGCCCCACCACCAATAACTTCAACTCGCACTCTAATCCCCCTTGCCGATCGACGCAACTTTCTGACGTGGTTTACGCCTGTAACCGTCAGCCGTATAATTAAATTAAGAAAAACCTGTTATAAGTCATTATTTTACCATAGCAGAGAACTCATCATGATCAGGTTTCAAAAAAAGCGCCAAGGGCGTGCCGGAAAGCGAGGGTTCCTTTGTGTCAAAACGTCTATGTGCCGGCCTGCTCGCGACAGTGCTCGTCTGCGTCCCCTTGGCTGAGTCGGCCGTCGCCGAACCGCTGCCTGGTGAATGGACGCCAGAGCAACGCAAGCTGCTTCAAGATACGTTGTCCCTGAACGAGTTGCAGCGCGATACCGAGCGAATTGCCGAGGAACAAGATAAACTATCCAAGCAAAAAGAACAGTTAAACCAAGAAGTGCAGCAGCTCGAAACCCGGATCTCGGAAAACCGGGAACGTACAGGCACTATCGTTCGAACCCAATATATGCAGCAGCAAAGGCCTTTCCTGTTGTCTCTACTCAATGCTCGTTCATTTGGCGAATTCAACCGTTTATATACGTACTATCGCCTGGCTCTCCGCCACGACGAGAACATTTTGATCGGTTTTCGCGAAGATACGGATACGTTGCAAAAACGCCGTGATCAACTCGCAGCCAATTCCGCACGCCTGGAAGAAGTCAAACGCGGTATCGAGGAACAACGTAGCCGCTTGCTTGCTCTCCAACAGGATATTGATGCTGGCTTATTAACGAGCGACGATCCGGAAAGCTTAAATCGGCTCGCCGAGGAATTGAATACGTATTGGAATAATGTAGGGCTGTACGAGGTGGATGAATATTTCTCGGAACTGGCCGCGGCCAGCAACAAGTTGCCGGACTATTTGCAAGATAGCGGCAAGCTAAAAGTATCCGGACTGGGAACGAGATATACGATTGAGCTTACGGACCAAGAATTGAATGAGTTCCTGCGCTCGCAGAATCCAGACTTCGAAAACTTTGCTTTCAGCTTTGAAGACGGACTTGTTGTTGCGGAAGGTCGACGAGACCGGCTTACTTTGCGTATCGAAGGCCGGTATACGCTTGAAACGGAACCTCAAAATGCGGTTTTGTTCCATGTAGATCGGCTGGTGTTTAACGGTCTGGAGCTTCCTGCAAGCACTCGAACGGAACTTGAACAAAAATACGATCTGGGATTTTATCCCCAACAGGTTGCTCCGGTCGAAGTGAACGAAGTCAAAATGGAGAACGGCCAACTCAAAATTTCGCTTCGTTTGGTTCTGTAATCTGGAAGGATTACCCTTTTCTATCCGCGACGCAAAAACAAACGCTTTGCCGAAATCAGGCAGGGCGTTTGTTTTATTTTGCACTGAATTTAGGGCTGAAAAAATGCGCTAAGTCCTTCAATCCCTAATGTCCCTTCGTAAAAACGCTCTAAAGACCGACTCCAAGAACCTTCCCTGGCAGCCGTCTTTTTGGAGTCTGCCGAAGAACGGCCAACTTGGGCATCCGGCAGCCAACGTTGCAAAGATAAAGAAGCCGGTTCATCGTAAATTGCCCGTAACATAGGCAAATGCCCCGTGGATTGATACCAAGAGGATTGAGTTTCATGACCCGTTATGTAGGCAATCCAAAGAGACGACTCCCGCGATCGGTCGCTATTTGCCGCGATACCCAGACAACGTAAAGCTGCTGTTTTGAACGAAGAAGCGATTGGAGCTAGTCGCAATGTTGAAGTCTCTTCCGAACCCAAACGAGATAATCGGTCAACAGCCAACGGAAGTTCGTCAGATTCGACCAGCGTTCGAAAACCAGAAGGCAATTGTCCACTCTGAGCGGACACTCCGTTCAAGTAGGTCCGATCCCTCAAACGATCAGCCAGCGCCAACGCTTCCTCCAAAGATTGTTCAGACTGCTCTTCCTCTGTGCCTTTCCACAAAGCAATCAAAGCTGCAAACGCACGAACGTCTCCGCCCGGAAATCCAACAATAGTCTTGACAGCGCTCTCGTTTTCTTCCCACGTTTTCCATTCTTCTATATTCCGGGGCAGTTCGCCTGACGTTGCGGTAAATCGTTTCGGGTTCCAGACAACGCCGTACGGATCGAAATCAAGAGGCACACCCCAGCGGTATCCGTTCCATTCGACTGAGGCTGCGGAAATCGGAAGCGAATCGGAAGCCGCGACAACGCCTCCCTCATATAAATCCGCGGGCAATAAGCGACCGGAAGATGCGAAATCCGCAACCCAGGCTCCGTCCAGCATCAACACATCGGGCTCTCTGCCCGTGGCATAAGCTTCACGATACGTCTTATAAGCTTGTTCGGGAGCAATATTCACCAAATTAACGACTGCACCGGATCGCTGCTGATACTCTTCATTTAATGCTTGCAAGAATTCAAACTCCGACGTGCCCATCATCGTATACACTTCGATCTCGCGCAATGGTTGCCGGGATTCTCCTCCTCGCAGTGCGGCAGCCTCTTCATCCGGCTCCTTCCGCGGTCCGGTCTGTGCAGTCTCGGGCAAAGACGGCGACAGATTGATCAGAGCAAGCAGCAATACGCCAAATAGCACGAGATGGTTTTTTCGCTTCAATTCTGTCCCCTCCGTTTCCTGCTTTCCCTATTGTACCAAACGATCCTTTTTCTAACCAAAAAAAGAATCCGGTAGCAAAACCCGGATTCTTGGAATTTGATTGCATAGCTTTCTTCTATAAGAGGTCGGCTGCCAGCTGGGCCAATTTGGAACGCTCGCCTTTTTCCAAGTGGATATGTCCCGCTAGCTTTTGCGACTTGAACTGCTCCACCGCGTAAGTCAATCCGTTACTGGCTGCGTCCAGATAGGGGTGGTCAATCTGATCCGGATCACCAACAAGCACCATCTTACTGCCTTCGCCGGCACGCGAGATAATCGTTTTGACCTCATGCCGGGACAAATTTTGTGCTTCGTCGATAATGATGAACTGCGATGGAATCGAACGCCCGCGGATATAAGTCAAGGCTTCAACTTGAATGCTGCCCATCCCCATCAAAATCTTATCGATATCCCCGGCGCTTTTGGTATCGAATAAAAACTCCAGGTTATCGTAAATAGGCTGCATCCACGGACGAAGCTTTTCTTCTTTTTCTCCCGGCAGATAGCCGATATCCTTGCCCATGGGGACGACAGGGCGCGCAACCAGCAGCTTTTTATACTTCCGTTCGTCTTCGACCTTCGTTAGAGCAGCGGCCAGGGCCAGCAAGGTTTTGCCTGTTCCAGCCTTGCCTGTAATCGTGACCAGCGGAATGTCTTCTGATAATAAAAGTTCCAAAGCCATGCGTTGCTGCGCGTTCCGAGCGACAATTCCCCATACCGGATCATGTCCCTGGAACAACGGCTCCAATCGCTTCGCATCCGCATTTAGCTTGACCAGTGCCGACTTGCTTCCGCCTTCATCCTTGAGAATAGCAAATTCATTGGGGTAAAGCCGTTCAGCCGGGCCACCGACATCCGAGACAAACAAATATTTATCCCGGTAAAAACGATCGATGATCTCATCTGGCACAATCAGGGGTACATACCCTGTGTAGAGCGAGTCCGGGTCAGCGGCCCGATCTGTCATGTAGTCCTGAGCGACAAGGCCAAGCACATCGGCTTTGACTCGAACCAGAACGTCTTTGCTCACCATGACAACCAGACGTTGCTGGGCCTCCGGCAGCTCTTCCTGTTCTTTATGATAATTGAGCGCAACAGCCAAAATGCGGTTATCGTTCGTCATTTCGCCGAAGAAATCCTGCATGGTCTGGAAGCTGCGATGATTGAGTTCAACCCGGAGCGTGCCGCCCGATTCAAGCGCAACCCCGTCGTGCAAATGCCCGAGTTCTCGCAAAGCGTCCAATTCTCGCGATACGCTGCGCGCATTGCGTCCAATTTCGTCAGCCAGCCTCTTTTTCGAATCGATCTCTTCCAGCACGGTAGCCGGAATGACCACTTCATGTTCTTGAAACGAAAAAATAGATCGGGGATCGTGCAGCAGAACGTTGGTGTCGAGAACAAAGAGCTTTTTCACGAAAAATCCCTCCCGAGGCTTAGTGGAACCGCGAGTCTTCATCGAACCGTCAGACGATCCTAGAAGAACTGATCGAAACCGTTCACCACCCCCTTTCAAGAACATGGGATAAAGGCAAAAAAGCCTGCGGCGAGCCGCTAGGCTTTTTTCATGGCACTCATGACCTGGCTGTCGAGCAATTCAGCGGCATGTCGGTCAAGCGCACGGGTATATTCAGGAGGCGAAGACAGATGGGCGCCATAGAACAGCGCGTTTCGAACAGCTTCGACATCCACATCGAAACAACACATTTTAAAAGGAACGTCCTGAAGCGGATTTTGCGCGACGCGCGCAGTTCCGTTGATGGCAAACATTTTCTCGCCTCCAAAGACGGTAAGGGTCACCTTTGGATTTTCCAGCATGTTGCGCACCAGACGCGAGCGATGATCGACCGCAAATCGCAGTGTCGCCGGATTGACGGCATATAACCAGGAAATAGCCGTGGAAGTAGGGCCGTTGGTTTCAGCGTCAACGGTAGCCAACAGCGCGAATGTATCACTCTGTAGCTGCGTGAACAGGAATTCGGTCATTTGCGTAACGGCTTCGGACATCACATGGCCTCCTATACGGCGTCTGATCGGAATCTTTAAATGCTTGCCTCATTATAACATATCGCGAATCAGGCATTCAATCATTCTCCGGCAGCAGGTACGGCAGGCTGGTGGTTACCGGCCAATTCATCTTTAAGCGCTTGTTTGGCAGCAGCAAGTTCGCTATCGCTGATGTACACATACGGACTTTTCCAGTTTCCGGTCACTTTCGGGAAGCTGATATTTTCTTTCGGGATATCCCAATAGGTTTTCACCAGATTGAGAATCTGCTTGTTTTCCAGATCGGTATCCGTGTTGTCGGCTACCGCATCAATCAATGAACCTGACTTCGTCAACACATTGAATGACTGCACCTTGTCCATAATCGCACCGATCACCTGTTGCTGACGCTGGTTACGGCTAAAGTCGTCGGATGGCCCGGTAGGCGGGTTACAGTTCGTTTTCCGATAACGGACATAGTCCAGCGCGTTTTTGCCATCAAGCTTCTGAAGCCCGGCTTTCAGATCGATATCCGTACCGTCTGCCGTATCTTTGTAACACATATCCATCGTAACGTCGACGTCGACGCCGCCGAGCGCGTCCACGATATCCCGCAAGCTCTGGAAGTTGACCACCGTGACATAATCGAGCGGGATATCAAAGTATTTGCCGAGCATACGCTGCATCGCTTCTTTCGCTTCGGTCTCGCCTTTTTTCTCTTGAGCGAGGAAGGTCGGATAATACGCATTGACCTTGCGAACCTTGTAGCCTTCAAGCTCAATACGGGTATCGCGCGGCAGCGAAACGATCGTAGCTGTATTCGTATTTGGATTCATGGCTGCGACCATCACGACATCGGTCAGATGCGATCCCGTTTCCGAACGGAAATCGGTTCCGAGCAAAGCCATTGCGATCGGTTGGGTATTCGCCGGTTTCGCAGGTTCGCCTCCGGTTCCGATCGATTGCGATTTTTGGTACACCCATCCAAGGTACATGCCTGTGCCTATGATCAATAAAACAAAAACAATAGCGAAAATCGTCCAAAATCGTTTGGCGCCGCTTTTTTTGCGTTTTGGGGTTGGTTTACGTCCTCCGCCGTTACCACCGGAAGCTCCTGAACTTCGACGAGGCGAAGTCGTTTCGTTGGAACGTCCGCGGTTACCGCTTGAACGTGGCGGCAAACCGCCGCCTGTTGTGTTGCCCATTTCATACCCAGCTCCTTCTCTTGTACGATCCGTACGACAGACGCAAGCGTTCTTTCGCACAAATGAAAACAGGGTCCGCACGCCACCTTGGCGGCGGACCCTGTTCACCGCTTCATCAAACGTCTTCTGTTAAGACGTCCGCGAAGCGGGAAAAGTTACCGATTGCTTGCTTTGTTTTAAAAATTTACGCGTTCGCTTGAGCTTGCTTGCGTTGTTTCTCCGCACGCTCGCGCTCGCCTTTTTGCAGGATCTTTTTACGCAGACGAACGTTTTTCGGCGTGATTTCGCAATATTCGTCGTCGTTCAGATATTCCAAAGCTTGTTCCAACGAGAACAGGCGCGGCGTCTTCATTTTAACGGTATCGTCTTTCGTTGCGGAACGTACGTTAGTCAGTTGTTTTTCGCGGCAAATGTTGACGACGATGTCGTTATCGCGCGTGTGCTCGCCAACGATCATGCCTTCGTAAACTTCTGCGCCCGGTTCAACGAACAGCGTGCCGCGATCTTCGACGCCGAGGATGCCGTACAGTGTCGAGTTTCCGTTTTCCGTCGATACCAGAACGCCTTGGTGACGTCCGCCGACTTGACCGCCGATCAGCGGGCCGTAGCTATCGAACGCATGGTTCATTACGCCGTAGCCGCGAGTCAGAGTCAGGAAGTTCGTACGGTAACCGATCAGACCGCGAGCCGGAATCAGGAATTCCAAACGAACTTGGCCTGTGCCGTTATTGATCATGTTCACCATTTCGGCTTTGCGCATGCCAAGGCTTTCCATAACCGCGCCCATGCTTTCTTCCGGCACATCGATCAGGAGACGTTCGATAGGCTCCATTTTCTTACCGTCAACTTCGCGTACGATAACTTCCGGCTTCGAAACTTGCATTTCGTAGCCTTCGCGACGCATGTTTTCGATCAGGATACCCAAGTGAAGTTCGCCGCGGCCCGATACGACAAACGCATCCGGGCTATCGGTTTCTTCAACGCGCAGGCTGACGTCGGTTTCCAGTTCGAAGAACAGACGGTCGCGCAATTTACGGGAAGTGACCCATTTGCCTTCGCGGCCCGCGAACGGACTGTTGTTAACGAGGAACGTCATTTGCAGGGTCGGCTCGTCGATCTTCAGGACCGGCAGAGCTTCGGGATTTTGCGGATCGGCAATCGTTTCGCCGATGTTGATGTCCTTGATCCCCGCGATTGCAATGATGTCACCTGCGCCGGCTTGTTCGATCTCCGTACGTTTCAGACCTTGGAATCCGAACAGCTTCTCGATACGGGCTTGCTTCATGCCGCCTTCGCGCGTCATAACGGCAACGGATTGACCTTGACGAATAACGCCGCGGTTAACGCGACCGATCGCGATACGGCCCAGGTATTCGTTATAGTCCATCAGCGTTACCAGGAATTGCAGCGGATCTTCCGTGCTTTCCGTTGGCGACGGAATGTTCTCGATGATGGTGTCGTACATCGCTTGCATGTTGTCGTCTTGCTGCGCGGCGTCAAGGCTCGACGTACCGTTCAACGCGGAAGCGTACACGACAGGGAAATCGAGTTGGTGATCGTTTGCGCCCAGTTCGATAAACAGGTCGAGCACTTCGTCGATGACTTCGGAAGGACGGGCAGCCGGACGGTCAATCTTGTTCACGACAACGATTGGAGTCAGGTTGTGCGCCAAAGCTTTGCCCAATACGAAACGAGTTTGCGGCATGCAACCTTCGTAAGCATCGACAACGAGCAGAACGCCGTCAACCATCTTCATGATCCGTTCCACTTCGCCGCCGAAGTCGGCGTGGCCCGGAGTATCCACAATGTTAATCAGGAAATCTTTATAGGTAATCGCCGTATTTTTCGCCAGGATCGTGATACCGCGTTCTCTTTCGAGATCGTTGGAGTCCATGGCGCGCTCCTGCACATGCTCGTGGTCGCGGAAAATACCGGATTGTTGCAGCAGTTTGTCTACCAGCGTCGTTTTACCGTGGTCGACGTGAGCGATAATCGCGATATTGCGGATTTGTTCTCTCGAATGCATGAATGGAATGTTCCCTTCTCTATTAAAAATGTTAAAAAACGGATGCTCGTGGTTCTCACAAAAGAAGCGTCCGGCAAACCCGCCGACGCTCCTCAATCCCTTTGATTATACATGATTTTCATGAAATTTCAAGCCTTTTTACATTTTGCGCCATCCGCTGCGTTTACCGCTTTGGGATTCCGGCCAGAATAGCAACCAGGCTCCCGCGAGAATCAGAATAATCGAGAATGTGTAAAGAAAAAACGGACCCAACAGACTGAAAATAAACAAGATCATCGATAAGCCGATCAAACCGAGCGAGGCGTAATAAATCCCTTTCGGACGTTGCGTATTCAGCAATGCGTACTCGTAAAGACCTACGCCCGGACCGAGCACAAAGGCTGGCCACAGCACTTCGATCAAGCCAAAGCCCCAAGTATTGCACAATGAGAATACGATTCCGTATACAGTCAACGTACCGCCCGGAACAAGCGCCCACGCCGGAAGCGTACGGGCCGCAAAAGCCAAATGCAACGCTACGCCGGGTATCAAAATCAGAAGTGGCCAGAAGACGCGACCGAGAAAAGCAAACACGCCCCACTGTCCCAACAGAATGATGAGTCCGGCAGTTAAAATAAAAATCCCGACAGCCTTCTTATTATTATTTGGCATCCGACTCTCTCCTTGCGGAATTTTCACGTCGCCTTGCGTGGAGAGGAAGCGCGCGAACGCGTCCTTCCCTTTTGTTATCGGAATATTCCGGCTGTTTATTCAGTCATTAGGCAAAACTTTAATCATCCTTTTCAGAACCAGTCCTGCTTGATCGCGGCTTCCGCTTCTGCTGCTTCACGACGCAAACGGGCACCGCCCGCCAACAATTCGATCGTTTCCGTTCCGGCTGCCGCTTCTTCGATCAGACGTTCCAAATTCGGAGTCACCGCTTCGATCTTGTTCACGATACGCAAATTCGGATTGGTGGTAGGCGATTTCGGAACAAACAACGTACAGCAATCCTCATAGGGCAAAATGGATGTCTCGTACGTTCCGATCTTTCGCGAAAGGCGAATGATTTCATCCTTGTCCGTCATCACGAGCGGTCGCAGAATCGGCAACTCGGTCGCACGTTCAATCACATTCATGCTCGGCAGCGTTTGGCTAGCGACCTGACCCAGGCTTTCACCGGTTACCAGCGCCAGTGCTTTTTCGCGTTCGGCGACCTTGGTCGCAATCCGCAGCATCGCCCGACGCATCAAGGTAATCATGAGATTATCTTGACCCATTTGCGTAAAAGAAGTCTGAACTTCGGTAAAAGGCACGATATGCAAACGCACCTTGCCTGCATACTCCGCCAGCCCCTGCGCCAGATCAATCACTTTTTCTTTGGCTTTTTCGCTCGTGAACGGATAGCTGTGGAAATGGATACATTCCAGCTCAAGCCCGCGCCGAAGCGCCGACCAACCCGCCACGGGACTATCGATCCCTCCGGAAAGAAGCAGCAGCGCTTTGCCGTTCGTTCCGAGCGGGAAGCCGCCTACGCCGGGAATCACTTCTCCGTATACGTAAGCCGCTTTATCGCGGATCTCCACACGCAGTTCCAATTCCGGATTGCGCACATCCACCTTCAGCAGCGAAAAACGCTTAAGCAGCGGAGTCGCGACTAACGGATTCGATTCCTGCGAGGAATAAGGGAAGTCTTTCCACACCCGCCGAACATTGGTCTTGAACGTCGTTTCCCGATCCAGTTCCATGTCTTCGATCAGTTCTCCGGCTGCACGGATAATTTCATCCAATTCCGGCTGCACGGCGCGAACAGGACTGAGCGATGTCATTCCGAATACATTTTGCAGAATCGGAATTAACGTTTCTACGGGTTCGCTGCCGGGATCGACATAAATCCGTCCGAATTCACGGCGGATTTTCGCGTCCGGGTACGGACGCATCAGCGCGCGAACATGCTCGACCGCTGCCTTTTCAAAACGAGCGCGATTGCGCCCTTTAAGCGTAACTTCGCCAAAACGAAGCAATAGATAATCATACTTCTTCATGGTTTATCTTTTTCTCCCCTCAAGCGGTGCAAGACGATCTACGGCACTGCCAATCACTTTCACTAGCTGTCGAACTTCGGATTGCCCATGCTCATCGCCCAAGCTAATCCGAATGCCGGATATTGCTTCTTCGTGTTCCCGTCCCATCGCACTCAGCACGCGGCTTGGCTTCTCCGTTTTGGCCGAGCAGGCCGATTGGGCGGATACTTGCACTCCAAGCTCTTCCAGCGTATGCAGAATCACCTGAGATTTCAAGCCCGAAAATGTAAAATGTATAATATGCGGCGATGATTGCTTCGGCTCGGTCAATCGAAGTCCGGCGTGTCGATTCACTTCGGCTACCACCATCTCACGCAGCGCATTCATTTTCCCGGCACGCTCTGTTCGTCCTTCTGCCGCTAAACGGAAAGCTTTCGCCGCGCCCACAATAGCTGCAACGTTCTCCGTGCCTGCCCGTATGCCGCTTTCTTGCCCGCCTCCGGAAAATAGGGGGAATAGACGAACACCCTCACGTACATACAGGATTCCGACTCCCCGGGGTCCGCGAATCTTATGAGCAGACAAACTGTATAGATCAATGCCGGCTTCGTTCAAATCAAGCGAGAGCTGAGCAAATCCCTGCACCCCGTCCACATGAAAACGAACACGCGGGTGAAGTCTTTTTAGCTGCCGGCCGATTTCCGCAATAGGCTGTACGGCACCCGTTTCGTTGTTTACATGCATAACACTCACCAGTGCAGTGTCTTCGCGAACAGCAGCAAGCACGGTGTGAAAAGATACGATACCGTCGGCTTCAGGCCGTACGTAAGTTACTTCGAAGCCTAGCTGCTCTAACTGCCGACAACTTTCATATACGGAAGCATGCTCAATCGCTGTAGTCACGATATGCTTTTTCCCATCGTTACGGCCCAGCATCATGCCTTTAACGGCTAGATTGTTACTCTCGGTAGCACCGGAGGTAAACACAAGCTCTCCAGGCTTCACGCCTCCGATTGCAGCGGCACACACTTCTCGCGAACGCTCCAACAGCTTCGAAGCCGCTTCGCCGCCGCGATGGATGGATGACGGATTTCCGCTATGCGCCTCCATCACCTCGGCCATAGTGCGGATAACATCCGGAGCAGTCGGAGTCGAAGCCGCGTGATCAAAATTCAACATGCCTTGAACCTTCTTTCCTTACGTCGATTCTTCTATCTTAACGCGCAACTTCTTTTCTTCCAAACAGCAAAAAGATCAAAAAGGGAGAGTATCGCAGCCCCTTTTTGATCTTTGCCTGACTGGCGCCTATGTGGCTTAAATATATTTGGCCTGGGCGGATTCGACCCGACCGATATATTTCTGGGTTTCACGCGGGAGTTGATCGAACTTGGCATTCAAATCTTCTTCCGTGCGGATTCCGAGACGCTGAAGCGTACCGGGTCCGGCGTTATAGGCCGCAAGCGCCAAGCGCTGGGAACCTCCGAAGCGAATCAACATCGAAGCGATATAACTGGAACCGCCATTGATGTTCTGCTCCGGGTCGAAGGAATTCGTTACGCCCAGTCCGGCAGCCGTTCCGTCCATCAACTGCATCAAGCCTTTCGCTCCGGCGCCGGATTGCGCATTCGGATTGAACGATGATTCCGCGTCGATGATCCCGTTGATCAGCGATTGCGGAATGCCGTATTTGGCGCTTGCGGCTTGTACGATATCGGCGTATTGGGCAGCTCCCGTGTTCGGCGTGCCCGATCTTACGGTCGGTTCGGATACCTGGGGCATCTCGATCTTGGCGCTTGAGCTGTCCAACGAAGCCGCTCCGTTTAGCGACATCGCGCCTTTTTTAAGCGAATCCACCTGATCGGCAGGCAACGAAATAGCGGCAAGCGTCTTGAGCAGTTCTTCCGCGGAGATCGAACTTGTCCCGGACTGTTCCATTTTTTGCTGTAAAAGCGCCGCAAAAACAGACGAGTCGATCTTGCCCTGTGCCATATTATTGAGAGAAGACTTATCCAAATTCATGCTATCCATCCATTGGAATTCGATAAGCTGCTTGGCTGTCTTCGGTTCGATAATCATTGGTAGCATTCCCCTTCCTCGGTGTTAAATCCAGCTTAGCCCCGACAGACCAGGTTTGCAAAGGGACTTACGGACCGGTTATCCGGGATTCCGTCCATTTACGAGCGTGGTGCACTCATCCGGCGCTGGCTCAAATAATCGCTCTCGTAGTAGTCCAGATCATCACGCAGTTCTTCATATGTTTTGGTTACGTCGAGAATGATCTCACGCGCTGGAGCGGCAATAGCCCTGCGGAAACGAATCGCTTCTTGCCCGGTATATGCGTAACGGCCATCTTCGGCATAACATTCATTTTTCGGATAAAAGAAACTATTGATGACGTTATGGTACACCTTGTACAGTGTATCTTCCGCGGAATTGATATCGAAATTGGCCCGGCGAAGCAGCACTCCGATTTTTTCGGAGGATGTTTCCGAGAACACGAGCAGATGGCGAAGATCAGACAAAAATCCCTTGTAGTAAGCAACTTCTTCCTCGTCCTGCGACTCCGCAAGCTGGGGCAGCGAATACTCATTCAAAAAAGCTTCGATTCTCAGACTGGCGGCTTTCAACTTTTCTCTGGTCGATTCACATAATTTCTGTACGTTAGGCGCTGACATAACGGCGTTTCCCCCTTGGTATTTGATCGCGCGCTCGGCGCGAACCGGGCTTCCCTGCAAACCCAATTCTTGCTCCGTCCATCGTAGCATAAATTTTAAGCAAAAGCATCCGGCGAGCCGGCAATAAAGCTAACTGATAAACAATAGTTATCAGTTGCAAAGACAGCGACACATACAGTCGCAAGCGGATCATTCGCAACTGGTTACAGAGGTAGCGATGCGCAGAGTCGCAAGCGAACCGTTCGCGTCCTTTTGCTTTCCTATCCCTATATTCGGAAAATGTTGACTATTCGATCACTTTTTTCGCTGAAAACAGCTAAAAAATAAAGAAAGTTGACCTTTTGCACACATTTTTCGATAAAAAAGCTCGTTTGATCGTTTTGGAAGCAAAAATGTGAGCATAACGTCAACATCTTTATTCTCAAAACGATATTCCCGCGAATTTGCTGACGTGACGTCAACATTTGCGCGCGCAATCCGCCCGAACAAGCCTTTCACTTTCTACTTAACCGCTTTGCCGACTTCAAAACCTTCGTTGCGTAGCGAATCAAACGATCGCAACGCAAAACGGCGTGCGCTTTCTTCGTTAACGAAGAAAGCGCACGCCGCCGATCGGATTGTTCGTGCAAACAATTTTCACGTTTCTTGAACGTAACCGATTGCTCGGGCGATCAAGAAGCTTGTCGGGTTGCGTCAGTGCGGAAAGTTTACCGTAAGCCGGGTTCTGTGCTGCTTTGCGGTTCAGACGGGAACTACCCTCCCGCTTTGAGCGACAATCATCTGTCTAGGCCGTTTATTGCTAAACGGCTCAAGCGACCAACCTAAACGCACCCCGGGCAAGGGCTGTTTCCGGCAAAGCCGGGAACTGCGTTTCATTAGGTCTTGCTCCGGATGGGGTTTACCAGGGACGAAGTCACCAGCGCCCCTCGGAGTCTCTTACACTCCGGTTCCACCCTTACCTGTGCACGCCCGGAGGCGGCCATCGGCGGTCCATTTCTGTGGCACTAATCCTTCAGCTCGCGCTGACTGGACGTTATCCAGCATCCTGCCCTACGAAGCCCGGACTTTCCTCCCGTGCCGCCTTACGCGACACCGGCGATTGTCTGTTAAACTTCCCTTAAGCAACGGCATTTAGTATACCTCAAAAAAATGCAGGTGACAAGTGTTTTTTCTTTACACGAATCGGAAAGGTTCCGTGTTTGGCTCCGAAGCGTGTACGGTTGTTTCGCTGCCGTTCTCGGATAGCATTTTACCCAGCAGATCCGCGACTTCGCGCTTCATGATTTTTTCCGAATTATGTCCGGGATCAATAATCGCAAGTCCGGCCATCAGTGCGTCATGCGCCGTATGGTAGTCGATATCGCCGGTAATCAGCACGTCCGCTCCTTGGCGAATCGCATGATGGATGTACCGACTGCCCGAGCCGCCCAGCACAGCAGCTTTTTTCACCAAACGTTCCGGGTCTCCCACCACGCGCGCCGCAGGCACGTCAAAGCCTTTTTTCACGACTTCGGTCAATTCCGCCAACGTCTTCGGTTCCGCCAGTTTGCCAATACGTCCAAGCCCGTACGCTTTGCCCTTTTGTTCCAATGCGTACAGGTCATAAGCCGCCTCCTCGTAAGGGTGAGCTTTGAGCATCGCTTGTACGGCTTTGGAGCGCAGGTTTTCCGGAAGAACGGTTTCGATCCGAACTTCCTCTACACGTTCCAACTTGCCTACGCTGCCCACATGCGGATTGGCTTGATCGCCCGGCAGGAAAGTTCCGGTTCCTTCCGTGTTGAAGCTGCAATGCGAATAATTACCGATGTCTCCCGCTCCGGCAGCAAGAATCGCATCCAGTACGCCTTGATGATGGCTTTTCGGCACATAGACCACCAGCTTGTACAGCTGCTCGCTCTGCAATTCCTCAAGCGGCTTTGGATCTACGATTCCAACCAGGTTCGCCATCCAATCGTTCATGCCGCCTTCCGCCACATCCAGATTGGTATGACTGATGTAAACGGCAATATCATGCTTGATGAGCTTTTCGTATAATGCTCCCGTCGGCGTATCCGTACGCAAATGGGCAAGAGGACGGAAAATGATCGCATGATGGGCTACGATCAGATTGGCGCCCAGCGCAATGGCTTCATCCACCACCTCCGGTGTGACATCCAATGCAACCAACACTTTGGTAATTTCTTTATTCAATGTGCCGAGCTGCAAGCCAATCTTATCGTTCTCAACAGCCAACGATTTGGGCGCGAATTTTTCCATCAATTGAATGACGGTTTGTCCTTTGGCAAGCATGCCAGCACCTCCTTGAGTCGTTCGATATGACGTTCAAGCGTTTCTTTCTTGCCTTTTGCATCCTCGCTATCCGAGCGTCCCATTGAATCGGCAACACGCTCCAGTTTGGCAATCTCGCCAATCCATTTCTTATGAAATACAGGTGAAGCCTCGCGCACAAGAAAAGGACCGAAATCGAGCAATTGCTCGCGGTCGAGCGTTAACGAAGGTTCTCCCACAGTTGTATCCGCATAAAGCTTGGCATTTTCCTTTTCCGCCAACTCACTGCGATCGCCTGTCAGCACTTCGTAAATTTTGCCGTCTTCTTCAAGGATCGTCTCGCCGCGAAGTAGCCAACCTTCTGCCAACAGCCAGCGACGAACCAGGTCTTCACCTACATTCGGTTGCAAGATCAGACGGCTTACGCCTTCCAGTTTCGCTTTTCCTTCAGTCAAAATTCGAACGATCAAGGCCCCACCCATCCCTGCAATAGTAACCACGTCCGCTTCTCCCGCTTGAATCGCTGCCAATCCGTCTCCGAGTCTTACGGCAATCTTGTCTTGCAATCCCGCTTCTGCAACTTGCTTCGCAGCAGCGTCATAAGGCCCACGATTCACTTCTCCTGCAATAGCCGAAACCACTCGTCCTTCCTGCACGGCACACGTCGGTAGCAGCGCATGGTCGGAACCGATATCCGCCAGGCGGCTGCCGGGCGGAATCAGTTTGCAAATCGTGTTCAATCGTTGTGATAATTTCATACAGACACCCACGCAATCCATTTTTTTCGCCAGATAAATAAGAAGATAAATGCCAACGCCAACTTCCCCAGAATGTACAAAATGATTCCATCCGGTGCATTTTGACGCAGCAGCAAGCTGTCGAGCTCAGGCATGAACCAGAGCGTCACCCCAACCGCAAAGTAAATGGAAGCAAAACGCTTCGCTTTATGATGAGCAAGCCAGCTAAGCCAAAGCAACAGCGCGCTAAGCGGCAGCCACAAAAGTTGCAGCATCGGCCAAGAAGCTCCGGGATTCATTTGTCCGAAAAACTTCGCATATAGCAGAATCAAAGCGCCCCAGCCGCTGTAGTGCAACAGTCCGCTCGGCACGATCATCCCTACCGCAAGCCATATAACCGCACACGCGGCAATCAAGCCAAGCATGGACATCTCTGTAGGCCAATTATTCAACCGAATCATCCAAGCCCCCAAGGTAAGTAATACAAGGCTGCCGACCGCATACAGCATTTGCCCGCCCATACCGCCCATCCAGGCTTTTCCCCTGGCGTATGTACCGAGCCCGTAGCAGAATGAGACAAGCGCCGCGATCGCCGCCACTTGAAACGGCCAATCCAGAACATGGAAATAAAATCCAATCAGAAAAATCAAAGCCACGCTGACAAACGAGAGTGCCCACAGCTTAAAATTGCCCTGTTGTAGGGATGAAACCGACAACGTACTTTTTTTCTTTGGCTGCGTTTGCTCGTCATCATATAAGTTTAACAAAAAATCGCAATAATGTTCGGGTAAAAGTTTACCCTTACGCCAATTTTCGATTTCCATAATGATGACTCTCTTTTTTTCCCGTTCCAAAAGCGTTCCTCCTTATAGGGCCAGTCTTTTATCCGTTACCACCGCTGAAGCCGTTCTCATTTTTATATCGGCAAATCGCTTCGCTGCGATTACACGCAAGCCGCCAAGCGGCTATTCCTATTTATTGTAACCAAAAAAGCGCGGGACGCCTATCGGGCGCTTTGCATGAATAGTCGGGACTTTCGAGCGATTCAACAAACTGTCTATTACGCAAAAGACCGCCGGAGCAGCGCCCCGGCGGTCTGATCGGTCAATTATTCCAAGAAATCTTTGAGTCTTTTACTGCGGCTCGGATGACGAAGCTTACGAAGCGCCTTGGCTTCGATCTGACGAATCCGTTCGCGAGTCACTCCAAATACCTTGCCGACTTCTTCAAGCGTGCGCGTGCGTCCGTCATCCAGACCGAAACGCAATCTGAGCACGTTTTCCTCGCGGTCGGTCAATGTATCGAGCACATCTTCCAACTGCTCTTTGAGTAACTCGTAAGCAGCAGCATCCGCCGGTGCCAATGCTTCCTGGTCTTCAATGAAATCACCGAGGTGCGAGTCGTCTTCTTCGCCGATCGGAGTTTCTAACGAGACGGGTTCCTGAGCGATCTTCATGATCTCCCGGACCTTCTCTACGCTAAGTTCCATCTCGGCGGCAATTTCCTCCGGCGAAGGCTCTCGGCCAAACTCCTGTAGCAGCTGGCGGGAGACCCGAATCAGTTTGTTGATCGTCTCGACCATATGGACGGGAATCCGAATGGTCCGGGCCTGATCGGCGATCGCCCGGGTAATGGCCTGGCGAATCCACCAGGTGGCATACGTACTGAATTTGAACCCTTTTTTGTAGTCGAATTTCTCCACTGCTTTGATGAGGCCCATATTGCCCTCCTGAATCAAGTCCAGGAACAACATCCCTCTTCCGACATAGCGTTTGGCAATACTGACGACGAGACGAAGATTCGCTTCCGCCAGACGGCGCTTGGCTTCTTCATCGCCTTCTTTGATCCGCTTTGCCAATTCTACTTCATCGTCGGCAGAGAGCAGGGGAACGCGCCCGATTTCTTTGAGGTACATCCGTACCGGGTCATTGATTTTGATACCCGGCGGAAGCGCAAGGTCATCTTCGAATTCCGATTCCTCACTGCCTTCTTGTTCGCCTCTCGAACGGGGACGTTCTTCTTCCTCGTCGCTTTCGTCTCCTACTTCGATTCCCAGGTCACCTAGCTGTTCATAGAACTCGTCGATCTGTTCCGGATCTTGATCGAACGGAGACAATTTCTCGGCAATCTCTTTGTAGCTGAGATGCGATCTTTTTTTGCCAAGTTCGATCAATTGTTCCTTCACCTGGTCGAGAGTCAGTTCGCCTTCCAATTCCGTATGTTGCTCATTCGCCATTCTGAGACTCCCTCCTCCCCGGATTTCGAACCAAAAAACGTGTTCGCTATTGCCGTTCCAGGGCTATGATTTCACTTGCGATTTGAGCAGCGAGCAGGAAATCACCATCTTTTTCGGCACGCATCATATCTTCACGCTTGCGTTCAATTCCACGCAACTGGGGCACCTTACGGACTTCCCGGATGCAATCGTCGAGTACCTGCTCGTTCCACTCACGCGGGCCCTCCATCATGGCGATGGCGCTAACCGCCTTCTCTAACTTCTCATCCTGCAAGGAAGAAATGAAGCGGCTGCTATCGGGCTCGCGGTCCTGCGCGTAAAAAGCATAAAGATAAGCGGATATGGCCGCATGTTCGGGCAGATTGAACTCGTTTCCGAGTCGCTGCTCCACATAATCGGATGCTTGGCGGTCCTGAAGCATTAAGAATAGCAAGCGTCGCTCTGCCGTCTGATAAGCAGGCAATAAATCACGGTTGGGACGCGCCCGGCGTTCTTGCGGGAAGAAATCTTCTTCGGCGTTGCCATAATTTCCTCCGCCGCCTCCGAAGTTTCCTTTCTTCCCGTATCCGCCTTTGTTCGCGTAGTCTCCACGATCCCGGCCCCTGCCGCCATACTGTCCGCCGCGACCGCCTTGTTTGGAATCCGAGTAAACGGGTCCCGGATCTCCTTGGCCTGGAGCGGGTCTATTCTGCTCCTGACGGATCAGATTGCAATCTTGCTTCAAGCTGTCGAAGGAAACATCGACTTCGGAAGACAATTCACGCAGGTAGACTTCGCGCTCGGTCGGTGAAGTTAGAGCGGCAATAACCGGCAATGCGGCTCTGGCATAATCGACCCGGCCGCTTTCTTCCGTTAAACGATGGCCGCGACGCAGATTGGCCAAACGGAACTTCGTGGTCGAAGCCGCATCCTCCACAACCTGACGGATAAAGCGATCGCCGCCGTTGGAACGAATATAATCGTCGGGGTCGACGCCCGGCGGCAGCATGGCGATCTTCACCTGCAAGCCTGCCTGTTCCAGTATCGGAATGCTTTTCAGCGCCGCATTCTGACCTGCGTTATCGCCGTCGTAGCAGACAAGCACTTCGTCAGCCGTCGTTTTAATCATGGCTGCGTGCTGTTCGGTAAGCGATGTGCCCATCGTGGCGACTCCGTTATGCACGCCTGCTTCCCAAGCCGCGATCACATCGCCGTAACCTTCGAATAAGACCGCCTGACGTTGCTTCCGAATCGCGCTTCGCGCCTGTCCGAAATTGTACAGCACCCGACTTTTGTTAAACAATCGGCTTTCCGGCGAGTTCACGTATTTCGGATGTCCTTCACCGAGTATGCGCCCGGCAAAAGCAATGGTCTTGCCGCTTCGATTCGCGATCGGAAACATAATCCGTCCACGAAAGCGGTCAACGTATCCTTCTCCGTTTTGCTTGGCTGAAATCAGACCGCCCTTCTCCATTTCCGTCAGATCGAATGAGCGCTTATCCAGGAACTGGACGAGCGTATCCCAGCGATCCGGCGCAAATCCGATGCCGAACTGGTCGATCATTTTGTCGCCGATACCGCGCCCGCGCAAGTATTCCAGCGCCGGACGGCCGTGCTCTGTGTTTTTTAACAAAAAATGATAGAATTTTTCGCTCCATTCATACGCCTGAAGAAGGCGTCCGGTTTCTCGGTCTTGAGGCGATTCCGGCTTTCCGGAAGTGCTTTGGAAAGGGATATGCGCTTCTTCCGCCATAATCTTCACAGCTTCGGGGAAAGATAGTCCTTCGATTTCCATCCTGAATTTGATGGCGTTGCCCCCCATGCCGCAGCCGTAGCAATAGAAGATTTGGCGATCCGGCGTCACCGTAAAAGAAGGGGTCTTTTCGGAATGGAACGGGCATAGGCCTTTCATATACTTCCCCTGTTTGGTCAGATGTACATGTCTGCCAACCGTTTCGACGATATCGTGCTGTGTCAGCACCGCATCGATCGTTTCCTCCGGAATATTGCCGTATTCCGTACTCATAATAACCACCTTCTAATGAAAATAATATTCGCTGTACCTAATGCTTCTCCTGCAAATCATGTAAAAGTTTTAAACATTTTTCCGAAAAAGCCGCCCGATCCTCCGCCGTAAACTTTTTCGGTCCTTTGGTTCGGCCTCCCGCGCGGCGAACTTTTGCACTGACGTGTCGGCGGTCCAGCAGCAATTCGATATTGTCTGCATCATAAACGACGCCTCGTTCAGATAGCGCGTAAGCCCGCTTTGCCAATACCAGAGCAGCCAGGCCATAGTCCTGCGTGACGACCAAATCCCCTGCCCGCAAATGGTTGACGATAAACAGATCGGCACTTTCTTTGCCCCGATCAACCCTTATTACTTGCACGCCGGCTTCTTCGCGCAGCATGTGATCGTATGAAGAGACCAACACTACGGGTACGCCGAGCTTTGCCGCCGCATGCTTGATTTCGTCCTTGACCGGACAAGCATCGGCATCGACCAGAATACGCATGCCTTCCGACGTGGCTTCCACAATAGCCTCCCTTCATCCGGGCACGGTATGCTGCTATGCAGCTCCGCCCGAACCTATGCGAAAAACGGAACGTTCCCCGCCATTTGCTTGAAGAAGCGAGAGCCGTTAGGTTCTGCGCTTCCTCAAGCAGAAGAGAAACAATTTATCCGGTGCCGCCGTATGGCGACCGACCTTGCTCTCTGCGCGGGAAAAATTCCGTATCGGGTTATTATTCAATTGGCGCAAAAAGCGGGGTACACCTTTATTTTACACCGATCTTACTGCCAAACCAACTTTCCGAAATCGGCAAATTGTTTGAGGTCGCTATCAACGGCAGCAAGCAGAGCCAAACGGTTGGCGCGTACCTTTTCATCCTCTGCCATTACCATTACCCGGTCGAAGAACGTCGTAATCGGTTGCTTAAGACCGGACAATGCTGTCAGTTCCGCGGCCGCTGCCGTCATCGTTCCTTCTTCTTCGGCGTAAGCCCAAGTCTCGCGTTGCCCGTGCAGCAATTCCCACGATTCGAACAGTTCGCGTTCCGCTTCGTCTTCGAACAGCTCAGGCTTCACTTCGCGCTCTTGCGCTTTCGCAGCCAGATTGCTTGTACGCGTGAACGATTCGACCGTCGTCTTGAAGTCCTCTTCATGCTGAACAGCGTGCATCAGAGCCTTGCCGCGAGCCACAACCGCCGCGATATCTCCGAACCCGGCTGCGATTACCGCATCTACGATATCGTAACGCAGCGTATCCGACAGCAATTTTTTCACGCGGAGTTCGAAGAAGTCATGCAGGTCTTTACGCACTTCGTCTGCCGAGCGCTTCAAATGGCCTGCTTGCTCATGCACGGCAATCGACAGGCCGAACAACTGCTCCAGCGTCAGTTCCAGATGATGATCGAGCAGGATTTGTACGATACCGGCCGCTTGGCGGCGCAGTGCGTAAGGGTCCTGCGATCCGGTCGGAATAATGCCGATGCCGAAGAATCCGACGATCGCATCCGTTTTATCAGCCAGGCTGACTACCGAACCGACGATCGAAGCCGGAACCGATTCGCCTGCAAAACGAGGCTGGTAGTGTTCGAATACGGCACGGGCTACTTCTTCCTTTTCGCCTGCTTTACGCGCATAATCTTCACCCATCACGCCTTGAAGCTCAGGGAATTCGTACACCATCTGAGTCACCAGGTCGAATTTGCAAATATCGGCCGCGCGGCTGATATGTTGCGCCGTTTCGCTACCCAGTTTCAGTTGCGTCGCAATGCTGTCCGCTGTCTGGCGAATCCGGCGAACCTTGTCTCCCGTGCTGCCCAAATCTTCATGGAAAACGACGTTCTCAAGTTTCGCCAGTGAATCTTGAATCGCGACTTTCTGATCTTCTTCGTAAAAGAACTTCGCATCGGACAGACGGGCGCGCAGCACCTTTTCATTACCTTTTGCGATGACGTCCAGCGATTTGGCATCGCCGTTACGCACAGTCACGAAAAACGGAAGCAGCTTGCCTTCGGCGTCCAGCACCGGGAAGTAACGTTGGTGCTCGCGCATCGACGTGATCAGCACTTCCTGCGGAATGTTCAGGAACGACTCTTCGAACGTACCGAACAATGCCGTAGGCGTCTCGACGAGGAACAGCACTTCTTCAAGCAGATCTTCCTTGATCGCGATATTCCAGTTCTTTTGTTCGGCGAGATCGCGAATTTGCTTCAGGATCAACGCTTCGCGTTCTTCGACGTCAACCAGTACATGCTGGCCGCGCAACGCTTCGACGTAATCGGAAGCCTGTGCAATCGACGTCTCGCTGCCAAGGAAACGATGTCCGCGCGATACGCGGTTCGTAGCGACATCGGTGATCTCGAAAGGTACGATGTCCGCCCCGAACAAAGCGACCATCCAACGAATCGGGCGGATAAAGCGGAAATCGTACGTGCCCCAACGCATATTTTTCGGGAACGTCAGCGAAGAAATGATGCTTTTCAAGCCTTCCGGCAGCAACGCGGACGCTTCTTGTCCGTTCAGGCTTTTCGTGGCATAAATATACTCCACGCCGCCAAGTTCTTTGAACGTAAAATCGCTCGCTTCGACGCCTTGACTGCGGGCAAAGCCCAGAGCGGCTTTCGACCAATCGCCGTTTGCGTCCTGCGCGATTTTGCGGGAAGGACCTTTTACTTCTTCATTCACGTCATCTTGCTTCTCCGCCACGCCGCGAGCCAAAACCGCCAGACGGCGAGGCGTGGCATAAGCTTCGACTTTGTCGTAGCTCAGACGCGATGCGTCCAACCATTTTTCCGTTTTCTCGCGCAGTTGGTTCATCGCGGCGCGCAGGAAGCGAGCCGGTACTTCTTCAAGCCCGATTTCGAGCAACAGATCTTTTGCCATTACGCTTCCACCTCTTTCTTAATAAGCGGGAAGCCCAGCTTCTCGCGTTCTTCAACATACGCGGCTGCGACTTTGCGGGCCAGGTTACGCACTCTTGTGATATAGCCGGTCCGTTCCGTAACGCTGATTGCGCCGCGCGCGTCGAGCAGGTTGAACGTATGCGAACATTTCAAAACATAATCGTACGCCGGGAAAACCAGGTTTTCGTTCGCCGCGCGTCCGGCTTCCTGCTCATACATGTTGAACAGAGTGAACAGCATTTGAGCATCGGACAGCTCGAAGGTGTATTTGGAATGCTCGTACTCGGCTTGACGATAAACGTCGCCGTACGTCATGCCTTCCACGTATTCCAGATCGAACACGTTCTCTTTATCCTGAATGTACGAAGCCAGACGCTCCATACCATACGTGATTTCGACCGCGACCGGATTCGTTTCCATGCCGCCGACTTGTTGGAAATACGTAAATTGGGTAATCTCCATACCGTCCAGCCAGACTTCCCAACCAAGACCCGCACAACCCAATGTCGGGTTTTCCCAGTTGTCTTCGACAAAACGGATATCGTGGATCAACGGATCGACGCCGAGTGCTTTCAGGCTGTCCAAATACAGTTCCTGAATATTGTCCGGCGAAGGCTTGATGATGACCTGGAATTGGTGATGCTGGTACAACCGGTTCGGATTTTCCCCGTAACGACCGTCGGATGGGCGACGCGAAGGCTCGACGTAAGCGACTTTCCAAGGCTCGGGTCCGAGCGACCTCAAGTACGTCATCGGGTTCATCGTGCCGGCGCCTTTTTCGGTGTCGTAAGGCTGTGCGTTAATACATCCCTGTTCCGCCCAGAACTGCTGGAGCGTCAGGATCATGCTTTGAAAATTCATCGTAAGCACTCCTTTGTGGATTGGATCGGCTGACCGGACGGGGGAATTTTTGCAGTAGGGTGGAAAATAAATGGAAATACGCAAAAAACTCCCGTCCTTACGCCTGATTAGACAGACGTAGGGACGAGAGTTGGTTGTGCATCGGAGATAAGGATAAACATTTATCAAAGACAGGATAGACTTTTGAAAAAAGAATATTCCGTTCGAAGAAGACCTTTAAATTCATCGTTGATGAATTTTAGTTGGAGGTCAAGTTCAAGAGATTTGATAAATGCAAAAGGTATCTTCGATACCTTTCCTCTCGATGCACATCTTCCGTTAATCGCGTCAAGCGTTCATGATTGAACGCCGGTTCGGACTTGATTAACGTAATAACACCCGCGGTTCCACCCTACTTGAATGCGTGGCGATCGTCGAACGATCACGAATCGCATTCCTCTTTTCCGTACGCTTGGCGTCTTGCTCGCTCCCGGAAGTGCCTGATCATGAAAATCGCGGTTCGTCCGGGCTTGCACTCTCCCCGGCTCGCTGTTTTAAAAAAAACCGTAGTTTGATTCCCATGCTTTCCGTTCAACGCGTGACGAGACGTTCGGCAATGTCACTTTATTGTAAAGCGGCAAGTCTTATTTGTCAAAGCCGTAGTTCTCCAGTTGATCGAGAAAACGTTTGGATTTCAGGTTCATGCCGATATGCTCGCGCATCAACGCTTCCATCACTTTTTTCAGCTCGGCTTTGGTTTCCGGCTTGACGTCCACATTGCCGAGTCGGCGCAGATCGAGTCTCGCAAATACTCGAAGCAGCGATAAGGCCCGGCCCGTGACCGGGACGGCGTACGGATCGGCTGCTCGGAAAGGAATGCTGAGCACGCCGCCGAGCCTCGGACTGATCAACGCATCGCCTTCGACGTGACGCTGACTCGCCGAGCAGATCTCCAGTTCAGGGCCATAGCCCGAAGCTTGAAGCATTTTCATCTCAAAAAGCCGGGTCATCACTTCGGGATCTTTGCCTTCGCGCATCCCGCTCAAAAAAGCCTGCAATTGCTCGAACCAGAAGCTACCGGTATCCTCGTCTTGCAGCCCCCGATCAATCAACTCGCAGGCGTAAGCTCCGTGCGCAGCCAAAATCAAGTCTTCGCGCAGCTTATGGTTCGACTCGAAAATCTCGCCGTCGTTCAGCGTGCCGAGCCCGCTTCCGCCGCGGAAAAAACTGAATATGCCATACGTAAAAGGCTGGGTTAGCGAAGCGTGGCGGCTTTTAACCTTTTTGGCTCCGCGGACAAGCACGCCGATTTTGCCATGCGTCTGCGTACAGAGCGTAATGATCTTGTTTGTCTCCCCGTAGTCCATAGCCCGGATCACGATACCTTCGAGACGGTACAGCATCTAAGCGTCCCGGTGGAAGCCCAGATCACGCAGAACGCGATCCTGGTTGCGCCAATCCTTTTTCACTTTGACCCATAGCTCCAGGAAAATCTTCGAGCCGAGCAGGTTTTCGATATCCTGACGGGCACGTTTGCCGACTTCTTTCAGCATTGCGCCCTGTTTGCCGATGACGATGCCTTTTTGCGAATCGCGTTCGACGAAAATAACGGCGCCAACGGAAACAACGCCGTTATCCTGCTTTTTCATATCTTCGATCGTGACCGCTATCGAGTGCGGAACTTCTTCACGCGTCATTTGAAGAATTTTTTCGCGAATCAACTCAGCGATAACGAATTGTTCCGGGTGATCGGTAATTTGGTCTTCCGGATAATATTGCGGACCTTCCGGAAGATACTTGCCCAACTGCTCCATCAATGTGTCCACGTTGTTGCCGAATTTGGCCGAGATCGGTACGATCTCCGCGAATTCGTATAGCTTGCGATACGTCTCGATCAAAGGCAGCAGCGCTTCCGGCGCGACCAGATCGATTTTATTCAGAATCAGGAACACGGGCGTTTTGATCTTGCCCAACTGCTCGATGATATAACGGTCACCGCCGCCGATTCCTTCTGCCGCATCGATCAGGAACATCGCCGCTTCGACTTCGCCCAGCGTATTCAATGCCGTATTATTCATGAAGTCGCCAAGCTTGGATTGACGTTTGTGAATGCCGGGGGTATCCAGGAAAACGATTTGTTTACTGTTATCGGTGTACACCCCATGAATTTTGTTACGTGTCGTTTGCGGTTTATCCGACATGATCGCAATCTTTTGTCCGATAATTTGGTTCATCAGCGTCGACTTGCCGACATTCGGCCGACCGACGATCGCGACGAAACCGGATTTAAAGCCTTTTCTGCTTTGCATCGTATTCCTCCTCTTGATGTCTTGTTATTTATCCAGATCCCAGGGTCCGAACGCATCTGGCAATAGCTCACGGATCGTGGTTTCACGAGTTTCGCCTTTTAGATTGCTAAGCACGACCGGCATATCCGGCTTGCACAATTCAACCAGTACCTGACGGCATACGCCGCATGGCGCAATCGGTCCATCCGTATCACCGACAACAGCCAACATCGTAAAGCTTCCCGGTTGATGGCCATCGGCGACTGCCCGGAACAAGGCCGTACGTTCCGCGCAGTTTGAAGGTCCGTATGCCGCATTTTCGATGTTGCAGCCGTGATGTACATGTCCATGCTCGTCGAGCAGGGCAGCACCTACTTTGAATCCCGAATAGGGCACATAAGCCTTGTCCCGGGCTTTAATTGCTTCCTGAATAAGCGTAGTTGTATCGATTGCCATGATTGTGTTGCCCCTCTCCGCTTCACTTAAGTGGAATTCTATTGTACACCTGCAAAGCGTCCGCAACCAGCACTATTCGCAAGTTGCCGGGTCCGTTTATATCCAGCCCCATGATTTGGCGATATTCAGCAGCGGCGGCACAAAAACAATACATCCAATCACGGCGGCAAAAAACGCGGAAGCCAATACAGCCCCCGCGGCAGCGTCTTTTGCTTTTTTCGCCAACGGATGGAGCCGATCGCCTACAATCAAATTAACAGCAGCTTCGACAGCCGTATTCATCAATTCGGCGGATAAGACCAAACCGATCGCCAGACACAGCAATCCCCAGTCCAAACGCGGAACTTTCAGCAGCGCACCCAGAAGCAGCACAGCCGCACATAAAGCCAGATGCACCCTGAAATTCCGCTCCGTCGAAGCCGTCGCCCGAACGCCATCCCAGGCATTTCGGAACACATCCCCCCAAGTACGCTGCTTGTCCATTAGCGTGTCAGTCCGATTTGTTGCAGGACCGCTTCCTGTTTGCCCATCATGACCGCTTCATCCTCCGGCGTCTGATGGTCGTAACCCAGCAAATGAAGGAATCCGTGCACAAACAAGAAGCCCAGCTCCCGTTCAACCGAATGTCCGTAATCTTCGCTTTGCGCGATCGCACGCGGTACGGAGATAATGATATCACCCAGCATTTCATCAAACTCCGGGCCTACCTCGTCTTCCGTTTCCACTTCATACGTAATCTCCGGTTCTTCACCTACCGATTCACGCATCGCAAAAGATAACACATCGGTGGGACGATCGATATTGCGGAACTCTTTGTTCAAACGGTGAATTTCTTCATCGTCGACAAAAGTCAGCGCCACTTCCCCATCCGTCACGCCTTCCACGGCTCCGGCTGCGATAAGCAGTTTATTCAATTGTTCAATCAGTTGTTCGCTGATCTCGTACTCATTTTGTTCGTTGCTCCATTCCAGTTGCAGACTCATGCGTCAATTCTCCTTTGTCTTGGGCTTAACCTCTTCAGGATATTCGATCCGAGAATGGAAAATTCCCATTACCGCTTCTTTAAGCGTCTTGGCAACCACGTCAAGCTCTTTGAGCGTAATATCACATTCATTGAACTGTTGATCGTCCAGACGGCTTTTAATAATTTTGCCGATCATCGATTCGACTTGGTCGATTGTTGGCTTATGCAGAGAACGTACAGCCGCTTCGACACTGTCTGCGATTCCGACCACGGCGGCTTCCTTCGATTGGGCTTTCGGCCCAGGGTAGCGGAACTCCGCTTCCGTAAAGTCCGGCTCTACGCCACGCTCTTCGGCTTGCTTCAAAGCCTTCTGGTAGAAGAAATACAGGAACGTCGTTCCGTGATGCTGTTCCGCGATATCACGAATGCGCTTAGGCAGTTTGTATTCTTTTTGCATTTCCACGCCATCTCTGGCATGCGCCACGATAATCGATTTACTCAGCTTGGGATCAATGGAGTCGTGAGGATTCTCGATGTTATTCTGATTTTCGATAAAGTAGCTCGGGCGCTTTGTTTTACCAATATCGTGATAATACGAACCCACCCGGCACAACAGTCCATTCGCACCGATCGCCTCGGCCGCAGCTTCCGATAAATTGCCGACCATGACGCTGTGATGATAAGTCCCCGGCGTCTCGATCAACAGCTTACGTAACAGCGGATGGTTGGGGTTCGACAGTTCAACCAGCTTAAGCGCCGACAAAATCCCAAACGTTACCTCGAAGAAAGGCATCAGACCAATCGTCAGAATCGCAGTCAACAACCCCGAAGCCAGTGCGAAAGCGACCGGATAAAGAATCGTGTTACGGTTCAAGTCCGCATCGCCGATCAACGACAGTGCCAGTACGGCAACCGCCCCGAATAAACTGACCATGATCCCGGCTTTAAGAATCGTAGAGCGTTGGCTGGCCTTATGCACGGTAAAGATTGCCGCGTAGGACACAACCAATGTATAAAAGCCGAAGTGGAAGTCAAAGATGCCTGTGCCCGACTGCCCGGCGTTCAATACAATACTCGCCAACACCGAGAAAATAATCGCGCTAAAATAAGCAAACGAATTGTTGAGCAGCAGCGTAATGAGCGTACAACCAATCGCGACCGGAGCCAAATACCCGACATATTTCGAGGTATCGCTTTGCACAAGAGCCGTCAGGTGCATCGCGATCAGCATGATGAAGTAAATGAGCGCAATCATCAAAAGCTGCGGGTTATCGTAACGGAATTCCGCTCCGCTCTGACGCGTGAACAGGAATAGACCAAAAGCAAGCAGAACGGACAGCAGAAGCAAGCCGAACTGCGGCCAGTAATTGATCTCCGTCTTCAACATATCGTTTTCTTTGAGCAGATTATAGGTGTCCTGCGTAATGATCTCGCCGCGCTGCACCAGAACTTCACCCTGACCGATATAAACCGTCTCGGTATTCTCACGCGCCTGCACGGCTGCTTCCTTGGTTGCTTCTTCATCGTAAAAACGGTTCGGCGTGATCGAGAGCTTAATCAACTCCTGCACCACTTCGCGCGAAGTCCGATCGGTGAGCGTGCTTCGGCTGACGAATTCCGCGACCTGGGCTCTCGCGGTCTGCGCATCCGTGACTTGATCGCTCATCAAACGAGACACAATGCCTGTCGCTTCCGATTTCATTTGTTGAATTTGCGCCGGTGTTAATGAAGGAATCTTGTAAAAGGTTTCTTCCGGGATATCGTATTCCTGTTCGCCTACGCGCGTTCTTACTTCTTGCAACAGCGTCGAGGAATAGGCTCCGTTATTGCCACTATTACGAATCGAGTTTGCCATGAACTGGCTAACCTTCTGCGGCAATTCTTCCCTGTAGATCTCGATCTTGTTCGCATCCGTCAATTGATCGTCCTGATTCAAGGTATCGATCCGATCAAGCAGTTGACTAATCAGTGTATCGTTACGCAGCGAGAAAATTCGATAGACCTGTTGAACCTTCTCAGCCGCCTCCTCCTGCGCTTGAAGCGTCGCTTTGCTGTTCGGAATCTGCGCCGGGGCCAAAATTTCTTTGTCGCTGGGCATGTTCACCTGAATATCGTACTTTTCAGGCATCAGCTTCGGGTACAGTCCGATATAAAACATCAGCGTCAAAAGCAGAAATAAAATAAGTTTAACGATCCCGCTGCTTTTCCAACCTGACAGCTTGGGGTCGGTTTTGCGTTTCCATTTTTCTTTTGAAGCCATAGGGAAGAACCTCCGGTATTAGACTCCTAAGCTCGTTCGCAAATGAACTTGGAACAGCCTTTTACTCGATGCTTTCCGCCGCTTTTTCGTAAGCCACGATAATTTTTTGTACCAACGAGTGGCGGACTACGTCTTCTTGGGCAAACGTCACAAAGCCGATATCCGAAATTTCGTTCAAGACCAGACGAGCTTCAACCAGACCCGACTTTTTGCCGCGCGGCAAGTCGATCTGCGTCACGTCGCCCGTAATGACCATTTTGGAGCCGAATCCGAGACGTGTCAGAATCATTTTCATCTGTTCCGGCGTCGTATTCTGGGCTTCGTCCAAAATGATGAAGGAATCGTCGAGCGTACGTCCACGCATGTAGGCGAGCGGCGCGATTTCAATCAGACCGCGCTCCAGCGCTTTAGCGACCTGATCGGTGCCCATGATGTCATACAGCGCATCATAGAGCGGACGCAGATAGGGATCGACTTTTTCTTGCAGATCGCCTGGCAGGAAACCCAGACTTTCACCTGCTTCAACCGCTGGACGGCTGAGCACGATACGCTTCACTAGCCCTTCCTTGAGCGCAGTGACAGCCAATACAACAGCCAGATATGTTTTGCCGGTACCGGCTGGGCCGATCCCGAACACGATGTCTTTTTTCTTGATCGTCGTTACATAATGTTTTTGTCCGATCGTTTTGGGACGAATCGGCTTGCCCCGGAATGTGACGGCGATTTCACCCTTGAACAAATCAAGCAGTTGGTCAGCCCGGAATTCTTTGGCCAGATCCAGTGCATATTGTACGTCGCGCTCCGTTAAGTTATAACCATTACGTACCAATTGAAGCAATACGTCAAACAGATGCTCCAGTCGGTCTGTTTCCTGCTGCGGTCCGTGGACGGCGATCTCTTCTTCACGGCTATCGATACGCGCTTCAAACTGTCGTTCGATCAATTTGAGATACGTGTCTTGCGGGCCAAACAGGGCCAATCCTTCCCCCGCGTTATGTAACGGGATCTTGATGCTTCTCGTCTGTTCTGTCAAAAGCTCTCAGTCTCCTTAATCGATGTAATGTTCAGCTTCAGCATAGATTGTTATTCCTCAACTGTACCATTCTCCGACTCCCCTTGCAAAAGATTTTGGGTGGGCTTTTATTCGTCAGAATCCGAAGAAATGCAAAAAGCCGGCCTATCCGTTTAGGGCGGAAAAGGCCGGCAGCCCCACCATCCGAAGATGGCGACTCCGCAGAGTTATCGGCGTCCGGAGGAATATGGCTTTCTTGCACGGGGTGAACCCAGGACTTCAGCCCATAATACGCCTTTGCGTAATTCGTCCGCTGTCGGGTTCGACATCAGCGACGACGCCGAAGCCGTTTGAACCGAAAGAGCCGTATCACTCGAAGTCGAATTTTTCGGCTTTGATGAATCTTTTCGGGAACCGGAAACCGCACGCTCGATTTGACGCGTTGCGTTTGCTACGCTGCGCTCGCCGCGTTGCATCGAGCGCTGTTCCCGTAGTCTTTTTTCGATCTCGGCATTCATTTGGCGAGAAGCTTCATCAAGATTGGTCCGTTCCGTATTCATGCCGGACCGCTGCGAATCGGAACGACGATTTTCGTTGCTTTGTCGCGAACTTGTCGGCGCACCGTTAAATGGCGACTGACGTTCACCTTCAGCAGGTTGCACACGCCGGGCCGGATTGCCTTGTCTTTGCGGAGAGGCGCCTCGTCCTCCGAAAGGTTCGCCGCCTCCGTTGGGTTTCGCATTCTTTTTACCGAATACGGAAATCAGCGCACCTACAATGATAATGACGATAAAAAAGTTACTTGTGATCCATTCCAAGAACTGGGGCATAGACTCCCCTCCTGTTCTGCCTTTTGCTTACCGTTTATTTGTTGTTATGCGGGTCCTGCTTGTCCACATGGGTAACGTTCAAGCCGCCCAGCGATCCGCGCATTTCCGTATCGGCTTCGAGATTTTTCATATTCAGGTAATCCATGACGCCAAGCTTGCCGCCGCGCAGCGCTTCGGCCATCGCGATCGGAACTTCCGACTCGGCTTCCACGACGCGAGCTTTCATCTCGATAACGCGTGCGTTCATTTCCTGTTCTTCCGCTACCGCCATGGCGCGGCGTTCTTCGGCTTTCGCCTGGGCGATACGCTTGTCGGCTTCCGCCTGTTCCGTTTGCAGGAAGGCACCGATGTTTTTGCCTACGTCCACGTCCGCGATATCGATCGACAGGATTTCAAACGCCGTACCAGCATCCAGACCTTTTTCCAAAACGGTACGCGAAATTTTATCCGGGTTTTCCAAGACTTCCTTATGCGTATCGCTGGAACCTACGGTTGTGACGATACCTTCACCTACACGGGCAATGATCGTTTCTTCGCCAGCACCACCGACAAGGCGATCGATATTGGCACGCACAGTTACGCGAGCGATAACGACAACTTCGATACCGTTACGTGCGACTGCCGATACGCTAGGTGTTTCGATCACGCGCGGGTTAACGCTCATTTGCACGGCTTGCAGCACGTCGCGGCCTGCCAAGTCGATTGCGGCAGCGCGCTCGAATTCTAACGGAATGTTCGCACGGTGTGCGGCAATCAAGGCATTTACGACTCGGTCAACGTTACCACCCGCCAAATAGTGACTCTCAAGTTGGTTGATTGTTAAGCTCAAACCAGCCTTGTGCGCTTTGATCATCGGATTGACGATTCGGGCTGGCGTAACCCGGCGCAGTCGCATGGCGACCAGCGTAATAATCCCGATGCGCAGGCCGGAAGCCAATGCTGAAATCCACAATGCCACCGGGAAAAAGCTGAAGAAAATGCTCAAAATAATAATACCGACCACTACGATAAGTAGCGGCGTAATCCAAACTGCATCTGCCATAAGTACCCCTCCAAATTTAAGGTCCGAAGCGACCAAGACATTCCGTACGACGCTCCGAACTCCGTTATGTCGTTCACTTGCTTCAATATTTCCTGCTTACGTTACAGCCTTGGAAAAATCAGATCGGTTCGATCGGTCCCAACCCGCTGTTCCATTTTTCTTGTACGACAACTCGGCCACCTTCTGTTTTTACAATCACGATCGCTTTGTCCCGTTCAATGAACGCGCCTTCACTAACGACGTCAACCCGTTCTCCGTCGATCAAGATCGTACCCGACGGCCGAAGCGGCGTTAGGGTGATCCCGTCGCGTCCAACCAATTCATGACGCGTGATTGCAGAATTATACCCGGCTTCCGACGTCAGGCTGTCTTTCAAAATAAAGCGATTCCAGATTCCCCGCTCCTTGAAGACAAAGACGACAATCCCTACCGCTGCCGCCGCCAATACGAAAGCGATTCCGAGCGTTTGCAAAGCATGCCCTGTTGCCCATGCTGCCATGACTACTCCTCCTATCAGCGAGCCAGCCCCGAGCAGGCCCAGAATACCGAAACTCGGCACGAACACTTCAATCGCCATAAGAATGATCCCCGCCGCGAACAATAACCATACGTAAGGTCCGGCCAAGCCTTCGAACGTGCTTGCGAAAAAGTACAAAATAAACGCACTTACGCCGAGCAGTCCCGGGAAAATCAGTCCAGGCACGAGCAGTTCGATAATGACGCCGGCAAGTCCGATAAAGAGCAACAGCGTAAGCATCACGGGCGTCGTCAGAAACGTCGAGACATTAGCCAAAAACCCTGCTTGCTCCGGCGCCGAATTCGCTACACCGGCAGCAGATGCCGAAGATGCGAACGACGTCAGGACAATCAGCGGAATGCCAACCAGCCAAACGACGCCCCACAGCGCTGCCGCCATGCCAATCCACCATTTGGAACGCGCTTGTGTATCCATTAGGTCTCCCTCCTTCTTTTGAATGTTGTCACATGCACCCAAATCCATTCCGTCGGTTCCCTCTGTTTGTACACATGCGAAAGTGTCTCAATACTAGTATACGCGCAAGTCGGCCGGGCGTTTCAAAAAAATCCCGCTTTTCGCAAAAAAGTTGAAATTGCATAACAAAAACGCCTTTCCGGAACCCCGGAAAGGCGTTTATTTTGTTCGTTTATTGCAGGTACTGCTGAACCACTTGGTTAACCAACTTCCCGTCGGCGCGTCCTTTGACTTTCGGCATCAGAGCGGCCATGACTTTGCCCATATCGGCTTTGGAAGAAGCACCGGTTTCCTGGATGGTCTGCTGTACAATGGCTTTAACTTCTTCTTCAGCAAGCTGAGCGGGAAGGTATTCAGCAACAATAACGATCTCGGCTTCGACAGTCTCGGCCAAATCGTCACGACCTGCTTTTTTAAACTCTTGGAGGGAATCTTTGCGCTGCTTGATTTCACGACTCAGAATATCAAGCACTTCTGCGTCATCCAAAGTCCGCTTCAAATCGATCTCCTGATTCTTGACCGTTGCGCGAATCATTCGTATGGTCGAGAGTTTGAATTTATCCTTACTCCGCATGGCTTGTTTCATATCTTCGTTCAATCGTTCGCTAAGATTCATTTAAAATAAAGCCTCCTACTGGTGATGTGTTTGTTGCCGAAGCAATTCGGCAAAAATCGCCTAAAACACATCTTGGTGATGTGTTTGTTGCCGAAAAAATCGGCAAACGAAAAAAACACATCTTTAGAACTTTCTTTTGCGAGCCGCCTCAGACTTTTTCTTACGCTTTACGCTAGGCTTCTCATAATGCTTGCGCTTTTTGACTTCCGCCAGTACGCCGTCTTTTGCAATAGAGCGTTTAAAGCGGCGAAGAGCAGCATCAATAGTCTCATTTTTGCGAACTTTAGTTTCAGACACCAGTTTCCCCTCCCTCCGACCAGACCGTCCAAGAGCATAACACGGTTAATCAACTTTCATTATAGGCGAAAATTAAACCCCGTGTCAATGCTTATCAAAAAGGTTATACGGATATATTCGCGCATCTGCCTGTTCCTGCCTCGCTTGCTTGAAAAGCCACCGGCGGCAGGCGACGTTTGGAGTTTTTTTGCTTGGTTACTCGTGCGATCCCGAAATTCCCGTTAACGCCCCAAGCTTTGCACCGCCAAGCAAATGGAAATGCAGATGCGAAACGGTCTGACCGCCGTCGGAGCCACAGTTATTGATCACCCGGTACCCGCTCTCCGCAATACCGAGTTCTTGAGCCAGCTGTACCGCTACTTGGTGGATTTCTCCGATTACAGCCAAGTCTTCTTGTTCGATCTCATTCAGCGACGGGATTGGCTTTTTGGGTACGATCAGTACATGCACCGGAGCCGCAGGCTGAATATCGTGAAAAGCATAGATTCTTTCATTCTCGAATACTTTTTTGCTTGGGATACTGCCTTCGATAATTTTGCTGAAAATCGTCTCGCTCATAAGGGTTCCTCCTCGTCTATTCGGCGGCCATAGGACACGAACAGATTCGTGCAGCCGTTCAATGGGAATGCCGAGCTTTGCTCCGCAAGTTCACTTTATTCATTGTACAAATAAACGCAGGAAAAAACAAAAAAAAGAAGCCCCCCGCAAATCCCAAAAGAATCTGCATGCTTGAACGACGATCGAGTCCAGGCTTCGGAAAAGCCAAAGGAAAATCGTAGTTCGGGGTACTTCTCATATGATGTCGGCTGACTGTATTATAACAACGACTTGAATCTGTATCTGTGATCGAAATCACGTATTCTGCCCGAATACTGAATTACATTTTCTCCAAAACAACTTTTGAGCCTGCGCCTGCATGATCTGCCGGTTGGACGACAAGCCGTCTCGGCAATCGGGCACGCAGCTCTTGCACGTGACTGATAACCCCTACCGACAACCGGTCGTTATGCAGATGTTCCAGCGAAGTAATGACCGTATCCAACAGCTCGGGGTCGAGCGTGCCAAAACCTTCGTCGAGGAAAAAGAATTGAAGCGGGTATTCGCCGCGCAGCTGAATCTGCGCAGACAAAGCAAGTGCCAGCGATAGCGAGGTCAGGAATGTCTCGCCGCCCGACAACGTAGATACAGGTCGCCGCACGCCCCCGTTGGCATCGTCGCAAACGACAAATCCGCCGCTGGAATCGACCTCAAGCGAGTAACGCTGTTTGGTCAAGAACCGCAGGCGATTCGAAGCGGCCCGGCTGATCTGGATCAACTGCTCCTCCGCTACGTACTCCACGAAAGCATTGCCTCGGAAACAGGTCTGAAGCCGGGTCAGGCGATCCAGTTCCGAAGAAGTCTCTACGCGCGAGGTCTCCAATTCGCTCCAGCGTCCATGTCTTGCCGATACGTCTTCCAGATCCCGCTGCGCACGCGCTCGGCCTGCCAGAGCTTCTTCGTCGAGGCGCCGCGCTTCTTCCAATCGCTTCACGCAGTCTATCCACTGTTCTTCCGAAAGTTGGATGCCTTCCAGCAATGTTTCCAGCTCGCGCAGGCGTGAGGACAATTCATTCTCCCGTTCGCGGTGAACTTGCACGCGGCGTTCAGCTTCCGCGATCTCATCGGCAGCCATCCGGGATGACTCCGCCTCCTGTTCCGTTGCGAACAATGAGGAAGACAGCGCTTCGTTCCAGGAAGCTTCGGCAGCGGTCGCATGCTCCGCTGCCGAAACTACCGCTTGTTCCGCCGCCGCCGAAGCATTCGCGGCGAGCTGCCAGGCTTCGCGTGCCGCTTCCAGATCAAGGCGCGTTTGTTCCGCCGACTGGCGCAGGCTTTGCAAGCGGGTCGTTGCTTCACGCAGAAGCTCAGCAACCGAAGATCCGCCGGAAACTTCATGCAGACGCAGTTCTTTTTCCTTGAGCAGCTCCGACCGGCCTTCGGCTTGCGCGGTAAACTGAACAAGACTCCGTTCCGCTTCAGCCGAAGCTTCTGCATAAGCTTTTAGCGTTTCTTCCATTCCGCGAATAACAGGCACGCTTTTGTCCAACCGTTGCTTCAGTTCTTCGGCCTGCGTATCGCGGCCGCGAATGTCTGCGCGCTGACGCTCCAATTCGTCCCGGCGAAGCTTGGCGAAGGAAGCTTTCCAACGTTCTTCGGCTTCGCTTAGCCGCTGCTCCAATTCGCTGACGCGCTCGGCTGCGCGCTGACGTTGACGCACCGCGCCGTCCAGGCGGATGCGGGGGGCTTCCGCCCCCCGGGCGGAAGCCCCGTAAGCGCGCTCGGCGTCCCTTGCCTGGCCTTCGAGCTGCGCGGACCCGCGCTCGAAGGCTTGGGCCGCAGCCTGCAAGCGGACGAATTCGTCCGCGCGGGCCTGCGGCGTTAAAGAGGTCGCCGAGGCACGCGGCGAGCCGGGGCTTGCGCCGGCCGCTTCGAGGGGCGGCCCGGGGTTGCCCTGCGCGGATTCGGGCGCAGGGTGCTCGGCTTCCGCCTGCGCAGCGGCGGAAGCGCCCGGCGTCTGCGCCAGTTCTTCGCGCAGGCGCCGGGCCAGGGCTTCGCTGCCCTGCCGCAGGCGGGCGGCGGCGAGGCGAAGCTCGCGCGCGCCGAGCTGCTGGGCGCGCAGAGGTTCCAGTTCCGCCGCAGCTTCGGCGGCGGAAGGGTCTTCGCCCGCCGGCAGCGGGTGATGCGTCGCTCCGCAGACCGGGCACGGGTCGCCTTCGTTCAAAGCTTGCGCCAGCTCCGCCGCCATACGGCGTCTGGCGTGTTCAAGGCCGGCATGCTCCAAGCGCTGCTCCTCTGCCGCCAGGTCTGTCAGCCATTCGGACAGCTCCGTATCGAAAGCTGTCAAAGCTTCGCTCTGAGCGTGCGCCTGATCAGCGAAACGCTCCAGTTCTTTTCGGCAGATTTGCTCTTGCCCACGTCCTGCCGCAAGTTCCGCCTCGGCTTTATTTTCTTGACGCTGCGCTTCGTCCAAATCGCGACGAATTCCAGGAAGCTGATCTTCCAAACTCGCCATGGAATCCGCAAGGCGTCCTGCCGCTTCCAATTCGGCGCGATCGGCGCTGCGAACCTCGCAGGCATTCAGCTTTTCCTGCAAGTCATTCCGCAGGACATTGGCCTGTTCCAGTTTGCGCCGAAGATCATCAGCATCCTGGCGCGCGCGCTCCAAACGCAAAGCCGCTTCGCTCCGTCCGCGTTCCAGACGTTCGCTTTCTTCGCGCAGCGTTTTCAGCTCCTGTTCAAGCTGAAGCCCTTGCTCGAGTTCCGCTGTTCGGCGCAGCAGCTGCGGTTCTGCGCTTGTTAAAGCTTCACGCGCCTGAGCCTCCGCCGAAACCGCGCTATCCGTGCGGCTTTTCGCTTCATCCAGCGCAATGCGCAGCCGCTGCGCTCCGGCAGTCAGTTCCTTCGAACGAACCGCAGCCGACCGGAAACGCTCCAGTGTGGGTAACAGCTGCGCCGAAGCTCGCGCACGTTCGGCCCGAATCTGAAGTTCGCGCACAGATTCAGCGCGACTGCGCAGTTCTTCAAGCGTCGCCAACACGCGGTCGCGTTCGCCTGCATGTTCGCGCACACGCGATAGTTTGTTATGTTCGGCAGCAGCCGTATCCAGCGTTTTACGCTGCTTCTCCGCCAAAGCGGACGCTTCCTTCAACTGGTTATTTGCTGCTTCCACAGCTTCGGCAGAAGCGAGTCCAAGCCCTTGCTGTTCGGCCTCGACCGCACGCAGCGAACCTTCGGTATCGCGGGTACGCTTATTCAGCTTTTGAATCAGGCGGTCCCCATACTGTTCCAAATGGAACAGACGTTGAAGCATTTGCCGCCGATCGCTGCCTTTCAGCGATAAAAACTCCGCGAATTTGCCTTGCGGCAGCACGACCGCGCGCGTGAAATCATCCATTTTAAGCCCAATCCGTTCTTCGACCGCGCGCGTCACCTCCGCCAGCTTATCGGCTACCACGTCGTCGCCTTCCGGCTTGACCTCGATAAACCGGCTCAGCGTATTGCTGACCGACACTTCGCCCGTACGCTTGAAACGACGTTCGACGCGGAAACGCCGCACGCCCGCCGAAGATTCCAGTTCAAACGTGAACGCGACGAACAACGTGTCTTCGGAATGGTTCATGATCCCCTGCGTGCCTCCGTAGGCGCGCTCGACTTTGCCGTACATCGCCAGCGTGATCGCATCGAGCACGGTGGACTTTCCGCTTCCGGTCGGTCCGAAGATCCCGAACAACCCCGTTTCGCATAGCTCGGTAAAATCGACTTCCTGCGCTTCGCGGTAGCTTTGCAATCCCGATAATTTCAGCGTAATCGGCTTCATTCGGTGTCTCCTCCTTCCAAAGCGGCATCCCGGTCTTCGGAAGCCAATTCCATAAACAAGCTCACCATGGCATCGTCAGGCTCCGCGCCACCTGTTTGTCTGCGGTAAAAAGTTTTGAACAATTCATGCATAGGCAAGCGCACACGCTCTTCCGGCATATCTGCTTGTTCTAGCTGCGGATATACCGGACGGATATGGACAAGCCCTTCGCAGGCTTTTCTCAGCGACTGAATATCGCCGAGAGACATGGCTTCAGTCAACGTGATTTTGAGATCGATAAATGCTCCTGCGTCCCGGCCTTCCTCCAGCCAACCGTACACCTGCGCAATGCCCTCTTTTGCATTCCATTCGACAAGCTGCCGCCCGCAGGACAGATAGATTTCCTCCAGCTTCGGTTCTTGGCCCGGTTCGATATCCATCAGCATGACCGACTTCGCCTGGCCCGCTTCGGAAAAGCTGTACGCGATCGGCGAACCGCTATACCGAATGATGCCTTCGCCTTTGACCGATTGCGGACGGTGCAGGTGTCCCAGTGCCGTATACTGCGCACCGCAGGCAAGCGCCGACGGATCGACCGTGTACGCGCCGCCCACCTGGATCGGACGCTCCGAATCGGATTCCAGACCGCCGAGTACATAAATATGGCTCATCGCCAAGTTGACCGTTTCCGGCGAAAAATCGGCCGCCAGCTTGCGCATCAGCAGACCTACGCGTTCGCTGTACGCGCGGCGCAGCAACGTCTCGTCCGTGCCGTCGATCGTCAACAGTTCGTTCAAGCGTGCTTCCGACGGATAAGGAAGAGCGGCGATAATCGCACGCTCTCCCGTGCGTGCCACGTCGAGCGCGAGCGCTTTTTCCGTCGGCAGCCCGATTAACGAGATCCCGCTGTCTTTGACCAACGGACGTACCGACGCTACCCGTTCCGGGTGATCGTGATTGCCGGCAATCGCCGCAAGTTGGCAGCCTTCTGCCCGAATGCGGGCCACACTTTCATAAAAAAGCTGCTCGGCCGCCGCAGGCGGATTCACGCTATCGTACACGTCTCCCGCCATCAGGATTAGATCGACCTTTTCGCGGCGGACGATCTCCACCAACTCTTCCATAAATTTTTCCTGTTCTTCAAACCGGCTTCGGCCTTCCAGCGTTTTGCCCAGATGCCAGTCCGCCGTATGCAGCACGCGCATGTTTTGCGCCCCTTCCTCTTTATCCTTCTCTGTCTTTACAATCTTACGCCTTGCCCGGCATCGAAAAAGTACAGCCACTTTTCCGCAACCGGCTCGCCCAGCATCTCTTCGACAGCCTGTGCATAAAAATCGAGCTGGAAACGATAATGCACGGACAGCTCTTCGATTCCCCGATCCGCGTGGAGCCGATCCGTTTTGTAATCAAGCAAAATCAGCTTCCCGTTCTCGCGGAACAGGACATCCACAACCCCCTGCACAAGCACGCGTTCACCAGGCAAACGTTCCAAACGGACGCGGCGGTCCAGTCCCGAAGCTGTTTTTTCGATATCGGTCGGCCAAGCTCCCGAAGCGCCGCTTCGCACAGGAAGTACCAGCGCCCCGAGTTCGTCGTCCGTTCCGATCCCCGTGCTGAACGGAAGCTCTCTGCGCAGCCACTCTGCCGAAGCGGCTCGTTGGCCAATATCGCTGCGGATAAAAGCTGCGATATCGGCCGGATTGACGGTATCCGCTTCGACTTGAAGCAGAATGCTTTTGCCGACAAGCGCCGCCAGCGTCTCCGAAGCTTCGTCCTCGCCTGTATCCGCCTGGATCGGCAGATGCTGCATCACAGTATGGTAAGCCGTACCGCGTTCCGCTCCGGTCAAGCGGCTGCGTTCCATAAATCTCGGACGTCGAAGCTGAAGCGTTGGCGAATCTCCGGCATTCCCCACTGACTCTTCCGATCGTTCTTCGGTCAGGCCCGATACCTTTCTTGCAGCTTCCAGAGCATCCGCTGCCGGATATTCTTCCCCTGCAAAACGCGACTTGATTTCCGTGACCGACGTCTTGGCTGCGGCTCCGCCAGCTTCTGCATAAGGGTATGCCCAATCGAACACATCCCGGAAATTTCCGCGCAACCCTTCAATCGGCTCCCCGCTCATGATTGCTTTCAGTTGTTGGATACGCTCGGCATAAAGTTCTTCTCCGGCTGAGCGTTCGGCAGCAGATTCCGCATCGCCGCTGCGTACCGAGAACACCCATCCATGGTCCGAAGCCGGCGCGGTAGCGGACAAAGCCGGATCCGCCAGTCCACGCAGCTCTTCGGCTCCCGTTTCAAAAATCAGCGACGGGCCGACCCAATCCAGATACGAGCGTGCTTTGGCCAACGTATAATCGGCGATCCCTTCCGCGTTGCCAGCAGACTGCATCCAGGCTGCGATCCGCTTAGGCACATCTTTGACCGAAGCGGTCAAAATCATCTTATCCCGAGGCCGGGTCAACGCCACGTAGAGCACGCGCATCTCTTCAGCCAACAATTCCATATGTGCCCGTCTGCGAATCGCCAGCGCGGGCAGCGTCGGATAGCTAACGCGACTGGCCTCGTCCACGAATCGGGGACCGAAACCCAGTTCTTTGTGCGTCATGAACGGTGCGTTCAGATCCTGCATATTAAAGTTTTTGGAAAGACCCGCGACAAAAACGACCGGGAACTCCAGTCCTTTGCTTTTGTGGATAGTCATGATCCGTACCGAATCCTGTCCCGCTTCCGACGGAGCTTCGGCCAGATCGCCGCCGTTTTCTTTCAAACGCTCCACAAATCGCAGGAAACGGAACAATCCCTGCGCCGACGTCGACTTTTCGAACTGCGCCGCCCGATTATACAGAGCCAGCAAATTCGACCGGCGCTGCACGCCGCCCGGAAGTCCCGCCACCCAATCGGCATATCCCGTCTCCCGGTACAGCGTCCAGATCAGTTCGCTAAGCTCGCCGCCGCGCGCCAAGTCGCGCCAGCGTTCCAAGGAATCCATGAACCCTTTTAGTGTACGTTTTAAAGGATCAGCAACAGCCTCGTCGCTTGGCGGTTCCGATGTACTTGGACTTAACCGTTCATCCGCACGTTCCGAATCGGTTACACCCGAACTTTCACCGGCGGCGAGTCCGCCCTCGGCCGCCGCGGATACCGCTTCGTAAAACGAAGCCCGTGGTCCGCATAACCGCACCTGTGCCAATTGATCTTCGGTCAAGCCTACGATCGGAGAACGCAGTACCGAAGCAAGCGGAATATCCTGCTGCGGATTGTCGATGATGCTCAGCAAAGACATGATCACTTCGACTTCGGTGGCTTCGAAATACCCGCGTGCCGCATCGCCGATCGCCGGAATACCGGCCAATCTCAATTCTTCGATCATCATCGGCGCCCATGTGCTTACCGAACGCAGCAAAATCACGATATCGCCGTATTCGACCGCACGAAGTCCTCCTGCGTTTTTGTCATAGATCGAGAGCGCTTCGCTGCCTGGCGCCGATCCGATCAATTCGTGAATCCGGGCCGCGATCGCCCGCGCTTCAAGCCTTGCCGTCTCGATCTCGGCCGCTTCGGCGGCAAGACCGGTCTCTGCGGCCTCGTTTTCTTCCGATCCGCTTCCTCGCTCGACCAACATCAGTTCCGGCGCATACTCGTTATGCTCCGCATCCAGATAGGATTGCGCGCCATAAGCCAGTTCCGCGCGTTCATCGTAAGCAATTTCGGCGACTCTTTCGTTCATGATCCCCCGGAAAATACCGTTGACCGCTTCGACCACTTCTTTTCGACTCCGGAAATTCCGGGCCAGATCGACGCGAAGCCCGCCTTCCGAGAAGTCTTCGCCGTATGCACGGTACTTATGCAGAAACAGTCCCGGCTCCGCCAAGCGGAACCGATAAATGCTTTGCTTCACGTCGCCGACCATAAAGCGGTTGCCGGTTCCTTCTCTCGCGATCAGCGACACGATCTTTTCCTGCACAGAATTCGTATCTTGATATTCGTCGAGCAGCACCTCATCGAAGCGCTCCCGGTATTCCAAAGCCGCTGCCGAAGGCACGGGACGACCCGGGCTCGAAGAAGGATCGCGCAGAATACGAAGGCAGTAATGCTCCAAGTCGGAAAAATCCACCATCCCCCGGACTTTTTTCGCTTTTGCATAACGCTCTCCGAATTCAATCGTCAGCTCGGCAAGCTCTTCCATCAAAGGAGCGGATTCATTCAATTCGGCCAAAAAAGTTTCGGGCGAACGCCCGAAATAAAACTCGCGGATATCCGTCAGATCATCCTTAGCGGCATCGCGCAGCGCTTTGGCCTGCTCTTTGATTTGCGGGTCGCATTGATCTTTGCGAACCGCGCTCAGCTTACCGAAAACCATGCTCTCGAAATGGACATACAGCCTCTCCCACGGTTCCCGCTCTGCCGCAGCTTGCAGACGCCGAACCATATCGAGGTCGTTTTGCAGCGTATCGAGATAAGGAGCAGGCCCGTCTGGCGATGCCGCCAGATCGTACGCACGCAGCAGCAGATTTTCCGTACCGGCCAGCGCCAGACGCGCATCGGCCATCAGACTGCGAGTCCAATCGGTATTGCCGAGCGATTGCACGTCGTCCACGCGGAAAGCCGCTGCCGATTCCCTGAGCCAATGCTCCGGCCACGGATGGCTTCGCGCAAAGTCGTACAATCGCTGCACAAGAGCAAACGCAGGGTCGTCGGAACGTTCGCCGCCGAACCAGTCGATCAACCGCCGAAACATTCTTCCGTCTTCTTCGAGCGCGTAGTTTTCCTCGAACAGCTCTTCCAAAATCTCCTGGCGCATGATCTCGCTCTCATGCTCGTTCGCGATACGAAAAGCAGGATCAAGCGGAATAAGCGTATAATGGCGGCGAATGACCTCCAGGCAAAAAGAGTGCAGCGTCGTGATCGAAGCTTGCCCAAGCAGAGACAATTGGCGGCGTACATGTTCGTTTTGCGGATCGACAGACAGTTCTTTGTTCAGCGCATCGCGTATCCGTTGCCGCATTTCCGATGCCGCGGCCTTCGTGAACGTCGCGATCAGCATCCGGTCTACGCCGGTGCCTTGATCGGGATCGGTCACTTTGCGGATAATCCGCTCGACCAGCACCGCCGTTTTGCCCGATCCTGCCGCGGCTGCCACCAGCATATCGCCACCGGAGACCGCTATCGCTTTCCACTGGTCATCGCTCCATTGGCTGCCCGCCGGCTTTTCGGCATATGACATTCCCATTTATTGTTTCTCCTCCCTAAGACCTTCCTCGTCCGTTTCGTCGAACATCTGCCAGATCCGATCTTTGCCCGGCTTGCCCAGATGGTTGTAACCGGCATGATCCAGACTTTCGTCAAACTGGCAAACGGAATGGTACGGACAGAAATCGCAAGCCGTCTCTTGTTGGATACGATACGGACGAGCCTCGGATTCGCCTTCCGTGATCCGTTTGCCGATGCCCGCGATGTTACGGCGCACGCCTTTGAGCAAAGACTCCCACTGCTGCGGATCGGCGACGGCGGAGCTGCTATAGAAGCTGCCGTCTTTTTTCACCGCGACCGGAATCACCGGCGATTGGCCGCTGGCGAGCGTTCGGTCCATTTTGGCCACCACATCCGTATCGGCCAGCACCAGACCTTTCATTTTAAAACGCTTGAGCATTTCCTGAGCCGCCGCATCCCGTGCCAATCCGTTTTGCGAAGACAACAGCGGATTTTGCACATGGAAATACAAGGTTCCCGCCGGAAGCGCGGGTGCGCCGATCCACTGCTCCGCATGCGTCAAAATCACATCCAGATACGTGAGCATTTGCAGCGACAGACCGTAGTAGACTTCATGCAGCTTCAAGTCTTTGGAACTGGATTTGTAGTCGATGACCCGCAGCAGCAAGCCTTCGTCGCCTTCGGCAACGTCGACGCGGTCGATCCGGCCGATGATTTCCATCGTACAGCCGTTGTCCAGCTCGAAAGTAAGCGCCGGAATGTCTTTGCCCGGGCCGAAGTCGACTTCGATGCCAAGAGGTTCGAAATCGCCCCGCCGCGCATGTTCGCCCAAAATGACCGAAGCACGGCCGACGATATCCATCAGTTTGCGCGAAATATAGCCGTACCGGCTTGTGCTGAACAGAATCTCGCCTTGCAATCTCGGTGCGATCTTGTCCACTGACGCGCGCGCTTCCGCCAAACATTCTTCGGTCGATAGCGATCCCCAGCTCCGGTTTTCCAGCTTCAACCGCATCGCGATATCGCTGAGTGCCGCATGGAACAACTGCCCGATATCCGGCGCGTTCAGCTTGTATAGTTGGCGTTCTTTGAGCTTTAAGCCATGTGAAGCAAAATGCGAAAACGCGCAAGCCGTGAACTTTTCCATGCGCGAGACGCTGGAACGCAGATTGCGACCGTACAAACGCACGCTGGTGTCCTTGGTCAACCGGTCCGAATCATTGGCGTATACCAGCGAAGCCAGTCGGCTGTTCAACAGCTTTTGCCGCCGCGGATCGCTTTGATAAGCGTCCAGTACCTCCCACCAGACCGGATGGATCTCCGCGCCCGTTTTCCATAACCGAAGCTGGGCCAGCAAATGCGGCAGCGTCGGTTCGGGCCGCGTGACGAACCGTTCGTAATCGGCCCGTTCCATCCCGATCGCAGGCAGTCCCTGTTCTCGGCGCTCGCGCATAAACGGGAACGCGGCGCGCAGATCCAGCACGATCTCCGACGGCAGCAAAGGCTTGTCCTCGTCGTCGCTTAGGGCATAGCTCAACCAAAGTTTATGCGTAGCGCTCGTCAATGTATGGTAAACCAGCAGCTTTTCGTCCAGCATCCGGCGTTCCGATCCCGGCGACAATTCCAGGCCGCCTTCGGCCAGACGGATACGTTCCGGCTCGCTGAGGAGTCCGCTTTGTACGGGAGCGAGCGGCACGACGCCATCGTTCAAGCCCAGTACGAACGCATAACGAAGACCTAAAGGCCGCGTGCGATCCATATCGCCCAGCAGCACCCGGTCAAGCGCAGGCGGCACCAATCCCAGCGTCAAGCCGGCAATCCCCGTTTCCAGCATACCCGCAAACTCGTCAACGGTGACCTTCTCGTCGTCGATCAACTCCGCGATCTGATCCAACAAATCCAGCAACGCTCCCCAAATTTGGCGATTCACGTCGGCTGCCTGCGGATCGCCGGCTTCGGAAGCTTCGCGCGCCAATCGATCGAGCCGCTGCGGAACTTCGGCCGCTTCCAGCATCCGATAAACACTCTCGCACATCGCTCTTGCCGTCTCCGCCTGCTTCAAGTCGTGTTCGAAATCCGATAACGGAGCCACGATCCGATCCCGGCAAGCTTCCAAACGCGCCATTCTGGCTTCCGCTTCCTCCGCAGCCTCCTGCGCGACCGGACGGCCTTCGTCATCCAGCGAAAGCTTCGGCGCTTCGCGCCAAGGGCGGCCGTCTGTCCATCTCGTTCCGCGAATGCCGGAAGCGAGCACGAAGTTCTCCAATCGGTCCAGCTCGCTCCGCGTGATGCTGTCGTCCTCCGGCAGCATCAAATCCGTTTTCACGCAGCGGAACACGTCTTCGTACTGCCAACGGCGAAGCACGACATCGAGCGCGGCGCGCACGAATTCGGATAACGGATGATGCAGCACCCCTTTTCGGCGGTCCGTAAATACGGGAATCCCGTAATCTTCGAGCACCGGTGCCAGCACGGATTCGTAATCGTCCAGACTGCGCACGAATACGGCCATGTCGCGGTAGCGGGCGCCCTTTTCCCGAGCCAACCGCAGCATCTCCCGCGCTACGGCGTCCGCTTCGGCCCGACGGTTATCCGCTACATGCAGGGTAATCCCCGGCTCGCCTTCGTCGTTAAGCAGCACCTTTCCGTTCAACCCGTCGCGAGCCGAGCTTCGGTCTCCGCGCAGTTCGGCTTCAAGTCTTGCCAGCATTGGACTGGAGACAAATCTCGGCAACTCATTCCCTTTCTCGAAAACAACCTCGCATCCGTGATCCAGCGCCTCGGTCAACTTGCGCAGCTTGCGGTAGGTGGTCCCGGTCTGGTGAAACAGATCCAGATCACCGGGCTGTTCTCCTCCGTCATAAGGGCGATCCAAGGTCAACGAGCAGACAACCGAGTCCGCCATGCCGAGCAGCGCGCCTATGACTTCATACTCTCGCGGCGTAAAGCTGTCGAAGCCGTCGATCCATATGCGTGCTCCTTTTACAAGCGAAGAATCTTTCAATTGGCTGGCCAATCGAATCAAGGTATCTTCGGAATCGACATACAGCTCGGACAACTTATTTTCAAAATCCTGATAAATCGGCAGCGCGTCTTCCAGCTTTTCTTGCAGAAGCGGCGAATGTCCGATCGAGACCAGGTCTTGCATATGTTCTTCCAAAAGAACGGAATCGATCTTGTAACGCTTGAGTTCCGTGTACAAATCATTCAGTTTGGCGATAAAGCCGGGCTGCTCGCTGGAAGCGCCGAACAGACGGAGATCGCTCCGCCGTTCGCGCAGAAGGCGGTATAGCAGCATCCGTTTTCCTTCGTCTCCGATCGCCGTCAGCGCCGAGCCTCCCGTTTCCTGCATGACGCGGTAAGCCAGCCGGTGAAAGCTGACGACCTGCGCACGCAGGCTTCCGCTTTGTTCTTGTCCGGCAAACAACGCATACTCAGTCTGAAAAGTCGATTGTTCCGGCACGATCAGCAGCATAGGCGGGCCCAGCGGGTCGGCTTTCATTTGGGTACGTATTTCATCCAATATCCGGCTGGTCTTGCCGCTACCGGAACGTCCGAGTCTAATGTGTAACGTCATCGGCCGATGGCCTCCTTATTTTGCAAACTTTAGCGGTTGCTTATACTATCTAGTATACCTGAATCGGGCATGTAAAAAAACCATAAAAGGAACATATGTTCTTGAATCTTTTTAATGGTTACGACCGGTCAGTCTACGCCAAATTCGACGAGGAATATTCAAAGCCCACATAAATCCAACCAAGATCGGCGAGACGCCGCCCATAATCGCCGCGCCAAGCCATGCTGCGTCGCTATTTTTGCCAAGTATGTACCCGACCCAAGCTCCCAGCCCCGTCAGTATGCCGCAGAAAAGGATAATGAGGCTCCAGAACCCTACCGTAGACGCAAAGTCGCGCAAAATCTCCCCCGGCAGTGCCCGTGCTTCGCGGCGCAGATCTTCTCGGTTCCGAATCATTCCGTCTTGTCGTTCGAACGATTCGGCGCTTCGACTACTGCCGGGTCCCTTCGAACGACGTTGTTTGTCCGTATTCCGACCGTTTGTTTCCTTGTTCACAACGATTCCTCCCTGACCTCTAAAATACTGGATCATCGCGGTTTACCCATTGAACGCAGACCTCATCTCGACTACAGTCAATGTACTCATCCTGTCTCTTATAGCGTACGACGAGTAGCGCTTGATTTCAAAGTCCTGCAACTCTAAAAAAAGCTTGCCTCCCGCCCAAAAGCGAAAAGCAAGCTATAATCGGTTCTTTATAAACGTTGCAAAAAATTAACGGCTGCGCACTTCGAACACGGCGAACTTCAAATAATGCCCTTCGTCCACGCCCGAGATTTGCGGATGGTCTTTGCCTGCCGCGCGCCATTCGATCAAGCGCAGCGTTTTGCCCGCGTCGCGCGCCGCTTCCTGAATCGTTTCCAGGAACAGATCCGGACGCATATGATACGAACAACTGGCTGTCACCAAATAACCGCCTTCGCTGACCAGCTTCATCCCATGCAGGTTGATGTCTTTGTAGCCGCGAACCGCGCCTTTGACCGCCGAACGCGTTTTGGCGAACGCCGGCGGATCGAGAATCACGACGTCCCAACTGCGGCCGCCGCCTGCCGGCATCGGTACGGATGTGTCGACTTTGGACAAGCCTTCCGCGCGGCGTTTGCGTTCTTCCAGCCCTTTCACGTTCTCGCGCAGGTAATCGAAAGCGTCGGCGACCACGAACTCGACGCGATCGTCGAAGCCGTTTAGGCTGACATTCTCGCGCGCGCTTTCGATCGCATGTGCCGAGATATCGAGACAAGTGACTTTTTTCGCGCCATACTCGCAAGCATGCAGTGTGAAGCTGCCTGTATGCGAGAAACATTCCAATACCGTCGCGCCGTCCCAATGCGGAAATTCGACGACTTTGCCGTTTTTATTGACCGGACGCTGTTCGCCTTCCACGTCTTGGAGCGCGATGCCGCTGCGTTCGCCCCAGCCGGTCATCAATGGACGGATCGAAGCGCGGTTTTCCCGTTGGTCGAAGAAATAACCCGTTTTTTGTCCTTGCTCAATATCGACTTTGATCAGCAGGTCGTTTTCTTTGACGGTCACATGACGCGGGCATTCGCCGTACAGAACGCCTGTCGTCTCTTCGAGACCTTCAAGATTTCTTACCGAAACGTCGCTGCGCTCGTAAATGCCGACCGGGCGCATGACTTCGACCAGGGCGTTGACGATCTCGGCACGGCGGCGATCCATGCCAAGCGTCAGGATTTGCACGACCAATACATCATCGAAGCGATCCACGATCAAGCCCGGCAAAAAGTCGGCTTCCCCGTAAACGAGCCGATAAGCTGTGCCGACGACAAAGCGATCGCGGTGGCGCAAACAATCCCGGAAACGCGAAACGAAAAACGCTTCGTCCATCTGTTCGACCTTGCCGTGCGACAACAAACGAACGGTAATTTGCGAATTTTCGTTATAGTAGCCTGTACCGAGCGGCTTGCCGCGATGATCGGTCACTTCGACTACATCGCCGGGTGCCGGATTTCCTTCCGTGCTTGCGATCTCGCTTTTATAAATCCACGGATGGCCTTCTTCAAGACGCTTTTTCCGGTTTTTGTCCAATATGACTTTTGCCAAATTGCTTCCTCCTCAAATTGCCGCTGCGCTTGCCGCTGTCTGTTACAGCTTCAGCCCCAGCATTTCCATCGCCGATCTCAGGATCGGATGGTTGTTTTCATAGCCTGACTTCTTATGCAGGATCAAGGCTTCCTCGGGCGAAAACCATTCGACGCCCCGGATTTCTTCCTGCTGGGCGCGTAATTCGCCTCCGAGCGCTTCGACCAAATAATAACGGACTTCTTTGTCGACCAGCCCGTATTTTTCGTTCTCGTATTGGTAGCGAATAATATCCACGAGTTGGATGATGCGGCCTTCGATGCCCGTCTCTTCGCGGATTTCGCGCAATGCCGCCTCGCGCGGCGTCTCGCCCGGCTCACGCTTGCCTTTGGCTAACGACACCTTACCGTATCGATCTTGAATCAGTTGGATTTGCAGGCGTCCGCCTTCTGTGCGATAGACGACACCGCCCGCCGATATTTCCGTTCTGCTCACCGTCTTCTCTCCTTATCCGTGCTTTGCCTTTTCGCAAGCAAAGGGACTTCGCAACCTCCGGCGAAGTCCCTTCTGCCTCCCACGTTCCCTCTGTCGGCCGAAAGGCCGAATTTAGGATACCGACGGCGTGCGCACTTCATCCAGAACACGCAGCAGTTGACCCCGACATTCATTCGCGCCCGCTTCCGTGATCTTGACGCGGCACAATTGCCCTTGAAGCTCTTGCGAGCCTTCGAACACGATCGTCAGATAGTTGTCGCTGTGCCCGCCTACGAAACCTTGCGGATACGTCCCTTTTTCGTTTTTTTCCGGGATCACGTCCACGACTTCGCCAATGAACTTTTGCGCATACGCAAGCTGCATCTTTTCGGACAGTTCGATCAGCTCGTGCACGCGCGCGTTTTTGATTTCTTCGTCCACCTGATCGTCCATCCGTGCGGCAGGCGTGCCTGTACGTTGCGAATAAGGGAACACGTGCATTTCGGAAAAGCCGATTTGTTGCATGAAATCATAGCCGTTTTGGTACATTTCGTCCGTTTCGCCAGGGAATCCGACAATCACATCGGTCGTGATCGCTACGTCCGGCATCGCTTCGCGAATGCGTGCGATTTTCTCGGCAAATTCAGCAGTGGTGTACTTGCGGCGCATTCTTTTCAATACCGAATCGTCGCCTGCTTGCAGCGGAATATGGAAATGGCGGCACATCTTCGTGGAACGCTTCAGCACTTCCAGCATTTTGTCGTCGATTTGGCTGGCTTCGATCGAACTGATCCGGATACGCTCCAACCCTTCGACTTTGTCCAGCTCCGCCATCAGGTCCGACAGACGGTAGTTATCCATATCGTCGCCGTAGCCGCCCGTATGAATGCCGGTCAATACGATCTCCTTATAGCCGGCTGCCACCAGTTGGCGCGCTTGTGCCAGCACGCTTTGCGGCTCGCGGCTACGGGACAGTCCGCGCGACCACGGAATGATGCAGAAGGTGCAGAAGTTGTTGCAGCCTTCCTGGATTTTCAGGAACGCGCGCGTATGGCCGTTGAAACTCGGCACATCGAGTTCTTCGAACGTGCGCGTCTTCATGATATTGCGTACCGCATTGATCGGCTCGCGTTTGGCTTTGATCTCATCGACGAGCGGCAGAATCTTCTCGCGGTCCTGTGTGCCGATTACCAGATCAACGCCCGGAATCTCCAAAATCTCGGCCGCGGACGTCTGCGCGTAGCAGCCCGTCACCGCGACGATGGCATTCGGATTGCGACGAACGGCGCGGCGAATGATCTGACGGCTTTTTTTATCGCCCGTATTCGTGACCGTACAGGTGTTAATCAGATAAACGTCCGCTGTCTGATCGAACTCCACCTGCTCGTATCCGTCTTTTTTGAACAGCTGCCAGATGGCTTCCGTATCGTAGAAATTGACTTTGCAACCCAGCGTATAAAAAGCAACTGATGGCATTATAAACTTCCTCCCATTTCTCCGGACTCGTACAGAATGCAGGACAGCGCGGTCATGCCCGCCGTCTCCGCTCTCAGGATGCGTTTGCCGAGTCCCGTAATTTTGGCGCCGGCAGCTTCCGCTTCATCGGCTTCGCGTTCGGCGAAACCGCCTTCGGGGCCGACGACCAGCAGCACGTTCGCTTCGCTTTCCCGGCGACTTTCGGCGAACGGACGAACGGCGTCGCGCAATTGCAACCCGTTTTCTTTTTCGTAGCAAAACAGTACCAGATCGTAATCGCCGAAAGTCTTCAGCAATTGCTTGTACGTAAGCGGCTGCTTCACTTCGGGAATACGGCTGCGGTGACTTTGCTCGGCGGCTTCCTTCGCGATCTTGCTCCAGCGCTGAAGACGTTTTTCTTCCTTCTTCGCGTCATACTGGACCACCGTCCGCTCGGACAGGAAAGGCACGAACGCGTTCGCGCCGATCTCGGTACATTTTTGAATGACCGTCTCCAGCTTGTCGCCTTTAGGCAAGCTCTGGGCGATACTTACCCGGAAACGGGCTTCGTTCTTTTCGGCGATCTCTTCCAGTACGGCCGCGACGACCTCGCCCTGCTCGACGATCTCAAGCTCGGCAAGCACTACGCGCAAGATACCGTCGCACACAATAATCTTGTCTCCGGCGCGACCGCGCATGACACGGCTGATATGACGCGCATCCTCGCCGAGAATGCGGACTTTTTCATTTTCGAATTGCTCTTTTTCCACAAAATATCTCTGCATCGCTCATCCACTTCTCTTCCGTTTTTGACCAAATTCCATCATACACAATTTGGCCTGCCCTGACCAGTGGACAACGCGAAAAACCGGCATTTCCCGAAGGAAAAGCCGGTCATGGCTATCTTTTTCGAAGCGCACGGTTAGCCGAATATCGACGCGCCCCAACCGAGGAACAACTGCATGATATCTCCGATCCATACGTACATGCGTCCGATCGTATTTTCACGCAGCGGAGGAATAAATACGATCAGCAGGAAAATGAAGATGGAATACGGCTCGATCTGTTGCAGTTTGCGCCGAATCCGCAGCGGAGCGATATCCTCAATGATCCGGTAACCGTCAAGCGGCGGCAGCGGAATCAGGTTGAACAGGAACAATAGGATGTTCATCTGGATCAGGTAATTGAAAAAGAGCAACAAGGCTTCCGTCACACGGGAAGTATCCGCGTTAGCGAAAAACCCGTTCATATTCAACGCCTGGAAAATCATGGCCCCGACGAACGCGATCAACAGATTGCTTAGCGGCCCGACCGCCGAGACGATGATCCCCATCAACCTCGGTTTGCTGAAATTCTCGCGGGTGACCGGAACCGGACGCGCCCAGCCGAATCCCGCGATCAAAATCAGGATCATGCCGAGAAAATCGACATGCCGCGCCGGATTCAGCGTAACGCGTCCAAGCAGTTGCGCCGTGGGATCTCCAAATTTATAAGCCGCGTACGCGTGCGCAAACTCGTGCACGGTGAACGCGATAATCAATACGATCAGAACAAACGGCAGGACGTCCCAAGAAAAGGCCAAAAAGTCCATTTAGACCACCTTTTCCGCGATAAATGCCAGCCATTCCTCCTCGCGGTGCACATCCCGAATCGTCAGGCCTGCCGCAAGCAATCCTTCACGGACCGCGTCTTCTTTATCTTTGTAAATGCCCGATGCCAGATACAAGCCGCCCGGACGCAAAGCTTCGAACACGTCGTTCGTGAACAGCAGAATGATCTCGGCCAAAATGTTCGCCACGACGATCTGCACCGGAAGTTCTACGCCGATATCGGACGATGCGCCGTGACCTTCGGGACGCAGCACGGAGAGCAGATCGCTTTCTTTGACCGTGATCTCGTTCGACAACCCGTTCAGCGCTACGTTTTCTTGCGCGCTTTTGACGGCTACCGGATCGAGGTCAAGCGCCAGCGCCCGTTTCGCGCCCAGCTTGATGGCCCCGATCGACAAAATCCCCGAGCCTGTGCCGACGTCGATCACATCTTCTCCGCCTTTGACGATGCTTTCCAGCGCGCGCAGGCACAAAGCCGTCGTGGGGTGCGTTCCAGTGCCGAAAGCCATGCCCGGGTCCAGCTCGATAATGCGTTCGCCTTCGGACGCTTCGTATTCTTCCCATACCGGTTTGATCGTAAGCGTATCGGATACTTTTAACGGCTTGTAATAAGCTTTCCACGCCGTGGCCCATTCCTCCTCGTCGACCAACCGCGTCTCGTACGTCGGACTTCCCGTGTCGATATTGAATGTTTCCAGCTCGGCGGTACGGCTTTTGACTTCTTCCAGCACGTCTTCGATCTTTACGTCATCGGAAAAGTAACCTTTGATCTCCGCGCGTCCTTCCGGAATATCGTTCAGCGGCTCGTCGAACCATTCGCCGTACGGACGCTCCCGCTTTTTGTTCAAGTTCCCCGATTCTTCGATCGAAACCCCGCCCGCTCCCGCTTCGTGCAGGAAATTCGAGATGGCTTCCACCGCTTCCTCTGTCGTATGTATGGTCAATTCGTGCCACAACATCATCTATCGCTCCTCAATGTTTAACTTTTTCGCTCGTTTCATTGTACTATAGAGTGAGAAGCAGCACAAAACCCCAACTTTTCGTGAAAAGAGGATGAGTGTATGATCTATTGTACGAATTGCGGCGCGTCAAACGCGGACGATGCCAACTTCTGCGGAAAATGCGGCAAGCCCCTGCAAGGAGAATCACGTTCCGATGCCTCGGCGCGACCTCCTGCGCGAGCGGAACAGCCGGATGTGCGGACAGAAAAAACGTTGTGGGAAGGCCGTCCTTCCGACCTCGGCGACCAGATCAAAACCGGACTGCTGATGAACAATATCCGCTACAAAATCACGAGTCAGCGCCTGATCGTAACTACGGGATTGGTCGGCAAAAAATCGGAAGAAGTGGAACTCGTCCGGATCAAAGATATCGCGATGGAAAAAACGGTCATGGACCGCATGATGGGCGTCGGCACGATCATCGTCTATTCCAGCGATCCGACCACTCCCGAAGTTCGCCTGGAAGACGTGAAAGAAGTGGAAAAGGTCAAAGACTTGCTGCGCGACGCGGTAAGGGCGGAAAAAGAGCTGTATGGCACGCGGTATCGGGAAGACCTGTAAATGTAAAAAGACGTATAGAAAAAGCCCGCTCTCCAGAGATAGGAGAACGGGCTTTTGTTGCGTTTTAAAGGTATCGCAAAAGATTAAGCGTTGGCGTTTTCCGAAGCGGTTGTCTGCACCTTGTGCGGTACCGCTTTTTTGTTGTCCACGGCCACGCGCTTGATAAAGAAAGCCAGAACGAACGCGGCTGCGGTCATCCACGTTGCGACGACGAACGAATGGTTAATGCCTTCCACCATCGCCTGCATCGTAACGGTTTGCATTTGAGCGGCGTTTTGCGGATCGATGCCCATGCTGACGACCAGCTGTTTGCCGACTTCGGCCGCTTTGTTCGACATGATCGATACCAGCAGCGCCGTACCGAGAGCACCGGCAATGGTACGAAGCGTGTTGGACATCGCCGTGCCGTGCGCATTCAGACGGGCCGGCAATTGGTTGAGGCCCGCTGTTTGGATCGGCATCATCATCAGCGACATGCCGAACATGCGGATGGTGTAAACGGCGATCAGATGACCGTATGTCGTATCGACGGTCAATTGGCTGAATTCGTAGGTCGTTACCGTCATGATCGCAAGACCCGCGACAGCCAGCCAACGCGCACCGATTTTATCGAAGATGTAACCGGTAATCGGCGACATGATGCCCATCAGGATCGCGCCCGGCAGCAGCATCAGACCGGATTCGACCGGCGTAAAGCCGCGAACGTTTTGCAAATACAGCGGAAGCAGAATCATGCCGGAGAACAAAGCCATCGTCGCGATGACGTTGATGATCGTAGTCAGCGTAAACACGTCGTATTTGAATACGCGCATTTCCAAAATCGGTTTGTCGCTTCTCAGCTGGCGAATCACGAACCACAGCAGAGCGACGGCGCCGATTGCGAGCGTCCAAACGACTTCGCTTGCGCCCCAGCCTTCCGAACCCGCTTGGCTGAAGCCGTACAGGATGCCGCCGAAACCGATCGTGGACAACACCACGGCAAACATATCGAGTTTCGGGCGGGACGTCTCGGTCACGTTACGCATAAACAGAATGCCCAAAATGACGGACAAAATGCCGAACGGCAGAATCAGATAAAACAGGTAATGCCAATCGTAATGCTCGACCATCCAACCGGACAGCGTAGGACCGATCGCCGGAGCGAAGATCATGGCCACGCCGACGAGACCCATGGCGGAACCTCTTTTTTCGATCGGGAAAATGGTCAGAATCGTGAAGGTCATCAGCGGCATCAGGATACCTGCGCCCGCGGCTTGTACCATACGACCAGCCAACAGCACGCCGAACGTATCGCTGAACGCGCACAGCAACGTACCTACGGTGAACAAACTCATTGCGGTAATAAACAGGTTTCTCGACGTGAAGCGGGCCATCAGATAAGCCGTCACGGGAACCATAACGCCGTTGACGAGCATGAAGCCCGTACTCAGCCATTGAATGACGGTCGTCTCGACGTTAAGGTCTTTGGCCATCGTCGGCAAAGCTACGTTGAGCAGCGTCTGGTTCAGCAGGGCTACGAAAGCACCGATCAACAGGGCGACGAGAATCGGACCCTTTTTCAGGGTTTGAATGTCTTGCACGGCAGTTTTACTCATGGTGGTTTTCATCTCTCACTTTTTCTAGTTTTTTAATGATTTTTCGGTGCGCTTGAAGCATGACTTGAAGTTCCTCGGGGTCCAGATCGTTAAGACCGGATAGATATTGACGATAAGCGGAGTCTGCACCTTGAAGTACCTGCTCCCCTTTTTCCGACAGTTTCAAAACAAGCACGCGCCGATTGTTGGCCGGACGTTCGCGAATGACCAATTCTGCTTTTACCAGTCGATCGATCACGCCGCTGACCGTGCTGCTGCCCAGCCTCATATGCTCCGCCAGGTCGCCCAGCCCGATCTCCGGACGATCGCGAAGCGCCTTCAGCGTCATCAATTGAATTCCGGTTACGCCGAAACGGCACGACATATCCGACATCAATTGAAAAAAAAGCTGCTTCACTTCCCGAAACGAATCGACGATCTCATGCAGTTCAATCTCAGTATTCGTGTTCAAAGATATCGCTGTCCTTTCTGTTGCCTAAAACTGTGCTATAAGCTTGTCAACACCAAACGTAATTCTCTGATTAAGAATTGAAAAGTTACTACAACAAACGTTCTTTTGCGAAATGTTCGCTTGTAAACATTTCGTATACGAATGATTATACTACAAATTTTTATAGTGTCAACATATACATATAAAAAGCGCAGGGTTTTCTGGTCTTCGCTCGGGCTTGTTTTCCTCTCGGGCCCCTGTAACGGGCCGCGAGTAGAAGGAAAGCCAAAAGTCGCTCAGCCCAGAAAACCCTGCGCCGGGCCGGGGAAGCAGGCAGCCGCTTCGCTCAGGCTGCCGGTGCGGGTAAGGCATCGAAGCTCCCTGCCTCCGGCAGCTTCGATCGGGCAGCGGTTTTGCCGACTGCAAGGGCGAAAGGCAGCGACTATCGTATTTTATATTTAATCTGAATACAAAGTTTCAATCAGTCTATTTAAAGAATTCAAAAAAATCATTAAAGCATACACAAAAAAACAGCTTCGATTGAAGAAGCTGTCAGGATCAAATGAAATTAGTCTTGCATCCAAAAAAGAAATAAGTGCGAAAAGGCAATTATTTGTTCAAAAGAAAGATGGAATCGAAAATTAAGTGCGCGAGTGCAACTATTCTAAGCGTATTAAACAAAACCGTGTCCGAAAAGGCGATTTAATTGCATCTGAGCACTTATTTCGTCAAAAACCGAAAAAATGAACCGAATAATTGCAGATAAGCACTTAATTCGAAAAAACAATAAAACGCGCCGCTAAACGTTCGACGCTCAGACTTTATGGACTCCGATAAAACTTACGATCAATCTTTGCCACTCGTTACAATGCGGAGCTGACCAAATAGAAAAAGCCGCAAAGCAAAAAGATCAATGCAGCAAAGAAAAAGCTGGCCCAAGTTCTGGGATATTGTTCGGAAGAAGGATTGAGGGCTTTGATCAAAAAGTTGATGAATCCATAGCCGATCGAGGAAACAAGCACAAGAATCGCAATGATCATTCGAGTCGCTCCTTTGGTTGAGAAGTATCGGGAAATTCGCTTGTATGCTTGATGAACGTGCGGCAAAACCAAACAAAAAGACCTTCGGTTTTCTAACCGAAGGTCTTGAACACGCCGTGAATGCGGCGATCGCACTCAAAAACCAAAAAGGCTTTTCCCGTATTAAAATCGTTTGGCTCCGGTCGTCGATCAGTCGCCGCGGAAAGCGCGTTTCATCCGATCGAAGAAAGATTGTTCCTGTTCATGCGTTTGTTCGCCGCTAAGGCCGGAGAATTGGCGCAGCAGGTCCTTCTGCTCGTCGGTCAACTTGCTCGGGGTGATGATCACGACTTTCACGTGCTGGTCGCCTTGTCCGGTGCCGCGCAGACGCGGAACGCCTTTGCCTCTTAGACGGAAATAGGTTCCCGTTTGGGTACCGGCCGGGATCTTCAGTTTGACTTTTTCGGTCAGCGTCGGGATCTCGATCTCGTCGCCGAGAGCGGCTTGAGCGAAAGTCAAAGGCACTTCGCAATAGATATCGTCGCCTTCGCGATCGAAGAATTCGTCTGCTTTGACGCGGATGACGATATACAGGTCGCCCGCCGGGCCACCGCGCAGGCCGCCGTCGCCTTCGCCAGTCATACGCAGTTGAGCGCCGTCGTCCACACCCGCCGGAATGCGGATATGCACTTTACGCTGCTTTTTCACATGGCCGCTGCCGCTGCATGTCGAACATTTTTCTTTGATGATTTTGCCGTTGCCGCCGCAGTTCGAGCAGGCTCTGCGGTTGACCATACGACCGAAAGGCGTGTTTTGCACGACTTCTTCCTGGCCGCTGCCGTGGCAGACGGTACATACTTCAGGTTGCGTGCCTGGTTTGGCACCGCTACCGTTACAGGTATCGCAGCTTTCGGTGCGTGGAATGGTGATGTCGATCTCTTTTCCGAAGACCGCTTCTTTGAATTCCAGCGTCATCGTATACTGCAAATCGTTGCCGCGCTGCGGCGCGTTCGGGTTGCGGCTTCTTCCGCCGCCTCCGCCGCCGAAGAACATATCGAAGATATCGCTGAATCCGCCTCCGCCGAAATCGCCGCCACCAAATCCTTGGTTCGGGTCTTGGTGACCGTATTGGTCGTACTGAGCCCGTTTTTGTCCGTCACTCAGTACGTCGTAGGCTTCTTTCACTTCTTTGAACTTTGCTTCGGCATCGTCCGCCTTGTTGACGTCCGGGTGATACTGACGCGCCAGCTTGCGGTAAGACGCCTTGATCTCCTGATCGCTCGCGCCCTTTTCAATGCCGAGCACCTCGTAGTAATCGCGCTTTTCCGCCATCGCTGTACTCCAACTCCTTTATGCTCGTAATCTGTTCTTCTATCGCATATAGCAGAAAGTCAAATACCCGCTTTCCGCCCGTGAACCTGACAAAAGGGAAGCCTGGTCCGGGATGACCCGGCCTGACCTCCCCCAGCCGGCCCGTCCGCCGATCGGCGGGGTCGGGCTCTTGTTCGGTTAACCAAAAACGACTACTTCAAAATATTAGTCTTTTTTGTCTTCGTCTACAACTTCGTAGTCGGCATCGACGACGTTATCGCGGTTTTGCGAAGAAGCTCCGGCTTCCGGTTCGCCGCCTGCTTGCGCGCCTTCTGCGTTAGCTTGCTCATAGAGCTTCACGGACAACTGCTGAACGATCTCGGTCAGTTCTTCCGTTGCTGCTTTGATTTCGTCTACATTTTCGCCTTCCAGCGATTTTTGGACTTTTTCTTTTGCGGCATTCGCTTTTTCGATCTCGGAAGCGTCGACTTTGTCGCCCAGGTCTTTGATCGTTTTGTCGGCTTGGTAAATGAGTTGGTCGGCGTTGTTTTTCGTTTCGACCAATTCTTTGCGCTTTTTGTCTTCTTCGGCGTGCAGCTCGGCGTCTTTCATCATTTGCTCGACTTCGGCGTCGCTCAGGCCGCTCGAAGAAGTGATGGTGATTTTTTGGCTTTTGTTTGTGCCTTTATCGGTTGCCGATACGTTGACGATACCGTTGGCGTCGATATCGAACGTAACTTCGATTTGCGGTACGCCGCGCGGCGCCAAAGGAATATCGCCCAGCGTGAAGCGACCCAGCGTTTTGTTGCCGGCAGCCATTTCGCGCTCGCCTTGCAGCACGTGGATTTCTACGCTTGGTTGGTTATCCGCATAAGTCGAGTAGACTTGCGATTTGCTTGTCGGGATCGTTGTGTTGCGGTCGATCATCTTCGTGAAGACGCCGCCGGCCGTTTCGATACCCAGGGACAAAGGCGTTACGTCCAGCAGGACAACGTCTTTGACTTCGCCTGTCAGTACGCCTGCTTGAACGGCGGCACCGAGGGCTACCACTTCGTCCGGGTTAACGCCTTTATGCGGCTCTTTGCCCGTCAGCTTTTTGATCGCTTCTTGAACGGCAGGAATACGTGTCGAACCGCCGACGAGAACGATCTTGTCGATTTCGCTCGACGACAGACCGGAGTCTTTGATCGCTTGACGCGTCGGAGCCAATGTACGCTCAACCAGCGAAGCGGAGATTTCTTCGAACTTCGCACGGGTCAGGTTCAACTCCAAATGCTGGGGAACGCCGTCAACCATCGTGATAAACGGAAGCGAGATCGTTGTCGTCATCACGCCAGACAGTTCTTTTTTCGCTTTTTCGGCTGCGTCTTTCAAACGTTGCACGGCCGCTTTGTCTTTGCTCAGGTCGATGCCTTGTTCTTTTTTGAATTCGGCTACCAGGTAGTCGATGATGACTTGGTCAAAGTCGTCGCCGCCCAGGTGGTTGTCGCCGCTTGTTGCTTTAACTTCGAAGAAGCCGTCGCCCAGTTCAAGGATCGAGACGTCGAACGTGCCGCCGCCCAGGTCATACACGAGGATCGTTTGGTCTTCGGATTTTTCCAGACCGTAAGCCAGTGCCGCAGCCGTAGGCTCGTTGACGATACGCAGCACTTCGAGACCCGCGATTTTACCTGCGTCTTTCGTTGCTTGGCGTTGAGCATCGTTGAAGTAAGCCGGAACCGTGATAACCGCTTGCGTTACCGTTTGGCCCAGGTAAGCTTCGGCGTCGGATTTCAGCTTTTGCAGGATCATGGCCGAAATTTCTTGCGATGTATAGTCTTTGCCTTCGATCGTTTCTTTATGGTTCGTGCCCATATGGCGTTTGATCGAAGCGATCGTGCGGTCAGGGTTCGTGATGGCTTGGCGTTTTGCCGTTTCGCCGACGATGCGCTCGCCGTCTTTTTTGAAGCCTACGACCGAAGGGGTCGTGCGTGCGCCTTCCGGGTTAGGGATAACGACGGCTTCGCCGCCTTCCATAACAGCCACGCAAGAGTTTGTTGTTCCCAAGTCAATACCAATTACTCTACTCACAGTAAATATCCTCCTCAGTTAAGTACGGTTGATTTTAAAATGAAATTTTCTTTGCTCGCGCTGTGTCCGACATGCAGACCCTACGCTCTATCATAACGGTTTGGCGCGCATTTTCAAACTTGTCTCGGTCGCCGGGAATATTCCCGGAAAAGACGCTTTTGAAAACACGGTTTAACCGCTGACTTTCACCATTGCGGGACGAAGCACTTTGTCTTTTAACATATAACCTTTTTGCAGCTCTTCGACTACGATACCTTCTTCATGCTCGTCGCTCTCCACCTGCATAACGGCTTGGTGGAACTCCGGGTTAAAGGCTTCGCCGACCGTATTCATTGCCGTCAGACCTTCGGCCTGAAGCACGCTTTCGAATTGACGGTGAATCATTTGCACGCCTTTCACAAACGATTCGGCGCCTTCGCCTTCCGGCAGAGTATCCAGCGCGCGGCCGAAGTTGTCGATGACCGGAACGAGTTCGGTGATCAGCTTCGATGAAGCATATTTGCCGAGCTCTTCCTTTTCCCGAATCGTACGCTTGCGGAAATTATCAAAATCGGCCTGCGAACGCGCGAGACGCTGAGCATAATCGTCTACCTGCGCCGTTAACGCCTCGATTTTGGCTTGCAGTTGCTCTGCGCTCTCTTCCGTGACAACACCATTGGTTTCTTCGGCTGTCTCTTCCGACGTGTGTGCATCCTGCTCGTTTTCTACGATTTCGACTTCTTCGTTTTCCGAATATTGCGTTTGTTCTTTACTCAAGATGCGTTCACCTCCTTGTGTCGATCAAAACTTATCCTAACGCAGTGGTTCATATACGCTTACGCCTACGGTCACGGCCCATAGCGACCGGTCAATGCCCGGCTCATGGCGCGTGACAACAGATCGAGTGTTCCTATGACTTTGGCATACTCCATCCGGGTCGGACCCAGAATGCCTATCGTACCAAAAGACTCGCCATCCAGCGAATACGTCGCCGTAATAAGGCTACAATTGACGAAAGCCTGATGGATATTTTCGCTGCCGATCCGCACATGAATTCCTTTTTGCTCGGAGTTGAGCAGGCGCGTCAGTGTCGGCGTCTCTTCCAACAGATCAAGCACCGTTTTCAACTTGCCGATATCTCGGAACTCCGGCTGAATCAGCATATTGGTCGTTCCGCTGAGGAACACCTTCTGGTCTTTGCCCGAAACGAGCGAATCATCAAGCAGCTTCATCAACTGTTCGTAATGCTCGGCATGACGCTGAATCTCTTGCCCGATCTCGGAATAAATCCGCGCTTTTAGCATGTGCATCGGCACACCCGACAGTTTCGCGTTCAGCAGGTTTGCCGTCCGCTCCATATCGGAAGCCGAGACGCCCGGAGGAATCGACACCGTCTTATTTTCTACCTCGCCCGTACTGGTCACGATAATCGCAACCGCCGTGGTCTCGTTCAGCGGAAGAAGTTGAAAATGCTTGAGCGAAGTATTAAACATCTCCGGTCCCAGCAAAATCGACGTGTAATTGGTCATCGAAGCCAATATCGTTCCGGCGTGCTGTACGACCTCTTCCACAGCATTCAGCTTTTCGGCAGCCAGTTGCTTGAATAACTTCAAGTCTTCTGCCTTGAGCGGCTTCAAAGGGGCCATATGATCGACGTAATACCGGTATCCTTTATTGGAAGGAATCCGTCCCGCCGACGTATGGGGCTGTTCCAGAAAGCCAAGCTCCTCCAGGTCCGCCATCTCGTTACGAATGGTGGCCGGACTGAACGCTACGTCGCCCCGCTTGGAGATACTTCGGGACCCGACCGGTTCGGCCGAACGAATATAGTCATCGACAATAGCATTTAAGATCATACTCTGACGTTCGCTTAACACGAGATCCCCTCCTGTCGGATCGATAAGAGCCAATCGGAACATTCTTCCGTTAGCACTCTGTCCGAATGAGTGCTAAACTCTATTACAAAAATACCAAACCGGACTCAACGTTGTCAAGTTCGGTTTGGCAGGATACGAAACGTTTTTCGATTTGAAATTGCAGGACTTTAACCGATGACTTTCAGTACGGCGATTTCGTCGCAACGGTCGCGCTTGGCGCAATGAATACAGTCGGTCCATACCTTTTCCGGAAAAACATCCATCGGCACCACGGTAAACCCGTTTTTCACGAAAAAAGAGACTTCGTACGTCAAAGCGATGATCTTCGGAATTCCCTGCTCTATCGCAAGTTCGATCAGACGATCCACCAGTTTCGATCCGACGCCTTTTCCTTTATTTCCATCCATAATCCCCAGCGAGCGAATCTCGACAAGATCCGGGCCGAGTAGGCAAAGCGAACCGCAGCCGATCACCTTACCGTCTTCTTCCGCCACAACGAAATTGTCGATCTGGCGTCGCAGCACTTCTCTGGAGCGCGGAAGCATGATTCCTTTTCGCGCATATTCTTCGATCATAAGATACAGCGGTTCAACATCTTGCAGATTCGCTTGTCTGCATACAACGGTAACGGCGGGCATCGGCCGTTCACCTCCTTGTTTATTATGTAGGACGTGTACGCAAACTCAACGCAGTGCATCTTTTACCGTCTTTTCGCCCTCCGCTGCGTCACCTTTTCTCGACGTGCCCCGGCACATCTTCGAAAAGCTTCCTTGCTGAGAACAAAAATCCGGAAAAATCTGCTTCCTTCGGAGTTTGCGCACACGCCCTAACGCATGCGCGTCAGGTCCGATTGTTTTCGATTGGATAAATATACATCAATACGCATAGTTTTTCAATACTTTTGCACAACGAAAATATAAAATTTTTAAAGTCCGGTTTTCTTGCTTTATTCGGCTTTCTTTACCCGATTCAGTGTATTTGTAACAGCAGGAGAGCGACGTCAGCGCCTTTTTTTCTTCGCGTTCTTTCTCTAAGTTATCGGTAAAAATAGTTTTATTTATGCGCAAAAAAGCGAAAAACCGCCGGGAATCTCCCGACGGTCCTCGCTTTATTTTCGACAGTCAAATTTTCTTCGTCACGCTTCGATCGTCAGATACCCGATAAACTCGCCGAAAACGTCGTTGCCGAACAAAATGCCTTTTTCGCTCAACCGATACCCTTCGAGATCCTCCCGACGTTCAATCAAGCCCAAGTCCATCATCTTTTTCAACGGAGCGGCAAAAATTTCTTCTACCGGTACGCCGAACTGTTTGCGGAAGCGCTCGCTTTCCATCCCGTCCAGCATGCGCAGCCCGACCATCATGAAGTCTTCCATCGCTTCCTCGCGCGGCACTTCGAACTGGTCGAGTCTCGGCAGTCCTTTGGACGCGGCTTCGTTGTACGGATTCACGCCTTTGATATTGATATGGCGTTTGCGTCCCACGTATCCGTGCGCACCCGCGCCGAAGCCGTAATAGTCCTCGTTTTTCCAATACGTGATATTATGCTGGCTTTCTTTGCCCGGCTTGGCGAAGTTGCTGATCTCGTACTGCTTGTACCCCGCTTCGCGCATCCGGTCCATCAGCAGCTTGTACATCGCCAATTCGTCGTCTTCGTTCGGAAGCGGCAGCTTGTTTTTGTTGAAAAGGGCATGGAACAGCGTGTTTTCTTCGACCTTGAGGCTATAAATGGAGTAATGCGGCAAATCCAGCTCCAGCGCGCGCGTGATCGTCTCGTCCAGCATCGCCACCGTCTGGTTCGGCAGCCCGAACATCAAGTCGATCGACAAATTATGCAGACCCGTCTTGTGCGCGTTTTCCAGCGAGCGATATACGTCGTCCGTATTGTGGATACGCCCGATCTCGCCGAGCAGTTTGTTTTGGAACGCCTGCACGCCGAAGCTGACCCGGTTGACGCCGCCGTCTTTCATCACTTTCATCTTGTCGAGATCGGTCGTGCCCGGATTGGCTTCCATCGAAAACTCGATATCGTCGGACCAGTTGGGAAAATGTTTGCGTACGGACGCCAGGAAAAAGGCCATTTCGTCCGGCTTCAGTACGGTAGGCGTTCCTCCGCCGACAAAAATGGTTTTGATCACGCCCGGCGGAGTAATCGCGACGGTCTGCTCCATTTCCAGATCCAGCGCGCGCAAATAATCCATCACCGGCTGGTCTTTGAGCACATACGAGTTGAAGTCGCAGTAAAAGCATTTGTTGGTGCAAAACGGAATATGAATATAGACGGCTTCCGGCGCGGAAGTCACGTTGATTTCGCTGGTGTTGGTGTTATTCGTCATGATTTTGAATCCTCCTGTATGGGTGAAGCATCAGGGGTAGGCGGTTGGGAGGCGCTGCGGGAGGAGTGGGATTTCGATTGCCGCTAAAATCGGATTTTTCATTGGATAAATGACTCAGAGGTGAAAATCCGATTTTAGATGCAAGCGCTCCGCTTCTCCATCTCACCTCCTCCCTCCGCTAATCCCGACGCATAGAGGGTAATTAGTAAAAAAGATGTCTGGCTACGCGGCGACAAAGGCCATAAAAATCTTAACGCTATTTGATTATTAAACGATTGAGCTGAGCTTTTGAACGGCTTCTTTTGAGCTACAATCTCTTTTGAAGATAAATCTCGTTTTAAAACCACTATTATTCCGTAAAAACCTTGCCTTCAAACCGCTTTTTATATCGTTCACTCTTACGCAAAATGTCCCCAATCTTCAAAAAGGAAAGCCGGGATTCGGCTTTCCTTTTTAATAACGACGTGAACCTCATGATTTCTTAACAAAAAAATTCTGTATAAAAACGATCTTCAATGCACACAAAAGCACTTTCAAGCACTCTATCTCAATCCAGGCAAGAAACAAGCCACGGGAACAGGCCCACCAAGGCCGCATTCCCCACCCCTATCCACTAATCAAAAGCTGGATAGGAACGGGGCTTGGAACGGATGCGGGCGTGCGAGTGCGGGAGGGAGAAGGGAACGAAGCGAGGGCGCATTTGGAAATCGGGGATCTCCTTGAATCTGCTACGAAGCCAATCCCCGATTCCAACGGCGACCGAGTACTCTGTACCCGACGAAGGTAAAGTTACGCTCGTCCGAAACGCACTAGACCCGTGTGCGTTTCGGCCAAACATAAGCCTACTATTTGAAGGTGTACAGAGTATTAGCTCGTTCCCTTCTCCCGGCCCCCAAACCGCACATCCCCCGCATACGATCCAAGCAACCCCACCGCTACTCGTCCAGCTTCAGCACCGCCATGAACGCTTCCTGAGGCACTTCCACGTTGCCGACCTGCTTCATCCGCTTTTTACCTTCTTTTTGTTTCTCCAACAGTTTGCGTTTACGCGAGATATCGCCGCCGTAACACTTGGCCAAGACGTTTTTACGCATCGCCTTAACGGTCTCGCGCGCGACGACTTTCGTGCCTACGGATGCCTGGATCGGCACTTCGAACATCTGGCGCGGGATCAGCTCGCGAAGCTTCGCGCAGATAACGCGGCCGCGTTGGTACGAACGGTCTCTATGCACGATAAAGGACAGCGCATCGACCTGTTCGCCGTTGAGCAGGATATCCATTTTGACCAGGTTCGATTTGCGGTAGCCCGAAATCTCGTAGTCGAACGAAGCGTAGCCTTTCGTGCCGGACTTGAGTTGGTCGAAAAAGTCGTAGACGATTTCGGACAGCGGAATCTGATACGTCAGCGTAACGCGGGTCGTATCCAGGTACTCCATATTGACGAATTCGCCGCGCTTGTTCTGACACAGCTCCATAACCGTTCCGACAAAGTCGTTCGGTACGATAACCGCGGCTTTGACGTAAGGCTCTTCGACGTAGTCGATGCGGCCGACTTCCGGATAATGCGACGGGTTGTCGATCTGCATGACCGAACCGTCGCTCAGTCCGATCTTGTAAATAACGCTCGGAGCCGTCGTGATCAGGTCAATCCCGAACTCGCGCTCGATGCGTTCTTGAATCACGTCCATATGCAGCAATCCGAGGAATCCGCAACGGAAACCGAAGCCCAGCGCGCTGGACGTTTCCGGTTCGAACGTCAGGGAAGCGTCGTTCAATTGCAATTTTTCCAAAGCTTCGCGCAGGTCGTTGTAATCCGAAGATTCGATCGGATACAGACCGCAGAACACCATCGGGTTGATTTTGCGGTAACCCGGCATCGGTTCGAGCGTCGGGTTTTTCGCGTCCGTGATCGTATCGCCGACGCGCGTGTCGCCGACGTTTTTGATACCCGCCACGACGAAACCTACATCGCCGACGTTCAATTCGTCCACGATGGTCATGCGCGGCATGAACGCTCCGACTTCGATGACTTCAAACGTCGTGTCCGCCGCCATCATCTTGATCTTGGAGCCGGCTTTGATCTTGCCGTCCAATACCCGGATATACACGATAACGCCTTTGTACGGATCGTAGTGCGAGTCGAAGATCAGCGCTTTGAGCGGCTGGTCCGGGTCGCCTTCCGGCGCCGGAACTTTCGCTACGACTTGTTCCAGAATTTCTTTGATCCCGATGCCCGCTTTGGCCGAAGCCAACACCGCGTCGCTCGCGTCCAGTCCGATCACGTCTTCCACTTCCTGCTTGACCCGGTCGGGCTCGGCGCTCGGAAGGTCGATCTTGTTGATGACCGGCAAAATCTCCAGATTGTTGTCGAGCGCCAGGTAAACGTTCGCAAGCGTCTGCGCTTCGATCCCTTGAGCCGCGTCGACAACCAGCAACGCGCCTTCGCAGGCCGCAAGGGAACGCGAGACTTCATAGGTAAAGTCGACGTGTCCAGGGGTGTCGATCAGGTTAAGCAGATACTCTTCGCCGTCATCGGCCTTATAGGTTAAACGTACCGCTTGAAGCTTGATGGTGATGCCTCGTTCGCGTTCGAGTTCCATTTGGTCGAGTACCTGTTCTTGCATTTCGCGCGAAGTCAGGGCACCCGTGTATTCAAGGATCCGATCGGCAAGCGTTGATTTGCCGTGGTCGATATGCGCTATAATGGAAAAGTTCCTTATTTTCTTCTGTCTTGCTGCAATGTCAGTCATTCCTTACCTCCGCCTCAATTTGACAAGTCGAATCAATCCATTCATTATAGCAGTTGGTCCTAATCCCAGCAATCCCGCAGAAAGCGAAAGCTGGCGCTTCTCTGTATTTTTTGTTGCCGAATTTACGTTTTTTTAATTGTGGGAATGGTTGCTTTTTTGCCGCTCCCATGCTAAGATACTTTAAGTTGTGAAACTTTCGATGTTCGATGTTTCCTATAAGCTTTACAGGAGGTGAATGCAATGCCTAATATCAAATCCGCTATCAAACGCGTAAAGACGAACGAGAAACGCCGTGCGCTTAACGCTTCGCAAAAATCCGCACTTCGCAGCGCTGTGAAATCCGCTACGACAGCGTTGGAGAGCAACGATGTGGAAGCTGCACAAACTGCAGTTAAGACCGCTTCGCAGAAGCTGGATAAAGCCGTAACTAAAGGCCTGATCCACAAAAACGCGGCAGCGCGCAAAAAATCCCGTCTTGCTAAAAAAGCGAATTCTCTGAAAGCTGAACAAGCTTAAGAAACCGCTATTTTGCGATATAATCGTGGACCCCGAAATCCTTTAGGATATCGGGGTTTTAAATTTTTCCGGAACCTTTTTCAAAAAAGAAAAGGCGGTCCGATCGCCTCCGCCCACAGCCGGAAATCGCCAGACACGCCTTTTCGCCTTCTTCTTAAGCCCCCAGCTTCAGCAAAAACATTTCCAAACCAAACACTTTATCAACCGCTCCCGTTTTGATCTCATGATCCAGCTTGGCAATCGAAGCCAGAATACCGCGAAGTCTCCCCGGTTCGAATCGCTTGGCCTGTTCAGCCGCAATCTTGACCGCATACGGATGCAAGCCGAGTTGGCCCGCCATTTGCTGCTGCGAGTAATTTTGCCCGGACATCTCCTTGACCTGAAGCATGATACGGAATTGGCGCGCAATCAAAGACACGATCTTGATCGGTTCTTCACGCTGCTTCAACAGATCGTAGAAGATGGCCATTGCCTGTTGGAGCTTCAGGTTGGCGATATGCTCAACCAGCACGAACACGCTCTGTTCCGTACCGATCGCGACCAACTTTTCCACATCGGCCGAACCGACAGATCCGCCCGCCCCCGCAAACAAGGACAACTTTTCGATTTCCGCAGACAACGCCCCTAGCGAGGTTCCTGCCCGTTTCAACAATACGTCCACAGTCTCCGAACCGATCGATACCGAGCTTTTGCCAAACTGCTTCGTGACCCATCCCGACAACTCATTCTCGCTCATCGGTGCAAACGAAAGGACAGGTGCCGCTGCTTTGAACGATTTTACGACCTTCTTGCGCTCATCCAGTTTTTCCGCATAAGCCAGAAATACAAGAACGCTATAATCAGCAGGATTACCCAGATACTCCAGCAGCTTTTCCACACGGTGCTCGATCTTGGTGGACTCCTTGCCTGCGATAAAAATAGTACTATCTCTCACCACAATAAGCTTGCGCTCCGCCAAAAACGGAGCCGTTTCCGCTTCCTCGACCACCAGCTCAACCGGAGTCTCCGCGAGGTCGTAGTGTGCCACCGCAAACGCCCGTTGATCTTCCTCGATCAGCTCGCTTTCCAGCGTCGCGACGAATTCCTTCATCCTGTATTTTTCGGTGCCGTAGCACAGATACAGCGGCGATACTTCACCCGCCCGTATTTGCTTGACCGCCGTTTTTAAATCCATAATATCCGTTACCTCTTTCCGCGCTTGCCGGTTCTAAATTCGACTCCGGCGCATTGAATCAGAGCGACTTTCGTTCCTCCGTCACTCTCTTTGTCTTCATTGTACCGAATATCGTCGAAAAAGGCACATAAAAAGACCGACCTGACCGTTCCGTACCCGCTTGGCGGATTTGAGAACGGCGCTCGGCCGGTTCATTTGGCTTACCTTTTATTTTTTACCCTGTTCAAGCGTCACTTCTTCGATCTTCCATGTTCCCTGGGCAGTCGTTCCGTCGGCTTTGATCAGATCGTACGTAAACGTCTTGCCGTCTGCTGACCAAATCCCTCCTGTAACTTCTCCATCCACTTTGTAGCTGTTCAGCTCTTTGGAATGATCCCCCTTGAGCAGCTTCAGCGTGTTTGTCGAGTAGGTAATCACGTAAGTTGAATCTGGCGATACCCATTCCGTTGGCGCAACCGTTAGACTGTAAATCTGGCTATCGATCGCGTCGGAATCGTTATTCGGCGCAGTCGCCGACTCCCGATCCGTTGGGAGTTCGTCTCCTAACGAGAACGTGCTAATCCCTTCGTTCGGCTGACCTTCTTCATCCGCCGCTCCTTCTTCAGCATCGCCTTGAACGGGCGGGCTGGCAGGCGGAGTAGGTTCGACGGTAGGCGCCTTCTGCTCTTGTGGATTGGCGGAAGGCTGACTGCTATCCGATGTACCTGGATTTTTGCGTGCGGTTCCATCCGTATTCGGTGCAGCATTACTTTTAGGCGTAGCCGGCTGTTGACTTGTATCGCCGCTTTTTGCATCATTCGACGAAGTTCCCGAATTAGGTACCGCGGAATTATCGGCTCCGGAATCCGTGGGTTGCGATCCTGTCGCGGGCTCTCCGGTATCGTTCGAAGAATCCGAAGCCGGTTCGTCCGCCTCTGTTCCGTCTTCCAAAGCAGACGGAGTCTTTTCCGGCTCTGTTTGATCTTCATTTTGACGCAGATTATTTTCGTTGGGTTCCAGTTTCGCTTCCGGCTGTACAGATTCGACTTCGGTACTAGGGTCTATTGTCGCGCTTTCTGTCTGTGCTTCGCCCGAAGGGACGAGAGTGTCGTCTGTCGCTCCGGTAACCGCGGCAGATGAACTCACTTCCGCATTGGGCATTTCCTTCGGCTCGTAATTAACCACGAAGATGCCCAGCACTGCGGCCGCGACAGCCGTTCCGCCAACGGCACGCCCCATCGTCGACCGCCAAAAAGCGGCTGCTTTGCGACGCTTCGGCGCTTCCTCTCCAAACATCCGCTTGCTTTCCATTTCGGATAATTTCTCGGGTTGTACATCTGGTGCAGCAATTGCCGCAAGACGGTCGATCTCATCCAATTTGGGCAAAATGGAGTCGACGAGGCTCACCGGTGGTTGAACATCCGGGAGCGACTCTAATTGATCCGACAACCCTTTAAGAAACTCGAAATCTTCCTGTGCCTCCGGAGACTCGCCGAGATGGCGAAACAGCGTATCCGTTTCTTCTTTGGTGAGGTCGTGGTCCAGGTAACGGTTCATATACTCCAACGCTTCTTCGCGTTTCATCTACAGCGCACCTCCTTTCTGATAATCTCCGAGCAATTGTTGAAGCTGTCCCCGGGCTCTGAATAAGTAAGATTTGACCGTGTTCAATGGCAGTTCGAGGGAGTCTGCAATTTCGCTATACGACATATCCTGTACATAACGAAGAATGACTACCGTTCGGTGATGTTCCGGCAGCAAGTTGATCGCCCGGTCAATATCTTCGCGAGTATAAGCCCGCATGACTTCGCCTTCAACGCTCTCTTTGCCTTCGAAGACCATCTCATGCTCTTCGATCGACACCGTAGGTTTGGCTCGTCTGAATTTATCGATACAAATATTGGTTACGATTCGCTGCACCCAGGTCTTGAACTGCGCTTTCTCTTCGTAAGAACCGATTTTCGTGTAAATACGGATCAGCGCTTCCTGGGCTGCATCCATCGCGTCCTGTTCGTTGTTCAGCGTATAATAAGCTGTCTTGTAGACAGCCGGTTCAATCTCTCGCAATAGGGTGATAAGAGCGTCGCGATCGCCCGATTGAGCGGCTCTAATGAGTTCCTGCCCGACCACTAAGGGTCCCCCTCTCTTGCAACCTCTCTGACGAGTCTTCCTCCGAAAAGGTTGCGCCATTTTTCTGTTTTTCTTAAAAATTGTTTCAAATTGATTTGAACGTATTCTTATGTCTGCCAAACCACGGAAAAGCCGCTTTTTCCGGATCGGTGCATATCTCCAACCAGTCTACCAGAAACGGATTTACTCGTCATCTGCGGCTTACTGTCTGGCTGTGTATTCTTATTCCTTTACTATATATCAAACGAAAAGCGCTCTTTTCTCCCACAGCGACAGGAGAAAGGAGCGCTACGATCAATCGGTTAGGTCGGCTATAGATGCTCCGAGTCGGGTGCGCACCCTGATCGGCTTTTGGAGCGGAACTTCAATCTGAATTTCGCCATCCAAATCTGTACGATGCACAACCGAACCGGCCTCCTGCAAACGGCCAACAATATCTTCGTTTGGATGACCGTACGTATTGGTAGCTCCTACAGAAATGATCGATAGTTGCGGCGACCACCGCTGAATCCATTCTTCGGTCGACGAATGCTTACTTCCGTGATGCCCGACCTTCAGAACCTCAACAGCACCCGAATCTCCTCGTTCATCCAGCCTTTTTAAAATCTCTCGTTCGGCACTGGCTCCAAGATCTCCGGTAAAAAGAAAAGAATGTCCGTTCATCATCAAACGAAAAGCAACGGAATATTCATTCTGGTCCTCCAGCTCCGGCAAATTGCCTGCAAAAACACCCGAAGGATTCAAAAATTCCAACGTCGTCTTTGCATCCGGTTTCCAAACATCGCCGTCCTGCGGAGCGTAGATGTCTGCACCAGACTTCATCACCGCAGACAACAACTCATCCAGATCTTCCGTTCCGCTGCGTGTTCCGTTCATGATGAACTGCTCGACCGGAATTTCATCGGCTACAGCAAGCAGTCCTCCATAATGGTCGCGATCGCCGTGAGTCAGAATCACAGCATCCAATCGGTGAACGCCTCTTTTTTTCAAAAGGGGAACCACGACGTCACGCCCTACCTCATACGGATCAAGCCGCCGTCTCCATTCTTCGCCCGGGCGCTCGAACGTAATCGTGCCTCCGCCATCGACAAGCAGAATTTTGCCTGAAGGCGTAGTGATCAGAATCGCATCGCCTTGCCCGACATCCAGCATCTGTACAAGTCCTGTCGGGGCGGATATCGGATGATAAGCCGCCACAAGCAATCCGCTTAGCATACCGATCGATATCAAAATAAGCCACGGCCTCATGCGATGCTGACGAGTATACGGCATTCCGCCATAACGAATAGACGGGGCAAGCATCTCCGTTCCAAGAGGTTGAGTGTCGCTATCGATCCGGCTTATCGTCGAGTAACCCGGCACCATGAGCGAACTTTCCGTATCAGGCGTACCTTCTGCTTGTTTGCTCAAAGATCGTCCTTTTAGATAACTGGCCAGCCAAAAGATTCCGCCGAATAAAGCAGCCAGGTACAACGCGATCCAGATCGGCGACGGCGTTGCCCATAGGGTTCGCGACCATCGGGCCGCTCCGCCACCTTCTGCGCACCAGAACACCAACGCATTCAACAGACGTACCGGATAAGCCGCCCACTCGGCCCCTTGCATCCAGAAAGTTCCCAAGATCAGCGATACGGTCCCTAGCGGAATGGACACCAAGCTAATCAACGGCACAAGGATCAAATTGGCTGCCAAGCCCAGTAACGAATATTGATTGAAGTAATAGATACTGAGCGGAAACGATACGAGGTCTGCAACCAACGATATCGCGGCGCCGCCTGCTACGGCTTTGGGCAAAAAAGATAAAATCTGCTGCATAGGACGTGTAAGAAGAATGATTCCGGCGGTTACTGCAAAAGAAAGCTGGAAACTGATCGAGGTCAAATAATACGGGTCCCACCATAACATCCCTACAGCAGCGAGGCATAAAATATGCAATCCGTCTTTCAGCCAGCCGCGTCTTGCCGCATAAAGTCCGATCATACTCATAATCCCGGCACGGACTGCTGAAGGAGACGAACCTGTCAGCAGCACATAAGGCGGAACGAAACAAAGCGCGACCCATAACGAAGTTTCTTTGGTCACGCCTGACCGACGAAGAATCAATAATACCGCACCTACATACAAGCCCACATGCATACCCGAGATTGCCAGCACATGCGTCATGCCGAGTCGCGCAAAATTCGTATACGTCTCGGGATCAAGACCGTCTTGTAGCCCCAAAAGCAGCCCTTGCATATATCCGGCACCGATCCCGGGATATAACTGCTCCAGTTTATTCGCAAGCCTTGCACGCAAATCGTCATTTCGACGAAGCAGCCGTACTCCGCTTTCCGATGGCGCAGTCAGATTCACACTGGACGCTCCTGCGGCTCGGGCTACCCAATGAATTCGTTTCTCTCGTAAATAGCTGCGGTAATCGAAGGCTCCGAAGTTCCGCGCTTCCGAAGGCGTTTCCAGATCGGCGGTAATCTCAAAGCGGTCTCCACGGCCCCACGAGGCGGCAAGCTTCTGCTCCTCCTCGGCAGCCAGCTTGATGCGCACCACGACTTTTTCAGTCCGTGGCAGTGAAGCAAAAGCAGCCGTGGCAGAAGCATCTTCCTTTTTTTCGGCTCCAGGATCTACAGTTATTTCGCTTCCCTGCTGTACCTGCTCTACATTCATCTCGAACATCGCCAAATCCCCGTCAACTTTAACGGGTCCTGCCATAGTTCCCGCAAGTTGAACACCGGCATAGCCACCTTCGATTGCCGTGCCTAGAACTTCGGGCAAAACAGAGAAGTTGCGAGCATCGCGAAAGGTTCCATAGCTTGCAGCCAAACACAAAGCCAACCCAAACAAAAGCAGCAAATTGCTTGGCAACCGACCAAGAATAGCAACTGCAACAAGCAGCAAAGTTAATCCGCCTAACACCATCGCCATCTGCGCTCCGTCATACAAATGAGCGACTATAGCACCTGCAAGCCAACAAACCGTGAATCCGACAAGGGGTCTACGCTTCATGGATACGCCTTTTACAAAGCCAGATCCGGCAGCATTTTTTCCAACATTTTGGCGCCGATCCCTTTGACCTTCACAATATCCGTCACATTCTGAAAAGGCCCGTTCTGCGTGCGATAATCCAGAATAGCCTGGGCTTTCTTTTCGCCTATGCCGGGCAATTCCATCAGCATGTTGGCATCTGCGGAATTGATATGGATTTTGCCGTCACTGATTGGAACCGGAATCGTAGAAGCGGCCGGTTGAACCGGGGTTGTATCCTGCATCCCGGTTGCCGCAACGGAAGTTGCGACGGTAGGCTGCGAGACAAGCGGTTCGGTTGCCGCTGGGACATTCGCTTCCTTGTCTGACGATTCTTGCGTAGCCACCTGATTACCTTCACCGGTTTCAGCCGTCGCCTCAAGCGTTCCTTCCTGCACGGCTAAAGCCGTCTCAAGTTGCTCATTCAAAGGCTTCCAAGGGACACCTTCCGCATCGTTGCCTCCCGACAAAAACAGAACCCCCGCACCAAGCACGACAGATAGGCAAGCTGCCCACAATAATTCCTTTTTCATTTTTTCGCCTCCCGAATGACATTCCTGCTTATTCAGCCAACGACCGCACATCCAAAAACCAAAAAACCTCCCGTCCCCGGCTATGATCGCCGGGGACGGGAGGTTATGCTTCCCGCATGTGAATCCCCAGTTAACGGCTATGCGTGCTTCGCTTGCCGTTCCCTTTCATCCGATAACGGAGATGAACCGATGAATACTTTTATTATAGAAAGCCGGCAAGCATAAAGTCAACATCCGCTTTGCGGCTCCCCTTTCCGATCAAAAAGGACGGTTCCTTTACGAAACCGGCTCGGCAGCGGGAGTCGGCGGCCGGTAATGTTCAATGCCGCGGAATACGATTCCTTTCTGCTGCATCATCATCCGTACCTTGCCGCTGTCTTTCGGATAAGCGCGGCAGAAAACGACTTCCGTAATGCCGCTGTTTGCCAGCATGTTGGCGCAGGTCCAGCACGGTTCATCGGTCACATACACCGTCGAGCCTTCGCGGTCGGCGCGATCCGTGAACAGCAGCAGATTCTGCTCCGCATGAATGGTGCGTACGCAGCGCTGCTTTTTAACTACTTTTTCCTCACCGCCGTCTTTAACCAGCTCATACTCCTCCGCGATCATGCAGCCGTCTTCCGAGCAGTCCGGCACACCCATCGGCGCGCCGTTGTAGGCGGTACCGAGCAATTTTTTACCTTGTACCAACACAGCGCCAACCTGACGTCTCGGACATTGCGAACGCGTCGAAACCATAAAGGCGATGTCCATAAAATAGGTATCCCAATCCTTGCGCGGATGGCTTCCCATACTGTTCTTCCACTCCCTTTTCAGCGATCTGCCGGAACGCCAAACCGGGAGTCAAGGCGAAGTTCGCCCCGCCTCCCGGTTTCTGCCAGATGTTCCGCAAAACAAGCTACGGATAGCTTGTCTGATTTAAAGGTATTAATTAGCGACGATGTTGACCAATTTGCCCGGCACGGCAATCACTTTGCGGATCGTTTTGCCCGCCAGCGCGTTCTGTACGTTTTCCAGACTCATCGCGTGATCTTCCAGCGCTTTCGCATCCCAATCTTTCTGGACGTTAGCACGCTGTACGATCTTGCCGTTCACTTGAATGACGATCTCGACTTCGGATTCCGTCGTCCAGACTTCGTCGAATTGCGGCCATGCGGCATACGTCAGGCTGTCCGTACGTCCGATCTTCTCCCACAGCTCTTCGGCGATATGCGGCGCGAGCGGCGACAGCAGTTGAATAAAGTCCTGCATCGCTTGAAGCGGCAGTTGCTCCTGCTTGTACGCGTCGTTCGTGAAGATCATCAATTGGCTGATTGCCGTGTTGAAGCGCAGAGCTTCCATGTCTTCGGTCACTTTTTTGATCGTTTTATGCCAGGTGCGTTTGAACTCGTCCGTACCTGCGGTATCCGAGATTTTCGCGCTCAGGGCGCCGTTGTCGTCCACGAACATCCGGTACACGCGGGACAGGAAACGGTGCGAGCCTTCCACGCCGTTCGTGTTCCAAGGCTTGGTCGCTTCCAAAGGTCCCATGAACATTTCGTAAATCCGCAGCGTATCCGCGCCGAACTCGTTCACGATCTCGTCCGGGTTGATAACGTTGCCGCGCGATTTGCTCATTTTCTCGTTGTTCGGGCCGAGGATCATGCCCTGGTTAACGAGTTTTTGGAACGGTTCTTTCGTGTTGACTACGCCGATATCGAACAGCACTTTGTGCCAGAAGCGCGCGTACAGCAAGTGAAGCACGGCATGTTCCGCTCCGCCGATATACAGGTCGACCGGCATCCAGTAATCCGATTTTTCTTTGCTGCACAGCTCTTGGTCGTTATTCGGATCAAGGTAGCGCAGGTAGTACCAACAGCTGCCCGCCCATTGCGGCATCGTATTGGTTTCGCGGCGTGCCTTCATACCCGTTTCCGGATCGACGATATTCACCCAATCCGTTGCGTTCGCCAAAGGCGATTCGCCTGTACCGGATGGCTTGATCTCGTCCATCTCCGGCAACAGCAGCGGCAGGCTGTCTTCCGGCACGGCTTTCATGCTTCCGTCTTCCAGATGGATGATCGGAATCGGCTCGCCCCAGTAGCGCTGACGGCTGAACAACCAGTCGCGCAAACGGTAGGTCGTTTTGCCTTCGCCTTTTCCGCCTTCTTCCAGCCATTGAATCATGCGCGCGATACCGTCTTCTTTGTTCAGACCGTCCAGGAAGCCGGAATTGACGTGCTCGCCTTCGCCCGTGTACGCTTCTTTTTCGACATCTCCGCCTTTAACGACTTCGATGACCGGAATGCCGAACTTTTTCGCAAATTCCCAGTCGCGCGTGTCATGTCCCGGAACCGCCATGATCGCGCCCGTGCCGTAAGCGGCCAGGACGTAATCGGCGATCCAGATCGGCAGTTTCGCTCCGTTGACCGGATTAACCGCATAAGCGCCCGTGAACACGCCGCTCTTGTCCTTGTTCAGGTCGGTACGTTCCAGATCGCTTTTATGCGACGCTTTTTCCTGATAAGCTTTGACGGCGTCTTTCTCGTGCTCCGTCGTGATCTTCTCCACCAACGGATGCTCCGGCGCCAGTACGCAATAAGTCGCTCCGTACAGTGTGTCCGGGCGAGTCGTGAATACCGCGATATGCTCGTCCGTGCCTTCCACCTGGAACGTTACTTCCGCGCCCTGCGATTTGCCGATCCAGTTGCGCTGCATGTCTTTCAGACTTTCCGGCCAGTCCAGCTCTTCCAGATCTTCCAGTAAGCGGTCGGCGTAAGCGGTAATTCTCAGCATCCATTGGCGCATCGGTTTGCGGATGACCGGATGGCCGCCGCGCTCGCTTTTGCCGTCGATGACTTCTTCGTTCGCCAGCACGGTTCCGAGCGCCGGACACCAGTTAACCGGAATTTCCGCCACGTAAGCCAGATCGCGCTTGTACAGTTGCAGGAAAATCCATTGCGTCCATTTAAAATATTCCGGGTCAGTCGTACTGATCTCGCGATCCCAATCGTACGAGAAACCAAGCGACTTGATCTGACGGCGGAACGTATTGATATTTTTCAGCGTAAACTCGCGCGGGTGGCCGCCGTTGTCGATCGCGTATTGTTCCGCAGGCAGGCCGAACGCGTCCCAACCCATCGGGTGCATAACGTTGAAGCCTTGCATCCGCTTGTAGCGGGAAACGATATCCGTCGCCGTATAGCCTTCCGGGTGACCGACGTGCAGTCCTGCGCCGGACGGATACGGGAACATGTCCATCGCGTAAAACTTCGGTTTGCTTTTGTCCGTATCGTCGGTCTTGAATGTTTTTTCCTCGTCCCATTTTTGCTGCCATTTCGGTTCGATCGTCTGCGCGCGGTAACCGCTTGCGGTCGCCTGCTCGTTTTTTTCGCTCATCGTCATCTGTCCCTTCGCTTCTAAAATCAAAAAGCCCCCCGCCCACCGGCGTCGTAAACGCCAGGGACGAGAGGCATTGCTTCCCGTGGTACCACCCTGATTAGCGGACAAGCCGCTCACTCAATGATCCGATAGCGGGGATAAGCCGATGCGGCCGGACGTCTTTTTCCGTAAAAGCGGATGTACCGCCGTCTGCCTGCATATCTCCGAGGCGAGTTCGCACAGGGTCCGCTGCCGACTTCCACCACCCGCCGGCTCTCTTGGAAACGCCCACCTGCCTACTGCTCCTCATCATCGACGAGTCTTGCTTCTATTCTTCTTCGCAATGCCCCTATTATATAGAAAACAAAAGCGGAAAGTCAATGACTTGCGTGCGAATTACTCCGCGCCTTCCGCCCTCAAGCTATGGTATACTGATAGGCGCTCCCGGACGCGGCGGCGAAGATCGGACACGCGATCGCGCCGCGCCGACAGCCGAAAGCGGGCTTCGTCTTTTTGCTGCGAAGCTTTTTATTACAAGGAGGAATACCGTTATGTTCAATCCCGATCAAGTCAAACCGTTTATCACGCATGCCGATCCTTTGGTGAGCAACGCGGCGATCCGGTTTTTGGCCGAAACGTATAAATACCCGCAGGATATCTCAGCGCTGGTGTTGGAAAAGCTGGTGTCCGCGCCGCGCAAAGAAGACGTCTATCTGCACCGCGCAGCCGCTTTTCCGCAAACCAAAATCACCGTGCAAGCCATGCTTCATCTGCTGAACGCGCGCATGGTGACAGGAAACGCGCGCATCTTCCTGTCCCGTATGCTGCTCGGCAGCAATCCCGATCTGCTCAAGCCGGTGCTGGAACAGATCAAGTCGCTGGACGAAGACTGGCATGAGGAAGCGGCGGAACGTGTACGCATCTCCGATCTAAGCGACGCGGACGTCCGCAACCTTTTTAATGAAGAAACGCAAAAAAACAGCGGGCTGGATTACGGCGATATCGACTACGATAAGCTTGATCTACTGCTCTCCGAGCTGATCGAACGCGAAATGCTGCAACCCCGCGAGACGATGGACGAACTTCAGGAGCAGTACACGCTGGATCCGGAGTCGATTCGCAGCGTGTACATGATCCAGGCTGCGGGCAAACTCAAAATCTCCTATGCTCTCCCTCTGTTCTACGACGCGCTTAAGTCCGATAACGATCTGGTCGCCGAACAAGCTGCCGATGCGCTCGTTCGCGTAGGCAGCGAAGAGGTGATCGAGAAGCTGGTGCAGATGTATAATGAAGAAAAAGACGGCTTTCTGCTGCTGAGTCTTGTTGACATTATCTCCCGCATCTTGCTGCCTTCGGCCGAAGAAGCATTGATCGCATTGCTGGAAAAAGAAGACCACTTCACCCGGATCGCCAAACTCGCCGACGGCCTGTGCCGACTCGGTTCCGAACAGGCTGTACCGGTCGTGCAAGAGCTGGTTAAGATCGGCTATGACAAAGATTACGTGGAGTTAAAAGAGTCCATCTACGCCTGCTGCGTCATGCTGGGCCGCGTATTGCCGGAGCTGGACGAATGGCGCCGGGAAATCGCGAAAGAAGACGAGGAACGGGCGGGCAAACTGCGAGGTTGAAACTTTTGAGCAAACGCGAAATAAGTGCATATGTGCAATTATTTTGCGTTTATTTTATCCGAATCCGAAAATAAGTGCTCAGATGCAATTATTTTAAGAAAAACGGTTCTATCCGGCTTAAAAAATAAAAATTAATTGCATTTGAGCATCTATTTGCGAAAAAAGACGATATTCAAAGAAAATAAGTGCATATTGGTACTTATTATTGATAAGCCGCTCCTTGAAAGGGAGCGGCTTTTTCCACGGAAAAATCGCGACCCGAAAAGACTCCGACAACGGCGAATCGCCGTGAAAATTCGTCTTCATGATCGGCGATCCTTGTTCTCGCTTCGCTTTCTAACAGCTTTCCAATAGCTTTCCTACAGCTTTACAGCAGCTTCGCGATTTCTTTGATACCTGTCGCCGATTCGGCCAACTGCTCCATCGAAGCCGCGATCTGCTGCGTGGCGGCGGCTTGCTGTTCGCTTTGCTCCGAGCAGCGGACTAGCGTCTCGTCCAGTTTGCCGATCCGGGTGCGGATCGTTTTGAGAATATTTTCGATCTCGCGCGTGGAAGACGCGCTCGATTCGGCCATTTTGCGGATTTCGGCGGCGACGACGCCGAAGCCGCGCCCGTGCTCGCCGGCGTGCGCGGCTTCGATCGAGGCGTTGATGCCGAGCAGCGTCGAGTTTTCGGACACTTCGCGGATAAACGACAAGATCTCGTCCGTTTTGCGCAGCTCGGCCACGACGCCGCGCCCGATTTCTTGCAGTTCGGCGATCTCGGCGGCCAGTTCGGTCGCGGTTCCGGCGATCTCGTCCGTCGCGGCGCGCACTTCGCCCGAGCTGACGGCCAGATGCTCCGCCGCGCCGTCCAGCACCTGCTGGTTGCGCAAGCTGATGCCGAGCGTCATCACGCCGGCCGGGGTACGGCTTCCGTCTTCAGACGGTATCGGTTTGGATACCGATTTGAATGCCGTGCCGTATACGCCCGCGTCCAGATTGGCGCTGACGATCCGCTGTTCGTCCAGAGCTTTGCGTATGCCGCTTTGCGGCGGAATCGCGGCTCCCGGTTTGATCGGGATATCGACTTCCTGACCCGGCAGATAAGCGCGAAACTGTTCCCGGTCGGTCAAAGCGAACATGACGTCGATCGGAAATAAATCCTGCACGATCGGCAACACAAGTTCGAACGCTTCGGTCAACCGCTCGATCCCGTCTTTTTTCTGTAGTTCGTCGTTCATTGGTTTTCCCCCTTTTCGAAGCAAGTCCGTAAGTATCGGCAACGCGTTTTCCGCCGCGTTGCCGATGACTTGCGGACTTGCCCTCGTCACAGCGAGTATACCATTAATGCCTCATTTTCGTATGCGCGCTTTGTTGCGGTAATCCCAGGAAATTTTGCTCAATGCTTTTGCCTGTTTCATCCATACGAAAAAGCCCTCGAACTCCGGTCGGGAATCCGAGGGCTTTTGCGAACTTACTGCTGCGCTTCCATTTTCGCTTTGTACGCGTCCAATTGCTTTTGCAACTCGGCTTTGACTTTGTCGTAACCGGCTGTTTTCAGTTTGGCGCGGAATTCTTCAACGGCTTGTACCGGATCGCTGACTTTGCCGAAGTTGATCGCCGGACCCAGTTCGCCCGCTACTTGCGAGATCGCGGTCAGCTCACTTTCAACCGGTGTTTTGTCGAATACGAATTGGCCGTAAGGGTAAGGGATTTTGATCTTGTCGTATTCGGCGTACACGTCGCCGATCTTATCCCAGACCGTATCGCTCGGAATCTCGAATTTGTCCATCCGTCCGCCCCAGAAGTCGGAGTAGAATTGGTCGCGCGTTTGGTCATAACCTTCCGGCAGCGTGCGTTTGCCGTCTTTGAGATCGTATTGCACGCCTTCGATGCCGTAGTTAATCAGGTGGTAAATTTCTTCGTTGTTGCGGATCAGGTCGTACGCCATCAGCGCGCGTTCCGGATTTTTGCTGTGCGCGCCCAGCGACGTGCCGCCGTGCGTGATCGACAGTTCCATCAGGTTTTTGCCGCCTGTCGTGTTGAAAGCGAACATTTGCAGATCGGAACCCGGTTGCGCTTTGTCCATTTCGACGCGAAGCGTGGAGAACGTTTGCGTATGGTGCTGGTCAAGACCGGACAATCCGGCTTTGAGCGCGACGCGGTTGTCGTTTTTGTTGTTCAGGGCATCTTCGCGCCAGAACCCTTTGTCCGCCCATTCTTTCATCAATTTCGCGTAATCCACCATCGTGTCGCTGAAGACCGGTTCGGCGACAGTGTATTTCTCGTCGTTCGATACGGCCGTGAATACCGGCATGTAGCCTGTCGAGATCGGCAACTCCAAGTTGTCGGTATACGATTGCACGTATCCGCCCCAAGTTTGCGCGCCGGAAGCCATATCCCACGGAATCACGTCCGGTTTGTTGTCTTTGATATATTGCAGATAATCGCCGATTTGTTCCCAATTAGTGATTGGCTCGGTAATGCCTGCTTCTTTGGCCCAGTCGCCGCGATAGAAGAAGCCGTGGTTGACCCATTGCGTGTAATCGTTTTCAGGAATCAGAACGATTTTGTCGTTGTATTTGCTTTCGTTCCAGTCTTCTTCCGGAATCGACTTCCATGTTTCAGGCGCATACGTCGGCAGCAGATCGTCCAAATTCGTGAACGCTCCGCGCTGCGCGTTGGCCCATGTATCCAGCCAGTCGGTGCCGATCGTGATCAGGTCGACCGGTTCGCCGGAAGCGAGCAGCAGATTGTATTTCGTTTGCCAATCCGCCCACTCCACCCATTTCCATTCCAATTCGGCGTTGATTTTTTCTTTCATGATCGCGTTGACTTTGGCCATTACCGCTTCGAATTGGCCGTTTTGCGGTTTGTCGCCGAGCACGACATAACTGATCTTGACGAACTTCGACGTATCTACGCTGCCGTCCGAATTCGTTCCGGTCGAAGCGGTCGATCCGTCACCTCCGCCTCCGCAGGCCGACAATACCACCAGCATTGTCGCCATCAATAAAGCCATGGTCTTTTTTTTCCATCTGAACATCTGTATACCCCCTTCGAACGATTTGGTGGATGCCAAAATCTTCAAACTGGCTTACGGCGCAGAAACTCTATAGAACGGGGAGCAATCAGCCTTTGACTGCGCCTACCGTAATGCCTTTGATGAAGTAACGCTGAACGAACGGATAGAACAGGATGACCGGACCGGTTGCAATGACGGCGATCGCCATCTTCATCGTCTCGATCGGCACATCGCTGAGCGGCACGTTGGATGCGGCTGCGGAATTTCGGATCGCGTCCGCTTTGGTGACCACGTTGTACAGATACAACTGGAGCGGCCTGAACTGCATGTCCGACGACAGGAACAGCATCGAGTTGTACCATTCGTTCCAGTAGCCGAGTGCGATAAACAATCCGATCGTCGCCAGCGCCGGCGTCGTCATCGGCAGAATCAGTTTGACGAAGATGGTGAAGTCTCCGGCTCCGTCGATCTTGGCCGATTCGGTGATCGCGTGCGGGATGGAACGAACGAAGCTTTTCATCATGATGATCAGGAACGGACTAAGCAGACCCGGCAGCAGCACCGCAAGATAGTTGTCTTTCAGATGCAGGTACTGGGTAATCAGCAGGTAGAACGGTACCAATCCCCCGGAGAACAACGTCGTGAAGTAAATGAAGAACGAAATCTTGTTGCGGAAAAGGAAATCGGGACGCTGAAGCGCGTAACCGGTCATGGCGACGATCAACAAACCAATCGCCGTGCCGACAACCGTGATGCCGATCGTAACCGCGTAAGAACCGAGAATCTGCGTCGGATTTTCAAGAACGATCCGGTAAGCGAACGTGCTGAACTCTTTCGGCCAGAAGTTGAATCCGCTTTGCTTGACGGATGCTTCCGACGTGAAGGAGGTACCCAGCACGAGCAGGAACGGCAGCAAGCAGCATAGCGCGAATGCGCCGATAAATACGTAACTGAATCCGCGAATGAACAGACTGCTTCGGTCCGTCGCGCGACGTTCGGTTTGCATTTTTTCATCCATAACGCCCATTGTTTAGCCCTCCTTCTGTTAAAAGAGTGAATTTTCCGGCGACAGCTTGCGCACCAGCCAGTTGGCGGTCAGCACGATCGCGAAGCCGAACAACGACTGGTACAGGCTGACCGCGCTGCCCAGCGAGAAATTGAAGTTGGTCATCAGCGAGCGGAATACGTAAGTCTCGATGATGTCGGTAGTGGCGTACAATGCGGTATTGTTGGCGCCAACCAGGTTGTAGATCAGACCGAAGTTGCCTTTGAGCACGCCTCCGAGCGAGAACAGCAGCAGGATGATGAACGTCGGTTTCAGCCAAGGAAGCACGATGTAGCGGATACGCTGGAACGCGTTCGCCCCGTCGATCTCGGCCGCTTCCACCACTTCGTTGTCGAGACCCATGATGGCGGCGAAGTAGATGATCGAACCGTAACCGGTCGCTTGCCAAAGGTAGGTCAACACGATGATGAACGGCCAGGCGTTAGGCGTCGAATAGACTTTGACCGGTTCCATGCCGAGCGATTGCAAGATGCCGTTCAGCAAACCGTAATCGTAGCTCAGGATGTTGTACGCGATCAGGCCGATCAGAACGGCGGAGATAAAGTGCGGCAGAAACATCAGCGTCTGGGAGACTTTTTTGAACCATTTTCCCCTCAGTTCGTTGAGCAGCACGGCCACGAAGATTTGCAGCACGTTCCCCAGCAGGATAAACGCCAAGTTGTACGCGACGGTGTTGAAGGTAAGCTTCCACAAATCCCCGGTGATGACGAGGAACCGGAAATTTTCGAACCCGACGAACGGGCTGTGGAAGATGCCGTCGGAGTAGTTATACTTGATAAACGCCAGATACAAACCCGGCATCGGCAAGTATGCGAATACGACGAAAAACACGATAGCGGGCAAACACATGATCAACAGCGTGCGATTGTTTTTGAACTTTTTCCACCATGATCCGGTCCGCTTGTCGGCAAGCTCCATGCTCGATTTTTTCTCGGTCAGTACAGACAATACAATCCCCTCCTTCTCTGGTCGGCGAAACGGACTTCGAATGAAACCGATTACATTTTTAACGCGATAAAAAGGAGCTATATGATCAGGTTTATGCGTTATTCTCATACCTAAAAATACGAGTTAAGCGATATTCCCGGATAGCTCCCTAGCACGTTGCAGCTTTTAGTGAAACCCGTTTCATTCGAAATCGTCATGTAAGGGCTTTCTTTTGACAACAGAATAATACCAGTTCGAACGCTTGTCAATCTTTTTCGCGAAAAAAATCATTGGGAATCCTTTCCATTCGCTTGTGCCGTCGTTTCGCGCACGATCAGCTCCGGCATCACGGATTGAAACAACGGAACCTTTTTCCCCGCGATCATTTTGTCCAGCGTTTTCGCGGCTTGGCGACCGATTTCCTGCGACATGAGCGACACGGTCGTCAGTTCGGGAATGCTGTAGGTCGCTTGCGGAATATCATCGTATCCGACGATAGACAGCTCTTCCGGCACCGATATGCCCGCCCGATGCGCCGCTTTCAACGCGCCGATCGCCAGCAGGTCGTTCATGCAGAAAATAGCCGTGGGGCGACGTTTTCCCGACAGTAACCTGGCCGCGTACTCTTGTCCTTTGGCGACGGAAAAGCCTTCGGTCAGTATCCATTCTTTGCGCACGGGAAGACCCGCTTCTTTCATAACGCTGCGGAATCCGGCCAAGCGCTGCTGCGTGTTGGTCATTTTCGCGTATCCGCCGATGACGGCGATATCCCGGTGTCCGAGTTCGATCAAATGCTGCACGGCAAGCTCCGCGCCGAACTTTTGATCCGCCGATACCCGATTCAGCTTGGTTTTGGGCAAGTTGCCGTTCAGCAGCAGCACGGGAACGCGCTTCGCGACCTCTTCCAACTCCCGTGTCAACGCAGGATCGGGTTTGGCCAGGTCGACGCGTCCGCCGATCAGCACGATGCCGTCTACCTGTTTTTCCATGAGGAGGCTTAGGTATTGCGACTCCCGCTCGTACTGCCGATCGTACAGTCGCTCGTTCTCCTCGTTGGTCGAAATCGTATCGCAGAGGAAATACGTATAGCCCAACTTGCGCGCTTCGTAGTCGAATCCGGATAACACCTCGGGGAAAAAAGGATTGGTGATGTCCGGCAAAATGAATCCGATCATGCCCGTCTCCTTGCGCGTCAAGCTTCTGGCCAGCGCGTTCGGTTGAAACTGGTACTTGTGCATCAGCGCAACGATACGTTCCCTTGTTTCTTTTTTGACGGGCGCCGTGTTATTCAGCACCCGCGATACCGTAGCCACCGACACATTAGCCTCTCTTGCGATATCGTATACGGTCACCGGTCGCATCTGCATTCCTCTTTCCCCGTGGATTTGTCTAAATGTGAAATGGGTTTCATTATGGCTCCGATTATACCCGCGGAGTTTGCCGGAAGCAATTGAAATTGTTCAGGTTTTTTAACGGTTCGTTTTTCGATAAGCTCCCGGCGTCACACTCGTCACTTGCTTAAACTGCCGCATAAAATGCGTCTCGTTCTCGTATCCGCACAGCCTGCCGATTTCGCCGACCGACAATCGGGTGCTGCCCAACAGATACTTGGCATACTCGACGCGCCCCCGGATCATGTCCGTCACTACGGAACAACCGAACAGTTCTTTGTACAAATGCTGAAAATAGGATTTGCTCAAACTCACGCGTTCCGCCAAGCTTTCGACCGACATACGCGCATCCGGCGAACCGTACAGGTCGCTTCGAAGCTGCACTAGAGATTCGGCGTAACGGTTCGTTCTGGCAGGTACCGCGTCGCGTGCAAGACCGTTAGCCAGCTTGGCAAAAAGGCCACGCAGCTCCAAATCAATGATTTCATCGCGGTAAGGTCCCTCTTCTCGCTCCGCATGCTGTACGTCGAGCACACATCTGGGCACAAGCACGGGATCGGCAGAAACAATCAACCGGTCTACCGGAAAATCCAACCGCTCCAGCCACATCTTCAGTTCCTGCTCTTCGCAATGTATCCAATCATTAACGAAAGGTTTTTCCAGATCGCGATACGCATGGTCGGAGTTTGGCGAGAACAGGATACATGAGTTGGGCTCTGCCTGCTCGATCCGTCCATTCACCTTCACTTCGGCACGCGAACGAAAAAACACAAAAGCATAATTCCCCGCTCCTTGCGGGCGCTCGATGCTAATCCCCTCTCTGTGCGTAAAGCGGCTTCCACAGCTCACTAACTGAAGCATATGACTCTCCTGCCTTTCCGATCGAGCACGATTCGTCAGTTTTTAGCCAGTATAATTCATTGTTTCACTTTCCGGCAAACCGCTATACTGGGAAAGAAATCCGATTAAGGAGATGAATATGCAGTGGACGCTTATCTTTTCGTGCATTTCAAGGAAAAACCAACCCCTGACGGCGAGCAAGTGTATTTCGCGCTCAGCCGTGACGGATTCAATTGGGAGTCCGTGAACGGTGGACATTATGTACTGGAAAGCACGCTCGGGGAACAAGGCGTACGTGACCACACGATCATTCGCACGGACGAAGGAAAGTTTGTCATTCTCGCAACCGACCTTAGCCTGGCGAACTCTTTTCATGGGAAATACAAAGGCGACTGGGCGAATATCGGAACGGGCGGCAGCAAATCCCTGTGCATTTGGGAGTCCGACGATCTGGTGAATTGGTCGGAGCAGTGTCTTGTCGAGCTTGGCGACGATAACTTTGGCTGCCTGTGGGCACCCGATATCGTTCGCGATCCCAAGGAAGGCGACTATGTGGTCCATTGGTCATCCTCGCACAAAAGCAATGGCTATGGGGAAAAAGGCATTTATTATTCGCGCACGCGGGATTTTAAACAATTCTCCGCTCCGCAGTTGTTGGTTCAAAAAGCGGATAGCGGGATTATCGATTCGGCGATCTACGAAGAAGACGGATTCTTTTACCGATTCCTGAAAAGCGAGGCGAACCCGGAGACACTGATTTTGGAAAAAGGCAGCTCCGTCGCAGGCGATGATTATGTGCGTATCGACGCGTTTGACGAGGAGATGGCGAAGCTGGAGCAGGGATTATACGAAGCGCCGACGGCGTTCAAGCTTCCGAACGGCAAATGGTGCCTTATGATCGACTACTACGGCGTGCCGGGAGAAGGCCAGGGATATGTACCTTTTATTGCCGACAGCTTGGCGGACGGGCGGTTTGTGCGGTCGGATGAGAGTTTTAGTTTCCCTTATGGGTTCAAGCATGGGACGGTGCTCGGGATCACGTCCGCCGAATATGAGCGGGTGAAAAGGCATTACTCGCCTGAGGTCGCGAGTTTTTAGATCCTTTTCGTTGGGAAGCTGGGGGGCGCTGCGGGGGAAATTGCCAGCATATGCTCCCGAAGTGCATTTCTTCGAAATGCCTCACAAGATGCTGTCTCACCCGGAAAACTTGATTGAAATTTAAATGGATTGTTTTCCGGGTTCAAAGGCCAACCTCTTCGTCTATGTTACCGCAGGTCTTCTTTGAAGACCTGTATTTTCACTGATTTCCCCCTCCGCTTAAGCTTCGCAAGGAATAGGATCTGTTGAGAGTACGGGCGGCGAGTAGTGCCTTTTTGGAAGAGAAGTGAAAAAGATTAAAAGAGAAAGATTACTGGATGAGATCTTTTTTCGAAAAATGCTTGACGTCTAGCTTTGGGGAGCGTATAATCTAATTTTGTAAGAAATACTTCTTACGGGATGTAGCTCAGCTTGGTAGAGCACCTGGTTTGGGACCAGGGGGTCGCATGTTCAAATCGTGTCATCCCGATTATAGGCAAGAAAAGAAAATCGTGATCCTTCGGGATTGCGGTTTTTTTGTGCGGATTCGGCCGACTGAATGTTTGACAGAAAGATTGTACCCTGAAAAAAAGGATGTCCCGAGCTTTGGTTATGGCTTTGGGGCATCCTTTTTCGGTTAGCAATAAAGTGTGGCATTCTTTGGTCACGCTTTGCTCGCTGCCGCCTGTGCGGCTTTGATCCGGTCAATCTGTCCCAAATGGCGATCCACGTGCGCGGAGAAGCCGCGTGCGATATCGGCAATACTCACGGTATTCCCTTGTGCATTCACGCCACTTTTCTCCCATTCATGCGGCTCCAGACGGCGCAGCAACAGGCCGTTATATCGCAGTTGAGCCTGGAAAAAAGCCAGAATGTCTTGCGCGGAGCCTGAATTGGTATGCTGATTCTCTACCCACTCGTCCTGAGCAAAAGCCGGCAGCGTTTCCGTCGTTCCGGCCAGTACCGCGCGAATCCGGAACGATACGACGATGCTGTGATCGGCCAGATGGCCCAATACTTCGGTAACGCTCCAGCTATTCGATGCCGCTTTCCAGATTAGACGTTGCTCGTCCAATCCTTCGATCGCTTGGGTCAGACGGGCATGGGTATCCAGAAAGTCCTCGATTACAGATTTGCTCATAAAAAATCCTCCTTTTCGGGTTTTGATTTATTTAGGTTTTCTTTTATGAATTTTTCATGCTTTGATTTTATTTTTTAAAAATTAACCTGACGTATTTAGCCCGCCTAATGCACGGATAGCCAGCTCAGCCAAAAGTGCGGAAGCGTCCGGCAATGCAGCTTCATCCAGTTCAAATGCCGGATGATGCCATTCTTGGCTACCGGACGTTCCGACAAACAGAAATACGCCGGGAACTTTTTGCTGGTAAAAAGAAAAGTCTTCGCTGGCTGGTGATGTAACGCCGGAAGCAACGTTCAACCCTAGCGAAAATGCCGATTCTTTTGCCAGTTGAGTCAGCTTCGGATCGTTCACGACCGGAGGCGGGCCGCCGCTCCAGCGTACAGACGCTTCCGCTCCGAAAGCTGCGGCGACGCCGCCTGCAATCTCGGCAAAACGTTCCTTGATCCGCTCGTGTACCTCTTCGTTAAACGAACGGACGGTTCCTTGCAGGATCGCGGTATCGGGAATCACGTTCCATGTGTTCCCCGAATGGATTTGCGTGACGCTGACGACGGCCCGTTCCTGCGCGCTGATGCTGCGTCCGGTAATGGTCTGAAGCGCGGAGACGATCTGCGCCGCAACGACGATTGGATCGACTCCGGCTTCCGGCACCGCGGCGTGCGTAGCCACGCCTTTGACGGTAACGGTAAAACCGTCGGATGCCGCCATGATCGGCCCGGCATCGATGCCGATCGTGCCGACAGGCAGATCCGGCTTGTTATGCTGGCCGATGATCGCGCCAACGCCTTCCAGCGCGCCGGCTTCGATCAATTGTTTGGCGCCTTTGGCCCGTTCTTCGGCAGGCTGGAACAGCAGCCGGATCGTGCCCGGCAGTTCCTGCTCTCGCAGCTTAAGCGTCTGGGCGGCGCCGATCAGGACGGCGGTATGGAAATCGTGTCCGCAGGCGTGCATTTTGCCCGGAATTTCCGACGCGAACGGTAGTCCGGTTTCTTCCTGAATCGGCAAGGCGTCGATATCCGCTCGCAGTGCGGCGATCGGTCCTTCGCCGTTGCCGATCTCGGCGATCACGCCGGTTTTGAGTCCGTAATCCACGATACGGACTCCGATTGCTTCGAGCGTTCGCTTGATATAAGCGGTCGTCTCGTATTCTTCGCCGGAGAGTTCGGGGAAACGGTGCAGGTGACGTCGGATCGCGATCCAGTCTTCGGCGGTGAGGACGGTGGATGAAGAGGATAGGGATGGCATAGTAGGCCTCCTTTCTGAGCCGTGGGGGGCGAGACTGCGAGAGAAATTCGTTCAAGGCGCCTTTCACTGAATTTCTCCCTCCGCTTCTCGCTTCCCTTGTATAAGGGATTTTGAAAGATCAACGTCTTCAAGATAGACGTTAGTTAGATTTGCCGGGTTTTCGGTGTCTTCGCCGCGGCGCGCCCTTTAACAGGGCTTCGGCAGCCTTGGCGAAGACAATTGTGTGAATAACGCGGTTCCGTCCATGACTGGACTCTACCTCCTTATTCACTGTGGCATTAGCACGGCGCGCCCTTTAATAGGGCTTCGGCAGCCTTGCTAATGCCACTTTTGTGTGAATCACGCGGTTCCGTCCATAACTGGACTTCGCCTCATGATTCACACTAAATACTATAATTAGCCTCTGGCGTGATTCTACGCAGAAACTGCTTGGTCCGGTCTTCTTTCGGATGTTGGAACACTTCGTCCGGGGTTCCTTCTTCGACGATCACGCCGCCGTCCATAAATACGACGCGGTTCGCGACGTCGCGGGCGAAGCCCATTTCGTGGGTGACGACGATCATGGTGATGCCTTCGCGGGCGATCCCGCGGATGACTTCCAGCACTTCGCCGACCAGTTCGGGGTCGAGGGCGGACGTCGGTTCGTCGAACAGAATCACTTCCGGTTCGAGTGCCAGCGCTCGGGCGATGCCGACGCGCTGCTGCTGTCCGCCGGACAGACGGCTCGGATATTCGTTCAGTTTGGCGCCGAGGCCGACTTTTTCCAGCAGCGCGATACTTCGTTTGCGGGCTTCGGCGGCAGGCAGTTTTTTGACAACCAGCAGCGCCTCCATCACGTTTTCCAAAGCCGTTTTATGCCGGAACAGATTGTACTGCTGGAACACCATCGCCGTTTTGCGCCGAAGCTGCAAAATATCGCCGCGACGCGCGCGCGAGCAATCGACCTGAAAATCGCCGACGGCGATCTGTCCGCTGCCCGGCTTTTCCAAGTAGTTCACGCAACGCAGCAAAGTCGTTTTGCCCGATCCGCTCGGCCCTAGAATCACGACCACTTCACCTGTATTGACGTTCAAGCTGATATCCTGAAGCACCTGATTGCGCCCGAACGATTTGGATATATGGCTCAATGCGATCATGCGACACCTCCCCGATTGTATGCGCCGACTCTTTTTTCGATCAAAGCCGCGACGCGTTCGATCAACACCGTCAATCCCCAGAAGATCAGCGCCGCCGCCAGATAAGCCTCGAAAAACTTCCAATTGGTCGAAGCCACGATCTGGGCTTTGGCGTTAATATCCACGACCGATACGGCAAAAGCGAGCGTCGAACCGTGCAGCATGCCGATCACCGAGTTCGCCAAGTTCGGTAGCGCCGCCGCCAATGCTTGCGGGAACACGATACGGCGCAGCGATTGGAACGTGGTCATGCCGACGGATTGCGCCGCTTCGACTTGTCCGCGATCCACGGCCAGAATCCCCGCGCGCACCACTTCCGACATATAAGCGCCCGCCGTGATCGAGAACGAGATGTACGCAAAGCCGATCATCGGAATCGACACGGAGCGGAAGCTCCAGCCGAAGTGTTCAGCCAATCCGTCGATCACCATCGGCAGACCGAAATAAATGATCAACAGATGCGTCAGCATCGGCGTTCCCCGGATAAAGGTGACGTAAGCCGAAGCGATTTGCGCCAACACGGGAACCCGGTACATGCGAAGCATCGCCGTGACTGCCCCGATCACGAATCCGGCCAATACGGATACTACCGTAATCGACAGCGTGGTCGGAATCGCGCCGAGCAGCTGCCAAAAGGCCGTCCAAATAAATGAAGGATCAAGTTGCATCAGGCTCCGCCTCCTTTCCCGGTGTTGATATCGGCAATCACGGTCCGGTACGAACCGCGCTTTTTCAATCGGAAGGTCGATTCGCGCTTATCCTCCCTATTCTCATGGCGCGTCAAACGGCGTTCGGCGGCAAGCAGCAGTTTTTCCAAAGTGAAGCTGATAATCAGATAGATGAACGCCAGCGCAATATACGTCTCGATAAAATGTTGGGTCAACGTACCAAGCGTTTGCGCTTTGCCTGTCATCTCCATCACGCCCAGCGTAAACGCCAGCGAGGTATCTTTGAGCAAGGCGATAACCAGGTTGGAAAAGACCGGTACCGCAATTCCCAAAGCTTGAGGCAAGATTATGCGCGAAAAAGCTTGATACGGCGTCATTCCTGCAGCATAGGCGGCTTCCACTTGCCCCCGATCCACCGCTTCGACCGAAGCGCGAATCATCTCCGCCGCATAAGCCCCCGTGTGCAGTCCGTAAGTCAAAATGACAAAAAACATCACCGGAGCGCGGGTCAGATCGAGTCCGACCAGCTTCAGAATCTCCGGCAGACCGTAATAGAACAGGAACAATTGAATCAGAATCGGCGTACCGCGGAAAAAGGACAAATAAATGCCTGACAGTGTCCGCAGCACCGGAATTTTATACATGCGAGGGAGCGCGACCAGAAACCCGGCCACGATCCCCGTCAATAGCGAGCCGGCGACGATCATGAGCGTAACGCCCAAGGTGTCCAGCAGCTTCGGCAGGAACGAAAAGACGTAGCCGATATCAAAAGGCGCGCCCATCGAAAGTCTCCTTTCCCCAAACCCTTATAATGGTGCGGATGCCGACAGGTCGACGATCTGGCTGTCGCTCCGAGGCATCCGCTTGAATACATATACGCGATCGAATTATTCGGCGTGGTCGCCGGTTACGTCGCTGCCCAGCCATTCGGTGCTCAGCGCGCTCAAAGTTCCGTCTTCTTTCAGTTCTTTGACCGCGCCGTCGATCGCGTCGGACAGCGCTTTTTCGTCGGCGTCGTCTTTACGGAATACGTACAGCACGTCATCCGACGTCAATTCTTCGCCCGTTTGCTTCAGTTGGCCTTGCGGATCGATGATCGGCAAAACGAAATCGGCTGCGATCGTCGCGTCGACGCGTCCCGAGACGACTTGGCTGACCGTGTCGTTGGCTTGTCCGCTTTGGTACACGATATCGATTTTTTTATCATGGTCTTTATTGTAGTTTTCCAAAATTTGCGCTTCGGCGCTGGTTGCGCTGGTCAGCACTTTTTTGCCTTGCAGATCGTCCAGCGATTGGATCGAATCATTGTCTTTGGCGACGACGATCCGGTTGCGCCAGTGCGCGTATGCTTCGGAGTTGAACGCGTACTTCTCTTCGCGCTCCGGATTTTTTTCCATGACGTGGGCGACCAGGTCGATCTTGTCTGTCTCCAGGCTCAGCAGCAGGTTGCCGAAGTCCATCGTCTGGAACTCGAATTCGTATTGCGGCAGCAATTCGTCGATCTTGCGCAGCAGCTCTACGTCGAATCCGGTCAGCTTGCCGTTTTCGTCGATAAAGCATACCTGCGGGAACCCTGTGCCTGTGCCGACAACGATCTTTGTGACTTTCCCGCTTGTCGCAGCCGCGTCCGAACCGGAAGCTTGCGCCGCAGGTTCGCTGTTACTTCCGCACCCGGAAGCCAAAATCATCAGACCCAGTGCAGATACGATCAAGCTTTTTTTTCTGTTTTTGAAATTCATTTTATTTATCCCCTTTGAATGTGGTTGATATTATGGCGATTCGTTAAGCTTGGTTCACAACGCGGTCCGCATATGCATAGTCCGCGATATTTTTTCGGAACAGATACATGATCCCGTCCCCGTTTTTGGCATCGATCTCCAGAATGCGCTCGTACCCGCGGCGCTCGTACATCTCGACCAGCCACGGATGTTTTTTCGCCGTCGCCAGCGTGACTTCGCCGTGTCCGTGTTTGCCGAGAATGATTTCCCGCTCGACCCAATCGAGCAGCCGCCCGCCGTAGCCTTTGTTGGAATATTCGGGATCGACCGCGAACCATTTGATAAAAGGCAACTCTGTGATCGCTTTGGCTTCCCCGCTGGTAGAGTAGGTGACCGTGGCGACCACGATTCCGTTCTCCTCCAGCACGTAACACTCGTTGGCCTCGATGTTTTGCAGCACCATCGGAATATCGGCATGGGCCGCGGGCCAGTGCAATCCCAACTCGCGAATCAGCTCGTAGGCTCCGTACGTAACGTCGACCAGCCGCTGGGCATCTTCAGCCACGGCTCTCCGGAAAACCTCACTCATTTTGTGCACCCCCGCTTTAATTTTATATCACCCATTTGTTTACTCGGGATTGATTGCTGTTAACTTTATCACTCTGAAACGCCTCCGGCTAATAGAGTTTTTCGATTTGCTTATATAAAACATTGATAAGCGAACCTTGAAAGCTATATCGGCGCATGAAAAAAGAGCGAAAGGTTATTTCGCTCAGGGTGTGGTGCGGGAGGAAGCGAGAAGACTCCGAGAAAAATTCGTTCCGGTCGCGTGTTGAAATCGAGAAAATGGATTGAATTTTATTGGAATTTTCTCGATTTCAAAGGCGAACATTTCATTCCTACACTGAATTTATCTCTACGTCTTCTCGCTTCCAGTTAGGTTGGAGTTTTTAAAACCTGAAGTCAAAAGCGAAACAAACTTGCACTCATCCCGCTTCAAGACCGTCCAACATCTCCAAATACATCACTTGCAAAAACTTTTTAATACTCACTTTCGTGCGGCCTTCGCCCTGGTGTTCGTCGATTTCTTTCATTTTGGCGCGGACGTCTTCGAAATCGAAATAGAGCGGCGCGTAGTGTTCGAATTTGGGATTGCCGTAATCGGTTAGTCCGATTGAAGCGAGGTGGCTGAGCGCGACGATGACGGTGCGGCGGATGCGTTGTTCGACCGCTTTCGTTTCGCGGTCGTTGACGTGCGGCGCTCCGCCGCGATGCGCGGCCGCTTCTTCGTACAGTTGGCGCAGCGGGGGAAAATCTCCCTGCTCGCCGCGCTGCACCAGGCCTTCCATAATGGCCGTGATGTCCGTGCAGCCCGCTTCGCCAAGAATACCAAGATTCATATAGATCGGCCGAAGCACTTCGGCCGCGCTTTTGCGCTTGGCCGCCGAGGCGTTCGCGCGTCCCGTGCCGCCCAGCCGGTCGAGCCGGGACAGCGAACTTTTGAGTTCGTTCAAATATTGGCTCAATTCGAAATGTTCGCTGACGCGAGACAGCACCGATTCCACTTCGATCCGATTGATCGGTTTGCGGATAAAAAATTCGATGCCCGACCGATACGCTTCGCCGACCATCTCGCGGTCTTCGATCTGCGAGATCATCACGCATTTTCCGCCGAAGCCTTGTTCTTTGAGCTGTTCCAGCGTTTCCAGTCCGTCCTGATCCGGCATCAGCCAGTCGATCAGCACCACGTCGGCCGAAGTCTCCAGCACGACGCGCACGCCTTCTTCGCCGCCGCGCGCCGTTCCGACCACTTCGCCGAGTCCGCTATGTTCGATAATATTGGCGAGCATGGCCCGTACGGCCGGATCATCGTCGATAATACAAAAAGACGCCATGCGTCTACTCCCCCTTTTTCAGCTTATCGGTCGGAAAGTTAGCTTCGAACGCCGTGCTCCAAACGTTGCCTTCCGGCCGAAATAACGTAATATTCCCGCCCAGATCCACCACGATGTCATGCACGTGCGACAAGCCGATTCCCGTAGCCGCCACGCCGCTGTCGCCGAACTTCGTCGTAAAGCCCGGATCGAAAACATGCTCGCGGTCTTTGCTGGAGATGCCGCGGCCCGTATCGGTCACGGTGAGCCAGGTGAATCCGCCTTTTTCGCGAATTTCCAGACCCACCACGCCGGAATATTCGATCGCTTCGACCGCGTTGGCGAGCAGATTGTTCAGCAGCGACAGTAGCGGCAGATGGTTGGGCGTCGCGTAGTCGGAATGAATCCGCACGTCGAACACGACCTGCTTGTTGAGCATCAGCGCATACTTCTGATTGCCGCGCACGGCGTACCGGGCGACTTCGCCCAGCGAAAGCAGCACTTTGGATTCCTGATCGAACAGCTTCAGCAAGCCGGCCGCGATCCGCTGGGAATCTTTTTTCACCTCGTGCATCTCCTGCGTGATCCCGAGCTGGCGACGGCTGTATTCGTCCAGCCCTTCGCGCTTGAGATCGGTATACAAGCGGTAGCTGCTGGCCGTCACCCGTTCGATCGTGTCCATGGACTTGTGCAAATAAAACACTTCGCCGTACAGCCCCGAACTGATCGCCAGCATCTGTTCCATTCGTTTGGTTTGTTCCAGGTTCAGCGCCCTCACTTGGCTCACGGCGATGCTGCTGTATAGTCCCGTCATAAAAAAGCCCCGTACGACGCCGACCAGTACGATATAGCCCCAAGTCGCCGGGTTGGCGATGTCCGATGCCCCAAGCAGCGAACGGCTGAACATCTCGACCGCGTTCGACGTAAAGTCGATGCAAGCGCAGATGCCGCCCAGCACCAACAGATTCATCCGGTCGAGCCGCCGCTGCACGGCCAGCATCCCGAACGCGAAAGTCAGATAATACAGACCGCTGGACGTATGCGTTTGCAAGCTACCGAGCAGATCGAACGGAGGAACCGCAAAGATCACGTCGAGCAACGTGCGGAAAACGATAACCGTCACGGCTGTCCATATGCCCGCCTTGATATACGAAATCCGGTTCATCAAAAGCAAAAAAAGCAAAAAAGCACTGCCCCCGAGCGCGATCCGAAACAGATCGCCGGGCACAGGATTGATCTTGAACTCGCCGGCGGCCGCCGTTCCCAGCGCCACCGCGAGCAGTTGAACTTTTTCGTTGCGGAAAAACGCATGCACGGTCCGCCGTTCCTCCTTGCCGGTCGGCGCGTCGTCACGCTCTGCAAAAGTATGCGCGAGCGACGCTTGCTTCTTTTTGTTGTGTGTATATGGTATCATACGCCGCCTCCCCTGTGGGAAAAATACAACGTTCCGCACACTTCCGGCACACGTTCTTGAAGAACGGGTTTACGCCGTGCGGGCCTCCAGCCTGCGCGATAGAAGCGACAGCGCGTAATTGATCACGAAATACACCACCGCGATCAGCAGTAGAATCGGAATCGGATAATTGTGGTTTTGCGCCATCACGATCTGCGCGTTGTGCATCAACTCGGCCAACGCCACGATCACGGCGAGCGACGTGTCTTTCAGCAGCGAGATAAATTGGCTTACCAGCGGAGGAACCATGCGCCGTAGGCCTTGCGGCAGCACGACGTAACGAAGATTTTGCAGCGAAGTCAGACCCGACGAACGCGCCGCTTCGCTTTGTCCTTTGGGAATCGACTTCAATCCCGCACGCACGATCTCGGAGATCATCGCCGCTTCGAATAGCGTAAGCGCGGTGATAACCCCGGCCGTGACGGTGAATTTGAATCCGACCTCCGGCAATGCGAATTGGATGAAGAAAATGATCAGCAGCAGCGGCAAATTGCGCAAAATCTCGACTACGACCGCCAAAACCGGTGACAACACCGGAACTTGCATATACCGAATCGTTCCGACGATCGTGCCGAACGCGAAACTGAGCACGATCGACACGGCGGCCACGTACAGCGTGAGCTTCAAGCCTTCCGCCAAAAAAAGCAAATTGTCCGCCGAATAAGCGCCTATAAAGTCCATGCGTCGATCCTCCTTTTTTGTCGGTTACAGCCGATAGGCACTCAAGTACGCCCAACCGCCGATCACGCGCTTCGCGCCAGTCTTTTTTCCAAAGCCAAAGCGGCAAAGCTGAGCGGCAGCGTCAACACCAGATAGAAAACGGCCGCGAAAATATAGGTGCTGAACGTGACATACGTGTCGCTGCTGATAATGTCCGCGAAATACATCAGATCCAGCCCGGCGACGATCGTAAGCACAGACGAGTTTTTGATCAGATTGATAAACTGGTTGCTGAGCGGCGGAATGACCAGTTTGATCGCTTGAGGCAAAACGACATGCAGCATCGTCTGCATATAGGTCATGCCCGACGAACGCGCCGCTTCGCTCTGCCCTTGCGGCACAGACAGAATGCCCGCCCGGATCGCTTCCGCGATAAATGCCGCCGTATAGACGGTCAACCCCAGCGTGCCGGCCGTAAAGCCGTCCAGCCGCAGTCCCAGCGAAGGCAAGCCCAGGAAAAAAAACAACACGACGATCAAGATCGGGATATTGCGAATAAACTCCACGTAAGCCGTTCCGAGCGCCCGCAGGATTTTGAACCCGCTGATCCGCATTACCGCGATGACCGTGCCCAAAATAAAGCTGCCGATCAGCGCGAACACGCTGGCTTTGACCGTGTTCAGAAATCCTTCCATATAATCGGGAAAATGCTCCGTCAAAATCGAAAAATCCAGCATCTCGCTTGCACCTCCTTCAAATCGTTATGCGTTCGCGCTTTCCGGCAACCCGGTCGCCAAGCTCCGTTTTATTCCGCCGCCGGTTCTTTGCCGATCCATTTTTTATAGATTTCGTTATACGAGCCGTCCGCTTTCATATCGCCCAGCCCTTTGTTGACCGCTTCGACCAACGCCGTTTCGCCTTTTTTCATGGCGATGCCGTAAGGCTCGTCGGAAAACGGTTCGCCGACCACTTCGAAGTTCGGGTCTTGAGCGGCCATGCCGTACAGGATAGCGTCGTCGGTCGTGAGCGCGTCGCCTTGTCCGGCTTTGAGCGCGTTGAACGCGTCTTGATAGTTATCGAATTGCAGCACTTTGACGCCCGGCACTTTCTCTTCGATATTGGCGATCGACGTCGCGCCTTTGGAAGCCAGCACGGTAGTATCGGCGGTCACGTCGTCGATCCCGGCGATCGGGCTGCCTTTTTTCACGAGCAGCGATTGTCCGGCCTGGAAGTAGACGTCCGAGAAATCGACTTCTTTTTTGCGTTCGTCCGTGATCGTCATCGTCGCGATAACCATGTCGATATCGCCGTTGTTAAGCATCGGAATCCGCGTTTTGGACGTCACTTCTTTCAGTTCCACTTTGCTTTCGTCGCCGAGGATGCTTTTGGCCAGCGCGTGCGCCATATCGATATCGAAGCCTTCCACGTCGCCGCTGGCCGGATCTTTCAGACCGAACAGCTTGGTATCGTACTTGACGCCGACGACCAGCGTGCCGCGTTCTTTGATGCTATCCAGTTGGGAAGCCGCCGAGCCGGACGTACCGCCGGAAGCGGTCGTTCCTCCGCCCGTCGTGCTGCACGCGCCGAGCAAAGCGGTCAACGACAACAAACCGGCCAACAATAAGGAAGATCTTTTTTTCGAATATTTTTGCATAACAATCCCTCTTCTCTATAAATTTAGTGGTTGAGCAAACGGCTGAGGAACAACTGCGCCCGTTCTTCGCGAGGCTCCAGGAAAAATTGCTCCGGCGGCGCTTCTTCGACGATCCGGCCCTGGTCCATGAATACGACGCGATCCGCCACTTCTCGGGCAAAGCCCATCTCGTGCGTGACCACGACCATCGTCATGCCTTCGCGGGCCAATGCTTTCATGACGTCCAGCACTTCGCCGACCATCTCCGGATCGAGCGCGGACGTCGGTTCGTCGAACAGCATGATCTGCGGCTTCATCGCAAGTCCGCGGGCGATCGCCACGCGCTGCTGCTGGCCGCCGGACAACTGCGACGGGAACGACTGCGCTTTGTCGGCGATGCCGACTTTTTCCAGATAGTGCATCGCGGTTTTTTCCGCTTCCGATTTCGAAACGCCGAGCGCTTTGATCGGAGCCAGCGTAATATTGTCGATCACTTTTTTGTGCGGATACAGATTGAAATGCTGGAACACCATCCCGATATTGCGTCTGAGCTTGTTCAGATCCGTTTTACGTTCGTCGACCCGGGTTCCGTTTACCGTCAATTGCCCGCCGTTCGTTTCTTCCAGCCGGTTGATGCAGCGTAGCATGGTACTTTTGCCCGAACCCGAAGGACCCAACACGACCACGACTTCTCCGGATTTCACATGCAGATTGATATCCGACAACACTTGAAAGTCTCCATAGAATTTGTCTACTTCATGGAAGGTTATCATCCACATCCTCCTTTTTTCTTGAGACGAATAGCTTAAAACTCTTTTTAAAGTCATATAATCTAACATTTTTCTCAATCTTAAATTCGACCTACAAAAAACTATGTAATCCGACGAAAAACATTCTAAATTCAGCTTTAAAGTCTAAACTTTGCGTAAAAACACACAAAAAAAGACGAACCGAAGATTCGTCTTTCCCGTTTTTAAAGTTATATTTTCTCACATCATCGCAGCAGTTGATTTCCAAGTATTGCCGTTTGATCGGTTACTTGTTCGTTATTCGGCGTCGCCGGAATCGGAGCGAATGTAATAACCTGGGGCAACGTGGCTTGAGCCTGCGCTGCAACATCGAGCATCCCGTCGAATTCCAGCAGCAGGCACGTTCCTTCGGAATTCGTATACAGAAACATCCGGTCTGCCGAAGCGTACATCAAACCGAATCCTCTTCCCAACGAACGTTTGCTGCTATAGCCGGACACCACAAACGTTTTCGGCAACTCATACAGGGCAATCCCCGAGCCTTCGTCATGCACCAGGACTTGAAGCGAGCCTTCGCGCGCGAAGGCGGTAACCTCGCCGCCCAGCGCATGCTTGAGCAGATTGGTCGCCGCTTCGGATACGGCCAGCTTCACCTGCATAATCCGTTTGGGATCGCCTTGCGGCATATAGCTTGCAGCCAGGTCGCGGCTTCGGGCAATATCCGTGCGTCCGGCTACCGTGACGGCTTCCAGACGTTCCCCCAGCCGGCCGAACAGTTCTTCTTTGGTCAGGCACAACGACACCTTGCCTTCCGACAACGCCGACATGATCTCCCGATAAGCATTCAGCGTCTCGGCATGCAGCTTGTCCCGATAAGCGATCGCTGGCGTAATATCCGTCAATACGATACGTACCTCGCCGTGTTCCGGATAGAAATGCGCTTCGTACGTCCGATCTTCACTGGACAGCATTTCGTAAAAAGACGTCTGCTCCGTGTCGGCGCGTTTGGCCAACCGCACGATCGAAGCTTCAAGCGAAGGTTGTTCCAAGCCGTATAACAAACCGTCTGCCGCCAATTTCAACATCGTGCTCATGCCTACGTAAGAACCTTGCCCTTCATCCGAATTCGAACGGCGTTCCGCCGTTTGGGCATACTCGTAAGACTCTTGCGGTTCGGGCAAAGGCCCCGATACAAGACCTCTTTGCTCCAGTTTCTCGCGCAGTCCCTGCACGAAGTTCATATCCACCGCGGCAGCAAGCTGCGGATCAAGTTCCCGACCTGCCAAACGCTGCATGTATGCGCAGACCGCTTCGTCGTCACGTTCGCGTTTGACTACATGGTCAAGTCGACTGGCGATCGACAGAATACGGGATTCGTAAGGGATGCCTTTGCCTTTTAGCGCCGACGGAAAGCCTTTGCCATCCCAACGCTCATGATGATGCCGCACCCATTCTGCCGCACGCGCATCCTCCGTCAGCGTGAAAATGATCTCCGCGCCTTTTTCGCTATGGGAACGATATTCGTCTTCTTCGGACAAAGAAAGCGCGCCCCGCTTGTTGAACAGATACGCAGGCAGCGTCGATTTGCCGATATCATGCTGAATCGCAACCTGCACCAATACTCTTTTTTTCTCCCGGGGATAAGAAAGCCGATCCAGCAAATGGTCCGCGATCACGCCGCTTCGGATGCCGTGTCCTTCAAGATCCGGCGATAACCGGGATTCGAATAACAGGCTGAATCGTTCGAACGTGCGCCGCCAACCGGCAACTTCCCGAACGTATATCGTGGAAAAGTACAAAATGAAAAACAGCAACAGTCCGGTGTATACCAATTCGTAAGCCGTATCGTTTTCGAACAAATTGCCGAGAAAATGCGGAATGACCAAAATGCAGAGCAAAATCGGCACGATCGTTTCGCGCAGCCTGCCCCGAATTCCCGCCAACCAGTGCGTCCCCGACAACAGCTTGCGCATGCCCGCATCCAGCGGAAGCTTAACCGATTTAAACACCAGAGCCGCCAATGCCGCTTTGGCATATAAAGGCACATCCGGCCATGAAGCAATCAATCCGCTCAACGCCAATGCGGCTCCGCATGTGCTCAACGTATAGATCGCGAGCCGGGTCAGCCAGCGCAGCGAATCAAAATCTTTCGGCCGGAATCCGCTTTGCCGAGCCTCGTTCGCCAAGCAACTGATAAACACGCCCAACAACGCCGTATACAGCCCGAATCCGATAAGCAGCGACAAAAAGCCGATCAAACCGGCCCCGAACTCGTCTCCGCTGATCAAGCGAATCGGGAACAAATCAAGCAATAGCGTAAGCAGCAAAATCGGCAGTACATGCGCCCAAGGAACGTGTCCGGCCCCGACGGCGAGAATCGCCCCGTAGAGAAAGCCGGTCAACGCCCAAAAAGGATAAGGCGCAGGGCTGGTGGTATTCGGTGGTATTTTCACGCTCATCGGTTCCTTTCCTGTAGGATGTCGAGGTCAAACTCCGGTATGGCGGGGTCTAGTACCTTTTCAACTCTTAATCAGAGGTTATGTTCGACTGAAACGTACGCGCTTTAGGTGCGTTTCAGTCGGGCGTAACCTTACCTTTAGCGTTGACAAGGTACTGGCTACGAAACTGGTTTTATTCAAAAAATGTCCTCGCCAAGGATCTCGCGAATCTGCAACAGCTCGAAGACTTCCATCACTTCCGGGCGTACATGCTCGATTTTTACCGAACGCCCACCTTCTCTTAATTCGTCGACGGTGCGGATAATCAGACCGATTCCGGACGAGTCCACAAAGTACACTTCAGCAAAATTCAGACGTACGTTCGGATATTCCGATACGATCGGCAAAATATCCTCTTCCAATACCTCGCCGCTCTCAATATCCAGATCGCCTTCAAAGATAACGACCGCTTCTTCCTCGCTTTTAGTAATCTGATAAGCAAACATGCTGTTCCTCCTTTTTGGCTCTAAACGGAATATGGATCAGAACAATAACAGATCGCCGGTCGGGCTAAGACGGGCATGCACGTTCGACGCCGCTTCAACGAACTGGAAAGAACGGTGGCCGATTTGCACAACGGTTCCTTCCATCACCCGGGTCGCACGGATCATTGCGGTTTCCGGCACCTGGAGCTTTGTGGCTACGCCGCCGGGAGCACCGACTTCCTTGACCTTGATTCCCCGCCCCGCAAAGTAGACGCCGCCTCTCAGCGTGCCGCCTGCCTCCAATTCGCCCTGACAGTAGATCGTGGCATTGTAGGCTCCTTTTGCGACGCGCACTTGACCTCCGCAATAGACATGGCTGTTTTGCACGTATCGAAGCTCTGCGAAAATAGGTCGGTCCTCCGGCCCGCTCACCGATTCGGCCAGCTCCAGCGTCCGTCTGCGGAACGCATCCAGCTCGGCGGCATCGCGCAGGCCGCCATGCCGCAAATCCAAAAATCCATATTGGAGACGCTGCGCGTAATCTTTCCAATCGACGTCAAGCTGCGCCTCGTTTTTTGCGGCTTGCTCCGAGAAACGGCTCAGTACCGCATGCAGCGCTTTGAACTTGCCCCGAAGCAAAACGCTTAACAGCGCTCCGAGCCCGGTCTGCTGAATATCGTTCAATTTGAACGCGGCGGTCTGGCCGAGCTGCTCGATCGCCGATTGCAGCAACTGGGTTTGCGAAGCGATCTCCAGCAGCAGCGGTTCCACCTGGTCGAAAAACTCGCTCCGTTTGCCCACGCTGACATGCGCGCCGATCAGATTGCCGGAAGCGATCAACGAATAAGCGGCCTCGACCGTCGCGGAACCGATCGGTCCCCGGATATTGATACTGCCGATCGCTTCCACGTTCATTCCGTTTTGAACGCCGCCGGAAATCTCGACATCCCCGCGGAAACGGATATTGCCGGATTTCAGATCCACGTCGCCGCGATGCGACAACTTCGGCAGCACCGACAGATGGACACGGAAGCCTTGATGCTTGATGCGCGGCATGCCCGAACGAATCGCCACGGCCCGCCGGCCGTCCTCGGTAATCGACACGCCTTCTCCCGCCGCCAACTGAATCGAATGCACCGCAAGCGGTTGGATCGGCCGATCCAACAGATCCCGTCCGGGACGCCCCGGTCTGGCCGGCAACGTCCGAACCAGAACATGCCCTTCGATCACGGTCGGAAACTCGACGATTTCCCGGTAATCGATCGTGCCGTCTTCCCGGCTTTGCGGATTCAGGCGTTTCGTTTCGGTTTCGAAGTTGGTCGTAAACGTTCCGTTGGCGCCTTCGGCCGCCGGCGTGCCTTCCGCTATCATGAAAACGCCGGCTTCTTCCGAACGGCAAGCTTGCGCCAGAATTTCGGCACGAATGCCGTACACGATCCCCATTTCTTTCAAAGCGGCTCTGACTTCGGCTTCGGCAATCGGCAAAAAGGTGCGCTGTTCCGATACCGGCACGGCCAAATGCGCCTGGGGCTTGCAATCCAGCAGCATGAACTTGCGTTCGAAGCCCGGACGCACATGCAGTTGGGCATGCAGGCAGGCGTGGTCCATGTCGATCCGCCAGACCGGTTCTTCTTTTTTCGGAGCCTGTTCCAATTCCAGCACATCGCCGGCCGCCACCGATACTTTGCCTTCGACCTGCACGCCGTTGCGGTACAAAACGGCTCCCGGCGGAGGCGTCAGCAGCGGAAGCCGGCTGCCTGTCGCGCGGATACGGAACTGTCCGTTTTGGACCCCGATCTCACCTTGTTCTTCGGCAACCGCGGCATTTCCGGTCGAAGGACCCGCGACCGAAGACGAAGAAGCGGCATTCCGGACTTGATCAGACGAAGAATCGGCGGTCAAGGTCTCGCGTTCCGGCGATCCGGCATCCGGTAAGATCGAATCGGCCGGTCGGGAAAAGGCTTCCCCTGCTCCGGAATCGATGACCGTCACTTTGACCACCGCCAACCGCGTTCCCAATCCGAGCACGCCCCGCCCACCCGGTTCCAAGATTTCGATGTGTACCGATTCTTTGGCAACCGACAGCAATTTGAGCGCTTCGTCAACCGCCGATTCGGCGCTTTTGGCTCTGGTAATAATCGATCTTTCCATGGGCATTCCTTCCTTCCCGCAAAGCTATAACTTGGTCGTCTCCGACCTTATTCGTTCAATTGAATCGATACAATGCAGACATCGTCGTTTTTATCCTGCCCGAGCAGCGCCAACTTCTCGGTAAAGCGGTCGTTGGGCAAATAACGGATACGCGACGCATGCTTTTCCAAACCGCCGATTCCTTCACGGATCGAAGCTCTCGGCGTTTCGACCAAGCCGTCGGTATACAGCAAAATTTTCCCCGTTCCTTCGTACCGGTAAACGCCGCTCCCGCCTTCGATTTTTTTGCGAATCCCCAGCGGCACGCCTGTCCTTTCCAGATAATGCGCTTTCCGATCCGCTTGAAAAAACAAGCCCGGCGGATGTCCCGCATTGAAGTAACGGATTTCTTTGGCTTCCTGGTCGATCAGCAAATAAATCGCGGTCATATAGATCGAGTCGCGGCTTCCGCCGAACAAACTGAACATCTGGCTATTCAATTCCTGGCAAACCTCGGAAGGCTCGGAGATACGTTTCACCATTCCGGCGAGCAAAGCGCGAACCGACATGCTGATAAGCGCCGAGGACAATCCATGACCCGCCACATCGATCAACATAATACCGTAGCGGTGTTCGTCGATCCGTGTCCAGTAAAACATATCTCCCGACACCTCGTCCGACTGGATATACTGAGCGTGAATTTCGATGCTGCGCTCAAGCAGCGGAGGCGGAAGCACCGTTTTCTGCACCCTCTTCGCCAATTGTAACTCTTTGACCAGTCCGGCTTCCCGGCTTTTGCGGATTTCCGTTTCTTTTTTCAGCCGGATCGCCGATTGCACGCGTGCGAGCAGCTCGTACTCTGGCGCTCCTTTTTCGATAAAATCCATGCCGCCTGCTCCAAAAGCTTCCTTAAAATGCCGGCGGTCGCCCGTCAGAAAAATGATCGGCAAATCGGCGTAAGGCGGGCAGGCTTTGATGAGTCGACAGGCTTCGATTCCATCCATGTCCGGCATCACGATATCGAGCAGAATCAGATCGAAGGCAGCGGCTTTACGCGGAATGCGTTCGCCGTTCATACCGAGCCGTTCAAGGGCGACTTCCGCCGAGGAAGCCGTCTCAATCCCCGAGTAACCGGCTTCGGACAGCACCTGTTTGAAATAAGCGAGATTCATCATCGAGTCGTCGACGATCAGTATGCTCATGGCGTTTCTCCTCCGGTGCACCAGGGCCTCTACGCAACGGTCAAACGACTCCTGTCGCCGCGTTTGCGTATGCACTTGGATAATCGTGATCGATAACCTGTTTGTTTGCAAGCCAAATAAAGTCAAACAGGGTTATCTATATCATCGACAACGGAAGTCCGTTTGTTGAGAAGATCGAGACGGATGCTCGATCGCGAATAAAAAAAACTCCTGCTCCCGTACGATCGCCTTCTCAACGCCAAAGGCAACCTACGGGCAAAGCGGAGTTTTTGAGATCAACCAACTGTTCAAAAAATCACGATGCCTGCCACTGCGGACAACAGCAACACTACGACAGGATGCAGCTTGTATTTGACGATCGCCAACAGGCAACCGCCGCAAATCAACAGCATGCCCAGCGTTTCCCAACCGAACAGCCCTCCCGCTTCCGCCTGTCCGCCGAATCCGAAAGAAATCGCGGCGTACACAATCAGCGCGGTAATAACGGGGCGCAATCCGTAAAAGGCGGATCGAACGCTCAGGCGGTCATGCAATCGGATAAAAAAAGCAGCGAGCACCGCCACCAGGATCAGCGAAGGCAAAATCATTCCGGTTGTCGCAGCGATCGCTCCGGCCAGACCTCCCTGCTCATAACCGATCAACGTCGCGCTATTGGTGGCAATCGAACCCGGCGCCATCCCCGACAACGCCCCGATTTCCTGAAACTGTTCGATGCCGATCCAGCCCATTCCGGCAGTCTCCCGCTGAATCAGACTCATGACCGCGTACCCGCCGCCAAAAGCCAAACATCCAACGCGAAAAAAAACAATAAAAATCTCCCACAGCATGGCATTCACCTTCAAATATAGTATTCGGGCAACATCGCTTCTTTAGCCGATCTTTCCGACACCGGTTCGGTCCGCACATTCAGCTTTTTCGATTGACGGATGCCCATCGCGGCCATGCCGATCACCGGACCGCCCAATATCAGCCAAAACGAGCTTACATTCGTGAACAGCAGTACCGCCAGAGCAACTGCCGCAAGCGTATAGGTGAGCGTATCGAATAACGAAGCTCGTGCCATTTTCCAAGCCGCCACCAGAATTAGGGCCACGACCGCCGCATGAATGCCTTTAAGCGCCGCTTGAACCTTGACGTAGTCTTTGAAAAAAGAATAGGTCAGACTCAACAGCAAAATGATCGCCAGCGTAGGCAGCGTGATCCCGACCACAGCAGCGATCGCTCCTATCACTCCGCCGAGCCGATAGCCGATAAAAGCCGCCGAATTGACGGCTACTCCGCCTGGCGCGGAACCGGCAACCGAGACCATGTCTCCCATCTCCTCGGCCTTCATCCATCCTTGGCGCTCTACGACTTCTTTTTCAATCGTGGCCATCATGGCATAACCGCCGCCAAAAGTGGAAGGACCGATCTTTAGAAAAGCGATAAAGATCTGCGGAAGCATCCGAAGCTCTGCCGACGTGACAGCCGCAAGTTTCATTCGGTTCGCCTCTTTTCCTTTTTACGTTTTTACAACATTCCAATCACTTTATGATAACACATTTTATCATTTTGGATTTAAGTTCGATGAGAAAACAAAGAAAATAATGAAAAAAAGATGTAAAATACTTCTTATCGCGATCTTAAATCCGACTATTAACCAAATTGAAATTAAGTCGATTATTCCTATGCTTTAAGTATAGAAAAGAGGCTGGCTGTGCTTTATACTGATTAATAACCAACCAACAAACTCGGAAATGGAGAGATACGACTGATGATCGCCCGTTCTCAAACGTCTATCCGCAAGGATGTTTACCAGCGCATTCTCGAACTCGGCACCGTGTCCAAAGCCGAGCTGATGCAGGAATTCGCACTGACCAGCAGTAGCATGACCCGGCTTCTCGACGACCTGACCGCTCAGGAAATTATTCGGGTGTCGGGACTCGGCAGTTCGACAGGCGGACGCAAACCGATCCTGTTCCAGACCAACCCTACATACCGTTATCTGCTTGGGCTCGAAATCTCACGGATCTATTCAACGCTGGCGCTTTATGATATGCACTTGAATTTATTGGTTTCTACACGCTGGAAAATGGACGCGAACATGACGCCGGGACGTCTGGTCGAACGCGTAGGCAAGGAGGCCGAACGGTTTCTCGCTGAACATGAGTTGAAAACGGACCATTTGCTGGGTATCGGAATCGGCTCTGTCGGTCCGCTCGACCGGGAACAAGGCGTGATACGCCAACCGGAGTTTTTCGCGGCGCCGGGTTGGAATGAAGTCCCGATCTGCGAACTGCTGGAGCAGCGTCTCGGTGTTGCCGCGCGGCTGGATAACGGTTCGAATACCGCACTGCTTGGCGAACATTGGGCTTTGCGGGGAAGAAGCGCGCAGCATCTGCTGTATGTCCATGCTGGAATCGGCCTGCGGGCCGCGATGATGTCCGAAGGACGCCTGATCCGCGGAGCCGCCGATGCCGAAGGAGCCGTAGGCCAGATGATTATCGCGACGGACGGGCCGCGCTTTGAAGGGCGGGGCAATCACGGCGCATGGGAGGCTTTCGTATCCGTACGCGCTCTGGAGCATCGGGTTCGCAACCAATTGAAAATCGGCCGTCCAAGCGTGCTGACCGGACGTCATCCGGATGAAATTACGTTCGCCGACCTAACGGAAGCTTTAGACGCGGACGATGCACTCGTGAAGGAACAGTTTACCGAAGCGGCCGCATACTTGGGGATCGGACTTGCCAATCTGATCAATGTGCTTCACCCGGACAATGTGGTGCTGGGCGGGCCGCTGATCGAAGCCCATCCGCTCGTTTACGAGACGGCTGTCGCGACCGCTTTGAAAAACATTGCACGCGGACGGCAATACAGCCCCGCTTTTTCGCTCGCGGAGCTGAAAGAGAACGCCGTGGCGGCAGGAGCCGCTTTTATGCTGTTGCAGGAATGGGCCGTATAGCCGCCGGTTCGATCTAGCGCATATGCCGCTGCCGGAAGCGAAGCGGCGAGATGCCGAAACGTTCCGCAAAACGGCGCGAAAAATAAGGAGCGGTCTCAAACCCTACCTTTTCCGCCACGGAGGCTACAGAAGCTTCCGTGCGCAGCAGCAACAAGCGAGCCTGCTCCAAGCGGCATTCCTCCAGATATTCCATAGGCGTCAGACCGTTGACACGCTTCATGCAGCGGGTCAAATAGTTATAGTGGAAATGCAGCTCGTTCGATAGGATCGCCCCGGTTAACGGCTCCGCGTAATGCGCACGAATATAGCGTTCCGTCCGTTCAGCTACGCTTTCTGCCGGACTGCCGGACGGATCGCGGCGGCGCAGATCGAGCGAACGCAGCAGTTCCTCGAACAACCGTTGGCGCTCCCATACCGCCCCCGATAAGCTTCGTTCCTCCAAACGCAACAGTCTTTCCCCTTCTCCGCTACCTCCGGGCGCGCCGGGAAGCGTACCCAACTGCGGAAGCCGGATCGTATACGGCGGCGTACCGAATTGCGCCGCATGTCGATCCCGGTCCGCGAACGCAGGCTCGGCCTCTTCCGCTATCCCCCATTCGCCCAAAACGCGAAAATGAATCCAGGTGAAGCTCGTCTCCTCTTCGCAGGGACGAACCGAATAATGATATCGGTCCGGGAGCAACAGCAACGTATTGCCCGCCCCAACTTCCCACTGCCGATCTTCTTCTCCCATATACAGCATTCCCCGTTCAACCAGAATCAGGTCAAACAGGCCGAGCGCCCTGCGGCTGGGATGCGCGTCTCCCGGTGCATAGACGCTTCGGCCGCATTCGGTAAAGTACGGAAAAGGCGGTGCGGCAAAATAAACGGTCGGTTCTCCTTGTTGAATCATGCTCGGTTATACTCTCCTTCTGCTATCCATGTCCCGCTTCGTTTTCCGCTCAAATTTGCAAACGCAATCATAAAGAAGCAATATCGCTCGCATTTGAGTGTGAAATCGGACAAGAATTCGGGGCATTTTAGGAATCGTTCCCTTTTATTTTAAGGAATATAATGAAATCATGCCAGGCTTAAATCACACCTAAATCTACGCTCCGAAAGGAAGAATCGTAATGAACCCAATTCCGAAACCATCCGATGTACCGCAGCGCGCAGCCGTTTCGCCAACAGGCGTCACCTTGAGCGATCCGTTCTGGTCCCCGTATACCGACCTTGTGCAAAACGTCGTCATCCCTTATCAATATGAAGCGCTGCATGATCGGGCGCCCGGAGCCGAACCGAGCGGCGCGATTCAGAATTTCCGTATTGCCGCCGGGCAGGCGGAAGGCGAATATGTCGGCTGGGTATTCCAGGACAGCGATCTAGCCAAATGGCTGGAGGCCGTCGGCTATTCGCTTCAAATCAAGCGTGACGCCGATCTCGAACGCCGCGCCGACGAGCTGATCGAGCTAATCGAAGCCGCTCAGCACCCCGACGGGTATCTCAATACGTATTTCACGATCAAGGAGCCGGGTAAGCGCTGGACAAATCTCACGGACTGCCATGAGTTATACTGTGCCGGACATATGATCGAAGCGGCCGTTTCCTACTACGAAGCGACAGGCAAAGACAAACTTTTGAATGTCATGAAACGCATGATCGAACATATCGAGACTGTATTCGGTAAGGGTGAAGGTCAACTTCGCGGGTACGACGGTCACCAGGAGATCGAATTGGCGCTGGTCAAGTTGTATACCCTGACCGAAGAAGAACGATATTTGAAGCTTGCCGCTTTCTTCGTCAACGAGCGCGGTCAGGAACCGAACTTCCTTCGCCAAGAATGGGAGCAACGCGGTCGCCGAGGCCATTTCAACCCCAATCTGCAAGATCGGATCGACACTTCGTATTATCAGGCAGACAAGCCGGTGCGCGAACAAACCGTCGCGGTCGGTCACGCCGTTCGCGCCGTATACATGTACACCGCAATGGCGGACCTGGCCCGCTTGACCGGAGATCAGGAACTGGAAGCGGCCTGCCGCACGCTGTGGCATAATGTCACACGTAGCCAGATGTACGTCACGGGAGGGATTGGCTCGACCCATCACGGCGAAGCGTTCACCTTCGATTATGATCTGCCAAACGACACGATCTATGCGGAGACCTGTGCTTCGATCGGCCTGATCTTTTTCGCCCAACGTATGCTTCTGCTTGAACCGAAGTCCGAATATGCGGACGTGATGGAACGTGCCTTGTACAACAACGTGCTCGGCTCCATGGCCCAGGACGGCAAGCATTACTTCTACGTCAATCCGCTGGAAGTGTGGCCGCAAGCCTGCTCCTGCAACCCGGGCAAGCATCATGTGAAGTCGGAGCGTCAAGCCTGGTTCGGCTGCGCCTGCTGCCCGCCGAACGTCGCCCGTCTGCTCACTTCGCTCAACCGTTATGTCTATACGCAGCGCGGCGATACGTTATATGCCAATCTGTATATCGGCAGCGAACTGTCAGCCGAGCTTGGCGGAACAAGCGTGCAAATCAAGCAGCATGCCGAGCTTCCTTGGAACGGAGTGGTTCGGTTCGAGATCGCGGCGGAGCAGGAAGCCCGCTTCGCGCTTGCGCTCCGCGTGCCGAACTGGTCCCCGGACATGAACGTCTCCATTAACGGTGAAAACCTGAATTTTTCGGCCGCCGAGCTTCAGGACGGTTATCTGCTGCTTGAACGCGACTGGAAAAACGGTGACGTGGTGGAAATCTTGTTGACCATCCAAACGACATTGGTTTACGCCGATATCCGCGTCCGCGCCGACGTCCACAAAGCAGCGATCCAACGCGGCCCGCTGGTCTATTGCGCGGAAAGCGCCGATAACGGCGAACCGATCGTCGCTTTGCGCTTGAGCCAACACGCTACTTTCTCCGAACGCCCCGCCACCGATCTTCCCGGCGGCGCGATCGCGGTAGAAACCGAGGCCCTGCGCAGCGTAACGACTGCCACCGACAACGAAGCAGGCAGCCTGTACCGAACAAAACCGCCTGTGCTTGAGCCAACCAAACTAACCGCCGTCCCTTACTACCTCTGGGGCAACCGCGGCCAAGGCGAAATGACCGTATGGCTGAATACGTCGGAAAAGTGATCTTCCAAACCATCGCTTATCCGTGACTGACGTTTTGACACCTAGCCGAACGTTCCGACATCCGGGATCGGAAGGATGTAATCCCCTTTTAGAATAAGGATTATTTCATGCTGGTCTATAGATATTTTCGCTTGGATATTCAAACGGAACCTTCGCAAACCTAACCTTTTGACACTTATTCAAACGTTGCACCATTTACGCGGATACAAGCGGTCGGTAAGCTGAAAAAGAGAACGATATCTTTTATTCCCGACAGACAGGAGAATGGCTATGCCGACCGAATTTTCTGCGCCAACCGCACGGCTCGACGATTATCGCCTTGACCGCGTGCGTATCGACGACGCTTATTTACAGAATGCTTTTGCGAATGAGATCCGTTATTTGAAAAATTACGAGAACGACCGTCTGTTAGCCGGATTTCGCGAAACACGCGGACTGATCCCGCTGGCCGAAAAGTATCCGGGCTGGGAAACGACCGAGATTCGCGGCCATACGCTCGGACATTACCTGAAGGCGGCAGCCCAAGCTTACGCCGTATCCGGTGATGGCGAACTGCTGGAGCAATTAAACCAATTGATTGACGGCCTGGCGAAATGCCGCTTCGAAAACGGCTATCTGTCGGCTTTCCCGGAGGAACTGTTCGACCGGGTCGAGCGGCGTAAGCCGGCCTGGGTTCCGTGGTACACGATGCACAAGATCGTGGCCGGATTAACGGCGACGTTCGAATATACGGATAATCGGCTGGCCTTGGAACTGGCTTCGGCTCTTGGCGACTGGATCGCGACGCGCACATCGGCCTGGACGCCGGACATTCAAACTGCCGTTCTATCCGTGGAATACGGCGGCATGAACGATTGCCTGTACGACCTGTACAAACTGACCCGCCAGCCCGCCCATTTGCAAGCCGCGCACGCTTTTGATGAAATGACCTTGTTCGGCCCGGTGCGCGAAGGCCGGGACATTCTGACAGGCAAGCATGCCAACACGACCATTCCGAAGTTTTTGGGAGCGCTCAACCGCTACCGCACGTTGGGCGAAAGCGAGCGCTTTTATCTGGAAGCGGCGGAAAGCTTTTGGACGATGGTCGTGGAACATCATAGCTATGTGACCGGCGGCAACAGCGAATGGGAGCATTTCGGCGAGCCGGACCGTCTGGATCGCGAACGCTCCAACTTCACCGCCGAGACCTGCAATACGTACAATATGCTCAAGCTGACGCGCGAGCTGTTCAAGTTGAGCGGCGACGTCAAATATGCGGACTTTTACGAAAACACGTTCCTGAACGCGATTTTGTCGTCGCAGCATCCGCACACCGGCATGACGATGTATTTCCAGCCGATGGCGACCGGCTATTTCAAAGTCTACAGTTCGCCATTCGAGCATTTCTGGTGCTGCACGGGCACAGGCATGGAGAGCTTCACCAAGCTGAACGACAGCTTGTATTTCCGCGGCGAGGACAGCATCGTCGTCCACCAATACATCTCCTCGGAACTGAATGCCGAGGAATTCGGCCTTCTGTTGAACCAGCGCTCCGCTTTGCCGGAGTACGATACGGCGGTCTTCACCGTATCGACGACCCGGCCGCAAAGCAGCCGGATCACGCTGCGCTTCCGCCTGCCGGAGTGGCTGGCCGGCGAAGCCGAGCTGACGCTGAACGGCAAGCGCCTCACTGCCGGCGCCGCGGACGGCTTCGCCGCAGTGACCCGCGTCTGGGCCGACGGCGATAGAATCGAGCTTCGCCTGCCGATGACGCTGCGCGCGGTCGGCCTGCCCGACGCGCCGCATGCGGTCGCTTTCAAATACGGCCCGACCGTGCTTAGCGCCGGACTCGGTCGCGAAGACTTGACCGAATCCGCCACCGGCGTGGCGGTCAGCGTGCCGACGAGAAGCATGCTCGTCAAAGACTTCCTGACGGTCGAAGGCAGCCCGGCCGATTGGCTGGAATCTTTCGCTGCGCGCTGGCAGCAGCGCGGCGACAAGCCCGAATTCGTTCTCCAAGGCACCGACGAGGACGAACGGTTGGTCTTCGCGCCGCACTACAAGCGGCACGGCGAACGTTACGGGATCTATTGGCGAGTCGTCCAAGCGGATTCGCCGGAACTTCAACAGCATATTCTGGACGGCAAACGCAACAGCCGGGTCGAAGACGCGACGATCGACAGCCTGCCTGTCGGCAACGATCAATACGAACTGGAGCACAAGATCCGCGGCGACAAAACATTTGTCGATGTGTGGGACGGCAGCACCACGCGGCGTGCGGAGACAGGCGGCTCGTTCGGCTATACGCTCAAAGCCGAACCGAACGAAAAGCATGTGCTGGAAGTGACCTTCTTTTCCGGCCATCGGGGAGACCGCCCGATCACTATCGAGGCCGATGGCACGATCATCGCCGACGGCGTTCCGCCTTCCCGGATCGGACGCGGATTCCATACGCACCGCTACACGCTTCCCGCTGATCTGATCGGCAACCGCGACTCGCTTGATATCACCTTCCGGGTCAGCGGCGAAGAAACCGGGATCTTCGATATCTTGCGCATCATGAGCCCGTACGACACCGAACCTTCGCTGCGCCGCCTGGAATTTGCTAGCGGACAACTGGATACGCCGTTCGAGCCGTCTCGTATGCGTTACACGCTGAGCGTTCCTGCGGATACGGAAGAAGTCACCTTCCAGGCTACGCCCGCACGCAAAAACGGCTTGGTTTATGCCGACGGCGTATTGATCGAAGACACGCTGCGTCGCAGTATGCAACTCCAGAGCGCGACGACGGTTCTCCGCCTGACCTCCAAAGCGGAAGATCATGAGACGGCCAGAGATTATGTGATCAATATCGTGAAAGTTTAAGACCGTACAGTACAAAGTAGCCTTTTCCCCGTCCACAAAAAAGACCTTTCACCGCACTCTGCGCGGCAAAAGGTCTTTTTTTCGTAAACCCGTTTTTTCTATAATATATGCCCGTTTATCGTGATCCGTTACTTGCCCGCTATATCCGCACCTTCGACTACAGCCGTATCCCGCCCAGGCACGCCGAAATCCGGCAGCCCATCCTCTCTCCACGTAAAAGCTTTCACCCTCGCATGTCGGTTCGGATCGTATAACGGGTCGCCTTGAATCTCCTTGTAACTGCGAGCATGATACACCAACAGATCTTCGCCGTTTTCTCCGACCGTGAAGCAGTTATGCCCCGGACCGTATTGGCCGTTCTCCTCGTTCGTTTGGAACACAGGCTCCGATCCCTTCGTCCATGAGGCCGCATCCAGCAGATCGTCTTCTTCGTCGGCGAACAGCAATCCCATGCAGTAATGATGGTCCGTCGCGCTGCCCGAGAAGGTCATCCATACTTTGCCTCCATGCTTCACCACGGCCGCGCCTTCATTTACGGAAAAGCCGATTTTTTCCCAGTCGTATTCCGGTTTGCTAATCATCGTTTGCGGGCCTTTCAGCGTCCAGCCGTTCTCCATCGCGGATATGTACAGGTTGGAGTTGCCCGGGATCTTCGGATCTTTTTGCGCCCAGACATAATAATGCGTTCCCCGATGTTCAAAAGAAGTCGCGTCCAGCGCGAAAGACTCCCACGCCGTTTGGATCTGTCCTTTTTCCGTCCATTGTCCTTCGAGCGGATTGTCCGACGGATTTTCCAGCGCGTACATCCGATGATCGAACAGCCCTTCATCCGTTTCCGTCGTATGGGCCGCCGCGAAATAGATGTACCATTTCCCGTCTATCCGATGCAGTTCGGGAGCCCAGATATTGGCGCTAAGCTGTCCTTTTTCCCGTTTCCGCCAAACGACCGTCGCTTGAGCTTCACGCAGCCCTTCGATCGTCGTCGCCCGGCGCAGTTCGATCCGGTCGTACTCCGGCACCGAAGCGGTAAAATAGTAATAGCCGTCTTCATGCTTATAAATAAAAGGATCTGCACGTTGTTCGATCAGGGGATTCGGATATATTCTCGACACGTCCATCATCATCTCTCTCCTTGCCCAACTCAGAATAAAAATCCGTTTAACCTTTCACCGCGCCCGCCGTCATCCCGTCGATAAAGTATTTTTGGAACGCGATAAACAGAATAAAGATCGGGATGATGGAGAAAAAGGAACCGACAATCAGCAGATCATAGTTATTGCCGTAAGGCGTAAGCAGTGTTTTCAGACCGATCGGCAGCGTATATTTGCGTTCGTCGCTCAGTACCATGAACGGCCACAGGAAGTTGTTCCAGCTATTCATCCCGTTCAGGATCGCCATCGCCGCGAAAGAAGGCTTCATAATCGGCAAAATCAAACGCAGGTAGATCCCGTATTCGCTTGCCCCGTCCACGCGCCCCGCCGCAATGATCTCTTTGGGAATGCCGCTGAGATACTGCCGGAAAAAGAAGATCGTCGCCGCGCTGGCTATGCCCGGAAGAACGATCGCCGAATACGTGTTCATCATGCCCAGGTTGAAAATGAGCGTGTACAGCGGCAGCAGCAAAATTTCGAACGGAACCATCATGATCAGCAGCACGCAGATAAACAGAAAGTTTTTCCCTTTAAACTCGTACGCGGAAAAGCCGTAAGCCACCGTCGCGCTGACCAACAGCGTAAGCGCCACCTGCACGACCGTCAGCAACAACGAGTTGAAAAACCAGGTGAAATAAGCATGCTGTCCGGTAAACAGGTACGTATAATTGTCCAGACTCATCACGGACAGATCGAACTTCAGGTTCAACCCGTAGCGGATCAGCTCTTCCCCCGGCTTGAACGACGCGAGAGCGATCGCGTAGAACGGAATCAAAATGATCGCGCAAAGAATCGTAAACAGCACGAACAGCACGATTTTGAGCGGAAGCTCTTTTTTCGAACGCGTGACCGTATTCTCTTGCAGATTCAGCGCAGCTTCTCTTTTCATGTCAATCCTCCTTTTTGAACAGGCCGGAGAAGGCGAGCTGGATCATATTGATCGTCATCGCCAGCACCAACAGCACGATGCCGACGGCCGCCGCGTAACCGAGGTTGCTTTTCTCGATCCCTTGGCGATACAGGTAACCGACAATCGTGAGGCCGATGTTTTTCGGAGAATTGTTGCCGTTCCAGAGCATCAAGCTTTCGATAAACATCGCCAGACCCGCATAGATGCTGATGGTCAGCACATAGATCGTCGTCGGCTTGAGCAGCGGCATGGTGATCATGCGGAACTTTTGCCACGCCGACGCGCCGTCGATCGAAGCGGCTTCGTAATAATCGTCCGGAATATTTTTGAGCCCCGACAGGAAGTACAGCATATTCACGCCCAGCCAGCGCCAGGTCGCCAGTGCCAGCAGCGCGATAAAGCCTGTCACCTGCCCTTTCAGGAACTTGACCGGCTCGATGCCGAACCAGCCCAGGAAGCTGTTGATCAGCGAGCCGTCCATTTCCCCGAACATCAAGCGGAATACCGTGCCTGCGACGACGACCGATGTCAGCGCCGGGAAAAACAGCGAGGATTTGAAAAATTCACGGCCCCACATGAATTTATTGTTGATCAGCACCGCGAGCAGCATCGGCAGCGGAATCAGAATAAGCAGCGTACAGATCATATACACCGCACTGTTCATCATCGCTTTGAGGAAAATCTTATCGCCGAGCAGCTTCGTATAGTTGTCCAGGCCGATCCATTCGGTTTCTTGCCCCAACGTGATCTTTTGAAAACTCATCGTGACGGAACTGCCGAGCGGATACACCCAGAAGATCAGGAAAACAAGGATAAAAGGCAACACAAATACGTAGGGAGCCACCTTTTGCGAGTAAAGAAATCTTTTTAGCATCGCTTTGCACCTTCTTTATAAACGGTCTCCCGCTCACGCCGCATCCCAGGTTCAGAAGCAGCGAGCGGGAGACCCGTCGGAATAAAAAACCTATAGGGATGCGTTATTGCAATTCCTGCTCGACTTGTGCCTGCGCTTCGTCGAGAGCCGTCTGAATATCTTTGCCGTCCTCGAAGATTTCATTCAACGTAACTGTATTCAGTACGTTATTGATCGTCGGAGAAGCCGGCGTGGACTTGATTAATTGAATCTCATCCTTGATCTCGTTCAGGATATCGAATGGATTGTTTTTGAAATACTGCACGAATTCGTTATCCGGGTTATGCGTCACGTCTTCCATATCCCATACCGCCATGTTAACAGGGTCAAAGCCGAGCGTATTCCAGATTGCGATATTGCCTTCTTCCGACAGCTTGGCGTAAGCGACAAATTCTTTGGCTAGCTGAACGTCCTTCGCTGTCTTGGTTACGACCGTCCCCGTACCGCCGCCACCGTACGATCTCGGCATGCCTTTTTCGATAACCGGGATCGGCGCGATTGCGATTTTGCCTTTCAGGTCCGGCATATAGTTGGTGTAACGGGACATTTCCCACAGCGGCATGAAGGCGGTTGCATAATTGCCGGAGTTAAACTCGCCGTAAGCTTCTTCGGTATCCGGCTGCCCGCCCGCGATCGTCGCGATCACGTTGCTGTCTTGCAGGTCTTTGAGCACGGTGAGTCCTCTGACCATCTCCGGCGAATTAAGCTGCGGATTGCCGTCGGCGTCGGTATAGTCCGATTTTTGCTGGGCGAGCATCATCGACGTTTGCCAGTTGGCGCTGGTGTCGGCGGTTCCCATGTATTTGCCCGTCGCTTCGTACACTTTGATACCGGCTTGCTTGAAATCTTCCCAAGTCGCGATATCCTCGTAGTTGACGCCGGCCTCTTCCAGAATTTCCGTGTTATAAAAAGCAACCGAAGCGCCGACATGGGTCGTGGCTCCGTACACTTGTCCATCTTTGCTATACAGATCGAGCTGCGAAGGAACGATGGTGTCTTTGTACGGCTCGATGACATCGTTCAACGATTCCAACTGCGGCGTGCCTTTGAGGAAATCCGGGAATTTGCCGATTTCGATATCCGCGATATCCGGCGCTCCCGTTCCCGTTTGCAGGGCGATCGACAATTTATTATGCATATCGTCGTACGGCATAACGGTAACGTTCAGCTTGATTTGGCGATCCGGGTTTTTCTCGTTCCATTTGGCGAGCATATCTTCGAAAAATTTGCCGTGCAGTTCGACGAACGTCCAATAGGACAGTTCCGTTGCCCCTTCGCCCGCTCCCGCGTCGATCACCGATTTTTCGCCATCCGCAGCCGTGCTGGACGTTGAATTTCCGCAGCCCGTGATCGCCAATAACAGAGCCATCAGCGTGATTAAAACGATTCCTTTTTTCTTCATTTCTGACCCTCCCGGATATGGTTTGTTGAATCTCGGATCGTCCAGTGAAAAGTTGCCAGTTGCCGCATATAAGCCGCTATGTAGAGGACGAGAGACGTAAATACTTCGCCAAGCCAATGCCAAACCGTAAAACGAGTGTTTCCCCGAGCTGTAGAAGCGCTGCTTGTCCCTCCTCTTTTATTTTAGTAGAACATAAAATAGTTTATGCTATACTGAATGTATCCGCTTTCAGGAATAAAATAACATACCGTTTTTGGGATGTAAACAAGTAAATTTAAATCTTTTTAGCTTTACCTAAAGCATTCTTTGCAGTTTTCGCCTAGTGTTTTGTAAAAGGTTCATGTGATGATTTCGCCTTTTCATTTTAAGTTTTCTTGAATGAAACCGTCGTTTCTTTCTACTCTTTTTATCGAATTTTGATGAATTTCGGCGGAAAGGTCAAAATTTTCATTTTAACCGGCCTTAAGTTTATAATGGATTAAAATAAGAAAACGTTTCAGGACTATGCGCGAAAGCGAGGAGAACTGCGATGATTTATATTAAAGATTTGATGAGCGGAATCGATATTTTTAAAGCCCTAAGCTCCGAGATCCGGATTCAGATCCTGGAGATGCTCGCCGGAGACGAAGAATTGAACTTGAACGAGATTGCCCGAAGACTGGGTCTGAGCAACGGGGCTGTGACTCTGCATATCAAAAAGCTGGAGGATTGCGGCCTGATCGAGATCCGAACCGCTGGCGGCAAACACGGGATTCAGAAGCTTTGTTACTTGAATAAAGAAAAGCTGATGGTCGATCTGCGCAGCAAAGAAGCGGATAATTTGTACGAAGTCGAAATTCAGGTCGGTCATTACAGTGATTACAAAGCGCTTCCAACCTGCGGACTCGCAACCAAAGACAGCATCATCGGCGATTTCGACGATCCCCGTTATTTTGCCGACCCGCAGCGGATTCATGCCGAGATCATTTGGCTGGCGGAAGGTTTCCTGGAATACCGTATTCCGAATTATTTGAAGCCGAACCAAAGCTTTCGCGAGATTCAGCTCTCGCTGGAGATCGGTTCGGAGGCGCCGGGATTCAATAACTTTTATCCGTCGGATATTCATTTTTCCATTAATGAGATTGAGATCGGCTGCTGGACCAGCCCCGGCGACTTCGGCGATGTGCGCGGCACGTTCAACCCGGACTGGTGGCCGCCGCATCTCAATCAGTACGGCATGCTGAAGCTGCTGCGGATCAACAGCGACGGCAGCTTTATCGACGGATGCCGGATTTCGGATGTGACGCTCGCGGATATCCAATTGGATTACCGCAGTGAGCTGACGTTCCGGATCGCGGTGACGGATCAGACGGCGAATAAGCGAGGCTTGACGCTGTTCGGGCGACGCTTCGGGAATTATAGTCAGCATTTGCTCGCGAGGGTGCTGTATCACGTACATGAGGGTGGATTTGTTGAAGAGGGCGTGGGGGTGGCGCTTAAATAAACTTTAGATAGGAAAGATGCACTGGACCTGTAGGTCCAGTGCGCTTTTTCTGCGTAAACGATTTTAACAGCTTGATTTGCGGTAAAAAATATACTCGTTGAGTTTGGAGACATCCCCTTCCGAACGGTGAAGCCGCCCTTCTTTACGGATCGGTTTGATTCGGAGAACGAGTTTTATAAATAAGTGCGCTTATACACTTATTTCGTTCGATTTGCTTCTGAATGTTCGAATAAGTGCGGATATACACCTATTTGAAGAGAATCGGCACAAAAGAGCATAAAACCGAGGAATTAAGTGTATATTCGCATCTAATCTCTCCAAATCAAAAAAATCCGGGCAAATAGTAGCTTTTCTTGCTTTAATCTGAGGTTTGTGCGGGCTTGGCATTATAAATTCAGAGCTTGGAAATAAAAACTTCGGAAATCGAGAATTAAAATTGGAGACTCAGGGAGCGGAACTCAGCGTTTGGCACTCGCAACTTGAAACTCATCGCTTTTCCCCTCCCTTTGCTTCTCCGATCTTCTCTTCGCTCTCTCCTTGCTTTTCCGCCTGTCCACACCCGGCATTTTCCTGACTGCGTTTGCGCTGAACAGCTATCGTTCTTAGGCTTAACCGTTTACTCGTTTTCTTCCCCGTCCGTGTGGCCGATGCGGCGGTCGGGGTGAGGAGAGATCCGATTGTACATATAGGTCCAGCGCATGGCGGGGATTCGATAATAGGGTTCGAAGGTGCGGGTGAGGTGGGCGTAGCCTGCGACATGGCCGGGAACGGTTCGGAAAACGTACGGAGCGCCGGCAGACTCCTCGTCGGACGGGCGTATCCAGTCGGCGGGAGCGGAAGCGTCGCCGATGAAGCGGGTCATGCTGTCGGCAGCGAGAACCAGAGGGCCGTAGCTCAAGGCGGCGACGTCCGGGCTGACGCGGTCGACAGGGCGGAAACGCAGCGTAAAAGGCAGGCGCAGTTCGACCCGGTCGCCGTGCTGCCAGTTGCGTTCAACGGTCGCCCATTGTCCCGGCACGGCAGAAATCGGTTGCGGTTCGCCGTTGATACGGACGGATGCGCCGTCGGCCCAGTCGGGAATGCGCAGATTGAGCGTAAAAGCGGCCCGTACATCGGCTGAGACTTCGGAACTGCCGTTTTTCGAATTTACGCTTTTCGAATCCGCGTTTTTCGAATCCACCGCATCTATTCCGATACGGAACACGACTGGGCTTTCTTTTTCGGGAAAAGCAGATACGTTCGTCACATGTACTTCATGCGCTCCGACTGTCCATTGAACCGAAGACGGCAGGTATTGCGAGACGTAAAGGTTTTCTTCCTCACGGTAATACAGCATATTGGCGTATTCGGCTACGTCTTGAGGGAAGGTTCCGGTGCAGCATTGCCATTCGAACGATTGGCCGCCTTCCTGCAAACGCCGGTCTTCGGTCGTTTTGATGGCACCGTCGAGAAAATAATTGGCGTAATACATCACTTTGCCGCCCGGTTCGACCGGCAGCTGCGCGCCCGTGCCGTTGTACAGCATCTTTTCCGCCCATTCGCCGTATTTGGCTTCGCCCGTGAAGCGCAGCAAATAATGGCACAGCTTGAATACCGCCCAGGCGCAGCAGGAGACTTCGCAACTTCCCCACGTATCGTCGCGAGTGACTTCGTTGCCTGTAAAGTTGGTGTAGGTCAGACTGGCGCGCGAGGCGTCCCAGGTCGACTTCAACGAATCGCCGAGATAGCCTTCCGCATCGGTGAACAAACATTCTGCCGGACCGTACCCGCCTGTCGCAAAAATATGCCGGGTCGTAATAAGCTCGTACGCGATCTTCATCGCATTCAAATAACGTTCATCCCCTGTTGCTTCATAAGCCCGCGCTGCGCTGGACAAGCTGTTGACCTGACTGTAGGCATGACGCGGACCGATCCGAAAATCGCCGGCGAGCAATTTGTCCCACAAATAATCGTAGTCCCATTCCTTCGCGAATTCGGCAAAGCGTTCTTCTCCGGTTAGTTGATAAGCCCGATACAGATTTTCCGGCAGCGTATACCATTCGATCATGCGGTTGGTCCACAGTCCCGCATCCTGCAATCCGTCCCGCTTAATATCCCGTTTGAATGTCGATGCGGCGGCTTCCGTCAGTTTTTGCAAATGAATGCGTGCGCGTTCGTAGCCCAAATATTCGTATAGGTCCAACAAACCGCCCATCAGTTTATCGTATACATACGTGTCATGCTCGTACAGCTTATCCGAAGCATCCGCGCAATCCGCCCACCCGTCCGCCAACCGCAGCGCTTTGTCCTTAAGCCGTTCGTCCCCTGTAACGAGATAGAGTTTCGCGAATGCGCCCAATTTTTGACCGAATGTACTCGCGCCCGCACCATACCAACCGGTCAAGCCATGCCCTTCCGGATTCAAGCCTGCTTTTTCCCGAAAAATATGCAGCAGCCGTTCGTCCGGAATCGCGAGATAAGTCTCGACGGTCTCGTCGCGCTGCTTTTTCCAATGTCCTTCTCCCAGCTTGACGCGACGATAATGAAACCCTTGAAGACGGTCGGCCGCTTTGTTTTTTACTTTATTCACGATTCGACATCCTCCTCAGCCTTTAACGGAACCGATCATGACGCCTTTATCGAAATACTTTTGCAGGAACGGATACACGAGCAGGATCGGCAGCGTGGACACGATGATAACGCCGTATTTGACCTGGTCGGCATACTGCTGCGCATAACCGCCCGCCGCACCGCCGGAACCCGCGCCTTGCGAGAATACCTGATTGGACAACAGAATATCGCGCAGCACGATCTGAAGCGGTTGAAGATCATTGCTGCGGATATAGATCAGGCCCGTGAAAAAGTCGTTCCAGTGCGCAACCAGATAATACAAGCCGATAACCGACACGATCGCTTTGGACAACGGAAGCACGACCGAGCCGAAGTAACGGAAATGCGAACAGCCGTCCATCGCCGCCGCTTCGTACAGCTCTTTCGGAATGGAGCTTTCGAAAAAGGACCGGGCGATAATCAGGTTGTACACGTTGACGCTGAACGGCAGGATAAACACCCACATCGTATTCAACAGGTGCAGGTCCTTCATCAGCAGGTATGTCGGGATCAAACCGCCGCCGAAGAATAAGGTTACGACAAAAGCGAACATAATAAACCGTCTAGCCCGGAACTCCTGTCTGGATAATACGTATGCGGCCGGCAGCGTGAACAGCAGATTGACCGCCGTTCCCAGCACCGTGTACAGAATCGTATTGCCGTAGCCGGTCCAGATCCGCTGGTCTTTGAAAATCTCCGAATAACCGAAAAAGCTGATGTCTTTCGGGAAGATCGTCACCTGTCCGGTCGAGACGAGCGTGGAGTTGCTGATCGAAGCAATGACGACGAAATACAGCGGATACACGATACTGAGAAAAATCAACAGACAGATCGCGAATACGACCGCATCGAACATCCACTCGCCGAAATTCCGTTTATGCGCCACCGCTTTTTGCTTTTTTTGTACAAGCTGCATAAGCTATTCGCTCCTTTCTTCGGGAGACCGCCCGCGTTACCACAGACTGGTCTCCGATGTTTTTCTCGCCACCAGATTCATTGTGTACAGGAAGAAGAAGTTGATCAGCGTGTTAAACAATCCGATAGCCGCCGAGTAGCTGAACTGATTGCTCACGATCCCGATCTTGTACACGTAAGTCGAAATGACTTCGGATACGGGGAGGTTGAGCGAGTTTTGCATTAAGAAAATTTTCTCGAAACCGGTGCTGAGTACGCTGCCCATACTGAGTACGAACAAAATGATAATCGTCGGGATCAGCGCCGGAATCTCGATATTGCGGATCGTTTGCCAGCGGCTCGCGCCGTCGATCTTCGAAGCGTCGTACAATTGCGGGTCGACGGTCGACAACGCCGCTAAGTAAATGATGCTGTTCCACCCGCAGTGCTGCCAGATCTCGGACAAGACATAGACCGGCACGAACGTCGACGTGGAGCCGAGCAGATTGACGTTGCCCAGCCCGATCGACTGAAGCAAATGGCCGATAACCCCGGAGTTCGGTGACAGCAGCACGTTCAACAGACCGACCATAACGACGATCGAGATAAAGTGCGGCAGATAAACGGTTGTTTGCAGCGCTTTTTTCGCCCGTTTCCAGCGCAATTGATTGATAAGCAACGCCAGAATGATCGGAGCCGGGAAGCTGAGCACGACCGTGGACAAGCTGATTACGATCGTGTTTTTCATCAAATCCGCAAACTGGTAGCTTTCGAAAAATTGTTTGAAATAAAACAGCCCGCGCCATTCGCCGCCGGTCAAGCCTTTGGCAAAGTTGTAATCGCGGAATGCAAGCTGTATCCCGTACATCGGAATGTAGTTGAAAATAAAGATCACGACGATTGCGGGTAAAATCATAATCCATAGCTGATAGTCGCGCACGAACGTATTAAGTACCGTCGGCTTTTTCTTTTTATAAGCTCGCAGGTTGACCGGATGCTCATAGGGATTTTTGGGAACCATCGGCAGACCTCTCCTTTCGCGAAAACGGGGGCCGCTTCCGAAGTCTCCCGGAAACGGCCTCCTTTTCTCGATTGCTTAGTTTTTGCTCATATAATCGTCGTAGTATTTTTGAATGATTTCGATGTTTCGGTCCACGCCCGTTTTTTTCACGTTATCGACGTAGCCGGCCCATTGATCTTCCACGCCGCCTTTGGTGATCCATTCCGCCCATTTGGACATCGTGAGCGACAGCATAGCCGTATTATTCAAACTCATCGCATTGTTGTCTTCCACGCTGTACTTGATAAACATGCTCGGCAGCACGTCTTTTTCTTTGTCGATACCGTCCAGCGCCGCCTTCAGCGGTTCCGTCTGCGCGCCGACCGACTGCATATCCGTGCCGAGTTCCAGCTTGAGCGAATCGGAGATATACATCGGCCCGTTATCCGCCCAGCTTGTCGTCCATTTCCACGTGCCCGGGTCCATAGCTTTGTCCTCCGGAGGCAGCACCGCGTAGGAACCGTCGCCGTTGTCTTTGATATTCGTGCCGAGCGAACCGAACAAGACCTGCATGCTCACCGTCGGATCGTACAGCTCGTTGATGAACTTCATCGCGGCGTCTTTGTTTTTCGACGTGGACGCCAGCGATACCATATTCACGCCGTAGTTGAGCGAGTTGTAATCGTACGACCAGGACAGTTGATCGGTCGACGACGCGGTCTCTTTGAGCGGCGCGATCGATTCGTACTGCGGCGCGAGCGTGTTGCCGACGCGGTCGGTCACTTCCCAACCCCACGTGAAGCCGACAGCCGCCGTGTCTCCGTTGCCGCGCGCCACCGATTGATACTTCGTGTAGTCCTGCGTGAACACTTCCGGGTTAATCAAGCCTGCCGCAAAGCATTTATGCAGGAACGCGACCAGGTCTTTGTACCGTTCGTCCGTGAAAAAGTTTTTGACCTGGCCATCTTCGACGAAGTAGCCGAGGCCGCTGTTGTCCGTCAGCGTGATGCCCTGGCTGCCCAGCAGCATGGTCGGCATGAACGCTCCGAATCCGCCCGTGCCGCTCGGCGCGAAGTCCATCGGGATCTCGTCGTTTGCGTCTCCGTTGCCGTTGGCGTCTTTTTCTTTGAACGCGACCAGCACGTCATACAGCTCGTCCCAGTTGGTCGGTTCTTTCAAGCCCAGATTGTCGAGCCATTGCTTGTTGATATACTGGCGCGTCGTGGTATCCGGCCAAAAACGTTGATATTTCGGCAAACCGTAGATTTTACCGTCAAGCTGCGTCGCGATCGCTTTGGTTTCCGGTTTTTCGTCGAACATTTTCTGCACGTTCGGCGCATCGGCGGTGATTAGCGGCGTCATATCCTCGAACAAACCCGGGAACTGCGCATAGTCGGCGTCCGTGATCGCATTCGGTCCAATGATCAGGTCCGGGATATCGCCGCCTGCGAGCAAAGCGCCCTTTTTCTGTCCCCAATCCGCGCTGACTTCCTGCCATTCGATCTCGACGCCCGCTTTTTCTTCCGCTTTTTGTAACCATTCCATTTTGGAAAATTCCTGCGTCAACGGGTGCTTGGTCATAATCGCCGTCAGCTTGACCTTGCCGTCCGGCGTCGTTTTCCCGCTCTCGCTGCTCCCTTCGTCCGAACCTCCGCAACCCGACAGCAGACCTGCTCCAAGTGCCAGAACCGCCAGAATCGACATGCTTTTTTTCATTCCGATCCCCTCCATTTTTTGATTGCCGGATTGACGCGGAGAAGCATAAAAGCATATATGTATAGCGCTTCTCCGTCTGCCTCCACGGCCCCCTTTTCATTTTCGAAGCTTTTTTTGAATCCGCTTTCAAATCGATTTGATGATTCTAGATTAATCGCTTTTGACGGTCCGACAAATAGTTTAAAGTTCGAATAAGTGTCAAAAGGTTAGGTTTGTACGGGAGGGTATCTAGTCGGGGGAGGGGTTTTGTGTTAGCTTTACATTAGGGAAGCCATGCGAAAAAAGGACAAAATCAGACAAAGGGGGCTCTGCTTTGATGATTGCGTACGAACTATCTGTAGACACTCCGGTTGAGCTTGCGATTACCGGCAAATTCGTCGCGCCCGACGCCAATTGGATTCATTTGAGCCGGACTCTGACCGACTATGAGCTGATGGTCGTGACAGAGGGCGTATTGTATCTGGCCGACGGTTCTCAACAATTTACGGTATCCCAGGGCGAATATCTGCTGCTTCCGCCTTCCACCCGGCAATACGGCTATCAGGTATCGTCGTGCAGCTTCTATTGGTTGCATTTTTCTTCCAAAGACCAGAAGGTCGTCACTGTGGATGCAACGGAAGGATTACCCGGCAAGGAGGATCAGAAGATCGTTCTTCCGCGCTACGGCAAGCTGAAAAGCCTGGAGAAAATGATCGTGATGATGAAGCAGCTCCAGGACTCGGTACGCAGCTACGATATGTCGTCGCTCAACAATTACATGTCTACCGTCATTCTGTGCGAATTATATAACCAACTTTTCTACACCGATTCCACCATGCTCAAAAAGACCAGGCAGGAACAGCTTTACCACGATATCGTGGATTACATCAAATGGAGCCGCGGCGAACCCGTCAAGGTATCGCAGATCGCGGACGTGTTCGGCTACAACGAAAAATATCTGTCGCACCTCTTCTCCTCGATTGCGGGCGTCTCGCTCAAACAGTATATTTTGCAGCAAAAAATGGAACTGGCCAAATACCTGCTCACCGATACCAACCAAAATATCAGCGAAGTATCCGTCAAGCTGGGCTATACCGATTCCCATAACTTCATGAAAGCGTTTAAAAAGATCGTCGGCCTGACGCCAAGCGATTTCCGTAATGCGTATGCCAAGCGGTTGTTGTTTTACGAGTGAGTTCCAACCGATCAAGCGACAAAAACTTTTCGGCTTTTTCCGCGTATAACGAAGACATAAGGCTGTTGTTTCGGGTAAAGATGTAATACGCGTGAAGCCGAGATGACGTATTCGTTTGCCGGAAAGGAGCTGATAGGCATCATGTTTCTGTTTTTTCTGATTCTTATTGCGATTGGAGCAGTTAATGTGTTAACGCCGCAGTTCGTCTGGCGAATTCGATATGGACGAACGGCTGAAGGAAATTCCGAGCCTAATCCGTCTTTTTTGACGCTGAGCCGTTTGGCGGGGATGATGGCTTTGGTGGGGGCGACGTTGATTTTGACGAATGGGCTGTGAAAAAGGCCTATTCGGGGCACTGCGGGGAAAATTCGTTCAAAACGCTGTCTCACGCAGAAAGCCTCCGGCTTTCCGCGTTCAAAGGCGTATTGAACTGAATTTGCCTCTTCGCCTGCCGCTTCGTACGAATAAAACCTTTTTTTAGCGCATTAGGGTTAAAGGGGACGGGCTTTTTTCTATTTGACCGCTACGTAGAATAAACGCTCCGATTCGTCGTCATCTTTTTTCCATTCAAAATCGGCATAAGTCTCTACGTTCGAAAAGCCTGCTCGCAGCAGTGCTTCTTGAAGCCATTGAGGATCGTAGGCACGTTCTACGTGAAATTCGTCGAAACGATCGTAAGTGTTTTTCGAGGGACTTGAATCCTCTTGCCGGCGTACGAAAATTCGCAGATGATGCTCGATCTCTACCCGTTCTTCGTCCAATCCGCAGGTCCAAATGTACGAAATATCGCCTTCGTCCAGCACGAAAGGCTGCTCTTCTTCGTAACGGCGCAATGTATTCGGGTGGTGGACGTCGAACAAAAAAGTTCCGCCCGGCTTCAGCCCCTCACAAGTCGCACGAAAAGTAGCTTCGATCTGCTCTTCTTCCGTCAGATAATTCAAACAATCGCAAAACGAAATGACCGAATCGACAGGCTCGGGCGCAGCCCATTCCGTCATATCCTGACAAGCGAAACGAAGGCTTCCGCTGCGAAGCAGTCCCTGAAGCATCGGACGCTCATCCGCTTTGTCGCGCGCCACGGCCAACATATCTTCCGACAAATCGATTCCCGTCATTCGATATCCCTGTTCGGCCAGCATCGCAGTTAGCGTCCCCGTCCCGCATCCCAGTTCAACGACCTCACTCGGGTTTCCGTATTTTTTCCAGGCTTCCAGCGTGAATCTTTGCCACTTGGCATAAGGCATATCCTGCATGAGTTCATCGTATACGTAGGCGAATTTTCCGTAAGACATCTGTATTCCCCTTTCTTTTTGAGCAGATATTTCGTTGGTTTTCTCCATGAAAAAACGGCTCTTTCCTTTCTCGGAAACGAGCCGTTTTTACTCTTGATGATTTAGGATTCCACGATTACTCCGCGTCGGAAGAAGCTTCGTCAGACGACTTCAGGCGCGTCCAGTTCTCATCCTGCTCGATAAGACCCTGTTTCATCAATCGGCCCAAAGCGCGTTTGAATGCGGCTTTGCTGATCCCGAAGCGAAGCTTGATGATATCCGGTCCGGTTTTGTCCGAGTACGGCATCTGATTACCTTCGCGGGTACGCATATAGGCCAGAATCTTTTCCGCATCCTCGTCCATCCCGATTTCTTTCGGCTGGGCCATCGAGAGATTCACACGGCCGTCTTCTTCGCGAATCCGTGTGACACGTACATCCACCACTTCACCCAGACGCAACGGACGCGGACGTTCGGACGAATGGATCAAGCCGATTGCGCCGAAGCCCAGCACGCCGCCTTCGATAATGACGAACGTTCCCATCTGAAGCGGACGGTATACAGTCGCTTTCATCCATTGGTTTTTCCACGATTCCGGAGCGTTGAAGCACAGCGGCGACAACTCTTCCTCGCCCGATGTACGGGCAAGCAAACGTCCCTGTTTATCGCGGTCCATCCGTACGTAAATCCGGTCGCCGACTTCCGGTTGAAGCTCCGGTGTTTCCGGCAGTTCGCGCTTGGGCAGCAAAAGCTGACGGCCCAAACCCATCTCCAGGAAGCAGCCCAGGCGCGGGTGGATATCGGCTACTTCGAGCGCGGCGATTTCGCCGAATGTCAGCAGCGGTTTTTTCATCGTTGCGATCAGACGGTCTTCGGAGTCATGGTGAATAAAGACTTCCGTTTCCTGACCGTTGCGGAATTTCATATTGCCTGTGCGTTCCGTATACGGAAGCAGCACTTCTTCCTCGCCGTTTGTCATGAAAAAGCCGTGCGGCGACACTTCGCGTGCAACCTTCAGCTTGACGATTGTACCGGCTTCGAGACTCATACCGTTTCCACCACTTTCGCATCCGACCAGACGCGTTCAATATTGTAATATTCGCGCTCGTCGCGGTGGAACACATGCACGATCACGTCGCCGAGATCGATCAGCACCCAGCGTGCCGAGTCCATGCCTTCAATGCCGCGGATCGGCGCGCCGGCATCGTTTGCGCGTTTGCGTACTTCGCTTGCGATCGCTTGAACCTGCGTATCGGAGTTACCGTGGCACACGACAAAATAGTCGGCCACGAGCGAGATTCCGGTCAGGTCCAAAGCGACTACGTTCATGGCTTTTCTTTCCGCAACGGCCTCCGTCGCAAGTTGAAGCAATTCTTTTGGTTTTACACTCATTCGTTATCCTCCCTTATTTTCGGTAACCGGCTTCGCCTGACCCGCCTGCTCGCGCTGAGCAAGTTGGCGGATCAGATCGTTACGGGCCAGCACCGTTGTCGGAAATATCGTTTGTCCCCGTTCGACCAGTACGCGAAGCGTCGAGTCGAATCCGGCGATCAGTCCTTCTTCCAGGCTAAGCTGTGCTTTTTCCCGAATTAGATCCACGCCCGGAAAATCGCGTCCCGGCTCGATATAATCGGCCAGGCATACAATTTTGTCAAGCAGTGTCATATCTTCGCGCCCCGACGTATGATAACGGATCGCATCGATCACTTCACGGTCTTCGATTCCATACTCGTGTTCCGCCACATAAGCGCCGACTTCCGAATGCCACATCGGAGCATCGTAGTCGAGCAGTTCGACATTAAGCCCATGATCGGCAATCACGGCGGCTTGACGCTGAACGGGCCAATACTTGGCTACATCATGGATGATCGCGGCAAGTTCTGCCCGAACCGGATCGGCGCCGTAGCGCTCGGCCAATTCAATCGCCGATTGCATGACTCCAAGGGTATGGCGCCATCTGCGAGCCGGCATCTGCGACGACACTTGCTCAATCAGTTCCTCGCGTGAATGTCGCATGCTTTCCGCTCCTTTGCAAATAATCATAGACCTTGTCCGGTACGAGATAACGGGCTGAACGACCGCTTTTCAATCGCTCGCGGATCTCGGTTGACGAGATTTCAAGCTGCGGCATATCGACATGGTCGATCACGTCAGCTACCGCTTCCGGAAGGATGGATTTATCCAGCACATAACCGGCACGGCCAACCGCGGCAAAGCGTGTCAGGGTCGCCAGATCTTCGATTCGCTCCCATTTCGGCAGATAGTTGACCATGTCCGTCCCGATAATAAAATGAAAATCGTCGTGAGGATGTCGGCCAGTCAATGCCTCCATCGTATCAGCACTGTACGACACGCCTCCCCGGCGCAGCTCGATATCCAATGTCCGAAAAGCAGGCTGTTCGCTGATTGCCAACTCTACCATGCGCAACCGTTCTTCGCTGGAAAATCCGGCTTCGGCTTTATGCGGAGGGATATGGGAAGGCATGAACCAGACTTCATCCAAATCGAGCGCCTCGCGCACTGTTTCAGCGGCAACCAGGTGCCCGATATGAATCGGATCAAACGTTCCGCCCATAATTCCGATTTTCAAAACCGTCCACTCCTCCGCTTGCCTTTTTACGGCAGTTGAATTTCTTTGTGTTCGCGCGATTCTTTGTACAGGATGATCGTACGACCGATCACTTGTACCAATTCAGCTTCCGCGGCTTCAGCCAGCTCGACTCCGAGTTGCTTCGGCTCTTCCGCGCAGTTATTCAGCACCGATACTTTCATCAATTCCCGCAGCTCGATCGCCTCGTTGATATGACGAACCAGTTGGTCATTGAGACCTCCCTTACCGATTTGGAAGATAGCATCGAGATGATGAGCCTGCGAACGCAGGTAGCGTTTTTGTTTGCCTGTCAGCATAAGTTTGATTGACTCCTCTTTTTTGAAAATAACTGTGCTTACCGTTTATTTACCCATTTCAAATCGCGTAGCGGTCAGAGCGCCATATTCGCCAGTACCACACTTCGCATCGCATCGACCGGCGCGGATACCCCGGTCCAATATTCAAAGGCATACGCCCCCTGATAGACGAACATCCCCAAGCCTCCGTGTACACGGCAGCCTTTTTGGCGCGCGAATTGCAGCAACCGGGTTTCCAGCGGATTATAAATCAAATCGCTGACGATCTCCGTGCCTTTCAGCAGCTCGATATCCAGCGGAACGCCTTCCGTATGCGGATGCATGCCGACCGAAGTCGTATTGATCACAAGATCCGCATCTTGCAAAGCTTCGGCGGTACGAGACGAAGGCAGCGCCACAATATCGGCCAGATCGTTCCACTCGGCAGCCAGTGCTTCGGCCCGCTCCGGTGTCCGGTTCAGTAAGGTGATCCGGTCAGGATTTTCGGCAGCCAGCGCATAAATGATGCCGCGAGCGGCTCCGCCAGCCCCGAGCACAACGATGCGGCGGCCTGTAAGTTCAGCCGCCGCCTCTTCCTTCAGAGATCGAACATAACCGATCCCGTCCGTATTGCGACCGATCAGGCGACCGGCTTCATTCACGATCGTGTTGACCGCTCCTATTCGCCGGGCATCCTCGGTCAAATCATCGAGATACTGCATGACATGCTCTTTGTGGGGAATCGTAACGTTAAGGCCGCGATAGCCTTCTTCCCGCATCGTACGGATCATGTCTTCGAGCTGGTCCGGTTTCACATGCAGCGCCGCGTAATCGCCGGCGATACCCCGCTCACGCAGCGCAGCCGCATGCATGATCGGCGACTTGGAATGCGCAATCGGATCTCCGATCACGCCAAGCTTCAACGGTTGATTCAACGTTTCTTCCTCCTCAGCCTCAAGTTAAATCAGCGAATCCCGCATGATGACCTTAACGCCTTTCGGCGCATGCACCGCAACTTTCGCTCCGCTTTCACCGTTTGCTTTCACCCAGCCAAGACCGGAAACGAACAGGTCCTGTGCGCCGCCTTTCGGAATACGGAACTCATGGCGCGTCCAGTCCGGCATTTTTTCCGCTTCTTCACGCGACGGCGGAGTCAGCAGCTCGCCGATATGATCGGCGTACAGTTCGTCCGCGCGCCCAAGCTTGGTCCGATGCAGATTCAAAGCTCCGCTTGTGTAGAACGTGAACGATTGGCGCGCGCCTTCGATAAAGTCGAAACGAGCCAGTCCTCCGATAAACAGCGTCTGTCCTTCGTTCAGTTGATAGACAGCCGGCTTCAGCGGCTTCTCCGGCATGATTTTGACCAGATCGCCCGGCGTTACCAGTTCCGTATAACGGGACGGATACACGATTCCCGGCGTATCCACGATATAACGTCCGTCGTCAAGCGGGATATTGACCATATCCAGCGTCGTGCCCGGATAACGCGAAGTCGTCAATTCTTCTTCAAGGTCGCTATAATCGGTAATCAGACGGTTGATCAATGTCGATTTGCCGACATTGGTCGAACCCACGACATAGACGTCGCGATCTCCTCGACGCTCTGCGACTTCCTGAAGCAAGCGGTCGAAGCCCAGATTCTTTTTCGCACTGCATAGCACGATTTCTTCTGTTTTCAAGCCCAGTTCCTTCGCTTGCTTCTGCACCCAGTTCCGAACCTTGTTCCAGTTCGTTACTTTCGGCAGCAGGTCGATCTTGTTGACCGCGAGAATAACCGGATTGCTGCCAACGAAGCGTTGCAGTCCGGTAATCACGCTGCCCTGGAAGTCGAACAAATCGACGATATGAATAACCAGTGCTTTGCGTTCGCCGATTTGGCCCAGCATACGCAGGAACTCGTCTTGATTCATCGCGACCGATGCAACCTCATTGTAGTTTTTGATACGGAAGCAACGGCGGCAGATTTGCGCCCCGTCTTCCTTCAGTTTCGGAATATATCCGATTCCTGCCGGATCTTCCGTTTGAAGCGGCGCTCCGCAACCGTTACAACGGATCACTGCGGAGCCTTCCAGTCTTTCTGTCATTTCTTCTTTTCCTCCTCAAGCCATTTGCCCATTTTGCGCAGACGTCCGACCGCGACCCGCTCGACTCTGCGATTGAAGCGCGTGCGCCAGCCTTCGTCGCCAACAGCGATCGGCAGCACCAGCACGGTGTACAAACCCAGTCTGTTTCCTCCGAGCACATCGGTCAGCAGTTGATCGCCTACGACGATCGTCTGCTTTTCGCTCAATTCCATAAGCTTCATCGCTTTGCGGAAAGGGGCATGAGACGGCTTGCGTGCCGCATGCACGAATCGGATATCGAGCGGCGTCGCAAAAACAGACACGCGGTTCATATTATTATTGGATACAATCACAAGCTGAAAACCGAGTTCCTTCACTTTTGCAAACCATGCAATGAGTTCAGGCGTAGCGTTGGGCGCTTTCGCTCCGACCAGCGTGTTATCCAGGTCGGTGACGATCCCCCGGTAGCCCCGGTTATACAAATCTTCCAGATCAATATCGAATACAGTATCAACTTGGAGCTTCGGCAACAGTGCATCGAACAAGTTGTGGTCACCTCGTTGCATTAGTCTTTAAACTCAAACTATATCACAGTGAACGCTCCGCGTCAGCTACCGGATTGCGGCAAATTCGGCAGAACCGGATAGTGCCCTTTCCAACTTTTCCGCAGGCTGGAAGAATAACGCTGCATCTCTGCCCATTCCTCTGCGGTGACGCGTTCCGGGCTGTACCGGGCTTTTTCAAACATTCTTAAGATCGGCGCCAACGCGGCCTCCGTCCCGGTCACCGTAGTCTCCCACCGCGCAACAGATTCACGCAGCGTCTCGTTTTCTTCGCGTTTCAGCCCTTTTTGCTTCAGGAAGCGCAGGAAACGCTCGGTTTCCAGCACGATTTTTTGACCGTCCGTAAGCGGACCTCCCATTCGCAGTCCCATGAAGAAGAAATAAATCGATCGACGACGAAGCCAGAGCAGATAACCGCCCCAAGCCGCCACAACGACAGCCGCAGCAGCGACAACAATCGGCACGATGTTCGAATCTTCTTGATCTGTCGAAGCGGAAGCGGCCTGTTCGGCTTGTTCTTCCGGCTGTTCCGGTTGTGGCTCCTGTTCTTGCGTGACATCGGCATCGGCCGGAGTCACGGCTTCTTGCAGCAGCGGCATATTGAATCCTCGCGTGGCTTCAACCGGTACCCAACCATAATCGCCGAAATACACTTCAGCCCAAGAGTGCGCGTTAGCATTCGTCACTTCATACTGCGAGCTGTTTTCGTTCTCGGCAAACTGCTGCGGAATATCGGTTGTCGCCGGGTTGCCCGGCGAATACCCTTTGACCCAGCGCGCCGGAATGCCTTGCGAACGAGCCATCATCACCATAGCCGTGGAGAAATAATCGCAATACCCCTCTTGGATTTCGAACAGGAAACTTTCGACGAAGTCGTCGCTTTCCCGGCGGGACAACGCTGGATTGTTCGTGTACGTATAATTTTGCTGTAGATATTGCTGAAGCAGATAGACCTTTTCATACGGGGTCTGTCCGTCTTTTGTAATATCGGTAGCCAGATCCGTTACACGTTGCGGAAAACCGCGCGGAACCTGTACGTATCTCGGATCGACGCCGTTCGGATACAGCTCCGCAGATGTCGCGGCTTTAAGCGAATCAACCGGAATCACCGGAACTTCGGATGTGATCGTGTACGTTTTCGGATAGACCGTCGTTCCGCGGCCGGCACGTTCCTGCCAATGCAGCTCGCCCTGTTCGGGCTTCCACTGCATACGGGCTTCGCCGTTTTCAATATCCAGACTCTCTACCTTATTAATGGAAAAGGCTCCGAACAATACGGGATACGTGGCATCGCCTTGCATCGTGATCCGCTGGCGAACCGTCTTGGTCGGAGTAAGCGGCGCGGCTTCGCGTTCCAAAGCTTCTTCGCGCACCACGTCTTCGAGAGTGCCCCAACCGCTGTCCGCATCCCAACCGCTTCCGGTGTATGTCATTCTCGTCTCGCCCCGCCAGTAGCTGCGCTCTGTCGACTCGACCGTCATCACCGGCGTAAAGTCGAAATTGAATCCTCCGCCGAGCTGCCCGTCTTCCCGGCTGTATCCCGAAGCGGAAGCCTGTCCCTGAAGCAGACCGTTTCCGTTAAACGCTACATTCGAGGTTCCCTGCATCTGTCTCCAGGCTGTATAAGGGTCTGTCAGCACGGGCTGCACAAACGGCATATTCACGCCCGCCAGAATGACCAGTGAAAAAACAACCGCCGTATTGATAAACAACTTGAACGGATTGCGGCGAATCGCTTTCCACCCTTTAGGAAAACGGGATTGGAAACGGCGGAAGTGGTCGCATACCAACCATCCCATCGTCGCAAAAACAATCCAGGCAACCGCCTTCCACAACGATACGACCGTAAAGGAATCCAGTGCCGCCAACGGTACAATATTCAGAAAAGCAAAGACCAGAATTCGCCGTTGACTATTGACAGCCCGGACACAAAATTCAAATAACAACCAAGCGATCAAAGCAAACCAAACGTAAGGGAATATCGCCTCGGAAAATTGTTCGGCTCTTGCAGCCAGCATTCCTTCCGGTTGAAAAATGTCGTACCGCTCCAGTGTCGTATACATCACGATCACAAAAAGAACGGCTTTAAGTCCCAAGCGCAGCCAGGAATCGTTCGGCAGCAGCACATGAACGATCGCAACCGCCGTCAAAACGCCGAGCACCAGCGCATTCGTCTCATCGAACCAGATGGTTCGTGTATAAGTTAACCACTGAAGGGCAATAATCATTAACCAGACCGTCGAGACGCCCATATACCAAGATGACTTAAATGATTCTACCCATTTTTTCATCGGATTCCTCCTTCCAGCACGGTCGACAGCTCATCGAGACTGCCAACCCGGTAAGCGGCGACTCCTTTGGTCCGAAGTGTAGAGACCCACTGCCTGGACGCGTTGGAACTTTCCCCTTCCGATACAGGAGTTTCTGCAATCTGAACGTGGCAAAAGCTCATCTGATGCGTCTGCGCAAAGCGCACCAATTCCATTACGGGGCCATCCGAGAGCGGTGTGACCACAACAAGAATGACTCCTTTCGGTAAACGCGTCAACGCTGATTCCAACCCGGTAAGCAGGGAACCTCCGCCTTTAGGGTCCAAATCAACCAGATGATCCATCATTGCATGCAATCTGGATCGTCCCTGTGCAGGCTCGAACACACGCACTTCGCTTCCGAGCGAACACATTCCCATCGGGATAGACTCACGCCCTCCGTATTCTAGCAGTGAAGCCGCCGTCGAGACCGCTGTCTCGAACTGCCTAGCCGAGCGATAGTGATTCTCGTACGTATCGAGCACCACCATCGTTTTGGGAATCGATTCATATTCGAATTCTTTGGACTTCCATTCTCCCGTGCGTGCCGTAGCGTTCCAGTGAATCCGCGAGATCCGATCCCCATACACGTAATCACGCACGCCCCCAACCTGATTGGTTTCACGACCCGACACATGTCCCACTGACTGCGGTCCCAGAAGTCGATTGCGTCGATCCAGCAGCTGCCACCTTGCAATATGAGCCGTTCTTGGCAGCACACGGAATTCCCCGCGTGCCGAAAACGACCCCCGATGCTCAATCAGGCCGAAAATATCTTCCGTCACACACTCTGTCTCGGAAAAGGCATAACGGCCACGCTCCAGCGGAGGCGTCTGAAACAACAGCTCGCCTCGTCCGTTCAAACTAGGCACCAGACTTTCTTCAAAAGACCAAGTCTCGCCACTATGACGCTTGAGCGTCTCCCGCACGATCACATAAGGCAAAGGCAGAAATCCGGGGATTTCCAAATGCAGACGAACGCGAATCTGGTCGCCTTCATGTAGCACACCGCCCCATTCGCCCGGTTCGCCGGAAAACTGACGCTCGCCGCGAGCGCGCGCGATTCCATTCAGGCCGCCAAATAATAGGTACAAACCGAACAACGTCACCATGGCGAACAACATGATCGAAGTCTTGCCGCCCTGGAACAGCAAATAAAACAGACAACACATCCAGATCGATAGCAGCATCGACATTTTGGCCGGGGAAAGCTTCGGCTTGAAAAGATTCCAGATTTCCCGCATCCGTTAGCGTCCCATCGATACCGGCACGCTGCTGGCAGCCAGCAGATTACGGATAAGCGATTCGGCATTCAGACTGTCGAGACGTGCTTCCGGGCGGATCAGAATACGATGCGGCAGTACATAAGGCGCCAATTCCTTGATATCGTCAGGCAAAACAAAGTCGCGTTCGTTAATGAAGGCATACGCCTTCGCCGCAAGCGAGAACGAGATCGAAGCGCGCGGGCTGGCCCCCAGCAGTACGGATGGATGCTCGCGCGTTGCGCGGATGATGCCCAACATATACGAAGTAACCGCGTCATTCATATGCACTTCGCGCACTTCACGCTGGATACCGGCAATCGTCGCCATATCCGTAACCGCATGAAGCTGATCGGCCGGTTGACCGACACGGTTCGCGCCGATCAGGCTTTTCTCCGTCTCCAGATCCGGATAGCCCATATGCAGCTTCATCATAAAGCGGTCAAGCTGCGCCTCCGGAAGAACGTAAGTGCCTTCGAAGTCGATAGGGTTCTGCGTTGCGCATAACATGAACGGATGCGGCAAAGGATGCGTTTCTCCGTCAACGGTTACGCTGCGTTCTTCCATAGCTTCCAAAAGGGCAGATTGCGTTTTGGTCGTAGCCCGGTTGATCTCGTCCGCAAGCAGAATATGGGACATGATCGGACCCGGACGGAATTGGAAACGTTCTTCGCGGGGATGGTAGATGGATACGCCTGTAATATCGGTCGGCAGCAAATCGGGGTTGCATTGAACGCGTCGGTACACGCCCTCCATCGAGCGGGACAAAGCTTTAATCATCTGCGTTTTTCCGGTACCGGGTACATCTTCGATCAAGACATGTCCTCCGGCAAGCAACGCGGTCATCAATAATTTTATCTCAAAGGTTTTCCCTAATATGCATGATTCAAGATTGGACCTTACTGCGGTAACGATCTGCATAGATTCGGAACTTACGGACATATGGACAACCTCCTAAGTCATTTTGCTGTATTTCTTGCAAAAGTCACTTTACTAGTGCCTAAGGTATCGAGAATACCTAACATAGCTGGAAGCGAGAAGACGCAGAGAGAAATTCAGTGAAGGAAAGGAATGTTCGCCTTTGAAATCGGGAAAATACAAATAAAGTTTCAATCCTTTTTCCCGATTTCAACACGCGACCTGAAGCATTTCGAAGAAATGCACTTCGGAAGCGTATGCTGGCAATTTCTCTCGGAGTTTTCTCGCTTCCCGCGTCTAAGTCACTTCTCAACAGTCTATGCACTTCAGTAGTGCCTATATTGTACATGATCGAAGCCTCGAACGCACATCCTCCGCCGGAAAAGAAGATTTGGACGCGTGCCCGTGACAATTGTTGCCTAACCCTGCATACTAGAAGGATAGCGAACGTGGGGTTTCCATGTTTCGGATTTTTTTTGATGGGAGAGTGCATGTATGAATAACGAAACATTAGCATTATTCAAAGAGCTGACCGAGTTCCCGGCAGCACCGGGATTTGAGCGGGATTTGCGCGCATTGGTCAAAGATAAGCTGTCTGCTTATACGGAGGAATTCGTGCAGGATCGTATCGGCAGTTTGTTTGGAGTTAAACGCGGTCCCGAGGACGGGCCAAAAGTTATGGTTGCCGGACATTTCGATGAGGTCGGCTTCCTCGTAAACGGCATTACCGAAACCGGACTTGTCCGTTTTCAACCGCTCGGCGGTTGGTGGAGCCAGGTTGTTCTGGGTCAACGTCTTCAAATCATCACCGAAAACGGTCCCGTTGTCGGGGTAGTCGGCTCGACGCCGAAGCATTTGCTCGGCGAAGCGGAAGCCAGCCGTCCCGTGGACCTCAAAATCATGTATATTGATCTCGGCGCTGACGATCGTGCAGAAGCGGAAAGCTTCGGCATCAAAGTCGGTCAGCAGATCCTGCCGATCTGCGAGTTCACGCCCCTATCCAACCCCAAGAAGATTATGGCGAAAGCCTGGGATAACCGTTATGGCGTAGGTCTTGCGATTGAATTAATGAAAGAAGTACACGGCGTGCAATTGCCGAATACGCTGTACAGCGGAGCAACGGTTCAAGAAGAGGTTGGCCTGCGCGGAGCACGCACAGCGGCTAACTTGATCCAGCCCGATATTTTCTTCGCGCTGGACTGTAGCGCTGCGAACGATATGACCGGCGACCGCAATCTGTTCGGGCATTTGGGACAAGGCGCGCTGCTTCGTATCTTCGACCCAACCATGATTACTCACCGCGGCCTGCTGGAATATATCCAGGACACGGCTTCTACGCACAATGTCAAAGTACAACCTTTTATCTCGCCGGGCGGTACGGACGCAGGTCAGGTGCATTTGAGCGGAATCGGTGTTCCTTCCACGGTTATCGGAATCTGCGGACGCTATATCCATACTTCATCGTCGATCATCCACACGGATGACTATGCAGCAGCAAAAGAGCTTTTGATCCGTCTCGTGCGCGGATTGGACCGCACGACGCTCAATACGATTATTGAACGAGCGTAAAGTCAACCCGCATTTGTTCAACAAACAATCTTTTTTATTATTTTTTAACCTTTACTTGTAAAAAACCATAAGAAAAAAACTATCCCGTCCGATATAAGTCTTAAGGGGTGGTTTTAGTGGCAACTAAAGGACAAACATTTTGCAAGTACAGCTACGAAACAAAGTTGAGAGCCGTTCAAATGCGTATGGACGGAATGACTAAAAAGCAGGTGGCGAAAGAGCTCGGCATCTACGATCTCAATCGTCTGAAGATTTGGATGCGTAAATATAAGGCTGAAGGCGAACTAGGTCTAATTGACCACAGAGGCAGACGGGAAGATTCATTCTTGGAGCAGGATTTCATGGAAACCGAGATGGCTGCCCAAACCGTCTAATGAATGATCGATCCGATTGCTTATCGCTCGTTGCACAAAAAGCGGCAAACCCGAATCCAAGCTGAATCTCAGCCCGGGGACGCCGCTTTTTGGCGTATATTGACCGAAATACGATTCAAGCACGAATGGAGGCCTTTCGCATGGTCGCTTCTTTTTTCTCTTCAACGATTTCCGAGCCGTTTTCTGCGTTCTCTACCGCTCATCTGAGCGCATTGGGTTTATTTGCGGTTTTCGCTATTCTGATGTTTATTTTTCGAGATAAGATCCGCTCCAAGCCCAAGCTTACGCAGGCGATACGCTTCACTCTTCTTGCCGCCTTGGTTGCCGCCGAAGTTTCTTTACATATCTGGTATATCGCATCCGACGTATGGAGCGCCCAGTATACGCTGCCGCTTGAGTTATGCAGCCTTATGCTGCTTGCCGCAATCCTTATGCTGATTACGCGAAGCCGCTTTTTGGCCGGGCTTGTCTTTTTTGCGGGTATCGGAGGCGCTTTGCAGGCACTTTTGACGCCTAATCTGGCCTATGCGTACCCGCATTTTCGTTTTGTACAGTTTTTTGTCGCGCATGCCGCCATCATTCTGTCTGCGCTGTATATGATCTGGATCGAGCGCTTCCGTCCGACTTGGCGAACCGTATGGACCGCGCTGCTGTCGCTGAACGTTATTGCGCTGATCGTCTACCTGCTCGACTGGCTGCTCGATGCCAATTATATGTTCTTGCGCGGAAAGCCGGATACCCCATCCATCCTTGATATGTTCGGCGACTATCCGCTTTACCTTTTGGCCGAAGAACTGTTGGCGCTTTTCACGTTCGTCACGCTTTATATCATGTTCTTCGTCATTCCCGATGCGTTACGGCGAAAAAAGCAGTAACCCGCGTCGGTCAAAGAAGCGATTCGGCGCCGTCCACGAAGATTTCCGTGCCGCTGATATGCGAAGAGTCGTCGGAGCCCAAAAACAAAACCAGCTTGGCGACTTCTTCCGGTTTGCCGGGACGTCCTTCCAGCGGATGGCTGCCTTCGGGATATTCGACCGGGATGGCGATTTTTTTCAGATCGTCGCTCGGGAACGTATTTTTACCGATATTCGTTTCGATCGCGCCCGGACAAATCACATTGACGCGAATCTTGTAGCGGGCCAACTCCAACGCCGCCATTTTCGCAAACGCGACTTGCCCTGCTTTCGAGGAAGAATACGCCGAAAAACCGGTTCCCGAAAATGCCCGGCTTCCGTTGATGGAACTTGTGATCACGATGCTTCCTCCCTGCTTTTTCAAAAAGGGAATGGTGTATTTGACCGTGGCGAACGTGCCGCGCAGATTCGTCTCCAACGTCCGGTTCCAATCTTCGATCTCCATCGTTTCGATCGGAGCGGCCGCCCCGTTAATTCCGGCGTTCGCGAAAACGACATCGATTCGTCCCCATGTCTCGCCTGTGCGCTGAACGGCCGCCTGCACGGATTCCGGACGCGATACGTCGCATTCGATCACAAGCGCTTCGCCGCCGGCTTTCTCGATTTCCCGCTTCGTTTGCTCCGCCGTATCGGCCGTGACTTCCAGCAACGCGACTTTCGCGCCTTCGGCGGCCAACAGAATAGCGCTTGCTTTTCCGATTCCCGATCCGGCTCCTGTCACCACCGCTACTTTTCCGGCCATTTTTCCGTTTGTCATCAGCATGATCCTCCCGATTTCTTTAAAATGTTTATGGGCATAAAAAGCGTTTTCTCGTTTTCCGTCATGTATTCGGTAACCTTCTCGCTTTCCTCTGAAACCGTTTACGCAGAACCCGCTCAAAATGTTTTCGAAAAATTGAAGCTTTGCTATTGAACGAGGCTTCGCGATATGTTAAATTGAATAAGAACTTGAGAGTGAGTCTCATTCTCCCGAGAATAAAACTCATTATCTCGACAATGAAAATCATCCTCATCATTTCCGAACATTATCGGCATTTTTATTGCTGATTATTCATATTTTTTATCAAACGCGGGTTGCGGACCTGCTTATTTGTGTTATATTGGATTTAGAAGTTTTGTTGCCTCGTCGGTGAGTTTGCAGCAAACCAATCCAATATGACACGGAGGTTTTACACATGTCCACCATCCAATGCCAAGTTTCCGATTGCACGAACTGGGAGTCCAACACTTGCACAGCCGAGAAAATCGAAGTTGTTTTCGCTCCCGATCACACTGCTGAATGTACAACGTTCGAAGAAAAGCAAGAAGCTTAATTCTCTGTTCATCAAAAAGAAGCAACTCCTCAGGAGCTGCTTCTTTTTTTTCATTTTAACATGCTTCGGTACTGGATGCGATCCGATAGATGGCAGACTGATACGGTAACAATCGGAGAACATCCCCCTCTTGCTGCCGCTGAAGCGGAACGTTGAGTTCCGGTGATCCCGAACGCTCCGCCGTGCTACCCAGCAGTAACTCCCCCTGTTCAATAAGGTTTGCCCATTCTTCGTCAATCGCACAGCTTCGGGGTTGATCCGAGAAGTTAATCAACACCATCCAGCGCTCGCCTGCTATTTCACGAAGATAGGCCAATACCCATTCATCCTCCAACGCAAGCATGTTCAAGTCCCCCCGCGCAGGCACCAAAGACATTCGACGCAACTGAATCAGTTGTCGATAATGGTTCAACACAGATGCAGAATCACGCTGTTCATTTTCCACATTCGCGCTGTGCCCTTCGGGATTCATCGGAATCCACGGCGTCCCTTCTGTAAAACCGGCCGATCGCCCTTCTGTCCACTGCATCGGTGAACGCGCGCCGTCTCGGCTCCGTGCATGCAGGCTGGCTAGAATAGCCGACTCCGATTCCCCTTCAGCTAACCGCTTTTGATAAGCACTAACGGTCCCTTTATCCCGATAGTCTTCGAGTGAGCGATAATTCGCATTTGGCATGCCCAACTCTTCGCCTTGGTAGACAAGCGGAGTTCCAGGCAGCGTATGTAAAAAGGTACCGATCGCTTTGGCCGCGGCATCGTTCCAAGCCTTGCCTTCCGCTCCTCCCACGCCTGCACGATCGCCGAACAAAGTACCGACCATACGCGGGTGGTCATGCGTGCTGAGATACAGCGCATAGGCTCCCTTGCCAAATACCTCTTGATACCAGCGTACGACGCTTTCTTTGAGCAGGGCAGGCGACCAATCGGGGTCCGTTTTCCACGGATTGCCGAAGTCTTTCCCCATGCGAACCAGCTCCATCTGAAGCACCATATCCATTTCGTTGCGCTCCGGCGCCGTGTAACGGACCACCTCGTCCATCGTCACCGTCGGGGCTTCGCCCAATGTCAGCGTTCCCGGATAACGTCCGAACGTGGCCTCGTGCAGCTCGCGCAGCATCTCGTGGATACGCGGACCGTTTTTATAAAACTGCTGTCCTCTCGGATGTCTGGCATCTTGCGGCGCATCCGGAAAATCCGGGTGCTTGGAGATCATATTGATCGCATCCAGCCGAAAGCCGTCTACGCCTTTTTCCAGCCAAAACGTAATCATTTGATAAAGGTCCCGGCGCATATTCTCGCTTTCCCAATTCAAATCCGGCTGCTTTTTATCAAAAATATGCAAATAGTATTCGCCGGTTTGCTTATCGAATTCCCAGGCCGACTCTTCGGAAAAAGAGCGCCAGTTGTTCGGGGGGCCTCCGTCTTCCGCAGGCGGCTTCCAAATGTAGTAGTCTCGATACGGATTGCTTTTCGAAGATCGGGAAGCTTCAAACCAGGGATGTTCGTCCGACGTGTGGTTAATCACCAGGTCCATGATAAGCTTGATGTCGCGTTCGTGTAGCTTGACAAGTAATTCCTCGAACTGCTTCATCGTCCCGTACGCGTCGTGAATCTTATAGTAATCCCGAATATCGTAACCGTTATCTTCCATTGGAGAATCGCATATAGGTCCGATCCATACTGCGCTTACCCCAAGCTCGGCCAGATAGTCTACCTTTTCCAGCATCCCGCCGATATCTCCCCATCCGTCGCCGTTGCTGTCTTTAAAACTCGGCGGATACAACTGATACAATACGCCTTCCTGCCACTCTTGCTCGTTGCTTTGCTGCTTGTCGGCTGTGTCGATTTCGTCGTTTGTCGCTTCCACCTTTTCCCTCCTCGCTGTTCTTCTTAGGGGATAACCGAAAAAAGACACCGCTAAACAACGAATGCCCTCAAGCGCGCCGCTTATTCTCTGTATAGGAAAAAGTTTTTCAATCCATGTCGCAATATTGAATATTAAATGTCGTATGCTTTTAGTGAATTAGCCATTTCCCTATGCTATTTTAAGTATGGAAATGTCAGGATTTTAGATATCGAGTACAGGAGGGTTATACATTGGGAATTCGCATAGGCAAAGTCAGTCTGTGGCATGTTCATGCCTGGGATTACATCGGTCAAGCGCAAGCTCACCCCGACACCGAAATTACGGCCGTATGGGATGAGATTCCGGAAAGAGGCCGTGAAGCAGCCGAACGGCTGGGCGTGCCTTACCATGACACCTTGGATGAACTGCTGGCTTCGGACGAAGTGGACGCGGTCATCGTAGATGCACCGACGAACCGGCATAAGGAAGTCATGATCGCTGCCGCTCGCGCGGGCAAGCATATCTTTACCGAAAAGGTGATCGCTCCAACCGAAGCCGAAGTGGACGAGATCATCGCGGAAGTGCAACAGGCAGGCATCAAATTGACCGTTTCCCTTCCCCGTCTGAACGACGGCTACACGCTGGCGATTCAGGATATTTTGGAGCGCGGGCTTTTGGGTCAAGTCACGTATGTCCGGGCAAGGTTATCGCATGACGGCGCATTGGCGAACTGGCTGCCGGAGCACTTCTACAATGCCGAGCAGTGCGGCGGTGGCGCTTTGATCGACCTGGGCTGTCACCCGATGTATCTGTCCGCGCTGTTCCTTGGAGAACCGATCACAGGCGTCAGCGCCAACTTCGGCTACATAACGGGCAAAGAAGTCGAAGACAATGCTCTGGCTACTTTGTTCACTGCGTCGGGCGCGATCGCTTCGGTTGAAGCCGGCTTCATTAACGCGTACTCCCCGTTCACCGTTGAGGTGCACGGGACGGAAGGGACCGTTCTTTACGGTACGCCAGACAGCAAGCTGTTGCTTCGTTCGAAGAAAGATGAAGCCGCTGCCGAATGGATCGAACAATCCCTGCCCGCCAACCGGGAAAGCGCGTTTGAGCAATGGGTGCGTCATATTCAGGAGGATACGCTCGCTTCGGAAAATATCGCCTCGGCTATCCAGCTTACGCGTCTGATGGAAGCGGCCAACCGCTCGGCAAAAACAGGCACTGTCGTTTCTCCGCAAGAGCTGAACCGTTAATATGAGCGGACCTATTGCGCACGCTGTGCCTTTTCCCTACGAGACGATGTTTGAAAAAAGCGATTTGCTGGAGCGGCTTGAGATTGCGGTGACTTGGGGTCACTACGAGATTCGCGTGCTGCGCTTCCATCTCACATCGTTCGAACCGGGGCGCGTGATCAGCTTTCACAATCATTCGACTTACGAATTTCATTTTATTCCACGCGGAGCGGGTCGGGTCATTCTTGGCGATCAGCCTTACTCGTTGTCGGACGGCATGCTTTATCTGACCGGTCCGGGCGTCATGCATTATCAAGAAGCCGATTCGCAGCAGACGATGGAAGAGTTATGCCTGCATCTGGACATCGTTCCCAATCACAATCCTTCTGTCGATCCGTGGGAAGCTGCGGAAGCGGAGGAATGTATGCAGAAGTTGAACGCGCTTCCTCCAAGACCCGCACAGGACAGTTACGGGGCTATGCCTTGTTTTCTGGATGCTTATGAAGCCTGCGAAAGCAAGCGTATCGGCTACTACACGGATATTCGGATGCAGGTCATTTCGATTCTGCTGAAAACGATCCAAGCCTACGATTCGGGCGACGTCGGCATGGAAGCCCCTAGTCGCGATATGGTAGCCTACCGATACGAATACGCGGTCCGTTATATGGAAGCGAACTATACCTCCGGATTGCGTTTGGAAGACGTGGCGGAAAAGTTGGATCTTAGCCCTCGGCAGCTCCAGCGCATTTTCCGCGATATCGATCCGACCCGTCCGTTCAGCCGCGTGCTGGAGGATATCCGTCTGCGGGCGGTGTGCGATCGTCTGCGAACCGGAAGCCTGTCGATCGAACGGATTGCCGAACTTGAAGGATTCTCGACAGCGGCTTATCTGCATACTGTTTTTCGCAAACGCATGGGCATGTCGCCTTCCGTATACCGGAGAACGAAACAATCCGAGCTGCACCGTCAGCCGGCTGAAGCCCCGATCTCCCTTTTTTCCCATTCCAAAAACGAGGTGAAACCTTCATGAGTCAAACGTATAAAATCGGTATCGTCGGTTGCGGCGGTATTGCCAACGGCAAACATCTTCCGAGTCTGAGCAAACTGAAAAACGTCGAGCTGGTTGCGTTCTGCGATCTGGTCCCGGAACGCGCCGAAGAAGCCGCAGCGAAATACGGCAGCGAAGGCGCGAAAGTCTACAGCGACTATAACGAACTGCTGAAAGACGGTTCAATCGACATCGTGCACGTGCTAACGCCGAATGAATCGCATGCACGCATCTCTATTGCCGCTCTTGAATCGGACAAGCATGTCATGTGTGAAAAACCGATGGCCAAAACAGCAGCCGAAGCCCGTCAAATGGTCGAAGCGGCGAAAAAGTCCGGCAAGAAGCTGACTGTCGGTTACAACAACCGTTTCCGCCGCGACAGCCAGCATCTGAAGCGTATCTGCGAAGCCGGCACGCTCGGTAATATCTATTATGCAAAAGCACATGCGATTCGCCGCAGAGCCGTTCCGACATGGGGCGTATTCCTGGACGAAGAAAAGCAAGGCGGCGGTCCGTTGATCGATATCGGGACTCACGCGCTGGATCTCACGCTGTGGATGATGGACAATTACAAGCCGAAAGTCGTACTGGGCACGAAATACCATGAGCTGTCCCAGCGCGAAAACGCAGCGAATGCCTGGGGACCTTGGGACCCTGAAAAGTTCAAGGTGGAAGACTCCGCATTCGGCATGATCGTGATGGAAAACGGAGCCACCGTCGTACTGGAATCGAGCTGGGCGATCAACTCGCTGGACGTGGACGAAGCGAAATGCAGCCTCAGCGGCAGCGAAGGCGGAGCGGACATGAAAGGCGGCCTGCGTATCAACGGCGAAGAGTTCGGCCGTCTGTATACGAAAGAAGTCGATCTGTCTTCCGGCGGCGTCGCGTTCTACGAAGGCAAAGCGGAAAGCGATTCCGATCTGGAAATGTATCGCTGGATCGATGCCATCGAAAACGATCTGACGCCAACGGTTACGCCGGAGCAGGCTTGCGTGGTGTCGGAGATTCTCGAAGCGATCTATGAATCGGCACGGACGGGAAAAGCAGTGTACCTCAACGAGTGAGAACGAGCGGCGCTGCGGGAGAAGTTCGTTAAATCCGCTGTCTCACTCGGAAAAGTCGATTGGAATTTTTAGTGGAAGTTTTCCAAGTCCAAAGGCGGATTTAACTGAACTTCTCCCTCCGCTTGGCGTTTCGCTCGGAGGTGTGGGAAGGGAAGAAATGAAGAGCAATGCGGCTTTTTGTTTGAGCCGCCGTATATGAATTTTTTGCAATTATCTACTGCGCTGTATTTTGAACATAGAAAAGCCCCGGAAATTTTCCGGGGCTTTTTCGGTGCGCTATCGGTTTTGAAGATTTTCGTTACGATCCGGATCGGCTTGGCGGAATCGGCGGAATCAGATTCCCGCGCCGCGGTCGACGTCGCTTTTCGGGGCTTCGTCGGCGGGAACGTCCGAAGACGAATCTTCGGTATGCAAAGCGGTGGGCTCCGCTTCTGCGTCTGCGGCGGGTTGGACCGAAGCTTCCGGTTGAGCGGGCGCTTCGCCTTCGGATTCAGCTTTCGGAACTTTTTGGGCCGCGCGGTCGGCGGCTTCCTGTTCCAGACGGGCAAACTTCGCTTGTTCGGCCGGGATCGCGGACTCGTCCAGCGCTTCGGCGGTGACGCGGAACTCACCGCTGCGGATACGCAGGCGAATCCAGCCGCCGGTGATCGCGGTCAGGTCGAGATAGCGGTCGGCGGCGATGTCTTTTTTCTCCCATTCTTCGTGGCGCACGATAAAGCCGAGGCTCGTCACGTCGGGCGCGACTTCCAACAATACCGAAGCGATCCCGTCCTGCTCGCCTGCGAAGTCGACGCGGCGGTTGCCGAACGAAGCGCCCCACATCCACAGATTCCAACCGCGGTAATCGCGGTCTTCGCGTTCGTATTCCAGCACCAGCTTGCGGGGCTTGTACTCGCGCACTTCCAGCGCGAGTTGCGCTTGCACGCCGTCGCCGAACACGGAAATGACGGCGCGGCCCGGACGCACGCCTGTAACGCGGCCCGCTTGATTGACGGTGGCGATGCCGACGTCGCTCGACCGCCATTCGAGACGCGATGCCGACATCGGATTGCCGAACGGGTCTTTGGGCTCGGCTTGCAGCTTGAGGCTGCGTCCCACGTACAGACGTCGCACGCCGTCTTCGATCGTGATTCCGATCTGATGCACGGTGCGGCGTTCGATCAGAATGGCGGTGCTGCTGCGCATATCGCCGCAAACGGCGGTAATCAGCGCGCGGCCGAGGCCGATCGTCCAAGCCGATCCGTCGCGGCGGATAATGATTTTTTCCGGGTCGGAGGAATGATACGACACTTCTGCTTCCGGCATCCGCCGGCCGCGCTGGTCGCGCACGGTTGCTTGCAGGAACAATTTTTCGCCCGGCTGCACGACGCCCGGCATGTTTTCCCATTCCAGCAGCGCCGCTTCCGGCGTGTAATCGTCTTCTTCGTCATACAACACCATGCTGGACAATGCTGGCACATGCACGAAATCGGACGCTTCGCCCAGCACGGCCACGCCTGCTTTGCGATGATCGACGACGATTTTCCACGGCCGGCCGCGCGCGGGCAGCTCGATCGTCTGTTCCGATTCCGACGCGTTGTGCACGACGGCGATCGTACGCCATAGGTCGCCGCCGGCATGATCGTTCAGCGTAAAGCCGACGACTCCGCCGTGCATACGGAACACGTCCATATGCTTTTCGATATCGCCGCGCGTTTTCAGCCGGAAAGCCCGATGCGAGCGTCTAAGTTCGATCAGTCCCCGAATATAGTCGTTAACTTTGTGGAAGCGGTCTTTATTGTTCCAACGAATGCCGTTCACGATATCCGGACTGCGGTAACTGTTGTGATCGCCGAACTTGCTGCGCAGCAGTTCGTCTCCCGCGCCGATAAACGGTACCCCCTGCGAAGTCAGCACCAGCCCGTACGCGAGCAGATGCCGTTTGACCAGATGATGCTCCAGCGGGTCCATGCCGTTCAGCATGACGTACGGATCGCTCGCTTCCACCGCTTGAGCCGCCGTCAATCCTCGCGAAGGCTGACCGTCGTGAAACGCCGAGAAGCCGGTTTCGTCCCAGTTCCCGCGCGATTTGATCAATTTGTCCCACAAGATCAAATTATCGTGCGCGGTCACGTAGTTGACGCTTTCCGCCGGTTCTGCCGCAAAATCGTGCACCGCTCCGCGCAGACCCTGGGCGATCTCGCCTTCTTTGCCCGGCGCGCCGCTGACGAAGCCCGTTCCCCAGCCGTCCCCGTCGCCTTTTAGCGCGTTGCGGAAGTTGTCGTTGAATACCGCGAACCCTCCGCCTTGCTGCGATCCTTTGAGCGTGAGTTCCCGCAGCGGGGAATCCAGCGCCGTCCACGGCTCGCCGTAGATCAGCAGGTTCGGATCGACCTTTTCGTGCAGCACGGAAGCGATCGTGCGCATCGTGGTCGTGTCGATCAGCCCCATCAAGTCGAACCGGAACCCGTCTACGTGATATTCTTCCGCCCAGTACAGCAGCGAATCGAGAATGTATTTGCGCACCATCGGGCGTTCCGTCGCCAGTTCGTTGCCGACGCCGGAGCCGTTGCTGAGTTCCCCGTACTTGTTGAAACGGTAAAAGTACCCCGGCACGACCGGATCGAATGGCCCGTCTTCTACCGAAAACGTATGGTTGAACACCACGTCGACCACGACGCGGATACCGCGGGCGTGCAGCGCTTGAACCAACTGTTTTAATTCGCGGATACGCGATTCGGGATTATGCGGTTCGGATGCGTACGAGCCTTCGGGAACGTTGTAGTTTTGCGGGTCGTAGCCCCAATTGTACGATTCGGGCGTCACGTCGCATTCGTTGACCGTGCAAAAATCGTACACCGGCAGCAGATGGACATGCGTGATGCCGAGTTCTTCCAGATGATCCAGCCCGATCTTGCGTCCGTCTTTCGTCCGAATCCCTTTTTCCGTAAACGCCAGATACTGCCCGGAATGATTCATTTTCGCGTCTTCGGAAGACGAAAAATCCCGTACATGCAGTTCGTATACCACCGAATCGACGGCGTGCCTAAGCGGCGGGCGAATATCGTTTTCCCAACCTTCGGGATCGGTGCGCTTCATATTGACGATCGCGCCGCGCTGACCGTTGGCCGAAGCGGCTTTGGCATAAGGATCGACTACATATCGGCTTGTTTCGTGGTCGCCGATGTTGTAAGTGATATGATACAGGTAATAATTCCCTTCGAGATCGCCTGGCACAACAATGCTCCACACTCCGTACTCGTCTTCTTCCATGGTCAGTTCGCGGCCGCCCGAATGGTCGGTGACGCGCCCCGCTTTGTCGTATTGCCCTTCGTCTTCGTATAAAGCGACCCGCACTTTCTCCGCACCCGGCACCCAGACCTTGAACGTGCTGTACTGCGGGGAAAAAGTCAGTCCCAAATCCCCGTAAGGGTAAGCTTCGAAATCGGGACAATCCAGCGTGTCGTTAAAGCTTAGCGTATCGGCCATGTCGATTCACCCCTTTTGAAGTCTTCGTGTATCGCTTCCAGTTCACCCGATGTTCGTTCGGCATGACGTCCTATGTATGACAGGATCGGACAGAGTCGTCGACTTAATCGCGTGGTCCGATGAAACTTGTTTTGCCATTGCACATCGGTTTCGACCTGACTTACTTTATATTAGACGAAAAAGAACGGGAGGACGCATAAACTTGCAACCTTTACGTTTGCGGCGCCATTTTTTCTCCGATCAAAAAGCGGAGTGTCGACGACACTCCGCTGCTTTTGCGCTCAACGGACGAAAGACGCTTATTCGCCGAGACGCAAGCCGAGAATCACAAGGTCGCGCTCGATGCCGTCCAACACCGCAACTCTCGGCAAAGTTCCCCAAGCCTCGAATCCGTATTTTTTCAGCAACCCCAGACTCGGCGCATTATGCCCGAAAACAAAGCCGAGCAACGTATGAACGCCGAGGGCCGGGCTTTCATCGACTGCTTTTTGCAATAGAATACTGCCCGCCCCGCTTCCGCGTAGCGACTCATCCACGTAAATGCTAACCTCTGCTGTCGCATCATAAGCCGGACGTCCATAAAAAGATTGCAGGCTGATCCAAGCGAGCACACGGCCGTTTTTTCGCATCACCCAGAGCGGTCTGCGGGACGGTTCATGCTCGGCAAACCAGGCATGACGACTTTCAACCGTAATCGGTTCAAGATCGGCGGTGACCATGCGTCCGGCGATCGTGGAATTGTAAATGCTCACAATCGCCGGCAGGTCTTCAAGTGTAGCCAGTTCGATTAGCGGCTGTTCGGCGGATGTTATTTCGTTGGATGTCGTCATGTTGGTGTCCCCTTTTCCATAGTTCAAACTTCTTTTCTTATTATGCCTATCGCAAACCGACCTCAGTCTCGCTCCACGCCCACAGCTTCGCTGCCGCTTCATCGTCTTCTGCTTTACGGTCGAGGCTTTTGGGCTGACTGCGGTAAAAGTACTCGCGCGATATCCCTTCGACTTCGGGGCTATCCGCCAGATACACGGCCGTCGAAGCCCCCTCCGCAGGGGTCTGGAACGAAGGCAGCTTGCCGAGCGCGCGATACACGCCTTGCCCAAATCCCGTGCCGCGGTCGATGCCAAGTTGCGTCAATACCGCACCGGGATGGAGCGCATTAACTGCAATTCCGGAATCGTAGGTTCGCAGTGCCAATTCGCGCGCGAATAAAATATTGGCAAGCTTGGACTGGCCGTACGATTTGATTACATTATAGCTTTGACGCAAATGCGGATCTTCGAAATGAATACGGCCCGCTTTGTAGGCGCCGGAAGCGACAACGACAATTCGGCCGCGGTCCGCAGCCTGTACCAGATCCAGTAGCAGATTCGTGGCCAGAAAGTGTCCCAGATGATTAACGCCGAGCGCAAGCTCGAAGCCGTCCTTCGTTTCCTGCCGCTTGGGACTGACCACGCCTGCGTTATTAATCAATACGTCGATACGGGATACCCGCCCATGGATGTTGTCTGCAAAATTCCGAATAGAAGACAACTCCGCAAGATCGCCCAGTACAAGCTCGGCCGAACCGTTTCCTCCCGCGGCGTCCACCTCGCGTAACGCTTTTTCGCCACGTTCCTCATTGCGGCAAAGCATCAGAACGCGATATCCCCGCCGTACCAATTCGATCGTGGTTGCTAGCCCCATACCTGCGTTAGCGCCTGTTACGAGTGCTGTTTTTCCGTTCAAGCCATTCTCCTCCTTTTGAAGTGAGACAACGTATCGGATGTTTGCTTGATCAGGTGTTGATTGATTATTCTCCATCATAAACCAGCGCAAGGTGACATGACAATTAGGGCGTGCAACGAATAAATCATACTTGGCTGAGAATCGTGATAAACTCGTCAAAGGAATCCGTGACCTCGGCCAACTCCTCGCCGTCCATTAACCATACTCGGATGCTGCCCAGACTACGTTTCTCGTCCAAATCAATCAGAAAACAGTTTCCTCCCTGATCGTAAGCGAACGGAAACCAGCCTGCAAGCTCGGGAAAAGACTCCAACAAATCCCGGTATAGCTGCTCGGCAGGCAACGTCCCGTAGCGAATCGGATTGAATCCGCCAAAAGCTATCCGCTGACGCTCCATCTGTTCTTCCGGCAGGTATCCTCCGTTAAAACGCAGATAATGAGCTCGAACCGGCGCAGGTAGGCGATAACCCAGTTGCAGCTCGACTCGATCCAAATCTTTTTCCGTCAAAGATGTCTGACACTCTTCTAACATCAATGATCCTTCCGACATGACATCTCCTCCCGATCTGAATAGAACGTCAAAATGGGCAGCACCCCTTAGTGTTTTTCGCACCGTGGATTGCCGCCCTTTTTACACTTGGCCTTGATAAGATCTTTTAGTCTGCTTGCTCCGCTTCGTACTGTTCAGGAGTCAAAAGCTCTGCAAGCAGTCCGTCCGCTTCGCCGTCCGGCTGTATCTCGATCATCCAGCCGCCGCCGTAAGGCGCGCTGTTGACAAGCTCCGGCTCGCTTTCCAAAGCTCCGTTCACCGCTGCAACCGTTCCGCCGACCGGGCAAAACAGATCCGATACGGTCTTGACGGATTCGATCGAACCGATGCTTGCTTCCGCCGCGACAGCCGCTCCTTCTTCCGGCAGTTCAACAAATACGATATCGCCAAGCTGATGCTGCGCGAAATCGGTGATGCCCAGACGCAAATTGCCGTTAGCCAGCTTTTCGACCCATTCATGATCCTTGGTATAGTACAGACCTGCTTTTACTTCGCTCATCGTCCACTTCGCTCCATTTCGCTGTATTGCCGAACATTTGGCGCATTTCAACTTTTAACTGTTCGGGAATTTTCCGCGCCTTTAGCTTAAAGCAGCCTATTTGGCGTGTCAATGTTCCTCACAATATTTTTCGTAAAATTCAAACTTTTGTTGACAACACACAGGCGCATCCCTTAATAATTAGGATAAAGCATTTGATCCGCATTTGGCAAAAAACGAACGTTGCACGATATTCGCATAGGCGAATGAAAGCATAGGGAGAGAGTACCGGACGCTTACGCGATCGCAGGTACCGCCGAAGGAGTAAGCCGGATACAATGGATCGCGGTGAATCTCTCAGGCAGAAGGACCTTTGCCGGACGCCACTCTGGAGAGCATCCGCGCGTGAATCAGGCCAATGCCTGACACGCTGGCGGATCACCCAAGGGGAAACCTGCTTCGGCGCGAAGCGGGGTAACTCTCAGGTATCAAGGACAGAGCCCTTACGATCAGACCCTTCTTCCCCATTTTGCGGGAAAGGGGTCGGTCTTTGGGCATCTGTCCTTTTTTGATGGCCGGAAACACCAAATTCGATTCACAAGGAGACTTTGAAACGATGACTTCTCTCAAGCGAACCCCACTCTACCCGCTGTATGCAGAAACCGGCGAGCCGCGCTGCATCGACTTTGGCGGTTGGGAGCTGCCTGTCCAGTTCTCTGGTATTCAAAAAGAACATGAAGCGGTGCGTGAGCGTGCAGGACTGTTCGACGTGTCGCATATGGGCGAATTTATGCTGAGTGGCGAAGGCGTGCGCGAATTCCTTTCGAGGCTGACGACAGGCGATATTGATTCTTTGGAAGTCGGTCAAGCACTTTACACCTTCATGTGCTACGAAAACGGCGGGGTTGTGGACGATCTGCTGGTGTACAAGATCCGCGAAGGGCATTATATGCTGGTCGTGAACGCCGGAAATATTGAAAAGGACGCGGCTTGGATACTCTCGCATAAGCCCGAGTCGGTCGATTTCCGCGACGTTTCCGAAGGGACCGCGCTGATCGCGCTGCAAGGCCCGGCCGCTTTGGAGATTCTCAAAAAAGTCTGCAACGAGCCGGCGCTCGACGAACTCAAGCCGTTCCATTTTATCGAAACCGACGTTTTTGAAGGCACGATGGCTTATATCTCGCGTACCGGCTATACCGGTGAGGACGGATTCGAGATTTATGCCGCTCCCGAATTCGCTTCGCGCATTTGGCGCGATCTGGTCGCGGCGGGCGAAGGATTCGGTCTGCTGCCTTGCGGTCTGGGCGCACGCGACACACTGCGCTTCGAAGCCAAGCTTCCGCTGTACGGCCAGGAATTGTCGGCAGATATCACACCGCTGGAAGCGGGGCTGGGTTATTTTGTGAAGCTCGGCAAAGACGACTTCATCGGACGCGAAGCGCTCGCTGCGCAAAAAGAAGCCGGCGTGCCGCGCAAGCTGGTTGGGCTGGAAATGATCGACCGCGGTATCGCGCGTTCGCACTATCCCGTATTCGCGGGAGAACGTCAGATCGGCGAGGTGACCACGGGAACCCAATCCCCGACGCTGAAACGCAATCTCGCCCTGGCGTTGATCGAAGCGGAATTCGCGCCGGTCGGCACGCAGGTCGAAGTCGAAATTCGCGGCAAGAAGCTGAAAGCCGAAGTGGTCAAAGCTCCTTTTTATAAAAACACGCCTGCCCATAAAGCTCTGATTCAACAATCCGAAAAGGGAGTGAACACGCTTTGAAAAAACACCGCTATATTCCGATGACGCAGCAGAACGAACGCGATATGCTCGCCGCCGTCGGCGCCGAAAGTATCGAGGACCTGTTTGTCGATATTCCGAAAAACGTCCGTTACGAAGGCACGCTGCCGATGTCGTCCGCGCTGGACGAAGCCGGGTTGCTGCGCCATATGACGCAGCTCGCGGGCAAAAACGCCGACAGCGACCGCTATGCCAGCTTCCTCGGCGCGGGGCTGTACGATCATCAGGTTCCGGTCGTGATCAACCATGTCATTTCGCGCTCGGAATTCTATACGGCGTACACGCCTTACCAACCGGAAGTCAGCCAAGGCGAGTTGCAGGCGATCTTTGAGTTCCAATCCTATATTTGCGAACTGACAGGCATGGAAGTCGCGAATGCCAGCATGTACGACGGCGCGACGGCAATGGCTGAAGCGGCTTCGCTCGCAAGCGCGGCGACCCGCCGCAAAAAGATCGTGATCGCTTCGACCGTGCATCCGGAAACGCGCGAAGTGGTACGCACTTACGCTTACGGCCTGGGGATCGAAGTCGTTGAAGCCGGATTCGATAATGGCGTAACGGACCTGGGCAAGCTGGAATCGTTGATCGACGGCGAAACAGCCGCTGTTCTGGTCCAATCTCCGAACTTCTTCGGCGCGGTGGAAAATGTTCGGGCAATCAGCGATCTCGTTCATGCGAAAAAAGGCTTGCTCGTCGTAGGGGCCAACCCGCTGTCGCTCGGTCTGCTTGAAGCTCCCGGCAAGCTCGGCGCGGATATTACGGTCGGCGACGCCCAGCCGCTCGGCATCTCCGGTTCGTTCGGCGGTCCGACTTGCGGATACTTCGCCGTATCCAAAGCGCTGATGCGCAAAATCCCCGGCCGGATCGTAGGTCAGACTACGGACAAAAACGGCAAACGCGGCTTCGTTTTGACGCTGCAAGCACGCGAACAACATATTCGTCGCGACAAAGCGACCTCGAATATCTGTTCCAACCAAGCGCTGCTCGCGCTGTCGGCTTCCGTATACCTTTCCATCATGGGACGTCAGGGTCTGATCGACGTATGCGACCTTAACTTGAAAAAGGCCCATTACGCAGCCAAGCAGTTGAGCGCTATCCAGGGTGTAGACCTTGCTTTCTCCTCGCCGTTTTTCAACGAGTTCGCACTGAAGCTTCCGGAAGGCACCGATGTGAACGCCCTGAACGAAAAGCTGCTGGAAGAAGGCTTCATCGGTGGGTACAATCTGTCCCGGGCATACCCGGACCTGGATTCCGTTATGCTGCTCGCCGTTACGGAAAAACGCTCGAAAGAAGACATCGACCGCTTCGCGGAAATTTTGGAGGGAAGTCTATGAACACCAGTCTCGATCTGACCACGCCACCCCTTATCGATGCCAAAGAAGATTGCGCGCTGATTTTTGAACTGAGCCAGCCTGGACGCGTCGCTTATTCGCTGCCGGAATGCGACGTACCGACAACCGAAGACGAAGTCTCCTCCTGGCTGCCTGACGGGTTCAAGCGCAGCGACGCTGCCGCTTTGCCGGAAGTGTCCGAAGTTGACGTCATCCGTCACTACACCGGCTTATCCCGTCGCAACTTCGGCGTGGACAACGGATTTTATCCGCTCGGCTCCTGTACGATGAAATACAATCCGAAAATCAACGAAGACGTGGCGCGTTATGCAGGCTTCGCCAAAATCCATCCGTACCAACCGGTATCGAGCGTTCAAGGCGCGCTTGAACTGATGTACACGCTCCAAAACGATTTGTCCGCGCTGACCGGCATGGATGCCGTAACGCTTCAACCGGCAGCAGGCGCGCACGGCGAATGGGCCGGTCTGATGATGATCCGCAGCTACCACGAAGCCCGCGGGGAAAAGCGCACCAAAGTCATCGTTCCCGACTCCTCGCACGGCACGAACCCGGCCAGCGCCACCGTAGCCGGATTCGAGACCGTGACGATTCCTTCGAACGCCAAAGGCATGGTCGATCTCGACTTGCTCCGAGCCGCCGTCGGCTCGGATACCGCCGCGCTGATGCTCACCAACCCAAGCACGCTGGGATTGTTCGAAGAACAAATCGTCGAAATCGCCGAGATCGTGCACGAAGCGGGCGGCCTGCTGTATTACGACGGCGCCAACTCCAACGCGATCATGGGGATCACGCGTCCGGGCGATATGGGCTTCGACGTCGTTCACCTGAATCTGCACAAAACGATGAGCACGCCGCATGGCGGCGGCGGTCCGGGCGCGGGTCCGGTCGGCGTCAAGTCGATTCTGATTCCTTATCTCCCCGCTCCGGTTATCGAGAAGCTGGAAAACGGGTCGTACGATTTCGCGGCGGCTTCGCCGGATTCGATCGGTCGCGTCAAAGCCTTTTACGGCAACTTCGGCATTCTCGTTCGCGCTTATACGTATATCCGTACGTACGGCCCGGACGGTCTGCGCCGCGTTTCCGAATGCGCCGTACTGAACGCGAACTATATGATGGCCCGTTTAAATGATTACTACGAAGTTCCGTTCGCCGGCCCGTGCAAGCACGAATTCGTTATGAGCGGCAGCGGCCTCAAAAAATACGGCGTGCGTACGCTGGACGTCGCGAAGCGATTGCTCGATTTCGGGTATCACCCGCCAACCATTTATTTCCCGCTCAACGTCGAAGAATGTATCATGATCGAACCGACCGAGACGGAAAGCAAAGAAACGCTCGACGGTTTTATCGACACCATGATCCGTATCGCCAAAGAAGCCGAAGAAGATCCGGAACTGCTGCTGAACGCGCCATATACGACGCCGGTAACCCGTCTGGATGAGACCAACGCCGCGCGTAAGCCGGTACTGAACTGCGCTTGCAGTTAAACCCTATAAGCCGCTTTTCCGGAAAATCCGGCAAAGTGGCTTTTCTTTTTGTTTCCCTCGCTTCATAATAGAAACAGGGCAATTTGTTTGCATATCCAAATTTTCAGGAAGTCGAGGGTTGTACCGATTATGTCACTCACAGATAAAGGTTACCGTATTCTTATGAAAGACGTCATCCGCGAAGGCGATCCGATCTTGAGACGTAAGGTTGAGGAAGTGAAATTCCCTTTGTCCGACGCCGATCGCAATGCCATGGATGCCATGATGCGCTATCTGCACGAAAGCCAAGACGATGAACTCGCCGAAAAGTACGGATTGCGTCCGGGCGTCGGCATTTCCGCCAACCAGGTAGGCGTAGACCGCCGAATGTTCGCAGTGCTGTTCACGGACGTCATGGAAGAAGAAAATCCGACGCTGTACGAATATAAGCTTTTCAATCCGAAAATCGTCAGCCATTCCGCCGCGATGACGTACCTGCCGGACGGCGAAGGCTGTTTGTCGGTCGATCGCCCGGTCGAAGGCATCGTGCCGCGCTATGAAAAGATCAAGCTCAAGGCTTATGACGAGAACGGAAAAGAGCTGCTGCTGAAACTCAAAGGCTATCCGGCGATCGTGATGCAGCATGAGCTGGATCACTTGAACGGCGTGATGTTCTACGACCATATTAACGAGAACGATCCGCAAGCGGAACCAAAAGGCGTGAATATTCAGAGCTTGTGGTAGTTTGATGGTTGAAGCCTTCCTGAAAAGGGAGGCTTCATTTTGTCGAGAAAGTCACGGTGGAGCGGGAAGCGGGAAAACTGCGAGAGAAATTCGTTCCAGACGCTGTCTCACTCGGAAAGATGGATTGCAATTTTGATAAGGAATATTTCCGAGTTCAAAGGCGTCTTTCACTGAATTTCTCTCTCCGTTTTCCCGCTTCCAGCTACGTTAGACTTTTTTGACACATCGAGCCTTCCTTCAGGGGAGGCTTTTTTTGTTTATAATGGGTGCGCTTACGAGTCATAAGTATCATTCATATACATAATATGGTCTAAGCAGCTCAGTCAATGAAGCACGATTGTCGGAATTACAGAATTGGCTTGACTACATTGCTTTTTTGACAAGGTAGAACCTTGTTTAAGCACGAATTTTGTTCTACACCTCCTAAAAAGCAATATAGAACAACCTTAAGTATCGGTTCTGTTAGATTAAAACTTCTACATTGCTAAATGGTCAATGTAGCCTATCAGAAGGAGAAAATTCGCACAGCTATATTGCCTTTTTGTCAGTGAAGCTGAGGAAAGCAACAAAAAAATCCGGTTCCCTTAAGGGAACCGGACGGACGCAGCTTCGGCGTGCCAAAATGCTCGGCGCACACGCCGGAGCGACAGAGATCGTACGAGTACCATGACCGTATACGATGTTCGAGTTGGGCGTTCACACGCAAAGCTCATATCGAACACAGTCAAAGTACGGGTCGAAACGGATCGTGCGAAATGCGTCTTACGTCTGAATCAGACTTGGATCGCTTCGACCAGAGCCACGACTTCTTCGGCTGTCGAACATTCCAGTGCCTTCGCTGCCAGCTCCTGCATGTCCGCGCGGGACAGTTTGGAGATTTGGCTGCGCGCCGGCAGAATGGATGTCGCGCTCATGCTGAATTCGTCGAGGCCCAGACCCAGCAGCAGCGGAATCGCGACGGAATCGCCGGCCATTTCGCCACACATACCGGCCCACTTGCCTTCTTTGTGTGCGGCTTTGATAACCATATCAACAAGGCGCAGGATCGAAGGGTTGTAAGGTTGGTACAGGTACGACACGCGTTCGTTCATGCGGTCGGCAGCCATGGTGTACTGGATCAGGTCATTGGTGCCAATACTGAAGAAGTCCACTTCTTTGGCGAATTGGTCAGCCAGTACGGCAGTCGAAGGAATTTCGACCATGATGCCGAGCTGGATGTTTTCCGCTACCGGAGTGCCTTCGTTCTTCAGGTTTTCGCGTTCTTCTTCAAGAAGCGCTTTGGCTTGGCGGAACTCGACCAGGGTCGCGATCATCGGGAACATGATGCGCAGATCGCCGTGGACGCTTGCTCTCAGCAAAGCTCTCAGCTGAGTGCGGAAGATATCTGTACGATCCAGGCACAGGCGCACCGCGCGGAAGCCCAGGAACGGGTTCATTTCTTTTGGCAGGTCGAGGTAAGGAAGCTCTTTGTCGCCGCCGATATCCAACGTGCGGACAACGACCGGTTTGCCTTCCATTTTCTCAAGTACCGTTTTGTAAGCATTGTATTGAACGTCTTCGGAAGGAAGCTTGTCGCGACCCATGTACAGGAACTCTGTCCGGTACAGGCCTACGCCTTCGCCGCCGTTGTCGAGAACGCCGGCTACGTCGTTAGGCGTGCCGATATTGGCAGCCAGTTCGACGTGAACGCCATCCGTTGTTACGGTCGGCTCTTCACGCAGCTTGCGCCATTCCGCACGCTGCTCGTCGTACTTCACTTGCTTCTCGCGGTACTCGGCAACGATTTCATCGCTTGGGTTCACGATGATGACGCCTTCGAGACCGTCAACGATCACAAGATCGCCCGGCTGTACTTGCTCCAGCACGTTCTTCGTTCCGACAACGGCCGGAATTTCGAGCGAGCGGGCCATGATCGCCGAGTGCGATGTGCGTCCGCCGATGTTCGTTGTGAAGCCTTTAACGTATTTACGGTTCAATTGAGCCGTATCCGAAGGCGTAAGGTCTTCTGCGATCACGATGACCTCTTCGCTGATTTCGGCAGGATTTTGCACGTTCAAGCCGAGCAAATGTCCCAGAATACGTTTCGTTACGTCTTTCATATCCGCTGCGCGTTCCTGAAGGTAAGCGCTCTTCATGTTTTCGAACATGGAGACGAATTGCTTGGACGTTTCGTTCAGCGCGTAATCGGCATTGACTTGATCGTTGACGATCATGTCTTTAACCGGACTGATCAGCTCGGGATCGTTCAGAATCAGCAGGTGCGATTCGAAGATCTCCGCTTTTTGCGCGCCGAGTTCTTTCAGCGTGTTTTCCTTGATGCGCTCCAGTTCAACCTGCGATTTCGCAAGCGCGTCGTCAAGCTTTGCGATTTCCGCTTCAGCGTTTTTGACCGTTTGCTGGGTTACGGTATAATCCGGATGCTCCAGGCGAAACGCTTTTGCAATAGCGATGCCGGCCGAAGCCGCGATTCCGGAAATATTAAGCATTGACTTCGCCCAGACCTTCTCCGACCATAACGTCTTCCAGAGCTTGAAGAGCGGCTGCTTCTTCTTCGCCTTGAGTGATCAGTGTCAGTGTCGATCCTTTTTCCAGACCCAGGGACAGAACGCCCAGGATGGATTTCAGCGTTACGCGTTTGCCGTTGGCTTCTGCGAACGACTCAGTCGATTTGAATTTGTTAGCCGTATTAACCAGCGCTGTTGCCGGGCGTGCGTGGATACCGTCTTCGTCTACGATTTTGAATGTTTTTTCCATGATTGAATTCCTCCAATGTGTATGTTTGTTGGTGAAACGTTCTTACTTAACTATAGCTGACTTGTATGCGCTTTGCACGTTTGCCTGCTACTTGAAGATTTGACTGCCTTTTGCCATGATCACAATGATCGATGGTTCACCAGCTCGGACCGTGCCTGGTTTGAGCAGCTGTACGGCGGCTTCCCTGGGAAGGTTCATGAAGACGACAGGCGTGATGATCGAAGCGGCATGCTGCTTCACATCTTCCAGATCGACTTCCAAGATCGGCTGCCCGGGGGCAACGCGATCTCCTTCCGCTACACATACATTAAACCCCTGACCCTTGAGTTTAACGGTATTGACGCCGATATGAACCAGAATTTCTATGCCGGCTTCCGACAAAATTCCAACGGCGTGCTTTCCCGGGAACACCGTGAGCACGGTTCCGCCAACCGGAGAAAGGATACGACCCGAGGACGGGAGTACCGCGAATCCGTCACCGATCATTCGGCGGGAGAAGAAGGAATCGGGCACGCTTGAGAGATCAAGCAGCTCGCCGTCGACCGGCGAGACGATCATTTCGCCTTCCGCCTGATCTGTGGGAATGACCTGCTGATGGGCAGTTTGTACGCTGAACGAGTCCTCGTTCAGCGCGCTATGTGCCACGATCGCTTGCATCTGCGACTTGATGGCGTCGGAGCGAGCCCCAAGCAAGACATGAACCTCATCATGGTCCATCTCCCAAACGCCGAGCGCTCCCAACTGCCTGAGACGCTCCTTATTCACCTGACCGTTCTCGGCGACCCGAACGCGAAGCCTTGTCGTGCATGCGTCCAGATTCAATACGTTATCCTGTCCGCCGAGCGCCGACAAAAGTTGTTTCGGCAGCTCGTCCGGTGCATTTGGTTTCTCCGATTGATCGGACGTTGACGCCTCACGCTTGCGGATGCCGGAACCGGCTTTTTTCAGAAGCTCAAGCAGCCTCGTAAACATAGGGGCAACTTCCTCTATATTTATTCTTCCAACGACATTTAAGCGAAAGCGCAAAAAAGGCATGAACAGTACGGGAAACAGAAGTAAATATCCAGCATAAAACAGCCATGCAAAATGCACAGTCTGATCCCTGCTTGTATTTTCTTCGTTCCCGTATCGATTCATGCCTGATCGTATCAGTAACACATCGCTACAAAGATCGTTTTCAGTTCGCTTACGTTGGTCATTATAGCACTCACCAAAATAGCTGACAAGCCCTTTCACGAACAAACTGTTTTAGAGATTGTCTTTTTCCGCAAGACGCTGCAAATGTACCGTCAGATAACTGGATTCCGCTTTGTAAACCGGGAGCCCTAGCCGTTTTTCCATCACTTTGGTCAATTTCCAAGCAAGCGAATACATTTCCGGATATTCCCTTCCGAGCAACTCGGCCAAACGATCGGTCGAACGAACCTCTTCCCCGCGGCAAACCCGTTCAATCGCAAAACGAAGATGGGTCAACAAACGCGAGTAATCAAGACTGCTTCGGTTCAGGCCACCGTCCAGATTCTCTTCGATCAGATCGACCAGGTCCGCAATCAGTTCGGAATGCCCGCGCACCTCGGTAATCGGACGGTTGGTAATCGCACTGTGAATATGCAACGCGACGAAACCGACCTCATCCGGCCCAAGTGCGACACCCAGGCGCTCTTCAATCAAATTGACGACATATTGCGCTAATTCGTACTCTTCGGGGTAAATCTCCTTGGTTTCGTACAGAAAAGGATTTTGGAACGTGATTCCCTTTTCGGTACGCTTGAGCGCAAAAGCAATATGATCAGTCAAGGCGACATGGATATGCTCGTTCAGCGGCGAAGCAATCCGTGTGCCAATGGTCTGAATCGCTTCGTTCATGACTTCAATCAGGTTCTCATCGACTTGTGGAAGCAGCTGCTTGTACTGTTCCTGCTCACGGCGGCTGCGCAAAATAAACATCTTTTCCGCCGCTTCGGATTCGATCGAGTCCTTCTCCGAGCGCCCAAAACCGATTCCTTTCCCGATAACGACCACTTCACCGTAATGCGGATCGTCCGCAATAATGACATTGTTGTTCAAGACTTTGGACACCAGCATCCGCTTGCTTCCGCTCCTCTTCGTTACCGCTCATTATGACGAATAGATTACCAAAAAAACGCCCAAAATTCAACTTTGCGTCACGCTTACGCGTTTCGTGCAGGCTTGCGGCGAGACTATTTTGAGATATCGACAAACCCTTCGCCAAATACGTCGCGTACATCGTGAATCGTAACGAAAGCATCTTTATCCGCACTCTTTACGATCTTTTTCAACTGGGAGACTTCCTGCTTGCTAATCACGATGTACAAAACCTCTTTAGCCTCTTTGGTATAAAAGCCGTGTCCGGACAATACCGTTACGCCGCGATCCATCGCCGTATTGACCTGCTCGGCGATCGTATGCTGATGCTTGGAGATGATCATAACCGCCTTTTTCGGATTCAAGCCTTCGACGATAAAGTCCATCACCTTGGTTCCGACGTAAAGCAGCACAATCGTAAACATAAAGTTCTCTACTTCGATTACCATCAGCGAAGCCACGGCGACGATCACGTCGAAGAACAGTAACCCGTAGCTGATATTCCAGTCCAGGTATTTGTTCGCCAAACGGGCCAAAATAACCGTTCCTGCTGTTGTACCGCCAACGCGCACGATCATCCCGATTCCGACACCCGCAAAAATACCGGCAAAGATCGCGTTAACCGTTTTTTCCGTCGAAGCGATATCCCAGCCTTCCGTCAAATGCAGGAATAGCGAATTAAACGCAACCGCCAAAATTGTATAAATAATCGTCTTCTTATCCAGGAAACGATACCCGATGATCAACAAAAATCCATTGATAATCAGGTTGACGAGCCCGGGCGACCAACCCAGCCAATAGTACAAAATAATCGTGACACCCGTTACCCCGCCTTCGCCGAAGTCGTTGGGGATAACAAACAGATTGACCGCCAGCGCAAAAATAAAGGCGCCAAGCGCGATAAACGCGACATCGGTAATCGTTTTGGTTACTGCTTTTCTTTTCATAGGTTTATTCCCGTCCTTTTCCCGCATTTCGCCGGCGATAACGCCTGTCTGCATAACCGCCGGGCCCTACGCAATCCCCTCATTCTATCCCATGAAAAAAAGGACCGTCAACCCGCATTTTCTCTAAGGAAATACGGGATTCGGCCCTGCTTGCATACTTATTCGAAAACGGTGTAAAACCTATTCATGTGCGACTCAAATCCGCTCACTTGGACCGAGCCATTCGATCAAGATTCAGGGTTACTCTGTTTTCTCGTCCGCAGGACGTTCCGCTAAGGCAATCGCCTCGGATCTCGCTGCTTTTTCCGCTGCCAGCTTCGCGCCGACTTGCGCTTCGGTCGGTGCTTTTGCTTTGTTTCCTCCGGTTAGGTTCTGAATCATCTGCTCCAGATCCAGCCCCGATACGCTTTTCAGCATTTCGGGCGCGGTCGCCATAAGTTCGGTCACGTAACTGCTCACGCGTGCAGCGCCACCGCCTTCGCCGCGTCCGGTATCGACGACCGTAATCTTATCGACCGCCGCGATCGGCTCGGCGATTTTGCCCGCCAATTCCGGCAGCATGTTGACGATAACGTCCAGAATAGCCGCTTCTCCGTAATGTTTGAACGCTTCGGCCAATTTTTCTTTGGCTTCCGCTTCGGCAAGGCCTCGCAGACGGATAACTTCCGCTTCCGCCGTACCTTTGGCAAGCTCGGCGTCGGCGGAGGCAATACCGTCCAGACGTTTCTGCTCGGCGGATGCTTTGGCCTGTGTTTCGATCGAATATTGGTGCGCATCGGCTTCGCGCATCCGGCGGGCTTTATCCGCTTCCGCCGCGACTTCGACGGCATACCGATCCGCGTCGGCTTTTTTCTTGACTTCGGCATCGTATTGCTTTTGACGAACCAGAATTTCTTTTTCCTGCAAGTCGATCTCACGGTCTTTACGTACAAGTTCGACGCGCATTTGTTCTTCGACGGCCGTCTGCTTGGCACGCGCTTCCTGAATCAGATAAGCTTGGTCGGCGTCGGCTTTGGCCGTATCCTGATCGCGTTTGAACGCCGCAATCTTCAGTTCTTTTTCTTTTTGTCCTTCGGCAATGTTCGTATCGCGGATCAACTCGGCCTTCTGGCCTTCTTCTTCGGCGCGGGCTTTCTGAATCCGCGAATCCCGGAGCGCTTCGGCTTCGGCGATCTCGGCGTCACGCTTTACTGCGGCGATTCGCGGTTTACCCAGCGATTCCAGGTAACCGTGCTTGTCGCGAACGTCTTTGATCGTAAAGGAAACGATTTGCAGACCCATCTTTTTCAAATCGCGGGCTGCGACGCTTTGTACTTCTTGAGCAAAACGGTCACGGTTGCGATACATCTCTTCGACGGTCATAGAACCGAGGATAGACCGCAAATGACCTTCCAACACTTCCTGAGCTTCCGACTTGAGCGATTCGATCGGCTTGCCCATGTACTGCTCGGCAGCCGTCGCCACATCTTCCGTCGAGCTACCGATCTTGATGATCGCCACGCCATCAGCCAGAACGGGAACGCCTTGCTCTGTATAGACTTCGGGAGTCGTCACGTCAAGCTTATGCGACAACAGCGACAAGTATTCGGCCTTTTGGAAAATCGGGAGAATAAAGGCACCTCCGCCGCGCACGATCTTGATCTTGCGTCCGGCTTCGTCATCGGCGATATTTTTCGTGCCGAGGAACGAACCGGTCACCACCATCGCCTCATCCGTGCTAACCGTCTTGTAACGGGCCCAAAACGCCAACCCCAGTACGAGCAGCACGGCCACGACGATACCCGGAATCAATAGATAATCCGGAATCTGATCGAAAAAGTTCATTTTACTCCAACCCCTTTTCTGTTTTTTCGAGTTCGCTTACGCCCAACGTCCCGTCTTCGATATCAATGACAACTACTCTGACTCCCGCTGGAATCCAGTCTCCGTCGAAGCTGAAAGCCGTGTGCAGCGTATTGCCTGAGCCGCCCATGCTGACCATAACCTCGCCGTAGCCTTTTTGCGGAACCGGCACGGTAACTTCGCCGATTCGCCCTGTCAGATCGTTCATCGAGTAGCCGACCGAATTCTCGCTGCCCCGCATCGGCTTCACATAACCGAAGTACAGCAGCAGACCCGATAGCAGCGCGCACAGCACCGAAGCCGATACGCTCCACACCGGCGGCAAGCCTGCATAACGCTCGATCAAAATGCCGGCTCCGCCAAATACGGTTACCATTCCGGCAAGCACGACAGGCTGCAGAAACTCGAACGACAACGCGTCGAACACGCCGCCCAGCGCGTCGCCGATCCAATCCCCGAACACGACGCTGATTAACGCAAACAGGACTCCGCCCACTAAGCAACCTAAATAGAGCGCTTCCATAGTCGCATCATTCCTCCACTCCTTGAAGGTTTCCCATCCCGTTTCGACATTCGGCGGCTTTTCCGTTACGCAATAGCCCTTGTTTTATGTACGGGCTTGTTGCATGAGGCTTTATCAAACTGAAGCGCCGCCGCAAGTCGAAACGTTATCGATGAGTATATGATTACATACGGTTGATTGCCAATTCGGTTTCATTTTTCTCTGAATTCGTTTAATTTTCCTGCGAAGTAGATACTTGAGCTAAAATTCCCAATAATTCCTCTTCTTCAAATCCCGAGTCTGTGCTTGCTTGAAGGGTATAGGTTACGTCATTCGGCCTAGCTATAGCGTAAACCCTTTTATTTTCCAACCGAGCGACTTGAATCCGGGTTCCTTCTACAGAACGGGATTCCGAATCTTGGAGGGTTGCAGGTTGGTCGCTTAACGTCAACATAAGCGCCTGGCTACCTTCGTACGGTCCGTACAGCAGATTTTCAGCCGAAAGAGTCTCCTGTTCGGCATCTTTCAGCGAACCTTTATCTTTCGAGTAAACGAGTACGACACTGTCTTTGTTCGCTTGCGTAGACTCGGTATCTTGAAGTTCTTCCGGCACGGAAAATGCTGGGTCTGTATAAGCGAGACTGAGTTCCAAACCTTCGATATTCGGAATGCCGGCATCCGGATAAACCTGTTGCACTTCGCGTTCTGCGTCAGCCAATCCAGCGTTTTCGGACGGAGTCGACGAACAAGCCGCGAGCGACCCGGCAAGAAGTAAAGAAACCAGAATCTGTGGCGTCTTATTAAGTATTTTCATAATCAACCATCCCCTCTCTTATCTAACAAACGCGGAAAGCAAACAGTTAGTTACGAAAATGTTTCGAGGGGGGAGCGAGCAGGCGCTGCTGGAGGTGGAGGTAAAAAAGAAAAATCAAAACACGACCCCTGCATCAATGCCGGGGTCGTGTTTATTGTTAGACAGATGAAGATATGAGATTTGAGTTACAACTTATAGCGAAGCTTGATAGATGGCTACGACGTCTTCGCGTTGCAGCTTGTTGAAGTTGCCGAAAGGTCCGAATTTCATGGCTTTATCGGCCATTTCTTCGATACGGCTGTTGTCGATCTCGTAATCGGCCAGCGTGCTTGGGGCGCCGATGGAGTTCCAGAACGCGCGCAGCGCTTCGATGCCTTCGAGGCCGACTTCTTCGGCGGATTTGCCTGTGGCGTCGATGCCGAAGACGTTGACGGCAAGCTTTTTGAAGCGCTCGGGATCGACGCTCAGGCTGTGCTTCATCCAGTTCGGGAACAGGATCGCGAGACCGCCGCCGTGCGGGATATCGTAAACGGCCGATACGGCGTGCTCGACGTTATGGGTCGCCCAGTCGCCGGTGCTGCCCATGCTCAGAACGCCGTTCAACGCCATCGTGCCGCTGTACATGATCGTTTCGCGCAGTTCGAAGTTTTCCAGATCATCGATCAGTTTCGGACCGGCTTCGATCACGGCACGCAGCACGGATTCACAGAAGCCGTCTTGGACGGGTGTATTGCTTTCGAGGTGGAAATACGTTTCCAATACGTGCGACATCATATCGACGATGCCGTATACGGTTTGATCTTTCGGCAAGGAATACGTGAACTCCGGATCGAGGATCGAGAAGGTCGGGAACGAATACGCGCTGCCCCAGCCCAGTTTCTCCATTGTTTGTTCATTCGTGATAACGGAACCGCTGTTCATTTCCGAACCGGTTGCGGCCATGGTCAGAACTACGCCTAGCGGCAGGCCGTCTTTGGCTACGGCTTTGCGCTCCGCGAAGTCCCACATATCGCCGTCGTATTTCGCGCCGACCGCAATGGCTTTAGCGCAGTCGATAACGCTGCCGCCGCCGACCGCGAGAATCAGATCGATCTTTTCGTTTTTGCACAAGTCGACGCCTTTGTGTACCGTCGACAAGCGGGGATTCGGTTCGACGCCGGCCAGTTCGACCACGTTCGAGCCGAGTTCTTGGAGCAGGGAAGTCACGCTATCGTACAAACCGGAGCGCTTGATGCTGCCTCCGCCGTAGACGAGCAGGATGTTTTTTCCGTATTGCGGTACCAGCGTTTTGAGCTGCTCCAATTGGCCTTTGCCGAAAATCAGGCGTGTCGGATTATAGAAAGCGAAAGATTTCATGTGAATGTGTTACCCCTTCCTTTTCATAAGTTCGTATTCATTATATACCGGATTGGTCGGAAAACAAAAAAAGGCTGCCGCGATCCGAACGGATACGGCAGTCTTCGCAAGCTTCGGTTGTTTTCTATCGTTGTTTAACAGCGAGCAATCTCCCTGCTTTTACGCGTCTTGTCGATTCCAACCTAGACTGCTCACATAACGGAAGAAAGCTTCACGGCCTTCGGCGTCTGTTTTGTACACGCCCGCATGGCCCAGAATCTCCGTGAATTTAGCGCCGACTTCAAGCTCGATCAGCCCTTTCGCCGCTTCCGGCGCCAGATTACAACCGTGCGCCGCGATCAGCTCGTTTACCCACGGCAGATGCTGCGACAGCACATGGGAAGTATCGCTTTCGGCAGCAGCCAACAACGCGGCGTCCCCGCTCAGTACACGCCCGATTTGCTCCAATTCGTCTTTGAGTCGTCCCGGCAGGATCGCCAGACCCATCACTTCGATCAATCCGATATTTTCCTTTTTGATATGGTGCATTTCGCGGTGCGGGTGGAAAATGCCTTCCGGATGCGTAGCGTCGGTACGGTTGTTGCGCAGCACCAGATCCAGTTCGTACGCGCCTTCGCGGCGGCGGACGATCGGCGTCACCGTGTTATGGCGCACCTTCTCCCCGTCTTTTTCGCTGGATGCACGCACGCCTACGCTTTCGTCGCTGTACGTTTTCCACGTCTCGTAAATCTCGTTCGCCGCTTCCAGCAACTCTCCCTGATCGCCGCCCGTCAACCGGATGACCGACATCGGCCAGCGGACGACAGACAGTTTCACCGAAGGATATTGATCCTGCGCGAACACGGCTTCCGTCGGCGCCTTTTCGATCGCGAACGTGTGCTTGCCGCCCTGGAAGTGATCGTGCGTCAGGATCGAACCGCCCACGATCGGCAGATCGGCGTTCGAACCGAGGAAATAATGCGGGAAACGGTCCGTGAATTGCAGCAAACGGCGCAGCGTATCTTTGGTCAGCTTCATCGGAACATGGTCGCGGTGCAGCACGATACAGTGTTCGTTGTAGTAGACGTAAGGCGAATACTGGAACAGCCACGGCTCGTCGTTCAGCTCCAGCGGAATGACGCGAAGGTTCTGACGGGCCGGGTGATTGATGCGTCCGGCATACCCTACGTTTTCGCGGCAAAGCTGGCATTTCGGGTACAAAGGAGGCGGAAGCAGCTTGGCCTGCGCAATCTCTTCCGACGTTTTTTCCGGCTTGGACAGATTGATCGTGATTTCGATGTCGCCGAACTCCGAACCGTGCGTCCAGTACAGGTTTTTCGCTACGCGATCCATACGGATATAGTTCGAATCGATACACCATTTGTAAAAACGGTCCGTCGCCGCCGTGATTCCGCCCGCTTGCTCAGCTTGAAGGAAATCGCGCGTCACTTCGGACGGACGGGCAAGCAGCAGACCCATCAGTTTGGCGTCGAGCAAGTCGCGCTGCGTATCGGTGTTTTCCGGGATCATGCCTGTCTGCGCCGCGTAGTCGATCAGCGTATCAAGCATCGGCTGCGGGCCTTCCGGCAACGGCTCGGCCAGCGCGTCAATCCCGGCTTCGGCAGAGTTCGGATCGGCTCCGTAAGGCTCGTCGAATCCGAACTGCTCCAGCAGACGGTTGCGTCCGTAGTCGCCGTCAGCTTCCTCCAACAATTTTTCCCGCAGCGCAAAAGCCGTCAACCGCTCGATCGCTCTTAACGCTTCGATCTTCGTCACTTCCCCCGTCGAACCCTGCTGCACTTGCTGTTTCAACTTTTCGCTCATGGATACTGCCCCCGTTATCGTTTTTTGAAGCGGATTAGCCGTGGATTAGTCGTTGTAACCGTCCGGACGCGATTGATGCCAGTTCCAGGCGCTCGCGATGATCGTTTCGATATTTTCGCGCGCCGGCGTCCAGCCCAGCACTTCGCGCGCTTTTTGCGAAGAAGCGATCAGGATCGCCGGGTCGCCCGCGCGGCGAGGTTCCGTTTTGACCGGGATTTCTTGGCCTGTCACTTTGCGCGCCGTTTCGATAATCTCGCGTACCGAGAAACCGCTGCCGCTGCCGAGGTTGAACACGTCGCTTTTGCCGTCGTTTTTCAGATAGTCGATCGCCCGCAGATGCGCGTCCGCCAGGTCGCTGACATGCAGGTAGTCGCGAATGCACGTGCCGTCTTCCGTCGGGTAGTCTTCGCCGAAAACGGAGATGTGCGAACGCTGTCCCAGCGCCGTTTGCAGCACGATCGGAATCAGATGCGTTTCCGGACGGTGGTCTTCGCCGATCTTGCCGCTTTCGTGCGCGCCCGCCGCGTTGAAGTAGCGCAGAGCGACGTAGCGGACGTTCAGCACGCGGTCGTACCAGCGGATCATGCGTTCCATCATCAGCTTCGTTTCGCCGTATACGTTGGTCGGTTCGGTGCGGTCGGTTTCTTCGATCGGCGTTTTTTCCGGTTCGCCGTAAGTCGCTGCCGTCGAGGAGAAAACGATTCGGCGCACGCCCGCTTCGTTCATCGCTTCCAGCAGGCACAGCGTGCCGTACATGTTGTTGTCGTAGTATTTGCCCGGGTTTTGCATGCTTTCGCCGACCAGGGAGTTCGCCGCGAAGTGAATGACGCCTTCGATTTCATTTTCCGCAAAAAGTTTCTTCAGCAGTTCTTTGTCGCGCAGATCGCCTTCGTACAGTTTGCCGCCCAACAACGCTTCTTTATGCCCCGTTTGCAGGCTGTCGATCACGACCACTTCTTCCCCGCGTTCGAGCAAAGCCGCCACCGTATGGGACCCGATATATCCTGCGCCGCCTGTTACCAAAATCGCCATTATGTTTTCCTCCTTGGGATCGGGACGAAAGTTCGTCCTTTATAGGTTTGAATATTATGCTTGAAAAAGTCAGTTACCGAGCCGTTCCACGCCTTCGCCGACGCCGCAGACGTAGAAGTCGCCTGTGAGTCCGGTACGCGTCTCATAGTTCTCGCCGACTTCGCGGACGAAACGCTCCACGTCGTCTTCATGCACCAGCGATACCGCGCAGCCGCCGAAGCCTGCTCCGGTCATGCGCGCGCCGAGCGTACCCGGAATTTTGCGCGCTTCTTCGACCATGATATCCAGTTCGTCGCAGCTCACTTCGTACAGATCGCGCAGCGAGTCGTGGGACAGGTTCATCAGGCGGCCGAATTCTTTCAGATCGTTCGCCGTCAACGCTTCGACCGAAGCCAGCACGCGCGCGTTTTCTTCGATGACGTGCTGCGCGCGGTTGCGCACCGTCTCGTCGGTCAGCGCCGACTTGAAATCTTCGAACTGCGAAGGCCTCAGCTCGGCGAGGTAGCTCAAGTCCGCTTTGCAGCTTCTCAAGCGTTCCAGCGCTGCCGTACACTGCTCGCGGCGCTCGTTATACTTGGAATCTACCAGGCCGCGGCGCTTATTCGTGTTGCCGATCACCAGTTTGTAGCTGCCTGTTTGAAAAGGAACGTGCTTGTATTCCAGCGTATCGCACATGAGCAGGATCGCGTGGTCTTTTTTGCCGTTCGCCACCGCGAATTGATCCATGATGCCGCAGTTGACGCCGACGAAGTTGTTTTCCGCGGCTTGCGACAGCAAGGCGATCTGCACCGTGTCGCGGTCGTAACCGCCCATCGCCAGCAGGCCGTAGCCCGTCACCACTTCGATCGACGCGGAGGAAGACAAGCCGGCCCCGTTCGGGATCTCGCCGTGGTAAAACAGGTCGTAACCTGTAGATACCGGGAAGCCTCGTTCGGCCAGTTCAACCATCACGCCGACCGGGTAGTCCGTCCATTGTCCGGTTTTGTTCAATCCGATCTCGTCGACCTTGATTTCCGCTTCTTCCGGCATGTTGGTGGAAGCCAGCCTGATCACGCCGTCTGCGCGTTCGCGGATGACCAATGTCGTGCCGAACTCCAGCGCTGCCGGCAGCACGTATCCGCCGTTGTAGTCGATATGCTCACCGATCAAATTTACGCGTCCGGGCGCATGGAACACACTCGGTTCGATCGTGGACTCACCGAATTTTTGTATAAACATTTGCTTGATCTGCCTTGCGTCCATTCTGGAATCACCTCGTGGTTGTTTTGTTTACCTTGTGCCCTCAGTATAAAAGATAGCGTTCTTTTTGATAATGCACCGATGTGCGGACTGCATAGACTTATGTGACTTTCATTTTCAAGAAGAGTATACTGGAGAAAAAGGCTGCGCAAGCCGGAAAAGAAGGTTCACCATGAACGATGCCGCAAGCGAATTTTCCTACTCGGTCGCTCCGAATCCGGTTTACGACGACAAAGGCAAACTATACGTGCTGTTCGCGGGCGAAAGCCAAACCCTCCCTGAACACAAGATCGGCCCCAAAATCTACGACTACTTCCTGCTGCATATCATCGAATCGGGTCGCGGCTTATTCGTGCACGAAGGACAACGATACGAGTTGGAAGCAGGCGACGCCTTCCTGATCCGGCCCGGAAGGCTGGTCAGCTACCTATCGGATAAAAAGAAGCCTTGGCGTTACCGCTGGATCGCTTTCGCGGGTCCTCTGGCCGAAGATCTTGTGCATACCGCCGGATTAACCTCGCAGCATCCTGTTTTTCGTCCGTCTACCGAATCGAATATCCCGCGCTTGTTGACCGAGACGCTGGACGTATTCCGCTCCCGACGTGCAGGCGCGCATTTTGCTTCGCTCGGCAATCTGTATCTGATTTTGGCAGCCGCCGAGGATGTCGTGCGCGGAGACTCTGCTTTGCCTGCCGCGGATACGGCCGGGAGCCTTGCGGTCAAGCAGATGATCCGCTATATGACCGATCAATACGCGCATCCCGTTTCTATTGAAGATATGTGCCAGGGTTTGGGATACAATCGGGCCTATCTTGCGCGTCTTTTTAAAAAGGAAACAGGCGTTGCGCCGGTGACGTATCTGCTGCGGCTGCGAATCGACAAAGCACGCGGTTTGCTGCGCGAACGCCCGGACTTGTCGGTACAGCAGATCGCGTCGTCCGTCGGTCTGACCGATCCGCTGTACTTTTCCAGGCAGTTCCAGCGTTTGCACGGGCAGTCGCCTACGGCTTACCGGGAATCGGTGCTCAAGCGGAAAAGTCCGCCCAACGCTTAACCCTACAAAATCCTTGCCTAACGATGACATTATCCCAAAAGCGAACGAACGAAGCAAAAAGCCGTATTCGGCACAAAAGTCCCGCGTTTTTGCCATCCCAAGGATGCTGGGCGAAAACGCGGGACTTTTAGTCGGAAACGGCTGCTCAGAAACTTGATAAAAGGTTCAGGGTGTATACGCCAAAGCAGCGAGATGCCTTTTTGTTTTCAAACGTCTTTTATTGCTCGCTTTCGGTTTTCAAAATTTTCTCGATCCGCTCAAGTTCTTCGGCAGAGAACTCCAGTTGCTTCAACGTCTCGATATTTTCTTCGATCTGCGAAACCCGGCTTGCACCGATCAGCACGGAAGTCACGCGTTCGCCGCGCAGTACCCAGGCCAGCGCAAACTGCGCCAGGCTTTGACCGCGCGCTACAGCCATCTGGTTCAGCGCACGCACTTTACGCATCGCCTCCGGCGTAATTTGGTTCTGGTTCAGGAACGGCGAAGCGCTCGCCGCTCGGGAATCTTCCGGAACGCCGTTCAGGTATTTGTTGGTCAACAGTCCCTGCGCCAACGGACTGAACGCAATGCTGCCTGCTCCGCTCTCGTCTAATACGTCTTGAAGACCGTGCTCGATCCAGCGGTTCATCATCGAATAGCTCGGCTGATGGATCGTCAGCGGCGTGCCGAGATCTTTGAGAATAGCAACAGCTTCGCGGGTCTGCTCGGCCGAATAGTTGGATACGCCTATGTACAGCGCTTTGCCGGAACGGACGATATGGTCGAGCGCCCGCATCGTTTCTTCAAGCGGCGTATCCGGGTCCGGGCGGTGGTGATAGAAAATATCCACATAATCCAAACCAAGCCGCTTGAGGCTTTGATCCAGACTGGATACGAGATATTTGCGCGAACCCCACTCGCCGTACGGGCCGGGCCACATGTAATAGCCTGCTTTCGTGGACACGACCAATTCATCGCGGTACGCTTTGAGGTCGGTCGCCAGTAAACGTCCGAACATCTCTTCCGCCGATCCCGCAGGAGGTCCGTAGTTGTTCGCCAAATCGAAATGCGTAATGCCCAGGTCGAAGGCACGATGCACGATGCTTCGGCCGTTTTCGTAAGCGTCAACGCCGCCGAAGTTATGCCATAATCCGAGCGAAATCGCCGGAAGCTTGAGTCCCGACCGACCGCTGCGGTTATATTTCATTTGGTCATAGCGTTCCCCGCTTGCCTTGTATTCCATCGCTTTTCTCCACCCTTTCGTTTCGAAACTTGCTCCCATCCATCTTAGCGCTGAGGTTGTCGATTGGCAAGAAAACGATTACATCTTTTTTTCAACTTTCGTTACAAATATCCAAGCAAGTGTCGGACACGCTCGGCCACAGCTCCCATCGATTCCGTAACAAGCAGGTCGGCATGGCTGTCATACGGGGTAGGCGTGCGATTGAGCAAAGCCAGATGTCCGCCTGTGAACATCCCGACCAGGCTGGCCGCCGGTTGAACCGTTAACGATGTGCCACCGACAATCATCAGATCCGCTTCTTCGATCGCTTGCACGGAGGCTTCCAGCACGGCCGAATCGAGCATTTCTCCATACAACACGACATCCGGTTTAAGCAATCCCCCGCACTTCGGACATACCGGAATCGCCGCGTCGCCCATCACCGCATCGAGATCGTAAGCAGCTCCGCAGGAGGTACAGGTATTCCGAAGTACAGAGCCGTGGACTTCGAGCACTCTGCGACTGCCCGCCTTCTGATGCAAACCATCTATGTTTTGTGTAATCACCGCGTTCAGCTTGCCGCTGTTTTCCAGGTCGGCCAACAGTCGGTGCATGTGATTCGGCTCCGCCTGCGGATAGACCATACGGCTGCGATAGAAACGATAGAACATCTCGGTCTCCCCGTAAAAAAATTCCCTGCTCAACATATCTTCCGGCGAATACGGGAATTCACTTTGGCCGCTATCGTACAAACCTCCGGCTGAACGAAAATCGGGAATCCCGCTTTCGGTCGATGTGCCCGCTCCTCCGAAGAAGACAATCTTTTGGGCCTGACGTATCCACTCTGCCAGTATTTCCGCGCTATCTGTTGTCATCGAATTCGCCTCCTCCGCATGATGACCCGAACGCTCAATCAAAGTTTCGGACTTTTATACCCAATTCACCGTAATCTCCAATCACGTAATCGGCAGCAGCCATATGCGAACAGGGTCCTCCGCCCGGTACGATACCGATCGCAAGCCGTGCTCCGGCACGCTTGGCCATCTCCATATCGGCACCTCCGTCGCCGATCACGATCGCCCGCTCGGGCTGTACCCCGAGTCTGCGGCACGCTTCGAAAACAAGATCCGGTGCCGGCTTCCCCTCCTCTACCAAATCCCGGCCGTTGATGCAGTCAAATAGCCTTTCTATCCCGGCCCAACGCAGATGCTTGATCGCGGAAGACGTGCTATCCGATGTCGCGACGGCGAGCCTGATCCCCGCTGCCCGTGCGTTTTCGAGCAGCGTAATCACACCCGGAAGCGGGCGCACCGGTCTATCGGCCTCTAACCGCTTTTCCGCAGAAACCGCAAACTCGCGCACCGTATCCACACTTTTATGCCAAGGCAAGCCAGACGCATATAACTGCCACGCCAACACCCCGGTCAGCTCATCCGCTGTAGCCAATGCCAACGGGCCTGAACGGTCATAATCGAGGATTCGCCCATTTTCACCACGAACTATGCCAAAAGCTTTCTCGGCGCTGCCTATCCATTCTCCATTCAGCTCAAGCAGTTTCCGCTCCGTACGTTCCAGCATCTCATCCGCCCAGCGCCCCCACAATGCCATAAAGTCCAGCAGCGTCCCGTCTTTATCAAAAATCAAAGCCTCGCAAGCCACTTCCTGATCTGCAATAGTCAAACAAGATATAGACATGAATGTCCTCCCCGCTATAAAAAAGCCGCACAGAATCATAAGTGCGCCGAAACGCCGCAAGCACTTTGCTGATTCTGCGCGGCCGATCCTTCGATTCGACTCTTTGCGCTATTATTGCCCGGCTTCCGCAGAAATCGCATCCAGCCAGGTTGAGATTAGAGTTACCGTTTGCTCACGCTGCTCTGCTTCGGAAATCGAGGCTTTGCCGTCTCGGCTCTGCTCGCCGTAACTGCCGAAATGCCCATGGTTTCCTCCTTCGATGACTTCATACTGCGCATTTTCGGGCAGATAACTGCGGCCTTCCTCGTAACTTTCCCGATTCAATACTTGGTCTTCCGAAGCCGTGATCGACAGGGAAGGCATTTGCGTTTTGCTCAAATCGCCTTTCCCTTCCGCATAAGAAGCGAGGAAGAAAATACCCGCGATCCGATCTGTATGTTCGGCTGCATAACGTGCCGCAAAAGGTCCGCCAAGCGAATGCCCGCCGATCGCGAACGTCTCATCCGGATATTTGTCTTGTACTTTTTCGGCTTCGTTTTGTCCCAGGAAAGCAAAGTTAAAAGGCATCTTCACAACCACCACATGCCGCCCGGTTGCTGCCAGGTCACGTGCAAACGGAGCATACACTTCCGGCTTTACCCGTCCTCCGGGATAAAAAATAACACCAGGCTGCTTCACCGCCAGCGTACTATCCGACCCGATCGTGGGTTCGAATTCGATCCAATCATCCGTTTGCGACACCGTTACGATATCATCGCTTTTCAAAGCAGCAAGCGCTTCTTCGGATGGCTTATACGGCGTGCTCACATACACAACGGCAGCCGCAATCAATACGAGCACCACCACCAACGCAATCGTCAGGACCAGGCGTCCCTTGCGGCGCGGCGTCCTTCCGGTCTTGTTTGGTCTGCCTCTTCGTTTTCCACTATTGAATGGCTGAATCGGCGCTTTTGATCCTGTTAACATGACAACTTCCTCCTTGCGTCCAATAAGTTTCCCCGTCCCATTATAAAGAAACATGACGAGTCCGGCAAAGGCAATCTAGTATTTTTTTACATATCAGAAAGAAGCCCGCGTCTCCGGTTAAAGGAATGGACACGGGCTTCCGGCTCTTTTTCAGTTGTTTTTGGCTTGACGATAGGCTTCCGCGTACTGCGCCGCTTTTTCCCGAATCTTCGTCATATCTCCCGTTTTCAACGCTTCGCTGGTCAGATCGGAGCCGATTCCGACCGCTACGGCTCCTCCCGCGATCCAGTCGGCCAGGTTGCCTACGGATACGCCGCCTGTCGGCATCAAATTCGCTTGGGGTACAGGTCCTTTGAGCGTTTTGATAATCGAAGGTTCGAACATATTTCCCGGGAAAAGTTTCATGACGTCTGCGCCCAATTCCAATCCTTTTAATAGATCAGAGATCGTCACGATACCCGGCATCACCGGAACGCGATACAGATTACACATTTTGATCGTGTCTTCGTTCAACGCGGGTGAAACAACGAACTGCGACCCTGCCATAATCGCCATACGCGCCGTCACCGGCTCAAGCACCGTTCCTGCGCCGATAACCGCAAAACGGTCAGAATCTTCAGGCGCTTCGGGGTTATAGACCCGGCTCAGACGCTCGATGGCTTGCAGCGCATTAGGCACGGTCATGGTGACTTCGATAATCTTCACGCCGCCTGCAATCGCCTGTTCGGCCATTTCCACCACTTGTTCCGGAGAATCCCCCCGCAGAACCGCGACCACGCCACAGTCCAGAATACGTTGCAGCACTTTAATCTTCTTCATTAACGTTCTCATTCCTCTCCGATTCCGGCCGTGTACGGCGATTACGCCCGGCAATTTGTTATATCCCTCACGCGCCGCTATGTACTCGCTTTCATTGTGCGCCATGCCGTTTTCCGGTGTCAATGAAAAAAACGAAAATAAACCGATAAGAACGTTCATTTTATCGTAGCAAGGCTTTAACTATTCGAAGAACTTTAGCTGACACGAAAAAAGCTTTTTTCGCTTATTCCGGCTTCTTTTCGATCCCGATCCAAAAAAACAAAGAAAAATCGAAAAAAATTGCAATTGCTCGCCAACCCGCACTACTGCAAGGATTTGGAAAGAAAACCTGGGTAAGTAGGGCTTTTTTGAGCTTGCTCGGCGTTTCATCCTAAAAAAGCGGTGGTAAATAGTTGGTGCACGCGGCAATAACAACTACTGAGGAGTGATTGAGATGGCAAACAGTCAGTCGGGCAACAAGAAAATGAGTCGCGAAGAAGCCGGTCGCCTGGGCGGAGAAGCTACGGCGAAAAAGCACAGCCGGGAATTCTACCAGGATATCGGACGCAAAGGCGGCAAAGCTACGGCAAAATCGCACAGCCGGGAATTTTACCAAGAAATCGGACGCAAGGGCGGAGAAGCAACTTCCAATTCTCACGACAAGGACTTTTACCGGGAAATCGGACGCAAAGGCGGCCAGAAGTAATCTCGATTATGGGCAGGCCACCGAACCTACGTTTATTTCCCTCGCGCGCGCCAAACGCAAGAACCGATCATGCCGATTCGGTTTTTGCGTTTGGACGTGCCTTTTTTGCGTTGACAATATACTAGAAAAAAGTAACGGCATGTGTTAGACTGTTTAGAAAATTTAGCTTAATCTTTTGTTTGCTCTGTCCCGAAATAGCGGCTGCCGCGATTGACGCAACTTTGTGCTGCTCGGTTCGCTTACCCCTTTATTTCGGGATGTGTTTTCTGTCCTTGCTTTGCTCGTTAACCGCGCTAAAGCAGTCATTTTAATATATCGTTCTGGGAGGAAAGTTCATCATGGCACCGAAAAAAATGCGTTCCGACATGATCAAAAAAGGATTCGACCGCGCACCGCACCGCAGTCTTCTGCGTGCAGCCGGAGTTAAAGAAGAAGATTTCGGCAAACCGTTTATCGCGGTCTGCAACTCTTATATCGATATCGTACCGGGTCACGTGCATCTGCAAGAGTTCGGCAAGATCGTAAAAGACGCGATCCGCGAAGCTGGCGGCGTACCGTTCGAGTTTAACACGATCGGGGTCGACGACGGGATCGCCATGGGGCATATCGGCATGCGCTATTCCCTGCCAAGCCGCGAAATCATCGCCGATTCGGTAGAAACGGTTGTCTCCGCGCACTGGTTCGACGGCATGGTCTGCATTCCGAACTGCGACAAGATCACGCCAGGCATGCTGATGGGCGCTCTGCGCGTCAACATTCCGACGCTTTTTGTCAGCGGCGGACCCATGAAAGCCGGTAAAGACAAAAATGGCCGCTCGATCTCGCTGACTTCGGTATTCGAAGGCGTAGGCGCTCACCAGGTCGGCAAGATCGACGACCAAACGCTGCTCGAACTTGAACAATACGGCTGTCCGACCTGCGGATCATGTTCGGGCATGTTCACGGCAAACTCGATGAACTGTCTGGCCGAAGCTCTGGGTCTGGCTATGCCAGGTAACGGCACGATTCTTGCTGTTGCTCCGGAACGCCGCGAATTCGTTCGCCAATCCGCTACGCAGCTGATGGAGCTGATCAAGCTGGATCTGAAACCGCGCGATATCGTAACGGTAGAAGCCATCGACAATGCCTTCGCACTGGATATGGCGATGGGCGGATCGACCAACACGGTTCTCCATACTCTGGCCTTGGCTCAAGAAGCGGGCATCGAGTACCCGATCGAGCGTATCAACGAAGTGGCGAACCGCGTTCCTCACTTGGCGAAGCTCGCTCCGGCATCCGACTGGCATATCGAAGATGTGCACAATGCGGGCGGCGTAAGCGCGGTATTGAACGAACTGCTCAAGAAACCGGGCGCACTGCATGCAGACCGCATCACGGTAACAGGCAAAACGATCCGCGAGAACGTGGAAGGACAAGAAATCCAAAATACCGAAGTTATCCACAAAATCGATAATCCGCACTCCGAACGCGGCGGCCTGGCTGTTCTGTTCGGCAACCTGGCTCCGGAAGGCGCGATCATCAAGGTCGGCGCGGTTGACGCTTCGGTTGGCGGTTATCACAGAGGCCCGGCCATCTGCTTCGATTCCCAAGAAGACGCGCTGGAAGGTATCGCGAAAGGCCAGATCAAAGAAGGCCATGTCGTCGTTATCCGCTATGAAGGACCTAAAGGCGGACCCGGCATGCCGGAAATGCTGGCTCCGACTTCGCAAATCGTCGGTATGGGCCTGGGCGCCAAAGTCGGCCTGATCACGGACGGACGCTTCTCGGGCGCATCCCGCGGTATCAGTATCGGCCATATTTCGCCGGAAGCGGCGGAAGGCGGACCGATCGCATTCGTGGAAGACGGAGACTTCATCGAGCTGGATCTGAACAAACGCACGATCCAACTGGAGATCAGCGACGAAGAGTTCGATGCTCGCCGTGCGAACTGGAAAGGCTTCGAGCCGAAAGTTAAAACCGGCTACCTGGCTCGTTACTCCAAGCTCGTGACCAACGCGAGCATGGGCGGGATCATGAAAATTTAATTTAGGCAAAGCCCGGAGACTTACGTTTCCGGGCTTTTTTTGTTGGGAAATTATTTGTGCTGGGAGTGGAGGGCTGCGGGATAAATTGCCAGCGTATGCTTCCGAAGTGCATTTCTTCGAAATGCTTTACAAAACGCTGTCTCGCTTGGAAAACTGGATTGAAATTTAAATAGGTTGTTTTCCAAGCTCAAAGGCGTTTTTCACTGAATTTCTCCCTCCGCCTGGCGCTCGTAGCGGAAAGATTTTCTCAACGCGAAAAGCCCGGAGAGCGAAGGCTCCGGGCTTTTTGTTGAGGAGGTGTAAGGGAAGAAATAAAGGAGTATCTATCTTTGATTACAGGAAAGTGTAACCCTACATTAATTCGAGACAAGCTACTAGGTCTTTTCACGTAATGGCACTTGCCGGTTGGGTTTCGGCGGGGATGTTGTCTGTGGCAGCTTTTTCGCCGGAGTGCTCAAGATCCGCATGGGCAGGCTCGTCTGCTGGTTTGCGTCTGCGGTTTTCGCGTTTGTGATTTTTGAAATCGCGAGTGAGCAGGACATCCATTGGCATCAGCATGATTTTGGGAACGAGCAGTTGGGATTGTTCACCCAGACGCGATGCGCCGGAAGGATGCAGGACGCCGAGCAGGATTTTGAGATACACTCGCGTCGTTTTGGCGAACAAACTTTCCGGCAAATCAAGCACCTGGAAGCCGAATTGTTCGGGACCGCGGTTGATCATGCTCACGCCGTATAAGCCTTTGGCTTCGCGCAGCTTGGGATCGCGGCGAACGTGTTCGGCGATTTTGGGCAAGCTGCGTTCGGTCTCGCGGACCATCAAAATGGCGGTTTGCATCGCGGAGCGGGAGCGGCTGCTGAAGTCAAATAGCATTTTGTTGTCGAAATGCAGTTCCAAAATAGAATCGCCTTTTTCTAAATGCTTACCGTCTGCAAGCTGCAAGGTTTGACCCGAATATTTCGTTTGGCGGAAGTGGAAAAACGGAGCTCCTTCCGCTTCCTGAAGCCGGAAAGCCCATTTGAATGCTTTTTCGTATAACAACCACCCACCGACCAGCAGACGCTTCGCTGGCGACAGCTTTCGGCCCTTTGCCTTCTGCTCCGCTTGATGTGCTTTGTGCGTGGCGGCCATCAGTTGCTCGACGGTTACGCTACGCAGTCCTTTGGCATAGGCTTCCTTCAGGAAGCGTTCGAGCGCCCGAAGCATGTTTTCCGGCGCTTCGTCGTTGGCACCGAGCGTCGCTCCGCAGTCATGCAGCACGAGCACCTCGCCGCCACGCATTTTTCGACGCATCCGTTTTAGCAAACGGTCTTCTCCCAGTCGCTTGCGCCAATCGCCGAAAATGCCGGACCAGAGAATCAGCTTCAATTCATGCCGGCCTACCAAGTCGAACAGATTGACGATTCCCCAGGGGGGGCGATAATAAACGGAGCGTTGTCCGGTTACGCGCTCGATCACTTCGTTGGTGCGATTCACCTGCTTGCGTACCGACCCGGGCCACATCAACCAGTTCGCACGGTGTACGTAGTTATGAATCCCGATGCTATGGCCTTCAGCCTGCATCCGTTTCAGCAACTCGGGATGTTGAACAGCGTGCGAGCCCACGACAAAAAACGTCGCTTTGGCCTCGTAACGCTTCAACATGTCGAGCAGCTGCGCCGTATACCGAGGGTCCGGCCCGTCGTCAAAGGTCAGGGCGAACTCATTTTCACTCGTCCCCTTGCGGAAAGCACGGAATCCGAAAATCCGGCTGATTAACCCCGGAATGAATGCGTAAAAAGAGGATAAGTAAAAAAGCCATATCAGCAAGGTCGTTTCCATTTCCGCTCTCCGTTTCTCTATTTTGAAGTTCGAACAAGAGTTTTTGGACATTCTATTGCTCGCCGTCATCACTTTATTTTATCATAGGAATTAATGGAATCAATCCAAAAGTACGGACTTTCACGGTCTGACATCTCTTGCAAAGGAGCCTGTTCATGATATCGTTGTACCGAAAATACTGGCGCACGGCTTTTGATATTGCCCTGATCGTGCTCACGATTTACCTGGTCATGTTGGCATTCAGCTGGCTGTACAGCATTGCGGCACCTGTCTTTTTATCTATTGTCGTTTTTTTGATCATCGAACCGTTTGCCCGCTTTTTGCATCGAAGAAAACTACCCAAGCCTTTGGCCTCCGCGATCTCGGTACTTCTTTTCGTCTCGGTCATTCTGGGGGCTTTGTTCGGCGCAGGCTTGATTTTCGTTTCACAGATTGCGCGACTCGCCGACAACTTGCCGGAGTATACCGCGATCATTCAGGTTCAATTTGCGAATCTGACCGAATTTTTACATAGCGAGCTGAATGCTCTTCCGGCCGGAACCGTGGAAAAAGCCAATGAATACTTTGCTTTGTTCACGGATCAATTGGCGGGTTGGCTAAAGTTTGCATTCTCGCACGTGCTCGCCTTCCTGACTTCCTTTTCCAGCTTTATTGTCAGCTTTACGATCTCGATCATTCTGGCTTTCTTTCTTAGTTCGGAGATCGTTTGGTGGAAAAAGGTTGCTAACGACAAAACGCCGAATACGTTCAAGCAGGCTTACCAGTTTTTAAAAGATCATGTGTTCCGTTCGATCGGCTCTTATCTGAAAGCGCAGGCGATTCTGGTCTTCATCACGTTTGCTATCGTTTATGCGGGGCTATTGATTCTGCGTGTGGATAATGCGTTCGCGATTGCGATTGTCTCTGCCTTATTCGATATTTTGCCGCTGCTCGGCGTACCCGCGATCTTCATTCCTTGGGTCATCTACCTGTTCATCGTGGGCAATACCGGCCTCGCAATCGGACTCATTGTTCTGCTTGCAGTCGTTATGCTGACGCGCCAACTGCTCGAACCCAAAATTGCGGGCAACTCAATCGGAATCTCTTCCGCTTATCTGATGCTTTCCTTCGTTCTGGTTTCTACTTCATTGTTTGGCATGGCCGGGTTGATTCTGGCGCCGATCCTATTGATCTTGATCAAGGAACTGCTTCAGGCAGGATATCTGCAACGCTGGATTCGTATGCCGCAGGAAGAGTTTGCCGTGCATCCGCTCAGCCCTTCCGGCGCGCAACCGACACCTCATCCACCGTCAGATCCACCACCTGCCGCACCAAGCGGAAACTTTCCGGCCTCCCATCCAGACTCGAACGAACCCGACTAAATAGATGTACGCAGACGTTTCCTGGATAGGAGCGTCTTTTTTCATTTTCCGAATAACATTTAAAGTCCGAATGAAAGTTCGATGAAGGACGTTTGGTTAACGTTTTAACGATGTGCGCTCCGGGTATAGGATTGACGTATGCCCATTTTATGTAAGGTAACTCCACCATCCGAAGCGAAGGAAAGGGGACTTCACATGAGCGACGAAAAGAAACCGCAAAACGGCAGCGAGCAGCAACAAGACGATAACAAGACTTTGACCACCCGGCAGGGCCATCCCGTTCGGGACAACCAAAACGTACGCACGGTAGGCAGCCGAGGACCGACGACGCTTGAAAACTATCAGTTTCTTGAAAAGATTACCCACTTCGACCGCGAACGGATTCCGGAACGCGTCGTCCATGCGCGCGGAGCGGGAGCGCACGGCGTCTTTACCGCTTACGGGACAGCAGGCGACGAACCGGTATCGAAATACACCCGCGCCAAGCTGTTCCAGGAAAAGGGGAAAGAAACGCCGGTATTCGTCCGTTTTTCCAGCGTTATTCACGGCGGCCATTCCCCGGAAACGCTGAGAGATCCGCGCGGGTTCGCCACCAAATTTTATACGGAAGACGGCAACTGGGATTTGGTCGGCAACAATCTCAAAGTGTTCTTTATTCGCGATCCGCTGAAGTTCCCCGATATGGTTCATGCGTTTAAGCCGGACCCGATCACCAACGTGCAGAGCATGGAACGATTTTTCGACTTCGTCTCGCTCAGCCCGGAGGCGACGCATATGGTGACGTTCCTTTTCTCGCCGTGGGGCATTCCCGCCAACTATCGGCAAATGCAAGGCTCGGGCGTCAATACGTATAAATGGGTCAACACCGAAGGCGAAGCTGTATTGGTCAAATATCATTGGGAACCGCTGCATCAGGGAGTCAAAAACCTGACCCAGCAGGAAGCCAATTCGATCCAATCGACCGAATTCAATCACGCGACGCTCGACCTGTACGCGGCGATCGAAAAAGGCGATTATCCCGAATGGGAACTTTGCGTGCAGATCATGGAAGACCATGAGCATCCGGAACTGGATTTCGATCCGTTGGACGATACGAAGCTGTGGCCGCCAGAACAGTTTCCTTTCCTTCCGGTCGGCAAAATGACGCTGAACCGGAATCCGGAAGATTACTTTACCGAAGTCGAGCAAGCCGCGTTCGGCACCGGCGTGCTGGTCGACGGCCTGGACTTCTCCGACGATAAAATGCTGCAAGGACGTACCTTCTCCTACTCCGACACCCAGCGTCACCGCGTCGGAGCCAACTATTTGCAGCTTCCGATCAACGCGCCGAAAACGCATGTCGCCACCAATCAAAGTGGCGGTCAAATGCAATACAAAGTCGATCGCGCGCCCGGCCAGAATCCGCACGTCAACTATGAACCTTCGTCGATGGGCGGCTTGCACGAAGCTCCCAAACCGGGCAAGGATCATGAACCGGAATACCATGCCAAACTGGTCCGCGCCCCGATCGACCGTCCGAACAACTTCGGCCAAGCCGGCGACACGTACCGCTCGTTCGAAGACTGGGAACGCGACGAACTGGTCAATAACCTGATCGGCGCTTTGTCGCAATGCAAACCGGATATTCAGGAGCGCATGATCGACCACTTCACGCAAGCCGACGCCGACTACGGCCGCCGCGTCTCCGAAGGACTGGCTGCCGCCAAAGCTTAAAACGCCGTGACCGCAGCTATTGTAATTTCCAAGGTTTTGGGTCGCCAGATCGTAAACGGATGCTACAGCTTTCTCTTCTCCGAAGCATCCAAACCAAATGGTTCAAATCAAAGCCTTGCATCGTTACGAAAACGGCTCGAAGCTTAATGAGGCTTCGAACCGTTTTTTTCATGACTCTGAACGATTCAGGCTATCCGCATTTCGCTCCTTCTTCTTGTACTCATCTCTCTACTCTTCACTAAAATAAGTGCTAAACTGCAATTAATTTTCTCTATCCAGGCTTAAATCAGAAAATAAGTGCTCATATACAATTATTTCTTCAAAAACAGACTCCGGACGCATGCAACCACAACATTAATTGCACCTCAGCACTTATTTTCTTAAAATACCTAAATATGCAGAAATTAAGTGTATATCCGCACTTATTTTTACCTCCTCCTCTTTGCGCTCCGTTCCTGTTCCTATTCACTTTACTCTTCTTCACTCCCCTCTTTCCTTGCTCGATTCTCTACCTTCCCCTCCACCATCAAATTTTCACACATAAAAAAACTGCCCCAACGCCGATCCCCTCGGCTGCTGAAGCAGTTTCTTTTAGCTTGCTTGATCTTGTCTTTGTTTTGGCCTTACCCTACTCCCACTGCCAAAAGTCGCAGGGGCGGAGAAAGAGTTCAGTGAAGGAGCGATAGCGTTCGCCTTTGCAGTCGGGAAAATTCCTTATTAAAATCCAATCCATTTTCCCGACTGCAACAAGCGACCGTAACGAACTCTTTTGCAGCCCCACGTACTTCCCCCACCCTTACACTGTGAATTTCGAGATCGAATCTTTCAGTTCGTTCGACGCATTGCTCAGCTTCGCTGACAACTCAACGAGTCTCACGCCGACGTTCTGTTGTTCGCTGCTTAGCGATGCCACTTCCTGCGACGTTGCCGAAGATTGTTCCGCGACTGCGCTAACGCTGGTCATTGCTTCGGCCATCGTCTTCTGCGCGCTGCCCAGTTCGCCGATCGAAGCGGTTACGCCGTCCAGCTTGCCGGAGAACAATTCCATCTGCGCCTGCACGGAATCGAAGATGCCTGTCGTCTGCTTCACGGATTGGACCTGTTCCTGGAACATCGGATACACCGCCGAGAGCGTGCGTACGGTCTCGTCCATTTCCGATTGGATGTTATCCGTAATCTCGCCGACCATATCGATCGATTCGCGCGAACGGCTTGCCAACTGGCGGATTTCTCCGGCTACGACCATGAAGCCTTGTCCGGCTACGCCTGCACGCGCTGCTTCGATCGTGGCGTTCAGCGAGAGAATATTCGTTTGCTTCGTAATATTTTGCATCACATCGAGTACCTTCATGACCGAAGCCGTGCTTTCTTTCAACGCATCGACTCTTGTGACCAGCGAGCGAACCATATCTTCCGTGCTGCCCGTTTGAGTCAACAATTTATCGAGATGCTCCGTACCTTGACGGCTCGCCGTTTGAACTTCGCGGGCAGAAACGTCCATTTCGCGGTTGGCCGAAACGACGTTTTCCATCCGTTCGCCAATACGTTCTGTCAATTCGGTGCTTTTCTCTGCTTCTTGAGCCAGGCTGGATGCACCGTTTGCGATTTCTTCCGTAGCAATAGCGATCTCCCGTGCGGAGCTTGCCGTCTGTTTCGAAGCTTGCTCCAACTCGCCCGCGGTATCCAGCACCTGTTGCGCCGTATCTGTCGTTTGGCGGATCAGATCGGTAATGCGGTCCATCATGCGGTTAAACGCACTGGACAGCTCGCCGATTTCATCTCTGGAACGATAATCCGTGCGTACGCTCAGGTTACCTGTCGCCCCTTCTTGCATCAGGCCTTTCAAGTGGCCCAATGGACGACCGATCATGCGTACCATCCAAATCCCGATGACAACAGCGACGATGATAGCCACCAATACGAAGATCACAATCAGAGTCAGGATGCCGGATGCACCTTCCATCAGCACTTCAACAGGAACCGTACCGATCAATTTCCAACCGGAGCTTTCCATCGTGTTATAAGCAGCCAATACCGTAGTCCCAAACTGCTTGGCTTCAAATTTGCCGTTTGCCCCCAGCTCGTCTTGCCCGAATACGTAAGTGGTTGGTTGTCCTGCCGAGCCTTTGACGTCCGAAGCCACGTTTGTGCCATCAGCGGACAACAGTTCGATATGGCTGCCTTCGCCGAAGTTTACAGATGCCAACTGGTCTTCCAGCGTCTTGACGTCAAGCTGCAAGCCGATAATGAATTTAGCACCGCTACCATTTGTCGTGGACATCAAACGAGCCAATGTATAGCTTCCGCGAGTTGCGTCCGTCGGCAGCCATAACACATTGTTTTTTCCGCCCGTCAGATCCGCATACCAAGTCGTGCCGCGAATCTCTTCCGGAGTCGGCAACTGATTGCCCGCCGTGAAGAATTCGGTCGAAGTCTCATCCGTCGGCAAGAAATAGATCGCTTGCAGGCCCGTTGTAACGTTGACCTGGTTGCTCAGCGACTCATTGATTTCGCGAATAGCCTGGAAACGGTCAAAATCGGTTGCCGATCGTTGTAAATTATTAATTGCGTCTTGAATTTCCGGATTGAAAAAGATTTGCGTCGACGAGTCCATATAGCGCTGCAAAATGATATCGAGCTTCTGCGACGTTTGAATAACCGTTTGTTCGTTCGCGGAGGCTGCGTTATCTTTGATCGTATCGCGTGCTTTTACATAAGACATGATACCCAGCGAAGATACGAACACGACCATGCTTGCAAGGAAAATAAAGAACAATCGGATACCGACCGATTTGCTTGGATCAAGCGCACGCCAGTTTTTTACAAAATCAAATACCGTTGTTCCCAGGTTTTGAGTGAAACGTTTTGATTTTGTTGGCTTAAACCCTTTTTTCTTACCGAAAGAACTAAAAGCACTAAACCCTTTCTTTTTTAAAGCGTTATCATTTTGCACAGTGCCATTAGAACTATCTTCTAAGTCCGACGGTAGCGTTTTCGGTAGCGTTTTCTTTTTTTCGCGTACTTTTTTCGGACCCTTATCTTTTTTCAGCAGTTTCAGCGAAGGCTTCCCTTTTCCTTCGATCTTGCTGCCATCCGGCTCGAGTATCGGATTTTCCCCATTGTGCTCGCCCTGTTTCTTCATCATACCCATGTCCCCACCCGCCAGTCATTAGAATCAGCGTTGTAACACCGGAAATTGAGAAAGCGTTCTCTCGCTTATCTATGTATCTACTTTCATCGTAAAAAAGTCCCGGATTACAAAATGCTGGATATCTTTATTATCGACAGAAGCAAGCAAAATGCAAAGGGAAATCAGCATTTTTTTAAAAAAAGTTAATAAAAAGCGAAAACCCTCCAGATCCGTCAAGGATATGAAGGGTTTTGAAAGGAGTTCTAAAGAACCATGACCGAAGTCTTTCAAACTTCTATTTTTTTACATTCTTTTTACGCATCATATCGAAATAGCGAAGAGGCTGATCGACTTTCAATGTGATTCGCTGCATAGGGTGGCGAGCGGCATCCAGTTCATTGCCTTCTTCGTCCCAGATCGTTCCGACGGTCTGTTTAAAAAACGTACCGTTCGGACCGAAAAATTCGATTTCCGTTCCCGGTTTGAAATGGTTGCGCTGTTGAATCGTCGCCATTTCGGTCTCTGCATCGTAATCAAGCACCAGTCCCGCAAAGTCATACGGCACTGCTTTTTCCTCCGGCTCGTAGATATGATCTTCGTGATCCGGCGTATCGTAAAAGAAGCCTGTGTTGAGCGGACGGTTCGCGGCTTTGTTCAGCTCTTCCATCCATTCCGGCTTCAGCGCGTAGTTGTCGGGATCAGCCATATAAGAATCGATCGCCTGGCGATACACGTTGACCACGGTCGCCACATAATGGATCGACTTCATGCGACCCTCGACCTTGAAGCTGTCGATGCCGACTTCGATCAGATCAGGGATAGAACCGAGCATGCACAAGTCTTTCGAACCCATCGTGAACGCATTGTCTTCCGCCAGGAACAAAGGATTGCTTTCCGTTTCCAACTGCTGTTCTTCGGATACCCATTCGCCTTCCGGAGAAGAGTTTTCGAACAGATCGTATTTCCAACGGCAGGATTGGCAGCAGCCGCCCCGGTTGGAATCGCGGTCCGTGAAATGGTTCGACAGCACGCAGCGGCCCGAATACGATGAGCACATCGCGCCGTGCACGAACGATTCGATCTCGATATCGACGTTCTTTTTGATCTCGGCGATCTCTTCCAGACTGGTCTCGCGCCCCAGCACGACACGCGGCAGTCCTTCTTCTTTCCAAAATTGCACGGCTTGCCAGTTGAGCGTCGACTGCTGGGTGCTCAAATGGACTTCGATCAGCGGAGCCGCCGTTTTGGCCGTCTCCACGATGATTGGATCGGCTGTGATGATTGCGGCAATCCCTGCATCCTGCAAGTTGCGAAGATACTCGGCGATTCCGTCCAGATCTTCTTCATGCGTATAAATGTTGGTCGCGACGAATACTTTGGCTCCGTATTTGTTCGCGAACTCTACGCCTTCCTTCATTTCCTCGAAACTGAAGTTGTCCGCGTTCGATCGCAAGCCATAAGCCTGTCCCCCGATATAAACGGCGTCCGCACCATAGTGCACAGCAAATTTCAGCTTCTCCAGATTGCCGGCCGGCGCCAACAGTTCGGGCTTGTCCAGACGATAACGTTTCCCTTTATGCTGCGGCTTCGATTGAACCGGCGTTTGTGTCATTTCCACGATGCAATCCCCTTTCCTTTCTCAATAAACCTGTTCTTTGTAGAAAAATCCGAATGACAGTTCGCGGCGGTGGTCCTGCAAATCGCGAATCTCGTCCAGCCAGGCTTCATCGAACGCATAGCCTTCCGGATCGGTCACGAAAGCCTCGATCGCTTTGCGATACGCACGCGCGGCTGCCACATTATAAGCTGTATTTTTCAGAATTCCTTCGATCTTGAAGCTCTGCACGCCGGCCTCCATCAACAGATGCAGGTCTTCCAGAATACAGATATCGCCGGAACTCATAATATGCGTACCGTTGGAATCCTCGTAAATCGGGAACAATTCGTCGCGACGCTCCGCTTCGATCAGGTAAAGTCCACGATTCAGTCCGACATTGTCGTCTTCCACCGGCCGTCCCTGATTCGCCATATAGCTATGCACCAGACTGCGCTTGGAATGGTAGATGTTCGTCATGCCGTGCACCTGTACCTGCGCTTCCACTTCCAGATGCGGCATCATGCCCGTCACTTCGTCCATATTCAGCTCGCGGGCCAAAACGACTCTTGTCGCGCCACGGCGTCCCCAATAGTTGGATGTACCGTGGTTCGTCGACGTCATCTCCGCATTCCAATGCAGCGGCATATTCGGCAGCAGTTTGCGTGCCTGCATCAACACGGAAGGATCGCCGAATTCGATGCCGTCGACGCCGATCTCACCCATTTTCTCCAAATAGCCGGGCAGGGCGGGCAGCGTATCGTTATCCATCAAGTTGTTGACGCAAACATAGATCTTGATTCCTTTCGGATGTGCGAAAGCAACCGCCTCCGCGATCGTCTCCGGCGTAAACTCGCCCGGCAGACGCATGCCGAACTTTTCTTCCCCCAATAAAAAAGCATCGCAACCGGCTTCCGCCAGTGCTTTCAATTCATCCAGTGTGCCGCAAGTTGCCAACAATTCGGGTCTGTATCCCAAAACGGCCACCCCCTTCTTTATTCCTTATTGCAATAATCAGTTGCTGCCGGCGTTGCTTTCTTCAATATTTTGTTCATGTTCGGCAAACGTCTTCGCAAATAAATGCTCACCCGAGCCGTCTTTTTTCGTTACGTAAAAGAAATAATCGGAGGCTTCAGGCTGAAGCGCTGCTTCGATCGATTTCAAGCTCGGCGAAGCGATCGGTCCGGGCGGAAGTCCTTCGTTTTTGTACGTGTTGTAGGGACTGTCGATCTCCAAATCCGAGTACAGCAACCGTTCCTTCTGCTCACCCAATGCGTACTGGACAGTGGCATCGATCTGAAGCTTCATCGGGTCGTTCAACCGGTTGTAGATGACTCCCGCGATCAGCGGGCGTTCCGTATCGACGACAGCTTCTCGCTCAACCAGCGAAGCCACGGTTAAAAGCTCATGCACCGTCAGCCCGCGCTCTTTGAGTAACTTGTCAAAGTCGGGAATCGATTGCAGCTTCTTGCCGGTTTCCTGCACCAATCGACGAACGACGTCTTCTTCGGTGGCAGTTGTACTAAATTCATACGTATCCGGGAACAAATAGCCTTCCAGCGCATACTGAAGTCCTTCGTTATCCGGAACGCCCGCAGGCAGATCATCCGCAAACTTCTCCGGTTCGCGAGTCAGCTGGCGAATCGTTTTCGCATCCCAGCCTCCGGCTTCGCTAAGCCGATCTGCGATCTGTTTGATCGTAAAACCTTCGGGAATCGTCACTTTGACCGTATCTGTTTGCTCCCCCGGTGTCACGCCCGCTTTTGCGTTCAAAGCCGCGGTGATCGACGCATAATCGTCACCCGGAAACAATTCGTGCGTCCCCGCCTTAAACGAACTTCCTTGATTCTCGATCCTTAAATAAATTTTGTACAGAAGAGCGCTTCGAATCAACCCTTCTTCCTGCAAGCGGTCGGCTATCCCGGCGGTACCGGTACCTTCCGTGATTTCAAAAGTGACCGCTTGATCCGAAGCCGGAACCGGACGCATCGAGACGTAGACAAAGGTCCCGATCGATGCGATGAGCAGCAAGATAATCAGGAAAAAAGCAAGCGGAGCTTTTGATCTCTTTTTCGTTTTCGTCACTACAGCGCACATCCTTTTCAGGCTTCCAGTATGGAAAATCGAGTAAAAAGGGCGGACTGCTCCGCCCTTCAACGTTTTTTTTGCGCATGGCAAAACGGACCAGGCTTACCGGGTCCGCTTGCTTTACCGATTCCCTTAGATTTCTTCCGGGAAAGTGAGTTCGTCGAACAGCTCGGCTACATTTTCCCACTCGTCATCGTCGTCGATCGTCGTCAATTGAACTTCGCCTTCCGGGGAAGTTTCGATCTTGAGAATCTGCACATCGTCATCGGCTCCGGCGTTCTCGTTTTGCAAAACTGCATAAGCGCCGCCGCCCACTTCGAACTCTTTTAAGATTCGGTACGTCACCGATTCGGCATTCTCGTCGATCAGTTCGACATCCAATCCGTATACCTTCTCCAACTTGTTCGTGTATACGACTTGACTTGCGGAAAATTCAGTCATAGCTTTTATTCCTCCCCGTCCAATTCGGCAACAAGTGTGTTGAAAGTCTCTTCGACGATCTGCCATTCGGCTTCGTCTTCAATTACATAGAGCTTCAAATCATCGTCGTCTTCCTCATAGCGGAACGCATAGACTTCGTCGGCTTCTTCGTTATCCGAATCCAGCGGGACAACCATCATATACTTGCTGTCAGAGCCATCCACTTCAAATTTCATGATGACTTCAAAGCCTTCTTCCTGACCTTCTTCATCAGGGATATAAATAATTTCCGGCTCTTCGCCTACGAGATTGGAATCGTTTGCCATGCCCGTCACCCTTTCACCGTTTTGATTTGGAATCGAGATAATTTTGCAAGATCAGACCCGCCGCGATCTTATCGACGACCTGTTTGCGCTTTTTGCGGCTGACATCAGCTTCGAGCAGCGTTCGCTCGGCGGATACTGTTGTCAGACGTTCATCCCAGAGGTGAACAGGCAGACCCAGCAATTCCCGCAGCGACTCGGCGAACTCGATGCACAGTTCGCCGCGCGGACCGATCGTGCCGTTCATGTTTTTCGGAAGACCGACAACGACCTCTTCGGCTTCATTCAGCTTCGCAAGCTCGACGATCCGCTGCAAATGCGAACCGTCTTCGCGACGCTGGATGACTTCAATGCCTTGCGCAGTCCAGCCGAAGGCGTCGCTGACCGCGACGCCGATTCGGCGATCCCCGTAATCGAGACCCAGCAATTTCATGATACCTATCTCCTATCGAAGCTTGGACAAATAAGAACGGACCAGCTCTTCGATCAACTCGTCGCGCTCCTTCTTGCGGATCAGGCTTCGCGCGTTGTTATGTCTCGGGATGTAAGCCGGATCGCCGGACAATAAGTAGCCTACAATCTGATTAATTGGATTGTACTCTTTCTCCACAAGCGCGTCGTACACGGTAAGCAAGATCTCCTCTGCGGAAGTTTCTTCATCGCCTTGTACGTTGAACTTTACAGTTTTGTCCATGGAATCCATAAGGATTACACCTCGCTTCGCAAAGCGTCCGCGTGCACGCGGCGCGCCTTGACGCCTTAATTGTTGAATCTTATTTATCATATCACACTTTCCCCCGATCAAGAAACGGGGAATCGGGCGAAGACGAAGGTCAAGAATCAAGCGTTCAGCGATTGTTCAAGAACGGATACAGCCTTATCGAGCGCTTCTTGCAGCTTCGATGCGTCCTTGCCGCCAGCTTGCGCCATATCAGGACGGCCGCCGCCCCCGCCGCCGCATACGGTCGCGGCTTCCTTAACCAGCTTGCCGGCATTCAAGCCGCGAGCCGTCAGCTCTTTTGGAACGACAACGACAAAGTTGACTTTGTCTTCGGAAGGCGCGCCCAGCACCAATACGGCTTGAGGCAGTTTCACTTTCAGCTCATCCGCCAACGAGCGAAGGCCGTCCATATCGGAAGCCGATACTTTCGAAGCCAAGACCTGTACGCCGCCTACTTCGCGAACGTTGTCCGTCAGTTGACCGGCTTCGATCGCGCCCAGCTTGCCGCGAAGCGATTCAATCTCGCGCTCTGCATCCTTAAGCTGCTTGTTCAGACCCTCGATCCGCTTCGGAACTTCAGTAACCGGCGTTTTGAGCGTCGCTGCGGATTGCTTCAGCAACTCAAGCTGCTCGTCAAGGTACAAGTACGCGCCGCGGCCCGTCAAAGCTTCGATCCGGCGCACGCCCGAACCGATGCCGCTTTCGCCGACAAGCTTGAACAATCCGATCTCGCTCGTATTCCGAACATGGCAACCGCCGCACAGCTCCAGGCTATAATCGCCGATTTCGACCACGCGGACGATATCGCCGTATTTTTCGCCGAACAAAGCCATCGCGCCCATTGCTTTGGCTTCTTCGATGCCTTTGAGTTCGATTCGTACGTTGACGCCTTTCCAGATCTGCTCGTTCACGCGACGTTCCACGTCAGCCAGCTCTTCTTGCGTAATGCTGCCGAAGTGCGAGAAGTCGAAGCGCAGACGCTGCGGTTCGACAAGCGAACCCGCTTGGTTAACATGCGTGCCGAGCACTTCTTTGAGCGCTTTGTGCAGCAGGTGCGTTGCGGTATGGTTCTTCTCGATAGCGGCACGCGAATCGCGTTCCACACTTGCGCGAACCTCATCGCCGACATGCAGCTCGCCGGATTCGACCGTTACCTGATGCACATGTTGGCCACCCGGTGCTTTGACCAGACCTTCGACATTCAAGGTTCCGGTAAAGGAAGAGATCGTGCCCACGTCGCTAACCTGACCGCCGCTTTCCGCGTAGAACGGGGTCTTGTCCAGTACGACGAGTGCCGAATCGCCTTCGCCTACGGATTCTGCGATTGCGCCGTCTTTGATCAAAGCGACGATTTTCGCTTCGACAGACGTCTCGCTATAGCCTACGAATTCGCTCGCAACTTCCAATTCGGACAAAGCGCCGCCCTGGATGTTCATGCCGCCGCCTTTTTTGTGTGCTTCGCGGGCACGCGTACGCTGTTCTTGCATCGCGTTCTCGAATCCGTCGCGATCCACGGTCATGCCGTGCTCCAACGCGAAGTCTTCCGTCAGGTCGAGCGGGAAACCGAACGTATCATACATTTTGAACGCGTCTTCGCCGCCGATCACGTTTTGGCCTACGGCTTTGGCACGCTCTGCTGTCTCCGTCAGAATCGCCAGACCATCCGACAAGGTCTTCAGGAAACGTTCTTCTTCCAGACGGATCACACGTTCGATCAGTTCGCGGCTGTCCACGACTTGCGTGTAATACACGCCCATAACCTCGCCTACGGTGCGAACCAACTCATACAGGAACGGACGGTCAAGCCCGATCACGCGTCCGTAACGAACGGCACGACGGAGCAAGCGGCGAATGACGTACCCGCGTCCTTCGTTCGAAGGCTGAACGCCGTCGCCTACGGCGAACGTTACCGTACGCACGTGGTCCGCGATGACTTTAAGCGCAACGTCATGCTCTTCGCTTACGCCGTATTCGATGCCTGCAAGCTTCGCGGTATGTTGAATCATCGGCTGGAACAGATCCGTGTCGAAGTTGGAGTTTACGTCTTGCAGAATGGAAGTCAGACGCTCAAGACCTGCGCCCGTATCGATGTTCTTGTTCGGAAGCGGTGTATAGCTGCCGTCTTTATTATGGTTGAACTGCGAAAATACGAGGTTCCATACTTCAAGGAAACGCTCGTTTTCGCCGCCCGGATACATCTCCGGATCATTCGGGTCCAAGACGCCGTAAGCGTCGCCGCGATCGTAAAAGATCTCGCTGCACGGTCCGCAAGGGCCTTCGCCGATATCCCAGAAGTTTTCGTCGCCCAGTCTGATGATACGCTCGGTCGGCAGACCTACTTTTTGATTCCAGAGCATGAACGCTTCTTCGTCTTCTGCATACACGGTTACGCTGATACGCTCAGGATCGAAGCCGATCCATTGCGGGCCGGTCAGGAACTCCCAAGCCCAAGTGATCGCTTCTTCTTTGAAGTAATCGCCGATGGAGAAGTTGCCCAGCATTTCGAAAAAAGTATGGTGACGACGCGTTTTGCCTACGTTCTCGATATCGTTGGTACGAATACATTTTTGCGAGTTTGCGATTCTTGGGTTTTCCGGCTTCACGCGACCGTCGAAGTACGGCTTAAGCGGCGCCATACCGGCGTTGATCCACAGCAGGGACGGATCGTTGTGCGGCACAAGCGGTGCGCTCGGTTCGATATGGTGACCTTTTTGCTCGAAAAATTCAAGCCATTTGGAGCGGATTTCACTAGCTTTCATGGTTTTCGGACCTCCGTTTATGAATATTAAAAAACATAAAAAACGCCCCTGAAATATTCAGGGACGATTGCTCGCGGTACCACCCTGGTTATCGTCCCGTGACTTTGGTCTGCATCAAGCAGCGTGAAGCCAGATCCGGACGATCTCCTCGTTCGTGTCCGTTAACGGGGACAAGTCGGCTGCGGCAGCATGCTGCCAAGCACTCCGGAATCAGCTTTCGGTCCGTGGGCCTCCCAGGCTCTTCCACCCATGTGCCGGATGCACAAGGAGCCTGTTCGCTGAGGAGGCGTCCCTTCAGGACGTACTTCATTCCTTCATCGTGTTACGTATTATGGATGAATGCCTTCCCAGTATATCGGGCACCCGAATTTCTGTCAATGAAAAAGCAACGAGCAAAATCAGGATGAAGACGCCAAAAAAAGCCGGAAGATCGCGGGATATCGCTCATCAGAGCATACCCCGCTTCTTCCAGCTTCACACCTCAGCTCAAGAAGTCGCCTGAAGCTGATGCGCAGAGTTCGCTGCATTTTCCAGACAAAACAAATCGTCCAGCGAACTGAGCGTTCCGTCTTTTTCGACTTGGTAAACCGACATCTTTCCGGCATTAACGGTCAATTCGATAAAGCAGCTCCAGCAGTAGAACTGATGCGAGCCGATTTTCCCGATATCTTTGGAACTGCAATTTGGACATTTCATTATGGGGATCACCTATCCGTCCGCTTATTTGAATGTCGTGAAGACGTCTATCCTCTTCCGATTGAACGATTATTCACAATCTGAATCGCGAAACAAATCTTGTGCTAGCGTCAATTCGTTTCGGATCGCCTTGCGGGGCATATCAATGATTCATACGCACGCGGCCGATAACCGTTTCAATACTTTTGACGACTATTTCGATTTCCTTCGGAGTATTACCCAATCCGAAGCTGAATCGAATCGCGGAATGCAAAACATTTTCAGGCAAATTCATGGCACGCAACACATGGGACGTCTCCAGCGAACCCGACGTACACGCTGAACCGCTCGCCACAGCAATCCCTTCCATATCCAGGTTCATTAACATCGTCTCGGTGCCTACTGCCGGGAAGCTGATGTTCACGACATGCGCCAACGTATGCTGCAAATCTCCGTTGACGACAAACTGATCCTCGCCGATTGCAGTCTTCAACCCTTCCAAAAGCTGATTGCGCAATGTCACCGACGCTGTATGACGTTCGTCGAGTTCGGATACGGCCAGTTCAACGGCTTTGGCAAACCCGGCCATGCCGGCCAGATTCTCTGTACCCGCACGGCGCTTACGCTCCTGATTGCCGCCATGCAGCAAAGCAGGCAGCTTGATGTGCGGTGCTACGTACAAAGCTCCGATCCCTTGCGGACCATTGATCTTATGCGCGGAAAAGCTAATCAAATCCGCATTCAGCTCTTCGCAGTCGATCTTCAGCGAACCGAGGGCCTGAACCGCATCCGTATGGAACCAGATTCCCCGTTCACGGGCAAAAGCGCCGATCTCGCGGATCGGTTGTATCGTGCCCACCTCATTGTTCGCAAACATCACGCTGATCAGCGTCGTGTCCGGGCGAACATGTTCGCGAATCCAATTCAGATCCACGCGTCCGACCGTATCGACAGGAATATACTCCACCTCGAAGCCCTGTGCAGCCAGTCGTTCGGCCGCATGCAGGACTGCGTGATGCTCAATTTGCGAAACGAGCAGATGACGGCCTTTGTCCACACGCGCCATCGCGGCGCCGAACAGTGCCGCATTGTCGCTTTCCGTGCCGCCCGATGTGAATACCAGATCGGCCGGACGGGCATGAATCGCCGCGGCGACGACTTCGCGCGCCGAGCTGACGATTCGCTTGGCATCGCGTCCGAACGCATGCACGCTGGACGCATTGCCGTAGGTTCCGGTCATGATACGCAGCATCTCCTCGGCCACCTGCGGATGCACCGGCGTAGACGCTGCATGATCCATATAAATTCTGTTCATTTTTGCGTTCACCCCAGCCTAAATATAAAACATGTAGTTATCCGGTTCCCCTTTGTCGCGGAACGAGATCAAATCGCCCAGTGTCGTCGAGTCGATCACGTCGGCAATCGCGTCACGGATTTTTTTCCACAAATCACGCTTGGCCGGGTCATCTTCTTCGGCGAAGTCCACGACCGAGATCGGACCTTCCAGCACGCGAATGATTTCGCCTGCCGTCACCGTATCGGGATCGCGCGACAGAATGTAACCGCCGTAGGCGCCACGGATACTTTTAACAAGACCTCCGTTACGCAGCGGCGCAATCAGTTGCTCCAGATAATGCTCGGACAATGAGTTTTTCTCCGCGATACTTTTCAGGGAAGTCGGTCCTTCCCCGTATCTTGCTGCAAGTTCCATCATAATGGTTAAGCCGTAACGGCCTTTAGTCGATATCTTCAATAGAGGCACCTCTTTCGATTCATTCGGGGTTATAGCCTGTGTATACTCAGACTATCGTAACATAATCGCGGAGTGTGATGCACTACAGAATCTGCGCTTTGTGAAAATGTCCGTAAGGAAAGGACTTATTGCGCTTTAAAACTCGTCCGCGATAGTCGTAAATATCCGTTTTTTGTGGTAAAATGTTGCGGAGCGTGCGCGGATGAACGGCGAGAAAGTTACGTTTGCGCGGGAAGCAAGAAGACTCCGAGAGAAATTCGTTCCGGTCGCGTGTTGAAATCGAGAAAAGGATTTGAATTTTAGCGGAATTTTCTCCATTTCAAAGGCGAACATTTCATTCCTTCACTGAATTTCTCTCTCCGTCTTCTCGCTTCCAGTTACGTCAAATTTCTCGACCTTTCAAACGCGCAAAGCGCGTTATTTTGTTTTTTTAGTTTGGTAGAAGTTCAAACACATTTCTTATAGAAGACGGTGATAGATATGAATAAATCTCCTCAAGAAACACGGGTTGTCGTCGGCATGTCCGGCGGGGTGGATTCTTCGGTTACGGCGCTGCTGCTTAAGGAGCAAGGGTATGACGTGATCGGGATCTTTATGAAAAACTGGGACGATACCGACGAGTTCGGGCATTGTACGGCCGAAGACGACGCCGAAGATGTTCGTCGCGTTTGCGAAAAGATCGGGATTCCTTACTATACGGTAAACTTTGAAAAGGAATACTTCGATAAGGTGTTCTCGTATTTCCTGGATGAGTACAAGCGCGGGCGGACGCCGAATCCGGATGTGATGTGTAACCGCGAGATCAAGTTCGGCGAGTTTTTGAACAAAGCGCTGGATCTCGGGGCTGATTATGTGGCTACCGGGCATTATGCGCGGGTAACGGAAGAAAATGGCGAATTCAAGCTATTGCGCGGCGTGGACAACAATAAGGATCAGACGTATTTCTTGAATGCGCTGAATCCGTATCAACTGTCCAAAACGATGTTCCCGATCGGCCATCTGCCGAAGCCGGAAGTTCGCCGGATCGCGGAAGAAGCAGGACTCGCGACTGCACGCAAAAAAGACAGCACGGGCGTATGCTTTATCGGCGAGCGTAACTTCCGTGAATTCCTTGGCGGTTATCTGCCGGCCAAATCCGGCGAGATGGTCGATATCGCAACAGGCGAATCAAAAGGCCGCCATGACGGGCTGATGTACTATACGCTCGGTCAGCGCCAAGGTCTGGGGATCGGGGGTTCCGGTAACGGCGAGCCTTGGTTCGTAGCGGATAAAGATTTGGAAAATAACATTCTATACGTCGTGCAAGGCGACAAACATCCAAGCCTGTACTCTACAAGTCTCGTTGCAAGCGGCGTGACGTTTACTTCGGGAAAAGACGAGTTGGCCAACGGTCCTCTGACTTGCACGGCTAAATTCCGTTACCGTCAACCGGATCAAGGCGTAACCTTGACTGCTCTCGAAGACGGTTCGGTTCACGTTGCTTTTGCAGAACGTCAAAAAGCGATTACGCCAGGCCAAGCGGTTGTTTTCTATGATGGCGAAACTTGCCTCGGCGGCGGTACGATCGAAACGGTTGAAAAAGTTCCTTACGGAGAAACCGAAGAAGCCAGCGTTTTATAAAAAACGACTAATCGCTTTTCCGCCCAAAAAAGAAGCCTGCTATTCACCGAGTTTGGTGAGCAGCAAGCTTCTTTTTTTCGAGCTTTTATTTAGGCTTTTATTAGATATTCTAAGACACTCTTATTGCCCTGTGTCTCCTGCGGGTTGACCTTCTTGGTCAGTATGCGAATCGCCGCCGTCGTCCGTATCGTCTACAATCAGATCGGCCGCCGTCGAACTCGGATCGAGCCACTTATTGATTGCCTCGATCGTCTCGTTCAAGTCATCGTCGTCCAGCTCGTAATACCAAGCATCGCGCGATACGCCTTCGCCTTGCAGCATATGGCTGCTGATGGTCGGCGTCGCATCGCTCATGATGACCGTCTTGGCCAACGACAGCATAAAGTCGGAGGTCATATTCGTTTTGAAATTCTGTCCCGCGATTCCGATCAATTCCGGAATTTTGGTTAGATTCTCCACGCTTTTCATCCGGTTCAGCATTTGCTTAAGGAAAATCCGATGGCGTTCGGTACGCTTGAAGTCGGAGTCTTCGCGGTAACGGACGTAATTCAAAGCTTCCGTTCCGTCATAGATCGGTTTATTGGCTTCGATCGTGAACTTTTCGTGGTCGGCTTGCTTGTTTTCGATCGTCTCGGTAATTGGCAGTTCTACCCCGCCCATAGCGTTGACGACGTCTTTCAAACCGTTGAAGTTGATCGTGGCGTAATAATCGACATCATGTTCGAGCAGCGCTTCCACGGTATCGACGCTCATTTGCGCGCCGCCGTACGCGTAAGCCGCGTTAATCTTCGTTTCTGAACGCGTACCTTTGATTGTCGGAGTGCCGACCATTTTTACGTAGGAATCGCGCGGAATCGAAATCAACAACACTTTATTGTCTACCGGACGGACGACCGAATAAATGATGGAGTCGGTACGGGCAATCTCATCATCGCGTTGGTCGGTACCGAGCAGCAGTACGGAGAACGGTTCTTTGGTCAGTTCCGCAACGGTCATCTCCGGCTCGTCGCCTCCGCCTTTGCCCGGCTGATCGATCGGCACGTAAGATTCGTCCAGCGCGTCCTTGACCGTACCGGCCAGGAACGTATCGAAAGCCAGGACCATCAATTCTTTACGGAAAATAAATCCACCGAGTCCCAAAACGAGTACGACACAAAGCGCAATCAGCCAGGCTCTGCCTCTGTTCTTTTTTGCTTTAGGCTTTTTCTTCTTTTTGTGCCTCTCCGCTCTCGTCAATACATGAGCCTCGACCGGCTGGTTTTTATCCATTTCGTTTGTACCTTTCTCTCCCCACAAAAGTCGTCGGCCTGCATCGTGTCTTCCAAACGGACGTCATCCTATCCGGCGAATGCCAGGCGAGAAAACGGGCCGAAAAGAGCCGACAGGCTACGTTGACCGAATTCGATAAAATAAAATCGACCGGCTTTTGAAATCCCTTATGGAAGCTAAAATAGAAGCGATAAGCTACTTTTATCCATTCATATTAATCTTCAAACTTGAAGACACACCTTAGATTACTACATTTCGCATTGTTCTGACAATTCTAACATACGAAACCCGTACAATAAATACGCACGATCAGCCGAGCGGATCAGACAGCAAAGCAACAGCAGCGCCATCTGTATCCCGTACGTCCCCTGCATTTTATCTCTGAATTTTTTACTTTTGCTCCCGACGGCGTTGTTGATTTAGACGGATTTTCGATTCGTTCCCCTGCTCTGTCGCCTCATAAAAAACAGTGCCGTCCAATTCTTTGGGCAGATAGGCCTGTTTGACATAATGATTCGGAAAGTTATGCGGATATTTGTAGCCTTCATGCCCAAGCTTCTCTGCCCCTTTGTAATGGGTGTCGCGCAAGTGAAGCGGAACCTCCGTTGTTGCCGTTCGCCCGAAAGCAGCTTCTGCTTTGGCAATCGCCGTATATACGGCGTTGGACTTCGGACTTTCGACGGCGAACAGAATGGCCTGTGCCACGTTGAGCTTCGCTTCCGGCCAGCCGTTATTGCGATACGCTTCCAGAGCGGACACAGCTTGAACCATCGCTTGAGGATTCGCCAACCCTATATCCTCGCTACTCGCGGCAATCAAACGTCGAATAAAAGTCATCGGGTCCATGCCGAGCTTTTCCACCGCATACAAGAACCAGTACAACGCCGCATCGCTGGAGCCTCGAATCGACTTGTGAAAAGCAGATAAAACATCATATTGCGTCGATTCATCCGCTCGCGCGATCGGCCTGCGTACCGACTCTTCTGCGGCTTCCAACGTAACGACCACCTTGCCGTCCGGTTGCGGAGGCGTGGTCAATGCTGCCAGCTCCAGCGCATTCAGCGCACGACGAATATCGCCGCCAGACATGGATGCCATATGCTGAAGCGCATCCTCATCGACGCCGAGGTCCATGAAGCCAAGGCCGCGATTGTCATCGGACAGTGCGCGGCGCATCGCAATCAGAGCGTGTTCTGCCGTAAGCGGATGAAGCTGGAATAAGGTTGATCGGCTCATAAGCGCTCCATTCACGTAGTGAAACGGATTCTCGGTCGTCGCGCCGATAAAAACGATCGTGCCCTTCTCCACGGCCGGAAGCAGCGCATCCTGACGAGAACTGTTAAACCGATGCACTTCATCGAGGAAAAGAATCGTTTTGGTTCCGTATAAGGCTTTATCGTCCCCTGCCTGCTGAATAACCTCGCGCACATCCTTAACCGTAGCGTCTACGGCATTCAAGCGGACAAACTTTCCTTGCGTATGATTGGAAATAATATGGGCCAATGTCGTCTTGCCGCAGCCCGGAGGCCCGTATAAAATAACCGACCCTACTTTATCGGCTTCGATCGCCCGGCGCAATAGTCGACCCGGCCCGACGATATCGTCCTGTCCGATATATTCGTCCAGCGTTAGCGGCCGCATTCGGTCAGCCAATAAGCCGCCAGTCTCCTGCCTGCCCGGTTCTCCGCCGTAATTGAACAAATCCAAACTTGTCACGTCCTTTCATGCCTTTATTCAATATAGTTTGCATCGGTCCGGAACGCAAATCCAAAGCACAGGAAAAACCTGTCATACAGCACTTTTAGCCAAAAAATAAAAGACCGCGAACACGCCGCGGCCTACATTTATTGAAAAGCTCAACGAAGCAAATTGCTTTTAGCCAGGTCGATCAACTCATCGCCATGCCCGCTCAACACGGCTTTGACTGCCCAAAGCGAGAATCCTCCCGCCTGCTGCGCACTGATCTTCGGCGGCATCGACAGCTCCTGTCGATTGACGACGACGTCGATCAGAGCCGGGCCGTCATGGTTCAGCGCATTCTGCACCGCTTCTTCCAGCTTATCCGGGTCCTCCACGCGAACGCCGTAAATCCCCATCGCGTTAGCTACGGCCGCGAAGTCCGTACGGCTCAGGTCGGTCCCGGTTTCCAGATAGCCCGTGGCTTTCATCTCCAATTCCACGAAACCAAGCGCCTCGTTATTGAACACGACGACTTTGACCGGCAAATTATGCTGTTTAAGCGTGAGCAGGTCGCCGAGCAGCATCGACAAACCGCCGTCGCCGGACAACGCGATCGTTTGCCGCCCTGGCTCGGTCGCTTGGGCGCCGATAGCTTGCGGCAGCGCATTGGCCATCGTGCCGTGATTGAATGAACCGATCAAACGGCGCTTGCCGTTCATTTGCAGATAGCGCGCAGCCCATACAGTTGGCGTTCCGACGTCAGCCGAGAAGACTGCGTTTTCCGACGCGAGGTCGCTGACGGTCTTCGCCAACTGCTGCGGATGGATCGGACGGCGGCCCGATTCTCCGGAAGCCAGCTCATCCAGCTCTTTGCGCACTTTGACATAACGATCGACCGATTTGCGCAGATGGCCGGAGTCGCGATCTTCTTTTAACAAAGGCAGCAGCGCTTGGATCGTATCCCGAACGTCGCCGCAGACACCGAGTTCAAGGTTCGTCCGGCGCCCCAGACGGGCAGGCTCGATATCGACTTGAAGGATCTTGGCATGCTCCGGGTAAAATTGACGGTAAGGAAAGTCGGTACCGAGCATCAGCAGCACGTCGCAATCCATCATGGCATGATACCCGGAAGCGTAGCCGATCAAGCCGGTCAAACCGACGAAATACGGGTTGTCGTACTCCAGATGCTCCTTGCCCCGCAGCGCGACGACCATCGGCGACTGAAGGCGTTCCGCCAATGCCAGCACCTCGGCGTGTGCGCTTTTGCAGCCCGCCCCCGCAAGCAGCGTCACCTTTTTGCCTTCGTTCAAGTATCCTGCAAGCTGCTCCAGTTCGTCGGGCGAAGGATGCACAACCGGCTTCGAGACATGGATGACCCGCTCGGGCACTTTATGCTTACCGGCGTCTTTTGCAGCGACATCGCCGGGCAGAACCACTACAGACACGCTTGAATGAGCCAAAGCCGCCTGAAGCGCCATCGTGATCGTTCTCGGCACCTGTCCTTCGGACATGATCGTTTCGCAAAACACGCTGCATTCCTGAAAGATCTGTTCCGGATGCGTAGCTTGAAAATAACCGCTGCCGATCTCGTCGCTCGGGATATGTGCCGCGATCGCAAGTACCGGAACCCGGCTGCGATAGCATTCATACAAGCCGTTGATCAGATGCAAGTTGCCCGGTCCGCTGCTTCCCGCGCAAACGGCGATCGAATCGCTCAAGTCCGCATCGGCTCCGGCTGCAAATGCCGCAACTTCTTCGTGCCGAACATGAATCCACTCGATCTGACCTGAACGGCGAACCGCATCGATCACCGCATTCAGCGAATCTCCCGTAATTCCGTAGATTCGTTTCACGCCAGCGTGAATAAGTACCTCCACCAGCGAATCCGCAATCGTTTTGCTCATCTGATCCATCTCCCGTTTCTTTTTTATACCGGATACATCAGTTTCAATACACGCTTTAAGCAACGTACCGGCCTCCTTCTCTATTTACCCGACTTCCTCCTCTCCTAACGCCGGTCGCACCCGACAATTCTTATAACCGGCTCTGTAATCCCTTACAACTCAGCCCCCATTTGCCGATATAAACCCTGCCTGTACAAATACGCCTACTTACGGATATCGACGCACGATTACGTTGTCTCGCTCGGCAAACCAAGCAAAGCTTTGTTTGAGATAACGCGCCAACCGTCCGCTCCGACAACAAGGGAGTGATGAAGATGAGTTTTCGCAGCCTATTCCGCAATAACAACGAAACGAAGTTGGGCTCGCTGCTGATCCGATTCAGCCTGGCTTTTTTGGTGACGTTTGCTTTGCTGCTCAGCGGCGGTTACCTATTCCAAAACCATTTTATCAAAAGCAGCTACATACACGTCCGCGATCTTGCCCTCCTGACCGAAAACCTGGATATGCTTGAAAAGTCGCTGGTCGAGCAGGAAAGCGGACAACGCGGCTTCGGCATAACCAGCGAATATTCTTTTCTTAGCTATTACGATCGCGGACTTGCCGACTATCGCAGATTATCCAAAACCTTGCTCAATCGCAGCACGCTGACTCCTGACTTTTCCGGCGAAATCAATGCTCTGGTCGCGAATACGGAAGCGTGGCAAAATCAACACAGCCGCTCCATGATGGAACGTTCGCTGCTTGGCAAAACCATTGACCGTCAAACCCTGCAAAAAGGCGAAGCGGCATTTCGTGCATTGAACGCGGAATTCGACGGTCTACTGGCTCGAATAACGGTCAAGCGCGACTTGGAACGGTCCCGTCTGCTTGATCGGATCAGCATGACGCTTGCCCTGACCGGGGCAGCTGCACTGCTGACCATCGGACTGTATGTCTTTTTTATCATCAAACATATCCGGCGCCTTATCCAACCGCTTACCGAACTGGATCAAGCCATATCCGCGTACGAAGGCAGTTTGGACGACTCGATGAAGACCAGCTATACGACCTCGGGCGAACTCGGCAGACTGGTCCAAGCGTTCCACCGAATGGGGGAAGACTTGCGCCGGGAAAGCGGACAGCTTGAAGATACCTACAAAATGATCAATGCACTCAACCAGGCCGGCTCGGTGCAAGATGTCTACCGGGAAACGCTGCTTCATATGCGAAATCTCGTGCAGTGCGACAAAGTCAGCATCGTGATGCAAAACGCGGATCGCCGATTTTTCTCCAAAGCGGTTTCTCAAGGAGAACGGCTCAGTTTGAAAGAAACTCTGCTCGACAGCGAACGGGAAGAACTGAGGGCGATGATTCAAGGCGGCCAATCTTTGCTGTACGCGAATTGGGAAATCGAGCATCCAGCAAGCAGTCTAAGCGAACGGGTGTATCGGGACGGAATGCGTTCTTCCGTGCATCTTTTGTTGAAAAAGGACAACCGGGTTATCGGCATTCTGAATCTCTATTCCTCGCGGCCTTATTTCTTCACCACGCTTAAAAAGCAACGGCTTGAAAAATTGGTTCCGCTTATTGCGACGGCTATCGATAACGCGCTGCAAACCAGCCGGATTCAGTCGCTGGCGATGCGTGACGGATTGACCGGACTTTGGAACCGTCGGCATTTCGATGAAGCTTTCGCTCGCTTGACCGAGGAAGCTTGCGTCAACGAAGGCATAGTGAGTCCTCTCAGCCTGATCCTGCTCGACGTAGACCGCTTCAAGCGGTTCAACGATACGCGCGGCCATCAGGAAGGAGACGCCGTGCTGCGCCATATTGCACTGCTGCTTCAGGCGTACTGCCGGTTCGGCGATCTTCCGGTACGTTTTGGCGGAGAGGAATTCGCGGTCTTGCTGCCAAATACGCCGTTGGAGGAAGCTGCCGAAGTCGCCAACCGCTTGCGCAAACTGATCGAATTTGATTCGCCGTCTTCGGATTACCGAGTCACAGCCAGCTTCGGCGTCGCTCAATTGCACGAAGGACAAGACAGACAAGAGTTGATCCGGGTAGCCGATTCTGCGCTGTATCGAGCTAAAGCCGCCGGGCGCAACCGGGTATGTACCGAAGAAGAAGGGCTTAATGATTCGGCTTGACAGAGATTCATAAAATGAATGCAACAAAAAGAGGACAAAGCGGTAAGGCTTGTCCTCTTTTTTGCATATCCGTATATGAATCGCGATAAATCGACTTCCAATACCTTGACCGCATCAAATCCAAGGTTTCCGATGAACGTAACCTAACATCTTAAGCGGTCATGGTACTAGGTTTCCGGCCAGCCGGCGTCGCTCCAGTCCGTAACGTTTTGCAGGAAGCTTGGTGTCTCGCCGCCATGCAGCACCCATAGCTCGTGCAGCGCACGCGTGCAGCCTACGTACAGCATTTTGGCATCCCACTCCGAATCCCCGTAATTCCGACGCCCCGCATCCGCGATGATGACGGCATCGAACTCCAATCCTTTTGACAGATGCAAAGGAAGCACGGACAGCCCGCCTTCGTACTGCGTCATGCTGCCGTCGATCAGATTCAGCTCCGGGAATTCCGGTTGCAAGGCCGCATGCAGCGCAGAGGCTTGCTCTTGCGTGCGCGTGAGCAACGATACCGTCTTATGCTCGCGTCCCCATAACGCTGTAATCGCCTTGGCCGCTGCTTGCACATCGGCCGCTTCCCGTTCGGCGTCCGTGCCGAAATCGATCATGCGAACCCGGTTTCCGCTCCGGAACACCGGCACTGCTTCGATCGCATTCGATACGCCCCCCGACAAGATCACGTTGGCAAAACCGATGATTTCCATCGTCGAACGATAGCTTCGGGTAAGGGCATGGTACGACGTCTCTTCGGCATCGAACAGATCGCTCATTTCTTCCCAGGCATGTACGCCCTTATAAGCATGAATGCCCTGGGACAGATCGCCGAGGATGGTAAACGAATGTCCGCGGACAAATCGATCCAACACGGAGACTTGCAACGGCGAGAAATCCTGGGCTTCGTCGATGACGATATGGTCGAACCGTTCGATGCCTTCAATACCGTTCAGCAGCTGATGCAGATACAGCAGCGCAGGCAGATCTTCTTCCCGAATCCGGCCTTCTTTGAGATCTTTGCGGGTAGATTTCAGTACGGAGGCGGGAATAGCTGCAAATTCGTTTTGAGGCAAAATTCCCCGCGCATCTTTGACTGCACCGAAGATTTGCTTGTATAGCGTCAGCGGACTGAAGTCCGGCCATTTTTTCGCATACGCTTTTTCGCGCAACGTCGCTTTTTTCTTGTACTCTTTGCGTAATGACTCCGGCTTGACCGGCTTCAATTCCATCTCGATCCAACGGTGAATCCGCGCCAATACGCGTTCTTTCCGTCCGCCTGCCGAATAATGCTTATACTCTTCGGCATACCAGTGCAGGATCGTCTCGTAAGGCATCACTTTTCCGTCCCAAGGCGAAAATTCCAGCTCCGGCGCGCCGGATACTTCCAGTGCGGAGGCTGCGGCATCAAGCATCGAACGGAACAGATCGGAGCCTTTGAATCGACCCGGCGCATCGTCTCCGGGTGCCGCTCCTCCGGCTTCTCCAAACCAAAAGTCCAAGGTCTCCGCCGGATTGGCCAACATCGACTCCACATCAAGCAGCTTGGCTGCCCAATCGGTGAAGGTCCGCTGTTGAATGTCTCCGACGCCCAGTTCGGGCAGAACGCCCGAGATATAATCGAGGAACATGCCGTTGGGCGCGAAAATGATCATTTTCTCTGCCGACACCTGCTCTTGATACTGATACAGCAGGAAAGCCAGACGGTGCAGGGCGACGGTTGTTTTTCCGCTGCCCGCAACGCCTTGAATGATCAACGCTTTATTTTTCTCGGCCCGGATAATCTTATCCTGCTCGGCCTGAATCGTGGAGACGATATCCCGCAGCCGGTTGTCTTTGTTTTCGCCCAAACGGTAAAGCAGGAACTCATCCGATACCGCCGGTTCTTCAGCGCCGCGCGTATACGTATCGACTACGCGTTCCAGCTCGGATTTACGCACCATGATATTGCGTTTGAGATGTACCTCGCCGCCGATGATGCCTTCGGGCGCTTCGTATTCGACCCTGTCTTCGCCACCGGTAAACGAATAAAACAGGCTCGCCACGGGAGCGCGCCAATCGATCACGATCGGCAGGCTGCCGGGATCGCGTCCGTCCAGGCCGGTCTTGCCGATATAGAGCGGGGCGATAGACGATTTTCCTTCCTCTTCGAAGTCCATGCGTCCGAAATAAGGCTCCGGTTCCGACTTCGCTAATCGTTGACGGCGCTCTTCGCGTCCGGCTTCCAGCACTTGCTCGGTAAAATCGTGTCCGGTATAGACCGGAATCGCCCGCAGGCGACCAAGCTGCGTTCCGATCTCTTCCAGAACGGACGACAGTTTGTTTTGCTCTTCCCGATAGGCACTTTGAACATTTTCACTCATTGTCAGTTACCTCCTAAGATGAGCATTTTGCACACATGTTCTTGCGAACTGGCAGCTTCTGACTAACCGACGATGCCTTGGCGTATTCAAAACACGCCATGTTGCACAAAATGCCGAAAAAATAATTGCATATCGCCAACCAAAAAACGGAAGCGAACATGCAAAAGGACTATTAGCATAGCATACTTCTATGCAAACGGCTTTAATTATTTAACGAGCGATCGCAATAAAAAGAGACACGAAGCTTTCTGCATCGAAAGTTCCGTGTCCTTTTCGGGATCAAAAGATGAAATTATTTTTATTGTTCCTGATCCGGCATCGGGTGTCCGCCGCGGATCATCAGATCCTTCACCACTTCGCTGACCATAATCAAACCGGCGACCGGCGGTACGTAGGCATTGCTGGCCGGCGGCTGCTTGGCTTTGCGAATCTTGGCGCCTGCGGGCGCGATCTGTTCGGTTACGTCGGCGCGCGGTTTGATCGGTTTTTCGGTCGAAAACACGACTTTGACGCCTTTTTTGATGCCCTCTTCTTTGCGCAGCTTATTGCGGATAATACGGGCGATCGGGTCCATTTTCGTTTTGGAAATGTCCGCGATCTGGAAGCGCGAAGGGTCCAGCTTGTTGGCGGCGCCCATGCTGGAGATGATCGGAATGCCGCGGTTCAGGCATTCTTTGATGATATGGATTTTGTAGATGATCGTATCCGACGCGTCTACGACGTAATCGATTTTGTGCTCGAACAGTTTTTCGTACGTTTCTTCGGTATAAAACATGTTCAGCACGATCGTGTTGATGTCCGGATTGATCAGTTTGACGCGCTCGGCCATCAGTTCTGTTTTTTGCTGGCCCACGGTGGTGGTCAACGCGTGGATCTGACGGTTGATGTTCGTGATGTCCACGACGTCTTTGTCGATCAGGATCAGGGTTCCGACGCCGGAGCGAGCCAAAGCTTCGACAGCCATCGCCCCTACGCCCCCGATGCCGAGAACGGCTACGGTACTGTTTTTAAGCTCTTGAATGCCTTCAGGTCCAAGTGCAAGCTCAGTGCGGGAAAAAGCATGCAGCATAATCGGTGAACCTCCTTGAATTTTGGATACGTTTTAAACAAACGGAAAAGGCATACCGGCCTGAGCCGGCTGCCTTTCTATCGTCGTGCGCGTGCTTAGGCTTGCTCGGTTTCGCCTTCGGAAGCCGCCGGTTTTTTGGCTGGCTTCGGTGCGAGTTTGATGTGCAGCTGATCAAGCTGACCTTTGTCGACAGTCGACGGTGCATTCATCAGCAAGTCGGTCGCGCTCGCCGTTTTCGGGAATGCAATCGTCTCGCGCAGGTTGGTGCGCTGCGTGAGCAGCATCACCAGGCGGTCGAAGCCGAAAGCAAATCCGCCGTGCGGAGGCGTACCGTATTGGAATGCGTCCAGCAGGAAGCCGAATTGCTCTTGCGCCGTTTCTTCCGAAATGCCAAGCAGCTTGAACATCTGCTGTTGCAGCTCGTGTTCGAAGATCCGCAGCGAGCCTCCGCCCACTTCGTAGCCGTTCAACACCAAGTCATACGCTTGTGCGCGAACCGCGCCCGGGTCCGTCTCGAACAATGCCAAATCTTCGTCCAGCGGACGCGTGAACGGATGGTGCTCCGCTACATAGCGCTTGGATTCTTCGTCGTAGCTGAGCAGCGGGAATTCAAGCACCCATGCGAATTTGTAGATGCTGTCGTCGATCAGGCCCAGTTGGCGTCCGATCTTCAGACGCAGCGCGCCGAGCACGTCGGCTACGACTTGTTTTTTGTCCGCCGAGAAGAGCAGCAAGTCGCCCACTTCGGCATCGGTACGCTCACGCAAGGCTTCGATAACTTCCTCGCTCATGAACTTCACGATCGGTCCCTTAAAGCCGTCTTCTTTCACTTGAATCCAGGCCAGGCCTTTTGCTCCGTAACGTGCCGCGTAAGGACCGAGATCGTCGATCTCTTTGCGCGTCCAAGTGCCGCAACCTTTCGCGTTCAGCACTTTAACCTGACCGCCGCCCGCGATGACCGAAGCGAACACTTTCACTTCGCTCGTTTCCACGATGTCGCCAACGTCAACCAATTCCATGCCAAAACGCAGATCCGGCTTGTCGGAACCGTATTTGCTCATGGCTTCTGCGTGCGTCAGGCGTTGGAACGGAAGTTGAACTTCCACGCCGATCGTTTCGCGGAACAACTTCGCCATCAGCTCTTCGATCATGCCGAGGATTTCGTCACGCGACACGAACGACATCTCAAGGTCGACTTGCGTGAATTCCGGTTGACGGTCGGCACGAAGGTCTTCGTCACGGAAACAGCGGGCGATCTGATAATAACGTTCCAGACCGCTGACCATCAGAAGTTGCTTGAAGATTTGCGGCGATTGCGGCAAAGCGAAAAATTCGCCTTCGTGCACGCGGCTCGGCACCAGGTAATCGCGCGCGCCTTCCGGCGTGCTTTTCGTCAGGATGGGCGTTTCCACTTCGACGAAGTTTTGCGAGTCCAGGAAGTTGCGGAAGATTTTCGCCGACTGCGAACGCAGCATCAGCGTTTTTTGCATTTCCGGACGGCGCAGGTCAAGGTAACGATACTTCAGACGCAGCGCTTCATCCACTTCGATGCCGTCTTCGATAAAGAACGGAGGCGTTTTCGCCGCGTTCAACACTTCGATTTCCGTTACGCGAACTTCAAGCTCGCCAGTCGGCAGGTTTTTGTTGACCGTTTCTTCTTCGCGTTTAACAACCGTTCCTTTGACAGCCAGCACGTATTCCGTACGCACGCGCTCTGCCGTTTGCAAGGCTTCGCCCGAGTAAGCGGGGTTGAACACGACTTGCACAATGCCGCTGCGGTCGCGCAGATCGATAAACAGTACGCCCCCGAGGTCGCGGCGGGTTTGTACCCAGCCGTTCAGTGTAACCGTCTCTCCGATTTGTGCCGACGTGATTTGTCCGCAGTGATGAGTCCTGAGCATCATAAGGTTAATCTCCTTTGGTTGTAAAAGTGGAATTGATTTCGTTAAGTCCGACAGCTTATTTCAAAACGGAAGCCAGATCATTCAGCGCGACCGTCACCTGTTCGCGTGTTTCCATCGACTTGACCGCGATCTCGCCGCGTTCCAGTTCGTCGTCGCCGAGAATAGCCGTATAGCGTGCCTGCAAGCGATCCGCTGACTTCATCTGTGCTTTCATTTTACGATCCAGATAATCGCGTTCCGCCGAGAAGCCCAGGCGGCGCAGCTTGTGCAATTGCTTGGTGATCTCCGCATTCGCTTGCTCGCCCAATCCAATCAGATAAATATCCAATGGCGGCTCCGTTTCGATCTCCGTTTGCTGATCGGCCAGCAGCAGTTGCAGACGCTCCATGCCGATCGCCATGCCGATACCCGGTTGATCCGGTCCGCCGACTTCGGCAACCAGCTTATTGTAACGCCCCCCGCCGCCAATCGTATCGATCGCGCCGATGCCGCTTTTGGTTTTGAATTCGAAAGCAGTCAGCGTGTAATAATCGAGACCGCGTACCAAACGCGGATTGATCGTATATTCAACGCCCATTGCCGTCAGATTGCTTTGCACCGCCTCGAAGTGCGTGCGGCTCTCCTCGTCCAGACTGTCCAGAATGGAAGGCGCATCGGTGAATTTGTCCTGATCGACTTTGCAATCCAGCACACGCAGCGGATTGCGGTCGATCCGGCTCTGACAATCTTTGCACAGGCTGTCCCGCATCGGATTCAGGAACGCCAGCAATTTGTCGTTGTAATCGGCGCGGGTCGCCGCATTGCCGACCGAGTTGATCTCGACGCTCGTTCCTTTCAAACCGATGTCTTCGAAAAATTGCAAGCCGAACGCGATGACTTCCGCATCCATTGCCGGTTCGACCGAACCGATCGCTTCGATCCCGAATTGATGGAATTGACGATAACGCCCCGCTTGCGGACGCTCCTGGCGGAACATCGGTCCGATGTAATACAGTTTGGACACGTCCGGCTCGCCGTAGACCTTATTCTCCACATAAGCACGAACGACGCCCGCCGTACCCTCCGGTCTCAGCGTCATGCCTCTCCCGCCCATATCCTGGAACGAGAACATTTCCTTCTGCACGATATCCGTCGTTTCGCCTACTCCGCGCTGAAACAGCTGGGTGTATTCGAAGATCGGAGTCCGAATTTCGCGGTAGTTAAACCGTCTGCATAAATCGCGTGCCTTGCTTTCTACGTACTGCCATTTTTCTACCGTTCCCGGTAAAAAATCAAGGGTGCCTTTCGGCTTTTGAAAATCCATCTTTTTCTCTTTCCTTCCTTTCCGGCTTGCGCGGCCGGGTGCTTATATGGAAAAACCAAAAAGCCCCCCGTCCGCCGTCTATGCCGTTATTACGCATAGTACAGGGACGAGGGACCGTAATTACGAATCTCCCGTGGTGCCACCCACATTTCGGGAACGCCTCTCGAACACGGAACAGCCTGAACGGCAAGATCGAGAGAAGCGAAAGCCCGCTTCATTGAACGACGGTTAACGCCCGTCTACTTCGCGCAGCGGCTACTTGAACTCCAAAAAGGATCGCCCAAGCGGTAAGCCTGGCTCTTTTTCCGTCGTTCGCCGTGCGTTCTCGGGGAGGTCTTTGGTTCGGTCGCCACGCGGAATTCTTCCAGCCACGGAATTCCTCTCTTGTGCGCTTTGATATCCGAATTACTTTTTCCCGTCATCGAATCGTCATATTCGCTGTTCGTCCATCCGCCGAATCCGGCGCGAAAAGGCTCACTGCGTTTGTTATATTTTATGATTGTAATCAAGTACATGACTAAAGTCAACCGTTTGCGCAAACGTAACATGAAGTCTTTTTCACGAAAAGCAAAAAAAAGACCCGCAGGCTGCTGCCGCGAGTCGTTCCAAATATATCTAAGGGGGTCATGCCTTTACTATAACGATTGCTTGTTAAAGGAATGTATAATTCAGATTACAATTGCGTTACAAATGCGGTATGGCAGATCCGAAAAATCGGATTTCTTTACTCGTAAACGTGCACGTAACCGTTGCTATTACGCAGTTTGCGCACAACCGCTTCGTAATCTTCGTCTTTCACTTTAGCGGAAAGCGTATACGTCAAATCGCGCAGATCCGCATCGGAAGCGTTCTCATTCACATCGTGAACATCGTCTTTGTCGATCGGACGTCCGCCTACGTCGCTGCTGTCGCTTGAACGGGGAACGGGTACGGCCTGATCGCCGATCATGCTACCCGCGCCTCCCGCTGCCGCTGTTCCTCCGGTATAAGTAGTCGTATTCGCGCCTGTCAGCGGAACCAACGGTACAACGACGCGACCTCCACGATCGCCGCCGAATCCGACGTTTCCTTGAAGTTCTCCAACCTCAAGCTGCTCCGTGGTAAAGGTCATCAAGCTCATTCTGGCGCCTTCCGCTTCGCTTTCCGTTTTGAAATACGCTTGGATATGTTTCGACATTGTAATTCCCTCCTTTGTATTGGACGTTCTGTTAATCTCCATTATGCCTGATCTTCGAAGTTTATAGGGAAGCCGGACCGGCTGTCGAAGCCGCTCCGGCGGACCTTCGTTTACAAAACTTTCAGGAGTTCGCGTACAAACGCAGGCTCGTCTTCCGGCGTGCGCGACGTGATGAAGTTGCCGTCCACGACCACTTCTTCGTCTTTGAAACGTGCGCCCGCGTTCACCATATCGTCCTGCAAAGGCGGATACGAAGTAATAGTGCGTCCTTTAAGCAGATCGGCGCTCGCCAGGATTTGCGGTCCGTGACAGATGGACGCGATCGGTTTCTTCGAAGCGTTTACGTCTTTGACGAATTGCAGCACATGCTCGTCCAAGCGCAGATTCTCCGGCGAAGAACCTCCCGGGATAACAACGGCATCGTAGTCCGACGCTTTAGCTTCGGAGATCGCTTTTTCCGTCGTATATTCGGCTTTGCCAAGCTTTCCTTTTACCGTTTGCCCGGCTTTCAATCCAATGATTTCCGCCGTATGTCCGGCGTTTTTCACCTCGTCGTAAGGCACCTGCATTTCGGAATCTTCAAATTCGTCGGCTAGCAAAAACGCGATTTTACTCATATCGTTTCAGAACTCCTCTCTGCTGTGTCCGTGATGTGATCTGTTCTCGCTTTCTTATTACCCTGCCTTCTTACACTTCTAACACCAAGCCGCCGCAAAAAGAAAACCGCTCCGGTATTGCCCGTAGGCAGCCGAAGCGGTTGTTCTTGGTTTAATCCTTGCTATCGATAATCAGCGTGACGGGTCCCCAGTTCACGAGGGATACGTCCATCATGGCGCCGAACACCCCGGTTTCAACGGTCAAGCCACGCGCACGTAACGTTTCGTTGAACACTTCGTACAATGCCGATGCAGGCTCGGGACGGGCGGCCGCCATAAAGTTGGGACGCCGTCCCTTGCGGCAATCCCCGTACAACGTAAACTGCGATACGGACAAAACGGAACCCCTCACGTCCTCGACGCTATGGTTCATTTTACCGGCTTCGTCTTCGAAAATACGCAACCCAGCCGCTTTATCAGCCAGATAAGCCGCGTCTTTCTCCGTATCGCCTTCCGTCACTCCAACGAGAACGGCAAGGCCGTGGCCGATGCTGCCGACCGTACGTCCCTCCACATCCACGGAAGCCGACTTGCAGCGTTGAATCACAATCCGCATAGCAAACAAAACTCCTTCTCTGACCGGGCAAAGCGATCGGCGCAGCGCCCTTTATTGCATGATCCGGTGTACGGTATACACATCGCGTACCCGTTTGATCCGCTCGACCACCGATTGCAAATGCTCGGTGTTGCGAATCAGGATCGTAATATGCACCAACGCCATTTTGTTTTTGTCCGCGCGTCCGGAGACGGCAGTCATATTGGTCTTGCTCTCCGATATGGCTTGCAGCACCTCGTTCAGGAAATCCCGACGATCAAGACCCGTAATCTCGATATCGACGCTGAAGCTGGATTCTACCGCGTCTTCCCACTCCACTTCGATTACGCGTCCGGCTTCTTCGCCGTCGCCCGCCGTCGGGATGTTGGTACAGTCCGCGCGGTGTACGGAAACGCCGCGACCGCGGGTGATATAGCCTACGATGTCGTCGCCCGGCACCGGGTTGCAGCAACGGGCAAAACGTACCAGCAGATTGCTCGCTCCCTTAACTTTGACACCGTTGGTCGGACGCTTTTTATCCTTGTCGGCCGGAGCGGCTTTCACTTCGCGGACTTCGTTCGTCAGCTCCAGATGGTTGCTGGTTTCTTCCTGCTCGCGGCGCCATTTTTCCGTCAAACGGGTGATCACCTGAGAAGCGGTAATGCCGTTGAACCCGATCGCGGACAGCATATCTTCGGTGTCGTTAAAAGCAAACTTGTTCGCGACTTCGAGCAGCTTGTCGTCGGTCAGCCATTCGGAGACTTCAAGCCCAAGCTTCTTGATCTCACGCTCCAGTCCTTCCCGGCCTTTCTCGACATTCTCTTCGCGGCGTTCTTTTTTGAACCACTGCTTGATCTTGCTGCGCGCATGCGAAGATTGGGCAATTTTCACCCAGTCCTGGCTTGGCCCGTACGAATGCTTGGAGGTCAGGATTTCCACGATATCGCCTGTTTTGAGCTTATGGTCCAGAGGCACGATCCGGCCGTTCACTTTGGAGCCGATCGTCCGGTTGCCGATCTCCGTATGGATACGGTAGGCGAAGTCGAGCGGTCCCGATCCGGCAGGCAGCTCGATCACCTGTCCTTTTGGCGTAAACACAAACACGAGATCGGAGAAAAAATCCATCTTGAGCGATTCGACGAATTCGGACGCGTCTTTCGCTTCGTTTTGCAATTCGATGATCTCTTTGAAAAACGGCATCTTGTTCTCGATTCCGCTGCCTGTCGCCGTCGTGCCTTCTTTGTACGCCCAGTGCGCCGCGATACCGAACTCGGCCGTACGGTGCATGTCCCAGGTCCGAATCTGTACTTCGGTCGGCTCGCCGTTCGGACCCACGACGGTCGTGTGCAGCGATTGATACATGTTGGCCTTCGGCATCGCGATATAGTCTTTGAAACGGCCCGGCATCGGCTTCCACAAGGTGTGGATAATGCCCAGCGTCGCGTAACAATCTTTGACGTTATCGACCAGCACGCGAATCGCCAGCAGGTCGTAAATTTCGTTGAACTGTTTGTTTTTGCTCGTCATCTTTTTATAAACGCTGTAAATATGCTTCGGACGTCCCGACAGATCGGCTTCAATGCCCATCTCGTCAAGCTTTTCGCGAATACGGCCGATAACATCGGAAATAAACTGCTCGCGCTCGGCGCGCTTTTTGTGCATCAGGTTGGCGATTCGGTAGTATTGCTGAGGATTCAGATAACGCAAAGCGATATCTTCCATCTCCCACTTGATCGCGGAGATACCCAAACGATCGGCAACCGGACAGAAAATCTCCAGCGTCTCGTACGCGATCCGCCGCTGGCCTTCTTCCGATTGGTGCTTGAGCGTGCGCATATTGTGCAAACGGTCTGCCAGCTTGATCACGATGACGCGGATATCTTGAGCCATCGCGATAAACATTTTGCGATAGTTCTCGTTTTGTTGTTCTTCCTTGGAACGGAATTTGATGCGCTCAAGCTTAGTTAGCCCGTCGACGAGCATTGCGCAGGTCTCGCCGAAGTGCTCGCGGATCTCCTCCAGCGAGACGGTCGTGTCCTCGACTACGTCGTGAAGCAAAGCCGCTTCGATGGACGTGGTGTCCATCTGCATGCCCACGACAATATCTGCAACCGCCAGCGGATGCAGGATATACGGCTCGCCGGACTTTCGGACCTGGCCAAAATGAGCCTTATCCGCGAATTCGTAGGCTTCCCGGATGCGCGGAAGATCCGATTCTCGGATGTAAACGGACGCCTTTTCAAGTAATCGTTCAATGCCCATTGAGTCCTTTCCGATTCCTTTCTATAAGAAAATGAAGCCTGTCCGCGAAACTCGCATTCAGGCGTGTAGATGAAGTTCGTTTTATCTTCAACCCTTTCGGGAAAAAAGATAAAAGAGTCTCGCGTTAAGCGATCGTATTCAGGGTTTTCCTTTCATTATGCCTTTTAGGCTAATCCCCGTCAATGCGTGCAAGGAAATTGTTGCTTTCTTCATGAAAAGCTCACGGTTTGCATTCAATCTTCCCTTTCAGACATGCAATCGCCCAAATCCGAAAGTTATTCCGAATTTCCTCGAAAATGTTATTGAAAAAAAACAAAATTGTCTGTAATCTAGCTAAGATGATCAAGCGCGTACGGATTTGGCCTATTCGGCCTCGGTTCAATACCGCCTTCCACCCGTTTTTCTCATCCGATCCAGAGCCGCTTCCTCCACCCTAACGGAGCGGCTCCAACCTATGCCCTTAAGGAGTGAGAATCTTTGCAGCGTGAAATTCAAGTGAATGAAAAACCGGCGTTCGCCCCTGGCCTGCTTCTCAGCTTGCAGCATTTGTTCGCCATGTTCGGCAGTACCGTGCTCGTCCCGAATTTGTTCGGTGTGGACCCAAGCGTGATCTTGCTGATGAACGGGATCGGCACATTGCTCTACATCCTGATTTGCAAAGGGAAAATCCCGGCTTATCTGGGGTCGAGCTTCGCGTTTCTCGGTCCGGTCGGCGTCGTTCTCGCGTGGCCCGGCGACCATATGGGCAATTACTCCAAAGCGCTCGGTGCCTTTATCGTTATCGGCGTCGTGTTTATCCTCGTCGCGTTATTGGTCAAAGTCGCCGGAACCCGCTGGATCGACTTCCTGTTCCCGCCGGTCGTGATGGGCTGCGTCGTGGCGCTGATCGGTCTTGAACTGCTGCCGGTTGCGGCTGATTTGGCAGGTCTGCTCGGAACCGTGGACGAGACTACCGGAGCCGCCGTCTACAGTCACCATGCCATCATTATTTCGATCGTAACGTTGGCTGTCACCGTGCTTGGCGCCGTGCTGTTCCGCGGTTTCCCGAAAATCATTCATATCCTGATCGGTATCGCCGTCGGCTATATCGTGGCTTACTTCATGGGCGAAGTGAATACGGCAGCCGTAGCGGACGCCAGCTTCTTGTCCACGCCGGACTTCAGAACCCCGACTTGGGATGTCGCGGCCATTCTGACTATTTTGCCGGCCGCGCTTGTCGTAATCGTCGAACATATCGGCCATCTGCTCGTCACCAGCAATATCGTCGGCAAAGACCTGTCGAAAGATCCGGGCCTCCACCGTTCGCTGCTCGGCAATGGCGTATCCACCGTATTGTCCGGCTTCGTGGGTTCTACGCCGAACACGACCTACGGCGAAAACATCGGCGTTATGGCGCTGACCCGGGTCTACTCCGTATTCGTTGTCGGCGGAGCGGCCGTGATCGCGATTTTGCTGTCGTTCTCCGGCACGTTCTCCGCGGCGGTCGCCAATATTCCGGGACCGGTTATGGGCGGCGTTTCGCTGCTGTTATTCGGGGTTATCGCGGTTTCCGGTCTGCGTATCTTCGTTGAACAAAAAGTCGATTTCTCCAAATCGGTCAATATGCTGCTTGCCGCGGTCATTCTGGGTACAGGGCTTAGCGGTATCACGCTGACGATCGGCGAAGTGTCGCTGAAAGGCATGGCGCTTGCGACGATCGTGGGTATTGTGGTCAATATCATTTTCCGATTGATCCAAATGTTCGGACTCTCCAATGAAAAAGAAGAAGTTGAAACCGAAGTCAAAACGCCGGACATCTGATCTTGCCCGGACCTTACCAAAAAGGCCGTGCCTCTCTTCCGAAGAAGAGCGCACGGCCTTTTCTTTGTTGATCGCCCTACAGATTGTCTAAGGCGTGTCTTCAAACCTACCAACGTGCATCTTTTACCGCCTTTTCGCCCTGCCCTACGTCATTTTCCCTTGACGTGCCCCTGCACGCCTTCAGAAAAGTTCCTTGGTCAGCACGAAAATTCGGCAAACTCTGCTTCCGTCGAGGTTTGAAGACATGCCCTAGGGCGATATTCTTGCTGCACGAGTTATTTTCCCATGATACGGAGAACCGGAGAACAGGCACTGCCGCTCCATGTTATAGGAAAATAATTCCTGTGTTACCGAATCGTTGATTCATTCAAAATAGTTATTGCGGTTTGTCGCCTCCGGTTTTGGGACTCATCCATTTCGCCGGAACGATTTTGGTTACAAATTTATGCACCATAGCCGATTCCTTGGTCAAGAAAGGTCCAAGCACGGCGAGAATCAAAACATAAATGGCGGCAAAAGGTTGAAGAATCGCCATCAATCCGCCTGCTGCGCCGAGGTTCGCCATAATAATGGAAAATTCACCGCGCGAGACAATGGTCAAGCCGACGTTCGAGGAAGCCTTCGGAGACAGTTTTCCGCTGCGTCCGGCCAACATGCCTGCCGTATAGTTGCCGACAATCGTCAGAATAACCGCACCGATTGCGAGCCATACCGCGTTTCCTTGAAGACTAAGCGGATCAATCGTCAAGCCGAAGCTGAAAAAGAACAAAGCTCCGAAGAAATCCCGGAAAGGCAGGATTGCTTTTTCGATACGGTGCATATGCTTGGTCTCGGCCAATACCAGACCGACCAACAATGCGCCGATCGCTTCCGCGACGTGAATCGTCTCCGAGAAACCTGCTACGATAAACAGCATCGCGAACACGGTTGTCAAAAAGATTTCGTTCGAGGAAACGCCCAAAATCTTATTCAGGACCGGAATAAGCAGTCGACCGACGATAAGGACAAGCAACATGTACCCGAGCGCGATTCCTGCGGAAAGCAGCACGCCACCAAGCGTAGTCGCTCCACTGAGCAGCAGACCGGACAAGATGGAGAGATAGACAGCCAGGAAGACGTCTTCGAACATGATAATACCCAAAATCATTTCGGTTTCCGGGTTGGCCGTACGTCTCAGGTCAACGAGCACTTTCGCGACAATCGCGCTGGACGAGATCGTGGTTACGCCGGCAATGACGAGTGTTTCCAGAATCGGGAATCCGCATACGAGACCGAAAAGCAGCCCCAGCGTAAAGTTGATTCCGATATAGATCGAGCCGCCGATCGCGATCGACTTGCCGGCTTTTGCCAGACGTCCGACCGAGAACTCGAGACCCAGATAGAACAGCAGGAAGATAACGCCCAGACGGCCCATGAAGTTAATCAGTTCCGCACTTTCGATAAATCGAAGGTCAATCAGACCGAAATGCGGGGCATGCGGTCCGACAGCCATACCTGCGAGGATATAAAAAGGAACTACGGAAAAGCGAAGTTTAGCGGAGAGGAACCCGGCAAGCGCAATAAGAAGTACTGCGATTCCGACTTCGAAGACCATATGATCCATCAAGCCTCACCTACTTCCAAAATCCTTTTCAAATTCTGAATGTTTTGCCGTTCTCCAGCCAGTACCAAAGTCATGCCTTCGGCCAAAACGTATTCCGGCCCCGGACTTACGGTTTGCTTATGCATCGTATCGATCGAAGCAATCACGACAGTTCCCGTGTTTTCGCGGATTTTCAGTTCGCCGATAGAACGACCGATCGCTTTGATGCCTTTTTTGAGCTTATACCACTCGATCGACAACTGATCCAGCGTATGCTCGACTTTCTCAAGCGCTGTCGGCTGGTAGTTCATGCCGCCCACGATGCCGCCGAGCTGACGAGCTTCGGTATCGGTCATCGTCATCACGCGCATCAACTCTTCCGGCTCCTCTGGCGATGGGCAAAAAAGTTCGCGCTGACCGTCTTCATGCAAAATCACGATGACGCGGTCGCCTTCTTCCGTGTCGATCAGGAACTTGCGCCCAATCCCCGGAAGGTCGGTTTCTCTTATTACGGACATTTTATTCCCCTCCTTAACTCTAAAAATTCGGACCTTTAAACAACATGAAGCCAATACGAAAAGAGGCTCCTCTGCTGAGTCTCACCAGATAATACGTCCCCGTTCGCAAAGGGTTTCAAAAAAAATGCTTTTTTTCGTTCTTTTTTCTCTTTTTTGACGAAAAAGGCTTTGAAACCGCGAAAAACCCGTCATTTGCTCCCGCTTGCTTCTCGGGATGTCAAATAACGGGTTTTTAGTCGGGTATCTTGTCGACGTTCTTTCGATTAACCTTTGATGAGATTGAACACTTCAACGTTATCCAGGCGGCTGCGGCCATTCAATTCTTCCAGCTCGATCAGGAAAGCGGCTCCGACCACGTTGCCTCCAAGTTGGCGCACCAGCTCGACGGAAGTCGCGATCGTGCCTCCTGTCGCCAGCAAATCGTCCGCGATCAGAACGTTTTGTCCTTCTTTTACCGCATCGATATGCATCGCCAGCTTATCCGTGCCGTATTCGAGTTCGTATTCCACTTCGATCGTTTTGTACGGCAGTTTGCCTGTTTTGCGAATCGGAATAAAACCGACGCCCAGTGCGTAAGCCAAAGGCGCGCCGACAACGAAACCACGGGCTTCCGGTCCCGCGATCAGATCGATTTTCAAATGCTCGACTTGCTTTTTCAGTGCGTCGATCGCTTCGCGGTAAGCTGGCCCGTTGCCGAGCAGCGTGGTGATATCCTTGAAGCTGATCCCCGGTTTCGGAAAATCGGGAATGACACGAATATGCTGATTAAAATCCAAATAAATCTCCTCCTAAGTCTTGTTTCCCGGACGGTTCGACAGAAGAAACAGCGTTGCCTCGCCAAGCGGCGAAGACAACGCACCCTATTCCACTACGATAACGAAAAAGATAAAGCCGCGTCCGCGTTTCCGGATCGAACAGCCTGTAGACGCTGCGCAAGCCAAGTTCCGAGATCTTCTCCCGGCCCCAGCATCATACGCTCCACGGCTTCCGCTTCCTGCAATTTGCGATAAGCGGAAGCTGAATCCAAAGCCGCCTTCGGCGGAGTCGGATTCGCGGCAAGCATTACTCCGTTTCGAACGACAAATTGCAACTCCTCGAATACTTCAAGGGTCATGCGAATCATCCGAATGGAGCAACCGGAAGCGCGGGCCAAATGTCGAACCAATTGTTCCTCGCTCACCTGGTCTGCCGCAGCACGGCGAAGCTCTACATAGATCGTCTTGATCCGTTCGCGGCTTGGCTCGCTCAAGCGCTGCGCCGAAGGCCCGCTCGCCGGATACAAAAGCACAATGTTCTCCAACGCAGGGCATTCGGCCAACAGCTTGTCCAATTGCGCAGCGGTATCCGGGATATCCAAAACGAACAATGTGCGCGTCTCGGCCGGCTCCGCATGCCGCTGCCTGCTTTCCGCTCCTTGAATCCCGGAATATTCATCATACAGCCAAAGCGGCAGTTGCGCCAGAGTCTTCTGTGAAACTTTTAGTGTCGTTTGGTTTAAAGCAACCGCAATCTGGCTGGGCTCACATGCCAGCACATTCTCGGACTTTTTGCGGAAACGTTCAACGTCTTCTGCCGACGCTTCCGGTGCGCGCCGATCGAACACCTGAAAAGCCGGAAGCGCCAGATCGCGTATCATTAATTGCGGTTTCCGACTGCCTCTCCACTCATTGATGCTCGATTCCGCAAGTACATCCAACCGATCGCCTTCATTGAGATATTCGGCCAACGCGCCTTTTCCAAAAGCGACCGCTTCAACCACGCAACCGTCCTGCTCGACGACCAATTTCAAATGCGTGTTCGTTTTGCCCATCGTAATTACGCGTTGAAGCTTCACATTTCGGAATACGAATTGCGGAGTCGGATTGCTCATGCCAAACGGAGCCATGCGATCCAGGCCTTCGATGACAGGAATCGGAATATCCGCAAGCGAGCATTCAGTCTCGGCTTCGATAACAGGAATCAAGTGCTCGGGTAAAAGCTTTTCGGCAGCGTATTCGTTCAATCCCTGTTCGAAATCTTCGAGACGTTCGCGCAGTAAACTCATGCCAGCCGCAGAAGGGTGACCTCCGAAATGCTGCATGGTGTTTTCGACCGACAACAGAGCTTCATAGATATCGAAATCGGGGATCGAACGGGCCGAGCCTTTGCAGGTGCCCTTTTCCGCGTCGATGCCTAATATGATAGTCGGACGGTAGTAGCGCTCGAGGATTTTGGAAGCCACAATCCCGACGACACCAACATTCCAGCCTTCTCCGGCCAAAACGATCACGTCGGGAACCGCACCGTCAGACGCCGCAATCTTGGTTTCCAGCTTCATGATCGCTTCGCTTACGATATCTTCCACGTTTTTTTGCCGGTCTTTGTTCAGCAGATCCAACACCGAAGCCAGATGCTCGGCACGGTCCTGTTCATCGGTAATGAGTAGATCAACGGCACGGTTAGCGTGATCCAGCCGGCCGCTGGCATTGATACGCGGCGCGATAGCGAAAGCGATCCCGATCGAGTTCAATTGTTCCGGCTGGCTGCCCGCTATGGCCAATAATTCTTTGATGCCGGGTGACGGATGCACGCGCATACGCTCGACGCCTTTCGCGACCAGCAAACGATTCTCGCCTGTAAGTGGCATCAAATCCGCGACTGTTCCGATTGCGGCAAGATCCAACCATTCTTCCGGCGGCCGGCCCAACAGAGCGTGGGACAGTTTGAAAGCAACGCCGACACCCGCCAGTCCTTTAAATGGATAGTTGCACATCGGAAGCTTCGGATTGACTAGAGCTACCGCTTGCGGCAGAACAGCCGGAGGCTCATGGTGATCCGTTACGACCGTATCTATTCCAAGCGATGCAGCATAGGCAATCTGGTCCACGGCACTGATGCCTGTATCGACAGTAACAATCAGCTTGACTCCTTCGGCTGCCGCCAGGTCTATCGCGTGCCGATGCAGACCGTACCCTTCTTTGGAGCGATGCGGGATATAGGTGCCGAAGTCCGCTTCAAGCGTGGTCAGCAAACGGATCATGAGCGCCGTGCTGGATACGCCATCCGCGTCATAGTCCCCGTACACCCAAATCCGCTCTTTCTGCTCAAGCGCTGTACGGATTCGCTGCACCGCAGCTTCCATACCGTGCAGCAGAAACGGATCATGCAGTCCGTCCAAGTTCTTGTCTCCATCCAAAAAATCGGAGGCCGCTTCAGGTGTAACGTATCCACGGTTCACCAGCAACGAGGCCAGTAACGGCGACACGCCTATTTCGCTGCTCAACTGCTCCACAGTGTCTTGCTTCGGATTTGCAATTTTCCATTGATATCGGGAATGAAGCACAAACTCACCTGCCTTTTAAAAACATAGTTTATTGAACGATTGTCGGTTGCTCGCCGCTATCGGGAAGTTCTTCGTTCGACTTGTATGGATATCCTGTATGGTAAGGCTCAACCCGAACATGAACGTCAACCACCTGAACAAAACGATGCAGCAACAGATCCCGGGCACGTTGGGCGATTTCCTCGGCTTCTTTGACCGTCATTCGGGGATTGACGCTGAGCACCAGCTCGACCGTGACCGTTTCGAGTGACTCCTGTGCTTTTAACTCCCGAACTTCGATCACGCCTTGAATACGCTGGACGGTCTCGATAAAAGGCGTCGGATCAATAATTTTGGTTCTAGCGACTAGCTGTGAAGAATTTTCAAAAAACGATAGCATTAGGCGAAGAGCCTTAACCATGACAAGAATCGCCACCAGCAAGGAGGCTGCCGGGTCCGCATAGACAAACAGGGGAATATCAAAACCGCTTCCGGCTACCGACAAGGCCATACCTGCCGCTACCAGCATAGAAGCATACAAAGAGATACGATGCTCCGCCGCATACCGAATTGCCGTTTCGCGATCCTGCTGGAGTCGCCGGCGGTAATTCAGGATAAACAAGCCTTCTCCGATCACAACCGCTACAAAAAAGGCAGCAACTGCCCAGCCATTCAGTGTTTGGCTCGGTCCATTCACCAACTGCCCGATTCCGGAAATCGAAGCTTCGATTGCACCCACCAGCACCAACGCCGCCAGCATCATTTTAATCCATAAAGACGACGGGTGGACGGATCGCGTACCTTTTACCCTTACTGCGTCCGCTACAGCATTCAACGCATCGGTAAGCAGAGCCTGACTTCCTCCGGCCCAGCCGCCAACTCCTTTGACCAGCGCCGTAAAACCAAGCAGGCAGGCATCGGTCCAACCTGTAGAATTCCCGCTATCTTGTTGACGGACCGCCATAATGATTCCCCTCTCGTATTCAATCCCGAAATAATAAAAGCCGCGCCTCGAATTCGGGACGCGGCTCTACGGCTGCTTGTGCATGTCTCACACCAAGTCTTGCTATGTAGCGTTAAGACAAGCACTTAGCCGTAATGGTGTTAATTCGTCGCTTTGGACGGTTTGGCCGCGGACGGCTTCTTTTTGTTTCTCAGCGCCAGCCACAACGGACTTGCGATAAAGATCGAAGAGTAAGCACCGAACAATAGACCGATAACCATCGCCAGCGAGAACATGCGAATCGATTCGCTGCCCAGGATCAGAAGAGCGAATGCCGCGATGAATACGGTGAAAACCGTACCCAGCGAGCGTGTCATCGTTTGAGAGATACTCTTGTTCACGACATCTTCAAGATCGTCGTGCGTTTGCTTTTTGGCGAAACGCAGATTCTCCCGAATCCGGTCGAAAATAACGATTGTATCGTTGATCGAGAAACCGATGATAGTCAGAATCGCGACGATAAAGGTGAGATTGACCTCTAGTCTTAAAATCGAGAACACGCTGATAACCAGGAACGCATCATGCAGAAGCGCAACGACGGCCGACACGGCAAAGCGCCATTCGAAACGAATCGTCACGTAAATCACGATCCCGATACTTGCAACGATGATCGCCAGCAGCGCATTGCGCTCCAGTTCCTTCGCCATTTCTGTATCAACAGTGTTGATCTCATACGACGCATTCGCATCAATTTGGCTGTTAAACGTCGATTGAAGAGACTGCGATTGCACATCAGTCAATACTTCCGGAAAACGAATGTTGACCCGATCACTGCCTGCGGTAATACTGGCTTCCTGATCAAGTTGTGCATCGCCGAGTACCTTCTCGACTTCCGCTTGTGTCACGACTTTGGATAAGGAAATATCCACGTTCGATCCGGAACGGAAATCAACGCCGTAGTTCAATCCGAAAATCGAAAGGCTGATAATGCCCGCCAGCGTGATGAGTAACGAAAATCCGTAGAAATATTTGCTTGCTTTAATAAAGTTGAAATCCCACTTCTTCGAATCTGGAAGCTGGTTCTTAGAGCTCACGAATTTCACTCCCCTTCACTCCGAAATACGCCGGCTTCGTCAAAGATTTCGCTTTGACCAGCAGGGAGAGCAGGTAACGCGACAGGAAGACGTTCGTGATGATACTCGTCACGATATCGATCATCAGAACAAGCGCGAATCCGCGAACCGATCCCGTACCCAGCCAGAACATAACAGCCCCGGCGATCAGGGTTGTGATCTGGGCGTCCATAACGGTACGGAACGAACTTTTGCTGCCGGCACGGAAAGCCGACATGATGCTTTTACCGCTTCGTATCTCTTCCTTGATCCGTTCGGAGGTAATGATATTGGCGTCGACCGCCATACCTATGCCCAGTATGAACGCCGCTATACCCGGTAAGGTTAGCGTAATATCCGCCCATATGAACACCAGGATCGTCCCCCACGTATGGATGATCAGGCAGAACGCGGCAATCAGCCCCGGTACGCGATACATAAATACCATGAAGATCAAGATGATGATCGAGCCGATAATACCGGCGCGAAGCGTCTGGTCAAGCGACTGTTGTCCCAGGGTCGCGCCGACGCTTTGCGAGTATTTCTCGGTCAGCTTGAGCGGCAACGCGCCGAGGTTGATGGTGTCGCGCAGGTTTTGCGCTTCTTCACGACTGAATTGGCCCGTGATTTGAGCCGTTCCGCCCGTGATGCGTTGTTGTACGGTAGGCGCCGACAACATCTCGTCATCCAGGAAGATCGCCATCGGTTGGCCGATCAATCGGCCGGTTACGTCGGCGAATTTATCCGCGTCGTTCAATTCGATCGAAATCATCGGATTGTTGAGCGAATCGTACTGCACGGAAGCGCCGTTCGGCTTGAAATCTTCGCCGGTCAATTCGATCTTGTCGAATCCCTGGTAAGGATCGGCGGCCGTCGCGGCTTCGGTATCGGTACCCGTCGCTTCGTCGGTTCCGGTCGCTTCCGTATCCGTGCCTGCCGCTTGGTCGGTTGCCGCCGTGCCGTCGGACGTATCCTCGACCGCCGATTCGTCCGTGCCCGCAGCCGCGCCGTCAGTCCCGTTTGTCGCGTCGGGACTTTCGACAGCCGATTCGTCCTCGGTTGCAGCGCCGGCGTCGTCCGTCGTACTTTCGTCCGAAGAGTTACCCATGCTGCGGAACGTCAGGTTAGCGGGTTCTTTGATACGTTCCCTTACGGCCGCTTCGTCGGTGACGCCCGCAATTCTAAGACGAATCCGGTTGGTGCCTTCGGTGGTGATCTCCGGTTCGCTTCCCCCAAGGGCGTCTACGCGTTTTTCGAGACTCTTGGCCGTCTCGGTCAGGGATTCTCTGGTGACTTCTGCTCCGCCCGTCATTGGTGACGCCTCATACAGGATCTCGAAGCCTCCCTTTAAATCCAGTCCCAATCTCACTGAATTCAATAGGTTGGGCGTGCTCCAAATCATAACCCCGATTGAGACGAGCACAATAACAATGAAACTGACAATTCTCTTCATGCCGTTTCTGGTTCCCCCTTTTTTCTCAATATTCCCATTATAGCGACGCCGGAAAATGGAGTCAATGAAGCAAAAAGAAAGGCCCTCCTTTAGGAAAAGGGAGCCTCCTTCAGCGCCGCAAGAGTGAGGTAGTTCATCATCCCGTCCGCACGGAGCGTCAGGATGTCATTGACGATGCGATGTAAAGGCGGATCTTGCCTTCCGGCATACTTGCTGTTCACGCATTTCCATACGTCTTCCCAAGTCGTATATTCGTAACCCAGAAAATGAAATTCGTCGGCTTTTCTCCGGCAAAGTTCGATGACCGCTTCCGTCAACTCTTCTCCAACAAGCTCTTTTTCCGTGCTTTTCTGCCTTTCCGGTGTCTGATCCGTTGCCATGGCTTTCCCCTTTCTCCGCGATCGCATAATGCCTCCTTACTCCTCAGAGTACTCGTACATTTTCATTCGACGCTGTATTTCGTACTCCTGCCAAAGACGAATGAAGTCGGACAAAAGTTTCGAAATTATAAAATATTCGTGTACAAATACCATCCTCCCGCCGCCAATGCCAACAAAGTCAACGGAAAAGCCACTACCAAATAAGATAGATACGAAAAACGGTAGCCTTCTTTTTGCGCCAGTCCGGCAGCTAATCCCCCCGCGACTGAACCCGCCAGCGTTCCGCTTGAACCGATTCCGCTCCCCAATGCCAATGCCCACCAAAGTCCTTGCAAATCTGCTGGGCGAACGACTTCCATCTGCAAACCGATCGTCTGAATCAACGGAATAGAAGCGGCAATCAACGGAACGGGGTCCAACACGGCAGAAAATAATCCCGAAACAGCAAAAAGAACAAGTGCCGTCAACGTCTTATTTTCATTGGTAAGCTCCAAAAGCCTCATCGCGATTTCTCCGATAATTCCGGTCTCGACAAGACCGCCTGCCAGCACATAGAATCCGACCAGCACGCCAAGCGTTTTGAAATCCATCCGATCCCGAATTTGCCGAAGCTCATCTCCGGAATGTACATGGATGCCAAGCATCAATAATGCCGCCGCTATAGCCACAATTCCGCTGCTCATATTCAACGCGTCATGCCAGACCAACCCTGCAATCAGCAGGACCAGAACGCCGAGCGACAACCTTGCCCGAGTTCGGCTTGTCACATAGCTTGAAGGATCAAGCGAGGCAAGCTCCGTTTTCCGATCGCCGCCCTGCTTCATCTCGCGGCGGAAAATCAACATAAGCAGCGCAACATGGACAACAAGCAAAATCAATGCCGGCTGTAGGAGATGAGCCGCAAAATTACGCGTATCCATGTCGGCAGCCGTACCGATCATCATATTCGGTACACTTCCCGCCAAGGTCGTCATCCCTCCCAGATTACAAGCGATAACGCTCATAATCAGAAAAGGAACCGGGCCGATCCGCAAAGTTCGGCCAATCCTTAAAATCAAGGGTGCCAACAGCAATAAAGCCGGCCCGCTCCCCAATACGGCCGATGTCAATGCCGCAATCAGCGTAACGACAACAAGTACGGCAGGCAAACTGCCGGAGACCATTTGTACGATGCGCAGCGCCGTAAAATGGACGATTCCGCTGCGATCGACCGCTGCTGCGGTTATCATCATTCCAACCAATAGCAACAACGTATTGAGTGCAATATGATGCGACAAGGCCGCGTTCCAGTCGACAATTCCCAGCACCAACAACGCTAGCGCTCCAATGATCGCTGCCAACCCTCCGTTTATTTTTTCCGTTACGACCAGCACATAGACGATCGCAAATACGGCTGCTGCCGTATAGACCGGCCAAAATGCGGTATCGATTTCGGAAATCATGCCGTCACTTCCTTTCAGCACTTCCCTTCAAACCTGCGGACGTGTTCGCTTCCTAATTATGTAGAGTCCCTTTAATCGGAAATGTTTCGGTAAACCTTTGAATCAGGCCGGAAAAAAGCTGCCGGAGAACGGAAATGATCCGTTCGGCGGCAGCTTGCTTGCAAGGCCGCGGAAATCCACCTCCGTCGGCACTTCCTTCATCGATTCAACTTACTTCTTGTCGAGGCTGACATCGGAACCGCCTGCCGTCGTGACATGGCTGATCGCGCTGCGGTCAAACGTCATTTTTGTAACGTCGTTCACGCGAAGAACCGCTACGTCGTTCGTGATCTCCAGGATCGTGCCGTGCAGACCGCCGATCGTAACGACTTTGTCGCCTTTTTTGAGCTGTCCGAGCATAGCGTTACGTTGCTTTTGTTTCTTCTGTTGCGGACGAATCAGCAGGAAGTAAAAAATGGCGATCATGAACACGAAAGGAATGATCGTCATAATAATTCCGCCGCCTCCGGCAGCGTTGGTCGTAAGCGTTGCAGCTTGAAACATTGTGAATCCCCCTTAATATGCGAATGGCCGTACGAAAATCCTCGTACCGGACCCGTGGGGCAGCTTAGAACCCGTTGCTGTTAGCGTGCATGCCATACTGCTCAAAAAATTCGTCGCGGAAATCAAGCAAGCGATCCTCGCGGATAGCTTGGCGGACGCCGCTCATCAAGTTGAGCAGGAAGTGGAGATTGTGATAAGTGGTCAGCCGGAGGCCGAACGTCTCGTCAGCCTTGATCAGGTGACGCAGATACGCCCGGGAATAGTTCCGGCAGGTATAGCAATCGCAGTTCGGATCGAGAGGACCGAAGTCTCTCGCGTACTGGGCATTGCGTACAACCACCCGGCCCTGGCTTGTCATCGTCGTTCCGTTACGCGCTATGCGCGTTGGCAGCACGCAGTCGAACATATCGACTCCGCGAATGGCGCCTTCGAGCAGAGCATCCGGAGAACCTACGCCCATCAAATAGCGGGGCTTGTTCGCCGGGAGTAGCGGTACCGTATACTCCAGCACTTCATACATCAGATGCTTCGGTTCTCCCACACTCAGTCCACCAATAGCATACCCCGGGAAATCCATCGAAGTCAAATCAGCCGCGCTCTGACGGCGCAGGTCTTCGTGCATGCCGCCTTGCACGATCGCGAACAGCCCTTGGTCTTCCGGACGCGCATGGGCTTTCAGGCAGCGCTCCGCCCATCTGGACGTGCGTTCGAGCGAGCGTTTGAGATAGGCGTGTTCGGCCGGGTACGGCGGACATTCGTCGAACGCCATCATGATGTCCGAACCCAGCGCATTTTGGATCTCCATCGCCACTTCCGGCGACAGGAACAGCTTGTCTCCGTTGAGGTGGGAGCGGAAGTTTACGCCTTCCTCGGTGATCTTGCGCATCTCGGCCAGACTGAAGACTTGGAAACCGCCGCTGTCGGTCAAGATCGGGCGGTCCCAGTTCATGAATTTGTGCAAACCGCCAGCTTCGCGAATGATTTCGTGTCCCGGGCGAAGGAATAGGTGGTAGGTATTGCTAAGAATGATCTGGGCGTTCATTTGTTTGAGCTCTTCCGGGCTCATCGTTTTGACGGTAGCAAGCGTGCCGACGGGCATGAAGGTCGGGGTCTCGATCACGCCGTGCGGCGTATGGACCAGGCCGAGGCGTGCGCCGGACTGTTTGCAGGTTTTGATATGTTCGTAGCGAATAGCGGGTGTCATTGGATCGTTCCTTTACAAGAAAATGTGAGAAAATCCTGTTCGTCTTGGTGACTGAAGGGCAGTGCTGCAGAAGAAATTCGTTCAAGACGCTGTCTCACTCGGAAAACTGGATTTGATTTAATTAAGGGTGTTTTCCAAGTTCAAAGGCGTCTTTCACTGAATTTCTTCCTCCGCACTTTCGCTTCGCTCAGCAAGAAAGGATTTTCTCAGAAGCTTTTATAAAGCTAACGCTTTTGAAATAAAAAAGTAAAAATCAATAGATAACTAATCGATCAACTTTCCAACTCTCAATAAATAAACATCGCGTCACCGAAGCTGAAGAAGCGGTATTCGCGTTCTACGGCTTCGCTGTAGGCGGCCAAGACGTTGTCGCGGCCGGCCAGGGCGCTGACGAGCATGACGAGGGTCGATTTCGGCAGGTGGAAATTGGTGATCAGGGCGTCGACGAGTTTGAGGTCTTCGCCGGGATACAGGAAGATCTGCGTCCAGCCGCTGTCCGCGCCCAAGCGACCGTTTTCGTCCATCGTGCGTCTGGCGGCGGATTCGAGCGTGCGCGTCGAGGTGGTGCCGACGGACACGATCCGGCCTCCGCGTTCGCGGGTACGGTTGATCAGCTCCGCGGTTTCGGCGGGAAGTTCGTAGTATTCTTCGTGCATGACGTGTTCTTCGACGTTTTCCACCGAGACCGGACGGAAAGTGCCCAGTCCGACGTGCAACGTAACGAAGCCGATGTCTACGCCTTTGGCGCGCAGCTTTTGCAGCAGTTCATCGGTAAAATGCAGGCCCGCCGTCGGAGCCGCGGCGGAGCCTTCGTGTTTGGCGTAGACGGTCTGGTAGCGTTCGCGATCATCCAGACGCTCTTTGATATAAGGCGGGAGCGGCATTTCGCCGAGACGGTCGAGAATTTCCTGAAAAATGCCTTCGTAACGGAACTCGATGATCCGGGCCCCCATATCGCCTTCTTCCAACACGATCGCTTCAAGCTCGTCGCCGAAACGCAGAACCGCGCCGGTTTTTACTTTTTTGCCGGGCTTCGCCAACGTCTCCCAGCGATCGCCTTCGATATTTTTGAGCAACAGCAGCTCTACGCGGGCGCCGGTCTCCGGCTTGACGCCGTGCAGCCGTGCCGGCATGACGCGGGTATCGTTGAGAATCAACGCGTCGCCGGCGTTTAGCTTATCCAAAATGTCGTAAAAATGCAAATGCTCGGTCGCTCCCGTCTGCTTGTTCAGCGTGAGCAAACGGGACGACGCGCGCTCCGCAAGCGGAGTCTGGGCAATCAGTCGTTCGGGCAATTCGAAATCATAATCTTCTACATTCATGGAGTCTTCAGTCCTTAATCAGTTCTACGTTATTGTAATAATGCAGCAAAATATCTTCGTACGTCTCGCCTTCGTCGGCAAGTCCTTTGGCTCCCCATTGGGACAAGCCCAGACCGTGACCGTTCCCGCGTCCGACGAAGAAAAAGCCGGTGCCGGAAGAAACGGCGGACGTGTTCGTGCCGACGGCTGCCAGACTGCGGCTCAAAGCAAGCGTCTGCGCGGAAGCCCCGATACTGAGCTTGGACGCGGGCAAGCCGCTTCCCGCCGATGCCGTGGCGTTCGTAATCACGGTATAGGCATCCGCCGATACCACGTCGAACAACGTGCTCGGCAAGCCGTTCAGCGCGGTACGGAACATATCCGGGTATTTCACGTCGATCTTGGAACCGTTGATTTTCAACTCGGTCGCCCGGCCCGAAGGGCCGCGCTGGCTGATTTGGATACTTTGGATGGTTGTCGGCAGCTTGGTCGTCGTGCGGCCTTTGAGCGAAGTCAACAACTGGGACGACGTATACGGTCCGCGAATCCATTCATACGTGCTCGACTCGCTTACGACTTCCAGCACGAGCGCTTCGTCGCCGGGATTCATTTTCGACAGCTCGGACACATTGCTTTGGATCAACGGCAGCGGGCGCACTTTGGTGCTTTGCGCCGTGACGGTCATTTTGCGGAAGCCTGTCGCGTCCGTGCCTTTGTCTTTCACGTTGTCTTCGCGCACGTAGCCGATCGTTCCGTTGGAAAGCACGACGTGGTACCATTTTTTCAAATTGGCCGCCGCCGCGCTGTCGGACTCGGACGGCACGCTGGAAAACAGATTGCTTCCGCCGCTGTTCCATACTTCGGTCGGATCGGACGTGACGCCGCCCGCATTGGAAGAGAACAGCGCTTCGACCGCTTTGCCGCCCTGTTCCAAAATCTCGCCGGAAGTCGCGTCCACCGCGGCGTTGACCGATTTGCTTTCGGAACCGACGCCGTTATACGCCTGGCTCAGCGTCGAGTCGACGACATCGGCGACTTTGAACTTGGTTGCCGTCTGCGTTTGCACGGTCGCGTAACTGCGCGCGGCGACCGCTTGGGCTTTCAACGACTCTTCCGGCCAGGAAGCCGGAACTTCGGAGCCGACGACCGAATACAGATATTGCTCCATCGGCAGTTCGTTCACCAGATAAAGTTGTCCGCCGTACACGCCGATTTCCAGATCCCCCCGGTACGAACGCTTCGAACGTTCTTCGACCCGAATCCCTTTGTCCGCCGTGCCGTCGATCCAGATCCGATCCTGCTCGCCGAGCGTCAATGCGTAAGCCGGAGTTGTCGTTCCGTTCGTCAGGTCGGCCGTCGCCTCGTTGCGAACGGCCGCCGAAGCGGAAGCGTTGTCGGCAGCGGACAACGCAATGCCCGGCAGCTTACCGGCCAGCGAAGTTTTTAACGCGTCCAGCGCGGAAGCGTTAAGCGCTTCTCCGACCTGCACGCCGTAGGCCGCTTTGCCGTTAACGGAAAAGACGCGCACGACTCCGTCGATCCCGGTATCCAGCACCTTTTGCAGAGCGGCTGTCGCGGCGGCCTGCGTCCCGTAATTGCCCGCGTTCAGCGAAAACGTTCCGACCGCGGCGGGAGCCAAACCGCTCATCTCTTTCACGGAAGCGTTCGCGCCGAGCCGCGCCGCCGCATCGGTCGCCGCTTTGTCGCTGGCGTAAGGCCCGGCGTACAACTGATACGCGTCCTGACCGTTGCGGACGACCTTGTATACCGACAATTTGTCGGAACCGGATTTCAGCTTGGACGCCAAAGCCGAAACGGCTTTGAGGTCGCTGCTTTCCCCAAGCTTGACGCGCGGGCCGTTCAAAGCGAACGAAGAAGCCGCTCCGGAAGAAACCGAAAACCACTTTACGTAGCCGGCGTCCGTTTTTTGCCCGATCGCGACCGCTTGTTCCGGGGTCAGCGTGATTTTATCCGTCGTTTGCTTATACGTGCTCCCCAGGTTCAAAAACAATCCTACGCGTACCGCATTGTCGGTTTCCGCGGCGTGAGCCGGCGTTTGCAGCGGCAAAAAAGACAAAGCGACGGCTGCCGCGAGCAGCGGCTTTCCCCATTTGGCGGACTTTCCGTTCGAGTGTTGCTTGATCATGCTTGCGTTCCTCCTTGAGGCGAATTATTTTCCGTTTTCCGGCATCGGCAGCCCCAGGTGCGAATAAGCCTGGGCAGTGACAACGCGGCCTCTCGGCGTGCGCTGGATAAACCCGCTTTGCAGCAGGTAAGGTTCGTACACGTCTTCGATCGTCTGGCTTTCTTCGCCGATCGTCGCCGCGATCGTATCGAGCCCCACCGGACCGCCGCGGAAATTCTGTATCATCGCCTTCAACATCTTATGGTCGATGCTGTCGAGCCCCCTTGGATCGACTTGAAGGCGGGTTAAAGCTTCAGAAGCAATCTCAGGCGTGATAATGCCGTCTCCGCGTACCTGCGCGAAGTCCCGCACCCGTTTAAGCAACCGGTTGGCAATACGCGGAGTTCCCCGGGCCCGAAGCGCGATCTCTTCGGCGGCGTCTCCGAAAATCTCTACATTGAGCGTGTCCGCGTTGCGCGCAACGATAAAAGCCAACTCTTCTACCCCGTAAAATTCCAACCGGCTGACTACGCCAAAGCGGTCTCGCAGCGGAGCCGACAACAATCCCGCCCGCGTCGTGGCGCCGATCAGCGTAAACGGCGGCAGATCCAGACGTACCGAACGGGCGCTTGGCCCCTTGCCGATCATAATATCGAGCGCGGAATCTTCCATCGCCGGATACATGACTTCTTCGACCGTTCGATGCAGGCGGTGAATTTCGTCGATAAACAAAACGTCGCCTTCTTGCAAATTGGTCAGCAGCGCGGCGAGATCGCCCGGACGCTCAATAGCCGGGCCGGACGTCGTACGCAGATTAACGCCGAGTTCGTTGGCGATGATATTCGCCAACGTCGTTTTTCCCAGTCCCGGAGGACCGTACAGCAATACGTGATCCAGTGCTTCGTTCCGCATTTTCGCGGCTTCGATATACACCTTCAGGTTTTCCTTGACCTGGTTCTGACCGATGTATTCCGACAAATAGCGGGGACGCAGACTCAATTCCACCGCCTGGTCTTCCATCATCAGATTGGCCGATATAATCCGGTCGTCTTCCATAGATCCACCGTTCCTCCCCGTTCATCCTTACTTTACCTCATTTAGCCCCGATAAAGAACCTTTAATGCCCGCTTCATCAGCGCATCGACGGGTTCACCTGGTTTCAAGTCTTCTTTCAGCTCCATCCAGACTTTGTCCAGCTCGGCATCGGTATAGCCCAATACTTCCAGACCTTCCCGGGCTTCTTTCCAGCCTCCGCCGTCCATTTCCGCTTCCGCGGCAACGGTATTGTCGAACAATCCGCCGAGCGAAGGCGCAACGAATCCGTCCAGACGATCTTTAAGATCCAGGATCATGCGTTGGGCCGTCTTTTTCCCGATTCCCGGCAGCTTGGTCAGGAAGGTCACGTTCTCCTGCTGGATCGCCGATACCACCTTCTCGGGCGAGCCTCCGGCCAGAATGCCTAATGCCACTCTCGGCCCGATACCCGTCACGTCGATCAACCGACGGAACAGCTTTTGCTCTTCCCGCGTCGAAAATCCGTACAGCGAGATCGCATCTTCGCGAACGCTGTGGTGCGTGTATACCGTCACCGGCTCCGAAGCTCCTTTTGCGGCAAACGCATACGGATTCGGACAAAACACCCGATAACCGACACCCTGCACATCTACAACGATATATTCATTTTCCATATGGGCAACCAGCCCGCGTACAAAATCGATCATTTTCGCAGTACCCCATTTAACTTGGAATTCAAACTGACCGAGTGAGCATGGCAAATCGCAACTGCCAAAGCATCTGCCACGTCATCGGGTTTCGGTACCGCAGACAGTTTAAGCAGCAGCTTCACCATCTCCTGAACCTGTTTTTTTTCGGCTTTGCCGTAACCAACTACCGCCTGCTTCACCATCATCGGCGTGTATTCGGCGATCGGAATCCCTTTTTGCACGGCCGCGAGCAGCAGCACCCCGCGCGCCTGGGCAACCGGAAGCGCCGTGGTGACGTTTCGGCTGAAGTACAGCTTTTCCACGCCTACCTGATCCGGCTTGTATTTATCGATCAGCTGCACCATGCTCTCATAGACGTCACGAAGCCGTTCTTCCTCGGGTGTATGCGCCTTCGTCTGAATGCTTCCGTACTGCACCGGCGTCAGTTTATTGCCTTCTTTATCCACAAATCCGAAGCCGACGATCGCCAGGCCCGGGTCAATGCCCAAAATGCGCAAATCCATCTCTCCTCTATCTTTAACGGCGAAATTCTGCATGGAATGTAGTCCGTAGCCTTCGGAATCCTCAGCCGAAAGCGAACATATGTATTCCTTCTGTCCATTATAGCAAAAATAGCCCCTGCCGGGAAAAAACTTTGCCCTCTTCCGCACCTTCGGCGCCTGTTCCCCTTAACTGCGCGTTTCGTGTATAATTTGACTAGCGCGCTTCAAATTCATTAACGTAACCCTTATGCGTAAACGAAGCTTTTTTACATAACGAGAGACAAAGGAGACAATCGTATGATCATCAAACCGAAAACAAGAGGCTTTATTTGTACGACTGCCCATCCGGAAGGATGCGCCAAGCAAGTCGAGAAGCAAGTGGAATACGTGAAAGCCCAAAAGAAAATCGACGGGCCTTCCAACGTGCTCGTGATCGGTTCGTCGACCGGATACGGCCTCGCTTCGCGGATTACGGCCGCTGTGGGCGCAGGCGCGAACACGATCGGCGTCTTTTTCGACAAACCGGCGGAAGGCGCGCGCACGGCGTCCGCCGGTTGGTACAACACGGCAGGCTTTGAAGCGGAAGCGGCAAAACTCGGCGTAAAATCGTTCAACATCGTAGGCGACGCGTTCTCAAGCGAGATCAAGACGCAAACGATCGACCTGATCAAAAAAGAACTGGGTCAAGTCGACCTCGTCGTCTACAGCGTCGCTTCCCCGCGCCGCACGCATCCGGTTACGGGCGAGACATTCACTTCCGTGATCAAACCGATCGGCCCTTCCTACAGCAACAAAACGATGAACTTCCATACGGGCGAAGTGTCTATGACGACTATCGAACCGGCGACGGACGAAGAAGTTCAGCAAACGATCGCGGTCATGGGCGGCGAAGATTGGAAAATGTGGATCGACGCGCTGCAAGAAGCCGGAGCGCTGGCGCAAGGCGCGACGACCGTCGCTTACTCCTACATCGGACCGGAAGTGACTCATGCCATCTACCGCGAAGGCACGATCGGCAAAGCGAAAAACGACCTGGAGCAAACCGCGAACGTGCTGAAAGAAAGCCTGAGCAGCCTCGGCGGACGCGCGTTCGTTTCCGTCAACAAAGCGCTCGTTACCCAGTCCAGCTCGGCGATTCCCGTGGTGCCTCTGTATATCTCGGCGCTGTACCGCGTGATGAAAGAAAAAGACCTGCACGAAAACTGCATCGAGCAAATGTACCGCTTGTTCGCGGACCGTTTGTACAGCGAAGAAACGGCCGTCGATGAAAAAGGACTGATCCGCGTCGACGATTGGGAGATGCGCGAAGATATTCAAACCGAAGTGACGCGCCGCTGGAACGAACTGGGCACCGAAAACGTGGAAGAACTGTCCGACCTGGCCGGCTACCGCCGCGAATTTTTCCAACTGTTCGGTTTTGAAAGCGACGGCGTGGATTACGAAGCCGATACCGATCCGAACGTGCCAATGCCGAACCTGCGTTAACCGCTCACGTATCACCGCTTCGAAATCGACGAAAACCGTCTTTCTTGCCCGTAGGCAGAAAAGACGGTTTTTTCGTTTCGCTTATCTTTTCGATACGCTTCTCGATGTTCAGCTATAGGCGCCGACTCAATACCGGGAAGGTTCCGCCGTCCATTGCTTGATGCCTTCCATCAGGCCGGAGTAGTCCACTTTGGCGTAATCGGTAACGTCCAGCTCGTACAACTGCCCCAACGCGAACTCTTCGTAGCCTCGCGTCGTGCATCGTTTAACGAACTCTTCGCGGCTGAGCAATAGATCCGCCCGGCTTCGATCCGCCAACTCTTGACCTGGCACATATACGGATACCAAGTGTCCCAGATGTCTGGAATGATCCAGATCCCGTACGCGCTGCCGTTCGAATAACACGTCCAGATCGCCGATCAACCTGACTGTCAGCACCCGGTACCCGTACTGCTGCGCCAAACTCGCCAGACGGGGTTTTTGCTTGTCGCTGAACGGATAATCCGACAGGATATTGCGGCCCGCGCGCATATGTTTGTCCATCAGCTCGTAATACCGCGTCCACGACTGTTGTTCGAGCGCCCGTTTTTCCTGCATGTTCGCGAAGCCGCATCGGTCGAACTCCGCTTCTTTCAACGCGTCGAGCGAGACTTGTTCGAAAAAGCCGAACCGTTCCCGAAGCCGCTCCCCCAAAAAAGTTTTCCCCGTGCCCGGCAGTCCCGCCAGCAAAATCAGCACTTTTTCCATTTTGGCTCCCATGCTTATTTCACCTTGTTCAAACGGCCTTCCTTGTTCATGAAAATGCCGATCTTGTGCTTCACCACTTCTTTGACCGCTTCGTTGCAAGGGATGATGTTGTGGCGAAGCGATTTGTTGACTTTGGTATCGGAAAAGGTGCCTTTGGCCGTCTCCGTCCAGGTCACGAGCAGTTCCGTGCCGACGTTGAATTTGCGGATGCCGCTATCGATCAGCTCGGGAATATCGGCTTCGTTGACTCCGGTGCCGCCGTGGATCACGAGCGGAACGTCGACGGCCGCATCGATTTGTTTCAACAAAGGAATATTCACTTCGGTTTTGGATTTGTATTGGCCATGGTTGGTGCCGATCGCGATCGCCAGCGCATCCACGCCTGTCGCTTTGACGAATTCGACCGCGTCTTGCGGATCGGTGTATACTTTCTGGTCTTCCTCGACATGGATGCCTTCTTCCGTGCCGCCGATCGTGCCGAGTTCGCCTTCGACGGACACGTTATGCCGATGCGCGTAATCGACGACCGCACGCGTTTTCATAATGTTTTCTTTGAAAGGCAAATGCGAACCGTCGTACATGACCGACGTGTAGCCTTTGTCGATCGCTTCCTTGATATCGTCGAAATCCCGCGCGTGGTCCAGATGCAGCACCACGTCGACCATTTCTTTTTCCGCCATCGACCTGCATACCGCGACGAAGTTTTCGTGGCCGACGTAACGGGCCGTGTCGATGCTCGTTTGAATGATGATCGGCGCTCCTTGTTCTTTGGCCGCGCGGATCATATCCGGCAGCATCTCCAGATTGTGCGCGTTGAACGCGCCTACCGTGTAGTTCAATTCTTCCGCTTTGCGGGTCGCTTCTTTTAACGTGATGTACATGAATGTTTGCCTCCCGATAAGTTCTGTATAAGGCCCTGTCCGTAGTGCTTATTTCACGCCGCGCGTGACGTCTTTGGAGATCTGCATCAAGCCGTCCATCTTCTGCATGTATAGTTGGAGCGAAGCTTCGTCGTTATGTTTGGCGGCTTCCGCACGCTTTTGGTTATACAGTTTCAACAGCGTTTTGTAGCCCGGCCCGATCGACTTTTTGGCTTGAAGGCTGGCTTCCAAAGCCGTAATAGCGTCTTCTTTTTGTCCCAACTCGTAAAAAGCCAACCCCAATTCTTCCTGAACAGACGCTTGCGCCTCGCCTGTCCGGTCCGCGGCTTCCGCTTGTTTGACGGAAACCGCGTGCAACAACTCGGCTCGGCGTTCTTCGGTCAGCACCGTTTCCGCGGTCGCGCTTTCGGCCGAGGACTGCGGTTTCTTTTCTTTCTTTTTTCCAAAACCGAACATGGTCCCACCTCCTGCTTTTTATCCTAGAATGCTTTCATGAGCGGTCCGATAATCCACGCGTACAGCAAAGCCGCCGCTACCGTATCCACGTCCGTCGCCGTCGCGTTCACGAAGCCCATATTGTTAAAGATCGTAACGAGCAGAGCCGGCAGCAGCGTAATGAAGAAGCCGTGGAAAATGCCGCCGATGATCGCGCCGCGCCGTCCGCCGACCGCGTTGCCGAAAATCCCGGCCGTGCCGCCCGCGAAAAAGTTAGTCAGTACGCCCGGCAAAATCATCGCCCAGCCGAATACCGGCAAGAAAAACATCGCGATGATCGAACCGATCGTGGTCGTGATAAAGCCGACGATGACCGCGTTGGGGCTGTAAGGAAACAATACCGGGCAGTCAAGCGCCGGAATCGCGTTCGGAACCAGACGCATCGCGATGCCCCGGAACGCCGGCACGATCTCGCCCAGCAGCAAGCGAACGCCCGCCAGCAGCACGTACACGCCGACGACGAATTGGATCGATTGCAGGAAAGCGAACATCAGATAGTTTGTGCCGCCGGACAGCGTAGCGCCGAACTCCGGTCCCGCGAACGCCGCCGTCACGATAAACAAAGGCACCATCACGACCATCAGCGACAAATACGTATCTTGCAAAAATTCGAATTGGGGCGGAAGCTTCAGGTCTTCGACCGATTTTTTCTTTTCGCCTTTTTCGCCGAAGATCTTCGCTACGCCCGCTTCGAATACGTAGCCGATCGTGCAAAAGTGGCCCAGCGCGATCTCGTTCATGCCGGTGATTTTACGGACGAACGGTTGCGCGATCGCGGGCATGGCGACCGCGAACACGCCGCCGATAAAGCCTCCGACCACGATCAGCGCGAAGCCTCTCAATCCGGCAAAGTACCCGAACACCGTCGTCATCGTCGCCATCCACAAAATCGCTTGCCCCGTCAGGAAAATGTATTTCCAGCGCGTAAAGCGGGCGATCAGAATATTGAAAACGAAGATCGCCAGGAAGGTCAGCGCGATATCCCGTCCCAGTCCCAATTCGTTCATCGCTTGTCCGTTAATGGCTTCGATCGAAGGAATGATGCCTTGCATATTGAAGCCTTCGGTGAAGATCTGCCCGAAGTAGACCAAGCTGCCGACGATGATCGCGGAACCGGCGGATAACACCATAAAGCCGAGCAGCGTTTTAAGCGAGCCGGAGATCGTTTGACCTACGGATTTTTTTTGCAGAATCAAACCGAGCATGGCGATCAACGCCACCGTTACCGAAGCTTGGGTCAAAATGTTATCGATGATGAAATTGATTACTCCCATGTTCCGTCACCTGTTCTTTCGTCGATTATTGGGCCAGAACGCCTTTTTCCTGCAATACCGGCGTGATCTTTTCTTCGATCTCCTGCTTGGACACGATGTTTTTCAAATAAATGATCGTGGTTTGCGCGGGATCGACGTCGAATTTCTCGAATTGCGTCCGGAAGTTTTGCGCGGTCATGATGATATCCGGCCGAACCGATACGGCGGAGGAGATATCGCTGTGATCCAGATTCGCTTGCACCCCGAGCTTGCCGAGCACGTCTTCCGCCGCCATCTGACAAGCAAAACTGCTTCCGAGCCCCGCGCCGCATACGAACAAAATTTTCACTTTTTTCATCGTCATTCTCCCCTTTTCGCTTTGTTGCGATCGTTAGTTTGGTTGATAGATCGGGTACTAATTATCCTGAAATGGAGCTTCTCCATGTAAAACCTCGTTGAAAGTCACGACGTCCTGCGCGGCGAACAACTTTTCCAACTTTTCGTTATCGTCAATCAATTCCACCAGATTTTTCATGATTTTGATATGGGAATGGGAATTGATCGCGGCCAGGCAAAATACGATCTTCACGGGATCATTGTCGGGATGTCCGAAACTGACGGGGTCTTTGAGCGTCATGACGCTGATCCCGAGTTCGTTGACTCCATCTTCCGGCCTTGCGTGCGCCAGCGCCAGATGTTTGCCGACCACGATATAAGCTCCGAATTCTTCGACGGATTTGATCATGGCGCTCACGTATCTTTGCTCGATCACCCCGCTGTCCAGCAAGGGTTCCGCAACTTTCGTAATCACCTCCCTCCAGTCGGCTCCTTCCTGATTCAGCAAAATATGCGTATCCGTTAAAACATCCTGTAGCATCGGCTGTAGCTCCCTTGTATTAATTTTCAGTTGATGCCGCTTGAATGTATTTTCTACCTGTTGATAGCTGCTCGGCGTGACGTTGCCTCCGCTATCGACGATCAAGCTCAACACATCCTGCATCAACTTCGTCGCATCCAGCTTGTTGGAGATCTTTCTTCGATGATTGTTATGTTCAGTCAGGAAAGCGCTTACCTCTTTCTTGTCGCTTTCCATCAGGATCGGGTTAAGCAGCAGTATCGGTTTTTTCGGATACTCGATCGGAATCGTGGCAAAGATCAAATCCACGTCCAACTTGTCGATAAAAGACAGTTCGTACGTGCTTAGCACGGCTACGATGTCGATATTGAATTGTCTTTTCAGATTGGCCGCCAGCAGCTTCCCGGTAGAAATGCCGTGATTGCAAACGACTACCGCTTGGTACACTTCTTGCTCTTCCTCGTGCATACGGCTGGCCGAAGTCGAAAAGTATACGGTCAAAAACCCGATCTCGTCTTCCGACAAACACGTTTTGGTATAGGCTTCGATCTGCTGACCGAAACAAGCTACGGCTTGATACATCGCTCCGTAAGATTCTTTGATCGTGTCTTTTAACGGATTGAACGCTTGCAGATTGTTTTGGGATCGGCTGAGCAGCCCGGTGATATGCCGGTACAGTCCTTCGTGCAAGTCTTCTTCTTCCTGCGAAAAAGGGATACCCGTCACTTTCTCCATATGCTCGATCAACTGAATGGTCAATAACTGCGCGGCCACCCAATCGAACGAACTGTTCATGTCTTTGGGCTTGAACGATTCGATGCTGAAAGTCATGTATTTGATTTCGTGCAAGGACGGGAATAACGAAAGCTCGGCGCAGATCTCGTCCGCAAAACGTCTGACCGGCCCTTCTTTGATCTCGGCTCTCGTTTTGGTCGATTCGCTCACGGTATTTCCTTCCCGCACGCGCCTCGCCCACACGGCCGCGAACAAAATGATCTGGTTCCGGTACACATGGTTGGTTTCCGCGTCGGCTTTTTCCAAGCGTTCGTCGTAAAGCTTGCCGAGCACCCGAAGCACGTCGCGGTCCAGATAACGCAAAGCGAATTCCGTGATTACGTCGCTGCTTTTTCCTTGCGTAAGCTGCTCGATGTCTACCTGGTTGTGGATGGCTTCGAACAGCATGGACCGGATCGAACGCTCGTCGCCTTGCAGCACGATCCCTTGCTTGGTCAGGCTCACGACGGCGATGCCGTACGGGTTCAAATACTGGCGCAGCTTCCGCATATCTTCGTCCAGCGTGCTTTTCGACACTTGCAGTTGCTCCTCCATCTCGTACAGCAGCGTGACCCGGCTCGTATCGGCGATCTCCAACAATAAAGAAAGAAAACGTTCGTCCGGGCGATAGTAGTCTTTGGCGCGGGTTTCTTCGATCCGTTCCAACAGCACCCTTGTTTCCTGTTCCGGCAAAAGCAGCGTCATGCCCGTACCTCTGGCTGTCGTGATCGCCGGGTATTGATGCTGTATCAAATACTCGTTGATCCGTACCACTTCGTTGCGCAGCGTACGTTCGCTGACTCGAAATTCTTTGCTCAAATCCTCCACGGTCAACGGTGCGCTCACTCTTAAAAATCTGGCGAATATGCGTTGTGTGCGTTCCTTCATGAAGTTGTGGCCCCTTTCTTGTCTCGATTATAGGGTCTTCCGGAATGAAAGTTTAGTGTATCTTGTTGCCAGTTCAATCTGCAAAAATGTAAGCGCTATATTTTGGGGCAATAAAAAAACGCCTGCTCCGCCGGGATCTTGTCGTGAAACAAGATTCCGCGGCGTGAAGGCATCGGAAAAACAAAAAACACCGGCATCGGCGTAAACTTCCTACGTCCGATCCGGTGTTGAACTTTTAAAAAATGGCGCGCCCTGAGAGATTCGAACTCCCGGCCTTTTGATTCGTAGTCAAACGCTCTATCCAGCTGAGCTAAGGGCGCAAAATAATGGAGCGGACGACGGGAATCGAACCCGCGACCCTCGCCTTGGCAAGGCGATGCTCTACCGCTGAGCCACGTCCGCAAAACATTATTGAAGTAAAAATGGCGGAACCGACGGGATTTGAACCCGCGATCTCCTGCGTGACAGGCAGGCATGTTAACCCCTACACCACGGTTCCAGGCCATAAAGTAAAGCAATTGCGGGGGCAGGATTTGAACCTGCGACCTTCGGGTTATGAGCCCGACGAGCTACCGAGCTGCTCCACCCCGCGTTAGAGTGTCATTCTTAGTTCCATGATTGTTGCGACTTCGTCACTAAAGTCTTCATGGTGGAGGCTGAGGGGTTCGAACCCCCGACCCTCTGCTTGTAAGGCAGATGCTCTCCCAGCTGAGCTAAGCCTCCGTATGTATGACCCGTAGGGGATTCGAACCCCTGTTACCTCCGTGAAAGGGAGGTGTCTTAACCCCTTGACCAACGGGCCTTGCTATCAATGTCGGCCGTTTCGCGTCTCGCTTGTTTCAGCGTGTTGCCCGCGGCGACAAGAAATAATATACCATGCGAGCATTCCAAAGGTCAACCCTTTTTTGCAAAAAACTTTGGGAAAGTTGAAAACGAGATAACCGCGACCCGATAAACGGCTCGGCATAGCGCAATAAAAACGTTAGAATGCACAGAAATTACGCAAGCAAAAGCGTTAAATGAAGCAAAGTAAAGCTCCTCTATTCGTATCATTAACCGTTTGGCAGAAGCATTCAAACAAAATATGGAAACCAGAAAATAAGTACCGAAGTGCAGTTATTTCGGAGAAAAAGCACGATTCAGCGTCCTCGACGAAGAATGAAGTGCACTTCGGCATCTATTTTCCCAAAAAGCGGCCCGGTCGAAATTATAATTGCAGATCGGCACTTATTCGAGTTCCTTCTGTCCGACAGGCAGCCTTCGCAAGCTTTGGCGTGCCCAACGTCAAAAATCGTACGACCGAAAGTTCGGTCGTACGATTCCGGCGCACCGTCCTCTTCCGAATAGCCGAAGCCAAACGGATACCGGCTCGTATGCGATTCAACCTTTTTGTCGTTACTTTTGCTCGTTCCACAGCTTATACAGCGCTTGAGTCCCTTTGTCTTCGTATCCGGCGTCGGCAAGTTTGCGGTACAAGGATTCGGCCAGCTTCAGACCCGGCAGATCAAGCTTCATCTCGGCGGCGGATTCGAGGGCGATGCCCATGTCTTTGATAAAATGCTTGATATAAAAGCCCGGTTCGAAATCGCCGTCAAGCATGCGCGGGACCAGGTTGCTCAGGGAAAAGCTTCCGGCCGCGCCGGTTTCGATGCTTTTCAGCACGTTGCGAGGGTCTAGGCCCGCTTTTTCGGCATACACGATTGCTTCGGTTACGCCCATCATATTGGAGGCGATCGCGATCTGGTTGCACATTTTCGTATTTTGTCCGGCTCCCGCCGTACCTTGATAAACGATATTGCTGCCCATGATCTCCAGTACCGGCAATACCGCTTCGTAATCTTCTTTTTCGCCGCCGACCATGATCGACAGCTTGGCGTTTTTGGCACCGACGTCGCCGCCGGATACCGGAGCGTCCAGCACGCCGATTCCTTTTTCTTTGCCCTGCTCGGCCAGACGGCGCGCGAGCAGCGGGCTGGAGGTGGTCATATCGATCAGGTACGCGCCGGACTTGGCATGGGGAATCAGACCGTCTTCGCCCGTATAGACCTGCTCTACGTCTTGCGGATAGCCGAGCATCGTGATCACGATATCGCAAGCTTGCGCCAGCGTCGACGGCGAATCGTGCCAGACCGCGCCGCGATCGACCAACTCCTGCGCTTTGGACGGGGTGCGGTTATAGACGTGTACCTCGTATCCTTTGTCCAAAATATGCCCCGCCATGCTTTTGCCCATGACACCTATTCCTGCGAAACCTACGATTTGTTTTGCGGATTCCAAATGTATTCACCCTTTCTGCGGACTTGGCGTCTGCCTTGCTGCATTCGGCGAAACGGTACTTGCGTCAGAAAACCTGGTCGGCTTTAACGATGCAGCGTACGGTATTGGCCGGGCGACATGTCCAGACAACGCTGGAAAGCCCGGTTCAAGTTGCGTTCGGAATATCCGACCATGCCGGCGATATCCGTCACGTTGCAGTCCGTTTCTTTCAGCAACCGCTTCGCCTTGTTCACTTTAAACTCTATCATATATTCCACGAAAGAGATTCCCATTTCTTTCTTGAATAACCGGCTGAGCGTGGAGGCGCTGATGCTTTCGTTTTCCGCGCACTCCGATAGCGTAAGGCTGCCGTCTTCGTCGCTTTCGATTCTCGCGCACACGCGCCGCAACAATTGCCTGGAAGAGTTTCCGGCATTTTCGCTGCGTATCCGCATCCAGACCGGAAACACCATGCCCACAAACCAATCGTGCATCTCGCGCGACGTTTGGTTTTCTTTTAACTGCTCAAACAGATTTTCCCCGAACAACTTGCCCGGAACCGCTCCGTTGGCTTCCAACGCTTGAATCAACGCCGACAGCAGAACATGGTAACACTGCGAAATCACATTGTAAGATCCTGCCGTGCGCACCCGATCCGTAAACTCTTCCAGTGCCGCTTCGGCGCCCGCCGAGTCTTCTTCGCTCAACGCTTCGATCAAGCCGCGCTCCACCTCTTTGGGATACAAAAACAACGGACTTCCCGCATCCAACCGGATCGGTTCTTCATACCAGAGCACCCGATCCGCGTCGCGGAACAATCGGTATTTCAGCGCCGTACGGGCTTCCGAAACGCTTTCCGGGAGTTTGGCAAAAGAAACCGGACGACCGATGCCTACCGCGGCCGAAAAAGAAAGATACCGCTCCAGCGATTCCACGATCTGCTGCGCGTAACGACCGACGCTTTCCCGGATTTCTTTCGGCGAAGTTCCCGGCGGGAAACAAAGCACGGCCGCGCTCTCTTTTTCCCCATCCTCCGCCGTCCAACCGATTAGTCCGTCCCCCTGAAGCAATTCGTTCATGACGTTGCGGACCGCGAAACGAATAACCGCGCCTTCCTGAGGCAAAAAACGCTTCTCTCGCAGCAAATCTTCTACCTTCACCATCACGACCGCCGCTTCGCCGTTCGAGTCGATTCCATACCTGGCGCATTGACGCTGCAATTCTCCGGTATCGACTGTATAATCGCCACGCAGCAGTTTTTGGAAAAAGCGATCGCGCAAATCCGGCTGCATGCTGCGGACGTAACGATCCAGCGATCCGGCCTGTTCGTTCAGATAATCCAGACAGGAACGGATATATTCGATCTCGTTGCCGTCGCGATCCGAACCGCCTGTCTGTCCGCTTCGTAGCCTTGCTCCGTGTTGAAGCAGCCGCTGCACCGGATTATAGGCCAGCTTCGACGTGACGACACTCAGAATCAGGCCAAACAACAGACAAGCTGCCGCCGTAAAAAGGATCAGGCCGCGTATCCAGCCCAGCTGCTTCATCATCGAAGATTCCGGCAACCAAGAAACGTACGTTCGTCCGAATGAAGTGCGTTGGAAAGCGAGCAAAGCTCTCCCTTCTTCGCCTTGCACCAATTCGCTGCCCGATGTCTCTTCTCCCGCCGAAGCCGCACGAAGATCGCCCGCTCGCGGAAGCGCGCCTTCCGGTTCCCCGCCGTAAGCTTGCAGAAGCGGAACGCCGTTCGGATCCAACACAAGCAGCGCCTGATCTTCCAACGAGGTCCGATAACTTTTGAGCATTCGATCCAGCCCTGCTTCATCGACTTGCATGACAAGCAGCCCTTGCGGCGCGCCAGTATACATCACGGGCAGTGGGCGGACATACGACAGATAGCCTTCTTTCGCGGCCTCGGCCAGTCTCACCCAACCGCTCTCACCACGCTCAAGTGCTTCACCGAGGTCTTTCCGATAACGAAAATCCGATTCGGCGACATGACCGTACGTATTCGATAGCGTCGTTCCGGACTCCGTACGGTAAAACACGATATCCCCGATCAGCCCTTCCGTTCCTCTTCGCGTTTGAAAAAGATTCAGCAGTTCCATCTGCGCCAAATAATCCTCGTTATAGCCGGGATCGGCCAATGCTCTTCGAATCAAAGGCTCCATCGAAAGCTGCAACGATACGTTCTCGATGCTGCCCAGCGTTTGCTCCATGCGGTCTTTGAGCAGCAGCAGCGATTCTTCGCTATCTGCTTGAAATTGAGCGGTCAGCCGATTCGTCGAAATATAATAGTAAGCGCTTCCTATTAATAAAATGGGAATCAGCACGGATAAGCAGCCCAACCAGATCAGCCGGTTGAGATAGGTGTCCGCCGGCAAAATACGACGTGCGCCGCGTTTCACGGATTGCGTAAATTCGCTCATGAATGCTTCCTCCCGTCCGTTTTTGCATGCTGTTCCCATTATACCTAAAATCGAATCAGGCTTACTCGGGATTCGCTTTTTTATTCATCTTTTTAGCGGAAAAATGCGGACGCATTCCCACGAAGACAGTTTGGCGATCCGTACGACCAGTTTGCCGCCGCGAACCGATGTTTCGGGACGTTCACCGGAGATCAGGCATTCTGCCGCATACGAACCGGGTTCCCCCTCTGTGGTTACACGCAATTCGACTTCATGCAAAGGCAGGATCGAAGTCAACGGCCGTCGCCCCGCCCCATTCACCAGATGCACGAGCCGCTCTTCGTTTTTACGGAAAACGGTCAATTGAAGTCCCGGCAGTTCGTTAGTCTCGATCGCCGGAGGCTCGCCGAGCAACCAACGTACCGAATTGGTAGCCAGGCGATAATGATCGGCCAGCTTATAGTCGGCGATCAATGCGCTTAACGAAAAAGGCAAATACAGCGTACGCCCCTGCCTTGACTGCTTCGCAATCATCAGCGGCAGATCCGTCCGCGGAACCGGCAGCGACGCGCGTTCCGGCGGAGCGCCTACGGCTTCGGGCGGAGAAAAAGGCGGCACAAGCGTCGCCAGCACCTTCACAGGCGACGACTGTTCATCGGTCTGGCAGTACGATACGCGGCCGCGCAGCGGCAACAGCTCGACGGACTCGAATCCCGCGTGCAGCGGATGATCTTTGCCTTCCGGTTCGAAACGAATATATGCGGCTTGCAATTCTTCGCTGCGCACGCTGTTTTCGGCGACGCCTATCAGCTTCGCCGGATTCGCGGCCTTGTCGCTTCCGCCGGAAAGCTCGCCTTCGGTCAACAACCCTCCGCCTTGCCGCACGAATTTCTCCGCCGCTTCCCGCAACGCAGCCGTCCAGCCGAAGTTTTCGGGAACGATCACCGCCCGGTACAGGTTCATCGCGCCTTGTTCCGCCGCCTCGGCCGGCAGCACCGCGAACGGAAGCCGAGCCTGGATCAGCGCTTCCGCCCAGCCTTCGGCGGAAGAAGCGGAGTTCCATAGCAGCGCGATCTCGTGCTCCGGCTCCGCGCCGTGCATCAACGCTTCGACTTTTGCGACGTCGCGGTTCAGCCCGGCTACCTGTTCCAGTATCCGTTTGTCGCCGATCGTATCGGGAATGCCCGTCAGCGAATGCCAGATTTGTCCGCCGTTCGCCGGTACCTGCGCCATCCAGAAGCGGTATTCCGCCGGCGGAAGCCCGGTATGCCGCCAATCCATGCCCGGACAGGAATGCACAATGCCGAGCGGAGCGGGCAGACCTTGGCCGTGCGCCGACCGTCCGAAACGCATCGACAGCGCAGGCTTCCAAAATTCCGGGATATGCCGCCAGCCCAGCGACAATATATCTTGCGGTTCGGCGCAGATCAGATCGGCGATCTCCGCACGTTCTTCCAACCTGTCGCGGTACAGATCGTAATACAGGATCGTCGGCACGTCCGGCTTGACCGATTTGATCGTTGCGTTCAACCGCCGCATATTGTCCGTCATGCAGCGCAGCGGAAAATCTTTTTCGAGTAACTTTCGCTCTTGCGGAAGTTCGGCTCCGCCGTACAATTCCGCATATTTGTTGCGGCACGTCCCGCACCGGCAAAACTCGTAGCCCGGCGCGTTGAAAAAAACACCGTCAATCTTATAGCGCTGAAGCGACTCGACCAGTATTTTTTCTGCCGCGCCTTCATTTCGATACCCGCTGTTGATACATGTTTTCATCAGCAAAGGCCACGGTCCGGGGCGCATGGCCCCGATCGTTTCCGGACGTCCTTCCGTATCGCGCACGAACCATTGCGGACGGCGCAGCCAGACGGAATCGTCCGCTTTGCTGAAATCGTAACGGGCGATAAAACGGATGCCCCGGCTATGCAGCTCAGAGATCACTTCTTCAAGCAAATCCCGACCTTTTTCCAAAAACGGATTCCGCGTATGGTAAGGCACTTCGGTATCGTACCAAGCGTAGATCCCTCCCACGTTGAATACCACGGCATTCGCGCCCAACTCTTCCAACTGTGCCGCCAACCGTTCGGGTTGAATGGTGTCGGTATCCGCTACCTGAAGATTCGGTTGGATAATGCGCAGCGGTTGCCGCCACCAGATTTTTCCGTTGCTTTGCATCGGTCTCCTCCTTTTCGCAGCCTGCCATTCAATTACGATTCCTGGAACTGCTTATACGCCGCGGCCATATCCAGAAATGCCTGCTTCAACGCCGGTTGTTCCCGAAGACCCGCCACGTAAGCATCGAAGTCTTCCAACGAAATCTGCCCCACGATCGCTTTGGTCATCATGGACTTGTATTCCGTATCGTACTGCGGCCACGCGTTGATCCACGATTCCACCGTCACTACGCGGTACGGGTCGATCTTGCCGATCTCGTCGAACGCTTCCACTTCCGCGATTTTGGCATCGTTGAATGTTTTGCTCGCCGAAGCGCTGATCACTTTGCCCCACTTGGCATAAGCCAGCACGCCCGCGCCTTTGCTCGTCGTATTGACTTCTTTCACGCCTTGCTCCGTCAGTACCTTTTGCCCGTCTTCGACGGTATGGTGTACGCCTTGTTTGCCGTAATACGCATAATCCGTCAGTTCTTGCGAAGCCGTTTGCTCAAAATACGCCAGCAGTTGCTTCACTTTTTCCTCCGGTACTTTTTTCGAAATATAGAAGCCGCCCGACACGCCTGTTTCCAATGCCACCGCGTCGTCCCCGTTCGGTCCTTTCAGATGCAGATTCAGGATTTTCGCGTCTTCTTCGCCGGATTTGCGCATCGCTTTTTCCCATTCGTCGTCCCACCAGATCGGCCGTCCGTAAGACGCTGCGCGGTTCGTTTTGAACAGTTCTTCGGCTTGCGTTTCTTTCATGACCGCGTACTCTTTGGACATTAAGCCTTCGGCATACAATTCTCGGAAAAAGCCGACCATCTCCACGTACTGCGGCGTCAGACGGGGATTGACCAAGCCGCCCGCGTCGTCGTAAGTCGGATTGTACACGCCGAAACCGGCTTGCATCGCGGCTGTCGGATTATCGACAAACAAATGCCCGACCGTGCCCGGTTTGGCTTTGAAGATCGCCGCCAACGCGTCTTTATACTCCTCCATCGTGGCCGGCACGTCGATATTCAATTCTTTGAGCCAGTCTTCGCGTATTTTGAGGCCCCCGTCCACCCGCGATCTCGATCTCGGCAGCGCATAGATTTTACCGTCGACCGACAAGTATTTCAGCGCGTCTTCCGCCAGATTTTCTTTGAGATTCGGATATTCGCTCAGATCGCCCAGGAACGGAGTCAGATCCCAGAACGCTCCGTTTTTGATCGCGCTGATCAACGTCGGACGGGTAAAGTCGGTCGTGGACACCACTTCCGGCAATTGACCCGACGCAAGCAGCAGATCCAGCTTCGTATTCAGATCGCCCGACGGCACCCATTCGATATCCAGCTTGGAATTGGTCATCTCCTGCCAACCGCTCCAATACTCGTCGTTCATATCCGGAAGCTCGCTGAACAGTCCGGCAAACATCTGGATATTAACCGGCCCTTCCGCTTCTTGTCCGCTTTGTGCGGCTTGCGATCCTCCACCCTGCGGACCGCACGCGGTCAATACGGATAATGTCATGGCGGCCCCGCACAAAGCGGCGACCCATTTACGGCGCGAAATCTTCATTTTACCCATATTCGTATTCCTCCTCGGATGATCGTTCGCGAATTCCCTTTTAACCTTTAACCGAACCCAACATCACGCCTTTGGCGAAATGCTTTTGCAAAAACGGATACACGACCAGAATCGGCAGCATCGACAGCACGATCGACGCCATGCGTATCGTTTCCTGCGGCATGACGGCTTCGTCGCTCGCGCCTGCTGCCGCCGCTGCCGATGAATTCGAATCAATGACGAGTGTCTTCACCAGCACTTGCAGCGTCCATTTGTTCGAATCGGTCAAGTAGATCAAAGCGTTAAAGTACGTATTCCAATGCGCCACCGCGAAAAAAAGCGTGAACGTGGCAATCGCAGGCATGGACAGCGGAATCACGATGCGCCAAAACACGCCGAGATCCGAACAGCCGTCGATCTGCGCCGCATCCTCCAATTCCGAAGGGAGCGATTCCAAAAAACTTTTGATAATGATCAGGCTCCACGCGTTCGTCAAGCTGGACAGGATCAACGACCAGTACGAATTAATCAGTCCCAGCTCGCGGATCAGCAGATAATTCGGCACGATCCCGGCACTGAACACCAATGTAAAGATAACAAATCCCATAATCAGTTTGTAACCCGGCAGCGTGCGTTTGGTCAGTCCGTAAGCGAACGTGAACGACACGATCAGATTCAGCGCCGTGCCGACGACCGTGATGAACACCGTGCTTTTAAAAGCGTTCAGAAAACTATTCGTGGATAAAATGTACTGATACGCGTCGAGCGACCATTTTTCCGGGAATAAATAAAACTTGAGCGGCACATACACCTCGGGATCGGTAAACGACACGCTGAACACGTACAAAAAAGGAAAGATACAGACCAACGAAATCAGTAAAATCAGACTGTAATTGACCCAATCGAACGCGGTCGGCTTTTTGCTTTTCACGAAACTCATAAGGTAACTCCTTTCCGGAGGAAGATGTTGTCGGCACGCCCGCAGTCAATAAATGCCTTCCTGCCCCATTTTTTTGACGATACGGTTGGCGGTGACGATCAGCAGCAATCCGATAATGCCTTTGAACATCCCGACGGCGACGCCGACACTGACGTTTCCTTGCAAAATGCCCCGCGTGTACGCATACGTATCGAACACTTCGGCGACCGACATGACGAGCGGGTTCATCATCAGCAGCACCTGCTCGAAGCCGACGTCGAACATGTTGCCCAGACGCAGCACCAGCAAAATGACAATGGTCGGACGGATCGCAGGAAGCGTGATATGCCAGATTTGCTTCCAGCGGTTCGCCCCGTCGACGACGGCCGCTTCGTAGCGCTGCGGATCGACGCCGGCCATCGCCGCCAGGAAAATGATCGTGCCCCAACCGGCTTCTTTCCAGACGCTTTGCGCCGTGATCATCGCCCAGAAGTAATTCACCTGCGACAGGAACGAAACGGATTCGCCGCCCCATGATACGATGATTTTGTTAATGATGCCGACATCGGCGGACAGGATAAAATACGTCATGCTCGCCACTACGACCCAAGACAGAAAATGCGGCATATACACAATCGACTGGTTGATGCGTTTGAACGTCTCGTGCCGGATCTCGTTCAGCATCAGCGCCAGCACGATCGGAACCGGGAAGTTGAAGACCAGTCCCAGCAGATTGATCGCCAGCGTGTTACGGAGCATGACATAAAAGTTAGGGTCCGCGAACAGCGCCGTAAAATGATCGAAGCCCGCCCATTCGCTGGCCGCGAAGCCAAGATACGGATTATAGTCTTTGAATGCCAGCAGCAGACCCCACAGCGGACCGAATTTGAATACGATAAAAAACAGCAGCCCGGGCAGCATCAGCAGGTAAATGGTGCGGTGCTTGACGATGCGCGACCAGAGCGAAACGGAATGCGCTTGACCGCCCGGCGAAGAAACGGTTACGGGTTGTTCCATGGTCAGTCTCCTTTCTTAAAAAAACAGCAGCAAACGTAAGACACGCCGAGGTTTTTGAATTCGTCAGTATGAGCGCTCCAAATGTGAATCTCATATCGTACGCGGTCAAAATACTGGACGATCACGTTTCCGAAGGGATACGGCTTATCCGTACGGCTTCGTATCGTTCCAAGCATGGGATGGTCAAAGAAAGCCTTTGCTTGGTTTGCTCCACCCGGATATCTTTGTTATTGAGCAACGATGTTGCTTCGTAGGTGTCGCTCGACGCATGAGCCGTACCAGACGAACGTCCTGTATGAAGCTCCGATCCGATCGTGAACGTCAACGGCCCGATCGGCAGCGATTCATGGTAGGTCATGCCGTTAAAGCCCGACAGATTGATACATTGCAGCAGCAGATCGCCTTCAATCGTGCGATGCAGGAACGCTTCCACCGCAGACGGCGCATTGGACTTTAACGTCCAGCCGCCTTGCAATTCCTGTTCCAGCACGGCGGCGAACGCCTCTTTATGGTCTTGCCAGCCGTAGCGGCTATACCATTCCCCCGGCTGCCAGCCGTAATACAACCCGCTGCCCGCTCCGCTCCGGCGGATCGTCACCGCGTCAAAATCCTCGCTGCGCGTATGCCCGTACGCTCGTTCCGGCGGCCCGAACGCCGCGGCCTCGATGCCGCGCATCCTGCCGGCTACGCCCGGCTCTACCTCCGCCGCCCAGCACGGCCCGGGCGCCACGATCCACCGCCGGCCTTCCGGTATGCCGGCCACCCCTTCCCCGTCCGCCTCGAAATAGGCGGACTCCGCATCCGGCAGTCGCTTCAGCTCCCGGATGCCGAACAACGCGCGCAGCGATTCGGCATCTTCCGCCAGCGCCCCGCCCGTGGCGGCGATCCGCAGCCCGTCCCGCTGCTTCCGCTCCAACAGTTCGCGTTCCTTTTCCGTCAGCCGGTCGACACCCGGCAGCAACAACACGCGCGCTCCGTTTTCTTTTTCAAGCCGCCAGACCAATCTTTCCTTTGCCACGACTTCAAACGGAATCTGCTTCTCCTTCAATAGCTTGAACAATCCCAAGTATTCTTCGCGAGCTGTGCCCGATTGCGGTTTGACCAGCAAAACATCGGTAATCGGCTTCAAAATTTTGAATACGCTCTCATTTTCTTGTTGAAAACGGAAGATGCGCTGCACCGCAGACAGATTGGACGTATCCGGATAATCCGGAAACGTGCCGATGATGCAGAAGTCCAACACAGACCCTTGCGCCAGCGCTTCATACAGTCGAATCTCCGTTTCATGCACCGACACGCCCGTGAACCGATACGGCAAATCGACTGCGTTGATGCTGCAACAACTGGAACGTTTATCGTCCCAGCCGCCTTCGACCGACGCCACGTTTTCAGACGCCGCATACAGCCATTTGGGTAAAGCCCGCTTCAATGACGTATTCGACTCGCTGCGCACCAGATCCACGCCTTCTGTATGATAGGTGGAGATCGCGACATGCGGATGATCTTTTTTCACGAACTCGCGTATACGCCGAAGCATCTCACGCGTCGTCCGCTCGCAAAACTCCGCATACTCCTGCCGTAACGCTCCGCCTTTCCCATCGTACTGATCCAAGTTTTTACCGTACATTTCCCAAAACCGCTGACGGCAATTCTCGCAACAACACGGCCCATAATGGTTGCCGCTGTAATCCCAGTGCTGATAGCCGAACATATTGAAAAAAATTCCGTCGACCGGATAACGCTCAAGCACTTCGCCGATCATATCGAGCGAAACTTTTTGCTGGTAATACCCGTTTACGCAAGTATGAACGATACCGTGGTAATTGACCTCTTGACCTGTCCGGGTTCGGTAAAACCATTCGGGATGGCGTTCGAACAGAGACTCATGGGCTTTGCTGAAATCGAATCGCACAATGATCCGTTTCCCTCTTCGATGCGCCAAGTCCGTCAACGTGCCGACCAGATCATTTTTCAAAAACGGCGTCACATACTGTTCTTCCAGCTCCGACGGATAAAAAGCGAAAATGCCTCCCGCGTTCACCATCAGTACATTGGCCGACAAATCATCCAGATCATCCATCAGCCTTACTGGGTCCATCGCCGCATCCGTTTCGCGCAGATTGGTTTGGATCATCCGGATCGACTCTTCCATCCACCAACTCATTCGCTTCATCACCTCCGCTTTGGGCTAACTCCAGTGTGCAAAAACCCGGTGCGGCAGGATACAGACAAGTTTTGCGGTCAAATTGTCCGGAAAATTTTGTCCGTTTCGTGTCACTTTTTCCGGTAGAATAGAGAAGAATGCGATACGTTCAAGCGGCTCAAAGTCTGATCGCTGCAAAAAAAGTCTGGTACCATGACCCACATGAACAGATTCACTTTTCTCTGAAATTAATAACTATGCCGGGATTAAAACGTACTTTTTCAAGTAAAACTTGCAAAAATCATAATAAGCTTTTATATTAGTACCAGGTACTAGTATTAAGTGCTAAAGGAGCTGATTTGCAGATGAACCCTATCCTCTCGAACTCGCGCATCGCCGCTCTAGGCACTTATGTCCCCGAGCGAAGACTAACCAACGACGATCTGGAAGCTATGGTCGATACCAATGACGAATGGATTGTCCAACGTACGGGTATCCGTGAAAGACGCATTGCAGCCGATGATGAATTCACTTCACATCTCTGCATCAAAGCCGTTGAAGACCTTCTTCGCCGTTATCCAAATGCGCTGGACGGAGTCGATCTGGTGCTGGCTGCTACAACTACGCCCGACTATCCTTTCCCTACCGTCTCTTGTATTGTGCAAGACGCTTTTAAACTGCAAAATGCCGGAACGCTCGATTTAAGCGCCGCATGTGCCGGTTTCACCTACGCGCTTCATCTCGCAAACGGAATGGTGACAGCAGGCTTGCACCGTAAAGTGTTGATCGTAGCCGGTGAATGTATGAGCAAAACAATCGATTACACCGATCGGAGCACCTGTATTTTGTTCGGCGACGGAGCCGGTGCAGCTGTCATTGAATATGCGGAGCAAGGTGCTTTTCTCGGCTCTCATATGGGCAGTGACGGCAGCGGAGGCCAGCATGTGTATCGAAGCGGTATGGCGGATACTTTAAAAGGACAAAAACTGGACGGTAACGGCAAAGTCGTCCAAAACGGCCGCGAGGTCTACAAATGGGCAGTCCGCACCGTACCCGAAGGCGTACAACGACTCAGCGAATCGCTTCCGAGCGGGATCGAAGATATCAATTGGTTTATTCCCCATAGCGCCAACTTAAAAATGATCGACTCCATTGCGGAAAAGACCGGGATCGGTAGCGAACGCACGTTAACCAGCGCCGAATTTTACGGAAATACGTCTGCGGCTTCGATTCCTTTGGCTTTGCAACTTGCGATCGATGAAGGAAAAGTAAAGCGCGGCGATTTGCTGCTTATGTACGGATTCGGTGCGGGATTGACGCACTCCGGAGTTTTAGTTCGCTGGTGAGAGGCCGCGAGCCTGCTTCCAACCTTCGCTTCGTTGTCTTTTCCCCTTTATATTGAATAAAGAATTAGAGGTAAGGGGAAAAGACAAAGGCGCTCCGGTTTGGAAGCAGGCTCGCTCTGTGTGTAGGTAGGTAAAAGGCGAAGCTCGAAGTTCACGCAGCTTGAGCTAGCTGCGGAAATAGATAACGGCTTCGCTGCTACGAATGATTTAGAGGTTAAAAGCTTTGAGGTATTGAAGAAGAAAAAAATAAAAGCGGAGAGTTGTATAGAGATAAAGAAAGCATTATGAGAATACGCTAGCACTATCTCCAACCTACTCCCTGAAAGACGGGTAGCACGCCGAGCGTAGGAAGAAGCCTTGGCGCGACTTTGGGCTTGCCGCCAGGCAAACCAGGGAAGCAACAAGGCTTCTCCCGAAGCGACCTCCCCGTGCGTCCCCGTCTTTCTCCCCACACAAAAAAAGCCTTCTCCGTTAAGAGAAGACTTCTTGATCGGCTTGGCAGCTTCCTACTCTCCCGGGACCCTGCGGTCCAAGTACCATCGGCGTTAGAGGGCTTAACGGTCGTGTTCGAGATGGGAACGTGTGGAACCCCTCTGCCATCACCACCAAACCATGGGCGCTCCATCTTTGCCTCTTCGCTCCGCTTGGTTCCAGCTCTCGGATGGAAGATCCTCGGTTAGGGCATCCAAAAGTCGCTCGAATGCAACTATTTCGCTGTGTAGTTAAGAGACTTAACTACGAGACAAGGCTTGCACCTTGAAAACCG
>NZ_JBBKAR010000032.1:0-3553 GCF_037722395.1 Saccharibacillus sacchari | reverse complement strand
GTATATTTTTCATGTATAATATTTAAAAAATTGCTGGAGGGATAGAAGTATCATGGAGCAAAAAAGAATTGAATTCGACCCTGTAGAAATACCTAAACCAATCGCTTTGCGCAATACTTTATCAGGTTTATCTGAAGCGCATTTAACTTTTGATTTATGTATGAGAATTTTAAAAACAAACGGCTTAGAGATACGTTTTATACCAAAACATCTACAATCAGAGGATATTATCATTGCGGCAGTTTCAAATTCGAGTCATGCATTACATTTGATTGATCCAGAATTAATTACAAAGAAAGTAGCTCAAGCAGCTATCTCTAAAAACCCTTTAGCTTTAAAATATATTCCTCATGAACTTCGTGCTTCTTCTTTATATAACCAAGCAGTCAAAATGGATTGGAGAGCTTTTGAATTTTTACCGCAACGAGCCGTTACAAAAAAGAGATGCCTAACATTTTTAAAAGAGCGACTAACTGAAATAGAAACGCTGAATATTGGACAATTGAGAAATGTCGTCAAAAACTCTTTCCCTTCAGAAATTCGTGCAGATAAGGAAATTATTGAACTAGAATGGATGCTAGGAATACGTTATTTCAAAGTCAAAAAATTTGATGCTTCTATTAATAAATTCATCGTAGTTGAACCCGCAATATTAGATCGCTTTAATGTCGAGCTTTCCCCTGAAAAGACTTTTTTCTATAAAACATTTAAGTCCTTTTTGAAAAAGGTAAATAATGATCTTAATAGAGCTGAACTACAAGACTTTCATTTCAAAGGTATAGATATTCGAAAGTTGGATATTAAAAACGCTTATATTTCTACTGATACATTGCAACGTTTTGGACTTTATGATGATTCTTTTTACAAACTCAATATTTCCGGCGGTGATCTTCAATTCTTGCCGCAAACTCAAATCGTTGAACAATCTTCTTCAAACAACGAACCGCAAATCACACCTTTTATCCACGGTATTCATGAGCGTGAAGGTTATATGCATCGCATTCATTATATAAGCGATATTCATTTAGATCACCGTTTGCTTAAAGCATTCCCGATTCAAGCTACAGAACGAGAAATATATAGATTCATTTCGAAGATTGTAACGGAAATGCTTGAATCAACAGAGTTTGGTTATTACGATTACTTAGTTGTTGCGGGTGACGTTTCATCTCGCTTTGATATCGTTCATATGTTTTATCGCATCTTGTCTTCCCAATGTAAACGCGCTCAGATTATTGCAACCTTGGGTAACCACGAACTCTGGGCGATAAAAGACCGAACTGATTCTTTAGACGAGCTTATTAATGAATATCGTGAATTGTTTACCAATTTAGGTGTTTTATTTTTGAATAACGATATGATCTTTATTCATGATGATAATCAATTTGACTATCTATCTGAAAAGGAGATCTTAACGAGCAGCATCGAAGAACTTCGAAAATGGAGTCGGATGTCTCCGTTTATATTTTGGGGAGGTCTTGGGTTCTCTGGTTTAAATGACTCGTTTAATGCGACAAATGGCATCTATCGTAATAGCATATCGACAAGAGCGATGGATCAAAAACATTCTCAAAGATTCGATATCGTTCATAATAAATTAATTGAGGCATTAGGGGATCGTAAAGTTATCGTATGTACGCATACTCCTCTATCCGATTGGAGTTCTCAAATATATCACCCCTCTTGGATTTATATGAACGGTCATACGCATCGTAATTTACAACGAACAGATGATACATGCACAGTCTATGCCGATAATCAGATTGGTTATTACGGTAAAAAAGTCTTTCTAAAATGGTTCGATTTGCGTTGGCAGTATGATTTCTTTTGCGATTATCCAGAAGGGATACATACGATTTCACAAAAAGAGTATCGACAATTCGCAATTGGTTTCCGAATACAAATGCAGTTTACCAGAAAAGGGAAACTATATATGTTGAAAAAGAAAGGCCTCTATTGCTTCTTGTATGAGAATGATAAAAATGTGCGTTATTTTTTGAGCGGTGGAAGAATCAAAAAGATTGAAGAACAACGTCTAAGCTATTATTATGATCACATGGATAAGTATGCCGAAGGAGTTAAACTAGCTTTATCAGGTTATCACAAACAGTTACTTGCACTTTCCAAAGCTATCAAAAGCATTGGTGGTAGCGGAAAAATTCACGGTAGCATTGTAGATATTGACTTTTATAATCACGTCTATCTAGATCCTCAAAAAAGAAACATCGTACCCTACTGGGCTACGGATATTACTTCACGTTATGTAGCAAGTGATGTGCTGACGCTTCTTTCAGAAAAAGCACCTGGTCTATACAAAAACTATAAAAAGTTAATTAAAAATTCTTCTTCAAAAATGGAAGTCATCGAACTTAAACACTCGCAAACAGGTAAGTACGAATCAGGCACAGAAATGTATAAAGGCTCGAATCAGATGCGGGCGTTACAATATTTACTAGATCACAACATTATCCGTGAATGGAACGAAGAAGTTATTGATAAAATTCTTCAAGGTTCATCCAATCTTTCATTATCAAGTGAAATGACATTCGATTAAAAGAGCTTTTACTCTCTTCATTTAATTATAAAAGAACTGCTATCAAACTGTGTTCGATAGCAGTTCTTTTGCATCCCTTTATTAACCTCTCAAAAACCCCGGTTCCCGGTAGCTCGGATTCGGATACGTATAAAACCCTTCCCCTGTCGCTTTGCCGAGTTTGCCTTTATCGACGTACTCGGTTTTCAACAAATCCGCGACCGCCTGATAATCGGCATCGCCAGTCTGTTCCGCTCTAGTTTTGGCAATATGGTAAGCGGTATTGATCCCGACGATGTCAAGCATCCCGAACGGCCCGACCGGAGCACCGGTGCCGACCATCCACGTTTTGTCGATCGTTTCGATATCCGCGACGCCGGTCACGAGCAATTTCTGCGCCGAACTCAGCAACGGAACGAGCAATGAATTCACGATATAGCCCGGCTGTTCTTTTTGCAAAGGCAGCGCGACCATCCCGATTTGTTTGGCGAAATTCACGACGTCTTGGAAAACCTGTTCGTCCGTGCCCGGATGTCTCATGATTTCGCTGGTATTGTTTTTCCAGATCTCGTTTGCAAAATGCAACGCCAAAAATTTCTCCGGCCGTCCGGTTGCATCAACGAATTGACTCGGCAGTAGCGTGGACGAATTGGTAGCGAAAACGGTATGCGCCGGAGCAACTTTAGCCAATTTTTCGTAAAATTCGATCTTGACCGGTACGGATTCCGGCACGGATTCGATCACCAGATCGGCATCTGCGGCAGCTTGAGCCAGGTCGCTTTGGAACGTCAAACGCCCCCAAGCCGCTTCTAACTCTTCATTCGAAGTGCCCAAATCCTCTGTGTAACGCGGTTTAAGCTTTTCGATTCTGCCTTTGGCGCGTTCCAATGCTTCGTCGTTAATATCGTAGACCGTTACGGAAAATCCGTGAAGGGCGGTTTGAAAAGCAATCTGACTGCCCAAGACTCCGCTGCCTGCGATCAAAATATTCGTGTAGCTCATGTTCAAACCTTCTCTCCG
>NZ_JBBKAR010000031.1:0-60443 GCF_037722395.1 Saccharibacillus sacchari | reverse complement strand
TCTCTTGAAAAAGGTGGGAAGTTGTCAAAGACATGTAGCAATGAAAAGCCATTCTTTATTATGGCGTATCTTAAAACTTACTGAGGTGAATCTTTACCTGCCTTTTCAGCCTCTACTGCGTCATATTTTCTTGACGTGCCCCGGCACGACTGTGGAAAAATTCCTTGTTACGAATAAAAATTCGGCAAAATCTGTTTCCATCGAGGTTTGAAGACACGCCCTAGTATTTAAAAATTTCATCTAACATAATATTCACGCTGCGGGCATATGCCCTAGATCTGGCATTCGCCAGACACTCGACAGTCGTCGGGTCGTGAATACAGGAACGTTAAGTGAAATTCCAGTGAGAGTTATAGGCTTATGAAATGATATAATATAACTATCAAAAAAGAGGAGGGAAAAAGATGAAGTGGCAAGAAGTTCAACAGATTTTTCCGAATCAATTTGTGAAATTCGAAGTTCTTCATTCAGAAGAAACCGATCATCAAGAGATCATTGATGACGTAGCGGTAATTGGTCCGATCAGTGATGAAGAAGCGACTCGCGAATTATTGAATAGCCGAGATAAAACGCTGGTTTATCATACTTCCAAAGATCAAGTCGTAGTGAAGGTACGAAAAAATATAGGGTTAAGGAGAAGTCTTTAAATGAATATTGAATATCGAGACGGACTGTTATTTCCGTAAATAACAGTCCATTTTAATAAGCAGAAGAAAGTGATATCGAACATCGTGATCGACACGGTAGCAAGTAATAGTTTGATTTCACAAGATGAAGTGGATGAGATCGGGATACAAGTGAGTATGGGCGATGAAATTATAACTAGATATTTACGCTGCGTCCATTCGTCCTTGGTCTGACACCCAACATGCGTCGGGTCATGAATACAGCAACGTTATACGTAATGACTAAGAGCTGATTAAAATCCTTTGAATGGCAAGCCATTCTTAAATAAAGAACCCTTCGATCAACTTGAAGAAGACGAATTGGAAAAGTAAGATAGAATCAAAAACAAATAAGAAAAAGGGTGAAGTTGGAAATTACACTCGGATTTTTAAGGAAGCGCTTTATTACTTGAAACTGGGGAGGACTTCGAATGAGTTATCAAAATTGGGCTGGCAACTATACGTACGGCGCGACCGAAATGATCTATCCTGAAAGCGTGGAGCATCTACAGCAGTTAGTCAAAAAGCATCGGAAAATCAAGGTTTCGGGCAGCGGACATACGTTCAATGCGATTACGGATACGAATGGGATCTTCGTTACGCTGCGGCATTGGAACCGCATGTTGGCTTTGAACGAAGAACAAGGCACGGTAACGGTCGAAGGAGGAATTACATACGGGGAACTATGCGCGGAGCTCGCTCTGACTGATTATGCGCTTCATAATCTGGCATCGCTTCCTCATATCACGGTTGCCGGCGCCGCCGCTACGGCCACCCATGGTTCAGGCAGCCATAACGGAAGCTTGGCGGCAGCGGTGGAAGGGATCGAACTGGTCGACGCGAACGGAGAATTGCATACGTTTAGCCGCGGCGATGCGGAATTCGCCGGCGTCGTCGTGAACCTCGGCGCGCTCGGCATCGTGACGAAGCTGACGCTGAACGTCGTGCCGGCTTATTCCGTCAGACAGTTCGTTTATGAGAATCTGCCGCTTTCGCAGCTTGAAGAAAACGCGGAGGGCATCTTTACGGGCGCTTATAGCGTAAGTTTGTTCACGGATTGGCAGCAGCCGAGATTTCATCAGGTATGGACAAAAAGCCGGGAAGAAGATGGCGCAAGCTATGCCGGACATGCGGACTATTACGGAGCGCTGCCTGCGACGGTTCCTGTGCATCCGCTGCCGAACATGCAGGCGGAAAACTGCACGGAGCAGCTCGGTAAGCCGGGAATGTGGCATGAGCGGCTCGCGCATTTCCGTATGGAATTTACGCCGAGTGCCGGCAAAGAATTGCAGAGCGAATACTTGATGCCGCGGGAGCATGTATATGAAGCGGCGCTTGCCGTTCACCGGCTGCGGGAGCATCTTGCGCCGATCTTGTTCGTTGGCGAATTGCGTACGGTCGCAGCGGACGATTTATGGCTGAGCCCTTTTTGCGATCAACCTTCGGTGGCGTTTCACTTCACGTGGCGGGACGACTGGCAGGCGGTCGAGCGCGTGCTTCCGCTGCTGGAAGAAGCGCTGGCGCCGTTTCGCGCACGTCCGCACTGGGGCAAGCTGTTTACGGTACCGGCCGACGTCCTTCAGGGACAATTCGACAAGCTGCCGCAATTTCGGAAGTTGATCGACAAGTATGACCCTAACGGAAAATTCAGCAATACGTTTCTGGATACTTATGTTCGTCCAGCCCCGCCGTCACGTTGAGGCTGGACGAGGCTTTCGGGAGATGAATTGGCTGCTGCCCCGTCCCGCGTGAGAAAAGGCAGCAGCCTTTTTTTCGTCATATTCCCCATAATCAAGCTAAGGCCATTCCATGCTCGTTGAGCGATATATACGGCAAATTTATATTCGAAAACAGTCAGCCTAAAGCAGGAGCCAAGGCTATAACATGATCTCGAAACTATGGGATGAATATCATTCCGGGATCAACAAATTTGATAAACCGGGAGAATGCCTGTATATCGCGACTGCGGAAGAAAATGTGGTCGCCGTATGCGGATTGAATATTGATCCTTATCTGGGCCAGACGGATATAGGACGAGTCAGGCATTCAACTGTACAACAAAATCGGATTCGAGAATTCGAAAGAACGGTTCAAAGCAAGTCATATCATGAACTTGAAAAATAGAGCATAATCCAAAAAGTAAGGAGCCTGTGTATATGGACAAAAATTCGGCGTATCGTACAAACATTATTGGCGGTAGCGAAGCGGGCGTGGCGGTTTCGATCGATATGAGCACGCATGAAGTTCATCGGACCAACAGCTTGTTTTGGGATACTGCGGGAAACACCCTTCTAGGGGCAACTTCGCTTCCTTTGTACGGGGCATTCGTCTCCGAAGACAAATGCCGATTATTCGGAGACGTGGCAGGCAAGAAAATGTTGGAGATCGGTTGTGGCAGCGGGCAATCTTTGCAATATCATGGAGAGCGCAACGCCGGTGAATTGTGGGGGATGGATCTAGCCGAAAACCAGATTGAACAGACTCAAAAACATTTGGCGGCCAGCGGTCTTTCGGCAAAGTTGATCTGTTCTCCGATGGAAGAAGAATGCGGCATCCCGCAGGATTATTTTGACTTTGTTTATTCGATTTACGCGATAGGATGGACCACCGATCTTGAAGGCACGTTCAAGCGGATTGCTTCGTATCTGAAAAAAGACGGCGTATTTATTTTCAGTTGGTCTCATCCTATCCATAAATGCGTGGTCGCGGAAAACGATAGGCTTGCTTTTAAAAAATGCTATTTCGACGAATCGTGGTACTCGGTTGTTCTTGAAGAAAGCACGCTGACCTTATCGGATCGTAAATTATCTACCTACATAAACGAGTTGGCAAAAGCGGGCTTCGTCATCGAGCAAATGATTGAGGAATCCGATCCTGATCTGTTGCAATCGCGTGACAAAAACAGCGATTTTGCCGAAAAAGCAAAGATGCTTCCTGTAACTTTTGTGTTCAAAGCCAGAAAGCGATAGCGTTCGAAGATCCACTCGCAGTTCTGCATGCCGGAAAAGCAAGTCGCGAATTTACGGATAGGTAGCGTCTGACAAAACCGAGTCTGTCGCCGTTCCCAACAAGTTCGATCCCGAGTCGCATTAATCCGGCCCATATGTCGCAAAAGTACATGGTGCCGCCAAGCTTCTATCCTTTATACTCCCCTATATATCCGATAATGAAAATCATTATCATACATAAGGGGGATTTACGATGAATCAAGCACCGAAAAGGCAAGCAGGCGCAAATCGCGCGCAGGCTGCCCGCAAAACGAAGTTTTTAATGGGCTGCATGCTGGCTCTTGTATTGATTTTGACGGCTTGCGGCGGAGCGGGCACGAACACAAGTGCCAGCAATCAGACCGCGGCTACGCCGGCAACGACGGAACCGACTTCCGCGACGACGGAGCCGACCACCGAATCCGGCGGCGCTTACCCGGTCACGATCAAACATATGAAAGGCGAACTGACGCTGGAGTCCAAGCCGAAAACGATCGCCGTGCTCGACGTGAAGTTTTTGGATCAGATGCTGGCGGTAGGCGAAAAGCCGGCAGGCAGCGTTATCGCGGGCGGCAACACCGATTACCCGGAATATTTGGGCGATCAGGCGAACGGCGTACAGATGCTCGGCACGCGCGACGAACCGAACCTGGAAGCGATCACCGCGTTGAATCCGGATCTGATCATCATGACGGATTTCCAGGAAGAGCAGTACGAGAGCGTCAGCAAGATCGCGCCTACTCTTGTTCTTGATTTCTACGAAGACTGGCGCGATACGTTGGCCACGATCGCCCAAATTACCGACAAGCAAGACGAAGCGGAAAAAGTACGTACCGCTTACGAAGAGAAAGCAGCCGGGCTGAAAGCGCAACTGACCGAGAAACTCGGCGACGAGACGGTAGCTATTATTCGTCCGAGAAAAGAAGGCATTCGCGTCCACGGCGACGAGCACCGGATCGGCCAAATTTTGTACCAGGATCTGGGCTTGAACATGCCGGAAATGGTCAAAGGCATCGGCGAAGACGGCTCGATCGAAATTTCGATGGAAAAAGTTCCCGAGATCGGAGCGGATCGTTACTTCGTGCTGTCGGACGAATTGTTTGCCGCGGAAGCGGAAGCGATGGTTAACAATCCGGTCTGGAAATCGCTCGACGCGGTCAAAGAAGGACATACGTACGACGTGAGTTCGACGCTGTGGATCGCGTATTACGGTCCTCTCGCCATCAATCTGATCGTGGATCAAGCGTCCGAAGCCCTGCTGGGATCGAACTGATATGAGCGGCTACCTCTCCACGGATCTTTGGCGACAGACCGCAGACAAGCACTCGATCCTGCTCGGCAAGCCGCCTGAAAACTGCGTACGCGCCGTGGCTTTGCACGAGCTGTACGAAGAAGACGCGTGCCGCGCGTATATCGATTGGTTTCGGCAGTATATCGACGCGCCGGATCGGAGAGTGGCCGCATCCATGCTGGCCAAGCGGATCGGCTACCTCTGGACCGCTCCGCTGGTAACGGCCATGACTTTTCATCATCAGCATGTTTCGTTGGAGCTGCGGGACAGTTTTTTGTATCATCCCGCGGATGAGTCGGTGACGCGTTTTCCTTTTTTGGCGGCCGACGGCCTTCGGGCTGAAGCGCTGACGCATGACAGGGAGAGAAAGCGGGAGAAAGCGGTGGCGGACATGTTCGCGTCCCAGCTCACGCCGCTGTTGAAGACGCTATCCAAAGTCTCCGCGCTACCGATGAGCATTCTTTGGGAAAATATCATGGTGCGTATCGGCCCGCTGTATACGCCCGACGCTGACGATTCCGAACAGGAAATCCGGCAAGCGAGATCCGACTTTGCTTATCTGACGCAAGAAGCGCCCGGACAGGCATTCGACGAAAGAAAAAATCCGCTGACCCGCTTCACCACCTGCGAGAACGAGTTTCCGGTTGCCAAAAGCGAACGGATCACTTGCTGCTTTTACTACCAAATGTCGGACGAGTATTGCCGAAAGTGCCCGAAAATTGACACTGAGAATAAATCTCAACTAAAATGACAACAGCAACAACCTTACCTTTGCCGATAGTCTAGCCGCTTTTCGGCCAAGGATGCTATTGTCAGGAGTTGAGAAAAATGCCGCTGCACGAACAAACAAGCCTATGGAGCGATACGACGATCAAGATGCTGGACGGGTATAGCGGTACGTTACAGACAAGCCACACGCTTACTTTTGACGAAACCGAAGTGACCTCGAATCTGCTGCTGCTGGCGGTAGGCGGGGAAGGGGAGCTTGCAATGAACGGCGAAGTTTGCCACATTGGAGCTTCTTTTGCGTGCCATGTGGTAAAAGGAGCTTCTTTTACGCTGACGTCCAGATCGGACGAACTCTACTATATCGTGATTACATACAAAGCTTCTTCGCTAACCGGAGTGTCCCATGATCTGCCTTCGTATCGCAAACACCCGCTGCAAATCTCGTTTATTCAAAGCACGATGCTGCAAAACGAATGGGTGCAGACCGCGGAAAAGATCATCGCCAAATGGCGCCGCGGCGAAGGATTGGAATGTTTTCACGCCAATGCGCTGCTGCAAGGCATGATCTACGAGCTGATTATGGAATACGAATGCGGCCAAGGCGGCGAGGAGTCGGATATCGTGGAAATCGTCGCCTCGTATATCGCCTCGCATTACCGTCAGGACCTGGAGCTGAAAGATCTGGCGGCGCTTGCCGGATGCGGCGTCAGACAATTGCAGCGGCGGTTCAAGCAGGAAAAGCAGTTGGGACCGATGGAGTACGTGATTCAGTTGCGGATGGCAAACGCTTCGCGGATGCTGCATCATACGGAAGCTTCCGTCGGGGAGATCGCTGAACGGGTCGGCTATAGCGATACGTATTACTTCAGTCGCGCTTTTAAAAAAGTGTACGGCGTTCCTCCGCTGCATTACCGGCTGAACAAAGTATCGAAAACGGACGCGGATTACGCCACGGCTTTGCTGGAAAATCGCCTGGCTTCTTCATACGATTCTCCGCAAGGGCCGGTGATCTGCCATATGCGTGGCGAGTATCCGGTCACGGAATCGCCGCGGCGAATCGCCGTGCTTGACGTGCAATACGCGGATCATTTGCTGGCGCTTGGGTTGTGTCCGGCGGGAAGCGTGGGATCGGGCAGTTTGTCGGTCCATTTTCCGCAGTATATCCGGGCCGGGCTTCAAGATACGGAGCTGCTCGGAACCTACGAATACCCGGATCTGCCTGCCGTGGAAAAACTGTCGCCGGACCTCATCGTTTGTACCGAGGTGCATGAACCCTACATGGAACGGTTAAGCGCGATCGCTCCCGTGCTGATGTTCAAGCGCAACGAAAGTTGGCAGACCATACTGAGATTGTTCGGCGAACTGACCGGCAAACGGGCAGAAGCGCAGCGCATTTTGGCGGATTACCATCGGCGCACCGCTTTGCTGTCCGAAGAGTTGGCTCCCGTATTGGCGGGGAAAAGCGTGGCGTTGATCCGTCCGCTCGATTCGCTGGTTCGGGTGCATTCGGCGGCTCATCGCACAGGTGCCGTGTTGTATCGGGATTTGGGCTTGCCCGCGCCGTTGTTCGTAGCCGATGCTTCGGATACGGCGTATCATATTTCGGTCGATCGGCTTCCCGCCGTGCAGGCGAGTCACTACTTTTTGCTAAGCAACGAAGCGATGCAAGGCGGAATATCCGCGACCGAGCAACGGGTTCGGGTTATGCTGAATGCGGGCGACCGACAGCATATCCATGCGGTGGACGCGGCGACCTGGATCGGCTGCTACGGCCCGACAGGAATCAACGGCATCGTGGATCAGATCGAGCAAGCTTTGTTGGTTGGCGAGATCGGCAGGACTGCAAGCGAACGTATCGAATACTAAAGAGCAGAGCACAAGACATCGGCGGTCCTGTCCGGTGTCTTGTTTGAGGTTCTATACTGTAACGAAAAAGGAGCACTACCATGAACTTGATCCCCGAACAATGGCATTCCGCAAGACTCAGTCTATCCGATTTGAAAGAAAACGAAATCCCGGCTGTGCAAAAGCTTTACGAGACGAGTCGGTATATGAACGAATGGGACGGCGAAACGTACAAGCCCGACCATATCCAAAATTGTTTGTTCAACGGCAACCTGCCTCCCGGAGGAGTGTTGCGAAATTATAGGATGCAAACGGTCAGAAATCGGGAAAATGCGTCGCTTATCGGCATATTGAGCGTTTATCACGGGCATCCGAGCAGTGAATCCGTATATCTCGAATTTTTATATATCGATTCGAATATTCAAAAACAAGGCTTCGGTCAAGAGTTGACCAACCGATTCACGGAAGTCGTGGCCGATCTCGGTTATCGGGAAATTCGGCTTAACGTCGCGTTGAAAAATTGGCCGGCTTTACGGTTTTGGACGCAATGCGGGTTTGACCGCATCAGCGGCATATTCGGCGATCGCCAAATTTCGGACAACGCCTTCGCGAATTTGGAATTGGTCAAGACGTTATAACGGTATGGACATCTCGATGAACCTTGAACCGCACGGCTGGCTGGACGTTCTGCTTATATCCGATGCGGGCGAACGAATAGAAATCCCGGTTTCTTTTTTAACGGATGCTATTCATGATTGGGCCGAGCAAATATCCAGGCTGAAAGGCGACGTCCGCCAAGTCACGATCGTCATGCAGACCGAACCCGGAGAGTATCGGGCACGGATTTCGAAAATTTCGGATCAAGAAGTTCGATTCGAACTGCTCTGCATGAACGATAATTTCAGCTCGCAGCCTAACGAAGCGGGGAAAAAAGTGTTTGATCAGAATACACGCACGATAAAACTGAAAAAAACGGTGTACCGGGAATTGACCAAACTCAAAAATTTAGGGGCAGACGAGTACAAAAAAAGATGGGCTGAACCGTTTCCTTCGGAAGCCTATGAAAAAATCGACCGATCGCTCGGTTATGCAAACTCAACGAAAGGCTGGATGACATGAAAGCTTATATCCAAACCAACGCAAACGGCGAATTTTATAATATCAACGCTTTTTCCGCTTACGAAGGGTTTGCCGCGCTGGGGTGGGAGATCGTCAAATTTTACAACGTCGAGCAAATCGCGGATCGCGACCCGGCAACTATCGTGGTCGGCGGAATCGGCAATGTCCGAAAAAGGCTTGAACTGCTAGGCATGGAAAAAAAGACGGCCGAGATCGATTACCCGGATTCGCTGCAACCGTATTTCGGCAGAAAAATTTGGGCGACCACGCTTCGGACGCTGTTCGAGGACGAGCCAAGTTGGAACGTGTTTATCAAGCCGAAAGACATCACAAAAAAATTCGCCGGAAAAGTCGTCAAGCAATATGCGGACTTTATCGGATTGATGGAAGAAGGCACGGATACCGAGATATGGTGCTCGGAGCCTGTGGACTTCGTGACGGAGTGGCGCTGCTTTATCCGCTACGGCGAGATTCTCGATATCCGCGTGTATAAAGGAGCCTGGGATTCCAAATTAGACCTCGACGTGATCCGCAGCGCGGTGCGCGATTTTGCCGACGCGCCTGCCGCTTACGGTCTGGATTTCGGCATTGACCGCGACGGAACCATGAAGCTGGTCGAAGTGAACGACGGCCATTCTTTGGGAACGTACGGCATCGCGCCCGTGAATTATGCCAAGTTTCTTGCGGCCAGATGGGCGGAGTTGACGGGGACGACCGACGACCTGGTTCATTTATAAAAGGAGGGTTAAGATGAACGACTTTCTCGCAAAGTTCGAAGCACATTTTAAAGCCAACTTCCTGCAAGACCTGACGGATACGCTCGCCCAGACGCAAAACGAAAAAGTGTATGCCTGCGCGTTTGGAACCGACAGCGACTTTGGCACTCTATTCCTGGCGGTCAACACGGAAGAATCATTGGCTCGCCACATCGCCGACATGAAGCAAAAAGACTTATGCGATACGCCCGAGGACGAGATCTACTACCGCTGGGGCTGCTCCGAATATCAATATGGAGAAGACACACACCTGAACGGAATCAGTGACATCCTTCAGGAGATCGACAATGCTTATGATTACAAATACCGGATCATCGAGATTATCGTTCAAGTTCTGCGCGATACGGACGAGGCGGTCTTTCGGCAATATGGTCAATCCAAGACCGACATTGTCTTCTTCGTATCCATAACGGACGACGATGAGGCGGAGCGATTGGAGAACGAAACCGTCGTGCAGATGACAGAAGCGAAGCTTGCCGCCAGTTTCTTGAAGCGGTACGACGGGCAGCAGTAGGCGTATGCCATGCAATGTCTAAGGACTATCCAGCTGCGAACTTCAGTCCTGACGATGGTCAGAGACAGTCGCAGATCGCTATTCTTTTTCACAACCCGATCGCTGCCGCCCGTCGCCACACCATTGCTCTCCGCTCCAACGGAACCGTCTTCGCTACTGGAGACAGCCGCCAAGGCGAATGCAAGGTGAACGGCTGGCGGAATATGATCGCTGTAGCTGCCGCCAATGTTCACCAAGCAAGCAACACGGGAAGTTCGCATACCGTCGGACTGCGCTCGGACGGAACGGTACTCGCTGTCGGCTGGAATCAACAAGGCCAATGCGAAGTCAGCGAATGGCAGGACATTATCGCGATTGCTGCCGGTTGGCGTCGCACGATCGGTTTGACCGCGACAGGAACAGTTGTTGCAACTGGTCGCAACAACGAAGGCCAATGCGAGGTGAACGACTGGCACGATATCGTAGCGCTTGCGGCAGGCGATTGGCATACGCTTGGCTTGCAATCGGACGGTACGGTGATGAGGTCGGGCAATCGTCGGTACGGTCTGGCAGACTCGGATCGTTGGCGCGATATCAGAGCGATAGCGGCGGGCTATCTGCATAGTGTGGGAATACGGGCAGACGGAACAGCCGTCGCGGCAGGTTCCGACCAACATGATCAGTGTCAGGTGGATACGTGGCAGGATCTATCGGCAATCTCGGCGGGCAGCTATCACACCATCGGCTTGAAAAAAGACGGGACGGTACTCGCCACAGGCTCCAACGAGTACGGGCAATGTGACGTTGGCTCTTGGCGTGACGTTATCGCAATCTCCGCAGGCTGCACGCATACGCTTGCCCTTCGATCCGATGGCACGCTTTTGGCCGTAGGCAGCAATGAATATCGTCAATGCGAGGTGAAAAGTTTCCTGGGAAATTGACTTCCGATCTGCTGGATTCCAAGCTTCGCTTCGAACAGGGATTGTCCGTCTCATGGTCGTTCCATGCCAAAGGGCAGCGGTGGCGATTCCAGATCATGAAGAATATCCTGTTTACGAGCCGCACTGAATGAGTAGGAAAGGAGCCTTGCCTAATATGCACGCAATTACGCTGCAATCGACGCTTTCGCTGGATGCCTATCTTCAGCCTTCGGATTATATTGATTTTCATGATGCCGATATTCAGGAACGTATTCGAACCTTCGATCAGCCGACAGAGCTTGAACGGATTCAGGCTGCTTACGAGTTCGTACGTGATCAGATCGACCACTCGATGGACATTCGCAGCTCCGAAGTCACACGCCGGGCTTCTGAGGTTCTGCGGAAAGGCCACGGTATTTGTTACGCCAAATCGCATTTGCTGGCCGCGCTGTTAAGAGGAATGGGCATTCCGGCAGGGATGTGTTATCAACGGCTGGCTTGGGACGATACGGTTGAAGGCGGATATGTTCTTCATGCGTTGAACACGGTCTATTTGCGGGAAAAGGAGCAGTGGATCAGACTCGACGCGCGAGGGAATAAAACAGGCATAAACGCCCGGTTTTCCACACAGATCGAGCAATTGGCTTACAACACGCGATCTGAATTTGATGAAGTCGATTACGAGACCAACTTCCACGAGCCGCATCCTGCGATTATTGAGGCTTTGGAGAATCATTCAGACTGTATGCAGATGTGCGCTACGGGACTGCCGACGGAGTTAATTGACTAAGAGTTTGACTTGCCAATCAGGGAAAAAGCTGATCCATCGGCCATGATGAATCATTTATCGCAAGTGTGTCGTTCTTTGATCAAAGCAGTCTCGGCTATATACGCGGAGGCTGCTTTTTAATAGGTAGTAGAGTGGGAGGTAACGGGTAATGCTTGTTGAACGTTTATTCGTTATGGGAAAGGGGTAGCGTAGCTTATGTGTTTTTCAGACGAAGCAAAGATTGATTGGCAGAAATCGCAAATGGAAGAGTCGCATTCTCCGCTTTGGTCGTCAACACCGTGCATGGCTTGCAAAAACTGACCAAGGAAAAGGTGGAAGCAGAAATGAGGTCGAATTATACAAGATGCCTCCTGCCGAATCTCCAACTTAAAAACCGGGGAAGAACATATTAAGATCGAACAAATTCAGCGTTGAACAGATCGATGAGGAGGTAAACCCTATGAGCGAGAATAGGATCCAGGCGAAAAACGCTACGATTTGCACAGAGAGCTTCGGCGATCCCATTCATCCAACCTTGCTACTGATTATGGGCGCACAGTCTTCAATGATCTGGCGGACGATGCGATCCATGTGCTGGATGCTTACGGCATCGAGCGGGCGCATATTTTGGGGATGTCGCTCGGCGGGATGCTGGCACAGATAATCGCATTGCGGTATGCAGAGCGTGTCCAGAGTCTGGTTCTGCTCGCGACTTCCAACTTTGCTGTACATCTTCCGCCGATGGAGGAGAAGGTCGCGACCTTTTTTGCCAATATGGGAGCGGTTGATCTGACGGATCGGGAGTCTTTTGTTCGGTTTACTATCAATCGCTCAAGAGTGTTAGTGGGATCGAAGCATACGTTTGACGAGGAAAAAGTGGATACATTGGCGCAGCTGGATTTCGATCGAGCGAACCGTCCAAGCAGCATGACTAATCACGCGCTGTTAGCCGGTGGAGAGTCTGATATGGCGAGAACGAGCGAAATTACAGTGCCAGCTCTGGTTATTCACGGCGCCGAAGATCCGATTATTCCTCATGTGCACGGAGAGCATCTGGCGAGCGTTCTTCCGAATGCAGAGCTGTTGACCCTTGTAGGGAGTGGGCATGAGCTGCATGAGGATGATTGGGGTGTGGTGATTGGAGCGATTGTCGCACATGTGCAATAAACAAGGGGAGGTGTCGCATGCAGCAAATCTTTTTGGATATTAGGAATGGAAATGTGGAAGGGATCAGGAACATTTTAAAAGCCGGTGTTGACCCGAATCAAATCTACGAAAACAGTTGGACCTTACTGAAAGCAGCAGCCGAACATGAGCAAGTGGAAATCGTTCGACTGTTGGTGGAAAGCGGGGCAGATGTCAACCTACAGCCCAACGGAGGGTGGACAGCACTTCATCAAGCGGTGGACATGGCTATCGACGGAACGATCCAGACTGGCGGACAGACAGGGGATGAGCCGGTAGACCTTATTCAATATTTGTTGGAACATGGAGCCGATGCAGAGCTGCGGGATGCAAACGGAGATAGCGCTTTGGATATCGCAGAAGCTTATCAGTCGAAGAAGGTAATCGAAGTTTTGCGCAGCAACCTTAGCTGATAACGATACAGAATCCACAACTTTCGAAAGGATCGTGTCCCATGACAAAAGTAATCTTCGGTATGACGATGTCGCTCGACGGATTTATTAGCGATAAAGATGGCAACATTTCTATGCTGTATCCGAATCATCAGGAGTTTGGCGAATCCGAGATTATGCAAGAGGCCATTCGAGATACCGGAGCTGTCGTGATGGGGCGTCGAACCTTCGAATTGGCGGGTGATACCGACCATTATGCGGTGGATTATGAGTTTCAAGTGCCGATCTTTATCGTGACCCATCATACTCCTGACAAAAAGCCGCAAGAGAACGAAAGTATCAGTTTTACCTTTATAGATAAGATCGAGCAGGCGATTCAATTGGCGAAGCAAGCGGCTGGAGATCGGGATGTTACGGTAGTCGGCGGAGTGAGCATAGGTCAGCAATTGTTAAAAGCAGGGCTGGTGGACGAATTGCAAATCGGAATTATGCCGTTATTGCTGGGTAGCGGACAGAGATTGTTCGATGGACTTGGGGAGCTACCGATCACGCTGGAGAAAACGAGAGTGGTCGAAACGGGAGCGCGTACGGACATCTTTTTTGCGGTGAAAAATAAAGAAATCGGGGAGTAAGCATGCTGGATTCGCTTTTTAGTTTTTATAGGAAAAATTTGACGACTTATCGACTTGTGTTCCAATTCATGCGGACTTGGTATGTATTGATGCAGGTTTCTTTTCTTTGCTTTCTGTGTTCGACCTACTTTTCGGTTTACGGAGCTTTGGTCATGTTGCTTACGCAGGAATTGGTTTGGTTTAAAAGCGGAGTGATTGCGTTTATAGGCTCGGCTCTGTTTTTTGCGTTTTCGACATGGGGATTGAACGAGAAGGCCAAATGGATTTTGAAGCATCAATACGGTATGGGAACGATTAAAGGTATATGGAGAACTCCGGAATACGAGAATCTGCAAGCCGATCTGCTAAAAGACTATCTGAACGAACATCATCTGTACACGGACGAAAAGCTGAAGCTGTTGATCGAAGGCTATGAAAATGAGACTCGAAAAAACAAATATCCGGTCTTGCTGAATTCGGGGATCGTGATCTCGCTATCCGTCCCGTTATGGATTCAGTATGTGACGTTTATTTTCAGATCCGTAACTACGTTGGAAGAAGCGACTAGAGTTTTGATAAACGGTATTATTTTCGTTCTGATCGTGATCGCTTTGATCGGATTTACGAAATGGTTTTTCGGCGAATTCCATGAGGCTTTTCTTTTTGGAGAAAAAGCGCATCGCAAAACGTTGATCGAAAAACTTCAGGATGCAAGACTACGTTACCGAAAAGAGAAAGCTGCGGATAACGAAATTGCTCCTATCGCGAACCTGCGCAGAATTCGAGGAAGTTCGTCGCCGCGTATTTTAAGAACGTCTCGAAAGAAACGATGATGAAAAAAGAGTTCAAACCTACCTATAAAATCAAGCACTAACGAAGTTTATTTTACATAGAAAACAGGTGACCTATGGGGTGTATGGTTTTTATCGTGGCCTTGATCTTGTGCGGACTTGATTTCAAATGAAGATTACATCCGGTGAAGGAGACAGGTACATATGGGAGGTTGTCTAAAAAGTATTTTTGTTTTTATTGTGAGCTTGTTTGCTTCTTATTTTTTTTATATGTCTTTGGGGAGCATCATTATTGACTATATGAGCCAATTGTTTAGAGGGGAAAAAGTAGAAGTCATGGCTTACGCTTTTCAATGGGCGCCGTTATTGAGTTTGATGACTGCTTTGATTCCTACAGTTCTTGTTTTGCGAAAACAATACGCGGATCGGGCGGAAGCGTTGAAACAAAAAAGCGAAGAGGAACATTCAGCGGAATGAAAGATTTAAAAAACTCGCTTTGATAGCTTAACCTTAACGAGACCGAAACGGATTTTTGCCGGAAGCTTCTCGCTTTTCGAACCGGTGCTGCTTTTTCGGCAACAAAAAGGCCCGCCGCTAAGGCGAGCCTTTTATCTTTTTTACTCCAACCGCTCTTTCATCGCCTCATACATCTTCTCCGTGTACAGATCCACCTCATCGCGCGACATCCGAAGCCGTGCGACCGACGTCCCGTACCCGATCTCTTCCAAGCCGTTCTCCAGCCCTTCGAAAATGCCATCCGTGAACGCATCCAGCGGCTCGCCGTGCGTATGCTGTCCGGCTCCGCCCAAATCCGTATTCACGGCCGGAGGCGCGATCTCGATCACTTCGATCGACGTATGCGAGAGCTGGTGACGCAGGCTCATCGTGAAGGAATGCAAAGCAGCCTTGGTCGCCGAGTAGAGTGGAGCAACGGCCAGCGGCGTAAAGGCCAGGCCGGAAGTGACGTTAAGAATCGCCGAAGCTTCTTTTTGCGCGAAAAATGGAGCGAACATCAGCGAGAGATGCACCGGCGCGTCCAGATTGGTCGGGATCTCCCGGCTTACATCGCTCCAATTGACCGTGTCGGCTTTCAGTAGATTCAGCGGCTGCTGAATCCCGGCATTGTTCACCAGCACATTGATCTCCGGGTAGTTCGTTGTCGCCCAGCTGAACAGATCGATCCGGCCCGACTCGGTAGAGATATCGCTCACGTAAGTGACCAGACCGGGAACTTTGGCTTGGGCTTCGGTCAGTATTTCTTTGCGGCGTCCGCAGACAATCACCGTGTTGCCCAATTTCGCAAACCTTTCCGCAAAAGCCAATCCGATCCCTGAACCGCCGCCCGTGATCAAAATCGTATTTCCTGTCAATTTCATAAATGAACCTCTTTTCTATGAGTAGGATCGTCATCTGACTTCTTGTTGCCCGAAGCATCGTCTTTGTTTTTCCATCCGTTCACGCGCTTTTGGTAACGTTCGATCTTGATATTGATTCCGTCCAGCGCTGTATTCATCTCTTCAATCTCATTCAGCACCGCTTGTCTGTGTTTGAGCATCATATCTAGCCGCGGCTCTGTCGTTTGCTCGCCTTCGACGACCCAAGCCACATACTGGCGGATCGAGGAAAGCGGCATATGGGTGCGTTTAAGATTCAGGATCACCTGGAGCAACGTCATATGAAAGTCCGAAAACAATCGCCTTCCGGCTTCGTCGCGTTGCAGGTAGGGAAGCAGTCCTTTTTTCTCGTAATATCTCAGGGTCGATTCGGGAACGCCGTAATGCGCTGCGGCTTCGCTAATCGATTTGTTTGTCATGGCGGAGGCCTCCGAAATTGAAATGTATATGTCGACAAGCTCATAATAGTTCTTAAACCATAGTTCAAGTCAAGCGTCGTTTTTAAGGAAAAAAAGAATTTTATCCTTTGGTACCGAGCCGAACGAAGGAAACGAACGCCATAACGCGAAACTTAACAGGATGAAGCCAAATTTTGTTCGAAAAGAGGCGAGCAGCATGCAGACCACCCAAAAGCTGTTTCAGCATGTAGACTGGGCGAATCAGGAAATACTAAAGGCTTTGCGCAATACAGAAATAAAAGGAAAATCATTGGAGTTATTCGCGCATATCCTGCTTGCCGAGCGGGTATGGCTGACGAGGTTGCGAGGAGAAGACAGCTCGGGCTTGCCGATCTGGGCGGAACTGGATCTTGGTCATTGCGAGGAACTTATGGAGCAGAACGCAAAAGGCTTCCGTGCTTTTTTGGCTGATCCGCTGCTGTCCGATCCCGAACGCATTGTGGCGTATGCCAACAGTAAGGGGATGCTGTTCGAGAACGCAGTCGGAGATATTTTGGCACATGTCACGCTGCACGGCCAGTATCATAGGGGACAGATCAATCTGCTGCTCCGGGAAAATCATTTTGAGCCGGTAAGCCTGGACTATATTATGTTTGTTCGATAAAAAGGAGAGAGCCCGATGCTTGAAGCCCTTAACGCATCTGTAAGCTTAACCGGCCTGATCTGGCTGGGCCTGGTGATGTTCGTCATTCATGATCTGGAAGAAATCATCTGGATTAAAGCGATTCGTTCAAAAGGAAAAGCGCATGTCCTGAATCGAATTCCAAAGCCATTGGTATCCATGTTCGACCGCCTGTTGGATACGACGAGCGCACAGTTTGCGGTAGCCGTGCTTTTGGAGACGTTGATCCTGACCGTCGTGACGTTTGCCGCTGCCGAAAAAGGTTGGTATCTGGGCTATCTGGCATTCATGACCATCTTTCTCCTACATGTGTTTACGCATATCGGACAAACGATCCTGCTGCGCATGTATACGCCGGGCGTGGTCACTGCGCTTCTGGTCGTGTTTCCCTTCACAAGTTATACGCTGTATCGAATCGTTGCTTCATCCCCGGTCACTACACACGACGTGCTTATCAGTATTCCGTTCGGTTTTCTGATCGTACCGGTGGTGCTGATTGGGCATGCCATAGGAAAGAAGGTTGCATTGCCCTGAAGCTTCAGTCCTGCTATACTTCCGGTATATCATTTGTACTGGGGGTTATACCGTGGCAACTTGGATCGCACCGGATTGCTCGTTTGCTAGAAAGGCCTTACGCAGAGCCTGAAAAGGGGCGGACTTTGTGTAGGGCGACGAGACCTATCGTGATCGTCCCCCGAATGTGGGCTTGGCAGGTTCCGAAGAGCCGCAAGTCTCCTTCAAGCAGCATGAATCTTTAACTCCGCAGGCTTTGCACCTTATCTTTTTTTCCAAACCAAATAAGGGGCTGAGAGCTATGCAAAATCCAACACCGTTTATTCATAATCACCAACTGAACGTTATTAAAAAACAAGCCAACTTCCTGTTGAAAACACTTCGCAGTGTCGCGGATCGCAAAGTGCTGGATACCGTGCGTGATACGGCTGTCGGCAAAGCGATGGACGTGTTTGACGAGTTGACTGCCGACCAGAAAAAACTGTTGGAGCGACTGGCCGAACAAGAAGAAGCCCAACATATTCAGGACTATTTGGATTCACTGGAACCGTACCTGGTACCGTTTCCCGAAGTGACCGCCAAGCAGGCACAGAAGCTGTTCCCGAAAGTGAAAAAGCTTAAACTCCCGGATCTGGAACGACTGGATTACGCGCATACGACTTATCTGAGATGGGTCGATATCGCTACAAATCGTTTATTCATCGTCTATGGACAGCCGGATCATTTTGTCGGAGTTGAAGGCCGGATCACGCCCACGAACAAAAAAGGCTTCTGCATGTTCTGCAACCGGCATCAGGAATTGGGATTCTTTAACGTGAAGCTCAAAGGCAGTTCGCCGGATCATTTCTCTTCCGTCGGTCAATACATCTGCATGGATGACGAAGCTTGCAATCATAGCATCACGGACAAAGCGCCGCTGGAAAAGTTTTTGGTTTCGGTAGCGAAGTAGTTTCGGCGGCGACAGCGAATATAAGGGAATAAGAAAAAGGCCGCTCTCAAAAGCGGCCTTTAGGCTGTCGCGAAAGTTGCGTAGACGCGCGAAACGAGCCGACTCCAAGAAAAATTGCCAGCATAGGCTTCCGAAGTGCATTTCTTCGAAATCCTGTATTTCACTGAATTTTCTCTCCGCCGTCTCGCTTCAGGTTTCGTCGGACTTTCTCGCCAGTCTTTCTTGGTCTCTTCTTCGTGTATTGTCTTTAAGCAAGACAGGATGCGGATTTTGAAAATAAGTGCGAATATGCACTTTTTTTCTTCGAATTTTACGTTCTCGGAAGAATAAGTGCGGATATACACTTAATTGCTCGCTCTTGGGCTATTTTACTCGTTTTTTTTTCAAATAGTTGCAGATTCGCACTTGTTTGAAGATTCGGGAGCAAATCGATCGAAATAAGTGTATTTTAGCGCTTATTTCAACCACATTGGGTCATCGAGCCACACTGGGCTATCGAACCTCATCAAGCGGGCGAACCCTTTCATTCTTTTTCCCGACAACCGAAGGCCGCTCCCAAGAGCGGCCTTTTTCCCACGGAAACACTGATTTTTTACGTCGTTCCGAAAAGCTCTAACGATACCCTAAGCTTTCGGTAAAATGGCGAACAACCCAATAAATGCGAACATGCTTTTATTTTTTCGGAACCCGGATCGGAATCGTCTACTCGATCTCCCCGCGCTGCTTTTTCAGTACATACAGCGTATAGGCTATCGCCGGAAGCGCCATCTGAAGCTGGTAATACGAAGTGCCGGGCAGGCCGATACCGGCTTCGAATAACCAGATGCGTTTGCGGTCATCGAGGCCGAGATCGAGCGCGACTTCCTGAAAGCCGCCGCCGCTTGCTTCTTCCAGATAATTCGCCATGCGCAAAGCATAGTCGTCGATACGAAGATGCAGAGGGCCGTCTTCTTTTTCGCCGAACTGATTGCGCAAAAAGTCTCCCCACGTGCTGGTACCGCGATACGTGCTTTCGGAGTTGGTGACCCGGACATGCGGAGTCAGCGACAAGCCGATCGAATGAAAAGCTACGGTCCAGCGGTTTTGGCCGTTTTTGGACAGATGGACGCGCACGTGAAAAGGATGGCCTTGCGGGGTTACGCTGTGGATCATTTTTTGCGCGAAATACTTTTTGGCTTTGAGCATTTCGGTCAAACGAGGCAGATCTTCGCGCGAAAAGCGATGCAGATACTGCTGATCGAACAGCTCGATCACATCGTTTTTCAATTCGACCGTCAGCGCGTTTTTACCCAAATATCCGCCGTTCGTTTTGAAAATGACTTTTTCGTGCCGCTCGATAAACGCCATCAGGCTGTCGGAATCTTTGACGGTCATGTACGGGATCAGGCTTTGGCTAAGCTGCTCGTTTCGTTGAATGATCCGGTACACTTTGCTTTTGTTCATGGAACGTCCTTTGATCGTGTGGCCCATCGGGATGCCTTCGAGCTTGCGGTACGCTTCCGCGAACAAAGCGATGCCGCGCCGCCTCGTGTAGTCGTAGATCGCGTCGGGGTACGGAAACTCGCCGCTGACCCATTCGTCGTTTTCCAGCTTCATGCCGATGATGGTGTTTTCTTTGATGCCGGACATGCGAAAATAGTAAAAGTCCGCTCCGTGATACGCTGCCGCCACCGCGCAAGCGCGCGGCAAATCCGGCGGGATTTTCCACCCCAGCATCATGCCGATCAACGGTTTTCGGTTCATTCTTGCTCCTCCTTCATCGGCTGTCCGTCCTCGTCCAATTCCCCGCGATGCCGTTTGAGCACGTACAGCGTGTACGCGATCGCGGGCAGCGACGCCTGCATCTGGTAATACGGCGAACGCGGAAGTCCGAGTCCCGCTTCGAACAGCCAGAACTTGCCTTTGCTGTCGACGCCGAGATCCAAGCCGACCTCATGAAATTCGCCGTCGATCTTTTTTTCCAAAAACGCCGCCAGCTTCAGTCCGTATTCTTTCAAACTTTCGTCCGTCGGCCCGCCTTCGTCTTCGCCGAATTGATGTTCCAAAAAGTCTTTCCACGTACTCGTTCCCCGATACGTAAAATCGCTGTTGGTGACTTTGACCTGCGTCATCAGCGACATCGTGACCGATTTGTACGGCACGGTCCATTGATTTTGCCCGTTTTTGGAGACGTGCACGCGAATATGAAAAGGAAAACCGTGCGGCGTCACGCTGCGGATCATTTTTTGGGCGCAATACTTGAGCGGGATCATTCCTTCGAGCAGGTCAAGCGTTTGCTGCCGGTCCAGCCGATGCAGATGCTGCTGGTCCGACAGTTCGACGGTGCCGTTTTTTTTCAACACGAGCGTAAACGCGTCCCTGCCCATGAACCCGCCGTCCGGCTTCAGGATGACGCGTTTGTGCTTTTCGATAAACGCCCAGCCTTTTTCCGCTTCGCGCAGCGTCATGAACGGGATCAGATGCTTTTTGAGTTCTTCGTCGCCGCGGATCATGTTGTACACTTTCGTTTTGCCCATCGAACGGCTGCGGAGCGTATGGCCCATCGGGACATGTTCCAGTTTGCGGTACGCTTCCTTGAACAACGGATTGCCTCTGCGGCGGGTATTGTCGTAAATAACGTCGGGATAGCGGAACTCTTTTTCCAACCATTGATTGTCTTCCAACCGCATGCCGATAATCGTATCTTCCTTAATATCGCGAGTCTGAAAAAAATAAAAGTCCGCTCCGTAATGCGAAGCCGCCAGTGAACACGCTCTCATCAAATCTTGTCGGACCGGCCAGCCCAGCATCATGCCGATCAGGGGTTTGGGGTTCATGGAATTCTGCCTCCTGCATTCTGGATGGTATAATTGGCTTAAGCCCATTTTACCCTAATTCGAAGATACGCCAAAAAAATGAATTCCAAAAGGGCAACTTGACTCCGAAAAGGAAAGGACAAGGACTCATGAACGATCGGATGCGCACTATGGTAAAATAGGATTGAATCTTTTCGAAAAACGAACCCAAGGAGGAGTGAACATGAAATGGCAGGAAGTAAGAACACTTTTCCCCGACCAATTCGTCCTGGTTTCGATCTTGGGCTATCATGAAGAGGGCGAAAAGAAAATCGTGGATGAAGTAGCTCCTATTCGTGCTTTGTCTGATTCAGAAGCGAATAAGGAATTTTTTCGAACAGAACCCGGTAAGTTCGTGTATCACACAACCCATCCCGAATTCATTATTCGAATTCGCAGAGATCCATTGATGAGAGTGAGACGTCAAAATCATGAAGATCAACTATGACGGCAATCTGATTACGACTTCGTTGTTTCTTACATTCAGAGGAGTTTCCTTGCAAGTTGATGATGTCGTGATTGACACTGGCGCTTCGCACACTGTTATAAGTCCTGATGCCGTTGAAGAGATAGGTATTTGTTACGAGACAGGAGATATCGTATATGAAGCCTACGGAATCGGAGGAAGTGTTCCTTTTTATACAAAAGTGATGGATGAAATTCGAATCGGACAAACGTCAGTTACAGGCGTGGAGATTGACATTGGGGTCTTGCCGAAAGAACATAAAGGTCTTCTTGGATTGGATATCTTAAAAAAGAGCGGCTTTATTATCGATCTAAGTAAATTGGAATTACGTTTACCCTAGTTTTTTAGGTGCAGAGAAAGAAAACTAAAGCGATTTACCTTCAATAAAAGGCAAATCGCTTTTTGTCTTAGTTCGGTTTAGAAAGGAGACACATAAAATGAAATCCATGTCTGCCGAACAAGAGGAATCATTGGGAATCAAAGCTGTGCATCACGAAATGGATAACGGAGAAAAGCGTTTCCGATTGGTCGGTTCCGACGGCAGTTCCTATATTCGTACGGAGAGCGCGGCGGATGGAGCTTGGCAGAATAGCCATTTTCATGAGCGGATGTAGGAAATTTATATCGTGGAAAAAGGCTGGATCGTTTATGCAGAGTTAACGGATGAGCAGGATTTCGTATTGCGTTTGCTTGAAAAAGGAGAGAGTATACACGTTCATCCCAAGCATCCTCACAATATTTACATGCCGCCGGATTCGGTTACGCATGTAGTGAAATTCGGTGGCGATCCCCAGATCGACCCGGATTGGTTTGCTTCAGCGGAGTTGGACGGATTGACGAGATACTTAAGTGATAAGGAACTACGTGAACGTTTGGCGGCATCATCGCAAGCCGTTGAGTTTCCTTAGTCATTCGTCTATAACTTCAGTACCGTCACCGGCTCATTGTCGCACACTTCGCCGTTATCGCGGAAGCCGAAGCTTTCGTACAACTTTTTCGCGGCAACATTATCGGCTTCATACTGAATCCAGCAGTATGTGGCAGGCCCGGCAGGATAGGTGCGAATAAATTCCAAAATCTTAATCATGGCTTCGCGTCCGTAGCCTTTTCCCTGGTACTCCCGATCAATCATCAGGCGTAAAATACAGTAACTGTCGTGCGCGATCGACGGGATTTCGTAACCGGTGATGCCGTACGTAATCATCACGAAGCCGACAGGCTGCTCATCTGCGTATATAGCCAGAGGAAAAGGCGTGCCGCCGTTCGTCAACAGGACATAACAGGAAGCGACGCTGGACAGATTGGACGTCACGAAGCGATTTTGATCGTCGGCGACTTCCAGATTGAAGATTTGGCGACGGTTCTCCAGGGTGATTTTACAAAGAGAGATCATGATATATCTGCTCCTTCCAAAATAGAATGGATAACGCTTACAAAAAACGAACTTATTCAGTATAAACGGTCGTGGCAAAAGGAGGATACAGAAATATGAAAAATCAGTTTGAGCCGCAAGCAGACGAACGACAGATCAAGGGTTCGGTGCCAAAAAAGGTAGACGCTCTGGACGTGGCTTTGGCCGTCACCGGACTGGGGATCGCCGCGCTGCTTCCGTATTATCACGCGCTGCCCACAAAAGATACTATTCGCACAACGGATAGGCCGGACAGCTTTCTGATCGACACGCCGAACCGGACCGATCTTCAGCCGAAAACGGAATGTGCCGCTTTTTCGAGCGCTTACATGTTGCGGCATCTGGGGGTCGAAACGGACGGAAATGAATTGTACAAAGGCTTTCCGCGCAAGCTGCTGGACGGTACGGTCGATCCGCGCGGGATTCTGGTTCTTTTCCGGCGTATGGGCTATCAAGCTTCGTTTTACCGAGGGAATATCGAGACGCTCAAAAAAAGGGTCAGCCTCGGCGTTCCCGTGATCGCGTTTATCAAAGTTTTTCCGGGTAAAAGATATGCGCATTTCGCTCCCGTGGTCGGGTATGACCGCGAGCATCTGTACCTGGCCGAATCGTTGAAGCACAAAACCAACTCCACAGCGAACGGCTACAACCGCAAACTGCCGATCTCCGAGCTGGAAAAACTGTGGCGGACGAATCCTTTTTACAAGCAGTCTTATATCGTGGTCGAAGGGAAAGCGTGAAGACGGTCAACTTGGCGAAAGGATGTTGGGTGTCCGATAAAAATCCATCAACGCGGTTTGAAATCCTTTGGCGGTCGCACTGTGCTCCCGGTTGCGGTGAGCGATCAGGCCGTGCGTAAAATTCATTTCGGGAGCAAAAGGCAGGACTTGAAGCGTGCCCGTCTGGATTTCGTTGCGGATCGCGATTTCGGGGACCAAGGCAAACCCTTTTCCGCAGCTTACATATTGTTTGATCATCTCCAGGCTGGGCAGCTCCAAAGCATCTTTTACCGTAATGCCGGCTTTTTTCAACACATCCGAGGCCGACGTATGATATAAGCACGACGTGCCGTTACTAATAAACAGTTGATCGCCGAGCACCTGCGCTCCCGCCTTCTGCACCTGCCGGGCGACGGGTTCCGATGCGGCAAACACGATCGTTTCTTCCAGCATCGGATCGAACAGCAGTTCATGCCGATTCGGATTTTGCGGAACGATGCCGAAGTCCAGTTCGTGATTCAATACGCCGTTTAGAATATCCTGATGCGTCCCGTGTTCGATCCGCACGTTCACGCTCGGCATGCTGCTTGTATAGGCTTGAATAAAAGGAAGCATTCGCGTCAGGAAAAAGGATTCCTGCGCCCTGATCCGGATCGTGCCGGACGGCTCGGTCAATTCGTGCATATGCTCGTCCAGCGATCGAATCAAATGGACGTATTGATACGCGTACTGCGCAAATACTTTCCCCGCCTCGGTCAGTTCCATGCCTCTCGGATAACGATGCACCAATTTTTGCCCGACGATCTTTTCCAACTGCTGAATATGCGTCGTGATCGTGGACTGCACATAACCCAAACGCTCGGCGGCCCGGCTGAAGCTTTTTTCCTCCATCAACGCGATAAAAGCCAGAAAAAACCGCCCTTCCAACGCATCAATCATGTTCGGATCAACCTTTCGTATTTCATTTTGAAATCATAAGCATTCGAATTATTCGTTAGTCAAATAGATGATTATATTATACGATCTCTTTAGTTATTTGTGTGAATAAAAAATAGTGAGGGAGATGCAATAAGATGAACATTCGTTATCGGCAGCAAAAAGTGGGAGAGGTTGATGTTTTTTATCGCGAAGCCGGTCCGAAAGACGGTCCGATTCTTTTATTGCTGCACGGATTTCCGTCGTCGAGTCATATGTTCCGTGACCTGATTCCGAAGATAGCCGAGCATTATCGCGTTATCGCGCCGGATCTGGCCGGTTTCGGGCAAACGCAAACGCCGCCGCACGGACAATTCGAGTTCACGTTCGATAATTTGTTCAAAATCATTGAAGGGTTTACCGAGGCATTGGCTTTGAATAAGTATGTCCTGTACGTATTCGACTACGGCGCGCCTGTCGGATACCGACTGGCCTTGGTTCATCCCGAGCGCGTTCAAGCGATCGTCAGCCAGAACGGCAACGCGTATCTGGAAGGGTTTAGCGAAGCTTGGGGACCTTGGGAGAACTATTGGCATTCGCCGACGCCGGAGAATCGCGAAGCATGCCGCGATTCCTTGGCGCCGGAAACGATACGGGACTTCCAGTATTTGCACGGAGCGGACGCCGACCTTGTATCGCCGGACGGATACTCGTTGGATATTGCCTATATGGAGCGTCCGGAAGCCGAAGAAATTCAATTGGACCTGATTTTGGATTATCGGACCAATGTGAAGCTTTATCCCGAATTTCAGGCGTATTTCCGACAGTACCAACCTCCATTTCTGGCCGTATGGGGAAAAAACGATCCTGCTTTCCTTCCTGCCGGAGCTGAGGCGTACAAGCGCGATCTTCCGTCTGCGGAAATTCATCTCTTGGATGCCGGACATTTTGCGCTAGAGACGCATACGGATGAAATCGCGGCGCTTATGCTGCGGTTTTTGGAGCATGTGGAAAAGGATTGACCGAGGAGGTAAGGTATGTGATCTTAAACGATTTTATGGATAAGCAATTTCCGGGCTTGCCTTTGCGCAAGCCCCTTTTCTACTCATGGGGCATCGGAATCCGCTTCGAGCTTGGCGATCCTGAATTGGACATGTCGGAAAAAGAACGCTACTTGCGCGAAGCCGGCGACCGGGCGGTACATCTGTATGGATGGCTGCATCAGGAAGAAGATAAACTGTTGGTGGTGACGAACGCTCATTTCCTTGATCGGCTGCGTCGTCATGAGCGGAAGCTGAATGTGTACCGCCGTCGGGTCAACGATTATCGGATATTGAGAAAGCTCAGTCAGGTCGCGATTCCGTACATTTATGCTGACGGAGAAGACGACGAAAATATCGAAACGCATCGGTTTGTGTTGGAGTGCCAAAGTCGGGATCTCCGATCCGCGCATCTGGTTCGATCGTTGTGCAATGCGGATTTTAATATCAAACCGTCGATCAAGCATGAGGTATACGTGATTAACAAAACGACCGGGACAATCTTTCATGTCTACGACGATCGGGGCTGCGATGTGATCTCGACTTCGACGGACGCATTACGCGAAGTGTATACGGCTTGCAATGATTGGGTCTTAGAGTACGACCGTCAACGAATCGAAACCATATTTGCTTAAAATCTGCGCAAGGCACAACCTGATTAACGATTTTTTATCCAAGCGGGAACCGACAGGAATTTGCCGCGTACCCGTTCCGCGGAAATCGAAAAGTCTTTCGGATCATGTTGGTTTGTATGACGGTTTATTTGCTGTTTGCAGGAAAAATTTGGATTAATGCAACACGAAAAGAGGACGACAGATGATTCATGGAACAGCTTTTGAGCGTAATTTGGATCATAAGCCACCAACTGAATGCGAAAAGGCGGTCAGACCTTTTGCTTCCGAGAGGAGTGCCCCATGAAAAAGTCGTCGTTGTCGTTTGCGCTGAGAGGAATTTCGCTGCTGTTGGGCATTGTCGGCATATTGCTTGTACTGCGGAGTACGGAGTTTGGACTGGCTCAGGCGGATTCGTTGACAAGCAGTCAGGATGAGTACGGTTCGGGAACGAGGTTTTGGTTGGTGCAGCAGAGCGGAATTGCCGCTTATCGGACGCTCGGAGCTATTTTGGCCGGAGTAGGGCTATTTCAGGCGTTACGTCCGTTGAGTCGATCGGAGATGCAGCGCATTACAGTCGCTACTGAGCAGGAATCGGATGTACGTGTGGCAAATGCTTTGCCGACATCGGGTTTTGCGCAGGAAAGAACGGGCAGCGTCCAAGGTCCGCGTACGGACTCGGCTTTCCGTACCATTCAAGCCTCGCCGCAGAAGCTGTATTGGGCATTCGTTGATCCGGACGTGCTGGTTCGCTGGCTGCCGCCGGAGGGCATGAAGGGGAAAATCGAACGCTTCGAACCGCAAGCGGGCGGTGCTTACCGGATGGTTCTGACCCATCTGAACGGATCGGGATCGGCTGCGGGAAAGTCGTCAGCAGACACGGACATCGTGGAAGGGCGGTTCGTCGAATTGATTCCCGGAGAAAAGATTGTGCAGGCGGTTACGTTCGACTCGCCCGATCCTGCTTTTGCCGGAGAAATGCGTATGACCTGGAAGCTGCAAGCGTCAGGCAGCGGGACAGAGGTCATGGTGACTTGCGAGCAGGTGCCGAGCGGAATCGGACAGAAAGACCATGAGCAGGCCCTGGCCTCCACGCTGCAAAATTTGGAACGGATCGTGAGTTAATCCACCGTTAAGCCGCCGATTATAGATCTGCGGCTTTTTGATTCGGGCGCAGCGCTATTCAAAACACCTTTACATGGCCTGACTTTTGCCGATATTCGCGCGGGCTCATACCGGTCCAACGCTTAAACTGCCGGCTGAAATGAGGCAGGGTGGAGTATCCGAGCATAGCCGCGATTGCGGTGAGAGCGAGATCCGGTTGCTGAATAAGCTGTTTGGCTTCGTGAAGCTTAAGCTCCGACAGATAGCTGCGCGGCGAAGTGCCGTATACCTGACGAAATACTTCGAGCGCGTAACCGGGGCTGATACCGAGATCTGCCGCGATCTGCTCGATTCGGATATCGCCGTGCTGAAGCTTCTGCTCCTGAACGTTTTCCATGCTAAAAGCCGACTTGATCGACTGGGCAATCAGAGTCGCGTAGTGTCCGGCCGTCGGCGATACGCTCGTCTCCGTGTGATTCGAAGCATACTCTGCAAGCAAATGCAGCACTTCAAACAATCCGGCCTGAATACGAAACAGATCTGCGGTAGTATATTGGCCGTCGCTATGGATCAACCGCACCCATTTTTGCATCGTGGATTTCAAACGTTCGTTATCCTCGCTGCCGGAACGGAAATGCAGCGGGCCGCAGCGACGCATCGCTTGCCGGAACAATGGATCGTCGAGATTGAAATGCGCGATAAAATAATGCAAGCCTTCCGGCTCCCGGCAATCTGTCGCATGGCGCACGCCGGGCGGAATAAGCAGGATATCGCCTTCGCGCAGATCGTATCGGATTCGCTCCAGCCTCGTACGTTGCGAGCCGCGCAGGATCAGCATCAGCTCGAACGCCGTATGCGATTCTTCGGGCACCTTCCAGCCGCAGGGGACTTCCTGGGTATGCGCGCCGAACAGCTTCACGTTCCAATCGATGGCCGGCATCCAGCTTGATTGCGGCGATAGATAAGAGCGGTAATTTTCAGGGATTTCGATAAGATTCACCACCTTGGATTAGGGCAAGTTTTGCTTGGATTAGCGTATCTGCATTTGTGAAAGCGATTGCTATAATGACTGTAACGTATTGGTTTCAGACACGCAAGACCAAGGAGGAAACGCAAATATGACCCGTTTGAACATTCAACATTTTTATACGGACGAACAAAACGCTTGGCAAAAGAAAGAGTATAAACAAGTCGAAGGTAGCGCCAATTTGTCGTTTACCGGGCAGCAATTCCAACAGGTCGAAGGCTTCGGAGGCTGCTTCAACGAATTGGGTTATCGGGCGTTGGAGCATTTGGATCAGGAAAAGCGTCAGCAATTGATGCACGCGCTATTCCACCCGGAAGGCGAGCATCGGTTCACGGTTTGCCGACTCCCGATCGGGGCAAGCGACTATGCGGAAGAGTGGTACAGCCATAACGAGCACGACGGCGATTACGGGATGCAGCATTTTTCGATCGAGCGGGATTTCAAGTCTTTGATTCCGTATATTCGCGAGGCGTTAAGCTATAATCCGGATCTGAAGCTTTTTGCCTCGCCGTGGAGCCCGCCGACCTGGATGAAGACGCCGAAAGCTTATAACTACGGGACATTACGCTGGGAGCCGGAGGTACTGAAGGCATATGCGCTGTATTTCGTGAAGTTCGTGCAGGCTTACCGCGAAGAAGGGATTACGATCCATCAGATCCATGTGCAAAACGAGGTCATCGCGGATCAAAAGTTTCCTTCGTGCGTCTGGACGGGCGAGCAGTTGCGCGAATTTATTGCCGACTACTTGGGCCCGGCCTTCGAGGAGCACGGACTGGATACGGAGATTTGGCTCGGCACGATCAACGCGCCGGACCCGTGGGAAGAGCTGATCAAGAAAAAAACGACCGATTTCGACGATTACGCCGCCGTCGTGCTGAGCGATCCGCAGGCATATCGGTATATCAAAGGGGTCGGCTATCAATGGGCGGGCAAGCACGCGATTCAGCGAACGGTTGCCAGCTATCCCGAACTGCGTTATATGCAAACGGAAAACGAATGCGGCGACGGCTTGAACAGTTGGGGCTACGCGCGTTACGTGTACAATCTGTTCCAGCACTATTTCGCGAACGGCGTAAATGCTTATATCTACTGGAATATGACGCTTGAACCGAAAGGCCGCAGCACATGGGGCTGGGAGCAGAATTCGATGGTGACGGTAGAACCCGGAAGTGGGCAACTGACGCTCAACCCGGAGTATTACGTGATGAAGCATTATGCCCGTTGTGTCGTGCCCGGCGCTTACCGGATCGGACTTGCAGGGCCATGGGCCGGTAAGTCCACGGCGTTCCGCAACCCGGACGGCAGCCTCGTGGTGATCGTGAATAATCCGTTTGCGGACAGTCGGGAATTGGATTTGGAACATGACGGACAGACGCTGCGTTTTGAGCTGGCGGCGGGTTCGTTTAATACGATTGTGATCGGGTAGGGCTAATCGTCGACGGTAAAAAAAAGCTTCGCGGGAAAACGACGCCGCGAAGCTTTTTGGCATGTTTAGCAAGAAAGTGAGGAAGCGCTTTAGATTTTATATGCTTATCTTGCTTTATGACATGCACATCATACATCCTGACATTCTCTATTTAACTGCTTTCCTTTTATACTGGGATTGTTATCAGTAATTAAACTGGGATCATGCCATGCAAGTCGTTTGCGGCTACCGGGCAGTCTTGGTATTATCGGTTCAGTATTGCTTATAGCGTTAAACCTAGTCCGAAATGGAGGATTTTCCCTTGCCTATTTTCTTCGATTCCAACCATCAAACGTTCCATCTGCAATCGGCGGCATCCAGTTACGTGATCGAGCTTGTCGAGTCGGCGCACCCTGCACATGTATACTGGGGACCCAAGTTGTCTCAGGAAACGTTCGATAAACATATTTTCTCGATTGAGCGTTGTTCGTTCCACCCGAACCTGAGCGCGGATGCGATGCAATTCTCGCTCGATACGCTGCCTCAGGAATATCCGTCGTACGGCAGCGGCGATTTCCGCGAGCCTGCTTTCGAAGCGCGTTATGCGGACGGAACAACGATCAGCCGCCTTGTGTATGAGCGCCATGAGATATTATCCGGCAAGCCTGCGCTTGAGGGACTTCCGGCGACTTACGTGGAACATGACAACGAAGCGGATACGCTGCATCTGCATTTGCGCGACGAATTAACGGGTCTGCGCGTGGTGCTGAGCTATAGCGTATTTAACGGGCTGGACGTCATTACCCGCTCGGTTCGTTTTATCAACGAGGGGCAAGACGCGATCGCGCTCGGCCGCGCGCTCAGCGCCAGCGTAGACTTCAACCATAGCGATTTCGAGTTCATGCAGCTTTCCGGCGCATGGATTCGCGAGCGTCATATTCACAAGCGCGATCTGGTCCCGGGCATCCATCGCATTGACAGCAAGCGCGGTTCGAGCAGCCACAACCAGAACCCGTTTATCGCGTTGCTTGCCAAAGATTCGGGCGAAGACTTCGGCGAAGTGTACGGATTGAGTCTGGTCTATAGCGGTGGCTTCCTGGGGCAGGTCGAAGTCGATTCGTACGGAACGGCACGCGCGCAGCTCGGGATTCAGCCGTTCGACTTCGAATGGAGACTCGAAGCGGGCGAAACATTCCAAGCGCCGGAAGCGGTCATGGTTCGGTCTTCGGAAGGGCTCGGCGGGATGTCGCGCACGTATCACAAGCTGTACCGTACCCGCCTAAGCCGCGGTGAATTCCGCGACAAAGCGCGTCCGATCCTGGTCAACAACTGGGAAGCGACGTATTTTAACTTCAATGCGGACAAAATCAAAGAAATCGCGGCATCCGGCCAAGAACTGGGCATCGAATTGTTCGTGCTCGACGACGGCTGGTTTGGCAAACGCGATAGCGACGACAGCTCGCTCGGGGATTGGTTCGAAGATTCCCGCAAGCTGCCGGAAGGATTGTCCAAGCTCGCTAGCGATATTACCGCGACCGGCATGGAATTCGGATTGTGGTTCGAACCGGAGATGGTATCGCCGAACAGCGAACTGTATCGCAATCATCCCGATTGGTGCCTGCATGTGCCGAACCGCAGCCGAACGGAAGCAAGACGCCAGTTGATTCTCGATTTGTCGCGTCAAGACGTCTGCGACTATATCGTGGATTCCGTGTCCAAAGTGCTGGAATCGGCGCCGATCACTTATGTAAAATGGGATATGAACCGCAACATGACCGAGATCGGTTCGGAGTTGCTTGCGGCCAATCGCCAACGCGAGACGGCTCACCGGTATATCCTCGGCTTGTACGACGTGCTGGAACGCATCGTGTCGCGCTTCCCGCATATCCTGTTCGAAAGCTGCTCCGGCGGCGGCGGACGCTTCGATCCCGGCATGCTGTATTACATGCCTCAGACTTGGACGAGCGACGACAGCGATGCGGTCGAGCGTCTGAAGATTCAATACGGAACGAGCATCGTGTATCCGGCGAGCAGCATGGGCGCGCACGTATCCGCGGTTCCGAACCACCAGGTCGGCCGCCTCACGCCGCTCGAAATGCGCGGACACGTCGCGATGAGCGGCAACTTCGGCTACGAACTCGACCTGACGAAGTTCACCGAAGAAGAGAAAACGGCAGTGAAAGCGCAAGTTCAACAATACAAAGAACTGCGTGACCTGATCCAGTTCGGCAACTTCTACCGGATCAAAAACCCGTTCGAAGGCAACGACACCGCTTGGGCTTACGTGTCCGAAGACCGTTCCCAAGCATTTGCCGCCTACTTCCGCGTACTCGGCGAGCCGAACGCGCCGCTGCGCCGCATGAAGCTCAAAGGCCTTGATCCAATCAAACGCTACACCGTCGAAGGCCGTCTAGGCACAGGCGAAAGCGGCCAAGTCTACGGCGGCGACGAACTCATGAACTTCGGCCTTCCTCTGCCGATGCTAAACGGCGACTTCCAAAGCGTACTCTACGTCATCCGAGAAGTCTGATCGCCTGATCGGTAACGGAGTCAGGAGAGACGGTCGAATAGGGAAGGGGAGCGGCCGAGTAACGCCGCTTCCTTCCGATTCGAACGCAAAAAGCTGTTCCCAGCCCGTATTCCACGGCCGGAACAGCTCTTTTTCGTGCGAATTCGTAAGCTCGACTATCTCATTGCTACCCGGATTCGTTCCCCCGCTCCCGCCCCAAACCGACTAGGGTGTGTACGCAAACCCCGAAGGGCGCAGATTGAGCTGAATTTTCGTTCTCATCCAGGAACTTTTCCGAAGGCGTGCCGGGGCACGTCAAGGGAAAGTGACGTAGAGGAGGGCGAAAAGGCAGCTCAAGATGCACGTCGCCTGAGTTTGCGTACACGCCCTAGATAAATCCCGCCTTCTCTACAGTTTTCACTACCACTTTCCTCGAAATAAGTGCAGGACTTCACTTATTTTTCTCCAGATCCGCCTTTTCTAATCAATAAGTGCTCAAATGCAACTAATTCCTCTTCCTATCGCCAAATCTCTTTGTTTCCGCTCAAATAATTGCATCTGTACACTTATTTTTGATTTCAATCCCAATCACGTCGAAATAAGTGCAGAACTGCATTTATTTCTCTTATTGCTTCTCTCTTTTCTTTAAACTCTAACCCCCACCGTGGAAGGCCCCAGCAGATTGTGAAGCATTTCGAAGAAATGCACTTCGGAAGCCTATGCTGGCAATTTCTCCCGCAGCGCCACCCTTCCACCTACCCCCTCAAATCATGCTCCATCACCAACAAATTATTTTTCATCTCCTTCATCCCGTTCCGCGACAGCTTACCATTCTCGAACATCCGCTGAATCTCGTCGCGTTCCAGTTGAATGCCTACACGGGCTACCTCGTCCAATTCCTCCTCGGAGCTTCGACGAGCAGCGAGGGCTTCGGGATCTTTTTCCCGACGAAGCTGGAACTGTTCATACCGCAGCAGTGCCACATGAATATCTTCCGCTTCGATGTCCGTTTGATCGGAGGCCAACAGCGCTTGAAGCCGTTCCACGACGTGATCGCTAACCTCTGTTTTAAACGCGTCTTCGGAACGTCTGCGTTCTTTCAGCGTATCGGCGGACGGATCGACGAATTGTCTCAATTGCTTCATGCTGCCCCGAGGCAGCCGCCGCAGTTCGGTCAGATAACTTCGATCGCGGGTATACCGATACAGCAGCTTGTTCAACTGACGCACAAAGCGATAAGCCACGAACGGATTGACTTGTTGGCTGCGTGCCGCTTGCGTCGCATATTCTTTTTGCCACTTGAGCGTTTGGATCATCAGGGTCTGCGGAGACTCTCCCAGTTGAGACGTTTGCTTAAGTTTGAAAATACGCTGGTTGTACATATGGGCGACGATTTTCACCGCTGTGCCGTTTTCCGTGTTCGCTTGATCGTTCAGCGCAACCACGACGCCGCGTAAAATCTCAAGCTCTGCCTGTACATCTTCGTTTTCCGGCGTCTCCTCGTTGTGGATCAGCAGCGGAAGGAGGTAATTGGCAGCCAGCAGCGTCCAAAGAATCACCCCGGCGGCCAGGAAAATAATGAGGTGGCGTTCGGGAAAACGGGTGCCGTCATCGAGCAAAAAAGGCAGCGACAGCGCACTCGCGAGCGTGATCGTACCGCGTACGCCGGCGAGGCTGAAGATCAGAGCGTTTTTGAATCGGCCGGGCTGCGCATGACGATGTTCGTTACCGCTGTCTTTCGCCTCCGTCACCCGGGTCAGCAACACCCAAACAAATCGAATACCGAGCAGCAGAACCGTCAGCAGCAAGGAATGGCCGATCGCTTCGAGGTTGCTGATTTCCCGGCTTTCCCAGATCGTACGCACGATCTCCGGCAGTTGGGTACCGAGCAGCAGGAACACCAGGCCGTTTAGCACGAAAATGATCACCGACCAGGTACTTTTGGAAACGATGTTCAGCTTGGCGATCTCGGGATTCAGCTTGCGGTAGCCGATCGAATGAGCGACCCCTGCGCTTACCGCCGCCAAAATGCCGTTGACTCCGAGCTTTTCTGCCGTCAGGAAGATCAGGAACGGCGTCAGCACTTCGATCAGCATATGCAGCGTGACCGTCTCCATCCCGAGCCGCCGCAGCCACATCACGAATATTTGCTTCAAAAACGTCATGACCAGACCCAGCGCGATTCCGCCAAGCGAAATCCCCACGAAAGCCAGACCCGCCGACCAGATCGAGAACGCTCCGGTCACCATCGCCGCTACGGCGAATTGGAACGATACCAGACCCGAAGCATCGTTGATCAGCGACTCGCCTTCCAGAATCTTCATCGTCCGATGCGGGATCGCGACTTTATCCTCCAACGCTCCGACCGCAATCGCGTCTGTCGGAGCGAGCGCTGCCGCCAACGCGAAAGCCGCTGCTAACGGAAGAGACGGAAGAAGCCAGTTCAGCATATAGCCAAGCGAAGCTACCGTGACGAAGACCAGACCGAGCGCGAGCAGCAGAATCGGTTTCCGCAAACTCCAAAACGATTTCCGGTCCGTCATGCGCCCGTCGTTGAACAGCAGCGGCGCGATAAACAGCAGCAGGAACAACTCCGGATTGAGCGTAATCTCGAAATGCGTCGGCAAAAACGTCAATCCGACGCCGAGCGCGATCTGAATAATCGGAACCGATACCGAAGGAACAAAACGATTGATCAGATTGGACAGCGCAATCGCCGATAGCATCAACAAAATAAGTTCGAACATTTCCAAGTGCGTCACCGTCTTTCTGATAAGGAGTTCGTAACGTGTCTGTTCATACATACTTGATTTCCAGGAAAATGTATACCCTTAAGCGATATAATGGAGTTGAAATGTTAGGATCATCCAAGCCATCACAGATCGTATTCGCATGGATCGGGAGGATTACGTAATGGGTGGATAAGCGTTATTTTCAAAAAGGTCGCGTGGAGCTGCCTATGCTGGAAAGCTGGAGATTCGATGACGATTCGGACGTAATGCAAAAAATGCTCATTCATTTGGAAAATCGGGATCAGCTTACGCAAGCGACTATACCGTTATCCGTTTCTCATTCATAATCGACAACTTATTTCGGCATAGAATCAAGACACAATTCCATTAGAAAGAGGGCTGTGAATATGCAAGAACCCGTAGTTATCGTCCCCTATGATGCGCATTGGCAGACAGAGTTCAACACAATCGCCAAGAAACTGCGCGAAGCGATCCGAGACGAAGCGCTGCGTATCGACCATATCGGTTCAACGGCAGTTCCCGGACTTGATGCGAAGCCTGTCATTGATATTCAAATCTCCGTGAATAAGCTGGAGCCGATGGCTTATCGATCTGCGCTCGAAGTCGTCGGCTACCGTTGCCGCAGCAACAACCCGGATCTCACCAAGCGTTATTTCCGCGAAAAGCAAGGGATGCGCCGAACCCATATCCATGTGCGTGAAGCGGGAAGCTGGTCGGAACAGTTTGCTTTGTTATTCCGTGATTTCCTGCGGCAGAGCAAGGAGTGGCAGCAATTGTATGCGAAGGAGAAGCACGTGTTGGCCCAACGGTATTCGACGCCGCATGAGCGAGAACTATACGTGGACGGCAAAGAAACGATCGTTTGGAAAATTATGCAGGAAGCCAGCCGATGGAGCCAACAGACAGGCTGGAAACCGGCAGCAAGCGATTATTGAGTTACGCTATGTCTTTTTCGGCAGCATACCATGAACGAAGCCCAAATTAATCTGCTGCTAACGATCTCCGTAGCGATGATCGCAAGCGAATAGGTATGGACCATGCGATGGTTTGATTGGATGGGCATCACAGGGTAAAGTATGAATCAGGACATATGTCGCGCTTGGGAGGGTTTCGATGATTAATCATATGACGATGCTGGGATTTCAAATGCAGGAGGAAGAAGATTTTTTGCAGCTTGCCAATTATGCGTATGAACACGGCACGTTAATGCAGACGCAGCAAGGCGCTTATGTTCGTTTGGAAGCCGGAGGAGGAGCAGAGTTATGGCTTCAGCTCAACAGCGAGGGTGTGGCGATCGGGATGCACCCGCATTTTACGGGAGCCGGATTGATGGAGATCGGGATCGAAGCGGAAGTATTGCGCGAAGACGCTAACGAGCTGGACGGGACGTTTTACGCGCGGGCGGGAGCCGATCCGGGCAAACCGGGCGAAGGGCTGTATTCGTTCGTGTTCGACCTGCCGGACCGGGACCGTTACGGACCGCTGGGCCAGCCTTTTTTGCGGCACGTACAGTTGGCGGCGTTCGCGCATGAACTGAATCTTTTTGCCAACGAAGTCGAGTACGAACATTACCAGCTCAGCCAGTCGTTGACGGCGCAGATTGTCCCGGCTCATCATTTTGTGTCGACGGGGCTGAACGATCAAGGCGGCGAAGCGGTCTCGACAGCCGTGTTCAGCGGAACCGTACTGCGTTCGGGCTGGGTGAAGAACGAACTCAGCGGATCGTATTTTCAATGGGTGCTTGTGCGGACGCTGGGCGGGGATATCGACGTCGTGGCAGACGAGCGGCTGGTCGGCGAACGGGAAGTGCGGGAAGGCGAGATTTTGAGCGGTACGTTTTGGCTAAGCGGACGGTTGGTTGAACGATCTTAAAAGGAGGTTTTATCATGGAACTGAAAAATATCATTCCGATTTTGCGTATTTTTGACGAGGAGATCGCAAGAGCTTTTTATATTGATTATTTGGGATTTCAAGTGGACTGGGAGCATCGGTTCGAAGCGCATATGCCTTTGTACGTTCAAGTCTCGCGAGGGCCTGTTGCGCTGCACCTGTCCGAACATCACGGGGACTGCACGCCGGGTGCGGCCGTTCGGATCGGGGTCGAAGACTTGCAGGCGCTACACCGGGAATTGACGGACAAGCCGTATCGCTCGCTGCGTCCGGCTATCCACGAGAAGCCTTGGGGATTGAAAGAACTGGCCGTCACCGACCCGTTCGGCAACCGCGTTATTTTTTACGAATAGTCGAAAAAAGTGCATGAAGGCGAAAAAGCGAGGAACGGCTGTGGAGCAATAATTTTCAGATGTATACTAGACGTATGAAATAAAACGAAAACGGCTTAAATATAGTATTAAAATAGATTTTTCTTGTATACAAGTTTCCGAAACATAGGTAGAATAAAAGAGCGAAACGTATTCCAGGCATTTATTTGGAAGCGTTATCTTTATGTGCTGCGAACTCTATTTCTATTTATTTCGGAAAGGATGCTGACGATGACGACCACTCAAGTCCCCGCTACGATGAAAGCCGCCGTGATGCACCGATTGAGAGAAATTACGATCGAGGAAATTCCCGTACCCGAGATTGCTGCGGATGAGGTATTAATTAAAGTGATGGCTGTAGGCATTTGCGGTTCCGACCTGCATTATTACGATCATGGGCGAATCGGTCCTTATGTGGTAGACGGGCCTTTTATTCTTGGACATGAATGTGCGGGAGAGATTGCGGCTGTAGGTAGCGAAGCGAATCGATTCCAAGTCGGCGACCGCGTCGCGATCGAGCCGGGCGTAACGTGCGGCAAATGCGAAATGTGCAAAGCGGGCCGCTACAATCTGTGTCCGAAAGTCGAGTTTTTGGCAACGCCGCCGTATGACGGAGCCTTTGTCCAGTATTTGAAAATGCGCCAGGACTTCGTATTTCCGATTCCAGACCATTTGTCGTATGAAGAAGCGGCTCTCGTCGAGCCTTTTTCGGTCGGCATCCATGCGGCCAGCCGCTCCAAGCTTCAGCCGGGGTCGAGCATTGCGATCATGGGCATGGGGCCGGTCGGCTTGATGGCGGTTGCGGCTGCGAAAGCTTACGGAGCGGCGACGATCATCGTGACGGATCTCGAACCGCTGCGTCTGGAGGCTGCGAAAAAGATGGGCGCGACGCATACGATCAACGTGTTGGAACAAGATGCCGTCGCAGCGATTAAGGAAATCACGGACGGAAAAGGCGTCGACACCGCGTGGGAAACAGCCGGCAATCCGAAAGCACTGCAATCCGCCCTGGGCAGTCTCGGCCGTGGCGGCAAATTGGCGATCGTCGGCTTGCCCGCGCAGGCGGAGATTCCGCTGAACGTACCTTTTATCGCGGACAACGAAGTGGATATTTACGGCATTTTCCGCTACGCCAACACCTATCCAAAAGGCATCGAATTTCTCTCCTCCGGGCAGATCGACGCTTCGGTTCTGGTGACGGACAAGTTTCCGCTGGAGCGTACGCATGAGGCGATGGAGCGGGCGTTGAATCATAAAAGCGAGTGTTTGAAAGTCGTCGTGTATCCGAACCCTATAATGTCTACATAACGATTATGAATGTTGAACCGGAGTATTTAAAACCGTTCGTCCTATCCCAAGCCCTATCCAAGGAGGCGTAACGCCATGAAAATCGCTTTTCTTATCATCGACGTTCAAACCGAGCATGTCAGAGACGTTCCGCCGCACAAGATCGACAAAGCGTCCGAGTATATCAACTACGTATCGGGCTTGTTGCGGTCGGCCGGGCATCCGATCATTCATATCCGCGATATCGAAGGCATGACCGAAGAAACGGCGGACCGTTACGACATCATTGAAAGCATCGTGGTCGATCCGTCGGATCTCACGGTAACCAAAGAATACTCGAACGCATTTTGGAAAACGAATCTGGACGAAGTGCTGGTGCAGCACGGCGTCGAAAAGCTCATTTTGGCAGGCTATGCGGCGGAGCACTGCGTGCTGTTTACCTACAACGGAGCGATCGAGCGCGGCTACAGTCCGGTGCTGCTGCAAAACGGTCTGCTCAGTCGCCACGACGATACGATTGCCGCAGCTTCCCGCGACCGCAATCTGATCTCGTATACGGCGGTAGAGTGGTTGGCCCAGAACTAAACGCTCACCGACTTTTCCGATACCCCAGCGGCGTCTCGCCTGTTTTGCGTTTGAATAACCGATAAAAAAACTTCATATCGCTATATCCCACGGCCGCCGCAATCTCGGGAATGCTGCGGTGCGAGGAAGACAGTAACGTACAGGCCGCCTCCACGCGCGTGTTTTGCAAAAAGGCCGAAAAATTCATCCCTGTCCGCTGCGCAAACAAACGGCTGAATTGGCGTTCGCCGAGCCCGACCTGCGCAGCCAATTCTTTTACCGTCAGATTGTCCGCATACCGTTCTTCGATATCCCGCACGGCTTGTTCGATAGAGGAGCGGGAAAGCGGTGCATCGGTCGGTCCAGAACCGAGAGACTCGCTTTGCGAGTGCCGATGGAGCGTTACCAGCATACGGACGATCATCGCGGTCAGCACGGCTTCACAGCCAGGAAGCCGTGCTGCATATTCCCGAAACAATTCTTTGAACCCTTCCCGGAACTCTCCCGGATCGCGCAGCCGCAGCCAGGAACGTTGAGGTTCGCGGAAAAAGGCAAGCATCTCGGCTGCATCCGGGAAAAAAGTTTCCAGTTGCTCCACGTACGTTGTCGGAAACAAGCAGTTGTATACGATCAGCTCCCGTCCGCGTCCCGGTGCCGACGGACGGAACACATGCGACGTTCCGACCGGAATAAAAAACACATCCCCTTGCGAGACGCGCAGACTTTCTTCCCCGATATAATGCACGCCCGAGCCTTCTCCGATATAGGTGAGTTCGATAAAATCATGCGTATGCTCGGACAGATCGAAATTTTCCGCGACCCGGTTCACGTAGATCGGCAGTCCATCGTCAAAATAGCTGCTCCCCAGCATTCGGTCCACGTTGCGCTTCATTTTTCTCCTCCTTGTTCTGCCTCTTGAACGGACTTCTGCCTTCATGCGTCGATCCTACTCTTTTTCACTTCTATTTGTCCATATCCGCCTATCATTTTGTCCGAATCAGCCCCATCATTCTTTTGCCTATTTGACTACAATGAACCTGAAGATCGATGAATGAGTCAAAAAAACCAAACTTAAACAGCGGGAGGAATTTGGGTTATGCGTTCAACGATGGTGACGGAGCTGCGTTGCGAATATTTGAAAAATCCTGTGGGACTTACGGTTGCTCGTCCGCGTCTGGGGTGGAAGTTGCTGACGGATCGTCGCAATGTGCGGCAGACCGCTTATCAGGTGCAGGTTGCGGAAGATGGCGGAGAGCAGAGTTGGGATGTAGCTGAAAAGCAGAATGGTCTGGTATGGGACAGCGGACGCGTAGAATCGGCAGAAAGCGTACATGTCGAATATGCGGGAAAAGAACTCCGGTCCGTATCGCGTTATACATACCGGGTACGCGTCTGGGACGATCGGGAAGAAGCTTCGCCTTGGAGTGAGAACGCTTTCTGGGAAACGGGCTTATTGCAGGCCGAGGATTGGAGTGCGGATTGGATCACTCCTGACCCGGACGAGATACACCCGCAGGCTCGCGAAGTTTTTTACCTGCGTCGTTCGTTCAAGTTAACAGGCAAAACCGTACGCCGGGCGACGGTGTTTGCCACTGCTCTGGGAATGTATGAGCTAGAGCTGGACGGACGCCGGGTCGGGGATAGTTTGTATACGCCGGGCTGGACCAGCTATAAGCATCGTTTGCAGGTTCAGGCTTACGATGTGACGACGCAGTTGTCTGGCGGATCGGGTGATGGGCATGTGATCGGCGCAGCGCTGGCGGACGGTTGGTATATCGGGCGTTATGCCTGGAAAAAGCGCGGTGAGCTGTACGGAGATCGTCGCGCGTTGCTGTTGGAGCTGCATGTCGTTTATGAAGACGGCACGACCGAAGTGATCACCAGTGCAGGTCGCGATACCGATGGCGAAAAAGCTTGGAAAGCCGCGACAGGCCCTGTTACCGCAGCCAACCTGTACGACGGAGAAACTTACGACGCGCGCTTGGAACGAACAGGTTGGAGCACGGCGGCTTACGACGATTCAGACTGGAAAGCCGTTTCCGTTTTGGATAGGCCCGAAACGAGGCTGACCGGCGAACAAAGCGAACGGATCAAAGTCACCGAAATCCTCAAGCCGATCTCCGTGATTCGCACGCCCGCGGGAGAAACGGTATTGGATATGGGACAAAATATGGTCGGACGCATCGCCTTTACCGTGAAAGCTTCCGCCGGAACGGCCTTGAAGCTGCATCATGCGGAGGTATTGGATCAAGAAGGCAACTTCTACGTCGGCAATCTGCGCAACGCGCGGCAGGAGGTGGCGTATACCTGCCGAAGCGACGAAGCGGAGAACTACCGACCGTCCTTCTCGTTCCAGGGCTTCCGCTACGTGCGGCTCGAAGGCTTCCCGGAACCGATCGATCCCGACCATTTCGCCGGCGAGGTCATTCATACGGACATGCAGCCTGCCGGATCGTTCGAATGCTCCAATCCGCTGCTGAATCAGCTTCAGCAAAACATCGTTTGGGGACAACGGGGCAACTTTCTGGATGTGCCGACGGATTGCCCGCAGCGCGACGAACGGTTGGGCTGGACAGGCGATGCGCAGGTGTTTATCCGCACGGCCGCGTTCAATTACGGCGTCGCCCCGTTTTTCACCAAATGGCTCAAAGACCTGGCGGCCGATCAATGGCCCGACGGCGGGGTGCCGTTCGTGATTCCGCACGTGATGGACGATGATCCGCATTCTTCGTCGGCCTGGGGCGACGCGGCGGTCATCTGCCCGTGGACGATCTACCAATGTTACGGCGATACGCGCATTCTGCAAGAGCAATATGACAGCATGACAGGTTGGGTCGAGTACATCCGGGCGCAAGGCGACCAGGAGCTGCTGTGGAACACCGGCTTCCATTACGGGGACTGGCTCGGACTCGATGCAAAAGAAAACAGCTACGTCGGCGCGACCCCCCGCGATCTGATTGCCACCGCCTTTTTCGCCTATTCCACTTCGCTCGTAGCCAAAACGGCGGCGGTGCTGGGCAAAAAAGACGACGCGCGCAAATACGAAGACCTGCACGGCCGGATCGTTCAGGCGTTCGCCGACGAATTCGTCACGCCGAACGGCCGTCTGGCCGGACACACGCAGACGTCGTACGTGCTGGCGCTGATGTTCGATCTGGTTCAAGGCGAGACGAAGCGTCGCGTAGCAGATGCGTTGGCCGAATCGGTGCGCGAAGAGAAGATGCACCTTACCACAGGATTCGTCGGAACTCCGTATCTGTGCCATATGCTGTCGGAAAACGGCTACCACGATCTCGCGGTGCAGCTCGTCCAGCAGGAAGAATATCCGTCGTGGCTGTACTCGATCCATCAGGGAGCGACGACGATCTGGGAGCACTGGGACGGGATCAAGCCGGACGGCTCGTTTTGGAGCGACGCCATGAATTCATACAACCACTACGCGTACGGCGCGATCGGGGATTGGTTGTATCGGGCAGTCGCGGGGTTGGATCTGGACGAACAAGTACCGGGCTACAAACGAATCGTGCTGCGTCCCAATCCGAATTCCGGCCTGACCCATGCGCGCGCGCAGTATGATTCGCCGTACGGCAAAATCGTCAGCGGCTGGAGTAAACGGGAAAACGGCGAGGTGACGTACGAGATCGAACTGCCGCCGAACACGACAGCCGAACTGCGATTGCCGGACACTGCGGGAAAAACCGTCAAGGTGGACGAACGCGATCCGGCGGACGTGTTGGACGCGGAGTCGCGCCGGGATGAAGGCGGAACGCTTGTGCTCGAACTCGGTTCGGGCCGGTACGCGGTGAAAGTGAGCTGAGTTTCTCGACAACCTGGACGTTGCCGCATATAAAGCGGCAACGTCTTTTTTTATACAGTTGGAGCAGGTGGAGAAGAACGAAAAGTCGAAGGTAGTGATGAGCAGTGAAAAAGAAGTAAGAATAGGGTGGACAAAGCGTAAAGACATGTATGCCGATGAGGTTGAAGCGACTGAAAACGAATTAGCGAAGTTTAAAAGAAAGCCGCAACAGGAATTGAAGTGGATGGGAGTGGTACAATAGAAGCAAACAACGGGATCGTCCCGTTTTGCAGGAGGAAACCATCATGATCCAATCTATCGTACATATCGCGCTCGTCGTGAACGATTACGACGAAGCGATCGAGTTTTACACGAAAAAGCTGCATTTTACGCTAGTGGAGGACATTGATCAGCCGGAGCAGGATAAGCGTTGGGTCGTCGTCGCCCCTCCGGGATCAGCAGGCACGACGCTGTTGCTCGCTCGCGCATCCAAGCCGGAGCAGGAGCCTTTTATCGGGAATCAGGCAGGCGGACGGGTATTTCTGTTTTTGAACACGGACGACTTCTGGCGCGACTACCGGGAGATGGTGGCGAACGGGATCGAGTTTGTCCGCGAGCCCAAAGAAGACTCTTACGGAACGGTGGCGGTATTCAAAGACTTGTACGGAAACCTGTGGGATCTGCTGCAATTGAACGAAGATCATCCAATCATGCTTCGCGCAAAGGAGTAATCTTATGACAACCCTGGAACAACAGCTCGACAAACTTGCCGCGCTCGGGATCGCATTTCATACCCCGAAGCCGAGAATGTTGGATCGACTGACTCGCTACTACGACGCGAACTTTTACGAGCAAGACCCGTATATGCGCCTGCTGCCGGAGCTGGGAACGGGTCTGTCGGCGAATATCTGGAGATTCGATCTCGAATGCGCGGAAGACGCGGACATCTACGAGCAGTACATCGCACGCATGATCGGCTTGTCGGAAGGCATGATCGAAATCTCGGACCTGCACGGCAAATTCGACCCGACCGAAAGCGCGACGCGAATTTCTTTCGTATACGAAGAAAAAAGGCATGAAATCTCCGCCATGAATCAAGGCGACTGGTTCGATCTTTTCGCGCTCGGAAGCGTGCAAAACATCGTACAAGGTCCCGATCGCCGATTCGTGCATCACGTTCAAGATCAGACCGTCACGGTTCTGTTTTGCAACGACGACGCCCGCCAACAATTGCAGGAATTGACGAACGGGGCTTACGGGCCTTTGATCTAATAGCGGTCAAAATGGCGAAAACGGCCGATCCAACATCTGCGTCAACTCTTCGGCTTGAAGCAGCGAAGATAGCGGATCGGATAAAAAGTAGCGATTCCACGGCAGATCGACGATCCGATGGCGCTTGGCGATCTCGTCGCGATCCCAATCCGGCGCTGGGTTCAGGCCATAAAAGTCGTCGTAGTTCATGACCAGCACCCATTCGCCCAAGCCGGCTTGAAGTTCGGACGCCGAGATGCGCGCCGAATCTTCGCCGCTGCCGAGCAGCATACGCCGCAACGCGGGCGGAGCAGGCAGATTGAGCCGATCGTAGACCGCTTTGCCTCCGCGATGCGCCGCGTTGCCGATCAGCGTAACCTGCGTGTCGCACCAATACGGATCGGCCAGCGTGAACGTCGAAGGCCGCGCGAAACGTTCATTCAGACGCGCCCGCAGCCGATGCGTGCGCACGCGTGCTTGGCGAATCCAGGCGGAAGCTTCTTTTTCGCGTCCGATCCATTGACCCAGCAACAGCATCTCGCGCTCCATGCCGCCGCAGCGGTCCGTTTCGAACACGAGCGTCGGCGCGATGCGGGCATACGATGCGTAAGCTTGCGGATTCCAGGTCAGAATCAGATCCGGCTCCATGGCCGCGATCCGCTCGCACGAAATCGCGTTGTGTGTGCCGACCGTCTCCGGTTCGAGGTTCCAGTACGCGTCGAGCAATCCGCCGTTGTCCAGCAGCGTCGAAGGCGCGCCGATTGGCTGCTCGCCCAAAGCCAGCAGATGACCGATGCTCCAATCCGTCACGATGCGGCAAGGCCGGGCCGGTACTTCGACGCGTCCGATAATCGTGCTTACCGTTCGCGTTGGTTTCGACAAAACGACGGCCGGAGCGCCCGGCATAGGCGAAGCGTTCGCGGTCGGCGGATCGGACTCGGCCAGACTTGCAAAATAAGCTTCGGCATTGCGCGCAGCCTGCAAATCGTCGCTTAAACGCGCTTGCGCCGGGGAAACGCCGGGACCGGACACAAGCTCCCGATATCCCTGAGCATCCTGTTTGCGATAGCGTTCCGGCGAGCAGCCGCAGCTGTGTTTGAATTGGCGGCTGAACGAATAGGCGTTGGCGTACCCGACCTGTTCGGCGATTTGCTGCAAGGTTGCGGACGTTTCCCGTAGATGTTTTTTTGCTCTTTCCATGCGCAGGCCGATCAACACTTGAAAAGGCGAGCGTTCGAAACGAGTATGGAACAATTGGGAAAGCCGGCGCGCGCCGCAACCGGCCGCTTCGGCGATGTCCGCAAGCGTGACCGTCCGCGACACATGCCCCTCCATATACCGCAGCGCCCTCGCAATACGGGGGTCTGCGGTATTCGGGCTTGCTTCTGTTGTCGCTTCGTGTTGTTGCTTAAGCAAAATATGCACCAATTCATACAGATGCGACGTCAGCCGAAGCTGGTCCAACGCGCCCAGCCTGCGCCACTGCTCCAGCAAAGCGTCGAACGCCCGCTTGGTTTCCAGCAAGTCGGAAAGTGCGAACGGGCAATCCGCCGACCGATCTTGGGCTTCGCTTGCCGGGCCGCTGGAAGGCACAGAAAAAATATAGTTGAACAGATACAGTTCCGTATCGCGTTCGGGCGTGAGTCTCAGTTCCGACCCGCCGGATACATGGAGCGCGCAGCCGCCGTCGAACGAAGTCGTCAGATTCCCGAGCCTAAGTTCTCCTTTTCCCCGAGAGATCAGCACGAACGCTGCCGAAGAGATTTCCCCGTATCGAAACTTTTCGTTTGGTTGTAAGGTTGTGAACACGACGTCCAGCAATCGGGCCGGCCGCGTGTTCCATTGTCGGATCAAGCGATCCGTCGCAAGACCGTTTGGCATATGAAGATCACTCTTTTCAGGGTTGCGTTCTCTGGATCGCGCATATCGAGAACGGATTATCCGCATATTTTAAATGATAATAATTCTCAATTCAAGAGAAAAGCGATCCTGCTACGCGAAATATTTCCGGATCGTCTTCGCGAATAGCATTTCCGAATAGGGTATGCCTGATTTCTATTACGGACATTGTGCGGCTCTTTTCGGGATTTTATACTGGGACAAGTTGATGAAAACGATTCTCAATCAAGTTTCGCTTGCCCAACGCAAAGACCGAAAGGGGATAACAGAAAAAGATGAAACAAAAACGCAATTGGGGGATATTTCTCGTCGTTATGCTGATGTCGGTCATGCTGCTCGCCGCTTGCTCCAACACAAACGACCCGGAAGCGCAGGCTGCGTCGACAGCCGGGAACCAAGCGCAATCCAGCGACAGCAAGGCGCAGGCTTCGGCCGAAAAGGCAGAAGATGCGGCAACGTCATCCGAAACCGAGGCTTTCGGACAGAGCGGAATGCGCAAAATGGACACCCCGGTCGGCGAAGTGGAACTTCCGGCGCATCCGCAGCGCATTGTCGCGGATTGGAACGTCGGCCATCTGCTGGCGCTTGATATCATGCCGGTCGCAATCCCGCACAGCCTGCTCGAATACGGCAAATTCCTGCGCGAATCGGTTCCCGATACGGTGGCCGATCTGGGCGACCATAACGCCATTTCGTTGGAGCAGCTTACGGCCGTGCAGCCGGACCTGATCATCACGTTTTCGGCTGATAAGTACGAGACGTACAGCAAAGTCGCTCCGACGCTCGTGTTTGATACGTCGCAGTATGACACGATGCAAGATCAGATTACCGCGTTGGGCGAGTACCTGGATCGTCAGGACGAAGCGAAAGCCTGGAATGCCGAGTTCGATGAACGGCTGGAAGCGGCCCGTGCCAAAGTCCAAGCGGCCGTGTCGCCCGACGATACGTTCACGTTGGTCGATTACAACTGGGAAGGCGGCGTGCTGGTGCTTGGCGATTCGGAAAACCGCGGCGGCAGCGCCTTGTACGAACTTCTGGGTCTGAAGCCGGACGCAGACGTGCAAAGCCGGATTATCGACAAAGGCGAAGACAGTGCCGTTATCAGTTGGGAAGTGTTCGACGAGTACGTCGGAACCTACCTGCTGGAGCTGACGGACGAAGCCGCGGCGCCGCAACGGTTGCAGACCGTATGGTCGCAACTCGACGCCGTCAAAAACGATCGCCGAATCGAGCTGGATCTGCGTAAATATTTCAGTGCCGATCCGTTCACCGCTATTTTGCAAGCCGAAGAAATGGCCGATCTGATCGTCGCCAAAATCGAGAATCCATAGAGTTGATCCGCAAGACCCGTTTAACAAGCAGACTTTCGCCGAGTGGCGGAGGTCTGTTTTTTTACGCGTTCAGACATGGTACGATGAGAAGCAGAGGAATGGGAATGACAGGAAAACGAACAGGAGGGCGGAAATGGGCGATAATTCGAACCTGAACGGGAAAACGCCGGACGAACCGGTTCGCTACACGAGCTACGGCGAAGAGCAGATGGAGATCGTCCGAAGCGGCGCCGAGGCAATCGAGAATTTTTTGCTGAATACGGACGACGCCGGGCGGTTGAGCCTGTTGCTGTGCCTGGACCGATACCCGGATCCGTGGTTCGGTTACGATTTGCCTTACACGGATCAAATCTTTGAGGTATTGCAGCGCGAGGTGCTTCAAGAAGCTTTGGACGCGCTGGGAAATACGTATAATGCCGAATATGCGACTGTCGTGCAGCGTTTCGCGGACCATGAAGATCCGGCTATGAGGGGGATGGCTAGGCAAGCATTGGAACTGCTGGTTTCGGCGAAAAAATAAATGTGATAACGAAAAACCAACTCATTCGGAGCGTTGTTCGAAAAATAAGTGCGATTTTGTAATTATTTTTCCTTGTTCGGCTTCGGAATCGGAAATAGGTGCGTGTATGCAATTATTTTAGCGAAAAATAGCAGAGTACTGGGCAAAAAAAGAAATTAAGTGCATTTGAGCACTTATTTCTACAAAATTAAGAAATCCGGAAGAAATAATTGCAGATCTGCACTTATTTTTGTTTTCCGTCAAGCGAACCTGATCATCAAGCACAAAGAAAGGAGCGAAAAAATGGGATATATCACGGAACTGCGCAAGCTGGTCGGCAGCAGACCGTTAATCATGGCCGGAGCGTGCGTGATCGTGGAACAAGGCGGAGCGATTTTGCTGCAAAAAAGGACGGACAACGGATTTTGGGGACTGCCCGGCGGAGCGCTTGAACCGGGCGAGTCGATGGAACAGGTGGCACGGCGCGAACTGTTGGAGGAAACGGGTCTCACGGCCGGAAAGCTGGAATTGCTGGCGGTTTTTTCGGGCGAAGGTTTGCATTACAGCTACCCGAACGGCGACGAAGTCCATAACGTGGTTACCGCTTATGTTTGTTGCGACGCGCAAGGAGAACCTTTCGCCGACGGGGAAGAAGGCTCGGAGCTGAACTTTTTCCGGATCGACGGGCTGCCGCCTGTAGAGCATTGGAACCCGGCGGATCGGCCCGCGCTGAACGCTTACCTCGATAAAAAGGAGGCCTGACCATGATCTTTTACGCAATCGGTTTGACGTTGCTCGGCCTGTTGTTGCTCTTTTTGACGCCGCAGTTTATGGGAGCCGCGATTCTGATCGTGATCGTGTTCGTGGTCAGCGTGTTGAATTACATGCGTACCCGCCAGCTTCAGGACGATATGCGGGAGATCCGCAGGCATTTGGGTGTGATGGGAGAAAAGGAAGCGGCAGGCTACGATATCGAGCGCCAGATCGACCGAGTCGACGAGTTGAGCGACCGCGAGCGCGCAGAGATCGATCGACGCAGCGAAGCGGAACTGGAACAGGAATCCCGAAACCGAAGACCCTAGGAGGAAGCGCAGATGAAACTGTATGCCGACAAACGTTTTCAAATAGGCTTGACGGTGCTGTACCCGATCTTGATCGGTTTGTTTTTCGTGACGATGCAATCGGCTTTTTGGCTGCTTGCGGTTCTTGCGATGTTGATCTACTGCGCGTTATGGAAAAATATCGGGTACGTGCTGCTCTCCAATCTGCTGCTGCTTTTGTTGTCGATCGGGCTGTGGGTCACCGACGTCGATTACATGCAGATGGGCAGCGTGCGGGAAACGAGGGTTTGGCTGCCGTTCTCGTATCTGTTGTACGGCGCCTTTTGCCTGATCCCGCCGTTAGTGCTGGTTCCGCTTCGCAATCTGCTGGCAAAAAAAGACCGGCAAAGACATACATAATCAAAGGAGACGGGTATGGGATATACGTTGCAAGGATGGATCGGTTCGGCGAACGTGTTGAGAACGCTGGGCCTTCGTTTTGAAACCGCGCAAGTCGTAGCTTTATCGGACGATCTGGCGCTGATTCCGTTGGACGATGAGTTGCAAAAAGAGATCAACGGCGGCGCCGCTTCGCTTATCGAGCCGTGGGACGTTTTGACGGAACAGATCGAATCGGCGGGGCGTCGTCTGTCGATGCATGGAATCGTCGCTTACGTGGAAGCCGATTATTTCGGAGGAACAGGCGACCAGTCCTGTATCGTGTGGGAAAAAGGAACCGAGCGCTTGCGCGAAACGCGCGCGGACAAAGCGATCAACTGCGCGCTGAAGCTGCTGGGCGTGACCGTCTCTGCGGACGCTGCCGACGAATTCGACACCATTCGTCTGGGAAGGCATCGCAGCGTAGAGCGTTGGACGCAAGACGCGCGGCATCGACTTCAGGCGTTGCAAATCCGCGACGTGAGGGCGAACCAAGAACGGTTGGCCGAAGCCGTGGACTACTTTTGGAGCCGTTGGGGCGACGAATCGACGTTGAACTTTTACCGGGATTGCATCGAACGCTCCTGCGATACCGACGCCGATCTGCCGCGATTCTATCTGTTGACGGACGGGGAAAAAGGAGCGATTGCCGGAGGATATGCTTTGCTGCGCAGCGATTTGAACAGCAGGCAAGACCTGTGTCCGTGGCTGGCTTGTTTGTATGTCGAACCGGATTGGCGGAGCCTTCGTCTGGGCAGCCTGCTGCTCGACCATGCCGCGCGCGAAGCATCGGCAAAAGGTTATGACGGATTGTATTTGTGCACCGATCTGGACGGCTACTACGAGCGCTACGGCTGGACGCATATCGGAAAAGGCTACGGGATCGACGGCGAAGAAACGAAGATTTACCATCTTGCCTTATCGACGGCAGACCGGAATCGCGAATCGGCTGTTATCGAAAATAACCGATCACGAGTATGAAGAAAATTGCATCCTTTTGCTTGATTGCTTCGTATAATTCCCCTGTGAGTCCAGATAATGGAGAAACATAGAAAAGTTACAGGGGGAATCAAGCATGAAAAAAGGATTTATGGTAAGCGTGGCGATCTGTTCCTTGCTCGTGATGGCGGCCTGCGAAAATGACAAAACGCAAGAAACGGCGGCAGCGCCTGCGGAGCAAGCGGCAACGCAAACGACGACGCAGCCGGCCGAGCAGAAAACGGAAACCGCAGCGGCGGCCGAGGTTGAGACGGAAGAGGTTGTCGTCGAGGACATTGCGGATGCCGAGGCCCGCGATGTAAATCAGAAATCGGAGTTCGTATCCGATTCCGATCAACAACTCGCCAACGATTACATCATGGAATTGGAGCCGGCTATGACCGCAGCAACGCCAATCACAAATAATCTTGCCGCTGCTTTAAAAGCATGGCTTAACGAAGAAATCGACGATGCTACCATGCGGGAGTATTTGGTTTCGGCGGATTCGGCTTTCGAAATGCTGGAGAATGAGCTTACACGCGTAGCCGTTCCGGATTTTGAATCCGCGCGTTTGCACGATGCCATCTCGGAATTCCGCAGCGTGATGTTGGGTATGGGAGTCGACGGAGGCAAATCGGTCGACCTGTTTATCGAAGCGATCGATACGCAAAATGTGGACAAAATCGAGGAAGCTTATGACGCTATAGCTCCTTTCGAAGATTATGTATCGCGCGGGGAAGCTGTTTTTGCCGAATTGCAGACCATGATTGACATGGAATAATTAGTAAAAGACATTGGGCGTTTGAAGCTCGATGTCTTTTTGTGTACCCTCTTATTTTGCTAATATATGAACTATAAATTTAATAAGGAGGAATCCCCCCATGCCCTGGCCTATGGTTCACTTCGCTGTCGCGGCGGCGACGATGCCCGAGCCTTCTGCCGAATTTTTGATAGGAAGCCTGGCGCCGGACGCGGTACATGTACGCAGCGACGATCGCAGCGACAAAGCCCGAACGCATCTGATGATCGTCGAAGGCGAGTTTTTGACGGATCAGAAATTGCACGAAATTTTTCGGACCAATGCCGAGCGTGTCGAGGCCGATCCGGCTTTTCTACTCTATTTGCTCGGCTATATCGCCCATGTCTACACTGATCGCCGATGGACGTTCGAGATTTATCCCGGTTACGAAAAGCATCCCGAAGAACGCAAACAGTATCATCGGGAAGTAAAAGCGATCGAGTCCATGCTGCTGCAAAACAAGCCGGACGCGCAACAATGGCTGCACCGACTCAAAGCGGGTCGCGCTTTTGAATTCGGCGGTCTATCGGCGGAAGACGTACATACGTATCGGGATATGAAGCTGCTTGATTTACAGGAAAATTCGGCCGACGAACCGAAAGCTGCGCTTGAGGTATTATCGGCCGCAAGGTTGGAACAATTTATCCGGGCTAACGGACAAGATCTTCGTCGATTGTTCGCCCAATGGGGCGTCACGCCAATTTAACAAGTCCATGATAATAAGTAGCCTGAGGGAGGAAGAGTCTTATGGTATCGCCGAAAGAACCTGACCCACAAGACCCCGCATTTTTAAAAATCGACAAAGCTCATACCCCGTTCCTGCTCAAAGCGATCGAAGCCGTACAGCGTACGAATTGGGTGCAGTGCTACGACCTGAACCACGTTTACATTTCCATGCGCGAAGACCGCTACAAAGGCAGGGATTGCATTGTGGTTCGTTTTTATGCGGCAGATCTTGCAAACGACGATTGGATGGACGTGACGTCTGCGGACATCGGAGGAGCGCATGTGTACATGGAAGCCGCCGGAAGAGCCGTTTTGCATATCGGGATCGAACATTGACCGGAAAGTTTTACGGAAAAAGAAAAGAGAAATCTATGCGTGTATTCGAATAAGGCGATATCGCGCTGCGTGAACTCGAACCGCAAGACGCGTCGTTATTTCTGAACTGGCTAAACGACCCGGCAAGCGTAAATTCGATACAAAAAAAGCGGGGACTGCGCACCAAACCGCGCAGTCCCGCTTTTTCGAAATCAAACTTCATTTTCCCATTGCGTCCGAAGATGCCGTACCATATGGTCGGCGATCTGCTCAGGCGTCAGCGTGTCGACGTTCACCGTATGGTGGTTGTCGGCGTAGATGATTTTGCGGCTGTTGAATAGTTCTTCGATCTCTTCGATCGAACGGCTTTGCAAAATCGGACGCGTATCGATCAGCTCCGCGAAACGTTCTTTCCACGATTCCCAGGTTAGATCGAGATGGTATACAATACCGCTGTGCAGGCAGGCGCTCCGAATCTCGTCTTGCATAAACGACCCGCCGCCGAGCGACACGACTTGTTCGCGCGACTGTTGGCACAACTCGACGATATAGTCTTTTTCCATCTGCCGAAAAGCGGGTTCGCCCAGCGATTTGAAAATTTCCGTGACCGGCATGCCGTGCAATCGTTCGATCTCCTGATCGGCATCGAGAAAGCGCCGTCCGAGCTTTTCCGCCAGCAGTTGGCCGATCGTCGTTTTGCCCGCGCCCATGAATCCGATTAAAATAATGTTTTTTTGGTTGAGCGGAATGTCGATATTCTTTATAATCATCACCGTACTCCTTTGCCGCTTCACATGGAATGAGTATGTTCATTATAAAAGGCAAGGCGTTCCCGGGCAAGGAGTAACGCGAAGACGGGAGGAATCACGATGAATCCGAATTTGGAAAACGGCGTCAAGCCGAGCGCGTTCAAGCGACAGTTGCAAGCCGCCGCCGAGCTTCTTTGGTCCACTTGGGAGAGCGGAACGCTGACGACGGCGGAACTGGACCGGATGGAAAATGAGTTTAAAAAGCGGCATGCCGACGGCGGCGAGCCGGAGTGCCTGTGGCTGTTGTCCGAAATTCAGGTTTACCGGTCCCGACTGATTCGCCGAACCGGAGCCGAAGCCGCGTTGGAAGGACTGCGCCAGGCGCCGGAATCGACCGGACTGCATGACAACTATGTCGCGTGCATGGACGGGGCTTTGCCGGATTTTCATAAACGCAACCATCATCGGCTGATCGCCGAATATGAGCGGATCGTCGAGCGGCATCCCGAGCTGTTGATCGCCCGCCGTATCCTGATCGAGCATCTGATCGCCGATTACCGGTTCGACGAAGCCGAAATCCATATTGCGGCGGCGCTTCCTTACGCGGCCGGCCGGGAATACGTGCTGGACTTTTACATAAGCGAAATTTTGTATCGAAAAGGCGAGCGGCGGGCGGCGGAGCGGCTGTGGTCGTCGGTTTGCCGCAGACATCCGGGCGATTCCGCTTGCCTGTTCCTGCTCGGCGAACAGTATGCCAAATTCGCGCGCTACGAAGAAGCGGCGAACGCGTACGAGCGTTCTTTCGCGCTTCAGCAGTCGCCGAGACGGATCGACGCGCTGGAAGCGCTCGTCCATGTGCACGAAATTCGCGGCGACGACGCGTCGTTGCTGCACGCTTTGAGCCGGATCTTGAACGTGTTGGCGCAAGATTACGGCATTACGGAAGGCGCCGAAGCCGATCCGTTTTTGCGTCAGCGCGATTCGGTGCGGAGACGGGAAGCCGTATGGAGCTGATCTTCGTGCGTCACGGTCAAGGCGAGCATAATCTGGACGTGCCGGGTCGTTTGGAACGCAAGCATCCGAACTTGACGCCCGAAGGGCGTAGGCAGGTGCTTGCGCTGTCCGGCAAGTTGGCCGCGACGGAGCGCGATCTGTTCGTAACGGGGCCGACGGTACGCACGATCGAGACGTTGCTGGTACTCGCGCAGGGATTGAAACAAGCGCAAGTGTGCATGAGCCCGCTGGCCGGACCGCGCATGTTTCCGCAAGACCCGGCCTGGTCGACGCTGCCGTGCGATCTTCCGCTGACCAAGCGCGAAGTCGCGGCGGCGTATCCGCTGCTGTCGCTCAGAAGCGAAGACGACGAGGCAAGCTGGAACGACGGAATCAACACGTTGCCGGAACAACGATTCGTTCGCCGGGGCACGGAATTTTTGCAGTGGATCAGGCAGCAGGGAGCGGAGCGCGTCATTTTCGTCAGCCACGACGGCACGATCAACGCGTATCGCCAGTTGCTCGGGGAGCGGAATTTGAGCCGTGACGATTTTCTCGGCGAAGCGGGGACATATACGATGTTGTTGTCTTTATGAATGATTCGTTTTGCATAGTAAAGGAGAAGTGCGCCTATGTCCGAAAATATCGACAGCCGTTTAAAAAGATTGGGAATCGAACTGCCGGAAAGCAGCGTGCCCGCTGCGGCCTACGCCAATGCGGTCATCGTGAACGGTCTGATGTTTGTCGCGGGCAAAGGCCCGACCGGAGGAGCGAAAGGCAAGTTGGGAGATACATATACCACGCAGCAAGGGTACGAATTTGCGAGGCAAACGGGAGTTGAAATCTTGGCGGTCCTTAAAAGTGAACTGGGATCGTTGGATCGAGTCAAGCGTGTGGTCAAGCTACAAGGCTTTGTTAACGCGACAGCGGAATTTGAAGAGCATCATAAAGTGCTGGACGGCTGCTCCGAGCTAATGCTGGATGTGTTTGGCGCAAACGGTTCCCATGCGAGATCGGTATTCGGCGCAGTGTCAGTTCGGGACAATTTGCCGATTATCGTGGATTCGGTATTCGAGGTAGAGTAAGCAAGCAAAGGAGGCTGCAATCATGTCTATGTACGAATACTCGTTCATCCCGGCCGACGATATGGATTTTGTTCCGACGCCGGAAAAGATTGAGCGGTTGCAAACTTTATTGGAGCCGTACTCAACGCATTTTAGCGTGAAAGCAGGCGGCCGCCGTGAGTTTTTTGGGAGCGGATTTATGTACGAAGGCATTAGGTGTCCGTTATGCGGACAGGAGATCGACGAGATCTGGTGGGTCAAAGAACTCGAACGAATAAGCGAACAAAACGGATTTGAAGATATGCGCATCTTAACGCCCTGTTGTGCACACCCTTCGTCATTGGACAAACTAACGTATCCGTGGCCTGCCGGATTCGCCAGATTTTCGGTAAAACTCGGCACGGACGACGAACCGGATTTCGATAACGGCCCGGCGGAGCGGCTGCTGCCCGAGATCGAACAAACGGTCGGCCGCCGGATGAAGTTGATCGTGGAGAAATATTGAAGATGATCGCAGAAGGCGATATTCAAGGAGGAATAACGATATGCAACGCAAAACATACCAAACAGGTTCGCCCTGGGAGCCGATCGTCGGCTATAGCCGCGCGGTGCGCGTAGGGAATACGGTGGAAGTGGCCGGAACGACCGCGATGAAAAACGGAGAAGTGGTTGGCGTCGGCGATCCTTATCGGCAAACCGCCGAAATTCTTAAAACGGTCGAAGAAGCGCTGACGCAGGTCGGAGCGAAGTTGGAGCATGTCGTGCGCACCCGCATGTTCGTCACCGACATCTCGCAATGGGAAGAGATCGGCCGCGCCCACGGCGAAGTGTTCCGCGATATTCGCCCCGTGGCGACGATGGTCGAAGTCAAAGCGCTGATCGACCCGGAACTGCTGGTGGAGATCGAAGTCCAGGCGATCGTGACGGAGGAATAAATCAATCACACGAAAAAGGAGCGCCTTTCCTCATCGGAAGGCACTCCTTTTTCGCTTTTTTTCACGCAACCGACAACAAGATCAACGAAGCAACGGTCAGCAAAGCCCCGCCGCCCAGAAAGCCCAGCTTCAGCCGATGCAGCGTCGAGCTTTTCCAAGCGGCGTGCGCCGGATCGCGGCGCAGCCGTTCGTCTTCTTGCTGCAAAGCCCGCGATTTGCGTCCGAACGCTTGGCCGACGCCGGAGAAGCCGCGCAGGAAAAGGGTCAAAAAGCCGCTTTGCAGCACGTAAAACAAAGCTCCGACGACCAATGCGGACAATCCGTATAGGAACAACCGGTCGGCGAGTTCGGCAGCGTTCAGCCCGGTCATGTTACTGCTCCGTGCGCACGGCGAAGCGCAGGTCCGGGTTCGAGCGCGTATCGAACACGACGCCTTTGATTTTCGGACTGATCAGCGCAGTGTCCGCGGAGAACTGGATCGGGATGATCGGCAGCTCGTCCATCAGGATGGCTTCGGCTTCATGCAACTGTTCGAAACGTTTGGCCGGATCGAGTTCGTACGTCGAAGATTCGATCAGTTTGTCGTAGTCGGCATTTTTCCAGTTGGTGAAGTTGTTCGAATTGGCGCTGGTGTAGTGGGCCAATACGCCGAGCGGATCGAGGAAGTTGCCTTCCCAGCCCATTCGCGCCGCCTGGAAGTTTTTCTGCTTGAACGTATCGATATACGTTTTCCATTCCTGGTTTTCCAGCGTCACTTCGATGCCCAAGTTCGTTTTGAGCAATTCCTGAATCGCTTCGGCGACTTTTTTGTGCTTGTCCGACGTGTTGTATTTGAACGTGACCGCAGGCAGCGAAGTCAGTCCTTCTTCTTGCAGTCCTTCGGCCAAAAGCTGTTTCGCTTTTTCCGGATCGAACTCGTAATATTTCGGCGCTTCGTCGCGGAAGTCTTTGCCCGAAGGCGCCGTGATGCCGTAAGGCACGTAGCCGTAAGCCGGCGTCTCGCCGCCTTTGGTCACGTTGGTCGCCAGCACTTCGCGGTCGATCGCGTAGGCAATGGCTTGACGGATCTTTTTGTTGGTAAAAGGCTTCTCGTCGACGTTGAAGGAATACGTGTACACCGAGAACGACGGATGCGACAGGAATTCCGGATTGCTTTTCTCCTGATCCAGCGTATCGACCGGGAGGCTCAGAATCATATCCAGATCGCCCGTTTTGTACATTTGATAGTAGGTCGTGGCGTCTTGCACCATTTTGAAGTTGATCGTCGCCATCGTGATGGACTCGTTGTCCCAATACTGATCGTTTTTGGTCAGCGTGATCGACTCGTTATGCTTCCATTCTTTTGCCACGTAAGGACCGTTGCCGACGATCGTCGACGCTTCGGCCGCCCATTTGTCGTCGCCTTCCGCGACCGATTGGCGTACCGGCAAATACGGCGTGCCTACGGCGATCGTCGGGAAAAAGCCAAGCGGCGATTTGAGCTGCACCACGAGCGTTTTGTCGTCTTTCGCCGTGATGCCGACGTCTTCCGCTTTGCCTTTGCCCGTGTTATATTCTTCGGCGCCTTTGATGTAATACAGCGAAGACGGATCGTAAGCGGCGGTCTCCGGGTTCAACACGCGTTTCCACGCGTACTCGAAGTCTCCGGCCGTGACCGGCTCGCCGTCGGACCATTTGGCGTCGTCGCGGATCGTGAACGTGTAGGTCGAGCCGTCTTCGGACACGTCGACTTTGCTGGCCGCGCCTTCGACGATCTCGCCGGATTTATCGTAGGTGTACAGACCTTCGTACAGATTGTTGATGACGAAATAGGAAGTCGTGTCCGACGCGAACGCCGGGTCGAGCGTATACGGTTCGCCGCCCGCCAGGTTAGTCGTGATCTCCTGCGTTACGTCCGTCGGCACGTCTTCCGGCGTAGCCGCCGCCGTCGAAGCGTTGCCGGTCGACGCCGGTTCCGCGGTCGTCGCCGTATTGCCTCCGCCGGAGCATCCGGCCAACGCCACCAAAGCCACCAGCAGCGTAACGGACAATCCTTGAATCTTTTTCTTCATTGTTGTTTCCCTCCCGTTTTGTGATCGGTGCGACCATGTCTATGTATATTCAGACCTTGGAATGCGGATCAAGCGCATCCTGAAGGCCGTCGCCCAGCGTGTTAAAAGCCAGCATCGTAAGCGAAATCAGCAGGCCGGGGAAAAAGAGTCTCCACCATTGCCCGCTCAAAATGACGCCGAGCGAATCGTTCGCCATCGTGCCCCAGCTTGCGGAAGGGGACTGGATGCCCAGACCGAGAAAGCTGAGAAACGATTCGGCGAAGATCGCGGCCGGGATCGAAAACGTCAGGTTCACGATGATGATACCTGTCGCGTTCGGCAGCAGATGCCGGAACACAATGCGGCGGTGGCTCGCGCCCAGGCTGCGGGCGGCGGTCACGTATTCGTTTTGCTTAAGCTGAAGAATCTGTCCGCGCACGATACGCGCCATGCCGACCCAGCCGGTCAGCGACAGCGCGATAATCATCGTTAGCAGACCCGGCTTCATCACCACGAGCAGCAAGATAACGACGAGCAGATACGGGATGCTGTACAGGATCTCGGTCAGCCGCATCAACGCGCTGTCGATCCGGTCGCCTTTTGCTCCGCGTCCGGCGGCGTATCCGGCGATGCTGCCGATCAGCACGCCGAGCACGAGGTCGATCGCCGCCGCGGAAAAGCCGATCAGCAGCGAGATGCGCGCGCCGGCCCAGGTACGCGCCCAGACGTCGCGGCCCAGATCGTCCGTGCCGAACCAGTGTGCCGCCGACGGCGGAAGATTGGTCATCAGCAGCGATTGGTCGCTCGGCGCGTAAGGCACCAGATGCGGGCCGACGGCGGCGAGGCCGAGAATCAGCAGCAGCAGGCACAGACCGAGCACGGCGAGTTTGTTTTTAAGCAGTTTGTGAAGCCGGATGCGCCAGTACGATTCCGTCGGACGCCGAAACGCCGCCGCCGGGATTTCGTCTCGCGCAACCGGGCGGAATAACTCTTTGTTTTCGGAAGCGGATGCGTTTTCCATACTATTCTCCTTTGCTGACCAGTTGGATTCTCGGATCGACCGCTCGGTACGCGATATCGATCAGGAACAGCGTCACCACGAGAATCGCGCCGTAAAAAATGGTCGTGCCCAGGATGACGGGATAATCGCGGTTGAAAATGCTGTCCACGAAATATTTGCCGATGCCGGGAATGGCGAAGATCTTTTCCACGACGAACGTGCCGGTGATGACGGAAGCGAACAGCGGCCCGATAAAAGACAGTACGGGGATCAGGGCGTTGCGCAATCCGTGCCGCAGCGTGACCGCCGGACCGGACAAGCCTTTGGCGTAGGCGGTGCGGATATAGTCGCGGTTCAATACGTCGAGCATGCTGGTGCGCATAAAACGGGCGATGACCGCAAGCGGCGAGACGGCCAGGGCGATCGACGGAAGAAGCGTATGTCGCCACGTTCCCCAGGAAGCGACCGGCAGCAGCTCCCATTTGACCGCCACGTATTTGATCAGCAGCGGAGCCAAAATAAAGCTCGGAATCGACACGCCGAGGATCGCGATAAACATCGAAATATAATCCAGTGGTCGATTATGGTGTAAAGCAGCCAACGTTCCGAGCGAGATCCCGGCCACTAACGCGATGATCAGCGATTGAAGACCGAGGATAGCGGACGGGCCGAAGCCTCGCGCGATCAGGGTGTTGACGTCGGTCGTTTTCGATTGAATCGAAGGACCGAGATCGAGCAGCAACAGGTTTTTCAAATACAGCGCGTACTGCACGATATAAGGTTCGTCCAGATTGTAGCGGGCGCGCATGTTTTCGAGCACGGCAGGCGGTATCGTTTTCGAATCGTTGGAAAACGGGTCGCCGGGAATGACGTGCATGATGATGAACGTCAGCGTGACGATGATCCACAGCGTCAACAGCATCAGACCAAAACGTTTCAGTATGTACATAGGCAAAACTCCTGTTCAAGCGAAAGGATAAAAGGAATAAAGGATTAACGCATGAACTCGTCATTCCATTAAATCGTTAATTCCAATGATAATACTAGGAAATGCTATCGTAATTCACATGTCCTGTCAAGGATAAAGGAGGAAGTTGTTGATCAAAAGCCAATCGGATTCAGCGGGGGAAGGGCTTTGGGGAGGTCCTGTTCGGGGAGGGCTTTGCGGGGGCGGCTGCGGCTGCG
>NZ_JBBKAR010000002.1:0-17274 GCF_037722395.1 Saccharibacillus sacchari | reverse complement strand
TCTATAACTAGAACTTTAAGTAAACTTTCAGCCATAATATTACCTGAAATACTTTCTGTTAATTTCTTTATGTAATTATAAGGAAGAGAACGGGACTGATCAAGTTTAATAGAAACTTCGATTAATTTAACTGCCACAGTATCATACCTATCAGTTATTTTTTGATAAGTAGAATATAAATCATTAGAACCGACTGACTCAGCTACTTTTCTAATAGTATGATACGAAATTGCACAACTTAGATTGAATAAAATCAAACTTGCTTTATGTTCGATTTCTGATTTATTAAGCTCAACCTCTTCCTGTTCAATTATCCTTTGAACTTTAACTGCAATATTTTCTATATTCTCATTTAATGCTGTCAAAAATGTTCCTAAAGTTCTTAAACCAATCAAATAAGCTTCTTCTGCTAGCATATATTTTTGGTCAGCTTTTATAGAACCATAATGATTTCTAAGTATCTGACCTAGTATCTCTATAGTTTTGAAGGCTACATTTAATTTTGCCGCGTCATCCATCGAATTATTTTTTTTATTTTCTTCTCTTTTAATTACTTGATCTCGTCTCAACTGTTCTTCTTTTTCTTCGTCCATTGCAATTAATCGTTCTTCACGATGTTTCTTAACTTCAATATTTTTATAAACTATTTTAGGAACTTGAATGGCTAACTTATTTAGTCTTGTTATGTCATTATCTAAAGTTGTTGGTATTATTTCATTAAAAACCTGTTTCGCTTGCTTGTTTATCTCCTCAAGAATATAAGGATCTTTAGATAAATGAGTGAGAAACATAAATATATTGGCATATTCTTCAATATAAATATCAGCACACATTTTTATCACAATTCTACGAACTTCACTTTCTGCGAGTCTGGTAGATAAGTACTTCGCAACAAAATAATAATAAATATATCTGTATTTAAATTTATAACTTCCACTTTGTGACTCAAGAATAGACGAATTAAGCAATCTTTTAAGCATTTTATCAAGTTGATGATGCGAGTCATATTCCTTGTTGAAGCAATTGTTGAAATTTTGAAACTCTTCTTTGGTAACTTCTGAAATATCTTTCTCAAAAAAATGATAAGCTAACTCTGAGATATAAGTATAATAAGCATCTATCTCATTATGTTGCATTTTCAAATTAACAAAAGATTGAGTTATCAAAAGTTCATAATAATAGCCATAGGCTGATTCTTTATTATTATGGGGTAAACCACTTTCAGCCGTCTGAAGTAAAATCATTAAAAAGAAAGGATAAGAAGGTACAAAATTATTCCCTATTACAACATTTACATCTCGAGCCATCATATCATTTTTTTCAGCTAACATTTTATCTGATATTAAATTATCTTGACCTAATGTGTTCCATTTATCGATTAATTTAGATCGTTTTAAATGTCCAAATTGCATAACTTCAAGTTTTTCAAAGCCCTCGAAGAAATTTTGCTCTTTATCAGATTCATCTATAAAATCAAAATACCTTAACATGTCATCTCCTGTTATAAAAACATTTGGGTATACAGAACAAATGTTTTTTAATAACTCAGACTTATACTTAGCATTAAGCTTATTTCGTCCCCAATCTTCTATAAAAAGAATTTTTCTATCATACGATAATTGCTTATAATGTTCTAAACTGCCACTTGAATACTGTCTTTCGTAGTTTTTATAGACTGTTTTTTGAATATCAACTAGAGCATGACCTTTAATATCTATAGATTCGATATAAACAGGAACAAAACCTCTATCATAATATGTCTTGAAAAGAATCTTACACAATGCGGTTTTCCCGGATTTTTCTGAACCAAGTATTAAGTTTCTCATTGTTTCTTTCTTATTATTTAGCATTGATAAATCAACTATTTCTTCTTGCTTACTAGTGCGTTCATCCACTTCAAATTTCTTTGCATTTGGGTATATATATATATATCTTTTAATTTAACATTTGGATTACGAGGATGTTTTAATGGGATTCCAGGATCATTTAGATTTCGGTAAAATTCATCAGACAAATTAAAAATATTTTTTTGTAGTAAATTGGATCTGATAAAATCTACGTTCTCTATCTGATTTTCGATTTTGTAATATTCTCCGTTCCATGAATATTTGGTAATGCTTTGTTTTTTTTCTGATAAATCCAAAAAAATAAAATTGAATCCACTTATGCTATCATTCCATGTTTCTTGCAGCACACTACCCTCAATATGTTGAGTTATATTTCCTTGTAAATCATCTAAAATATTGATCGTAGATACATGCTCGTGTCCAGTTAAAATAATATCTGAATTTTGTCTCAGTACTCTATTTATTTCTCTCGAATTATCAGGATCATACCAATTATATGGATGATGGATAAGAGATACTGTTAAATCTGCTTTATTCGCTTGTAAAAGCTTTTCATACATTTGAATAGGAAATATTAATGTACCTGCTTGTTCATTAATTGTAGATAACCAAGCAGAGTTAAAACAGTTGAATAAGATATCATACTCACCCAAACTAAACTTATAAATTTTCAACAATTTTTGATCTAAAATTTTATCTTCTGATTCATAAGCTCTTAAATACTCAAAATATTCTGTTTGAACAGACGTTAATGTTTCAATAATTTCTTCTGAAATATCAGGCTTACCCTGTTTCACTGAATCTAGTACAATATTTCTTACTGTCGATTTATCAAAATCGCAGTCATGATTTCCTGGAATCAAAATAAATTCAATTGATAGGCTTTTTTTTATGTTCTCTATAGTCTCCTGTATATCGTTTATCAGCTGCATGGCTAAGTAGTACTCTTCTTGCTTCCCCGAGTAAGCACTATCTCCACTAATAACAATAAATAACTTATCAATCTCAAAAATATAATCTTGAATTGCAACAGGTATTTTACAACTTCTGTTCAAAACAATATTATCATCCACTTTGATATGAATATCACTCAAATGCAACAATCCTATTTTCAAAAAAAGACCCCCTATTTCATTGAGTTCAAAGTATATTGTTTACTGAAAATAAGATACACAAGCTCGGAACAAATATATCACATTTGCCAAATAACCAAAACACTCCATTTAATACAAAATAAAAATCATTTTTTTGTACATTCAAATTGTCAATCCATATACATCGCCCATCGCCGATCCATAATCAAGATATACTCCGCATGTTCATCCGCATCTAGCTTGGTGGATACCAGGTGAATCTTCTCCGCGTCTTCCGGGCTTCCGGGCGGCAAATCTTTCATCGGATCGGTCAGCAGCTTTTTGTTTTCCGAATCATAAAAGTAATCCAGAAATCCCGAGCCGGGCAACTCCATATCCTGATCGCCGTACAGCTTGACGATCTCTTCTTGAGACATGCCGACTGCCGCGCCACGCGCCGTCCGGTACTGTCCTTTCGACTCCTCCAACAAGCGAATCGCAGCTACCTCGTCTTCCCTGTAAAATAGCTGGACCCCTCCTTCGTAAGAAAAGTTGCCGGAATCGCCTTCTTCCGTGGCTTTGCCTACAACCTGCTCCGCGGCTTCCCGACTGGCTCCGTAACACACTTGGGCTTTCGAATCCTCCGCCTTCACCGCGCACATATCCTTTTCCGAAAAAACGTTGGGTTCGAATGTTGTCTCGGCCGCTCCGCATCCTGCGGTCAGCAGTACTAATCCGCCAATTAGCCATCCCGCTTTTCTTATCACTTTCAAGCCTCCCTATGAGTCGTTTTTAAACCTATCCTATGTAGAACGCATATGAAGCTAATTCTCTCTTACTCTTTCTTTTAACGCTAAAATGCAAAAAACTAACGCCGATCGAAATCGACGTTAGTTCGTATTGACGGTATCTGTCCTCCAAAGCCTATGCGGCGTATCGTTGCGAGACGTTTTACGGAGACACCATGCCGCCGTTCGCGTTCAGCGTCTCGCCGGTCACGTAGCTGGATTCCTGGCTCGCCAGGAACACATATGCAGGCGCCATTTCCACGGGTTGTCCCGGACGTCCGAGCGGCGTTTGCGAACCGAACTCCGGCAGCGCGTCCGGCGGCTGGCCGCCTGCGACTTGCAGCGGCGTCCAGACCGGACCCGGCGCTACCACGTTGACGCGGATGCCTTTCGGGCCGACCTGCTGCGCCAGCGCTTTGCTGAACGTGTTGATCGCGGCTTTGGTCGTCGCGTAATCCAGCAGGATTTCCGACGGGCTGTAAGCCTGGATCGACGACGTGTTGATGATCGAGCTGCCCGGCTTCATATGTTTGATCGCCGCTTTGCACAGCCAGAACATCGCGTATACGTTCGTTTTGAACGTCTCGTCGAACTGTTGCGTGGAGATTTCTTCGATACTTTCGCGGAACTGCTGCTTGCCCGCCACGATCGCCAGAATGTCGATGCCGCCGAGTTCTTTGACCGCCGTTTCGATCAGGTTCACGCAGTAGCTTTCGTCCTTCATGTCCCCCGGCAATGCTACCGCTTTGCGGCCTTCGGCTTCGATCAGCTTCACGACTTCCTGCGCGTCCGCTTCTTCTTCCGGCAAATACGCCAGCACGACGTCAGCGCCTTCTCTCGCATAAGCGATTGCCGCCGCGCGGCCGATGCCGCTATCCGCTCCGGTCACGACCGCTTTTCGGCCGACCAAGCGTTCTTTGCCGACGTAAGACGTTTCACCCGAATCGGGAATCGGCGTCATGTCTTTTTGAAGGCCCGGACCTTCCTGTTGTTGTTCGAATTCCGGTCCTGCTTTCGTAAACTGGGTCGTCGGGTCCTGCATTTTGTAGATGTCGCTCATGTTGAAAGTCCTCCTCAGGTATACGAATTTAGTTTTCCGTTTTGATTGCTCATCTCTTTACTCGTCTTTTATGTAACCTTCATTATCCCGGTTTAAACGAGCGGATTTGGGGTAACTTGAAAACAATAACCGAACCCCGATTCCGGGAAAGGAGCGATTCATCATGTCCAACTTGAGCGAACATGCCACCACCTCCGATCCGAAAGCGGTCGAAACGGTACGCGATCTGATCGAAGATATCGAGACGGCGATGCTGACCACCGTAACCGAAGCAGGTCTCGTATCGCGACCGATGAAAACGCAACATATCGAGTTCGACGGCGATCTATGGTTTTTGACGAAAAAAGACACGGCGAAATACGAGGAGATTCTTAAAGATCCTCGCGTCAATCTAGCTTATGCGGGAAAATCGTACGTCTCGATCAGCGGACGCGCCGAATTCGTTGAAGACGACGCGCGCAAAAAAGTGCTGTGGAATAAAATGTACGAAAAGATTCTTGATACGCCCTACGACGATCCCAATCTCGTGCTGATCCGCGTAACCGCGGAAACGGCGGAATACTGGGAAAGCGGCAGCGCCGTGAAAATGATCTCCCATCTGCTGAAAAAAGCGATCGGCAAACGCTCCGATCCGAAGTCGGAGCCGGGTCTTAACGAAACGGTCGATCTGACTTCCGTGCCGAAGCCTTGATCTGGATTGTCGGTTGCTTTAGCGGTTCGAATAAAACCGCTAAAGCAAAAACTCCTGAAAAAATGCTCAATGCTAAAAAAATGCTCAATACTAGCTGCCGAAGCGAATTTCTTCGAAAGGATTCCGATAAGGCGATGAAATAAGTGCTCAAATACACTTATTTCATCAGATTCACTCCCGATTCTTCAAATAAATGCGAATATACACTTATTTGAAGAATCGACACGTACAAGGGGAGGATGCGGAGAAATTAAGTGTACATCCGCATCTATTTTCCCCAAACGGAAAAATTGGAAGAAAATAAGTGTATATCCGCACTTATTTTTCAATCTTCTGTCCTGATTGCTTCGAAGGTCAGCGTATCAGCTTCCCCACAATCCGATCATCTCGCGCACGCCGTGCGTCTCACCCGCATCGACTCCGAACGAAGCTGGCTCAGCGGCTTGGGACGCGAAAAATAATATCCCTGCATCTGCACGCAGCCGAGCGTCAGCAGTAGGCGGTGCTGTTCGTCCGTCTCGACGCCTTCGGCGATCACGGACAAATCCAGCTCCTTGGCCATGGCGACCACGCCGCGAATCATGGCCCGGCTGATTCGGTTGTTTTGCGCGTTCTGCGACAGGATGCGGTCGATCTTCAACGTGGAGATCGGAAGCTCTTGCAGCAAGCCGATTCCCGAAGAAGACTGGCTGCCGAGATCGTCGAGCGAGAACGTCACGCCCAGTTCGCGAAGCCGAAGCAGTTGCGGCAAAATATGCGAAGCGTCCAGACGCTGCGTCGTTTCGTTCAGTTCGATCTCGATCTTGTGCGGCGAACAGCCGGTTTCCGCGAACACGTGTATCGCCTGTTCGACGAAATACGGATCGCGCAGCGACTTGACCGTAATATTGACATGAATACGTTCGGCGGGAAGAAGAACATGTTGCGCCAAACAAGCTTCCCGAAGTACCCACAGATCGACCTGCTCGATCAGGCCGGCTTCCTCGGCGGCTTCGATCGCTTCGACGGGAGACACGCTCCCGCGCGTAGGATGGTTCCAGCGAAGCAGCGCTTCGTAAGCCAGCGCGTTTCCGCATTCCCCTTCAACGATCGGCTGAAAATGCAGCTCCAACTCGCCCCCCTGAAGCGCCTGGCGCATATCCAATTCCGCTTGCTGATCTTCGATCCGGAAAATGCTCACGCCGGCTTTGCCGCCTTTTTTGATCCGGTACATGGCCGTATCGGCGCGCTCGATATACTCGCGCAACGAATCGGCTTCCAGGCAGACGCCGATCGACAGCGTCGGCGGTTCCTCTTCGTCGGCCAAAGGCAGTTCTTCTTCCCGAAATGCCGTGACCAGGCGATCGACCGCTTGCTGTACGCGCTGCGCGTCGTCCGTCGGCAGCACGATCACGAACTCGTCGCCTCCGTAACGGCACAGCAGCCAATCGTCGTCCGCGGCTGTGCGGATCGACTTCGCGAGAGACTGAAGCACCCGGTCTCCGGTCGTATGGCCGTAGCCGTCGTTGACTTCTTTGAAATTGTCCAGATCCATAAAGATCACCGCCGTCGGCAGATCGGCAAGTTCGCGTTCATACAAGGATTCGAGCGCGCTATAACGCAAAAACCCGGTCAAATCGTCGAAATAAGTGGTCTCCTCCAGTTGGATCAGGCCCGATACGACGGACGCGACATGCAGCAATCGCTCCACGTCTTCGTCGGTAAACACATGATCGCGGTCCAGCGAGCAGATCGTTCCGTACAAATCGCCGTTTTTCAACCGGATCGGTACGCCGACAAAGCTCGCTTTGCCGAGATCCGAAGTGATCGGCATTTCGCGCGTCAGCGACGAACAGGTCGTGTCTTCGATCCTAACGGGACCGTCTTGCTCGTTGACCAAACTACAATAAGATATCGAATAAGGCAGCACGCTTCCTTCTTGAACCAACTCTTCGTCGCGGTTCGAGACGCTCAGGATCGTGTTTTGCCTGCCATTGTTGTAAGCCATAAAAAAGGTATTCGCATCGATGACGGAATGCAGCAGCGAGAACAGCGTCTTGGACGTGACCCGAATCAAGTCTTCACGCTGTTCCTTCATCGGTTTCATATTAAACCTCCATGAGTCTAAGGGTATACTAATTTTAGGTACATAAGCCCATTATAAACGAAAAGCAAGCAAGCGTCATCTTTAATTTAGCCAATTTTTTCTACTTTTTTCGTTATTTTTCCTGTGTTCACGATAAAGACCGTACGTTCCCGTTAAAAACGGAAAACGTACGGCCGCTTTAACTTTCCGAATCCCGATTCCGCTTGTCGATGGCCCGCTGACCATAGGGTCAAGTCAACGCATACGGGTATGCGTGCCACCGGGACATGTTTCCATAATGCTTGCTCGCTATCTTGCTTTACTTCATCATAATCGAAGACGATCCGCCTCTCAATCCATTCCTCTCATTTTTGGTTAAGATAGCAAAAAAGCCGTATTCGCCTTCATGCTAACATGAGAGCGGACACGGCTTTTGCTTTTTTGACCGTTTGCGTTTTTTCCCGTTTACGTGATCGAAGCGGCATAGATCGCTTCGACGGAACGTTGCAACGTCCGGTCAAAGTCGGCTTCCGTTTGGCCGAAACTCAATCCTTCCGCCAACGCCCGCGAGAAGCTGGCGATTAATCCGGGATTGCGCGCAAGACGCTCGTTGGCTTCCTTCTGCGGATACCCGCCCGACAAAGCCACGACGCGCACGACATGGGGATCTTGCATCAGATCGCTGTAAAAGCCGTCCACGGACGGAATCGACAGTTTCAGCATGATCCGCACATCCGGGTGAAGCTTCGCAAGCTGCCGGACGATTTCTTCTTTTAAAATGCGCTCCGATTCTTCGCGATCTTCGCTCAGGATATTGACCTCCGGCTCGATGATCGGGATCAAACCGGCCGCGAATATACGCTTGCCGTATTCAAACTGCTGCTCCGCGACCTGCTTGATCCCTTCCGTATTCGCTTCATGAATCACCGAGCGCATTTTGGTGCCGAAGATCCGTTTGTCGACGGCCCGCGCCAAAAGCCGGTCCAGATTCGGCATCGGTTTCATCACCTGCACGCCGTTTTCCTGCACGTCGAGTCCTTGATCCACTTTGAGAAAAGGAACGACGCCTTTTTCTTCCCATAGATAATCCGCCGTCGGTTTGCTTTCGATCTCGCGATCCATCGTATTTTCGAACAGGATCGCGCCCAAAATAAACTTGGAATCGAACGCCGCGCTTTGGATGATGCGCGTCCGCATCGTATGCACCGCGGTGAACATGCCTTCGTCGTCCGTATACGAGTCTTCGGCGACTCCGTATTGCAGCAGCGCTTTCGGCGTGCTGCCTCCGCTCTGGTCGAGCGCCGCCACGAATCCTTTCCCTGTCCGCATCCGTTCAAGTTGTTGTTCGTTCATGTTCTTTTCCCCTTTCCGATTTGCGATACTCCTCTATCCATTACCCACCCCAGCCGTTTAAGCCATATCGAATCCGTCTTTTTCCAACAAAGGGTATGGTACACTTGAACAAGGAGTTTTCTCCCACGAATTTTGACGATAGGGGTGCAGATATGAATCCGACAGATCTAAACCGGCTTCAACTATTGGTGAGCAACACTCAAACGATCAAAAAAGAATTCGCTTGGCAAAACATCAGCATTTCCCGATTGGCCGCTATGCTGTATGCTGCCGAAGACAAAGCTGCCGATCCTTCGGCGCTCCGAAATGTCCATGATCTGATCAAAGAAAGCACGGGCGCGTTCTCGATATTCCGCGGCACTTTGTCTGTCGGAATCGCGGCCATGCTGTCGTTGACTGACGATCCGCAGGGCGGCTTGGAAGATACGTTGCAAACGTACGAGCAAATGAAAGCGCATAAGTTCAAGCCTTCCGATCATCTGGCGATGGCCGCTTACGAGATCGCTCGACACGCGAAGCCCGAACAACGCGAAGACGCGATCCGGCGAGCCAAAATCTTTTACGACGGCATGAAAGAAAATCACCGCTTCCTGACTTCGTACGACGACTATGTGTTTGCCGCGATGCTAGGGCTGTCGGATCTGGAACCGGAACCGGCACTGAAGCAGATGGAGCAACTTTATGCCGAATTGAAGCCGGAACTGCGCGTCAGCAACGGCTTGCAATCGCTCACCCAGTTGCTGGTACTCGGCGGCGCGGATTGGAATGCCGCATCCCGCCTGCACCAATTGCGCGAAGCGTTCAAGCAACGCAAAATTCGGACCGATCGGGACTACACGCTGCCGTCGCTCGGTTTGCTCGCTTTGTTGCCGCTGGACATTCAAGTCATTGCGGACGAGATCGAAGCAAATATCGCGTATGTCCGGGAGCAAAAAGGATACGGCGCCTGGTCGATCACCGACCGCGAACTGCTGCTGCTGATCTCCTCCCTGTTCATCTCGCGCAGCATAGGCGAAGTTCGCCAGGGCCTCTCCGCATCGACCGTGTCTGTAGCGCTGACCAATCTGGTGATCGCGCAGCAAGCCGCGACTATGGCGACCGTAACCGCGATAGCGGCGGTCAACTCGTCTTCATCGAATTAAACAGCATCGGCAAGTTAAAAAAGCTTTTGCACAAAAACGCCTATACGAAGATCCGCCGGGGCGCGGAACGTATAGGCGTTTTTGATCGCTTTGCGGACCGCGCTACCTTACTCCAGCACGCGTATCCGCTCGGGGGTTTGCGTGCCTTCTTTGTACCAGACCATCACGATCTGCCCGCTTTTCAGCTCGGAAGCATCGTTCGTGTCATTGCCCGGCGCGGCGTCGGACGAGATCTGAACATCGTCGCCGAGCGCAAGCTTTTCGCTTTCGCCGGTCGCGATCCATTCCGTTTGTCCGTCGGCCGCGCCGCCCGGAGACTGCGCGCCTGCTCCGGCTGCCGTCGATCCGCGTTCCAACAGCGCAAGCGTCAGCGTGTCTCCGTTCACTTCGGTGATGCGTCCGATCAGGTCGGCATCGATCGCTTGGCGCATCCCTCTGCCGTTTCCGCCGTTTCGGTCGAATCCGCCGAACCCTCCGTTTCCTGGCATGCCCATACGGGCATTCGCGCCTCCGAGGCCTGCTCCGTTGTTAAACGCGGTCGAGGTCGTGCTCGGAATGTTTTGCGCGGTAATCGCGTCGCAGGCGGCGAGCAGCATGGAAAGTCCGAGCAAGGCCGCCAACGCTCCCGTCCTTTTTTTACCCATTGATCTCTCCCCCCTTATCCAGCGATAGACGTCTGCCGAATGCGGTGTTCGCCAGCAGCGCAAGCGTATCTTTGAAGCCCAGATAGGACAAAATCAGCAGCAACGGGTAGACCGGATACAGATAACGGGACTTGATCTCCCATAGCAGATAAAACGCGATAAACCCAAGCAAGATCAGCACCAGCAGCACCTCCGCGTAGCGCCGGGCTCGAATGCCCGTCAGCAATCTCACCGCCGCCAACGCGTACGTCGAAACGGTGGACGCGTACAGCACCCATAGCAGCCCGGAACGCGCAGCGGAATCGCCTTCGAACAGCTTCGTCATCCACGTATCGTAGCTGTAACTGCCGGAGATCGACGAAGCGCCGAAGCCTCTGCCGGACGACGAAGCGTTCCCGATGCCGTACCGGTCGAGCTGATAGGTTCCTTCCGTCCAGACCCAGACCAGCTTTTTGTAATACATGCCCACCAGCTCGCTTGGAGTCGCTTCCGAAAGCTTTTCCCGAATCGAGGCTTTGTACAGCTCGGCGCTCTCGGCTTTGTTGTAATTCGCTTCGTTCTGGTAAATCCGGTAGCTCTCCATATTGTCCCAAAATCCGAACCGCTCCAGATTGATGCCCATGTTCAACCACATATAGACGGGAGCGGAATTGGAAGAGGCCGATTCGTCGGTGACGCCCGCTGCTTGCAGCGAAGCGCTTTGCGTCCAGGCCGGAACGTTGAACAAAGCGCCCAGCACCAGCAGAGACAGCAAGCTTCGGCGAATGCCGATCTTTCGAACGGATAGCAAAATATAGAGGGCCGAAGCAATCAGGATGATGGTACCGATGCCGCGGAAATAGTTGCCGAGCGCCAGCAGCACCGCGGCGAACACGATATGGCGGAACATTTTCGTTTTTACGAACCGAATCACGAAATAAATCGCCGAGGTCAGCAGTGCCGTGCCGATCACGTCGTTGTAGATCAGGTTCGGCATCAGCAGCGACGGCACGTAAAACGCGGCCAAAACCAGTACGACATAATCGTTTCCTTTTTCCCGGCCGACCAATTCCCGATGGATCAGATAGATCATGAAGGTCGTCAGCAGCGAAAACAGGATATTGAAGACTTTAATCGTCACATAATTATCTGGAAAAATCGCCAGCAACGTTTTCAAATAAATCACGGTGGAAAAGTTGAACGGAAACATATGCAGATACCCGCCCGCGTCGAACGTCGAATAATCGTTGCGGTACAGCATGTCGAGCGCGAGCGATAACACCGTCTGCGAATCGTCGGTCGGCAGTCTCGGCAGCAGGAAGATCAATGCCAATTGCAACAGCAGCGATGCGCCCAGCACGATCGGTACGATAAGCGTTGCGCGGTAGCGATTCAGCCCGAGGCAAAGCCGATACAATATCAAAGCCAGCGCAAATAAGACGATCACCAGCAAAATAAGCACGATCGGCTGTTGGGTCTTTAGGATCGGATTATCGCCGTAAGCGGCATAATTATACTCAGCCCGGATGAAGAAGGACGAGACAACGAACAAGCCGAAGAATACGGTCAGAATCAGGTAAAAGGATTTTTTCAACACTTGCGGCATGGTCCAGCTCCTTCACGAAAAATCGTTTGGTCAACGTCCAGTATAGGGAACAAGTCTGAAAATAAGCTGAAATTTGCGGCGGCGATATGAAAAAAAGCGGCTTTGCCGGATATGCCGACAAAGCCGCTGCCCAATGAACGGCAATCGTTTCGAACTTATGGATGCAAGGGTCTTGTTGACTTGTTGTTGACTTGTTGCTGACTTGTTGCCAGCTTCAGCCTTCCTTGGGTTCCAAACGGATCGTCTCGGAACGTTTGCCTTCATTCCAGATCAATAGCAACTCCACCGTGCCCCGCTCGTTCGGCGCATACTCGGTCGTGACCAGGTCATGCAGCAGATACATCTTTTGTTCCGGCGCTTTTTTAACGATCAAGCCTCCGTGGCCCGATTCGATATCCGCGCCGTAGTACGAATATTTCACCTCGCCGATCGGAGCCGGACCGGGACCTTCGTACGAAGCAGTCAGGCGCGCCCGTACATGACCTCCGTTTTCCGGGACATACATCGAGTATTCGGCCGACCAGGCTTCTCCTTCTCCCTCGTAATCGCGTATTTCCGGCGCTTGCTGCTGCGTACCGGCTTGCGCGGACTGCGATTGCGGCGCGGACGCATTTTCCGCGGCATGGCCGCAGCCGCCGAGCAGCGTCATGATTCCCAAAGCGGCGATCCATTTTCTGTACATGTCGGTTTCCCCCTCCGCGACGGCCCTCTCCTTTTCCCGATCATCGCTTCTCTTAGGTATTTGTAACCGTTTTGAGACGTAAAAAAACGAACCGCGAGCCTTCTTTACGGTTCGTTTCGCAAATTCACCATGACTTTTAGTCTAACCCATCATATCCGCGGATCGCCATTCGCCGTCCGCGCCGAGCACGACGCAGATCGTATGCCCCCAGAACAGGTCGCCGTCTTCGTACCACAACGTAAATTCGGCGTCTTCGTCCAGCGTTAGCGATTGCAGCGTCATACGGTCGGCAAACTCCTGTTCCGTCAGCTCGTCTTCGTCCTCGTCCAGCCAGGCATCGTTTTTAAGTTCGACAAGTTCTTCGGCCGCGTAAAGTTTTGCCGACCGGTCCAGTTCGCGCAGTTGCCGGATCAACGTTTCCAAAGCGGGAATCAACGCCTCAGATTGATCGCGTTCGGATACGTCCACGTACAGTCCGACCGGGCGGTCTCCGTTTGCGATCTGGCCGCCGAAGCGTTGATAGTCCGGATCGAACGTCAACGTGCCGCCGCTCCAGCATACCGGCGGGTTGTCGGCGGCTGTCCGCTTCACGGGAGGCGAAGGCACCACCGTTTGCTCCATCGCGTAAAAAGCCTGCTCGATCTCCTCTTCTGTCGCTCCGGCCATCACAAGATCCAACTCCCGGAAAGCAATGCCCATTTGGAGCGGCGAAGCTTTGACCGTACGCCCGTTTTCCGATACGAAAACGAAACGTCCGCCTTCCCCGTCTTCCTGTTTCTCGTAGCGGATTTGTTTCGGAACAAAAGCGGACGGAAACGGGATATGCGTCCAGGAAGCTCCGCCCGAAGGCAGGCAGCGATAGATGTCGGCGCATAGCAGCGATTCCGCTCCGGGTTCGTTTTCTTTGTTCAGCACGCGGATTCGGCCGTCCGGCTGGCGGAACGCATGCTTGGGCTGAATCAGGATCAGTTCGGCATCGTCGGACGAGAAAGCGTGCGGCGCTTGAATGTCAGATCGCTTGCGCAGAGCTTCGGGGTTGCCGATATAGGCGCTTTTGACCAGATCGAGAGTTTCGCTCGTATCGTAATACATAGGGGAATGCTCCTTTGCGTTTGTTATTTCGTTATTAGCATAACACTTTGCGAATCGAAAAAAACGGCGCTGCCTTTTACTTAAAAAAGTTTAAAAAATCTTTAAATACTTAAACAATTCAAATTCGAGCTTCTCTACATAATTTTAGTGAAAAAATTCACAAATATTGTCGAAACGTGATGCTATACTCGACCCGACGAAAGGATTCGGCATCGCGCAAATCGCGGCCTTTCGAAAAAGAGACGCACAGGGGGTACGGTACGAAATGATGAAACGAAACAGCAAAACGTTGACGATTCTGCTAATGTTGGCGTTGTCGGTGATGCTCGTGATCGCGGGCTGCGGCAATTCGGCGGGCACGACGACCCAGGAAGCGGCCGGAACGGACAGTTCGACAACGGCGGAAGGAACAACATCTACGGATCAAGCGGCGGATACGGACCAAACGACCGCGGCTGCGGATAAAGAAGAAACGGAAGCGACTTCGGGAGCATCCGAAACGGTAGGCTATACGCCGCTCGATCAGTTGCAAGAAAGTTATGATATCGTCATTATCGGCGGCGGCGGAGCAGGCATGACGGCGGCGCTGGAAGCGAAAGCGGCAGGCATGAACCCGGTCATTTTCGAAAAAATGGAAGCCGCCGGCGGCAACACGCTCAAATCGTCTTCGGGCATGAACGCGTCGGAAACGAAGTTCCAAAAAGAACAAGGCATCGAAGATAGCAACGATCTGTTTTTCGACGAAACGCTCAAAGGCGGACACGATACGAATAACCAGGAGATGCTGCGTTATTTCGTCGACAATTCGGCAAGCGCGATCGACTGGCTCGATTCGCAAGGCATCACGCTCGATAACATCACCATCACGGGCGGCATGAAAGAAAAACGCACGCACCGTCCGACAGACGGTTCCGCGGTCGGCCAATACCTGGTCAGCGGTCTGGTCGCCGACGTGCAGGAACAAGGCATTCCGCTGTTCGTGAACGCCGACGTCAAAGAAATCACGCAAGAAAACGGTCAAGCGAACGGCGTCAAAGTCGTGTTCGACGGCAGCGACGAAAAAACGATCTCGGCGGGCGCGGTGATCGTGGCGACAGGCGGCTTCGGCGCCAATCAGGAACTGATCAAGCAATACAGACCGGATCTTGAAGGTTACGTCACCACCAACCAACCGGGCAGCACGGGCGACGGCATCACCATGATCGAAGCGCTCGGCGGCACGACGGTCGATATGGACCAAATCCAGGTTCACCCGACCGTCAATCAGGAGAAATCGTATCTGATCGGCGAAGTCGTTCGCGGCGAAGGCGGGATTCTCGTCGACAAAGAAGGCAACCGTTTCGTCAACGAAATGGATACCCGCGATAACGTAACGGCGGCGATCACCAAGCTGGATAACCGCGAATCGTATCTGATCTTCGATTCCGGCGTCAAATCGCGCGCCAAAGCGATCGAGCAGTACGACAAAATGGGACTGGTGCAAACCGGCGAAACGATCGAAGCGCTGGCGGAACAAATCGGCCTGCCTGCGGATGGGTTGAAATCTACGCTCGATACGTGGAACGCTTCCGTAGCGGCAAAAAAAGACGCAGCGTTCGGTCGTGAGACCGGCATGGACAACGATCTGTCAGGCGCGCCTTATTACGCCGTCAAGATCGGTCCCGGCATCCACTACACCATGGGTGGCGTGAAGATCAACACCGAGACCGAAGTGCTGAATGCGTCCGGCGAAGCGATTCCAGGTCTGTACGCGGCTGGCGAAGTCACGGGCGGCCTGCACGGTCAGAACCGTATCGGCGGCAACTCGGTAGCGGAGATCGTTATTTTCGGCCGCGAAGCCGGCGTGAAAGCGGCGGAATTCGTGAAGGCGAATCAGTAAGGATCGACAACGCTCAGTAGGGGTTGGTAGCGGTTTGCGAATCCGGGTCGATAGGCAGCACGCTCATAGGCAATACCTTCATGAAGAAGCCCGATACGATCTGTCCGCAGATCGTAACGGGCTTTTGTTATGGATAAGGATTTCATTTTCGTAAACCGATATGAATTTGGTCAGGCTGCTAGGGCGTGTGCGCAAACTCCGAAGGAGGCAGATTTTGCTGAATTTTCGTTCTCGGCAAGGAACTTTTTCGAAGGCGTGCCGGGGCACGTCGAGGGAAAGTGACGCGGATGAGAGCGAAAAGGCAGCAAAAGATGCACGTCGTTGAGTTTGCGTACATGCCCTAGGGCGTGTCTTCAAACCTCGATGGAAGCAGATTTTGCCGAATTTTCGTTCTCAACAAGGAACTTTTCCGAAGGCGTGCCGGGGCACGTCAAGGGAAAGTGACGTAGGAGAGGGCGAAAAGGCGGCAAAAGATGCACATTGGCAGGTTTGAAGACACGCCCTAGGCCAAAATCTATTTTACCCGGCTCAACTCATCCAGCAGCGCGGAACGATTCGGATAGTGCTAGGGTGTGTCTTCAAACCTCAATGGAAGCAGATTTTGCCGAATTTTCGTTCTCAACAAGGAACTTTTTCGAAGGCGTGCCGGGGCACGTCAAGAGAAAGTGACGAAGGAGAGGGCGAAAAGGCGGTAAAAGATGCACATCGGCAGGTTTGAAGACACGCCCTAGGTCAACATACGAATGATTTCTTCTTTGTTTTTCGTTCCCGCAAGCCGCTTGGCATACTCTTCGATATCCGAAGAATGCTGGCGCACATGCTCCAATTGAGCCGGAAGATCGTTTTTGTTTTCGATCAGCATGGATTTGATTCTTGCTTACGATTCTTCGGTCTGATCGCCGGCAAGTTTTTCAAGATCGGCATAGCATTGGAAGGACAAGACGAATAACGTCAAAAACGTGCGGTTCCGCTTTCGGAAACCGCACGTTACGCAAACGCGAACCCTGTTCGCTTCAGTCCGCCGAAGTCCCCTTCTCCAAAAAGCTGCAAGTCGCGCAGCGGGCGGGATCGGGATCGGGATCGGGATCGGGATCGGGATCGGGAAAAAGCATAAACGGGATCGTCGGTTCGATATAAAATAAATAAGTGCTCAAATGCACTTATTTGGCTGGATCTACTCCCTAATCTTCAAATAGGTGCAAAAGTGCAACTATTTGAAGAAAAAGCGCGTGAAAGAGTCTAAGAGCGAAAAATTAAGTGCATATTCGCATCTATTTCTCCAAAATCGTAAAATTCGAAGAAAAGAAGTGCATATCCGCACTTATTTTCAAAATCCCGATCATCGCTTGTCCCGGTTCGAGATTTTTGGGTTT
>NZ_JBBKAR010000029.1:0-26015 GCF_037722395.1 Saccharibacillus sacchari | reverse complement strand
AGACGCGAAGGAATCGTTTCGGATCCAGTTTTCAAGGTGCAAGCCTTGTGTAGGACTTACGCTGTGAGTCTGAGAGTGGCAAACACTCGCGTTTGCTGCGCAAGAACTGTTTGGAGAGATACCCAAGTGGCTATAAGGGGACCCTCTGCTAAGGGGTTAGACTGCGTTAGCGGTGCGAGGGTTCGAATCCCTCTCTCTCCGCCATTCCTTTCTATTATAGAAGGAAGATGGCAAATGAATATGGCGGTGTAGCTCAGCTGGCTAGAGCGTACGGTTCATACCCGTAAGGTCGGGGGTTCGATCCCCTCCGCCGCTACTTTTGATTCACTTCCCATGGAGGCTTAGCTCAGCTGGGAGAGCATCTGCCTTACAAGCAGAGGGTCGGGGGTTCGATCCCCTCAGCCTCCACCATTCATACGCCGGTGTAGCTCAATTGGTAGAGCAACTGACTTGTAATCAGTAGGTTGGGGGTTCAAGTCCTCTCGCCGGCACCATTTTAATGGCCTGGAACCGTGGTGTAGGGGTTAACATGCCTGCCTGTCACGCAGGAGATCGCGGGTTCAAATCCCGTCGGTTCCGCCATTTTAATTAAATAACTGGTTTTATGGAGTATGGCTCGGTAGCTCAGTTGGTAGAGCAAAGGACTGAAAATCCTTGTGTCGGCGGTTCGATTCCGTCCCGAGCCATCTTTATATTGTGGAGGCTTAGCGAAGTGGCCAAACGCAGCAGACTGTAAATCTGTTCTCTCCGAGTTCGGTGGTTCGAATCCATCAGCCTCCACCAGTTTTACGAGCCATTAGCTCAGTTGGTAGAGCACCTGACTTTTAATCAGGGTGTCGAAGGTTCGAGTCCTTCATGGCTCATCAAGAAGTCGTATTCCGTGTCAGCGGGATGCGGCTTTTTTGCATATTCGGGATTATGTTAAGATAAAAGAAAACGGTGTTGGAGGGCTCGCTATGAATGTGCAGGAGATTCGGAGTCGGTTGGAGCGTATCGTTGACCGACCGGTTGAGCTAATCAGGGTTAGAGAGTCGCAAAAAGCGAACAATATATTATCGACAGGCTGGACAGATGCAGACTCGACCTGGTTTTTTACAGCTGATCCGGAACTTGCCGATCGCGAAGAGCAGTGGGCTTTCCGAATCCTGGACAACAGTTTGGAGCTTGCAACGCGAGAGTTGATTGCGTTACTCGTGCTAATGGCAACCTCAGAAGCCGTAAGCCGACCGCAGGAGGAAGAAAGCGAGGTCCAGCAGCTGGGTCGTTGGTTAGGCGAGAAGCTGGAGCGTGATGAGTCGCCGCAAGAATTGCCGGATACTTTACTTCTAAAGAGCCGTCTTTTTACGGAAATGATTCCTTTTCTTTTGATCTGCGAAGGGGCTCAGAACACGCTTGGGGGATACGAGGAGCTGCACCAATTGTTGTCCACGTTTTTGGAACGGGACGTTCTGGTCGTTCCGCTGCACGGACGGGAATGGCTACTGCTTGTTGATCGGCTGGATGTGCTGGAAGTTTCGGAGGATCGCGGTGAGGAAGAGGAATCGGATCGGGAACTGCTGGAAGCCTTCGGAATGGGTTTGTATGAATTGATTGCCAGCGAATGGACGGGGATTTTCAACCTGTCCGTATCTGATCCGCTTCAGCCTGCGCATGGTCTGGTTCGGGCGGTACGGTTGCTTCGGGAGAGCGTATTCCTCGGGAAAAGCTTCCATGTGACTCGCAATGTGCACCTTCCGTGGGATCTGGGACTGGAACGGTTGGTGTACAGTATTCCGGGAGCGCAGCGTGAACGGTTTATTGAAGAAGTCGAAGGCTTGGACGTTGTGCTGGAGGATGGGGAAGTTTTGACGACGCTGGAGACCTTTTTCCAAATGAACTGTAATGTCAGCGAGACGGCGAAGCGTTTGTATATCCATCGGAACACGTTGATCTACCGATTGGACAAGATCAAGCAGGAGACCGGACTCGATGTTCGCAACTTCGCAGACGCCGTTTTGATGAAGCTTTCATTACTATTAGATAAAGTCACAAAAGACTAGGCGGATTTTTGTGCAGTTTGCGAATAGCCAGGAAAGCGTATTCAGGGTAATATGGGAACAGGTAAAAGAAAGCAGTTCAGCTCCATACACATATCCTCAATACAGGGAGGCAACATTCAATGGCTGGTGTACGCTTAGAACATATCTACAAGAAATATGCAGGTTCCGACAAAGCAACCGTAATCGACGTTAACCTCGACATTAAAGATAAAGAGTTCCTCGTTCTGGTCGGTCCTTCCGGCTGCGGTAAATCGACAACACTGCGTATGATCGCAGGTCTGGAAGAAATCTCCGAAGGTAAACTTTACATCGGCGACCGCGTCGTCAACGACGTAGCTCCAAAAGACCGCGATATCGCGATGGTATTCCAATCCTACGCCCTTTACCCGCACATGGACGTATACTCGAACATGGCATTCGGTCTGAAACTGCGTAAGGTGAAAAAGGACGAAATCGAGAAACGCGTTCGCGAAGCGGCGAAAATTCTCGATATCGAACATTTGCTTGAGCGCAAACCAAAAGCACTTTCCGGCGGTCAACGTCAACGGGTAGCCCTGGGCCGCGCGATTGTCCGTGATCCGCAAGTCTTCCTGATGGACGAACCTCTTTCCAACTTGGATGCGAAACTGCGTGGTCAGATGCGTGCGGAAATCACGAAACTGGTTAAGCGCCTTGAAACGACTTGTATCTACGTAACGCACGACCAGATCGAAGCCATGACCATGGGCGATCGTATCGTCGTTATGAAAGACGGTATCATTCAACAGGCAGCTCCACCGGAAGAACTGTACAACAACCCAACAAACATCTTCGTTGCAGGTTTCATTGGTTCCCCTACAATGAACTTCATCAACGGCAAACTGGTTGATCAAGGCGGCGCCCTGCACTTCCAAGCGCAAAACCTGGACGTTGAAATCCCACGCGGCAAAGCACAAATTCTGCGTGACAAGTCTTTGGTTGGCAAAGAAGTAATCCTGGGTCTGCGTCCGGAAGACGTGCATGAAGAGCCGGTATTCCTGGAAGCTTCGCCAAACACGATCTTCACGGCAAACGTTGAAGTTACCGAGAACCTCGGTCACGAAATGCTGCTTTACCTGAGCGGCCTCGGCGGCGACACGACGATTGCCCGTGTAGACGGACGTTCGAGCGTACGCGAAGGTTCGCAAGTTCGTCTTGCGATCGACATGAACAAAGTTCATATCTTCGACAGAGAGTCGGAAGTTAACGTCTTCTACGACGCGAAATAATTCCGTTACTGTCCAAGCGAGCATACAGGGCCGTCCTTCGGGACGGCTTTTTCGCGTGGTCAACGTACTCAGGAAGTAGCATTGCTTTCAACGGGCATTTCCTTTACGATGAATAGGATGGAACGACCAAGAGACAGAAGAAGGGAAGAATACAGAATGGCTAAAAAGGTAAAAGTAGCCGAGCTGGTCCAGCAGTTTCAATTTGAAGTCGTAGCGGGCGAACAGGGGTTGCGCCGTCCGATTGCGGTTGACGATTTGAATCGGCCAGGGCTGGAGATGGCCGGATATTTCGAATATCATTCGCCGGAGCGGGTTCAACTACTGGGCAAGACTGAGCTGACTTTTTATCATATGCTCTCAAAGGAAGACAAGCTGGATCGGATGAGTCGGCTTTGTAACGAAGAGACGCCGTGTATTATTGTGACTCGCTCTTTTGACGTGCCGCAAGAATTGATTGAAATCGGCAACGAGCGCGAAATTCCGATTATCCGTAGCGGAATGTCGACGACCAGCCTGGCAAGCCGGGTAACCGGTTTCTTGGAACGCAAGCTTGCGCCGACGACGACCATTCACGGCGTACTCGTGGATATTTATGGTGTAGGCATCATTATTACGGGCAGCAGCGGTATCGGTAAAAGCGAAACAGCGCTCGAACTGGTTAAACGCGGACACCGTCTGATTGCCGATGATGCCGTAGAAATCCGTCAAAGCGCGGATAACCAGCTCGACGGTACGGCACCTGAACTGATTCGTCACCTGCTTGAGATTCGCGGCGTAGGCATTATCAACGTGATGACGTTGTTCGGTGCCGGAGCAATTCGCAATCACAAGCGGATCACCTTGGTCGTTCGTTTGGAAAACTGGCAGCCCGATAAGCAGTACGACCGGCTAGGGCTCGATGAGGAAACCACTCGTATTATCGATACCGACGTTCCGCTGGTGACCATTCCGGTTCGCCCGGGCCGAAACCTGGCTGTCATTATCGAAGTGGCCGCGATGAACTTCCGTCTGAAGCGTATGGGTTATAACGCGGCGCAACAGTTTACACATAAACTGACAGCGACGATCGCGGACGATATGGATGATTTAGATTAATTGTTAAAGTGGGAGGGTTAACGAATGGGGGCATTACTGGCGATCAATCCGATCGCGTTCAGTATCGGTCCGCTGGCGGTGCACTGGTACGGACTGATTCTTGGACTCGGTGCCGTAGTCGGCATGCTGATCGCGATGCGCGAAGGTAAAAGATTCGGCCTGCCACAAGAGCTGTTTATGGACATTTTGTTGTTCGGCGTGCCATCGGCTATCATTTGTGCGCGGATTTACTATGTGGCATTCCAATGGGATCAATACAAGGATAACCCGCTCAAGATATTTGCGATTTGGGAAGGCGGAATCGCCATTTACGGCGCGTTGATTGGTGCGGTAATCTGTGCCGTTATCTACACGCGAATCAAAGGCTATAGCTTTTGGCGAATTGCCGATCTATGCGCGCCGGGCTTGTTTGCCGGACAGTTAATCGGACGTTGGGGCAACTTCGTCAATCAGGAAGCGTACGGCGGCGAAGTCAGTGAGAGCTTCCTGCGGGACACGCTGCATTTGCCGAACTTTATCGTGAATCAAATGAATATCGAAGGCGTATTCCATCATCCGACGTTTTTATACGAATCGTTATGGAATCTGGTCGGCATCCTACTGATCTTCGTTATTCGCCGTCGGAAGTTCGTACGGGCGGGCGAAATCTTTATCGGTTACTTTATCTGGTACGCGATCGGGCGCTTCTTTATCGAAGCACTGCGTACAGACAGTCTGGCATTCCAAGGACCGAATTGGCTGGCTTCGCTGATCCATGGCATGTGGACACCGATGACTTGGTTTGGCTTTGAAGAAGGGTATTTGGATGCGGCTTACGGCAACGTGCGGATTTCGCAGTTGGTGGCGATCCTGTTCTTCGTGATCGCGATCGTATTGATTATCGTCCGCCGCAAAAACGGCCAAGCCAATATCCGCTATTCCGATCCGATCGTTTCTTCGAAGCTGTCGACGGCTTTGCCGGCTGTGGATGAACAGCATCGCGTAGAAGGCGCATCCGCTTCGGACAGAAACGACAAAAAGTTTTCGGGCGATGACCCTTCACGCAAGGAGTGATCCGATTATGAAACCCAATCCGGCAATCCGAACGGTGCTGTTCGATCTGGACGGCACCATCATCGATACGAACCAACTCATCATCGATTCCTTCATGAACGCGATGACGGATATTCCGCTGACGCGGGAAACGATCATTCCGCATATGGGTACGACTCTGCAAAACCAGCTCCGTGTCTTTTCGGGGCTGGAAGACGTGCGCGAATTGGAGCAAGCGTATCGCAAGTACAATCTGGCGCATCATGACTCCATGGTCAAGCCTTTTCCGCACGTGCAAGAGGTCGTCAAAGCTCTTCACGCGTCCGGCATTCGTCTTGGCATCGTTACGACAAAGATTCGGCCGACGACCATGAAGGTGCTGGAAATGTTCGATCTATCCCGGTACATGGAAGCGATCGTAACCGTGACCGACGTCCATCATCCGAAGCCGCATGCGGAACCGGTATTGACGGCGTTGGAAAAAATGGGCGCAGACCCGGCTTCGGCGCTGATGGTGGGCGATAGTCCGGCTGATATTCAATCCGCGCAGAATGCAGGCGTTCGCGCCGCAGCCGTTGCCTGGTCGCTCAAAGGCGAAGCTACGCTGTCAGGCTACGGTCCGGATTATATGCTTCACGATATGCGCGACTTGTACGAACTGACCGGAACGGAGCGTAGAGAAGCATGAGAAGAACGGAGCGCCACTTCGTTGAAGAGGGTCCAAACGCCCTGCGTCAGATCTATAAGACCGTTAGCCCTTGGAAGGGCGTCAAGAATTTCATCTTTATTCAGATTGCGCGCTACTGCCCGATTCTGGAAATGAAAAATTGGATTTATCGCCGTATCCTGCACATGAAAGTGGGCCGGGATACGGCTTTCGGGCTTATGGTCATGGTGGATGTCTTTTTTCCGGAAAAGATTACGATTGGGCGCAACACTGTGATCGGTTACAATACCACCATTCTGGCGCATGAGTATCTGATCCGCGAGTATCGTCTCGGCGAAGTGGTGATCGGGGATGAGGTCATGATCGGAGCGAACACGACGATTCTGCCGGGCGTCACGATCGGCGACGGAGCGGTCGTGGCAGCCGGATCGGTCGTGCATCGGGACGTAGAGGCGGGGACGTTTGTCGGCGGGAACCCTCTGCGAGTCATTGAGCGGAAAAGTCCGTGATAGGCTGAGACTACCCGGATTTTGAACAAGATCTTCACAAAATAAAGCTCAAATGCTTAACATTTTCTGAAAGTTCCGGGAAAATGGCCTTTGAAAGGCTTTGGTCGGGTATAATGCAAAAGGTAGCGCACGGCGGGAGGCAGCGATGCCGTCCCGTTTTTCGCTTCGTAGCAAAAGGTCCGTAGGGCTGAAGAGTAACCGGATCGCTTGCGTGATGGTGACTTGGGAAAGGAGCAATAAAATTGAGTTCTGTTTCAATCAAGAAAGAAAGACTGCCGCAGTTGGATACGTTTCGAGCATTGGCAATTCTGGGCGTGCTGCATGTACATTCCACGTCGTTTGCGACGATCGAATCGGTCCACTTGAAAGCTTTTTACCTCATTAACTTCATCAACGTGTTTTTCCGATACGGTACGCCTTCGTTTATCATGCTGAGCAGCTTCGTGCTGTTCTACAATTACTACAACCGTCCGGTAGATGCGAAGCTGGTTGGGGGGTTCTATAAAAAGCGGATGCTGTACATCCTGCTGCCTTACGTGATCTTTTCGGCCATTTACTTCATCTATAAGATGCATGTGGCGGGAACGCTCGGTACGGGCGCGGAGACTTACGGAGAAATGCTGGCCCGGTATTGGAAAAACCTGAAAGAAGGCACCGGATATACGCATCTGTATTTCGTGTACATCAGCGTTCAGTTCTACATTTTGTTCCCGCTGATGCTTCTCCTGCTTAAATCTTCGAAATGGGTAGCCCGTTGGGCGATTCCGATCGGATTGATTCTGCAATGGGCATTCGTGTTCTGGAATAAATACGATCTTCAGTATGCGACAAAAGGAAGTCTTGCGATTACATACTTGTCCTACTATATGATCGGTGCTTTCCTGGCGATTCATTTTGACAAGATCCGCGGCTGGCTGATGAACGACTCCAAAAAACTGCCGACCAAAGTCTGGTTCTGGAATTGGATGCTGTGGATCGCTTGGGCCGCCGTCGTTGTGGTGCATGTGTGGTTTTACCAAGAGATTCGCCTCAAACATTTCACGGCTAATTCGCTTTGGTACGAGCTGTTGTGGAACGTGCATACGATGCTGACCGCTATGGTTCTGATGCGCGTCTCGTTCCTTTTATACCGCAAAGGTCCAAAATGGTTGATCAAAATGCTGACCCGTCTCGGAGAACTATCTTTTGCCGTGTATCTGGTCCATCCGCTGGTGCTTGGTTATTACCGGGACACCGAAGATTGGTTTTTCAGCCATTTCCAGATGGGCACGGTTACGTACTTTGCTTGGGTGTACGGAGGTCTGATCTGCGCGCTTATCGTATCCTGGATCGTGACACAAACCATCCTTCGCTGGGTGCCCGGCGCTTGGGTGCTGCTAGGCAACGTTCCAGGCTCTCTGCGTAAAAAGAAAAAAGCTCCGCCCGCACCCGCTGCATCGACTGACCGCAGCGTGTGAACGTGTCCGCCGCCACCTCCCGCTTGCAATCTTCGGTGGCGAACGGGGACGTGGAGGGAACGGAAAAACTTTTAAACAGATCCACGATCAGTAACCTTTGAGTTGCTGGTTGAGATCGATTAAACGATTGCGTCACGACCGGAACAGAAAACCCGACCCGGTCGTTTTTCGAAAGATCGAAGAGACTGCCCGAAATCCATGCTGGCCATGGCTTCGGGCAGTCTTTTTTTGCGAGAACCATCCGAACGCTTCGCGCCTACAATTCTAAAATACCATTGTTGCTAAGGTGAGACAGCGACTTATGAAGCATTTCGAAGAAATTCACTTCGGAAGCCTATGCTGGAAATTTTTCCCGCAGCGCCACTCCACCGTCCCCCCACATTGACTACAAGCCAGCGAAAATGCTAATATAGTCACATGCTTTATTTTGTTACCATGTTATCACTGTACCATATTAAAGCAAACTGGCAGTCATCCACCTTTTCTCTTTCGGAGTCTGCAAAGTCGCATAGGTACAAAATAAATCGCGGTTGCCGCGGGTCAGGCTTTCCGATATGGTGAATACAATATAGATGAAGAACGAAGCTGAAAAGAATCCATAGACAAATTTACAGGGGTGAACGATATGTCCAAACCGCAAGGTTTTGAAAAACCGGTCGGTGTCCGTGATTATCTGCCGCGTGCGACACGCAGATTGCGCCGCATCGAACGCAGCGTACTCGATTGCATGGCGCGCTGGGGCTATGATCCGATCAAGACGCCGACGATGGAATATTACGATACGGTCGGCATCGCAAGCTCGACGCCGGACCGTAAGCTGTACAAGCTGCTCAACAACCGCGGCCAGACGCTGGTGCTGCGCTCGGAGATGACGGCGCCGATTGCGCGCGTGGCGTCATCGCTGCTGCGCGAAGAATCGCTGCCGCTGCGATTATCGTATCATGCGAACGTGTTCCGCGCGATCGAAGAAGAAGCGGGACGCGAAGCGGAGTTTTTCCAAACAGGCGTCGAGCTGGTCGGCGACCGTTCCCCGGAAGCGGATGCGGAAGTGATTGCGCTGGCGATTGCTTCGCTGCAAGCGGCAGGGGTGAAAACGTTCAAGTTCGCGATGGGGCATGTGGGCTTCTTGAACGGACTGTTCGACGAAGCGTTGCCGAATCGGACGGAGGATCAGCAGGTACTGAAAGAACGCCTGCTGCGCCGGGACTATGTAGGCTTCCGCGAAGAAGCCGAGTCGCTTGGTCTGGGCTCGAAACAGCAGCAGGAGCTTGAAGGCTTGCTGCGGCTGCGCGGCGGCGTCGAGATTTGCAGCCAGGCCGCCGGACTTAGCAGTCATGAGCTTGCGCTAGAGTCGCTTGATCATCTGCGCAAGGTCTGGGAGGCGTTAAGTGATTACGGGGTATCTCAGCATGTGCTGATCGATCTCACGATGATCGGGGATTTCTCCTATTATACAGGTATGGTGTTCGAAGGCTATGCTGCGGAATTGGGCTTCCCGGTATGCAGCGGAGGTCGCTACGACAATCTGCTGAAGCAGTTTGGCCGCGATGTTCCGTCTACGGGATTTGCTTTGAAGACGACCCGTATTCTGGACGGTGTGGATGATCCGGAAGGCGAAGAAGAGCGCCCGGTGCTGATTGTTTATGAATCGAATCGCCGTGCCGAAGCACTGGCTGAAGCGGCACGTATTCGCGCAGAAGGCGGAGCGGCGGTAACGCGGTTATCGGAAAGCGGTAGCGGAGAAAAGATTGCGGAAAAAGGTCGCTACAGTCGGATATTGAGTTATATCGGAGAAAATGCTTCGGCGAAATAATCGAAAAACACGATATACAGCCTGTCTGGTCGGCAACGTGCCAGTCCGGTCACGATAAAAATGAACAACAAGAGGAGGAGAGACGCATGGGAGAAGTGCTTAAAGTCGCGATGCCGAAAGGCCGAATTTATAAAAAAGCAGCGGAACTGTTCCGTGATGCCGGTATCGTCATTCCGAGCGACGTCGACGATTCGCGCCGACTGGTCATTCCGATTCCGGAAGCGAATATGGAATTTATTATGGCGAAACCGGTCGATGTGCCGACGTACGTCGAATATGGCGTAGCGGATATCGGGATCGTCGGCAAAGACGTGCTGCTCGAAGAAAACCGCGATGTATACGAGCTATTGGATCTGGGTATCGCACGCTGCCGGATGTCGGTTATCGCGCTGCCGGATCGTCAACCGGGGATTCATCTGCGCGTGGCGACCAAATATCCGAACGTAGCGACGCGTTATTTCCGCGAACAAGGCGAGCAGGTCGAAGTGATCAAGCTGAACGGCTCGATCGAGTTGGCCCCGCTGATCGGATTGGCGGATCGGATCGTGGATATGGTGGAAACGGGCCAGACGCTCAAAGACAACGGGCTGGTCGAACTGGAAAGCATCTTCGGCATTACGAGCCGTTTGATCGCCAACCGGGTCAGCTACCGCATGAAAAACGACGCGATTCAACAATTGTGCGATAAGTTGGAGAAAGTCATGCCCGGCGCGGTGAAGTCTTGATCGACTTTGCTTGTATAGGAAGACTTGTAGAGGAAAAGTGGCAAGCGGCGGCGGTTGTTGCGATATCGTCGTCCTTTGTAAAATAGCTACGAAAATCGGACGGCGTCCAAAAGCCGCCCAGCATGCGGAGGAACGATTATGAAGATTGTACCGGCGGCGCAGTTCGATCTGCGTCGGGACGTGGAATACGGCTCGGAAGAACAGGTGGCGACGGTCAAACGGATCGTCGGCGATATCAAAGCGGAAGGCGATTCGGCATTGCTTCGTTACACGGAGAGCCTGGATCGCACCAAGCTGGAAACTTCGCAGCTTCGGGTAACCGCTCAAGAACTGCAAGACGCATACGGACGCGTGGAAGAATCTTTCGTGACCGCGATTCGGGCGGCGGCCGTTAATGTTCGGGCTTTTCACGAACGGCAAAAGCGCAATTCCTGGATGGAGCTTCAGCCGGACGGCGGATTGTTGGGCCAGATCATTCGCCCGCTACGCCGGGTCGGTGTCTATGTGCCAGGGGGAAAAGCAGCTTATCCGTCTTCTGTGCTTATGAATGTCATTCCTGCCCAAGTAGCTGGCGTGCCCGAGATCGTGATGGTTACGCCTCCGGCGACGGGCGGTACGGAAGGCATCGACCCGTATATTCTGGTCGCCGCCGCCGAAGCGGGCGTGACGGAGATCTATCGGGTCGGCGGCGCGCAAGCGATCGCGGCGCTGGCCTACGGCACGGAAAGCATCAAGCGGGTCGACAAGATCTGCGGCCCCGGCAATATCTATGTCGCGCTGGCCAAGCGCGAGGTGTACGGCCTGGTCGATATCGACAGTCTGGCAGGACCGAGCGAGATCGTGGTACTGGCGGACGAGACGGCCGATCCGGAATATGTCGCCGCCGATTTGCTGTCGCAGGCGGAGCATGACGAATTGGCGTCGGCGATTCTCGTTTCGACGTCGCAGCGTCTGGCCGACTACGTGGCCGCCGAAGTGGAACGCCAGTTGTCGGAACTGCCGCGCGAGACGATCGCGCGGGCTTCGATCGAGAATTACGGAGCGATCATCGTGACGGGCAGCATCGAGGAAGGGATCGAAGTCGTGAACCGGTTGGCGCCGGAACATCTGGAAGTCATGGTGCAGAATCCGACCGATTATCTCGGCCTGATCGAGAATGCCGGCGCGATTTTCCTCGGCCCGTACAGTTCGGAACCGGTCGGCGATTATTTCGCCGGACCGAACCATATCATTCCGACCAACGGCACGGCCCGCTTCGCGTCGCCGGTCGACGTCGACGACTTTATCAAAAAATCGAGTTTGATCCAATATAGCAAGCAAGCGCTGCTGCAAAACGCTGCAACCATCATGGAGCTGGCACGCCGCGAAGGTCTGGAAGGCCATGCCCGCGCGATCGAGGTCCGGGTGAACAAAGAAGGCGGCAAGTAAGCGGGTTCGGTCAAGCGATTCGAAGCGGGAAAAAGACCGATCGCAAAAAACATATAAGAAATGTCCAGCTTCGAGCTGGCGAACGACTAACAGAACGGGGGCATTATCATGACCGAAGCCAATCAAGCAAGCACGCGCAGCGCGAGCATCGCGCGCAAAACGAACGAAACGGATATCAAGCTGTCCTACGGAATCGACGGCACGGGCGTATCGGAGATATCGACCGGAGTTCCTTTTCTCAACCACATGCTGGATCTGTTTGCCAAGCACGGCCAATTCGATCTGAAAGTCGACGCCGACGGCGATATCGACATCGACGATCACCACACGGTGGAAGATATCGGTATCTGCCTGGGCGGCGCGCTGCTGGAATCGCTCGGCGACAAACGCGGCATCAAGCGCTACGCCAACGTGTTTATCCCGATGGACGAAGCATTGGCGCAGGTCGTGATCGACGTGAGCGGACGCCCGCATTTCGAATATCGCGCCGAATACCCGTCGAATCTGGTCGGTACGTTTTCAACGGAGATGGTGCATGAGTTCTTGTGGAAATTCGCGCTGGAGTCACGGATCACGCTGCATGTCATCGTTCATTACGGCCGCAATACGCACCATATGATCGAAGCGATCTTCAAAGCGCTGGGACGCGCCCTCGACGAAGCGACGTCGATCGATCCGCGCGTGACCGGCATCCCTTCCACGAAGGGAGTGCTGTAACATGACGGTCGCAATCGTCGACTACGGAATGGGCAATCTGCACAGCGTCAGCAAAGCGGTCGAGCGGCTCGGGTACGAGTACCTCATCACCGGCGACGAACGCGAGATCATGCAGGCGTCCGGCGTGCTGCTGCCCGGTGTCGGCGCGTTCGGCGATGCGATGAGCCATTTGCGGGATACGGGTCTGGATCTGGTTGCGCGCCGTGTTGCGACAGAAGGCAAACCGCTGCTCGGCATCTGCCTGGGCATGCAATTGTTGTTCGACGGAAGCGCGGAACATGGCGACCATGAAGGACTCGGGCTGCTGCCGGGACGTGCGGTGCGTTTCGAAGCGGGTGAGCTGAAGGTTCCGCATATGGGCTGGAACCGTCTTGAATTCACCCGTCCGAGCGAACCGTTGCTGGCTGGCCTTACGGAAGGACATGTCTATTTCGTTCACTCGTACCATGTGGAGCTGAGCGAACCTGGCGATCTGATCGCGTCGGCCGACTACGGGCTTCCGGTGACGGCGATCGTCGGGCGCGATAACGTCTACGGCATGCAGTTCCACCCGGAAAAAAGCGGCGAGCTAGGCATGAGTCTGTTGCGCAATTTACTGAAGCTGTCGGAAGGACAAGCGTAGGGCATATAACGAATACAATCTATTTGGATATAGGGAAAAAGGAGAATGGTATATGACGGCATTTACGATCTATCCGGCAATCGATATCCGTGGCGGCAAATGCGTGCGATTGCTTCAAGGCGATTACGCGCAAGAAACGGTATTCAACGAAAGCCCGCTGGACGCAGCCAAGCAATGGGAAGCTCTCGGCGGCCAATACGTGCATCTGGTCGATCTCGACGGAGCCAAAGAAGGCCGTCCGGTCAACCACGAGCTGATCGGCCGAATCGCGTCCGCGCTGAACGTGCCGGTGCAGATCGGCGGCGGACTGCGTACGTTCGAAGACGTGAAGCTGCTGCTGTCGCTCGGCGTGAGCCGGGTTATCCTGGGAACTGCGGCGATCGAGGACAAGGCTTTTACGGAAAAAGTGCTGGCGGAATACGGCGACAAAGCGGCGATCGGCATCGATGCCCGTAATGGCTTCGTGGCGACGCGCGGCTGGCTGGAAACGTCGGAAGTACGCGCGGAGGATCTGGCGAAGGAACTGGCGGCCAAAGGAGCGGAAAATTTCATTTTCACCGATATCTCGCGCGACGGCATGATGCAGGGACCTAATACGAAAGCGATTCTGAGCCTGGCAAAAGCATCCGGCAAAACGGTCATTGCTTCCGGCGGCGTGACGGTACAAGGCGATCTGGAGCGTTTGGCGGCACATGCGAACGACGGCATCGGCGGAGCGATTGTCGGCAAAGCGCTATACACGGGCAACATTGATCTGGCTTCGGCATTGGCTGCGGTCAAGCGATAAGGGCAGAACGGAAAAAGGAGGAACGGCATGCTCGCAAAACGAATTATTCCGTGTCTGGACGTCAAAGACGGACGCGTGGTCAAAGGAGTCAATTTCGTCAATCTGCGCGATGCCGGCGATCCGGTAGAGCTGGCCTCGGTATATGACCGCGAAGGCGCTGACGAGCTGGTGTTTCTCGATATCTCCGCTTCGGTCGAAGGCCGGGCGACGATGGTCGAGGTCGTACGCCAGACGGCGGGAGAGATCACGATCCCGTTCACGGTCGGCGGCGGCATTTCGCAAGTGGACGATATGAAACGGATTCTGCGCGCGGGCGCGGACAAAACGGCGGTCAACACGGCAGCGGTGCTGCGTCCCGAACTGATTGCCGAAGGCGCACGCCGCTTTGGCTCGCAATGTATCGTACTGGCGGTCGACGCCAAGTACAACCCGGAATGGCAGGAGTGGGAAGTGTATACGCACGGCGGACGCAAATCGACCGGCATACGCGCGCTGGAATGGGTCAAACGCGCGGAATCGCTGGGAGCGGGAGAAATCCTGCTGACGAGCATGGACGCCGACGGTACGAAAGACGGTTTTGACCTGAAGCTGACGCGCGCGGTATGCCGCGAAGTGTCGATTCCGGTCATCGCGTCGGGCGGTGCGGGCACCAGCGAGCATTTTTACGACGTGTTCACGGAAGGCACGGCGGACGCGGGCTTGGCGGCGACCATTTTCCACTATAAAGAGATCGCGATTCCGGACCTCAAGAATCAATTGAAGCAAAAAGGAGTCGAAATCAGATGAGCAGAGAAAACGATGTGATCGTTGCGCCGGAACAATTTGCGGCCAACGTCAAATGGGACGCGCAGGGGCTGGCTCCGGCGATCGTTCAAGACAGCACGACAAAAGAAGTATTGACGCTCGCCTACATGAACGAAGAATCGCTGCGCCGTTCGATCGAATCGGGCGAGACATGGTTCTGGAGCCGTTCGCGGCAAGAATTTTGGCATAAAGGCGCGACATCCGGCAACGTGCAGCGTATCGTGTCGCTCAGCTATGATTGCGACGGAGACGCTTTGCTGGTCGGCGTGGAGCCTGCGGGCCCGGCTTGCCACACGGGGCGCGTGAGTTGCTTCTTCAACAAAGCGGCGCTGGAAAACGGGGCTGCGCATAGTGGCGGCACGATCGGCGCGGGCGCGGAAAGCGAGCGCGTGCTCGGTCTGGAACCGGAAAACGCGTCAGCGGTATCGGCATCGAACGAAGCGGCAAGCGCAGGCGAAGCGGGACGTTTCGACGTGCTGGCGGAGCTGGAAGGCATCATTGCCGAGCGCGACCGCGAACGTCCCGAAGGAGCGTATACGACTTATCTGTTCGAAAAAGGCATCGACAAAATCCTGAAAAAAGTCGGCGAAGAAACGGCGGAGTCGATCATCGCGGCCAAAAACGGCGACAACGCCGAACTGCGCCTTGAAGTAAGCGACCTGATCTATCACCTGCTGGTACTGTTGCAAGAACGCAAGCTGCCGCTGGACGAGATCATGGACGAGCTGGCCCGCCGTCACGAACGCCCGCGCCGGGACTGAAGCCGGTGACTTGTCTCGCATTAGCGAGGGCAAGCTACTGGATGCGTGCGTTCGCAGGCCGTGGTTCCAAAAATGCGTGCTTCGCGATCCGCAAACGCATTTCGGGTTGTCGAATGTCGTTGGCGGAAATTCGTAAATGCGGCGGACACCGGGAGAGCAGCATGCCCGGAAGGTTCGCCGTTTTGCTTTTTACACGAGAGGAGAGAACCGTTATGTTGATCGATTACCACACCCATCATGAACGCTGCGGCCATGCGGTCGGGAAACTGGAAGAGTATGTGCAACGCGGCGTCGAGCTGGGCCTCGGCCAACTCGGCTTGTCCGACCATATGCCACTGATCCACGTCGATCCGGCGAAATACTATCCCGAAATGGCGATGCCGATGGACGAGTTGCCACGCTATGTGGAAGAAGTGCTGACGCTCAAGGAAAAGTATCGTGACCGCATTGATATCAAACTCGGCCTGGAAGGCGATTATATCGAAGGCTACGAAACGGAAATTCGAAAGATCGTCGAAGCTTATCCGTGGGATTATGTGATCGGTTCGGTTCATTTTCTCGGCGAATGGGACGTGACGGATTTCCGTCAGACCGCTGGCTGGGAAGGCCGCGACCCGCTTGACGTCTACCAAACGTATTACGATGCGATCGGCAAAGCCGCGCAAACCGGATTTTACGACATTATCGGCCACTTCGACGTGATCAAGCGTTTCGGCTACGCGCCCAAGCACGAGCAAGCCGCGGAAAAGGAAGCGTTCGAAGAAGCCGCTCTCCGGCATATCGCCGCCAGCGGCATCGCCATGGAACTGAACGCGTCCGGCCTGACCAAGCCTTGCGCCGAGATGTTCCCTGCGGAGCCGATCCTTCGCCGCGCTTTGGAGCTGGGCATTCCGTTAACCCTGGGCTCCGATTCCCACGACCCTGCCAAACTGTCCGAAAACCTCGACAAAGCCCGCGCACAGCTCCGCGGTCTGGGCGTCCAGCAAGTCGCAACTTTTGATCGCCGTAAACGAATCATGATTCCTTTGGGGGAGTGAGTCTCTGCGTCAGACTTTAAAACGTTCCAAGAAAGTTACGTGTTACGTAGGCGGGGAAGCGAGACGACTGCGAGAGAAATTCGTTCAAGCCGCTGTCTCACTCGGAAAATGGATGGGATTTGAATAAGGAATTTTCCGAGTTCAAAGGCGTCTTTCACTGAATTTCTCTCTCCGTCTTCTCGCTTCCAGCTCCGTCGTCTTCCTTGATATTTTAAAGCTTTCGAAGAGAGCTAGGGCGTGTACGCAAACTCCGAAGGGCGCAGATTGAGCTGAATATTCGTTCTCATCCAGGAACTGTTCCGAAGGCGTGCCGGGGCACGTCAAGGGAAAGTGACGTAGAGGAGGGCGAAAAGGCAGCTCAAGATGCACGTCGCCTGAGTTTGCGTACACGCCCTAGAGAATTTCGGGAAATTAAAAGCAAGCAAAGCAAATAAACGGCGGAGCGGTTGGGCGTAGTAGTAGTAATTGTAGGCTTTCTGACAAAGCCGATATTATTGATTAAGTCTATTTTATTGTAGGGAAGCAGTAGCGGAGGGGGAAATTCAGTGTAGGTGGAGGCTTTCGAAGAAAGGCACTTCGGGAGCATCTGCTACGAATTTCCCCCGCAGCGCACAAGCTTTCCCCACAAATAACACTTTCCAGAGAATTTCGGGACGCCATAATCGGCGTCTCTTTGCTTTTGCGCTTCAGACGATTGGGGTATAATCAATAGCAGACCAAGAAAGATCAATGAAAGATCTATATCCGATCAAGACCATATCAAGAAAAACAACATGCGGGAGGGTGTCATGCAGCACAGGATGCGTATATTTTCGGGATCGTCCAATCCGGGCCTGGTGGACCGAATCTGCGATGATTTGGGTGTTACGCCCGGCAAAGTCAAATTGACCAAATTCAAAAGTGGCGAGAGTTACGTGCATTACGAAGAAAGCATTCGCAATCTGGACGTGTTTATCGTTCAATCGCTTTCTCACCCGATCAATGAGCATTTTGTCGAGTTGCTGGTGATGATTGACGCAGCCAAGCGTGCTTCGGCGCGTACGGTCAATGTGGTGATCCCGTATTACGGTTATGCTCGTCAGGAGCGCAAAGCCGCTCCGCGTGAGCCAATCTCGGCTAAGATGGTAGCGGATGTGCTGACGACGGCCGGGGCCAGTCGTGTCGTCACGATCGAGCTTCATGCTGCTGCAATTCAAGGGTTCTTCAATATTCCGGTGGATCATCTGACGACGCTGGACTTGATCGCCGATTATTTGCGCAGTAAAAACATTACCGACCCGGTTGTTGTGTCTCCGGACGCGGGTCGCGCGAAGTTGGCCGAAAAGCTGGCGAACCGACTCGACTCGCCGGTCGCGATCATGCTCAAAAAACGCCCGTCCCATAACGAAGCCATGATCACGCATGTGATCGGCGAGGTTGAGGGACGGACGCCGATCATCATGGAAGATCTGATCGATACCGGATCGACTATTCTCAAAGTCGTCGAAGGTCTGAAAGAACGAAATGCGAAGGACCCGATCGTATGTGCCACGCACGGGGTATTTTCTGATGGTGCTCTTCAGCGTCTGGATCATCCGAGTATCTCGGAAGTGGTCATCACGGATTCGATCGCACTGCCGGAGGACCATTCGGAACGATTTACCGTATTGCCGGTCGCGCCTATGCTGGCTCGGGCGATCCATATCATCTTGGAAGGCGGATCGCTTGCGACATTGTTTAGCGATTCGGGTATTTAATAGGTAGCTCATGCACGAAGCACGGAGGCCGTCTGCGGAAGAAGTTCAATCGTCTTGGGTTTCTGCGCGGAAGGCCCTGTTGCAATCATACGCTGGTTACAATCGGAAAATTTCCATTTTAAGCTTTGCTTCCCGTTCGGGCGTAAGCCTGCCTTTAGCGTTGACAGGGTACGCGGAACATCCATGCAGCGGGGATTTAGCAGGGCCGGCCTTTTTCTTGGGAGGCCTATGCAAGTATGTTATACTGATCTGGATATTCGATTTTAAGCAGTTAACAAAGGGGGCCTTGCTCAGGTGAACGGGAATTATCGGCGTGAAGAGAAGCCGCAAAGCCATGTGGTTTCTTTGACCATGGACGAAAGTTTTTTCTTCGAAAGAGCCGTCCGGGCGCTGGATCGCTACCAATATGACAAGGCGTTAAAATATTTTCGTAAAGCCGTAGAGTTGAAGCCGGGGAATCCGGTCAACCACTGCAACATGGCGGGTATATTATCGGAGATGGGCGACTACAAAGCTTCGAACGAAGTGCTGCTGCACGTGCTCGAACAGGTTGATCCGTCCATGACGGAGTGCCGATTCTATATGGCGAATAATTTTGCCAATATGGAACGGTTCGAAGAGGCGGAAGAAGCGCTGCTTGCCTATCTGGAAGCGGATGCTTCGGGACAGTTCTTGAACGAAGCGGAAGAGATGATCGAGCTGCTTCAGGTGGAGCTGAAGCGGAATGTTCGAGATCATAGCGTGCTGGCACGCCGGGGATCGGATCGCCATGAGCGTGCGCGGACGATGCTGGAAGAAGGTATGTTTTCCGAAGCGGCGGATTTGCTGGAGGAACTGCTGGAAGAGTACCCTGGCTTTGCCGCAGCAGCTAACAATCTGGCATTGGCCTACTACTATATGGGTATGACGGATCGTGCGCTCGCGACGGTGGAAGAGGTACTTCGGAGCGAATCTGGGAATTTGCACGGTTTATGTAACTTGGCGATCTTCCGTCGTCATTCTGGCCCAGCTGGAGCGGAGGAGGCCGCACGTCTAGGTCGGCGTCTGGCTACGGTCGTACCTTTCCACCGTGAGCATGCCTTCAAACTGGCGACTACGCTGGGGATTCTGGGTGAGCATGAAGCGGCTTATCAGCATTTTCGTAGACTGTTGGCGGGCGACGAGTCGTCGGCTGATCCGTCTATTCACCATTATTGCGCCGCAGCGGCATTGCTGAGCGGACGGATGGATACGGCGGAAAAGCTCTGGAAGCAAACGCTGAAGCTTGATCCGGGTGCCGAAGCAGCCGAATATTATTTGACGCGCTTACCGGAATGGAGAAAAAACGGCATTGCCGAAACGGTGAGCTACCATTACCGATTGGAGGCCGTCAAGCGTTCCGAGCTTTGGCGTCGTTGGGAAGAACGTCTGCCTGAGGACTCGCCGGCGATTCGTGAAGCACTGCTTCACACGTTGCGCTCCGGCACCGAAGAGGAAAAACGCCATGCGCTCCAAGCTTGTCGTCCACTGGCGGATGACGAGATGACGAAGGTATTACGCGAATTGGCTGAAAATGAAGGCGAAGCAGCAGGGCTGCGCGAACTCGCTCGCGCCGCATTGGGAGAGACGGCTTATGATTCGCCCGAGGAAAACGAATTGCCGGAACTCAAGTTCTCCAGGGAACCGGCCGAACTGCCCGTCTGGGAAAAGCGTTGGCAGGACGTGCTGGATACGGCGATTCGCGCTTCGTGCGCACCGGGCGATTTTGGTCTTCGTCGCGATTTAGAAGCGTTATGGACCGACTTTTTACGTAGATTGTATCCGAATGTGCCGGTGCTATCGTACGCTGAAGGTTGGGCCGCAGCCCTGGATTATTTGACGGACAAGCTTCGCCGCGGAGAGTCGACTTATGAAGAGATCGGCCGACGCTACGGCGTATCGGCTTCGACTGTCGGGCGTTATGTAAAACGGATCGATCAAGTATGCAATATCAAGGAACGTATGACCATGCACGGAAGAGATCATCGCAAAGGACTGTAACGTCCGGCAATGGTCGTACTCCGGTATGATTTCATAACACTCAAACTTGTCCTGAGGAGGATGCCTAAATGCAAAAATACAAGACTGTAGTAATCGGAACAGGGCCGTCGGGCCTGACATCGGCTATTTATTTGGCTCGTGCCAACCTGAACCCGCTCGTAATCGAGGGGCTTCAGCCGGGCGGTCAATTGACCACAACGACCGAGATCGAGAACTTCCCGGGCTTCCCTGACGGAATTATGGGACCGGAACTGATGGATAATATGCGCAAGCAGGCCGAGCGTTTCGGTGCCGAGTTCATGAATGGTTGGGTGGATGCCGTCGACTTCTCGCAGCGTCCGTTCAAGATCACGGTTGAAGGTACAGGAACGATCGAAGCGGATTCGGTCATCATCTCGACAGGAGCATCGGCTCGTTACCTCGGCATTCCGGGGGAGCAGGACAATATCGGACGCGGCGTCAGCACATGCGCGACTTGCGACGGATTCTTTTTCCGCGGCAAAAAGCTGATCGTGATCGGCGGCGGGGACTCGGCGATGGAAGAAGCCAGCTTCCTGACGCGCTTTGCGACAGAAGTTACGGTGGTTAACCGCCGCGAAGAGCTGCGTGCGTCGAAGATCATGCAGGATCGCGCGCGCGAGAACGAGAAAGTCTCTTGGGCACTCAACCGTAAGCCGCTGGAAGTGGTAGCGGGCGATACGGGTCTGAAAGGACTGAAAGTGTTCAACAACGAGACGGGTCAGGAAGAACTTCTGGAAGCGGACGGCGTATTCGTGGCAATCGGCCACACGCCGAACACGACGTTCCTGCAAGGGCATGTCGAGTTGGACGGTCACGGTTACGTGGTCGTGAGCCCGGGGACGACGGAAACGAACATTGACGGTGTATTCGCTTGCGGCGACGTGCAGGACACGAAATATCGCCAGGCGATCACGGCTGCGGGCAGCGGCTGCCAAGCGGCGATGGACTGCGAGAAATATCTCGAAGGCAGCATCGTGCACGACTGGAGCGAGACGCTCGATCGTTAATTTTTTAACAAGCCTCAATTTTCTGTCAAAGAACGCGCAGACAAGAATCCGCAAACGGAATCTTTCGTCTGCGCGTTCTTTTTATGCAAGCATTTTTTCCAAAGAACAAGATCGGAGGCTGTTCATGAGCAAAACCGGAATAAGTCCGGGCGGATCGGATCGTCGTTACCTGCGCCGGGTAGAGCTGCTGCGAGAAAAGATCGAGCACCCCGGGATGTATCCGTTCAATCTGCCTGCGGTAAAAGAATTGGAGAGCCTGGATTTTCATGATCGGGTGACGTATATCATCGGGGAGAACGGAGTCGGCAAGTCCACGCTGCTTGAAGCGATCGCGGTAGCCTGGGGCTTCAACCCGGAAGGCGGCACGCTGAATTTTAACTTTGCCACGGCCGAGACCCATTCTCCGCTGCATCGGCATCTGCGGCTGATCCGGGGAACGGCGCGTCCGCAAGACGGATTCTTTTTTCGGGCGGAGAGTTATTACAATGTGGCGACGACGATCGACGAGCTGGACAAAGAGCCTTGCGCAGGCGGCAAGATCATCGACAGCTACGGCGGGCGTTCGCTGCATGAGCAGTCGCACGGAGAAGCTTTTTTCGCTACGTTCATGCACCGGTTCGGAGCCAATGGGCTGTTTATCCTCGACGAGCCGGAGGCGGCGTTGTCTCCCGTGCGGCAATTGGCGATGCTGACGCGGATACATGAGCTGGCACGCAGCGGCGGGCAGTTCATGATCTCGACCCATTCTCCGCTGCTAATGGCGTATCCGCATTGTCGGCTGTATAACCTGACGGCAGGCGGCATTCGGGAATGTGGGCTTGAGGAGACGGAGCACTATATCGTAACCCGGGAGTTTTTGAACAATCGGGAGCAGATGCTGGAGCGTTTGCTAAGCGATGAAGAAGAGTGAATATCAAGAGTCGCCGAACACGTCTTCGGAGGCTCTTTTTTTTATGGACAGAAAGATTGTGCGTAGAATCACAAGTTGAGGAATAACGGCGTGCTACATTTTGATTGAGAATTGTTTTCAGAAAAATTTAAAGCAGTCGGAAAGGGGCGTATCGTGAATGGGCAAAAAGATCGATTTGAACCGGAGCGTGCACGAGCTGGTGGGCGAAGAGCCGGAGGTGGCGACGATACTGTTTGCATTAGGGTTTAAAAAAATCGTTGAACCATCCATGCTGGAGACGATGGGCAAGTTCATGACGCCCCTAAAGGGTGCCAAAATGAAGCGGATCGATCCGGAAAAGATGCGGCAGGCTTTTGAAGCGCACGGCTATGAGGTCGAAAGCAAATAAGGAGGAACCGAAGATGAGCGAACTGATTAATAACCGGGAGCATGCGGCGGGGCAGATGGATGAGCAGCAGCTGCGTCGGAGAGAAGAACTAAAGGCCATTATCAAACAGCTGCATGAAGGAGTCGATCCGGCGCAGGTCAAAGAACGTTTCCGTGCGGCGGTGGGGAGCGTGGAAGTCGAAGAGATTTCGTTGCTTGAGGAATCGTTGATGCGCGAGGAAGGGATTCCCGTATCCGAAGTGCAGCGGCTCTGTTCGGTCCACGCTTCGATCTTCGACGGGGCGATCTCGGATATTCACGGTTCCTCTTCTTCGGCGCCCGAGTCGCAGCCCGGTCATCCGGTGCATACGTTCAAATTGGAAAATCGGGAATTGGAGCGTCTGACGGGCTTTTCGATGGCTTTGCATCTGGATAAGTTTATGAAAGATGATTCCAATGCGAACCGCTACAAGCTGCTGGAAGACCTGAATTTGCTGCTCGACGTGGATAAGCATTATTCGAGAAAAGAAAATCTGCTGTTCCCTTACCTGGAGCGCTATGGCATCTACGGTCCGACTCAGGTGATGTGGGGCGTGGACGACGGCATTCGTGCGGAGATCAAAGCAGCGAAAGCTCTGTTGGCTGGCTATAGCGGTGATCGCGAAGCCGTAAAGGCGCGGATCGAAGTTGCCGTGCGCGAAGTCGAAGAGATGATTTTCAAGGAAGAAAATATCCTGCTGCCGATGGCGCTCAAAAAGCTGACGGAAGACGAATGGATGAAAATCGCGGAAGAGACGGAAGAGATCGGCTACTGTCTGATTCCAGGTACGGCTGCTTGGATTCCGACGCGGGCATCGGAGCCGGGAACTGCGGTAGAAGCCGAATCTGCACCTGTGTCGCGCGGACTTGAGGGCCACTTGGAAGCCACTCATGCTCATGGCGAAGATGAGTCGTCGATGCCGTCGTTTTTGGCAGGTGGAGAAAAGCCCGAAGAAATGCCGCAATGGGTTGCGGATATGCTTCGGCAACAGCAGCAGGAGGAACAAACGACCCCGACTCCTGCATCTACGGCAGCGCCTGTGCAGGACCCGGCGGCGGTTAGCATGGCGGAGCAAGCGGCGAAAATGGCGGCGCAGGCCGCGGAGATGGCTCGGCAGGCGGCCGAGATGGCGGCATCGGAGCTCAACGCTTCCCACGCAGCGCCGATCTCTGACGGTTACGTACGCTTCAATACGGGGATTCTGTCTGTGCAACAGCTGGAGCTGATCCTAAACCATCTGCCGGTGGATCTGACGTATATCGACGAGAATGATATTGTCCGCTACTTCTCGCACGGCAAAGAACGTATCTTCGCCCGTACGAAGGCCGTCATCGGCCGTTCGGTACAGAACTGCCACCCTCCGCAAAGCGTGCACGTCGTAGAAGAGCTGCTGCGAGATTTCAAATCGGGCCGGAAGGATCACGAAGACTTCTGGATTCCGTTCAAGGACAAGTTCGTTTATATCCGGTACTTTGCGATTCGCGATGAGCAAGGCACGTATCTAGGGACGCTTGAGTTTACTCAAAATGTTGCCCCGATTCGGGAACTGGAAGGGCAAAAGCGGATATTGTCGGAAGTGTAAGTATTTAGAACGCCTAACGTAGCTGGAAGCGAGAAGACGGATAGAGAAATTCAGTTCAAGGCGCCTTTGAACTTGGAAAACTTCAACTAAAAGTTTCGATCGACTTTTCCAAGTGAGACAGCGGATTGAACTGAATTTTTCGCGGAGTCTTATCGCTTCCCCCGCCAACGTAACTTTTTAAGCGCAACCTCACCTTGTCTGCACAATGCAGACAAGGTTTTTTCGTTTTTTCATAAATTCATCACGATTTCTCAAAACGCAACAAGCAAGGCGTTAAAATGCATCCCGCGACACAAACCCGCGCCCCGCAAGGGTTTCAACGCCCCCGGGCGTGCCGTACTATAAAAAAGGCTTTCGGCCCTTGCGGGGCAAGGCTTTGCGGTGTGGCGTCTCGCTTGACCGGAGGGGGGTGTTCGCTTATAGTGGGATACGAAGGTGGACTTAAGCAAACGGATTCATCATTTTCGATTTTCTATAATATCAGAAGAAAAAAGGTGGCTTGTATCATGTCTGAAAATGTCTACGTCGGTATGGATCTGGGCGGCACCACGATCAAAGTCGGTCTGTGCAGCGAGAGCGGCGTTTTGCTGCATACGTATGAAGGGCCCACGGGAGTGGCGGAAGGACCGGAGACCGTAATTTCCAACATGGCGAATTACGTTCGTCGAGTCGTTGAAGAATCGCCTTATTCCTGGGAACAACTGGCCGGGGTCGGAGCCGGAGTAGCCGGATTCACGAATGTCCGTGACGGGATCATCGTCATGGCGCCGAACATAGGCTTCAAGGACGTTCCGATCCGCGCCATTCTGGAAGAGCGGCTCGGCAAGCCCGTTAAGATTGATAACGATGCCAACGTAGCTGCGCTTGGCGAAGCCTGGAGCGGTGCGGGAGCCGGCATCGAGAACTGTGTCTGCTACACGCTGGGAACAGGTGTAGGCGGCGGCATTATCATCAACGGCCGTATTTACCAGGGCTTCTCGGGTATGGCCGGGGAAATCGGGCATATCGACGTCGTGCCGGATCTGGAAGCGATCCAGTGCGGTTGCGGCAAAGTCGGCTGCCTGGAGACGGTATCGTCCGCGACAGGCATCATCCGTATGGCAAAAGAAGCGGTCGAACGCGGCGAGCGTACATTTATCGCCGATGCGAGCGAGATTACGGCGAAGACGGTCTTCGATGCGGCTAAAGCCGGCGACGAAGTGGCACTGCGTATCGTCAAACGAGCGGCATTCTACCTGGGCAAGTCGATGGCGGCTGTCGCAGCGGTGCTGAATCCGCAAAGCTTTATCATCGGCGGCGGCGTATCGAAAGCGGGAGATATCCTGTTTGATCCGATTCGCGAGACATTTGCTCAACTAACGCCGGAACCGTTGCAACAAGGCGTGCAAATCGTACCGGCGACGCTGGGTAACAATGCCGGTATGATCGGTGCTGCCGGACTTTTGATTCGCTAGGGTGTGTCTTCAAACCTCAATGGAAGCAGATTTTGCCGAATTTTCGTTCTCAACAAGGAACTTTTTCGAAGGCGTGCCGGGGCACGTCAAGAGAAAGTGACGAAAGAGAGGGCGAAAAGGCGGTAAAAGATGCACATCGG
>NZ_JBBKAR010000028.1:0-4162 GCF_037722395.1 Saccharibacillus sacchari | reverse complement strand
AAAAGGAATTAAAACAAAAAAGCACATTCCTTTTTATCAAGGAAAGGTGCTTTTTTGTTTTTAGCTATTTATTTACCCGCCGCTCAAAATGCACATGCAGCCGATATTCGCAAATCTCCCGCGTCCAGCGATGCAGCAGCTCTTGATCTTCCTCCGATACATCAAACGCCAATCCGAACTTCCCATCCGCAAACTCCACCTGACTCCCTTTCGCCCCTGCCCACTTGCTCATTGGCATATCCGCGATCAGCTTCGCCACTTTAATTTGCGTCTGTTCGTTCCAGGTCCACATCGCTTTTGCTTCTTTGCCAGAAAAGTCGATGCGTTTGCGATACTCCTTCTCCGTCAGGTAGTGATGGAAAAAGGCTGCTGCCTCCTCCGCCGTTACTGGCTCGGTCCAATGCTCCGCGCCGCGCTCCAAGATATACGCTAGCACGACCATCTTGTAACTTCTCGCCATCGCCGTTTTTTCCGCGTCGCGTAGCCAGGCTTCGTATCGCTCGTACACCTGCCGCTCCCGCTCATCCAGTAGCCCGGCCCAGTTTAGGAACCCGACATACGAACCGAATTCGTCCCGGTACCCTTTGCTCGCCGAACGCCCTTGCAAATGCAGCTCCAAGTAAGTCGGAATACGTCCCAGCTCGCTTTTGACATCCAGAAAATCGCGGTGTAGCTTCTCCCGGTACGGCGCGCGTTTGCGGCTCATTTCTTCCAGCAGATTGACGACCGCCGTTTCCAGTTGGATGGAGCAGCTTTCCGGCACAGTCGGGATAGCGGTCTGCCGTTCCTTTTTTCCGCCTGGTTCGTCTTCGTCCCGATGTTCCGCAAACAAACGAAGCTTCACGTCCGCATTCCGGTAGTTGCCGATCAGGTCGATAATGACGCAGTGCGACTTTCCTTCCGCCAAACGCAACCCGCGACCTACCTGCTGCGTGAACACGGTCAGCGACTCGGTCGGCCGGACAAACAGCAGCGTATCCACGCTCGGAATATCCGTACCTTCGTTGAACAGATCTACCGTGAACAGCACGTCCATTTCTCCCGCATCCAGACGCCGTATCGCTTCTTCCCGGCTCATTTCTGTGGTGCGCGAATGCAAACTTAACGTACGTGTGCCCCTGATGCGGAAATAATCGTTCAGATAATCCGCCTGCTGGATCGACGAGCAAAACGCGACCGTACGCGTCTGCCGCCTGTTCGCCCAAGCTTCGTACACGCGCTCCGCATACTCTTCTCGAAGCTGCACCGCAAGAAGCTGCTCCTCGTCGTAATGCGTGCCCAGCCAGCGAATACCGGAATAGTCCGTTTCGTCGTGTACCCCGTAATATTGAAAAGGCGCCAGCCACTCCCGACGGATCGCCTCGATAAAGTGTATCCGGTACGCCACGTTCCCGCCGCACAGCGCATACACGTCTTGCCCGTCCATCCGATCCGGCGTCGCCGTGATGCCCAGCATAAACTGCGGCCGGAAATAGTCGAGCACCGACCGATACGATCTCGCCGCCGCATGATGGAACTCGTCGATAACGATCAGGTCGAAATCATCCGGGGAAAAGGCTTCGCGATGCTTTTTCATCCCTAACGTGTAAATAGAGGCAAACACGCAGTCGCTCCGGCTGTCTTTGGTCTGCCCGTTGTAGAGGCCGTGGCTGCGCTCCGGAAGCACATGCCGAAACGAACGTGCGGCTTGCTGAAGAATCTCCTCGCGGTGAGCGACGAACAGCACTCTTCGATAACGTTTCGCTAAAAAAGCGGCTAGGTACGTTTTGCCCAGCCCAGTCGCCATCACCACCATCGCGCGGTCGTATTCTTCTTCGATCGTGGCGTACAGCGCATCCAGTGCCATCGCTTGAGCCGGTCTCGGCTGGATCGCAGTATCGGTACTTTTTTCCTCCGTCGGCGCTTCGATCTGTACCTCTCCAACGTCCGCTTCGGCTTCTTCCATCTGGATCACCTGACGCTGCAACTCGGGATTTTTGCGGTGATTGAGCAGGTACTCTTCTTCGTAAAGTGAGATCGTATCCTCTGTCAGCGGTAGCGTAGCTTCATGATACAGATTCTCCATAAACTGATCCATCGCGTTCTGGAACGTATACGGTTCCGCCTGCGCGTTCATCGCCAGATTCCATTCATATCCCGTCTTCAGCGCCGAAAACGAAAAATTGGAAGAACCGACGATCAGCAGCCCTTCCCCGTTTTCATAGTCGAAGAGATAGGCTTTGGGGTGAAAAGACGTCCCCATGCTCCGCCATAACCGTGCTTCCAGCCGATCGTCGATCGACAGCAGTTTACGGAGTCCTTCCGGCTGGGTGATGTACAAATAGTCTCCCGCCAGCATCTTCACCTCGGCCCCTCGATCCAGCGCCTTTTTCAGATGCGGAGCCAGTAGATTAACGCCGGACTGCATCAAAAAAGACGTCATGATATAAATCCCCGTCGCATGCTGCATCCCCGCAATAAGCTCATCCCCCAGATTGCGGGTGATGAGCTTGACGTTAAGATTCGTGGACATCGATCAGGTAGATCCGCTGGTCGAAACCGCCGCGCTGGGCGGCTTTGTCGGCGCGGATCTGCTCCAACTGCTCGGGAGCTGCACCGTGTGTGACAGCGAGGGCGCGGATCACTTCGAGCATATCAGCGAGCTCTTCCAGTGCGTCAGCGTCGGAGGAAGCGGCGAAGTATTCGTCGGCTTCCTCGCGAAGCTTGGCGCGGAGTTCGGTGACGTATTCGGCTTCATCCAGGATGCGGGTAGTGGATGATTTGCCGGTGGAGGCGATGATGGTTGGGATGAGGTTGCGGATTAGTTTGTTGTGGGTTTTCATGGCATATCCACCTTTTTTCTTAATTTTTATTCATGCCACCATAAACATTAAATTAAAGCAGATCCATTTCTCCAAACTTCCCTAACGCTTTCCTTAAATCTGCGCTGGTCAGTTTCATTCAACATAGTATTAGCACTAACATGATCTACCACAATAAGTTGCGGATTAATTCCTGTTTCCTTTTGGATATCTTCAATTTCTTCAAACATTACTCTATACATATTTGTGACAGCTTGTTTATCTTTCTCTAACTCATTACCTAGCCGTTTTGAATCTTCAGTGTCGTCTTGTGGAAAATATACTTGGCTAGGTTGGTCAAAGAACATTATGAGCGGTATAGGAGATTTTTTCTTTTTCGAAGAAAAGTAACGCAATAAGCTTAAAAAAAGTGCAATATGGCATGAAACCCAGTTAGCACCGCTCCCCATTTCACTTAATGAAACTTTTTCTCCATCCTCAGAGACTAAAGAAATTTCAAATTCGTTTACATTAAAATTAAGTCGGTAGCCTTCAAATTCTTCTTCAAAATCAAGTCTCGGTTTTAATAAATTCATATTTTTATTTATTTGTTGAACAGCTATTTTTATTTCAACTTCTAAATTAAATTCTCCTAAAATTGCGTTACATTCATTTATTTTTTTTTGAACTTCCAAAAGCTCTATGTCAAGATCTCTATGGTTTTTTTTGTCCATGTTACTTAAAAAGAACTCTATCTCTATTTTACTACGCATTATTTGCTTCTCTAAGTTATGCTGTTTGTTTTGTGACAAATAGTTTTTTTCGATGTTTCTTAATTCCGCCCATCTTTTTTTTATCTCTCTAACTATTCTATCTTTTTCTGATGTTAATTTCCTATTTTCTTCTGAAAAGTGTTCGGTACTTGAAACAATTAAATCAGATTCCTGTGCTAACCATGTATTAGCTTCTTGTATATCTTCTGCAATCTGATGAATATCTTTACATTCTGTTCCACATAAAGGACAGTTATAATCTTGTGTACTTTTTAATGATAACTTACTTCTTTCTTCTAGTTTATGAAGAGAAAATATATATTCATTACTGTTCTTAGACGCTTCTTCTATTTTAAATAATCTATTCTTTAAAAGTTGTTCTTGAGCCCTAAATTTTTCAATTTCTTTTTTTAATTCTTCATGTCGTATTACAATTTGATCAGAAATATAAGATTCTTCTGTGAGTATTGGTAAGCTCTTTGATATAGACACCATCTCGGATAAACTTATATTCTCATCTAATTTTTTTCCAATTAATGAAAAGTAATTTTTTAGCTTTGGCATAAAATCTTCTTTTATAGATTCTTTGGTTTTCGAATTACTGAGCTG
>NZ_JBBKAR010000027.1:0-1133 GCF_037722395.1 Saccharibacillus sacchari | reverse complement strand
TGAGAAAGTAGCTCATAAATGTTCGCCTGGTATAGATAGAATTAATAAAGCTTCTTTTGAAAAAAGACTCGACGAGTATACGAATATAATCTCCAGAAAAGTTCTAAATGGAACATATGAGTTTATCCCTTATAAAGAAAAACTTATATCGAAAGGTTATGGAAAATCGCCTAGACAAATCTCTATTCCGTCAATTAGAGATAAAGTTACACTCTGCTTATTAAATGAAATTTTAACCAAAAGTTTTGAAAATGAAGTCAGTAACAAAATTATTCAAACTTTGGTTGACGAGTTGAAGCAAGAAATCAATTCTTATAATTATAATTTTTTTATTAAAATAGATATAAAAGAGTTTTTTTCTTCAATCTCACATCCTGAAATTTTGAAGCTAATTAGTAAGCGAATTCGCAAAAAATCTATATTGGAACTCATAGAAAAAGCAATAAAGACACCTACTCTTTCATTTCCGACTAAAGAAACTATAGATAACAAAATAGGAATTCCACAAGGGATTTCGATTGCAAGCATTTTAGCAAACATTTATTTAAGTGACATTGATAAAACATATTCAATTGATAACAAAGAGTTTAAATATTTTCGTTATGTCGATGACATTTTAATTTTGTGCAATGATAAGAACTATGAAGGTATTAGAGAAAGAATTTTTTCAAAACTTAAAGCTTTAGATTTGAGCGTAAGTTGTCATAAATACAAAGAATCTAGTATTTACGATGGTTTTTCTTATCTAGGGTATTCGTTCGAAATCCTCAATGAAAAAAGTGGAGACTATGGCTTTACTGTAAGAAAAGAGTCTGTTAAAAAGTTCGAAGATTCTTTAGTGAAAATATTCTCGGAATTTAAGTTTTCGAAGAATAAAAATAGTGAAAAGTTTTTATGGAGAATTAATAAAAAAATAACAGGATGTATTTTTGATAAGAGTAAGTATGGATGGTTATTTTTTTATTCACAGATTGATGACCTTCCATTGTTGTATCATTTAGATTGGTTTATTCAAAAGTTATGTGATCAATTCGAAATAGATAATAATATCAGGCATAATATAAAGCGTTTTGTGAGAACTTTTCATGAAGTAAAATTCAACTTGAATAGTACTAATTATATTCCCAATTTTG
>NZ_JBBKAR010000026.1:0-263466 GCF_037722395.1 Saccharibacillus sacchari | reverse complement strand
GCGGTGGTGCAGCCGCTCCTGCGGCATCGCCGGTCGCGGCGGCGCCGGTCGCTGCGGCTCCTGCCGCTTCGACTCCGGCCGCGGTTCCGGCCAAGCCGGCAACTCCGGCGCCGACAACGACGGTTCCGAACGCGTCGCCTTCCGTCCCTTCGACGACTCCGACTCCGACTGTGATCACGATTCCGTTCACGGACGTGCCTTCGACGTTCTGGGGACGCGACACCGTCGCCTGGGGCTTTGAACGCGGCCTGGTCAAAGGTTATACGGACGGACAATTCAAGCCCGGCGCGACCGTGACGGAATCCGAGTTCCTGGCGATGCTGATTCGCGCGTTCGAGCCGAACGTGAAAAATTCGACTTCCGGCACCTGGTCGAACACGTATTACGCCCGCGCGAAACAACTCGGCCTGCCGACCAAAGGCGCCACATCCAAAACATCGCGCAGCCAGACCATTACCCGCGTTCAAGTCGCCGAAATGCTGGCTTCCGCCAACGGCCAATCGTACACGGGCAATCAAGCGATCCAATACCTGCTGTCCACCGGCATCGCCAGCGGCAGTAGCAAAACGACCAAAACCGTCGCTTCCTTCAAAGGAAACGCCTCCCTAACCCGCGCCGAAGCCCTTCAGTTCATCAAGAACCTGACGGAAAAAGGCAACGGAAGCCTGGGCTAACCTCTTTCGATTCCGATGCGGCCTGTTACGCTTATTGCGTTCCGCCGAATCTGAAGACTCACCCGCGCAACAAGCCTGCAAGAAGCTCAGCTTCTCCGCCGGCATTGCTTGTACAAGTAAACATCAGCATCGGCTCGATCGGGGCCTCGGCCAAGCTGCATACTCATTTCATTGCAAGTCTGCAACCCAAAACGGGCGATCTTCAAGCATTGATTCAAGCTTGGGATCGCCCGTTTTTTTCGTATCGCGATCTCGCCTATCCCCCATTCCTGCATATAAGCAACAATTTCCTTCTTCAGCACCCTAAACCAAGCCGATTCCTGCGTATAAGCAACAATCGACGTCAAAACCTTGCTCAAACCCCTTTTAAGCTCGTAATTCTTGCTTTTTAGCAAGAATAGACTCTATTCTCCCCTGCTCCCTTCAAAATTGTTGCTTATCCGCAAGATTGAAACCTACCCCAATTCATATTTCTTTTCCTGCCTGTTCATACCGACTTTCCTCCATACATCTATTCGCCTGTCTGTTCTCCTGTTGTCCTATTCGCCACCCAACCCTCTCTTCCCTCGCTAGCCCATATTCGACTCCGACTTACATCACCCAATCTCTATCCTTCACGCAGCCTTTGTACAACAAAAAAACTGTCCCAACCCGATTTCCGGTTTTTGGGACAGCCCTTTCCTACCCTACAAACAAAATCCTGATCGGAAGCGAAGCCTTAGGCGTGGCGTAGTTAGATCTTCACTTCAATGCCCCTTACCTTTCAAAAAAACGCCTAGCGTAACTGGAAGCGAGAAGACGGAGAGAGAAATTCAGTGAAAGGCGCCTTTGAACTCGGAAAGATTCCATATAAAATTCTAATCAACCTTTCCGAGTGAGACAGCGCCTTAAACGAATTTCTCTCGGAGTCTTCTCGCTTCCCCCCGAATAGGACTTTTTCCTATTCTGATCTCAACGCGATCACCGGATCTTTTTTCGTCGCCGCTTTGGCCGGAATCAGTCCCGCGATCAGCGTGAGCAGCATGCTGCCCAGCACCAGCACGATCGCATTAACCGGCGACAACTGCGCCAGGTTTTGAATATCGATGATGCCGTTCAGCACCTGGTTGATAACCAGCGTCAGCGCGTAGGCGATGCCGATCCCGAGCGCCCCCGCCGTGAAGCCGACGATCAGCGTCTCGGCGTTGAACAGACGGGAAATGTCTTTTTTTCTCGCCCCTATACTGCGCAAAATCCCGATTTCTTTCGTGCGTTCCAACACCGATACGTACGTAATGATGCCGATCATGATCGTCGAGACGACCAACGAAATGCCCGCGAATCCGGTCAGCACGTACGATACCGTATCCAGCATCGTTTGCACGACCGAGCCGATCATTTCGGACAAGTCGGTGTAGACGATCTGGTCTTCACTGGATTTGCCGTCGTTGTAGGCATCCAGGTACGCTTTGACTTTTTCTTTGCCGTCAAAGTCTTTCGGATAGATGCTGATGCTCGTCGGCTCCGTGTCCGCGCCCAGTGCCTGCAATCTGGCGTCCTTCATCGTTTCTTCCGCGAAAGGCGCGCCCGACACGACGTCGCGGTCGGAATCCTGCTGCGCCGCGGCGATCGCCGAACCGGATGCGCTGTCCGTGACGGCTTCCGTCAAAGCAGGCGTGTACACCAGTCCTTCCGACAACAATCCGCTGGACGACGAGCTATCCGGCTTTAAGCGCAGAATGCCCGTTACGGTCAGCTCCGTTCCTTCGTCGCCGTCGTACAGCGCTTCGTACGCAGACGCGCTCGCCGGAGCGAACAGTCCGCTGGCGTCCTTCGTGTAATACGCGTCGTTGGGAATGACTTTGAGCAGCGGTTTGCCGATCAAGTCGGTCAATTTGAGATCGGCGTTATCTCCGTTCAACCCGAGTTTTTCGAGAAAAGCTTTATCCACTTCGTTGTAAGAGTTCACCACGACCGCCACTTCGTTCGCGGCGCTAGGGTACCGGCTGCCTTCGCCGATCAGATCGTACATCGAGAGCACGTAATCTTCGTCGCCCGACAGCTCCGACCAATACGTCGGCGCGCTGGCGCCAAATCCGCCGGGCGCGCCCGACGCCGCGCTTTGCGACGTCTCGAATTTCAAGACGTCGTCGCCTTTTGCCAGCACGTTCATCTCTACGCCGCTGCCATAGGAAACGGCGTTCACCGCTTCAGGCAACTCGTCCTGAATTTTGGCGATATAGTCGAAATATTCAGGCGTCAGCGTATTGGTATGCTGCTCGGCGTCCGCGTTATCGTCGGCTACCCGCAACACGTCGCCGCTCGGATACTCGCCTTCGCCCGAACCTCCGCCGCCTGTCAGTTCATCCGGCGGGCCGGTCGGGGCTTGAACTTGCTGCACGCCTTTGGAGATCGTCACGGGGAACCCGGCCAACGTCTCCGCTTGCAAAGTCGTGATATAGTTGGACAAGCCGTTCGACAAAGCCAGCACCAGAGCGACCCCGATAATCCCGATACTGCCCGCGAACGCGGTAATCAGGGTACGGCCTTTTTTGGTCAGCAGATTACGGAAAGACAAAGACGTGGCGGTGGTCAGCGACATCGACGTTTTGCCGACGTTCAGCTTGCCGCCGTCCGTGTCTTTCGCCGCCGTTTCGGACGATGTCGCGGCGGCCTCCCGCGTCCGTTCGCCGTGGTCGGTATCGCTCATGATCGGACGGCTATCGGACTGCACTTCCCCGTCGCGCAAATGGATGATCCGGCTGCTGTATTCTTCCGCCAGATCGCCGTTGTGCGTGACCATGATGACCAGCTTCGTTTTCGAAATCTCGCGCAAAATATCCATGACCTGCACGCTCGTATGACTGTCCAGCGCGCCGGTCGGCTCGTCCGCCAGGATAATGTCCGGGTCCGTCACGATCGCCCGGGCGATTGCCACGCGCTGCATTTGTCCGCCGGATAGCTGGTTGGGACGTTTGTTCAGCTTGTCGCCGAGACCGACGGATTCCAGCGCTTGCTTCGCTTTGGCCCGGCGTTCCGATACGGAGATGCCCGACAGCGTCATCGCGATCTCCACGTTCTGCAAAATGGTCTGATGCCCGATCAGGTTATAGTTCTGGAACACGAAGCCGATCGAGCGGTTGCGGTAAGCATCCCAATCCTTGTCTTTGAAATGTTTGGTCGATTTGCCGCCCAGCGTCAAATCGCCTTCGTCATACCGATCCAGTCCGCCGATGATGTTGAGCAGCGTCGTTTTGCCGCAGCCCGACGGCCCCAGAATCGAGACGAACTCGCTGGCGCGGAACTCCAAAGACACCCCTTTTAACGCATGCACGACTTCCCCGCTATGATACGATTTCTTGATATCCGTCAATCTCAGTTTCGACAATTGCTTTCCTCCTTTTTCCTTCCACAACCTTATGTGTTCAGCATAACAAGGCCAGTTAAACAAGAAGGCAGGCAAAGGTAAACAAAAGGTAAACCGACGGTTAACAGATACTTATTTTTATAATTTGAACCGATATCCGGCGCCCCACACCGTCTGGATATAGTCGGGCGCTTGCGGGTCGGCTTCCACTTTTTCGCGTAAACGGTTGATATGCACCGCTACCGTTTTGAGATCTCCGATCGCGTCCATGCCCCAGATCTGTTCGTAGATTTGTTCTTTGCTGAACACGATGTAGGGATTGGACACCAAAAGAAGCAACAGCTCGAATTCTTTGTTTTTGAACTCGGTCTCGCGTTCGCGCACGAAAACACGGCGCGTTAGCGGGTTGATCCGGATCGGCCCGGCTTCCACCTCGCGCTTGGCGTCCGGTTCCTGGTTACGCGTCAAACGTTCGTACTGCGCCAGATTCGCTTTGACCCGGGCGATCAGCTCGGTCGGGGAAAAAGGCTTGGCGATATAATCGTCCGCGCCAAGCCCCAGACCGCGCACTTTGTCCGAAATCTCGTGCCGCGCGGTGACCATCAGAATCGGAATATCGGTCTTCTCGCGCACCGCCCGGCACAGTTCGTACCCGTTCATCCCCGGCAGCATCAGATCGAGCAGGATCATATCATATTCGCCCGTGTTCGCCAGACGCAATCCTTCATGTCCGTCCGAGGCAATGTCCGCGGCGAACCCTTCGATCTCCAGAAAATCGCGCTCGATCTCGGCAATCGACATATCGTCTTCAATAATCAGTATTTTTTTCATGTTCGGCCTCCACTTCTCCCGCTTTCGGCAATACGATCCGAATCGTCAGTCCTCCCGCCGGAGCGGTATGCGCGCTGATGCGCCCGCCGAGCCGCTCGATGACTTTGCCGGAAATCGCAAGTCCCAGACCGCTGCCGAGTTCGGTGCGTTTTCTCGAATCGTCGCTCCGGTAAAAAACGTCGAACAGCCGATCCAGCTCGTCCTCTTCGACGCCGGGACCGTTATCGGTCAAGCGGATTTCAACGGTCTGTTCGCCTTCTTTGCCGCTGACGGTAACGTTAGCGCGTTCTTTATCCGTATACTTCAGGCTGTTTTCCAGCACATTCTGGATCACGTTGCGGAATTGCACGGGATCGATCTTCGCCCCGACGTGCGGCAAAGTCCCTTCGATACTCAGACCCAGCCCTTTGGGGCGATATTCGGCGGCAAAAACACCGACCAGCCGTTGCATCTCGTTCCCTAGATCGACACGCTCCAGATACAACGGGAATTCGCCGACATCGAGCTTTGAAAACAAGAACAGTTGATTGATGATATGTTCCAGATGCTCGGCTTTCCCTTTGATCGTCGCGAAATATTTGGCCTGCATTTGCGGGGTGACGGCGATGCCTTTTTCCAATCCTTCCAGATACGCTTTGATCGAGGTCAGCGGCGTGCGCAGATCGTGGGAAATCCCGGCGATCAGTTCGCGGCGGCTGCTTTCGTTCTTTTTGCGTTCCTCGACCATCTCCGACAATTGTTCGGCCATCTCGTTGAAGTCCCGGCAAACGGCGGCGAATTCATCCTGTTTCTCGTGTGAAATGCGATAGGTCAGATTGCCGTCACGCAATTGATGCACGCCTTCGACCAGCGTATCGATCGGACCGGCGATGCTGCGCACCACGAACCGGGTCAGAAAACGGTTCGTAAAAATCACGATGCCCGTAATCAGCGCCAACATGAATATTCCCACGTAGACGGAGCGCTGCGATTGATTGGTCTCGATATTGAAAGACGTATCGGTCAAAGCCAACGTATACTCCCCTGCCGGAAATCGATAAATCGCATAGCGGTCTGTCAGAACGACAGAAGAAGCGGATTGCGGCGCACCGACATCTGACGGAAGGGTGATAGACGCGTCTGACGGATACAGGCGTTGCCCTTCCAAATATAAAGAAGCCTGAACGCCGGACTCTTGGCGATCGCGGTTATAATCGCCCAGGATCTGCTCAAGCTGCTGCATGTCCGTGGTCTCAGCTAACTTGGCCGACAGCTTCTCCGCTTGGTTCATCCGATTCTGAAGCTGCTCCCCATTGCTCATCGGCGGGCCTCCGCGCAAGCCGGTAACGCCCTGATAGATCAGCAGCATGCAGATCGCGGTGACAATCACCAGCAGGATCGGCAAAATCAGCATCAGGATATTCGATAAATACAGGCGACGTTTTACGCTCATGCGCACTCTTTCCTTTCTTGTCTCTTGCTTTCCTTTGAGTGTACCCCAACCCCGGACAAAAAACGAACCGCAGCTTTGGAAAAATCTTTGCGCTCCGTGCGCCGCAGTCGGTTTTTTCCCACGCAAAAAAGAACGGGAAAGCGCCTCGGCGACTTTCCCGTTCTTCCTTTTTCCCAACCTTTATTGCTTGTTGAGCTTGTCTTCTTCGTCCAAAAACGGCTTGTTGACCACATAATACATAAAGCCCATCAGCCCGACGCCGCCGACCAGATTGCCCAGCGTGACCGGAACCAGATTGTGTACGACGCCCGCCATCGAAATCTCCGCCGGATGGTCGACGACCAGCGCGATCGCGAACGTACACATATTGGCGATACTGTGCTCGTAGCCGGAGATAAAGAAGCAGAACACGAACAGCATCATGGCGAACATTTTCGCGCCGTTTTCTTTCATGAACATCGGCACGAAAAACGCCATGCAGACCAGCCAGTTACATAAAATCGCGCGGAAAAACAGTTGGCTCGTCGGCGCTTCCATCTTGTGCTGCACGACGTTGAGCAGGAAGCCGTTGATATCGGGCGAAGCGAACAGTCCGGTCAGGAAAATAAATCCCGCGAAAAAAGCCGCTCCGATCATATTGCCGGCATAGCTCGTGATCCACAACTTGACGACTTCCGTCCATTTCAGCTTTTTGCGCAGCGCCGCGTAGGTGTAGTAGAACGTATTGCCCGTGAACAAGTCGCCGCCGCCGTAGGAGATCAGGATGATCGCCGCGCCGAACGTGATCGCCGCCATCGGGTAAGTCAGCGGCGAATCGGCGAGGTAGAAAAAGCTGCCCGCCCGGAACGCCACGATAACGCCGAACCCGATAAACATACTGGCCAAAACCGAACGCAAGATGTAGCGGATGACGCTTTGCTTGTAGATTTTGTGCTTTTTGAGTGCAAGTAACTCCACGTTTTTGAGTGCTTCTGTTTCCATGTCGACCTCCGCTATCGCCTGAGTTTTGTAGGTACTTGTAGACAAGCTGCTACGGACTGGGAAAAAGTTCCGCCGATGCGATTGATTTATGCTTAACACGTCCGTTTGCCTTTGAATCATCTCCTCATTGTAACGGAGAGACGGGGCGGCGGGTATGGGGAAGAAGGATTATTTTGAATTTTAGACATACCGGTCAAGCGTCGTTCGAAAATAATCATTCAACGCCTGCTTTAAATAGAAGGAAAAACCATTTTATTGAAGAATAAGTAAAACGTATCCCAATTATCAGGTTCTTTGCCGGAAAGGAGGAACACGTACACATGGAAGCGACGCTGTATATGCGCCATGCCGTGCCGGAAGACGAAGATTTTCGTTTCGACGTCTATGCGTCGACCCGGGCGGAAGAAGTGGAAGCTTGGGGCTGGAACGAACTCCAGCAGTCGGCTTTTTTACATATGCAGTTCGAACTCCAGCAAAAGTCCTACGGATTGCGTTTCCCGGATGCGCTTTACCGGATCGTTACGCTGCAAGATCGGCCTGTCGGCCATCTGCTGTTTGCGGAAGAAGAGGGCGGATTCTGCCTCGCCGATCTGGCGATCCTGCCGGATTTCCGCAATTGGGGCATCGGCAGCCGGACGATCGCTACTTTGCAAGCCGAAGCCGGGGACCGGCCTATTCGGCTTCAAGTAGCGGCGCTTAATCCGGCGGCGCGGTTGTACGAACGATCCGGCTTTCGGACGGTCGGAGAAGGAAACGGGTTGTACACGCATATGATATGGCAAAAATAATTCCATTCCACGATGAGGTGATCGCAATGAGCAATCCTTATATCGGCGAAATCCGTATGTTCGCAGGAAATTATGCTCCCCGCGACTGGGCTTTTTGCAACGGGCAATTGATGCAAATTTCGGAAAACGAAGCGTTGTTCGTGCTGCTCGGAACCACTTACGGCGGCGACGGGCAGCAGACTTTCGGCCTGCCCAACTTATCGGGCCGCATTCCGGTGCATGTAGGAAATGGGCTGGCGCTCGGCAAAGCGGACGGAAACGAAACCGTGACCGTGGCCGCCGCCCAGTTGCCGCAGCATACTCACGCGGCACTGGCTTCGACCACGCCCGGCACGCTGGCTTCGCCGGCCGGAGCGGTCTGGTCCGCTTCGGCGCTGCAAAATTATTCGGACGGAACCGGAGCGACGTCGGCCGCGATGAACGCGCAATCGCTTGTGGCATCCGGCGGCAACCAGCCTCACGATAATATCATGCCTTCGCTGGCCGTTTCTTTCATTATCGCGTTGGTCGGCATCTTCCCTACCCAGGGTTAACCGGCTTTATCCGCTACTCTCATTCTTTTTTCGAAGGAGGATTCTTATGTCGGATCAATATTTGGGCGAAATCCGCCTGTTCGCCAATTCTGTCGTTCCCCAGGGCTGGGCGCCCTGCAACGGTCAACTGCTGCCGGTCCTTCAAAATCAGGCGTTATTTTCGCTGCTCGGCAACAAGTACGGCGGCGACGGAAGAACGAATTTCGCTCTTCCCAACCTTCAAGGAAGAACGCCGGTTCATTTTAGCGGCAATATTCCGCAAGGCACGAGCGCGGGCGAAGCCCAGCATACGCTGACGCCGAACGAAATCCCTCAACATACCCATCAGGCGCGGGCTTCGAACGCCGCGGCTACCGCGACCGATCCCGCCGGGCAAACCTGGGCGCAAGTGCCTTCTCCGTACGGCACCGTGTCCACGCTCGTTCCCATGCATCCCAATGCGATCGGAAGCAGCGGGCAAAGCCAACCCCACAACAATATGCAGCCGTTTTTGACGGTCAATTTCTTTATTGCGACACAAGGCATTTATCCTAGCCGTTCTTAAGGAGGTTTTTCCATGTCGGATCAATTCGTCGGAGAAATCCGAATTTTCGCCGGAAATTACGCGCCGCAGGATTGGGCTTTTTGCAACGGTCAGCTTTTGCCGATCGCGTCGAACACCGCTCTATTTTCTTTGCTTGGAACCGCTTATGGCGGCGATGGCCGTTCCACTTTCGGACTGCCCGATCTGAGAGGACGCGCTCCGCTGGGACAAGGCAACGGAGCGGGATTGACGCCGCGAACGTTGGGCGAATCGGTTGGCTCGCCTACCGTGACGCTGCTGTCGAATCAGATGCCTTTGCATTCGCATACTCCTCAAGGCATCTCGCAACAAGGCGGTTCGAACGACCCGACAGGGCGGTATTGGGCGCAAACGCCTGGCAAAGGCCCTGGGCAGGTGCGCGTCAAATTGTACGGCCCCGCTCCCGACCAAAATATGGACCCCCGGGCGATTAACATCGCGGGCGGAAGTCAACCCCATAACAATATGCAGCCGTTCGTGTCGTTGAATTTCATTATCGCTTTGCAAGGCGTTTTCCCTCCTCATCCGTAAAAACGCCGATCTGTAGGGAATGCGAAAACGGGATCGCGAAAAAAGCCTGTCTGTTCCCTTCTAACGCGGGGAAACGGACAGGCTTTTGCCTGGTTGCGATCCGGTTACGCGATAGCTTGCGCCGCAAGTTGCACAAAAGCGGCGAAAACGATCGGGGTTCGTCGGCTTGGCGGTCAGATCGGCGTCACGCGCAGGTTCAGCCTCTTGTTTCGGCAAGCCTCATACAAGTCGCCGGAAACGATCGGTTTTAATACGTTCACATGCGCCAATCTGAAAAAAGAGCAGCCGGCGATATTGTCGGGATTTAGCCGTAATTTGAAAATGACTTTCACGGGTTTGCGCGGCGGCTGACGGACGGATGCGGCGATGACTGCTTTGCGTCCGTATTCCGAGCGTTCGTAATCGAAAGCATCCACCGCGTCCGGCAGATGCGCGATCCAGTATTCCCGTTCGACGGATCTTCCGTTGGCGTAGCGAACGACCGCCGGAATAAACTGGATCCGGTTCGGGGTTTGCTCCAGCGCCTTTTTGAACGCGTCCGACACGACTCTCGTTCCCGTAACCGTCTCGAAATAGTCTGCTTTCAAACGTCGTACCGACGACAAAAGCTCGACCTCCGCCCGCGTATCGTTCGGCAGCCGGTAGTCGATCGCCGAATAATTCATATCCAATTCGGGAATGAACGTCGTGCCGCCGCTGATAAACCCACTGCGCGGGTATTGCGATTCCAGAAAATAATACTCCATGCGCTGCATCCTTCCTTTCCCGCCGGACACCGCCGCGTCTACCTACGCCTACGCCCGCGCCAACTCCGACGACGGTTTGGTTTGGCGTTCTTTGGCATATCCGATATACACCAGCAAGCTTAACAGAGCGATTCCCGCCATCACCCATTGCACGTAAGACGGCGGCAGCGCATCGAGCATACGTCCCGCCGTGACGGAGAACAGCCCGCCGCCGACCGCGCAGCCCGCCATCAAAATGCTGGTGTTGCGGGCGATATTGCGCGGCATCAGCGTTTTGGCGTACACGAGCGTGACCACGTACAGACCGGACAGCGTCAGACCGAGCAGCACGATCAACACGTAGCCGACCGTCGCGTTGCGGTTGAGCGCGAACAGCGACAGCAGCACGATCATGCCGCCCCAGTGGATAAACAGATATTTGCGATACCCCAGCTTCTCCGCTTCGTATCCGGCAAACATCCGGCCCGCGATCATCGCGGCCCAGAACACGGTCACGCTGATCGGAGCCGTAGCCGCATCGGCCATGCCGGTCTCCAGCATCAGCGAAGGCAGATAATTGACCAGACCGATATCCGTCGCGCCGTAGAAAAAGAACAACAGGATAAACGCCGGCAGCATCAATGCGCCCGGCGCGCGCAGGATGCGCTTTTTGCCGGCGGACGGGTGGTTCGTCGCGGCAGCGGCCACGACGGCGCCGACCGGACCGGACGAAGCCGCGCCTGCCGGAACGCCGTTCGGCACTTCGGCTTTATGCGCGGGCCGGAATAGCGGTTCCGCATCCCCGAAACGGACAAAGCGAACGAAAAGCGACAGGAATACGCAATAAGCCGCGATGCCGAACAGCGCGTAGTTCCACAATCCGCTGACGATCAGCAGACCGATCGCCATCGGCAAAATCAGCGAGCCGACGCCGAAAGCGACTTCCAGTCGGCTCATCGCGATCGCGGCGTTGGATTGCAAGCCTTCCAAAATAACGGCGGCGATCACGGACTCGATAATCCCGCCCAGGAAGCCCGCCAACGCGAAGCCGACCAGCAACAGCGGCCACGGCGGCAGGAACGCGATCAGCAGATACGAAGCCGCCACGCCCCAGGCTCCGATATGCAGCATGACTTTTTTGGACATGCGGTTCGCCAGCCACGGCTGGATCAGCATCCCGAAGATCGACGCGCCGAATTCGATAAAGATCAGAGCGCCGGCATCCGTATACACCCGGTCGTACAACGGCAGCAGCACCGTAATGATCGAAGCGACAGTAACTTTGATGAATCCCATAAGGAGATAAAACAAACTCCCCATCCAGACCAGCTTTTTCAAACGTCGTTCAGTCCTCCTTCTGTTTCTTGCGCTTGCGATATGAAAAGTAAAAATTGAGTAGATGGGTTGGGCGTTAGTTCAGAATTCGAAGTGCTGATTCATACAGAATCAGAGCGAAATTTTCGCGCATAGGTGCGAATATGCACTTATTTAGCTCGAATTTTGCGATTTAGAGAAAATAGATGCAGATATGCACTTAATTTCTCCGTCTTCTACTCTTTTAGCCGTTTTTTCTTCAAATAAGTGTATATTCGCATTTATTTGAGAATTCAGAAGCCGATCCGAAGAATTAGCTGCATAATCGCACTTATTCCGACAACCAACTCCCGTAGAACGTCGCGTTTGTGGCGCAGCCACCCTGTCCTTCGCTTCGACTGAATGCCCTTTTCTTTTTCCTCGTAATCCTTTTACCTAGTACTCTGTATCAGGTCAAATAGTGGGTTTACGTTTGGCCGAAACGCACACGGGTCTAGTGCGTTTCGGACGAGCGTAACCTTACCTTCTATTGATACAGAGTACTAGGGCGTGTACGCAAACTCCGAAGAGCGCAGATTGAGCTGAATTTTCGTTCTCATCAAGGAACTTTTCCGAAGGCGTGCCGGGGCACGTCAAGGGAAAGTGACGTAGAGGAGGACGAAAAGGCAGCTCAAGATGCACGTCGCCTGAGTTTGCGTACACGCCCTAATCGACTTATCTAAATAGACTGACTTCAACCGACTTATCGACTCGACCGAAAACGGTTTATGTTCAAATCGTAGCGAGCCGCTATAGTCCTTTTCGACCCAGCATCCAAACCCCGTAAACGGACCTCTATAGTCTTTTTGGACTCTTTTCGATCCCGTTCCGTCCGCTTGATCCCGATCCAACAAAAAGCGGCCGACTCGGGATCTCCGGATCGGCCGCTTCTCATGAAAGATTATACCGAAAATTGCTGATAGGTACAGAGGTTTTCACGAAAAATGTTGCAAGAATATTTAGATTTTCTGAACAGGACTCATATCCGCGAAAGCATTCAGCATTTTACGCAACATAGCAAAAGATTCCGCCGTCCGTTGGCTTTCCCGCGCGATCTCTTCCGAACGCTGCACGGAAGGACTGTCCGACTTCAGATCGTTTTCCCAGACGTCCAGCATCGTGTTGATGCAAGGCGACGACGTCTCCAAATGGAACTGCACCGCAAGCACATGATCGCCCCAGGCATACGCCTGATTGGAGCAATAATCCGAACCCGCAAGCAGCGTCGCGCCGGGCGGCAGATCGAACGTGTCGCCGTGCCATTGCAGCGAACGGAAGCTTTCCGGCAAAACGTCCAGCGCGGGATGCGATTGATGGCCGCGGCGAATGGTATGCCAGCCGATTTCTTTGACCGAATGACGGTACGCGCGGCCGCCGAGCAGTTCGGCCAGCATTTGCGCGCCGAAGCAGATGCCGAATACTTTGATATGCCGGTCGATCGCTTCGCGCACGAACGCTTTTTCCGGGACCAGCCACGGCGTGTTCTCGTCGTCGTACGCGCTGGTCGGCGAACCGCCCACGATCAGCAAATCCGTCTCGTCGAGCAAGGACGGATCGGGGCTTTGTTCGGTCGGGTTCAGGATCGTCAAGCGATGGCCTTCGGACTCCGCCCAACCGGTAAACACGGCGGGATCGTCGAAATCGAAATGTTTGAGCAAGATCACGTTCATCGGCTATCGCCCCTTCTTTTTTGTCCATCATAAAAATTTCAAGCTGACATCGGCAAGAGGGTCGTCGATTTATGCAAAAAATAATCGCGAGAGTTCAAAGCGATCGCTCAAAAGCGGCCGAAAAAAGCTTGAGCCGCTTTTGGCTTGCCCAAACCAAAAAGCAGCCCCGGTTATCCCGAGACCGCTTATGCTTCGCCCGCTTATTGACCCAATTGCTGCACCTGATCCATCAGGCCGCGGATCTCCTGGATCGTCTGCAACACCTGGGAATTTTGCAGCAGCTCCGGCGTGAAGTCCCCGGCTTCGATCCGCTGCTGAATCTCGTCGATCTGCGTATTCAACGTCTCGTTGTATCCGGTTAACTGCTGGTGAATGCCTTGCGCGAACTCCGGCACTTCCGTCTGGGCGAATTCGGCCGCGCGCTGCTGCACCCTGTCCAACTCCTGCGTCAACTGCTGCTGGGCTTGCGGATCGTTCGCGGCATTCTCCGCCATCTGCGGCAGATCCTGCGCCCACTGCGAAGCATCGTTGATATAAGATACCGCGTCGCTCGTATAGTTGACGGAACGCCCCACCTCTTCGACCGCCGAACAACCGGCAAGCGGAACCGCGAAAAGGGTCAAAGCCAAAATCGTCTTTTTCATCAATGTGTGCACGCTCCTCTTGGAAGTTTGTGCGTTATATACTCCGGTGGGACGCTTCCGGTTTCGCATTCGTGCATGATAAATGGATGAAAAAATTTTCATGCCCCCGATCTTACGCGTCGCGGTCCCGGATCGGCAGGTAAAGATCGGCTTCGCAATAATCTTCTTTTGCCAGCTCCGCGTCGATATATTCGAAATGGTGGCCGTGCGCTTGCTCATACGGGGAACCCATGATCCATTCGTCCATGTAGTTCCAAATGTCGTTAAGCTGGTGAATGGTCAGATGTTCGGGATGGAAACGGCCGATATAGGTGAACACCGCGTATTTGCTTGCCGGAATCTCTGCCGTATCCCAATCGCGCTCCAAGCCTTCCAAAGAAGAAACCTCGGCGGACGTCAAATAATCGGTCGCTTTCGGCGAACATTCGGGCGGGTACAGCGTCAATCCGATATAAACGCTCGGCTTCAGCTTGTGCGGGATCTTCCCGTGCTCGCCGTAAAAAAAGGACACGCCGTGCGCGTTCGCCGTATGGCGCTCGAAGTTTTCCGCGATCGAAATAGTGGCTTTTCGACCGGCATACAGACTTCGCGGCTTCATCACGAACGTCGGCTCGAACACGACGCCTTGCCGGATCTGTTTGAGCGCCGACGTATCGTACCGCTCGATGAGCCGGATCTCCGTGGTGCCGCGGCGAAATTGCGCGGGCGTGACGCCGAATTGCCTTTTGAATGCGCGAATATACGATTGCTCGTGGTCGAAGCCGTACGCGAGCGCCGTGTCCAGCACCGTGCTCCCGCTTCGCCGTTCGAATAAATCGTGCGCGCTGGCGGACAATCGGCGGGCGCGGATGTATTCCATCAGCGGCATTCCCGTCGCGGCGCGCATCAGTCGGTGCAAATGAAACTTGGACAAATGCACATGTTCCGCCAGCTCGTCCAGCACGATCTTGTCCGCCAGCCTGCGCTCGACCTCTCCCAGCACGCATTCGATCGTGTCGATCGTGTCGCTTCCGCCGATCGTCGCGCGCCGCGCGGACATCTTTTGCATTTCTTTGTTCGTTTCCGGGTGCCGCTGCGATCTTTCGTTCATGTCGGTTGCTCTCTTCCGTCCCCGGTCCGGTTACGCCCGGATTCCGTCTTTTTTTCTATCCTACCAAAAAAAGCAGCGATCGTCAGCCGAAAGTATTCCATCCGCGGCGTGCGTTTCCACGCAACATGCGCAAGATCGGTTCATTTCCGCTTCCCGGCTTGCCGCATACTGGAAACAGGCAGATGGCTGCCGGAAAGGTAGGTTTTTATCATGAATACTTCTGTTACCCGAAACGATTCGAATATCACGTTCCCGATCCGACATTTCCAAGAAAGCGACTTCCCGGCACTCGGTGCCTTTTATAATCAGGTTGCCGAAGGCCGCCGCGTCGTGTTCTGGTGGGTCGGCGAATCGCATAACTGGACGAACGTATACTGCGCTTTCGACGGAGACGTCATCATTGCCAAAGGCCAGGTCGAGACGTTCAGCATCGTGCCCGACCATGCCGAGCCGTCCGCCAAGCACCGCATCTTTTTCAATCTCAAAACGCTGCCGGAATACGCCAACGATACCGCTCTGTTCCAGGCGATGTACGACGTGCTGCATGCCCGGGCTCTGGAGTTGAAAGCCGGGCTTCCGACTTCGCACGGCACGATTTTCGGCTTCGGCAATTTTGCGGAAGAAGCGGAGAACACGGCGCATTTCGCGGATCGTCCGGAGTTTTTCCTGCTTAAAAAACAATACCGCATGTGCCGCGACCTGAGCGATTTCGAACAAAACCAGCCGGCTCAACCGGAACTTCCGGCAGGCTTCGAATGGCGGACTTTCGATACGCTGACATCCGAACAAGCAACCGATTATCTGGCTCTCGATCTGGAAATCTGGCCGGAAACGCCGATCGGCGCGGAACGGTTGAACGAAATCGCCGCGCGCGACCACTGGCGGATGCTGCAAATCTACGCCGAAGACCGTCCGGTCGCCAGCCTGATGTATTGGATCTCCGACGGCGAGACGGGCGAGATCGAAGAAGTGCTGGTTCGCGAACCGTATCGCCGACGCGGCCTGGCTTCGGCTCTGCTGGCGCGTTCGCTGCACGAAATCCATGCCCGCGACTGCGAAGATGCGGAACTGGACGTCGAAGCGATGAACGAAAATGCGCTCAGCGTCTACAAAGCGGCCGGATTCGCGATCGAAACCGAAGAACATCGTTACGCGACCGACCTGTAAAACCGAACGGTAAGCAAAAAAGATCGCGTTCAGGGCGCGCTTTCGGATCTCGAAAGCGCGCTTTGATCGCTTGAAGGAGAGATTCGTTTGTCCCCTTTTACCCTTGATTGCGAACATATCCGGCTGCGCGGATTTCTGCCCGAAGATTTGGACGATTTTTGCGCAATCACGGCCGAGCCGCATATTCGCCGCTTTTTGCCGGATTGGCATGTGGACCGGGAGACCCGCCGCATTTGGCTGCGCGATTACGAAATTCCGGGCAACGCGGCTTTTCTGAACAGCGCAAAAATAGACGGGAACGTCGGCGACCAAACGCTGCGGCTCGCGGTGATCGAACGGTCCAGCGGACGGTTCGTCGGTTGGTGCTGCACGGGGATCAAAGAAGAACTTCCGCCTCCCAACCGGGAAGTCGTGTACGGGTTGACCGAAGCCTGCCGGGGAAAAGGTTACATGACGCAGGCCGTTGCCGCGCTGACCGAGTGGCTGTTCGCCCACACCCGCACCGACATCGTTCACGGTCTCGCCAAGCCCGACAATATCGCTTCCAACCGCGTGCTGCAAAAATGCGGCTTCGACGATCTCGGGGAAATAGCGTTGGAAGACGGCGTACACAAGCGGTATGCCAGGAGGCGCGAATGAACGAAAACCCAAGTCCGTTTTTAACGACGAAAACGATGATCGCCAATCATTCGTTCGCGGAAACGCAGTTTCGGAATTGCGATCTGACCGATACCGAATTTACGGACTGCGAGCTGCCGCTGACGAAAATGACCGGCTGCAACCTGGCGTTTTCGGCGCTCGCAAACGTCCGTTTGGCCGAAGCTTCGCTTACGGACGTCAGCCTGAAAAACGCGGAGATCCACCGGGGGGACTGGCGGGGAATGTCCGTGCGCGGCGCCGACCTGTCGAACGTCTCGTTCGCGGGATGCCGATACGCGGGCGCGACCGTGGAAGGCATTCCGATCCCGGAATTGCTGGCGCTGTACCGCTCGCACAGCCGAACCGATTATCCAAAGGAGTGATACGTATGACGCAATCCTTTTCTTCCTTCCCGATTTTTTCCGACAAGGTGAATCAATATTGGCTGCCCGAAGGCGACCGTCCGCAGCCCGGCCTATACCGGATCGTCACGGACGCCGGACTGCCGTCTTCCCGCAGCGTCATGCTGCTTGATCCGGCAGGATCGGGAGGCTTCCTGACGCTGCTGCCGGAGATCGCTCGGCGAGCGGGATTGCAGCCGGGCAGCGATGTGGATGCCCATACGCTTTTCGAAGCTTTGCGGCTGGCCGACGTACGGCTCAACGGCGCGGATCATTTGTTTTATTTTTCGAAAAAGGAACAACAGCTTTTGCGTGACGAAAGCTTCACCGCGACGGTTCGGCAGTTGACCGCGGACGACGCCGACGCGTTCGCAACATTCGTCTCGGAAGCGCCGGAAGACGATATGGACGAAGCCTTCGTCGAGCTGGACCACTGGCTCGTATTCGGCTGCTTTGTCGAAGGCCGACTGGTATCGGCCGCCAGCATGTATCCGTGGAGCGGAACCTCGTTCGCAGATCTGGGCGTGATCACGCTGCCGCCGTTTCGCGGACGCGGCTTCGGGCGGCAGACGGTGCGGGCGATCGGCGCGCAGGCTTTGAAGCTCGGTTACGAACCGCAATACCGCTGCCAGCCGGATAACGTCTCGTCGGTCCGGTTGGCCGAAGCGTCGGGCTTTTCCCGGTTCGGGACGTGGGACGTGATCCGATCGGAAAACGAATAAAGAAATCACTCCACGATTGACCGACCATGCAGGAGGACATCATCATGACCGCAACAAAAAACAAGGCGGCGCCGCAACGCCCGGCTATCGTTTTCCGTAAAATGAATCTCGACGATGCGGAGCATCTGGCGCATATCGACCGTTCCGAACGGATCGAACAGACTTGCCGCGTTGAAAACGGACAGGAAATCTGGACCGAAGCCGGACACGAATGCCCGACTTGGGACGTGCGGCAGCTTGAAGAACTTCAGCTTCGTTTCCGCTCCGAACTGGAACAAGGAGGCGCGGCGGTCGGCGCTTACGACGGCGATCGGCTGGTGGGCTTCGGCCTGCTCGCTCACCGGCTGCTCGGGCCGCAGCGCGACACGCTGCCGATCGACCTGATGTATGTGAGCCGATCTTACCGCAGACGCGGAATCGGCACGCGACTGATGCAACTGTTAAGCCGGGAGGCTTTGCTGCGCGGAGCGAAGGCTTTATATATCTCTTCTACCGAAAGCAATTCGGCAGTCCGTTTTTACCGCAGCCTCGGCAGCGAAAACGCCGCCGAACCGGATGCGGATATGCTGGCGAAAGAACCGCTGGATATCCATATGGTGCGGCCGATTTGACGAAGAATAAATTGGCCGATGCAAAAGAAAGGAGGACTATACTCGATGTTCGAACCGACTTTGCAACACGCGAACGAACTGTTTCAAAAGCACGGCGTTCGCGAAGAAATCGTACGCGTTCGGCCGTTATCCGGCACGACGACGGGTCTTGTGCTGAAGTTGGAAACCCGGCAAAAAAACGAGTATATTTTAAAATTCGATCATCCCCCGTCTATTCGATCCGTTAACCGCTTACTTCGGCTTTACCAAAGTTCCGCGCTGCTTCCGCAAGTGCTGCTGACGGCGAACGACGACTCTTACCTGGTCTATGCGTTTATCGAAGGCACCACCCATTTCAACTGCGGACGAAAAAAGACTGGATGCACGTCCTGACGGACGAATTGCTCAACCGTTATCAAGCCTGCGAAGAAGCGGACGATTGGGGCAGGATCGAATATCCGAGGCGGAGTTGGAAAGAATTCAACGAGATCGGGATCGAAGAAGCCAGAAATCATCTGCGAAGCGTGCTGACCGAGGAAGACTATCGGCTTGTTCGGCAAACGGCTTGTCGCCTTTTCGATTCCGAGGCGGAGCAACCGAAAAAATACGTGTTGCACGGGGATACGGGCGTGCATAATTTCGTTTACCGCGATTCGAAACTGATCGGGGTCATCGACCCTTCGCCGATGGCGGGACCTATTCTGTACGATTTTTTGTATGCGTTCTGTTCTTCACCCGACGACTTGAATATGGAGACTTTGCTGACGGCGTTCGATACGCTTCAACGTGTGCGGATCGAACGCTCCCGATTGATCGAAGAAGTACTGATTCAGCTCTACTGCCGGATCGGACTCAGCGTCCGACATCATCCGCACGATCTGCCGGGTTATCTGGAAGCCTGGACGTATTGGACCGCTCTGTGCCGACCGTAAAAAAGAATTCGGCGCTTGGCTTCGCAACCGATCTCAACGCAAGACGCGGCGAAAGCCGCGCGGCTCCCACGCAAAAAAGGACGGAAAACGCGGCTTTATCCCGCGTCCCGTCCTTTTTGCCAACCCGAAATCTACACCCATCCTTCCGCCTCGCACACGCTCAGCGCTTCGCGCACCACCGTCTCGTCGATGCCCGAGCGCCGCGAGATGCGTCCGGACCATGTTTCTTCGCCGTGCGGCTCGCTTTCCGCGAACAGGCCCCGATCGCTGCTGATTCTCGATCGGCCCCGGTCGTACTCCCAATGCACGATCCGGCCGCTGTCGCAAATCCGCATTCGGCGCTCGACGAGCGGACGCGACAATACGCTTTGCGAGTACGCGGCAGCTTCCCGGAACTCGGCTTCGCCGACAGGTTCCAGATCGAACGCTGCTTGACTCTCTTTGCCGTTGGGCCGGATATAGCGAATCTTCGCCTGCACGCCGTCGGAAGAAACCGCGATACGCGCGCCGGGGAAAAAGCCTTGCAACGCCGACTCGGTATAATTTTGCGCGCCGGAATCGACCAGCACGGGCTGTATCCATTGATCGCCGAGGTCGCACAGATACCGTTTGCCTTCCCGGTCCATCGCGATCACCGCGCCGTGCGCATGCTCCGTTCCGAGCTTTTTGCCGACCGGATAGCAGATGATCCCTTCGCTCCGCAGCTCGTCGATCAGCCACAGCGCCAGATCGAAACAGTTGCCGGATGTCCCGTATTGCTTCCGGTGTTCCCGCATCAAGGCTACGCTTCTCGGCTTGAAACGATCTCCTTTCGCGTGGAGCCAGGCTTTGGTCAGCGTCTCCATCGGAAAATCGTCGAACCTGTTCCATACTCGCAAAATCTCTTCTGTGGCCTTCATTCGTTTTTGGAGTCACCCTTCCGAAACGTGCGCGTTTTATGTCTCTAATGTCGATTAATATCGATTCTACGGTATATTTACCCATGCGCCAATGAATCGCTGGTCGCAAAAAGACATTTTCGAAAATAAAAAAGCCCCTCCCGTTTTGCATTAACTGCCTTGGCTTGTCCGGTTTGCCGATTATTCGCGCATCCCGTATCATAAAAGGATAAGAAACGGTTACTTTTACATAGGAGGCGTTAACAATGAGTGAAAAACGCGGACTGATCGCGGAAGATTTGTATCGTTTTACCTGGGTGGGCGCGCCGGACGTGTCGAAAAAGGACGGTCGCATCGCATATACGCAGCGCACCGTCAACGAAAAGCGCGACGGGTACGTTACCCGTATTCGCGCCATACTTGGCGACGGCAGCCAGGATATTTTGCTGACTTCGGGCGAGCAGGATGCTTCCCCGGCATGGTCGCCGGACGGCTCTTATCTGGCGTTCACGCGCAAAGACGGCGACAAGCGCCAAATCTGGCTGCTTCCGGCGTCCGGCGGCGAAGCCGGCGTGCTGACGGATCTACCGAACGGCGCGGGCGCGTTCAAATGGTCGCCGGACAGCTCGAAGCTGCTCGTGGCCTCGCAGGTTGACGCGGACGGCGAACAAGCGGAAGACCCGGAATCGGGATCGGGCGCAAAAAGCCAAGACTCCGACGACAAACCGCTGAAAGAAATCGTGATCGACCGTCTGCGCTATCGCGGCGACGGATCGGGGCTGTGGAACGGCAAGCGGACACATCTGTTCGTCGTGGACGCCGTGAGCGGCGAAGCCGAGGCCGTAACATCGGGCGATTTCGACGCGGGCGGTTTTGCGTGGTCGCCGGACGGCTCGAAGATTGCGTTTTCCGCTTATATTCCGGAGGAAGACGACGAGACCGACCCGGACCTGCTGTTGGTGAGCGATCTATACGTAGCGGACGCGGACGGTGGCAACCGCCGCAAGCTGACGGATTCGAAATGGACGGTCGGACAGCCTGCTTTTTCGCCGGACGGTTCCAAAATCGCGTTTTTCGGCAGCGATCGCTCGTACCATAACGCGACGTTGACTCGGTTGTACAGCATTGCCGTCGAAGGAGGCGAGATCACGTCCCTGGTAAACGACCGCGATCTGTATATCGGCAACGTGGTCGTGGGCGATATGCGTTCGGGTCTCGGCGCGCCGGAACCGTTGTTCTCCGAAGACGGCAGCTCCGTCTACGCGTTGTTCACGCATCACGGCAGCGCGGGATTGGCACGTTTTGCAGCGGATGGATCGGGTCATGAAGTGCTGCTGGACGGCGACCGCGACGTGTATCAACTGACGCCGGATCACGCGGGCGGCTTCGTCGTGGCGATCTCCGATCCGTTGAACCCGGGCGATCTGTATCGCTTCTCTCCGGGCACGAAGGAAGAAACGCGGTTAACCGACTCGAACAGCGCGTGGTTAAACGAACACGAATTGAGTGCGCCGGAATCATTCTGGGTCGAGACAAAAGACGGCTGGAAAGTGCAGGCATGGATCATGAAACCGGCAGGCTTTGACGGTTCGTCGTTGAAAAAAGTGCCGACGATCCTCGAAATCCACGGCGGCCCGCATATGATGTACGGCCATACGTTTATGCACGAGTTCCAACTGCTGGCTTCCAAAGGCTACGCCGTCATCTTCTCCAATCCGCGCGGCGGCCACGGCTACGGTCAGGAGTTCGTCAACGCCTGCCGCGGCGATTACGGCGGCGGCGATTACCGCGACCTGATGGAAACGGTCGATCACGCGCTCGAAAAGTATGACTTCATCGACGAGACGCGCCTCGGCGTGACGGGCGGCAGCTACGGCGGCTTCATGACCAACTGGATCGTCGGCCATACCGACCGCTTTAAAGCCGCCGTCACCCAGCGCTCGATCTCCAACTGGGTTTCTTTCTACGGCGTCAGCGATATCGGGCCGTATTTCACGGAAGACCAGATCGGCGGCGACGCCTGGCAGGATACCGAGCTGCTATGGAAACACTCGCCGATCGCGTATGTTCAGCAAGTCCGCACGCCGATCCTGATCCTGCACGGCGAACAGGATCTCCGCTGCCCGATCGAGCAGGGTGAGCAGTATTATATCGCGTTGAAACGGCTAGGCCGGAAAACGCGTTTGGTCCGGTTCCCTGGGGCAAGCCATGATCTGTCGAGAGGCGGGCATCCGTCGTTGAGAGTGGCGCGGTTGTCGCATATTGCGGGGTGGATGGACGAGTACCTATAAAGACAAAGACACGGCCGCGTTTGGTGAGACATAACCATCGATCGAGGACATAATAACCGCAGCTTCTGGATCGCAGAAGCTATACGAAATCGTTAACCACGCGACGCAAAAAGCATCGAGTCGGTCGGGTCGGAATCACGAAATTTTAACGGATCGAGACGACGCTTAGAAGCCGTTTTGAGACGTCTGCAAATTCTAACGGAACCAGATGACGCTTAGAATGAAATTTGATTGTTTTTGAATAAAAAAAGCGGGGAAAATTCCTTTTAAAGGACATACGATCCGTTAAAATCTTCAATCAGCCCGATTCATGCTTCTAAAGAACATACGATCCGTTAGATGCTATATGCTTTCTAAAACCATTCCAAGCCACTACAAAAAGCCTAGCCTGTGATCGCGGACTAGGCTTTTTGTGTGTAGGCATTTATTTGACATATACGTGGTCTATTTGAATTTATATACACGCTTCAATTCTTCGTTACTCTACCTCCACCCTCAGCAGCGATCCCATTTCGAACCGAAGCGCCTTTGTCCGTCCCCTTGAACAACGAAGCGCAGGTCGAAATGGGATCGCTGCGTCTCCAAAGCGCCAATCGTGACATTTCTCACATCCCCCACCCGCCAACATTGATAAAATTAAAAGTTTCGAATACCACATCTTTCACCAAGAAACAATGGCTCGAAAGGGTTTTTGTGCTCTTTTTCACAAAATTGCCGCAAATCTATGACCACTTCTTGAAATGGGCCGTTTTGATCACCGTTTCGTCAAAAAGCCCCGATATACTGGACTCAATTCATTTTAAGAAAATGAAATACGCAGAACCGGAAAGGAGATTTACCGCATGGTCGTCGATACGGTGTTGTGGAGCAGGTTGGTCACAGGATTAACGCTGTCGTTCCACGTGATTTTCGCTACGATCGGGGTCGCGATTCCGCTGATGGTATCCATCGCCGAATTCGTAGGTATCCGCAAAAAAGATCATCATTATACCTTGATGGCAAAACGATGGACAAGGGGGTTTGTCATCTCGGTCGCCGTCGGGGTCGTGACCGGTACGGCGATCGCCCTGCAACTGGCGCTCGTCTGGCCGAACTTTATGCAGCTTGCAGGCAATGTCATTGCGCTGCCGCTGTTTATGGAGGTATTCGCGTTCTTTTTCGAAGCGATCTTCCTCGGTATTTATTTGTACACCTGGGACCGTTTCCGCAATCCTTATTTGCACTGGCTGCTGACCGTTCCCGTTGTGCTGGGAGCCGCGATGTCGGCGTTCTTTATCACGTCGGTCAACGGATTCATGAACCAGCCGGAAGGCTTTATTTTCGAAGGAGGCCACTTCAGCGCCGTGCATCCGCTGCAAGCGATGTTCAACGAAGCGACGCCGTCCAAAGTCTTCCACGTGCTGACTTCGGCTTATATGACGGGCGCCGCGCTGCTGGCTGCGGTTGCCGCGTTCTCGATACTGAAGAAAGGCGTAACCGAGTATGCGAAAAAAGGGCTCAAGCTCATGATGACCGTTTTGCTTCTGTTCAGCTTCCTGACCGCGCTCGCGGGCGACGTCTCAGCCAAATTCCTGGCCGAGCATCAACCGGAGAAATTGGCCGCGGCCGAATGGCATTTCGAAACGGAAAAAGGCGCCGACCTGATCTTCCTCGGCTGGCTGACCGCCGAACGCGAGATCGTCGGCGCGCTGCATATCCCGAACGCGCTCAGTTTCCTGGCTTTCAGCGACTTTAACGCGGAAGTGACGGGTCTCGATGAATTCCCGGTCGACGAACAGCCGCCTTTGCTCGTCCATTATCTGTTCGACGCCATGGTCGGAGTCGGCTTCGCATTGCTGGCGATGTCGGCGATCTTCTTCTTGCTGCTGCTTTGGAAAAAGCGCAACGAGTTGAACCGCTGGATGCTGCGCGCGATCGTGTTTGGCGCACCGTTGGCTTTCCTCGGAGTCGAGCTGGGCTGGTTCTACGCGGAAGTCGGACGGCAGCCCTGGATGATTCGCGGTTATATGCGGGTCGAGGAAGCCGCCACCACTTCGCCGAGCATCGTGATCCTTTTCTTCGTATTCCTGCTGCTCTATATTCTGCTCGGCACCATGTGCGTGATCGTTTTGCGCCGACTGTTCCGCGATAATCCGGCCGAGGTCGAACTGGAAAAAGCCGCGAAAGCCAAAGCAGACGCGATGCAAGCGCAGACGCAGGAAGCAGGTGAGCACGCATGAGTTATGAAATTCTCGGGATCTCGGTTCTTTGGATCTTCCTGTATGGCTATCTGATTGTCGCATCGATCGATTTCGGCGCCGGATTCTTTGCTTTTTACGCCCGAATCACCGGCAAAGACCATCTGATCAACCGCCTGATCTCCCGCTATCTGTCGCCGGTCTGGGAGATCACCAACGTATTCTTCGTATTCTTCTTCGTCGGCTTGATCGGATTTTTCCCGGACGCGGCGCATTATTACGGCTCCGCCCTGCTCGTTCCCGGCAGCATCGCGATCATCTTGCTGGCGATTCGGGGTTCGTTCTACGCGTTCGAGAACTACGGATCGAAAAAAAATATCGTGTTCCTGTTTCTGTATGGCGCAACGGGCTTGCTGATTCCCGCTTCGCTGTCGGTCGCGTTAGTGCTGTCCGAAGGCGGCTTTATCGTGGAAACCAATGGCGTCGTCACGCTGCAATATTTGGAACTGTTCACGAGTCCGCTCGCTTGGAGCATCGTGGCGCTGGCCGTCACTTCCGTGTTGTTTATCAGCGCTTCGTTCTTGGCCTTCTACGCTTCCCGCGCCGAAGACAAGCCCGCGCTGGACTTGATGCGCGGCTATGCGTTGTTTTGGAGCACGCCAACGATTATCGCCGCGTTTACGGCCGTATTGTACCTGAGCCAACACAATAACCGCCATTTCCAAAATATGATGGATCTATGGTGGCTGCTCGGATTGTCGGTTGTCTTTTTCCTCATCGTGCTCTGGCTGCTGTACAAAGGACGCCGTTACGGCTGGGCGTTTATCTGCCTGATGCTGCAATTCCTGACCGCCTTTTTCGCTTACGGAATCGGGCATTACCCATACATTCTTGACCCATATATCACCATCCAAGGCGGGGCTACGCAAGAGGCGATGGGGATCGCGCTCGTCGTCGTATTCATAGCGGGCCTGCTGTTGTTAATCCCGTCGCTGGCGCTGGTCTTCCGGCTGTTCCTGTTCGACGCGGATTATGTAAAAGGCAAAAAATAAGCCGCTGATCAAAATGCAAGGAGGGAATCTCCCGTGAAGAAGGGCGAAAAAAGAAGATCGGGCCGGAAAAGCGGCATGCTGTCCGAACTGATGGCCGCGCAAAAAAAACGAACGTCAAGGCTCCGCATCCTCTCGCTCGCGCTCGGCGCGGCGACGATCGGACAAGCCGTATTGCTGGCGGAGTCGGTGCAACGCGTTTTTGTGGAAAACGCTCCGCTGGCTTCGATGCTTGTCGTGTTCGCCGCCCTGCTGGCCGTGATGGCCGTTCGCACCTGGCTGGCCTACGCCAACGGGCGTATCGGGCTGCGTATCGCGGCGGACGCCAAGCGCGACCTGCGGGCCAGACTGCTGCGTTCGCTTGCCGCCAACCCGCTGCTAACCGCTCGTCAAGGACAGACAGGCGGCAAAGTCAGCGTAACCTTGGATGCCGTCGATGAAGCCGATAGTTATTTTAGCCAATACACGCCGAAAATGGCCGAGGCTTCGATCGTGCCGCTCATGATTCTCGTTGCCGTGTTCATCCTGCATGTGCCGTCTGGGCTGATTCTGCTGTTCACGGCGCCTTTTATCCCGTTATTTATGGCGCTGGTCGGTATTCAAACGAAGCATAAGTCGGAAGAAAAATTCGAGCAGCTCGCCCGCTTTTCCGGGACGTTTCTGGATTCGTTACAGGGGTTGGTGACGTTGAAGCTGTTCGGACGGGCCAAACGCCAGGAAAAAGAAATACAACGCAGCAGCCTCTCCTACCGGGATGCGACCATGAGCATTTTGCGCGTCGCGTTCACCAATACGTTCGCGCTGGAAACAATCGTCATGCTGGGCATCGGGATCGTGGCGCTGGAACTGGCTTTGCAGCTGGTCGTGTTCCAAACGATGCAGTTCCATACGGCGTTTCTGATTCTGCTGCTCACACCCGAGTTTTATAATATGCTGAAAAACATGGGTACGGCGTTCCACGGCGGGCGCACGAGTCTGGGCGCGATCCGCAATATCGAAGCCGCGCTGGGCGCAGACGCTTCGGTTTCGGCGAATACGAAAGAAACGGCGCTTGCGGAGAAATCTGCCGCCGTTCACGAACAAACCGATACAGCGCTCGCTGTTGATCCAGCGCGCGACAAGGTCGTTCCTTTATCCGCCGAACGAAGCTCCAAAGCCTTTTTGTCCGCTACGCCGCCCGTTATCGAACTCCATGAACTTGGTTTCAATTACGGCTCGGATGCCTTCGCTTTGAATGCCGGATCACTGACGATTCACCCCGGCAAGCAGATCGCGATCGTAGGCAAAAGCGGTTCCGGCAAAACGACGCTGCTGCATCTGATCGCGGGACTGCTGCCTCCTTCATCCGGCGGAGTTACGGTGAACGGTCAGCCGCTTACCGCCGGAGCAGGCGAGAACGAATGGTTCCGGCAGGTCAGCTATATCACGCAGCATCCGCATATTTTCTCGGGTACGTTTGCCGAAAATATCGCGATCGGCGCAGACCGTGACGTTTCCCGAGAAGAGATCGTCCATGCGGCCGAATCCGCCGGACTTGCTGCACTTGCGGCTGAACTGGAGCATGGTTACGACACGCCCGTTGGCGAAGGCGGAAGAGGTTTGTCCGGCGGCGAAAAGCAGCGTTTGGCGCTGGCCCGTGCTTTTCTCAAGCGGCCTACGGTGCTGCTTTTTGACGAACCGACGACAGGTCTGGATCTGCATACGGAGCGCGTCTTGTTGCGTGCCATGAATGAACTTTCGCGCAAAGCGACGGTAATCACGATCGCTCACCGCCTGCACACCATCCGGCATGCGGACGTCATTCTGTTTATGGAGCGCGGAAAGTTGATCGGCAGCGGCACGCATGACGAATTGCTGAATACGCTGCCGCAATATGCGGAGATGGTGAATATCGGACGTCAGGGGGTCGGATCATGAACGAACGCTCTATTTTCCTCAAAGCGATGCTCAAAGAACGCAAAGACATTTTACTGTCGATTCTGGGCGGTTTTTTGGCAGGCATCTTCGGCGTTGTCCTGTTCTCGACCAGCGGCTATCTGATCTCGAAAACCGTCTTTGTTCCGCCGCTGTACACTTTGATCATTTTAACGTCGCTGGTGAAAATCCTCGGGTTGGCACGGGCGGCAAGCCGTTACGGAGAGCGACTGTTCTCGCACCGGGCGACCTTTTCGCTGCTCAGCCGCTTGCGCACCGACTTCTTCGGCAAACTGGTTCCGATGACGCCGCGAATCCTGAATCGCCAGCGCAGCGGAGATTTATTGGCACGGATCGTCGGGGATATCGAAGGGCTGCAATTTTACTTCCTGCGCGTGGCGTATCCGCCGATCATCGTCGTCTCGGTGTTTCTCGCCACGGTGATTTTCGCTTCCTTTTTCTCCATCTGGATCGCGCTGCTGCTTGTTGTCGGGATGTTGATTACGGCGTTCGTCGTGCCCGCTATCGTGCGCGGAAGCCAGCGTAAAGCCGATGGTCGAGTCAGACGCCAGCGCGCCGAGCTATCTGCCGAGACGACCGAGATGCTGCAAGGGTTTATCGATCTGAAAGTATACGGCCGACTGAAGCAGCGCGAGCAAAAACTGCTGGACACCTCCGACGCTTTGACGGCGGCCCAGCAGGAAGATGCGTTGCGGCTTCTGCGCGGACAATCGCTGCATAGCTTTATGACGTTTTTCGTTTCGTGGGGCGTGTTGGTGCTGGGGGCGTATCTGATCGTGCAAGGGTCGATGGCCGGCGTATTTCTCGCGATGTTGATTATGGCCTCCATGACCGTGTTCGACGAATCCGTCGCGATGGCGACATTGCCTGCTTATAAAAGGGACAGCGAATTCGCCGCGAAGCGTCTGGCCGAGACGTTCGACGGGGAAGAACCGCTGAACGCTGACGCGTCGGGCACGCTGGATGACAGCAGGGGGATTGCGATTGAGTTGGAAAACGTCACGTTCCGCTACGCGGAAGACTGGCGTCCCGTGTTAAGCGAAGTCTCGCTGAAGCTGGAAGCCGGTTCGAAAACCGCGATCGTCGGACCGAGCGGTTCCGGGAAAACAAGCGTGCTGGAGTTGCTGCTCAAACTGCATGCGCCGACGCAAGGTCGGGTGCTGTTGAACGGAAGATCCGTAACGGAGCTGAACGACGAAGATCTCTGGCGTAAAAGCAATGTGGTGCTGCAAGAAGGACACTTTTTCCGGGGGACGATTCGCGAAAATCTGCTGCTTGAAGACGAATCCCGCGACGATCTGGAATTGTCCGCCGTGTTGGGGCAGGTCGACTTGTCGAGCAAAAAGCTGGATGACCTGGTGTTGGAAAAAGGCGAAAACCTGTCCGACGGCGAAAAGCAGCGACTGGCGATAGCCCGCGCGCTGCTAAAATCCGGTCGGCTGTGGTTGTTGGACGAACCGACTTCTTCGCTCGATTACGTGACGGAACGCCGTGTGCTGACTCTGCTGTCGGAACGCTCGAAAGACGATACGTTCGTGATGGTCAGCCACCGATTGGCGGGGCTGGAGCAGATGGACACTATAGTCGTGCTGGACCGCGGGGCGATCGTGGAGAGCGGGACGTACGACGAATTGCTGGAGCGAAAAGGCTGTTTTTACGAGATGAAACAACTGGAGCAGCAGATGGTCGGGGAAGATATCGACATTGCGAGCGACACGCAGGGCAACGAAGCTCGGCGGTCGGGTTAAAAAAGAAAAATCGCAGGAAGATGACGTGATCGGGGACTAGGCTCGGCTAACGGATTGTATGTCCTTTACAAGCTGAGATCAACTCGCCCCATAACTTTAACGGATCGCATGTCCGTTAGACGTTGATTTCCCGTTTTTCCGATCAAAATTAAGGCAAATTATGCTCTAAGCGTCATCTCGATCCGTTAAAATTTTAAACCGTCGAAAACGGCTTACACACATCGCCTTGATCCGTCAAATGCACCCCGATTCTTGCCCATCTAAAAACAGAAGCCCGAACCTTCCTTTATGGAACGTTCAGGCTTTTTTTTTATATCGTTCTTTTCCTTAAATCAGCCAAACCATCAATGCCCGAAATTCTCTTCCTCCGGCACGTCCGTCTCCAGATAACGGATAAACTGACGCAGGCGGCCCGCCAGTTCGCGGGAAATCTCGCCTTTTTCGAACAGACGCTGCACATGGTCGCGCTGTTCCTGGATCGCGGCCAGACGCTCCTGCATGCGGTGCTCGCGTTCTTCCCGCTCTTCGTCCGTTTCTTCGCCCAATAGGCCAAAATTGACTTTGGACAGACGGGAGATCAGTTGATTGTAGTTGTCGATCAGACGCTTGGCTTCGGCGCGATTCTCGTCGGTCGTCCGCTTCTCGATCGCTTCGATCGCGGCTTGCGCCATACGGGTCTTCGCGGTCTGCATCGAGCAGAATGCTTTCTTATCGCCCCACTCCCCACGACGTCCGCGGGCGAACAGCGCAGCCGCGAATCGCCCGATATCGGCAGCAGGAGCAGCTACCCGAGCTTCCAGACGACCCGGAATGCTTTCCTCGATCCGCGTCAAATGCTCGAAGATCGGCGTCGCCCCTTCCTGATCCAGCTCGCCGTCCTGAACCAGACGGCTTAGTTCGCGACGCTGCGCCCGGATACCCGCGTACATCAGATCGGCTTCGCGGCGCGGCGCATCCGGATCGGTCGCGTAAGAGTTGGTCGCTTCCTCGATCCGCTGCAAATACTTCGTGAAGTCCTGCATATCCGAAGCGGTCACGCCCGAGCGTCCTTCGTCCAGGTCTTCCTGCCCGATCCGTTGCGCGATCGCGCTCAAAATGCGACGCTTGAGCGGTTGCTCCGCTTGCGGCGCTTCGGCCGGCTCTTTGTCCGACAGCAGCGGCAGCAGAATGCTGGCCGCAAGCAGAGTGAACAAGATCACGCCCGCCGCCAGGAACAGAATCAGGTTGCGCTCCGGGAACGCCGTTCCGCCTTCCAGCACCAGCGGAATCGAGAACGCGCCGGCGAGGGTCACGGCTCCGCGTACCCCGGACAGCGCCGTTTGCACGGATGCTTTGACGAGCGGCTTGCCGGTACGTCCGCTTCCGCCTTTTCGACTGGTAAAGAACCAATACGCGTATATCCACAAAAAGCGCAGCACGATCAGTCCAACCGAAATCCAGCTTACATGCCATAACGCGCTCCAGTTGCTGACAGCCGGATCTTCGAAGATCGCGCCCATGACTTCAGGCAGTTGCAAGCCCAGCAAGACGAAAACCAGACCGTTCAGCACGTACAAAAAGACGGACCAGGTGCTGTTCGACACGACTTGTAGCTTGACGCGGGTCGATTCGGCGCGGTCGCGTTCGATCGCATGCACGACGCCGCCGGATACGACAGCCAGGATACCCGACAGTCCGAAGTGTTCCGCGACCAGATACAGCACGAACGGCGTGACCAATTGAATCAACACATGCAGCGTCTCGTCTTCCATCCCGAAGCGGCGCAGAAATACCCGAATCCGAATAATGACGAACGATACCACGGCGCCGATCAACAGACCGCCGATCGCAATCAACAGGAAGCTAAACGACGCCTGGTAGATCGAAAAAGCTCCCGTCACGGCCGCCGCGATCGCGAATTTGAACGCCACCAGACCGGAAGCGTCGTTCATCAGCGCTTCGCCTTCCAGCAAACGCATGATATCCTTCGGCAGCTTGATCCGCCCGGCCAGCGAGCCAACCGCAACGGCATCCGTCGGTGACAAGATCGCCGCCAAAGCGAACGCCGCAGCCAACGGAATGCTCGGAATGACCCAGTGGATCAGGTAGCCGAACACGACAACGGTCACAAAAACGAGTCCGAGCGCCAACAGCAGAATCGGTGCTCTTAGATTCCACAGCTCGCCCCGCGGAATGATCCGTCCGTCATTGAACAGCAGCGGCGCGATAAACAATACGAGGAACAATTCAGGCTCCAGCGGCACATGAATATGCGGCGGAAGCAGCTCTGCCGTCACGCCAAGACCGATCTGAATAAGCGGAACCGGAACGAAAGGCAGAAAACGGTTGATCACGTTCGAGATCCCGATGATCGCAAGCATGACCAAGATACTAATAAAAAGCTCCATACGGCATTCTCTCCTTTGGATCGGATGGCTTTACCTTTTCTTTTTAACGCGACCATACTCGATGCACAGCCTTTGCCAGCTCTTCGGCAACGACATCGACACCAAAAGCAATCTGCTCGTCACGCACACCGGAGACATTCAGTTTCAACATCGCTTCGGCACGAAATCCGGATAGATAGTGACCTTTCGCGCTTTCTGCGTGGATACGGCGACTGCGCAATTTTTCCACAGCCGAAGACAAAGCAGCGGGAGCCCGCGGCAGAAGATACGTATGAATGCCGCCTGCCGCCGGGAGCGGACCTGTAAACGTATCGGGGTACGCATTTTTCGCCCGCCGAATGGCTTCGCCGAGAAGTTCCGAACGTCGACTATATCGGTTCCGGATTTTCTCCCGATGCCGCGCGAACATGCCACTTTTCAAATACAATTCCAAAGCAGCCTGCGACAGCATGGAGCTATCGATATCGAGCAGCTTTTTGTAACGTCCGAACGCTCCCGCCAATTCGCTCGGCAGCACCGCGACGCCCACCCTCAGACCAGGAAACAGGATCTTCGAGTAGCTTTTCAAATAAATCGTTCGCTCGGTCCGGTCATACGCGTATAGCGGATCGGCCTTACCATCCTGCTCCAGATCGGCCATATAGTCGTCTTCGACGATATACACGCCGTAACGCGCAGCCAATTCCGCGATCGCTTCCTTTTGACGCCGGGTATACGAGCAGCCGAGCGGATTGTGGAAACGGGGAATCGTGTAAAAAAATTTGATGCCTCCGCCCCGGAAAATCCGTTCCAGCTCGTCGAGATCGATACCGTCCGCGTCCCGCCTGATCCCGACAGCCGGAATACGATGCGCCTCCAGATAGTCCGTGAACAACGGATAGCTCGGCTGCTCGACCAACACCGTCTTCCGTCCATCCGGAAACGGCATACCCGCAAGCAAAGTCAGCGCCTGCTGCACGCCCGAAGTAATAAAGATTCGTTCCGGCTCCGCAAACACTTGATAATCCGCCAAATGGCGCTGCATTTCCTTGATTAGCGAAGGCAGTCCTTTTGGCGTCCCGTAAATGAACAGCTCGTTTCGGTACGTGTCGATCGCTTTGTTCAAGCATTGCTGAAAATCCAGATACGGGAAAATTTCCGGGTCCGGCGCGGAATGAACAAAATCGATAATCTCGCTCGGCTGTTCCTTCTTCTGCGCGCTGCCCAACACATAGTAGCCGCTTTTCGCCGACGCATAAATTAGATGGGAACGTTCCAACTCGGACAGCGCGCGGATCACGGTGCTTTTGCTGCACGTATAACGTTCGGACAAGGTTCGGATCGAAGGCATCTTGTCTCCTTCCTTGAGCGATCCGGAAATCATCCGTTCCAACTCGTTCAGCAGCCCCATATATTTGTACATCCGCGACTTCCTCCTTCCAATCTGTACCGGTACAGATCATGAATATGTATATTGTAACATGGCATTCCCGTCTTTAAAATAAAAATTACAGATGCGGCCGCGTCATATGATCTGAAAGCTCGGAGGTTAAAAAAACATGCCCAATCCCTCGGTTAAACGTGCCTATGCGGCCGCGATCGGCAGTGCTCTTATTATCGGCTTTTCTTTTTTGTTCGTAAAAATCGCTTTGCAAACGGAAGACCCGCTCGACATTTTGGCTTACCGGTTTTTGTTTGCTTTTATTGCGGCTACGTTGTTTGCTTTCCCCGGTCGAAACGGAATCCGAAAAATTCGGACAGGCGCCTTGAAGCTTATTCCGTTGACCGCGTTATATCCGATTGCCTTTTTCAGCTTCCAAACGTTCGGCCTGCTGTATGCCACTTCGGCCGAGGCCGGGATGATTCAGGGGGCGGTTCCGGTATTTACGCTGCTCCTGGCCGCTCTTGTGCTTCGCGAACATACGGGCAAAGCGCAAATGTCGTTCACTTTACTGTCGGTTGCCGGCGTTGCCTGCCTGTTTGCTGGACGCGAAGGCGCAGCGTTCACCGCAAGCATCGGAGGCATTCTGCTCATCGTATGCTCCGCATTTTCGCAAGCCGGATATAATGTGCTGACACGCCGTCTTAGCCAGAGCTACACGCCCAAAGAATTAACGTACTTCATGAACCTGCTCGGCTTTGTCGGCTTCGGGCTATTGGCACTCGTTCGTCATGCCGCCAGCGGGACATTGCCTGAACTGCTCGCTCCGCTGTCCTCGCCGTCGTTCTTGATTGCCATGCTGTATCTCGGGGTGCTGTCTTCGTTGGTGACTTCGTATTTGTCCAATTACGCCCTTTCCCGGATCGAGGCTTCGCGCATGAGCGTTTTCGGCAGTCTGTCGGCTGTTGTCGCCTCGGCTGCGGGAGCGTTGATTCTCGGCGAACAAGTCGGGCTGGCGGCTTTGCTAGGAGCGGTAGCTATTGTGGCCGGCGTAATCGGAGCTGCGATGGCGGGGCGTAAACCGAAAGCCTCCGATCGCGTTCCAAGCAGCGCAAGTCCGCATTCTTCAAATGAAAGCTAAGACTCGGTATCAAGAAAAGGCAAGGTTGCGTTTGGCTGATACAGAGTGCGAAGACGTAAAGTGAGTATTGCATGTATAGCGTGAAAAAAGCTGTCCGGCGATTCGCGGTGGGATCATCCCTTCCGCGAAGCCGTACAGCTTTTTGTGCTTTTTATTCTTGCAGCTTGTTCGTCCCCGTGCCCGAACCGCCGATGCTGAGCGAGACTTCGGCTTTATCCGCTTCGGGAGCGCCGGGATACCAGGGATTCAAGTGAATCATCACTTCGCTGACATTCGGATGGGTCGACAGAATCGCTTTTTTGATCTTGCGAATGACGTCGTGTCCCTGCTGAATCGTCATTTGCGCGTCGACGCCGACCCGCAGATCGATGATAATATACTGGCCGTGTTCGCGCGCCCGGATACGGTCGATCCGCTTGACCTCCTCCACGCCGCGAACGATGCTTTCAAGCGCCGCAAGCTCTTGGTTGCCGATCGCTTTTTCCATCAAAATATCGATCGATTCCCGAGCCATGTCCGCAGCCAGCTTCAGCACGAGCACCGCCACGACAATCCCCGCAACCGGGTCGGCGTACGCCAGGATCGGCATGTTCAACGATTGGCCGAGCAGCCCCAGCCCGATCCCGACCACTGCCGCGCCCGACGCGTATACGTCCGCCAAGTGATCCTGCGCCGTCGCAATCAGCCCTTTGCTGTTGGCCCGTCGGCCGATTCCGATCGTATACACGTACAGCAGGAGCTTCCAGATCAACGACACGACGGCGGCGATCAGCGCCACGATATGGGCTTCCGGCATCGGTTCGAACAACGCGACGACCGAATGATACCCGACATACAAAGCCGCCAACAGCAAAATGGTCGCCACGACGCTTGCCCCGATCACTTCGGCTTTGCCGTGCCCGTACGGATGGTCTTCGTCCGGCGGACGGCTCGATATGCGCATCGAACCGAGCGCCGCCGCCGACGCGATCACGTCTCCCGCGTTATGCACGCCGTCGGCGATCAATACCGGACTTTTGAACAGCAATCCGACGACGACTTTGATGATCGTAAGCAGTACATTACTGATCAGACTGATCCAGGCCGCGAAGATCGACTGATTTTTCGTCTGCTCCATAACTTATTCCCTCCATCCTTTTTCTTGCCTCAAGAAAACAAAAAAAGTCCGATCGGCTAACGTTGACCGAATTGAATCTGAGGGTTGCGTTCGCAGGAAACCCACGCGCCTCAAGTGGGTTTCCTACGAGCGCAACCTTACATCGTTATCGGTCAACGTGCTATGCCTATTCGAACTTTTGCAAAAAAACGCGATATTCGGTTTTTACGCCGTTTGATTTCCTCATGATTCCGCTCCGAACTTATCGAATTTGGGCAAACTCTTCCTGCTATCCATCGCCAAGATTGTTTATTATACGTCATCGGTCGGCATTTGGGAATCCTTTTCTTGGCTTTCTGCCTCTTTACAAGATACGTCAAAACTTATATACTGACTCAAGCGAAAGAACCAATCATCCTACCTTTGCAAAGGAGTCTTCATGTTCGAGAAATTGGAAAAACAAACGTTGTCCGGCCGCGTCTACGCGAAGCTTGAAGCGATGATCACGAACGGCGAATGGGAAATCGGCAGCCGCATTCCGCGCGAAGCCGATCTGATGGAAAAGCTCGGCGTCAGCCGCAATACGCTACGCGAAGCGATTCGCGGACTCGTTCAAGTCGGATTGTTGGAAACGCGGCAGGGCGACGGAACCTTTGTCACGGCCAGCAGCGAACTCAGCGCCATTCTCGCCAAACGCATGAGCCGCTCTTCCGTGATCGAAGCGCTTGAAGTCCAGCATGCTCTTGATCGGGAAGCCGCCGTACTCGCTTGTTTACGGCGTACGGACGAGCAGCTTCGGCAGATGGAGCAATATTCGAAACAGTGCTCCGAGACGATCGAGCGTAATGATCACGAGGCTTACCGCGAAGCGGATTGGATGCTGCACCGGACGATCGTTGTGGCTTCGCATAATCAGCTGTTGATTGATCTGTATGAGAATATGTTCGAAAAGTTGCAAATTTCGTTCTTGTTCAATCGATTTATTCCGGAAAGCCGTTCCGAAGTCGGTCACCCGGCGCTGATTGCGGCGATCCGGGATCGCGATGCCGAGGCTGCCGTACATGCCGTCGACCATTATATCGCGCTGTTCAAGTCTCCTCACGAACAGGCGGACAGTTCCGCATCACCGAATTTATCTGGAAACGGAGAATAATCTGACCATGAAAAAAAACGAATTCCTGCGCACGGAAGATGCGTCGAACCGCGTCTACTATCTGCTGCTGATCGGCATCCTGCTGGTCGCGGCCAATCTGCGCACGCATATCACTTCGCTCAGTCCGATCATCGACACGATCCGGGGAGCGCTGTCGCTATCGAGCACGACTGCGGGCTTTTTGACTACGCTGCCGCTGCTTGCCTTCGCTTTATTATCACCGTTCGTCGCCAAATGGGCACGGCAGTACGGAGCGGAGCGCATGATCTTCGTATCGCTCGTGCTGATCGTGATCGGCAGCCTGTTCCGTCCGTTCGGCGGCGCGGTATCGCTGATGGCCGGCACTTTCCTGATCGGCTTGGCTGTCGCCGTGTTCAACGTACTGCTGCCGAGTATTATCAAGCGGGAGTTCCCGCAAAAGGTCGGCGTCATGACCGGACTGTATTCGATCATGATGGGGATTTTCGCTTCGGCCGCCGCCGCGCTCAGCGTGCCGATCTCGAATACGGGCATAGGCTGGCGCGGTTCGCTGTTGGTCTGGACGATCTTGTCAGCGATCGGACTGATCGCTTGGCTTCCGCAGCTTGCTCGCAATACACGCGCTGCCAATGCAAATGCTCCAGACGTGCCGAAGCGCAGCATCTGGCGTTCGCCGCTGGCCTGGATGATTACGGTCAACATGGGCATGCAGTCGTCGATCTATTACATCATGGTCGCCTGGATGCCGAATATGATGCACGCTCAAAACCTTGATCCGGTAATCGCCGGATATATGCTGTCGCTGTTCCAGATGTTGATGATCCCGATCAACTTCATTGCGCCGATCGTGGCTTCCAAAATGAAAGATCAGCGCATACTCATTATTATGACTTCCGCTTGTTATGTCGTCGGCATTCTCGGCTTCTTGTTCGCGAGCGGTTCGTTGCCGATTATCATCATCGCGATCGTGTTCTTCAGTATCGCGGGCGGATTCTCGTTTAGCTTGATCATGATGTTTTTCTCGCTTCGCACCACGAATGCTTCGGAAGCGGCCGATATTTCGGGCATGGCGCAATCGGTCGGTTATTTGCTGGCCGGCTGCGGACCGTTGCTGTACGGGGCGCTGCACGATGCGACAGGCGGATGGAATGTGCCGTATTACGTGATGTTCGGGATTACGGCGGCTTATCTGTTGACGGGGCTGGTTGCGGGTAGAGGCGGAAAATTTGTGCATGAGTGACGGGAGGTCCTGTTCGCTTGGGGAAGCTGAGAAAGGCTGCGGGGGAAGTTCGTTCAAGTCGCTGTCTCACTCGGAAAATGGATGGGATTTGAATAAGGAATTTTCCGAGTTCAAAGGCGACTTTCACTGAACTTCCCCCTCCGCCTCGCGCTTCGCAGCGAAAAGGGCTACCCTTACTCATGGTTGTAAGGGTAGGATAGAGAAAGAACGGTGACAAAGGATGAAGGTGTTGGCTTCATCGGGTAAAAAAGGCTCGTTCGCGAATATCTTATCGCGAACGAGCCTTTTTTGGATTGTTACTATATTGTACTGACTGCTCCTTTTCACATGCCGGACTGGTTTTTATAGTTTCTCAGAATCATGCCGCCGGACGGACGCATTCCGATTTTTTCGTAAAAGCCTCCAAGCTCGGCGTCGCACATCAGGTCAACCATATAATGCCCTTCCAGCAGCTCCAGCATACGGCGAACCAATTCCTGACCGATTCCGTTGCCTTGATACATCGGAATGACTTCGAGCAGCGGAATGTACGCGCTCAGCACGCCGTCGGACAACGCGTTGATAAAGCCGATCACTTTGCCGCTCGATTCGTCCACGGCCAGCACGACGCGGGAGGAACCGTGCAGCAAACGCATAAAATTCGCGTAGCTCGGCGGGTCCGGCCAACCTTCGAAAAAGCCTTCGGCCAAGTCGGATTCATTGATGTTATCAAGCGTGGCGAGATAACGGATCTTCATGATGGATGCCTCCCGTTTTCATTTCGACTCTGGATTTTGCACCAGTATCCCAAATATAGCCCAAAGGTTTAAGTAAACCTTTGGGCCTATTCTTTTCGCAAATGTTAATCACATGATCTTAAAACTTGCTTATTTTCTATTCAACTATCTCATAGAACAAATTTCTTTAATTTACCTCCTAGTTCTTCAATCAATTCCATGTGCGCATCATTACTAACTAGAGTCCAATTATTATCCAAAGCAGTAGCCAAAATAATAGCATCTGGTAATTTTACACTCTTAACTCCCCACTTGATGCGGTTACTACGCAACCGTCCTGCCCGAATCATAAGAGTTGATGTCACCTCTTCAAACTCAGTTTCAGTTAGAAAATCTTCTATCACTTCTGTCTCTTCATAATGATGCAATCCAGCAGCTATCTCCCCAGCAGTCATTGCAGAATACCTGAACTCCCCTCCTGCTTCCTCAACTTTATCCAGCAGTGTGATCAAATCTTCGTTACCTGAGAAAATACTAATAACTGCATTTGTATCCAAAAGGAAAACTTCACTCACCCCAACTATCTCTCCCTTCACGTACCTCAGCGTTAAGCAACTTAGCCTTTTCTTCAGTAATGCAACCTACCGCTCTTCGTAAGGCGCTCGGCTTCTTTTTATAGATTTTAGGCTCCATACCATTCTCTTCGGTTAGTTCCAGGCCAGCGCGTTGAACGTGCAAATGTTGAAAATAGGGATTATCTGCAACTTCTGCAAGAAAAATTTCTTTGCTTTTCTTCTCATACATTGAGGATCGATCAGAGCCTTCACTTAGTCTAAATAATGGAATAACTTGTGGAGTTTCTCCATTTACAGTTTCTACAGACAAAATTAAACCATGCTTTTTAAGAGTATCAGTAAACTCTCGTCGTTTCTCAGTAGATAATACTACCGGTTTAGACGCTACTTTTCTTCTACGAATACCTACATTCCTAACTCTTCCTTCCATATCACCACTAATACGTCCTCTATTACTTTTTTGCATCTTCAATCCTCCTTAATCACTCACTTTGTTGACGCCGCTAATTCGAATTTACCCTCCGTGTTAAAACAATTCCTCCATGCTCACACCAATCAATCACATTAAAAAGTTTCTTCTTGCGTTTTGTTCTCATAAAAATAGAGAGGCGACACCGTAATGGTGGCTTCCTTGATGCGCCCGAAATTCGTCACATGCAGATCCCAACTATTGAACATGCACAGCCCACCTTTCCCTATATCCATAACCCGGCTTTTCTTTCCTGCTAAGCCCGCTTTCCGCATTCTCATCTGCTTCAATCATAACAACAAAGAATCCCCCGCACAAACGCGTTTCTCTCCTTTTCTCCCCCTTTAACATTGACGCCGCTCTCAAGGCTTGCGACAATGGAGGGAATCAAGAAACCGGCAGGGACGGAGCGTCCGGCGGGCGATCATTTCATATAAGGATGGTTAGCGATGAATTATTCCAAAGGCACAAATTATGCGCTGCACACGATGCTGGATCTGGCTGCGCGTAAACCGGGAGTCAAGATCGGCGTGCAGGAGCTGGCGGCTAGGCAGAACGTCTCTCCGACCTATCTTTCTAAAATCCTGACCAAGCTGGCGAAAGCCGGGCTGGTCGATTCTTACTCCGGCGCGCAAGGCGGATATTGCTTGCGCCGCAACAAAGACGATATTTCCTTCCTCGATATCATTCAAGCGATTGAAGGGAATACCCCTCTGTTCAAAGGCTGCGAATCCAATGGTCCCGGCTGTCTGGTCGAGGCGGTTATGCGCGAGTCCGAACGCAAAATGGACGATCACCTGCGGGCGACGACGATCGGTCACCTTGCAGACAAAATGGCTGCCCACCTCGCCGAGCATGGAGCGGTATCCAAGGAAGAGTAAGGCTGCTTTTTCCGACATCAGGTGCGACACCCGTTATCGGGACTGTCTTCAAATTTGTTTTTCCTATCAAAAAAATCCGACCCCGCTTTCATGCGGCGGGCCGGATCTTTTTTTGTACATGTTAGGATAGAGCGCAACCGCAACGATCCGGACAGGTTTCGATTCTCCCGATTCCTGCTTGAAAAACGCTATCGCGCCGCTCTCCACGCCTCCAGCAATTCCGCTACCGTCTCCCACCGCTCGGAGCGATCCGGCGAAACGGCACGCGCTGCGAGTTCAAACAATTCGTCCCCGGCTTCCCACCGCTCGCGGGAACGATCCGTTTCGCTGCCGAGCAGGCAGAATGCCATCGCACCCAATCCGTAGACGTTCGTCCGCGAGTCGATTGTTGCGCCCAGCTCGTATTCTTCCGGCGACATAAAGCGCGAAGATCCCCACATCCGACCCATTTCGTTCATATACGGTGTTGGACTGTAAAAGTCGATATCGCAGATTCTGATCTGTTTGCGTTCGAAATCATAGATCAGGCTGCCATCATAAAAGTCGATCGCCACATAACCGAAAGCTTCCACGTGAGCATGGAAATCCAGAATACGCTCTACCGCTTCGACCCTCTCTTCGATCGGAAGCCGGCGGAATCTCGAAATGGGGGAAGAAGGAGAATCGTCACGGCGCAGCAGCTCTCCTTCTGTCCATTCGAACAGCATCGCATAGCCGTCTTCCGTCTCAAAATGATCAAGTAGACGCACCAGCGTCGGATGCTCCAAAATTTCATACACATTGGCCGCTTCCTGCAAACGACGCACGGCGTCGACGGGATGTCCCTCGTAATCAGCAGTTGCCGCTCCGGCATACTTGATAAATACCTGCTGATCTTCGATCTTCAATCCAAAAGCGATATTGCCGGAATCCTGTCGATCCCATACCCGGAAAACAAGGCCGAACGGGGCCAACCAATTAAAGTCATGCGGACGCCGCAGCAAAAAGGGAACGCTATCTATGCGCTGCTCGATCAATCCCTCCAGCGGGTCTGGCTCTACAGCACGCTGCACACCCACCACTGTACCGGATACGGTCACCTCTTCTGTGGAAAACGCTGACTGCAAGCTTTCGCTGGGCGGGGGAAGGATTGGCGCGAAAGGCCCCGGCCCTCCTGCTTCTCCAACTGCCAACGTCACCTGAGGAACATCCGGCTCGAATACCGTCGGCGCGAACTGAGGTTCCGGCTCATCGACCTCGGCTATACTCTCTTGAACCGCAGCCACGGCATAGACAGGCAACGAAACCTCATCACTTTTCGTCAATGCAACCGTTTCCGCTTCGACTTGTTGCTCCTGCTGCATTTCATGATGGAAACCCGCTGCCGCCAGCTCTTCTTCTTTCATTTCCAACAAACGCTCCTGTATCCGCCATTCATCCCGAAGCAGCGCATACACGCATTCGTCTTTCCATTCTCCGTCTACGGTCGGTAAACTTTGACGGAAAAAACCTTCCATCCGCATGCCCATCTTCTCCAGCAGCGCACGCAAAGCCAGATTTTCCGGCGGGCAGGTCACCGTCAATCGATGCAAGCCGAGTTCGCCGAACGAATGACCCAATAGCGCCCGGAACGCTTCGCTGGCGTATCCATGTCTACGGTAATCCGAACGAATGCCTACACCCAGTTCTCCTGTCAGCGGCTGGGTGCCGGGTCGGCAAAATGCGTGCCCCATCACTTCGTCGTCGTCTTCCGAAACCAACGCGTACAAATACGGATCAGCCGCCATATCGCGCAGTCGCTGCTCCGTATAAGCGCCTTCCGGGAAGCTGTCCGCAATGCCGTCATCTTGCAAATAAGCCAACAGACGCATCCATTCGCTCTGCACAAACCTTCGGATCTGCATACGAGGCGTATAGAGCAAAGCTTCCGGTACCGATTCGTGCTCGACAGTTTCTTTCTCTCTCTCCATATTGTCCCCTCCTCTAAAGCTTCACTTACGAGGTTGCTTCCGACAAAGAAGTCTCTGGCGACTTCCGCTTCTTCGTAGCCCGTTCGAAGCGATACGCGATCTCGATCAGCAAAGGATCGGACATTGCGGTTCCGGATAACATCAGGCCGACGGGCCGGCCTGATTGCGTATAGCCGGCAGGCACGGATACCAACGGATACCCTGCGCGAGCGGCCAGATCGGCACCGGAAGAATCGGCAAAGGCCAGCGCATGAACTTCATACTGACTCAGCGCCAAGTCGATCCCTTCCTCGCCTGCACGGCGAACGCCGCGCTCTTTGCTTGCGAGGTACTCCTCATCCTCCAGGCTGCCGCCGTCCTGCTCGGCCTCTTCCAGCAAGTGCTGGCCGTAACGCAAGCATTCGCTTCCATGTTCCCGGTTAAAAGCAATCACTTCGCCCAGGTTCGCAGGTACGGCACCTTCAGGTTGCGCGGCGAGAAAAGCGTCTATTGCACTCTTGAACTCCCGGCGCATCACGGTTCCGTCCCATTCGTCGTTGTAAGTCGGCAGCTCCAAATCGCGTACGATTTCGATACCCGCGGCTTTTAAACCGATCAATGCCTGTTCGAATACGGCTGCCGTTTCTTCGTCGAGTTCGTCCGTAAACGGCTTGGCTACGCCGACTTTGAGCCGGGCAGGCAGCACGTCGCGGCCGGGCAAAAAAGAGATCGGACGCTGAGGCAACAGCGTGCAGGCGTCCGCTTCGTCGCCAAAAGCCATCGCTTCCAGAATCAGAGCGGCATCGAGCACCGTTCGGGCGATCGGGCCCAACGTGTCCTGGGTCAGTGTCAGCGGAACCACCCCGCTGCGACTGATCAGGCCCACCGTCGGCTTGATCCCCACAACCGATAGATAAGCAGACGGGTTGACGATCGAGCCGGACGTTTCCGAACCGATCGCGCCAAGACAAAAGTTGGCGGAGACGGCGACGGCACTCCCGCTGCTTGATCCGCCGACCGGATAATCACCGTACGGATTATGCGTTTGCCCGCCTCGCGAGCTGTACCCGGACGGCATGTCCCGCGACATATAGTTGGCCCATTCCGTCATATTGACTTTGCCCAGCAAGATCGCGCCCGCGTCTCTCAGCTTGGCTACCGCAAAAGCATCCTGCTTGGCGCGGCGGCCTTGAAGAGCCAACGAACCGGCTGCCGTCGCCATGCGGTCCGCGGTATCGATATTGTCTTTGAGCAGAATCGGCACGCCGTACAGCGGCAAAGAGCCCAGTTCGTCGAAGTTATCGTCCAGCTGCTTCGCAAGCGCTACGGCATCCGGGTTGATCTCCAGCACCGCATTCAGCTTTCCGTCCAGCTTTTGGATCCGCTCCATATAGGCTTCGGTCAATTGCACGCAGGTCCAGCGACCGCTTTGCAATTTTTCTTTGAATTGCTCGATCGTCAGCTCCAGCAAGTCTTCATCCGTGATTTCTTCCCGGTCGTGCGCCGCATTATGGCTGAGCGCGTTACGGTTGGCGTTTTCCGAGGCGGTAGGCACGTCTTCGTTCTCGCCTTTTTTCATCCGCAGCTTGAGTTCCAAAGGCTTTAATTGACGCTGCGGCAGCGGTTCTTTGGAACTTTTCCAACCGGAAGCCGCTTCCAAAATAGAGGCTAAATCCTGTCCTTTAGGATTCGCGATGTCGATTTGCGGTTTCACCACTTCATTTTCAACCGGGATGCCGCGGGGATCGGGACGCTTGTGGCCTTCGGCAGCTCCGGCTTCGCCGGAATAGGACGGTTTCGATTTTTCCTGCATGGATCAGCGACCTCCTTTGCACTCTTTTTTCAATCCCAGACCTCATCCAGACGATCCGCGTAAAAAGCAATCGCCCTCTGATAACTCTGTACCCCTATATGGCTCGAATGATCGGCAATTTCTTTCAATAATAACGCCATCGCTTCGGCATGCTTGCCCAGGTTGTGCAGCGCCATCGCCAGAAACACATGCAGCTCCCGATGCTGAGGGTATTCGACGACCGCCGCGCGCAGCACCTGTTCCGCTTGTTCATACTTGCCCAGCGTACGATACGTGCTTCCCAGTCCCAGCAGCGCTTCCGCGCGATCCGGCTCGCCAAGCCCCATTTCTAGGCTGCGGACGTAATACGGAACGGCTTGCCGCTCCAGCCCCAGATTGTCGTGCGTGGAAGCCAGTTCATATAACAGCTTGGCCGATTCGCCGAACTCTTCCAGCAGCTCCAGCATCCGCAGCCGCGCTTCTTCGCCTTGGCCTTCGCGGCGGAGCTGCACAGCGGCTTGCAACTGTTCGGTTTCTTGCTCGTTCAGCAATGGATCTTCCGTATTCAAAAAACGTTTCGACACAGCGGATCGTTTCGTTTCGGATTCCGACACCTGCAACTCCTCCGTTTTGTATTTTTGTCATTCACGGCTTCTCTAATCCTTTATCTCTTATTAAAGGTTAACACGGCAGACACCCGAATAGTTTGAAATCCATAGAAAAAGCTCCGTTCGTTAAGGAAACCTACTGAGACGAATCCCGTAGGTTGTTTACGAACAGAGCTTTTTTTGAATTTCGATCTATGCGCGTCCTTCATTGATCTTGCGAATGGTTTCCAGCGGAATCTTCGGCACCCGATCATAGGTTAACAGCCCGTTGATCTCTTGTTCGACATCGGTCAACTGCGTATAGCAGTACCCTTGCACCAACTCCGACTTGAGTAGCGGGTCGATCACGTTAAGCAAACGCTGCTCGAAATCCTCGTCGCTGGACGCGCCGGAGTAACCCCAGCCTTCCCAGTCGCTTTTTTTGTACGCGATGCCGCCGAATTCCGTAACGAGGATCGGCTCGCCACGGTACGAATAGCCGTAAGCGATGATCGGATGGCCGCCAGGGATCAGACTGAGTGCTTTTTGCGCGTCGTCGTAACGTTCTTCGAGCACTTCTCGCTGCCACTCATAGTCGTGAATGGTGATCAGATCGCTCGTCGTGTGCTCCCAGCCGTCGTTCGAGATTACGGGACGCGTCGGATCAAGCGACTTCGTCAGGTAAACGAGGGCTTCGGAATGATGCTGCTGAACCTTGTCCCGCGCCAGATCCGGCACGCCCCAGCTTTCGTTGAGCGGCACCCAGACGACGATCGACGGATGGTTGTAATCGCGGTCGATCGACTCAATCCACTCCCGATTGAAACGCTCCACGTATTCGTCCGAATAGGTATACGCATTGGCCGCTTCGCTCCACACCAGCAGTCCAAGCACATCGCACCAATACAGATAGCGCGGATCTTCGAGCTTCTGGTGCTTGCGCGCGCCGTTGAAGCCCATTTCCTTCGTCAACTCCACGTCGCGCCGGATGTCTTTATCGCTTGGAGGCGTCAGGTTGCCATCCGGGAAGTAACCTTGATCGAGCACCAGCTTCATTTTATACGGACCGTTGTTCAAACAAAGCTTGCCGCCGTCGATCGAGATTTTACGCATCCCGAAATAGCTGTTGACATGGTCCGTCTCTGCCTCGTTTTCGATCAGGGTAAACGAAATATCGTACAAGCTCGGATTCTCCGGCGACCACCAGGTCTCGCGTTCGTGGAAGTTGAAGTTAGGCAATCCGATCGTGTGGCGCACGGTACGGCTGGATATCGAATACGTCTGCTCCGTTACCGGCTGTCCTTTAAAAGAAATCGAAACGCGCAGGCGCAGGTCTGAACCTGGTGCAAAATTCGCGATATAAGGCACGATCTCCACGCAGCGCTTGTCCATATCCGGCGTGATTTTGACCTTTTCCAGATAAACTGGTGCTACCGCCTCCATCCATACCGTCTGCCAAATGCCCGTGGTGCGCGTGTAGAAAATGCTCGCCGAGTCCTTTTTCCAGAATTGCTTGCCGCGCGGAAGTTCCAGATTGCGGCTTTCGTCCAGCGCTTGCACGACCAGCGTATTCGGCGTTCCGTCTGTGCGCAGCGCGTGCGTAATGTCCGCTTTAAACGGCGTATGCCCACCTTCGTGCCGCACCACGAAAACCCCGTTCACCCAGACCTTCGCTTCGTAATCGACCGCCCCGAAGTGCAGCAGCACCTTTTTCCCCGCAAAGCTCTCCGGCACCTCAAACTCCCGCCGATACCAGACATTGTCATGAAAATCAGGATCTGCGATCCCGCTTAATTGACTTTGAAAAGCAAACGGAACCTGAATCTTTTGCTCAAAAGCTTTGTCTCCCTGCGACCATTCCTGCTTCGCCCCAACATGATCATCGTCGAACGCAAACTCCCATTCCCCATTCAAATTCACCCACGATTCCCGTACGAACTGCGGCCTCGGGTACTCCGCTCTGTACATTCCTTGTTCCTTGTTCACTTGCTCGCTCTGTCCCCTGCTATCCGTCCCCTGCGTCGTGCTCATTTTTATCGCTCCCTTTTTATTAACTTTTGAGTTATAAAAATAACGCTTACATCTTTCGAAAATAGTATGCCTGATACACTTATTCTAGTCAACTATAAGTTGATAAGTTAACTTTAAAGTTATATAATCTTTTCGTATCTTGTTATGATTTTAGATTTTAGGTTGTGGTCCTTTTGCCTTTCCCTTTGCCCAATCGAGCTTTTCGATTTTGAAAGAGACGATTGTTCGCGCAAGCCCAAGGCGTAGGGAGTTCTTGTGTAGGAATGGAATGTTCGCCTTTGAAAACGGAAAATAACCTTACAAGTATTCAATCGAAATTTTCCGTTTTCAACACGCGACCGAAACAAGAACTCCCCGCAGCCGCCCACGCTTATGCCAACAGGATCTTCCATATGAAAAGGAGAAAACGATGAATATTCCCGTCACCCTCAACAACATGCCTCTCCTCGAATGTTTCGCCTCCGAAACCCGCGTGCGTATGATCGAGCTGCTCGGTGAGCGTCCGATGAGCGTCGGCGAGTTGGCCGAAATGCTGGAGCTGTCGTCCGCAATCGTCACCAAGCACGTTCAGAAAATGGAAAGCGCAGGATTGCTTACGTCGGAAAGCGTCACCGGAACGCGTGGACGCCGCAAGCTGTGTAGTTTGGCGGTAGACAGTCTCATCTTGAATTTTCGTTCGCGTCCTTCGGAAGAGCAGCGAAGCGCCTACGCTGTCTCCATTCCGGTCGGCCAATACGTGGATCACGAAGTACAGCCAACCTGCGGCCTAGCTTCGGACAAGCGGCTGATCGGGATGATGGACGATCCCCGCTACTTCGCCGATCCGCAGCATGTCGGAGCCCGGCATCTCTGGTACGGGGCTGGCTATGTGGAATATCGGATTCCCAATTATCTCGTGGGTACGCAAAGCGTACGCGAAATCTCGGTCACGTTGGAACTTGGCTCGGAAGCCCCTGGCTACAACGCGAATTGGCCGTCGGATATCTCTTTCCATCTCGGCGGGGTACATGTCGGAACGTGGGTATGCCCGGGTAACTTCGGCGGTACGCGAGGATTATATACGCCGGAATGGTGGGACGAGCAAAGCAGCCAATACGGTCTGCTGAAGACGCTGTCCGTTCGCGAAGACGGCACGTTCATGGACGGGCTGAAGCTGTCGGACGTCACGGCGGCTGATCTTGGCATTTCGGCACCGGGCAGTACGGGGAAGAATAAGACGAATGACACCGGGAACGCCTCTGCCTCAAAGGGCCGCGATATTTCGCTGCGTATCGAAAGCCGATCCGATGCCGCCAATCCCGGCGGCGTCAGCCTGTTCGGCCGCGGCTTCGGCAACTACGATCGGGATATCGAAGTTTCGGTGAAATTTTCGGATAGCAGCCGGGAAATTCGGTCTTAGCAAAAAACTTCGGTAACTTTGGGATTAAGCTATGAATCACGAGCTGAATTCATAAAAAATATCCGTTTCCTAAAAGGCTCGCTCTAAGCGTCCTTCGCGGAAACGGATATTTTTTGAGCTGCATACGATCCTCCGATCGTTCAAATTGCTGTGTGATCGCGAAGCGGCCTCACGCGAGAGTAGGCAAGCCCCGAAAATCGAATGCCCGCCGCTGCCTCGCGTTCAAGCCGGCTATCCGCTTTTCTCCGTCCGATACTGTCCCGGCGTCATGCCTTCCTGCTTGCGGAACAAGCGGATAAAATACGACGGCCGGTAACCAACCGCTTCGGCGATCTCGTTGACTTTGAGATCGGTCGTGCGCAGTAGCTCGCGAGCGCGTTCCAGACGCAGATTCATGACGTAATCGACGAAGGTCTGATTGTATGTCTGCTTGAACGAACGACTGAGTGTATACGGGCTGACGCCGAAGCGTTCGGCGCAGCGTTCAAGCGAAAAATCCGCTGTATAGTCATGCTCCAGCTCGTCCCGCACCTTTTCCGCCAAACGGTCGGCTTCGATGCCCTGCCGCTTTTCAAGCTCCTGTCCGTAAGGCTCCAGCACTCGCGAACGCAGGAAATCCACGACGGCTTCCGGCCTACGCAGTTCAAGCAATCGTTCATAAAGACCGGCCGCTTCCAGACGAACGCCGTTTTCGAGCGCCACGTGCAGTAGACTGCCAAGCAATTGAAGCGTGCCTTCGTGCAGCTCGGACTCGGAAGACGTACGTTCCGATAATCTCACGACGAACTCGCGGACCAATCGTGCCGCTTCGTCGGTTCGGCCCAGCCGAATTTCTTGCAGAAGCTCTTTTTCCAAAGCGAACGGATAAGCGGTCCCGCCGACCGTACCAGGCAGCAACTCGTCCAGATGCAGCACGCGGCACGATTCGGTAGCCGGGATGCCGCGCAGCGCGCTTCGCAGCGCTTGCAGCAATTCCGGCACATCCATGATCCCAGCCGCTTCGCCGGTACACAAAACCGTTCGAAGCCGCAGCACAGCGCGCAATGTGTCGGCCATATCGTGCGAAGTTTTTTTCATAGCCGCTTTTTCTCCGATATCCGTCTCCGCGATCGGAACCAACACCGCTACGCTCCCGTCATGAAAATTCACAATCTCCGCCCGCTCGCAGCACCCGTCGATAAACTCGCGCGCCACGTTCGCCGCGGCGAACGTCATCAGCAACTCGTCTTCTTCGCGGAACTGCGATTCCGGCGGGGATAAGACGCCCACCCGCAGCAAAAATACAGCCAACCGTTCGCCTTGTTCGAGCCGCCAACCGAAACGCTCCAATCTGGATAGCAACCCGCCTTCGCGAAGCGAGCGATAATGGCCTTGCATCCATTGCAGCAAAAAGCCGGCCCGTAGTTCGGGATACGTCTGCTCCAATCGCCGCTCGGCTTCTCGTTTGGCATCGGCCAGCCCTTTCCAACTGTTTTCGATCGAGCGCAGCTCGTCATAAGGAAGGACGTCAGACGATACACGGTTCGAAAACAAGCCGTCCGCGTCAGCCATAGCCGATCTTCTTTTTCCGCTACTTGCGGTTTCGGGGCTGACATGCCCAGCGAAACCGTCCGCTTCGCCTAACGCTTCCGCCAACTGCCGGATCGGGCGGTGCAAGCGGCGCGAAGCAAACCAGGCCAGCACCAGCGCAAGCCCCATGCCGGCCAGACTGACGCTGAGCAGCGAACGCGACAGCAGCACGACCGGACGGGTCAACGCTTCGAGCGGCGAGACGGTCGCATACGTCCACACCGTTCCGGATCGTTCCAACGTGCTGTACGAAGCCGAATAGGTCTGGCCTTGCCATTTGAACAGATACGAGTCGCTTCCGCTTGCCCCGGCGTCGATCCGATCATCCAACTGTTGCCGAAGCGTCTGCTCGAATCTTTGATCTTCCGGCATCCCTTCCGATACGCGGATGATCGGCTGGCCGTTTTCGGCGTACAGATAGGAAGAACCTTTTTCGTCAAACGCGGCTTCGCGCACAAACGTTTCCAGCTTCATGCGGTTCAAACTGAGCAACAATGCACCGTAAGAGGGACCGTAGCCCGGCAGCTTGCGCACCAGCACGACCGAACCTGCATCGGATGCGGTCCAATGGAAATCTTCCGTCCAATACATATCCCTTTTATCTTCCACCAAGTTTTGAAACCGTTTACTTTCCTCGCCGAAAGGAATTCTCTGCACACCGCCCCATTCCGATAACAACAAGGGCTCGCTGCGGTTCAGTAACAAACGTGCTTCTTCCAAACGCGGATACGTGGCTTTCATCAGACCAAGAAAGCTGTATAGCTCGTTCGTACGGTCATATTCCAACGTCAGATTCGCCCGTTTCAAATCGGCGCCCAATCTCGGATCGAGCGACCACTGGCTGGCCGACAACTCAAGCTGCGTAAACAAATCATCCAGTCGGGCCGAGGAACGTTCCACAAGCGTCCGGTGGCTGTTCATCACCTGTCGCTCGACATGTGCCGTCCCGAGCGCGTAGGAGGAAAGAGCAATCACCGCCGTCGGAATGCTCGCCATGCACAACGCCAAAATCAGGCTGTAGCGATAAAAGCGCCCTCGCCCTTCCCGGCTTCGTCTGCCCGGCAGCTTTTTTGCCCATTCCCGGATGCTTGCCATCGCGTTCGCCCCTTTTCCGGTTTGCCTGTCTATCATCGCCTCCCATTTTAAGGGAAGTCGTCTCCCAACCGCAACCGTTTACGAAGCCGATTGGCGTTTGGCGTAAGCTTCGTTTAACTCTTCCGTGATTTTTTGCAGATCCGTATGGGTCTTCAGCTTCTCGACGAACTCGTCCCACGCCGACAACGGCAGTTTGCCGAGCACGATCTTGGTTTTGATGTCCTGAATGTCTTTTGCCAGCTCCGGTCCGGCCGATACGTTCGTTTCCGAGTACAGACCGATCGCTTTGTCCGGCAGACTGATTTTTTCCCGTTCGTCGACGATCTTTTTGTTGCGTTCGAACACGTCTTGCGGCATGCCGCTGCGGTAAGCCCGAAGATATTTGTCGTACTGGATAAAAATCTGGCCGAGCGCCTGCGAAGCGACGATGTCGGTTTTGGCTTGTTCGGTCACCGTTTTGATGCCGTTCTCTTCGGTGTAATGCACGCCTTCCAGCCCGTAGCTCGCCAGCGTTCCGCCTTCTTCCGACGCGCCGTAATCCATCAGTTCGAGCAGCTTTTTCATTTTGTTTTCCGGCACGCTTTTGGGAATCAGGAACATGCCGAAAAATCCGCCGTCTTTGTTCACGTAGCCGTTCAGCGACACCAGAGGCAAGAAATCCGCGTCCGGGTTGCTTTTGCGCTGGGCTTCCGTCGGTTCCCACGAAGCTTCGACGGTGTTTTGCGAAGCGCCCGCGCGGCCCGCGTTCAGTTGGTCTTTGGTCTGGCTTTCTTTGAGCACGGCCAGGTCTTCCGAGATCAGGCCGTCCGCGTACGCGTTGCTGAGCCACTCCAGCGCGTCGCGCATTTCCGGGAGCAGATTGACGTTGACCAGCTTGCCGTCCACGTCTTTCCAATCCCCGTTGCTTTGCGTAAAAGCGCTCACGATGCCCGAGTAGCTGCCCATATTGCTTTGCGTGACCAGACCGGTGAAGCCGATCGTATCATTCTGCCCGTTGCCGTCCGGATCGTCTTCGGTAAACGCGCGCAGCGTCTCGTACAGCTCGTCGGTACTTTGCGGCACGTCCATGTTCAGGTTATCCAGCCAGTCTTTGCGCAAAAAAAGAAACGATCCGCCGTCCACCGGACGCACGCGCGGGATGCCATAGTTTTGCCCGTCCGCCTGCTTCGTGTTGATCCACGAGGCTTCCGGGAACTTTTTCAAATTCGGGTAATCGTCGATATACGAGGTCAGATCCCAGAACGCGCCTTGCTGCACCATCGTGCGAAGCTGCGCCGAGAACGCGTCGTCGACCAGCATCAGATCCGGCATATCGCCCGAAGCGAGCGTCACGTTGACTTTGTCTCCGTAACTGTTGGGCGATACCCACGTGATATTCAGATCGGTGTTGGTGCGCTTTTCGAACTCTTGCACCACGACGTTGTCCGGTCCGGGCGGTTCGGGCGTAAAATACATCGACATGATGCTGACCGGCAGCGGACTTCCGTCTTCCGGCACGCCCGACGCGGAGTTGCCGCTGCCGCAAGCCGCGGTCAGCAGCGACAGCGTTGCAACGGCCGCCAAGAGCGCTCGGATGCCTGTTCTTTTTTTGCTCATGCTCAGATCTCCCCTTTGAGTGTGGAATAGTCGCCGACTGCGCTTGCGGTTCTTTTTATTCTTTGACGGAACCGACCATGGCGCCTTTGGCGAAATGTTTTTGCAAAAACGGATACACCATCAGAATCGGCACCGTCGCGATAACGACCGCCGCCATTTTGAGCGTTTCCGCGGGAATCTGCTGCTCGGCGGTCATCTCGGCGGCGGCGGTTCCTCCCGATGCGGTCGACGAGTCGATCAGCATGTTTTGCAGCAGCACCTGAAGCGGTTGTTTGTTGAAATCGTTGATATACAGCAGCGCCGTGAAAAAGGTATTCCAATACGCGACCGCGTAAAACAAACCGAACGCGGCTAGCGACGGCAGCGACAGCGGCAGGATGATGCGCCACCACACGCCGATATCGTTGCAGCCGTCGATCCGCGCGGCTTCTTCGAGACTCGGCGGGATGCTGTCGAAAAAGCCTTTCATCAGCAGCACGTACCACCCGCTCGTCAGCACCGGCAAAATCAGCGACCAGATGCTGTTGATCAGATGCAAGTCGCGAATCAGCAGGTACGGCGGGATAATGCCCGGATTGAACAGTGTCGTCAGCAAGATCAGCAGCAGGATAAACCGCCGTCCTTGCAGCCGCCTGCGCGACAGCGCGTAGGACAGGCACGACGTGACCAGCAGACTTAGCGCGGTGCCGACCGTAGCCAAAAACGCGCTGTTGCCGATCGCCCGGATAAACGCGTCGGTCGACAGCAGATATCGATAGGAATCGAGACTCCATTTTTGCGGAAAAAGCGTGGCTTTGTTGCGGATAAACTCCGACGGATCGGTAAACGAGACGACCAGCACGTAATACATCGGGAACAGCGTGACCAAGCCGATCACCGTCAGCAGCAGCATATTGACGACGTTAAACGTTCGGTCTCCTTTATGTTCGACCATTTTCGGTTTCCTCCTTTCGCTTCAAGTCCGGCGCGCCGTCAATAAACGCCGTCTTCGCCGAACTTTTTCGCGAGTTTGTTGGCTCCGATCACGAGAATCAGGCCCACGATCGACTTGAACACGCCGACCGCCGTGCTGAAGCTGAGCTGGCCCTGCTTGATGCCGAGCCGGTACACGTACGTGTCGAACACGTCGGCGACGTCGGATACCGCGCCGTTCATCATCAGGAACACCTGCTCGAAGCCGACGTCCATGATATGCCCGATCCGCAGGATCAGCAAAATGATCACGACCGAACGGATGCCGGGCAGCGTGATATGCCAGATCTGGCGAAACCGGCCCGCTCCGTCGATCTTGGCGGCTTCGTTGAGTTGAGGATCGATGCTCGCCATCGCGGCCAGGAACAGCACGGTGCCCCACCCGGCGTCTTTCCAGATCGACTGTACCGTCAGCAGCCCCCAGAAATAATTCGGATTGGTCAAAAAGTCGATCTTGCCCAATCCGGCGGCGGCCAGCAGTTGGTTGATGATGCCTTCGCCCGTCGACAGCAGCAGGAACGTGATGCCGACGATGATGACCCACGACAGAAAATGCGGCAGGTAGACGATCGACTGGATCGTTTTGCGGAATTTGGCGCCGCGCAGCTCGTTCATCATGACCGAGAGCAGGATCGGCAGCGGGAAAAAGAAAATCAGCGACAGCAGGTTGATCGCCATCGTATTGCGGAACAGAATCAGGAAATCGGGATTCGAAAAGAAGCGTATGTAATGCTCGAAACCTACCCACTGACTGGCCCACATGCCTTGATACGGCGAATAATTTTGGAACGAGATCAGGATTCCCCACATCGGCACGTACTTGAACAACAGGAAAAAGACCATGCCCGGCAGCGCCAGCAGGTACAGGTAGCGGTCGCGCTTGATGCCGTTCCATACGCTGCGCCCGCGCTTCGCGGCCGGGCTTTCTTTGTATGCGGTTTCAATATTTCTTTCGCCGGCTGCCTGGGTTCGGGATGCCATGTCTTTTCCACCTCCGTTTTCTGGTTTTCCGCTTTGAGCGTTAACGCTTCGCTGCTTGGGGAGCGGTTACCGACAGCATACGGAAGCGGCGGATTTCCGGCAATCGACGCTTTTTGCGCGGGGAAAAGCTCAGGCGGCGGATGGCTGAAGGAGTACGGATTCAAGCAGGATCGGATAAGGAAAAAGCCCGGAAATCCGCCGCCGAAAGCGCGAATTTCCGGGCATTGACTTTTTTTGCGGAGGCGGCCGAACGCCGTAAAGACAAGGAAAACGGGCTTTGCGGCGGGGGAAAAAGGAGGTCAGCGCAACACGCGCATGACGTCCCGAATTTTGCGGTCGTTCGCCAGCACGCCGTAATTCATCCAGGCGAAAAAGTCCGTCTCGTACACTCTGCCCGCTTGCACCGCAGGCAGATTCCGCCAGCACGGATGCCGGAGCAGCGTTCGCTCTTCGCCGGGGAACGCGTTCTCCGATTTGTCGAACACGACAAACAGATGGTCGGCGTTCAGCGCCGCCAACTCTTCCGGCCGCAGCGACAGGAAACGCTGGTCGTCCGGCAGCCGCCGCAGCGCTTCCGGCGGCCGCAAGCCGAGCGCGCCGTACAGCACCGGCCCGGTATAGCCGGCCCGCTCCGCGTAAGCCATGATATGCCGCGCGGTCACGCGCAGGCAGATCACGGTGCCGCGCGAAGCGGAGCCGCCGGGAACGGCGGCCAACGACGCGCGGGACTCGCGCGTCGTCTCGCTGTAGCGGCGCAGCGCTTCTTCGGCCGCGGCTTCGCGGCCGAACAGCGCGGCCGTGCCGCGCAGCTTGTCCGCCCAGGCTTCGCCCGGCTGCTCCAGCATCAGGCGGGGCGCGACGCCGGACAGGCGGTCGAGGCTCCAGCGTTCGAAGCCGTCGTCGAACAGCAGCAGTTCGGGGTTGAGGCGCGAGAGGTCTTCGCGCGTGCCGTCCGCGACGTCGAACGCGGGCACCCCGCCGAGCGGCAGGTACTCCTGCACGCCCCAGGCGCGGTGGCTGTACTGCGCGATCGGCACGATGCCGATCGCGAGAAGGGCGTCTTCGAGGTACGGCGCGAAGACGCGCACTTCCCGGCGCTGCAAGCGCCGGTAGCGGCCGGGCGACAAGCCGGCCGCTTGCTTGAAGCGGCGGCTGAAGTAATATTCGCTGCTGAAGCCGACGCGCTGGGCGATCTCGCCCAGCCGGTCTTCCGTCGCGAGCAGCAGCCGTTTGGCCTGCTTGATGCGGACTTCGTTGAGGTAATCGAGCGGCAATTTGCCCGTGATCTGTTTGAAAAGCTGGGTATACGCCCAGCGCCCGATGCCCGCCGAAGCCGCCAACGCTTCGACCGTCAGCGGCTCGCGGTATTCGTTTTCCATGCGCGCCACGGAGCGCTTGACCGCTTCGCGGCTATCCGGCGTCGGCGGAACGCCGCTTGTCCCGCTTCTGCCTTCGCCCCCGGACGAGGGGCGTTCGTCGTGCCGACGAACAGCGGCAAGCAGCAGCTCCTGGAACGCGATCTGCCGTTCCAAAGCGGCCGCCGCGCCCGAAAGATCGCGCTGTTCGTGCAGGCGCTGCGCCCGCTCCGCGCAAAACGAGAACGGCGCCATCTCCGCCGCGCCGACAAACGGCAGCGCCTGATCCGGCGGCAGCGCATCGCCGCGAACGTCCAGTGCGCGAAAGCCCAGCCGATACAGCTTCAGCGCCGCCTTTTCCGGCGCCCCTCCCGAATCGGCAAAGCGGCTGTCCGCGCCGCGCTTATCCGCGCGCGCCGTTGCAAGCGGCTTCGGCGCTGCGCCGCGAAGCGCCCCCAGCAATAATTGGCCGCGCCGGAGCGGCCACGAGCGCCCGGCCGCTTCGACCGTTCCGCTGCCGCCGACCACAACCCACAGCTCCATCGCGTCGGTCTGCGTCGATTCGATCTTCGTCGTTTCGACTTTCTTCGTTTCCATCTTGTCGTCGCTCGTTTCGAACTCGCCGTCCGCCATAACCGGACGCGAATCGCGCTCTCCCGTCAGGATGATCGGACGCGATTCCGTCGGCTCTTCCAAGCGGAACGAGAGCGGGTCGCGCTCTTCCGCTGTAACCAGCGGATGCGATTCCGCCGTCGTTTCGGAATGGACCGGGAGCGGATCGCGATCCTTTTCGATCCCGCCGACCGTCGTCGCAGCCGGAACGACCGCATCTTGCGGTTTGTCCGGACCGACTTCTTCATATCGAATTTCCGTGAATATATACGTACAAGGCACACGCTCCACCGGCCAGCCCACCTTTTATTGATAATCGTTCTCATTGATGTCTGGCGTTAGTATACCTTTTTCGCGTTCATACGGCAATCGGATAAAAAAGAACAATTAAAACTAAAGGTCCGGCATATCGACGACCGTTCTTACTCTTAAGTCCCTATTCGCAAAATAACTGCAAATATCCAGTTCGTTTGTTTTCGTTTCCGTTCGAGCCGAAAATAAATACGTATATCCAGTTAATCGAGCCAAAAAAAGTCGCGCCAACCAAAAAAGCCGAGCATTAACTGGATATCTGCATTTATATGTTCAATATTCCCTGATTCGCAAAAATTAAATGGATATTCGCATTTATCGGCTACAGATGAGATTACAAATTTGCCTGATTCGGACATGAGGCAGAAACCGTTCGTGCATATCGAAAACAATTCCTGATCAGATGCGCCCGTTCAGCATCCATTGCTGCATATTGGCAATAATTTCTTATCCACTAAGCCGATTCAACGTTCATTCCTGCGTATAAGCAACAATTTCGGCGATAAAAGCTTGAACGCGCGGTATAAAAGGCGAATTGTTGCTTTTTAGCAGGAATGCGGGTCAAACGCGTAAACTGGCAAGTAAATTCTTGCCGATAAGCAAGAATGATACAACCTAGCGATTCAGCGTCAGCGTCAGCGTCAGCGTCAGCGTCAGCGTCAGCGTCAGCGTCAGCGTCAGCGTCAGCGTCATAAAAATGTAACTCTCCCACGCGCAAACAAGCCGCCGGAAGTGCTCTGGCGGCTCGTTCTATTTGGATTTTTTCCAAAACCTATATCCCGAAGCTTCTAATTCTCAAGCATTCAATCTCTGACCGCTGCCTCCCTTTACGGAGCCAGATGCTTCATCACGTCTTCGAATTTCAACATATTGGCCTGGATGCCGCCAGACTGCCAGTAGGAGCGTTCGACCACGTAGACGTGATCGTTTTGCACGGCTTTCAGCGATTTCCAGACTGCGCGGTCCATGATTTGTTCCGCTTCTTTGTTCTCTTCCGAATCCCAATCGCCGCTGGCGGGGAAAATGAAGATATGGTCCGCGTCGAGGTCGGCCAATCCTTCTTCGGAAATGATCTGTTGGTAATCTTCCATCTCGCCCACGAGCGGATGCGGCGTCAAGCCGAGTTCGCTGTACAACGAGCCGGTGTAGCGGTTTTTGATGCCGAACAGCGCCAGCGTTTTGTCGCCGCCGTTCAGGCGCAGCACCGCGACCGTCTCGCCACCTACCGTTTCTTCCAGCTTCGCTTTGTCGTCGGCTACGATCTGCTCGTACTTGTCCAGCACTTCCTGGCCTTTTTCCGGGATACCCAGCGCGTCGGCGACGGCGAGCAGAATCTGCTTGGAATCCTGAAGAACGCTTTCCGGCAACCGATACGTCGGCGCGATCTTCGAGTATGTCTCGTATCCCGCTTGATCCACGCCACCGTCGACCATGATCAGATCCGGCTGCTGCGCCAGCAGCGCTTCCGGACTACCCGAGATATCGAACTGCGGCACATCGAGCTTCAGGTAATCCTGAATGCCCCAGCTCGGATGATACCACTGCACGACAGGCGTCACGCCGAGCGCGACCATGTAGTCTTCCAGGTAAATGCCGGCCGGACGCTTCGGATGCGCCGGAATGGTCACGTCGCCGAACTCGCCTTTGACGACGCGGGTTTCGGCCGACGTTTCGTTCGCGCTGTCCGCGGACGTCGCCGAAGTACCGCTTTCGCCGACGGCGGTTGCGGCCGAAGAATCTTCTCCGGCTGCCGCGTTTGGCGTATCGGCGTTCGAACCGCATCCCGCCAAAGCCGTGCCGAACGCCAGAATCAGGGCTAACGCCCCGGTTTTGATCGCTGCTTTTTGTCTCTGTGTCATTCTGTCCATCCCCCAATTGAGTTTCATTCTCACTGATCTGTTCCTCATTCTATCCGCGACTTTTCCGGGAAACAATGCACATCGGGGAGAATTTTTTTGCACAAATGGGGAGGCGCGCAAGCAGCGGGTACGTCGCCGGGCCGAATACGCCAAAAATCCCGACCGCGAACGAATGCCCGCGATCGGGATCACAGTCGGATATGGATACGCCTACGAAGATAGGAATACGGATCGTGCGCGAAAAAATCATGACCGAGTCCGTTATTCGTTTAACGCAAACCGATACAGCTTATTCTCCTCGAACAGCAAGATCTGTCCGCCGCGCGCGTCGCGCATCCCGTGTTCGATCCGTTCGCCGTCCGGCTTGACGAACTCGATCGTGCGTTCTGCGGTCAATGCGCCGGAATCGTTTTGCCGCATCAAGGTATACGTCCCGTAATTGCCGTAACCGTTATCCATCAAAAAGGATTCGCCGTCCTTCGCGATCAGCGACGAGCCGGACAATCCGGGATCGAGAAAAGACACGTTCGGAACGGCAGCCGGGCCGGACAAGCGGCAAAGCTTGAAATCCGTGTAATAGTAAAACCACACTTCTTCGTCCGATACCGCGTTCAACGCGTAACAGTCTGCGATATTCGCTTCGCTGTTCGTGAATACGCGAATGCCGTTGCGATCCCAGGCGATCAGCCCGCTTTCCCCGACCGGACGGACCCAGCCGCGATTGCCGAACACGCCTTCGTCGAAAAAGCTGGTCCAGATCAGGCCTTCCGCGGTCGTCTGCACCTGCTGGACACCGTCGCCGAGCAAAAACCTGCGCTGCGCGCGGCCCGCATGATCGAATACGGCGGCGTTCAGATCATACCGGTCGCGGTCGTAATAACGGCTGTTCGCCCCTACCACCAGCAGTTCGTCGCCCAACGGCTGCACGTAATGATAATGGAACGATTCGCCTTCGATCAGAATCTCGCGGATCGCGGATTGCGCTGTTGCCGGATCGGCCAAATCGTCGCGATCGCCGCTTGAAGGACGGTCGACTGACGGACGATCGACTCCGGGAAGGCCAGAATCGACATCGGCAAAACCAAGATCGACGATCAGCACTTTGTAAGCCGGGCAGGTTTTCAGCTTCGTAAGAGCTACCCCCGGTTCCGATTCCGGCCGCTCGTCGATCGACAGCAGGTACGCTTTGCCGTCGTGACCGAGCGCGGCCGAGATCGGCGTCCATCCCGATAAGTGCGCCGACAGATCCGCTTGCGGGGAAAGTTCGATCTTTTGCGGACCGTTGTTCTGATTGGCTTGCATCATAAGTTCCTCCATTCGCCTGCATCTTTTTGGATGCGCCGTTTTTCCTGTTCTTTATTGTGTACCCGAAAAAGGCTGACGAACAGAGCCGAAGTATGGCGAAGGTTTCCTGCGCTTCTTTTTAACTATGCAATCCCGCCGCGCGGCAAGCTTCGGCAAAGTCTTCGTACTTCGCGAACCGGCGCTCGCCTGTCCAGGCTTTTTCCGCCATCGCGCGCAGCGGTTCGCGAATGCCGGACGCTACCGCTTCGACCGTCTGCATCAGCGGCTTGTCCGACCAGACGGAGAACGAGCAGCCGAGCAGCCCTTCGGGGTACGGCAGGCTCCATTCCTGCGGCTCGCCTTCGGCGATACGCGGCAGCACGCCCGGCGACCAGCCTTCGTACACTTTCGCCCCTGTCGGATAAATATAGCCCGCGTGTTCGCCCAGCACGTAATAGAAATACGCGTCGTTGAAGTTGACCAGTTGATGCCCTTTGGCCAAAAACGTTTGCGCCAATGCCATTTTCCGGTCCCATTTGGTCCAATACGTGATTTGTATCGACGGTTTGAGCGCGACTTTTTGCTCCAAGCCTTCGCGGTACAGCCCGTCGTTCCAGACGCGCACGATAAAGTTTCCGGCTTCCAGGCGCTCCGCGACATCGTTCAGATAGGCGACGTACGCGTCCGCGCCCGTTCCGTTTTCGATTCCCAGCGTCTCGCGCGCATACTCGCCGAGCTGCGGGTAATCGTCGAACTTGCCGAAGTCGATAAACTCGTCGCCGCCGATATGGAAATACGGGCTGTCCGCGAACAGTTCGGCGTATTCGTCGATCAGATCGCGAACGAACGCTACCGCTTCGGGATTGGTAATATCGAGCGCGCCTTTGGCGGTTTCTCCGGCCGTGTTGCGAAGCAGCCATTCCGGACGGCCTCGCAGCGCCCAATCCAGATGTCCCGGCGAGTCGAGCGAAGGAATCAGCGTGATCCGGTGCTTGCGCGCTTCTTCGATGATTTCGAGGATTTGTTGCCGGGTCAGGTAACGCTCCGACATCACCTCGGGGTGGCGCTCGCTCTCGAACGTAAAGCCTTCATGTTCGGAAAAATGCAGTTGGAGCGTGTTCAGCTTCAGCTCCGCCATTTCGCGTATCCGTTCCAGAATCCATTCCTGCGGATAAAATTTGCGCCCGATATCCAGATGCAGCGCGCGTTCGCCCAAGATCGGTTCGTCTTCGATCGCTCCGTACGCCAGCTTGCCCCGCGCGGACAGCAGCAGTTGGCGAATCGTGCGCAGTCCGTGCAGCACTGCCCGGTCATCGGCGGCAATAAGGCGGACATATTCCCCGATCTCCAGCCGATAGGCTTCGGGATGAAGCGTTCCGGGCACTTCGCCCAGCTCGATCAGCAGATCGCCGCTTTGCGCTTCGCGCGGCAGGCCCAGCCTCGCCGGAACGGCGAACACGCCCAGCTCCGCGAACGTCGCTCTTTGCGTCTCGGTCGCTTCCAATGCGCTTTGCAGCCGTGCTTCGTCGGCTGCCGCGTTTTCCTGCCGGAAAACCAGTATGGAAGAGTCTACCTGCGGCTGCCAAAGATCTTCCGCCGTTTTCAAATATCGCCTGATTCCGGGCACGGTAACGCTTTCGTTCATCGGTATGTTCAAATGGATTCACCTCTCGGGCTGGGATGGGTGGCGCTTTTGCTTTTCGTTAGTATAGCGCCTGACGGGGGATTTTCCAAAAGCTTCTTTTAGGCCGTGTATGCAAACTCAGGCGACGTGCATCTTTTACTGCCTTTTCGCCCTCTACTGCGTCACTTTTCCTTGCCGAGAACGAAAATTCAGCAAAATCTGCTTCCGGCGGAGTTTGCGTACACGCCCTAACCAATACGGAACACGAAATAAGCATAAGCGTCCAAGTCGGTCGGGCCTTGAGCAAAAGAAGCGGCTTGGGAATCGTCGGAACCGATTACGCAGTCGGCGGACTCGAGCTGCTGGCGCAGATCGGCCGGAAGCTCGCAGGCGGTGGCGGTGCGGGAAAAATTGAGCACGACCAGCCAGCGTTCGTCGTCGTTTTCGCGCAAATAGGCATAGATATGTTCATGGTCGTCCAGCACCGGTTCGTAAGTGCCGAGCGTCAGCACGGGATGGTCGCGGCGCAAGCTGATCATGCGGCGGTACAGGTTCAGCACGGAGTGCGGATCGTTTTCCTGCTCGGCGGCGTTGATCTCGGAGTGGTTCGGGTTGATGCGTTGCCACGGCTTGCCTGTCGTGAATCCGGCGCCCGCTTCGTCGGTCCACTGCATCGGAGTCCGGCTGTGGTCGCGGTTTTTTTCGAGGACGCGTCTTAAAATGGTTTCGGGGTCTTCGCCTTTTTCATGTACCCTCTGCTCGTAATACGCCAGCGCCTGCTGCTCCTTGATATCGTCGATGCTGTTGAAAAAATGCGCGTTCGTCATGCCCAATTCTTCGCCTTGCAGCAGATTGGGCGTACCGCGCAGCGTCATCAGAAACACGGCCAGCATCTTGGCGGACGCTTCGCGGTGCTCGAGATCGTCGCCCAAATACGAAACCATGCGCACATGGTCATGGTTGCTGAGATACATGCCGATCCAGGCGTCTTCGTGCAGGTCTTTGAGCCATTTACGCATGATGTCTTTCATATGGCTGAGCTTCCAAGGCTTGGATTGCCACATATCGTTCGGCTCGTCGCAGATTTTGGACGCTTCGATCATCAGGATCAGGTCAAGTTCGCGCCGCTCCGGCAAGGTGTAGTTTTCCACGTCTTCGAGTTCGACTTGCGAAGCTTCGCCCAACGTGAATACCGGGTAACGCGAAAACGCTTTTTCCCGCATTTCCCGAAGGTATTCATGGATACGCGGACCGTTTTTGTAAAAGTGCTCGCCGCTTCCCTGAACGCGCTCCGTATCGTCGGTATCCGGGAAGTCCGTGTTTTTGGACAGCACGTTCGCCGTATCGACCCGGAAACCGTCCACCCCTTTTTCCAGCCAAAAGTCCAGCGCGCCGATGATCTCTTCCCGCACCTTAGGGTTTTCCCAGTTCAAATCCGGCTGATGCGACGCGTACGTGTGGAAGTAGTATTCGCCGCTGCTTTCGTCCAACGTCCACGCCGAATCGCCGAGAAAAGACGTCCAGTTGTTGGGAGGATTGCCTTTGCCGTCGCCGGAGCGCCAGATGTAGTAATCGCGGTAAGGGTTGTCGGGACCGCTAATCGCGGCTTGGAACCACGGATGGTCGCCGGAAGTATGGTTGGGCACGATCTCCATAATCAGGCGGATCTCCCGATCGTGCAGCGCTTGAAGCAGTTCGTCGAAATCGTCCAGCGTGCCGTATTGAGGGTGGATATTGCGGTAGTCGATCACGTCGTAGCCGTAGTCCCGGTTCGGGGAATCGAAGATAGGCGACAACCACACGGCGGTGACGCCGAGGTCGGCGATATAGTCGATCTTTTCCAAAATGCCGCGCAGATCGCCGACTCCGTCGCCGTTGCTGTCGTTGAAGCTGCGGACATAGATTTCGTAGACGATGTTTTCTTTCCAATGCATATCCGTCTGTAGCTGTTTGGGGGAATGGGCTGTATCTGATTGTTTGGACATGTGGGGCCTCCTTCATATATGAACAATAAGCGAATGATGTCTTTTTTATTACCCCAAAAAACGTAAGCTGCTATCGAATAGATATAGTATTGATATCGTCTTTGTTTTCAACGAAAAAAATTAACGAACAAACGAAAATAGAGGTATCAAATTCAATTCACAACGTTTAATATACTTGTAAATATATAGAATAGAAGTACATTTATTTATTCTTTTATTACGTCGTGCTTTTTTTGGATACAAAAGATTATAAGTTGCAAAGACGCAGTTGCAAGTACATGAAGTTTCGAGAGGAGTTTTAAAAATATGCTCAGAAAACGTCAACGTTCTTTCATGCAACGATTTATGTGCTTGTCGCTCGCTTTACTGCTTATTTTCACTTCGAGCGTCTGGCTGAGCGGAAACGCTTCCGCCGCAACGTCATGGTCTACCTTGACTTCGAATACTACAAATCCAATCTATAAAGTCGCTTACGGAAACGGAATGTGGGTAGGGGCTACCGACGGCGGTGGTAAAATCGTCACTTCTTCCAATGGTTCCAGCTGGACGGAACGTACGGTGGACGCAGGCTATACCGATTCTTTTTTGAACGTGACTTACGCGAGCGGAAAATGGGTCTTAACCGGTAATAGCGGAAGGGTCTATACTTCAAGCGATGCTTTAACCTGGACCAATTACAGTACAGGCAATACAGCTTTCAACATAAGCGGTGTCGCTTATGGCAATTCCACTTACGTACTTGCAGCCAATTCGGGCAATCTGTACTACTCGTCCGATGCGACAACATGGACGAATGTGAAACCGGACACAATCAATTTTTTGGGAGTTGCATACGGCAATGGCCTGTTCGTGGCAGTAGGCGATAACGGCGTCACGTACACTTCGCCGAATGGCGTTACATGGACCAGCAGAGGCCCTATTGCCAGCGGAAATTCATTATATTCCGTGCGTTATTTAAACGGAACGTTCTACGCGACGAGCGACGGATTGATCGCAACGTCCACGAACGGTACGACTTGGAGCACGCAAAGCATCAGCGCCTCTTCCGGAAGTCCTTTGTACGATATTAGTTACAGCGGAGGCAAATATGTAATCGTTGGAGGCGCCGTATCTTCAAGTGGCATTGTTCTTGTATCATCTAACGGAACATCATGGACGTTAGAAAGCCCTAATACGGATCAGGATTTGTACGGAATCGCCACGAACGATAATTTGTTTGTGGCAGGAGGAGGTTCGGGAGTACTGCGAAGCCAGTCGATCGCGCCGTCGACCGACGCGACGCTCAGCAATCTCGCGATCAATCAGGGTACGCTTAATCCGACCTTCGCTTCCGGCACAACCGCATATACGGCTAACGTGGCTTACGGCGTGACCAGCATCAATGTGACGCCGACCGTGAATCAGGCCAACGCAACCGTTACAGTCAACGGAACGACCACGACGAGTGGCAGCGCTCAAGCGGTATCGCTCAGCGTAGGCAGCAACTCCATTCCTGTCGTCGTTACGGCACAAGACGGAACGACCACGCAAACGTACACGATTAACGTCACTCGCGCGGCCCCTTCAACGGACGCGACGCTCAGCAATCTCGCGATCAACCAGGGCGTTCTTACGCCAACCTTTGCTTCAGGAACAACCAGTTATTCCGCAACCGTTGCTTATACGGTAAACAGTATCAACGTCACGCCGACCGTAAATCAGGCGAATGCTACCGTTAAAGTCAACGGTACAACGACAACTAGCGGTAGTGCACATGCCGTAGCGCTAAGTGTCGGCAGCAATTCCATTCCTGTCGTCGTAACGGCTCAAGACGGAAGCACGTCGCAAACGTATACCATTACTGTCACTCGTGCCGCAGCCAGCACGAATGCGAATCTAAGCGGTTTGTCACTGAGTTCGGGCACGCTAACTCCTACATTCGATGCGGGAACGACTAGCTATTCGGCAAGCGTCGCCAATACGACAACAAGCATTACCGTTACCCCCACCACATCCAGCACAAACGCTACCGTAACGGTCAACGGTACAACCGTGACCAGCGGTAGCGCATCAAGTTCGATCGGTCTGGCAGTCGGCAGCAATACCATATCGGTCGTTGTCACTGCGCAAGACGGATCGACAACGAAGACTTATACACTCACGGTTACCCGTGCGGCTGCGACAAGTACAGATGCTACTTTGAGCAACTTGGCAGTGAATCAGGGAACCTTGTCCCCGACTTTTGCTCCGGGAACGACAAGCTATTCCGTTAGTGTACCCAACAACGCAACGAGTATTAATGTCACGCCAACGGTAAATCAGGCCAATGCAACCGTAACCGTGAACGGAGCAACCACTACTAGCGGCAGCGCTCAAACGATCCCGCTGGCAGTCGGCTCCAATACGATTCAAGTCGTCGTGACCGCTCAGGACGGATCGACGACCAAAACGTACACGATCACTGTGACCCGCGCTGCGGCCGCGAGTACGGATGCTACGCTCGGCAGTCTGGCTGTGAACCAAGGGACGTTGTCTCCGTCGTTTGCCTCGGGAACAACCAGCTACTCGGTAAGCGTAGTGAACAGCGTGAGCAGTATTAATGTCACGCCAACGGTAAATCAGGCCAATGCAACCGTAACCGTGAACGGAACAACCACTACTAGCGGCAGCGCTCAAACGATACCTCTGGCAGTCGGCGCTAATACCATTCAAGTCGTCGTGACTGCTCAGGACGGATCGACGACCAAAACGTATACGATCACTGTGACCCGCGCTGCGGCCGCAAGTACGGATGCTACGCTCGGCAGTCTGGCTGTGAACCAAGGGACGTTGTCTCCGTCGTTTGCCTCGGGAACAACCAGCTACTCGGTAAGCGTAGCGAACAGCGTGAGCAGTATTAATGTCACGCCAACCGTAAACCAGGCCAATGCAACCGTAACCGTGAACGGAGCAACCACTACCAGCGGCAGCGCTCAAACGATACCTCTGGCAGTCGGCGCTAATACCATTCAAGTCGTCGTGACCGCTCAGGACGGATCGACGACCAAAACGTATACGATCACCGTGATCCGTGCTGCCAGTACCAATGCGACACTGAGCGCTTTAACTATTAGCGCAGGCACGTTGTCGCCAACTTTCTCGTCCAGTATAACTAACTACTCGTCCAACGTTTCCAATGCGACCACAAGCACCACCATTACGCCAACGTCGACCGAAAATACAGCAACGATCACAGTAAACGGAACGACGACAACAAGCGGAAGCAGTACGACAAGTATTCCGCTGGCAGTAGGCGCGAATACAATCCAAGTGACCGTAACGGCAGAGGATGGCAATACAACCAAAACGTACACGATTACGATTGTGAGACAAGGCAGTTCCAACAACGACCTGAACAATCTGACTATCAGCGCGGGTACACTGTCGCCTGTATTCGCTCCCGGCACGACGAGTTATACGACCAGCGTTCCAAATGCAACAACAAGTGTCACCGTTACGCCGACCTTGGCGGATAATACAGCCAATGTGACGGTAAACGGAAGTTACGTGAGCAGCGGCAGTGCATCTGGTACGATTGCTTTAAGTACAGGAAGCAATACAATCAGTATTGTCGTCACGGCTCAAAACAATATGACTCAAACGTATACAATTCAAGTGACGCGTTTGCAAAATCCGAACTTAAGCAATCTCACGATCAGCGCCGGCACGCTGACTCCGGCATTCGACGCCGATCAGCTCTCCTACACGGCGACTGTGGAGTATGCTTCTTCCAGCATTCAGGTGACGCCGACAACCGTCGGCACGCCGCAAACGTTAACCGTTGACGGAATAAGCGCAACTAGTGGAAGCCCGACAACCGTTTCATTATCGGTCGGCAGCAATTCCGTTCCGGTTGTCATCGCGATGTCGGACGGAGCGACACGTACGTACACGCTCGCAATAACGCGAAACGATATTTCAGATAGCGATGCCGTACAACAAACGTACGATGCACTGGAAATCGGTTACGCTCAAGGCGACAGCAGCAATTCGGTCACGCAAAACCTGGACCTGCCGCTTAACGGCGATCATGCGACGACGATCTCGTGGGTCAGCAGCAATCCGGACGTTATACAGAACGACGGTACGGTCACGCGTCCTTCTTATCCGAGTTCGGATGCGACCGTCACGCTTAACGCCTTGATTCAAAAAGGCTCGTCGCTGAAAATCAAAACATTCACCGTATTGGTCAAAGCGTTGGCGATCACCGACGAACAAGCGGTAATCGAAGATCGCGACGCGTTGCAGCTCGGGTTCGCTCCGGGCGACGATAAAACGTCCGTTACGCAAAACATCGCGCTGCCGATCACCGGTTCCAACGGAACGACGATCTCCTGGACGTCCGACGCTTCCGCGACGATCGACGAAAACGGAAAAGTGACCCGACCTTCTTACGTCGAAGGCGATCGGACGGTCAAATTGACCGCTACGATCGTTCGGGGCAGCGTATCGGAAATACGCGAGTTCGCGGTCGTCGTCAAAGCTTCGCCCGCTTCGCCGGTTGCCGATCTTCAAGCGCTGGCAATCAACGGCTTTACGCTGACTCCGGCTTTTGATCGCGGTACGCGCGAATACGCGCTGAACGTGCCGAACGCGACAAGCAGCGTAAGCGTGACCGCTTCGGTCTATACGGAAGGCTCGACGTTCACCGTACAGGGCGTCTCGGTCGCCAACGGCGAATCGTCCGCTCCGATCGAGCTTACGGTAGGCACGAACACGATCGCGGTCAAAGTGACCGCGCAGGACGGAATCACCCAGGACGTGTACACGATCCGGGTAGAGCGCGCAGCCGCCTCGAATCCGGGCGGCAATAACGGAGGAGCGACGGAACCGGTCACGACTTCGCCTGTAGTCACGACGCCGACGACGCCCACAACGCCTCCGGCCTCTTCATCGAGCGGCTTCGAGATCCGCGTCAACGGACGGTTGGTCGAGCAAATCGCGACCGGCGCTCTGACTCAGGTCAACGGCCAAGCGGTGTTCAACGCCGTAATCGATACCGGCAAGCTCACTTCGCTGTTGGCGGGAGAAGGCGCGAACCCGCTGGTCGTCGTTCCGGTCACGGCTACGGCCGATAAAGTCAGCACGCAGTTGAGCGGCGAAGCCGTTCAACTGTTGCAGGATCGGGGCGCGACGCTGCGCGTCGAAACGACGCTCGGCAGCTATACGTTGCCCGCTTCGGAACTGCGCCTTGCGCAGCTTGGCGGAGCGCCGGGCAGCAACGCGGCTTCCGATCAGCTCAAAGTGGACATCACGGTACAGCGCAGCGAAGCAAACGTCATCTCGGCTTTGAATACGCGCGCTTCGGTCAGCGGCTTCACCGTCGTGCAGCCTCCGGTCGATTTCGATATTACGGCCACCTACGGCGACCAGACCGCGGCTTTGAACAGCTTCTCGAATTACGTGGAACGCGAATTGCCGGTACCGAGCGGGTACGATCCGAACCGGATCACGACCGCCGTCGTGATCGAAGCGGACGGAAGCATCCGTCACGTGCCTACAGCGGTGACCCGCAGCAACGATACGTATTTCGCGGAAATCAACAGCCTGACCAACAGCGATTACGCGCTGATCTGGAGTCCGAAACAATTCACTGACGTCGCGGGCCTCTGGTCGCAAACCGCCGTCAACGATATGGGTTCGCGCCAGATCGTCAACGGCATCGACGATTCCCGGTTCAATCCGTCGGGCAGCGTGACGCGTGCCGAATTCGCCGCGATTCTTGTACGCGCGCTAGGCTTGCCGGATAACGGAACGGCATCGACGTTCCGCGACGTTCCTTCCGGCGAATGGTATGCCGGAGCGGTGTCCAAAGCCGCCGAATACGGCTTGATCGACGGATATGCGGACGGCACGTTCCGTCCGACGAATACCATCTCGCGCCAAGAAGCATTCGCGGTGCTGGCCCGGGCCGCACAGGTCGCCAAGCCGGTCTCGACGACGGACGGCACTTCGCTTGAGGCTTACAGCGACGCGGATAAGGTGGGCAAATGGGCCACGGAAAACCTTCGCTTCGTTTTGTCCTCCGGGCTGGTGCAAGGCAGCGGCGGCAAACTGAATCCGAACGCCACGCTGTCGCGTGCCGAAACAGCCGCGATCGTGCAGCGTCTGCTGAAAAAAGCGGAGTTGATCGATTAAACCGATCCCGACCGTTATCCCGAATGTCTTCCGTTTCGGCACGCATCGAAAAAAGGAGCATTCAACAAAAGGAAGCCCGAACGCCGAATGACGGCGCCGGGCTTCCTTTTCCTTTTTCAAGCATGGCTGTAAACCATTATCCATCCTATCGCTGTCCTGTCGGTTCGCGATGCCGATTCAACGCAAAAAAATCAATCGTGATACGTCCCCGCCTGCCGCAAAACCTCTCGTTTGTATCCATCGTCAAAAACAAAACCGTCACCTGCGACAGCTTCCGCGATGTTACCGCTTCCGATGCGTTCGTTCAGCCAATCCGCCACAAACCCCGGAGCATACCCGCCCGTTTTGAACGTGCCGGCTTCGCCGAACACCAAAATCTTTTCATAATCGGCCAAATAAACCTCTATGCTTACACTCCCTTTCGCATGGACGTACAGCAAAAACTCAAGATCGTACATCAGATGCGACAAAGGATCGGCATGCAGCGAAAAGAATCCTTTTTCCTCGATGACACGCTCCGCCAAGCGGCGCAGAACGGTCTCCGCTTCCGGCAGAAGCGTATCCGCGGCATCGCATAGATTCCGCAGCAGCGGAGTAAAAAGGGCATGACGCGCCGTTTCCAGATCCGCGAGTTTGTCCGCTTCCGACGTGTCATAGACGTGTTCATGCACAAGCCCGCGAATAAACGACTCGAAATTCTCGGCCAGCGGCGTACGCACCGGTTCTTCGCCTTCCCCTACTTCTACGTCGACATGGATCACGCTCGGTTCGCCTTGCGGACCGCACTCGCTGTAATCAAACATGATCGCATCATGCCCGGCAGACGGGCATTGGCCGAACACGATGCCGATATCCGGGTAGCCCCACTCGTCGATCATGCGGCGACTGCCCAAGTCGTCCGAATCGATCCCCCATTGTCCTCCGATGCCGCAAATGGAAGTGATCGACACATGATCGTCCGCCCACGAATTCGGTTCGTCCGTCGGGAAGCAGCTATTCACGGGACTTCCGCCGTTTCGCGTCCGGATCAACTCGATGTAGGAGCGAGGAAGCTTGTAGCCGAGCAGGCGCTCGGTGTCCGCGATCCGTTCGTCCGTGACTTTTTCGGAGCCGGTGTATCCGTCGTAATCGTCCCAAAATCCGTTCCAATCAAAATCTTCGAAACAAGTACGGTTCGCCACTATCCTTCCTCCATTCGACGATCAGACGCATAAAAAACAAGCGAAAATGAGCCTCCGATCGTATTTTCAGATTAGCTTCAGTATACGGCAAAAAAGACTTGCCGGGCAAAATCCGGCAAGCCTGCACACACATCGTGGAAATCTAAGACACATTCTCCGTATCGGCATGTTTGCGCAGTTCCGCGCATTCGCGGAATGCCGCCGCCTCGCATCCGGCACACCGCGACATTTCGATATGCCGTTCCAACGCCGCATCAATCGCTTCGCCGGTATGCGCAAAGCAATTTTCGTCGCCCAATTCGGCTAGCCAGCCTGTTTTCTCCAGCATACGCTTGGGCTGCGATTGAAGACCGGACACCATTAGCGTGCCGCCGAAAGACCGAACTTTTTTCAATAGTCTGTGCAATGTCGCTTCCCCGGAAGCGTCGATCAACGGCACGCCGCCCATACGCAACAATAATGTATGCGACAGATCGTGCGCGGCTGCGAATTCCGGCGTTTCAAACGGATCTCGTACCCCGAAAAACAAAGCGCCGCGTACATTGAAAATGCCAAGCTGCGGGCAGTCGCTTTCGGCTGTGACGCGTCCTGCGGATACTTTGCCGTGGCGACCGTCGTGATCCGGCAGCACTTTATCGAGCCGCTGTTCGCCTGCCATTCGTTTGACAAATAGCAGCACGGCCAGTGCCAAGCCAACCTCGACGGCGGTCGTCAGCGTCGTGAAGACCGTAAGCAGAAAAGTCACGACCAGCACGATCGAATCGCTGTTGCGGAGCTTGAGCAGCTTGGCAAACGGCTTGCGCTCGCTCATGTTCCAGGCCACGATCATCAGGATCGGAGCCATGGCGGCGAGCGGAATCGCGGAAGCGTAAGGCGCCAGCAGAACCAGCACAAGCAATACGACCAAACCGTGAATGATGCCCGACAAAGGGGAAACGGCTCCATTTTTAATATTGGTTGCCGTGCGCGCGATCGCTCCGGTTGCCGGAATCCCGCCGAACAGCGGAACCGTCATATTGGCGATGCCTTGCCCGATCAGTTCGCGGTTGCTGTTATGCCGGGAACCGCCCATTCCATCTGCCACCACGGCGGACAACAGGGATTCGATCCCGCCGAGCAACGCGATCACAATAGCCGGGCCGATCATCAGACGCATGTTTTCCCAGGATAACTCCGGGAGTTGGAACGAAGGCAGTGCCGCCGGAATGTTGCCGTAAGCCGAACCGATCGTCGCTACTTTTCCATTCATAAACAATACGGCAACCAGCGTCGAAAGCAGCAACCCTACAAGGGACGGCGGCACTTTTGGCAGGAAACGGGGGACGAGCAGCAACGAGGCCAAGCAAACTCCGGCTACGATCACCGCGTAAATATTCAACGTATCGATATGAACGGCCAGTTCTTTCATGTTGAGCAAAAAGCTCTCGTGCCGTTCCAAACCGCTCAAGCCCAAAAAGTTCCCGATCTGTCCCGCAAAGATGGTGACTGCAATCCCTGCTGTAAATCCAACCGTAACGGGCTTCGGAATAAATTTGATCAAGGTTCCTAGTTTAAATACGCCCATCAAAACCAGGAAAACCCCCGCCATGAATCCGGCAACCAACAGTTTGTCGTACCCGTACTGAAGCACGATCCCAAGCAAAATCGGAATAAAAGCTCCTGTCGGTCCGCCGATCTGGAACTTGGACCCGCCCAGCAGCGAAATCAGCACCCCTGCGATGATCGTGGTATAGATGCCGGTCTCCGGCTTGACACCCGACGCGATCGCAAACGCCATGCCAAGCGGAATCGCAATGATCCCGACGATACAGCCTGCGATCAGATCCCGTTTAAAGTCGCCTTTTCCGTACCCTTCGAACCTTCCCCAACCCTTTTTAAACAAGACGCAGCCCTTCTTTTCTTTTTTCTGAAAACTGATGCCTTTTACTGTAACATAGCAGGGCCGGATAAAATATGAGAAAGATCAATCAATTCCGTCTATTCCCGCACAAAATCGGCTATACAACCAAAAAAAGGCCGCTTCGCTTATCGAAACGGCCTTTTCGTGAATACTCATTTGCTTTTACGGTCGATTTACATGCGAATTCCCAACTGCGACCAGTCTTCCTCTTCGTCCCGTTGGACATGGAAATCGTACGTTACGCCCGTCAACTCTTCCGATGCGCGCCATAGCTTCGCCATCGTCTCTTCGTTCATCTTGTGATCGACGGACAGATCGAAACCGGGATAGCCTTTGCGCCCCCCTTTGCCGGTCGGTCCGATATACTCGCCGCCGTATAATCCCGCGTTGGTCGAAGCGTACAAGGTCGGCAATGCGCCCATCGCTGCGGATTGGCTCATGAGTCCCCACAGGAAAGCCGCCGCGCGTCCCGCCTGTTTGCCGGAGCCGCGCGAGATCAGGTTCGTATTGGAAACGCCGGGGTGGCAAGCGATGCTGAGCGTGCTCGCGCCAACCGCCGACAACCGCTTTTGCAGCTCTCGGGCAAACAACAGGTTGGCCAATTTGCTCTGACCGTAGAACTTCATCGCGCTGTAACCGAGTCGGCCGTCCAGGTTGTTGAAGTAGATATATCCGCTTTTCGCCGCGATGCTGCTCAGGGTCACGACCCGCGAATGAGCCGTTTTGAGCAGCAGAGGAAGCAGCCGTCCGGTTAGCGCAAAATGGCCCAGATGGTTGCTGCCGAACTGAAGCTCGAAGCCGTCTTTCGTTTTGCCGAACGGAGGAACCATCACGCCCGCGTTGTTCACCAGCACATGCAGCGCATCGTATTTGGCGATGATGCGTGCGGCGAATCCTTCGATGCTGGACAGATCGGCCAGATCGAGACGCATGACTTCGACGCTCGCCTGCGGGAATTTTTGGAGCAATCCGCTTGCCGCCTGATGCCCTTTTTCCATATTGCGCACGGCCAGAATGATCTCCGCGCCTTTCTGTGCGAATCCGTACGCCGTTTCCAGGCCGAGTCCACCGCTTCCTCCCGTAATGATGACGCGCTTTCCGTTCATGTTCGGCATATCTTCAATCGTCCATTGTCCGTTCGCTTGCATCTTGAGTTCCTCCTTCGGTTTGACCGATTTCGTCAGTATGTTCAGTGTGCCTTAATTAGGGCGTGTACGCAAACTCAGGCGACGTGCATCTTGAGCTGCCTTCGGAGTTTGCGTACACGCCCTAAAAACTTTTTTCAAATCAACGGCTTTTTGACCCGGCAAAAAGGCGCTTCCCCCTGTGGAAAGCACCGTCTGTTTTGGGTTCGGATGAATCAATATTCAATAAAAATTAACAGAATGCCCAGCGACAACGATACAAGCAACAGGAAAAACCCGAGTACGCGGAAAGCTTGGGATTGAAATCTCGTCGGTTCGGACAGTTCGCCGCCGGCAGAATCCCGCAGCGGATGAAGCAATCGGTCGGGACGTGCAATCACCAGTGGACACAGCAGTAAAAAAGCTCCAATCAGCCAAAACACTTGTGTCGCCTCCTCAGGTTCCGGATTCGGACGGCGCGTCCGCATTGCGTACCTATCATATACCCGGAAAAGAGGCGGCAGTAACGATAAAAATAGGCAGTAGCAGCTTGTTTCACGTTAATAGAAGATTACGGATTATTCTTCTCCACTCCATATGGTTGAGCTGCGTAAGCACCGATCGTTGGAGTTGGCTTTCCACGATCGCCAGGATCAGCAACAGAAATCCAAGTCCCCAAATCCAAGGGATCACAAGATTTGTTCCTTCTTTTAATAGAATCCTTCCAAATCGGCTTTTACGGCACGTCGAAACAGATCATCATCATGGGTTTCGATACTTTGTCCAGTACGCGCGTTGTTTACTCTTAAGCAGGTTGCGCATTCCGTGACGAGAATTTCGATATCGGAATCGCCTTTTTTCCATACCCAATAAATCAACTCTCCCTGACAAAAGTCGCAAGATTCCTCGTAATCCCGACTGAAAAAAAGCAAGTTATAACTAATCGCGAACAAACCGCCAAAAAAGCCTCCCGCGCCTTTTTTGTTGTAAAGCTGCTCTTTTGATAATTTCCAGGAAACTGCTGCATCCCGGTACATGCTTGTCGAGATCGCGATTTCTTCGTCACTGTCGATGTAAGGCATGATCCATTCCCATTGTCGCGGATTGATGTTTTTGGCGTATCTCCAAATCTCCGGCATTATCTCGCGCAGCGTCTGAACGACCATGATCGAATCAGGCACTTCGTCGGACGCAAAAATCGAACGATCCAGCTTTTCAATCAGCACATTGATGGACGTATAGATGCTCATCGCGGACACCTTCCTTTTCTTCCATAAACTTATCTATCTCTTACCCTGTCCGCATAACAAAAACCCGCATACCCAGCCGGTATACGGGATTCAAGCGATATCGCGACTATGAGGAACGATCCCGCTCCGCGCGCAGCATCATTTCGTTTTGCTCGCGAAGCAGCTGGTTTTGCTGTTGAAAATGGGCATCCAGCGTTTTGAAGCGGTCGGCCTGTCTATTCTCCAATTCATTCAAATCCCGGCGCAGCGCGTAAATTTCGTCCGTGATATTGGATTTATTGATGGCCGCTCTGATGATGAAATAATAAATCACATAAGGAATAACCATTGCCGCAATCGACAGGATCACGCCGAAAAAGCCTGCTCCATAAGAAAAAGACATATTCAAATTCTTTACCTCCTCCACTCGCTTCATTAATTCCCGATAAACGGGTGGCGAGTCTCTTCCTAATAACAACGTTCAGGAAGCGCAAAAAGTTGGCTTTTTTGAGGATTTGATCTTTTTTATACGGTATGAGTCAGGGCGTGTACGCAAACTCCGCCGGGAGCAGATTGAGCTGGATTTTCGTTCTCAGCAAGGAATTTTTCTGAAGGTGTGCCGGGGCACATCAAAGGAAAATGACGCCGAAGAGGGCGAAAAGACAGCTCAAGATGCACGTCGTTGAGTTTGCGTACACGGCCTAGTCGCTTCCTGCCGCTTCAACCGTTGGATGTGCAACTTCCGGGTTATGCCGCAGTTTGGCGGTAGCGGGGCGTTGCCGTACGTCGGCCGTCATTGCAGACAACGCGACTTTCTCGCCCGATGGATCTCCGGCATCCTGTACAGCAGAAGCGATAGCCGCGACTGCCTCCTTCGATACGGAAGTGCCGCCTGATCCGGTTGAATCGAAATGCTCTTCCTCGATTTCCTGCTGCTTCCGCAGCGTCCGCATCGCGGTCGACAGCATCAGCTTGATCCGGTTGAGCTGGTTGACTTCGGTCGCGCTCGGATCGTAATCTACCGCCGCCAGATTGGCTGACGGGTGCAGCCTTTTCACCGATTTGAATACGCCGCGTCCGGTAATATGGTTCGGCAGGCAGGCAAAAGGTTGCAGGCAAACGACGTTGTTCACGCCACTTTCCAGCAGCTCCAGCATCTCGGCTGCGAGCAACCAGCCTTCGCCGCATTGGCTGCCGAGCGATACGATACTGCTGGCCTTCTCCGCCAACTCGTCGATACGCAATGGCTCGGAGAAGCGCTCGCTTGCACTCAACGCGGCTCGCATCGGGCGACGGTACCATTCGATCACGCTGGTGAACGCCATCCCGGTAAACCGTTTGCCAAGCGGCGCGCCGAGATTCCGCAGATTAAATCCGCTATCGTTGAAGCAGTACAGGAAGAAGTCCATAAAGTCGGGCAGAACCGCTTCCGCGCCTTCCTGTTCCAACAATCCGACCAGATCGCCGTTGGCGCCCGGATGGAATTTCAGCAGGATCTCGCCGACTACGCCGACGCGCGGTTTGCGCAGATCCAGCAATGGCAATCGATCGAAATCTTGTACAATGGCATGCGTGTGGTTACGGAAGGTACGCAGCGAACCGCTTCGAATCGAAGCTTTGCAAGGCGATATCCAGGATTCGTATAAGCGATTGGCCGCCCCGATTTCCGTCTCGTACGGTCTCGTTCGATACAGAAGTCGCATGAGCAAGTCGCCGTATAGAATGGCGATCAGCGCTTTGTTCAGCAGACCGGGTGTAAGTTTAAAACCGGGTTGTTCGGCTGTCGGAGACGTGCCGAGCGCGATCACGGGCACGTTCGGGAATCCGGCGTCGCGCAGCGCTTTGCGTATAAAGCCGATATAATTGGTCGCCCGGCATCCGCCGCCAGTCTGCGTGATTAACACAGAGGTCCGCTCCGGGTCGTAACGTCCCGACTTCAAAGCCGCTACCAGCTGCCCGGTTACGATAATCGACGGGAAGCAAGCATCGTTGTTGACGTGACGCAGTCCCGTACCGATCTCTTCTCCTCCCGCTTCGCGCAGCACTTCCAGCTTGTATCCCGAAGCATTGAACGCCTCTTCCAAGAAATCAAAGTGCATCGGCGACATTTGGGGCGCGAGAATGGTATGCTTTTGCCGCATCGAAGCTGTAAACGCCGGAGGTTGCGAAGCAGATTCACTCATGCGGCTGCGTATAGCAGGTGCTGGAGATCGCTCTCCCTTTGCACTTTCCAGCGCTTCCCACGGAACAGGCGTCCGACCATTGCGTTCGCGCTGCTCCAATACCGCAGCTTTCAACGAACGCAATCGGATACGCGCCGCGCCCAGATTCGAGCCTTCGTCGATTTTGAGCTGCGTGTAAAGTCTTCCTTCGTTTTGCAGCAGTTCGCTGACCTGATCGCCCGTCACCGAATCCAATCCGCAGCCGAACGAATTGAGCTGCACCAGCTCCAAGCAATCGTATTTGGCTACGGCGTCGGCTGCCTTGTACAACCGCGAATGGTACATCCATTGATCGACGAACGTCAACGGTCGGTCCGGCTCGCCCAGATGGGCGACCGAATCCTCGGTCAGCACCGCCATGCCGAGGCTGGCAATCAGATCCGGGATACCGTGATGGATCTCCGGGTCAAGATGGTAAGGCCGTCCGGCCAGCACGACGCCTACTCCGCCTTCGGCTTCAAGGCGGGCGATCGTTTGCTCTCCTTTTGCCCGAATATCCGCCTGTACGCGTCGTTCCTCTAACCGGGCTTCGGCTACGGCTTCTTTGATCTCGGGAAGCGAAAGGCCAAAGTCTTTCAATTCTTCATACAGCCGTTGGGCCAACTTCTTCGTATCGTCAAACGGAAGATACGGAGCCATATAGCGAACGCCGGACAACGAATCGACATTGCTGCCAAGCACCTGCGGATAGCCGGACACCACCGGACAGTTGAAGCAATCGTCCGCTCCTTTGGTCTCGCTGCGTTCGCGCGGAAGCGACGGATAGAAAATAAAGTTCACGCCGCGCCGAACCAGGCTTTCCACATGGCCATGTGCCAGCTTCGCCGGATAGCAAGCCGTGTCGGACGGGATGCTGTCCAGACCGCGTTCGTATATTTTTTTGGAAGAACGCGGAGACAGCTCTACCCGGAATTGAAGCCGCGTGAAAAAGGTGAACCAAAACGGATAGTTCTCGTACAGATTCAACACGCGCGGAATGCCGACACGGCCTCGCGGCGCCTGTTCCATCGGCAGCGGCTTGTAGCCAAACAATCGCTCCAGCTTATAATCGAACAGATTCGGTATGCCTTCCGGGTTCTTTTCTCCACCCGCGCCGCGTTCGCAGCGATTTCCCGTGATGTACTCGCGTCCGTCGCCGAACCGATTAACAGTCAGCATGCAGTTGTTTCCGCATAATCCGCAACGCCGCATGGAAGACTCCGATTGGAAAGCGTCCAGTGCCTCCATACCGGCGATTCCGCTGCGCATCAGCTCCGATCCGCGTTCGCGCGCGATCAAAGCCGCGCCGAATGCGCCCATCAGCCCCGCGATATCCGGCCGTACAACGTCCCGCCCAACCTCGCGTTCAAAAGCACGCAGTACCGCGTCATTATGAAACGTTCCGCCTTGCACCACGATATGCTCGCCCAAATCCTGCGGACCCCGAACTTTGATCACCTTGTATAAAGCGTTTTTGACAACGGAACCGGACAACCCCGCCGAGATTTCGCCCAGCGTCGCGCCTTCTTTTTGCGCTTGCTTCACCCGCGAGTTCATGAACACCGTGCAGCGCGAACCGAGATCAAGCGGCCTTTTGGCCAATAATGCGGCGTCGGCAAAATCGCGCACGTTCATTTTGAGCGATTCCGCAAAGGTCTCGATAAACGAACCGCACCCTGACGAACAAGCTTCATTCAGCAAAATGCTATCGATCGCCCCGTCTTTGACACGCAGGCATTTCATGTCCTGCCCGCCGATATCCAGAATAAAGTCCGCTCCCGGCAAAAAATGATCCGCAGCCTTATAGTGCGCAACCGTCTCGATCTCGCCAAAGTCCGCACCCAGCGCCGACTTGATCAAGCCTTCGCCGTACCCGGTCGCTCCCGTTGCCGCAATAACGGCTCCTGTCGGCATTTTCCCGTACAACGTCCGTAAAGCTTCGATCACCGATTGCAGCGGACGACCGCCATTCGCTCCGTAATGCTCGTGCAGCAGCCGTCCTTTTTCATCAATTAAAGCCAGCTTCGTTGTCGTCGATCCGGCATCGATACCCAAATAGCAGCGCCCGCGCGCTTCCGACAACGCTGCACGTTTGATCCGATTGTTCGCATGACGGGCGCGGAAAGCCTCCAATTGCTCCATATCCGCAAAAAGCGGCTCTAACCGTTCGCCATTTTCTTCGGCAGCCGTTGCAAGAGCAGGCAAGCGCTGCGCCAATGTATCAAGCGCGATTGCGGCTTCTCGCTTCGCCGCGACCGCCGCTCCTTTTGCCACGAATAATTCCGGACGTTCCGGCAGCACGATTTTATCCGGCGTCACGCCGAGCGTTTTGACAAAGCGGGTTCGCAGCTCGTCCAGATAATGCAGCGGTCCGCCGAGAAAAGCGATATGTCCGGTAATCTTTTTGCCGCAAGCCAGTCCGCCGATCGTCTGGTTGACAACCGCCTGCAACACGGACGCCGCGATATCTTCAAGCGCCGCGCCTTCGTTCAGCAGCGGCTGCACATCCGTTTTCGCAAACACGCCGCAGCGGGAGGCAATTTCGTACATCGTGCGGCTGCCTTTGGCAAGTTCGTTCAGTCCGGCGGCATCCGTCTGCATCAACGCCGCGATCTGGTCGATAAACGCTCCCGTGCCGCCCGCGCAGGAACCGTTCATGCGTTGATCGACCGTATTTTCGAAAAAGGTGATTTTGGAATCTTCGCCGCCCAGTTCAATCGCCACGTCCGTATGCGGGATAAACCGTTCTACCGCTTCCGCACCGGCTGCGACTTCCTGAATAAAAGGCAGCTGCAACCATTTCGAGATCGCAATCCCGCCCGATCCGGTGACGCTGATTCGGCATTCCGCCGAGATTGATCCGCTCCCGCCGTATAACGAGCAAGCCTCCTCCAACACCCGGCGTACCGTTCCGCGAATATCCGAATAATGACGTTCATATCGGCCATGCAGCAGTTCGAATTGTTCATCGAGCACCGCCAGCTTGACCGTTGTGGAACCGACATCCAGTCCGATCAACATGTCGCGTTCATCCTTTCCCCTCTGTCTATTGATGTTACGGCGTATCTGTAAGGTCGCTTTTTCTAGGAATCAGGCCGTTGAACAAAATATCCAGCATCAGATCGACTTCCCGTTCATCGTTCCAATCCCCCTCGGGTGCCAGCAAAGAACGAATCGTGGCATAAGCGCTCAACACCGGAACGATCACGCGCATGACAGTCGGAATCGGCAGATCGCGAATCTCTCCGGTCTCGACGCCAGCTTCGATCGACGCCGAGATGATCGGAGCCAATTGATCCATCCATAGTCCTGTGACCGCGTCCCGATACTCATCGCGAATCAGCAGTTCTTGCAGCGTTAGCTTGAGCATATCCGGGTTCTCCCTGGCAAAATGGACGCGTTCCAAAGCTACGGCGTGCATACGCTCCTTCAATGTGCCCGGCATTTGCGGTGTGGACATGACTTCTTCATGAGCAGCCGCTATCCGGTTATCTGAACTTGCACCTTCGTGACTTTCTTCACAAGAAATCTTAACAAGAGGGTCCAAAATATCGAGCAGCGTCGGGTGGATCGCCTCGGCGAAAAGCTGCTCTTTATTTTTGAAATGCTGAAAAAGAGTCTTCTCCGATACCCCTGCCGTTCTGGCAATCTCCAGTGTCTTCGCGCCTTGAAATCCATACCTGGCAAATACCTCTTTCGCCGCATCCAAAATCCTGCGATCGGTTCCTGTCGGTCTTCTGGCCTCCTGCTGCTCCAAGGGCGCGTTCAATCGTTCTTTTAGCGGATAGATCATCGTCGTCGATCCCCTTTCGCTGTTTGTTCGCTCGTAAACAACGCTTTACTCGTGTTTATTTTAGCGCGCTTGGGAGGATTGAGTAAGTAAGTGGTTACTTTACTTTTTGACAATTCAGTGTCTTTTGGAAAAAAAAGGACTTTCCGACCTCAAGTCTATCCGCAGGTCCAGGCCAATCGTCGGCGCGAGACCGATCTGGGTTTCCGGAAAAGAAAATCCGCTTGGCGGAGAAAGGCTACGTTAGAGTAAAACACGCTAATCCCTTCATGCAAAATCGATTGGAATCCGACCGCTTTTGTTCGATTCCCTGACCTATCAACTTTTTTTGAAAGCGTACGCTTTTCCCCTTGCCAACTGTTGAAAACGGTGTTATTGTGGTTGTGGGATTGTTACTGAAAAGGCAAAACCCAAAACATGTGCCTAACGTGTTTTGGGTTTTGCCTTTTTATATACATTGTGCACAATGGTATAATCCCGTACGAAGCAGCTTCGATAAACAAGAGGTGAACGCAATGCAAATTCTGAGGGTGCTCAACAACAATGTCATCACGTCGCTGGACGAGAACGAGACGGAAATCGTCGTGATGGGCCGAGGACTCGCCTTTCAAAAAAAGCCGGGAGATGAAGTCGAGACGGATAAGATCGAAAAAATCTTCCGTCCGGAAAGCAACGATTCGTCCCGGAAGCTCAAGGAACTCTTGGAACAGATTCCGATGGAATACGTTCAGCTAACCGAGGATATCCGCAAGCTGGCAGCCCTTATGCTGGATAAGGAATTCGGGGACACGATCTATCTCTCCCTGACGGACCACATTCACTTTGCGGTAGAGCGCCATCAGCGCGGACTCGATATCAAGAACGGATTACTCCTTGAAGTCAAAAGCCTGTACAAGGCCGAATATCAGGTCGGACGCTCCGCGCTCAATCTGATCAAAGACCGTCTGGGCGTCGAACTGCCGGACGACGAAGCCGGATTTATCGCGCTTCATCTGGTCAACGCGCAGCTCGGCGAAGAAATGCCTGTCCTGATGGACATCACCAAGATCATCCAGGACATTCTCGACCTCGTACGCAAATATTTCGGGCTGAAGTACAACGAAGATTCGATCAGCTATTACCGCTTCGTGACACACTTGAAGTTCTTCGCGCAGCGGCTTATCAGCGGCGATCATTCCGGCAATAACTACGACAGTCTGTACGAGATCGTCAAGGAAAATTGTCCGGAAGCCTATCCTTGTACGGAGTTAATCGAGGCGTACATCGCCGAGCATTACGATTACCGGCTGAACAAGGAAGAAATGTTATATCTCACGATCCATATCGACCGTATCGCTAAATCTTAAACCAACCGGGATTGTTACTGCAAAGGCAAAACCCGGGCCGTTACCGATTGTCAGCCGGCTGTTTGCCGTACCTGCGTCGGGACGCCCGGGTTTTTCTGTTTGTCCGGGGTAACGCTGACAGCGTTTACCCCACCCAGAAGCTTGACAAGGTATTAGCACCATTATTTTGTAACCAAGAAAGGAAGGCTGAACATGAGCAAGCACGAACAAACAGCCAAATCCGTCCTCGAAAAGATCGGCGGAGAATCCAACGTTAAAACGATGACCCACTGCATGACGCGTCTTCGTTTCGAACTGCGCGACAACAACAAAGCAGACCGCGCCGCACTGGAAAATACGCCAGGCGTCATGGGTACGAATATCGCAGGCACGCAGTTCCAGGTCATCATCGGTAACGATGTACCGAAAGTATACGAACAAATCAATAAAATCGGAGCTTTCGGCGGCGGAGCCGCTCAAGACGACGATACGCCTAAAAAGAAAAGCAATCCGTTCTCGGCCTTGCTGGATATCATCTCCGGGATCTTTACGCCGCTGCTGCCCGCTCTTGCCGGCGCAGGGATGATCAAAGCGCTGCTATCCGTATCCGACGCGTTCGGATGGATGGCAGCCGACGGCAGTACGTATCAAATCCTGAAAGTTATCGGTGACGGTACATTCTTCTTCCTGCCGATCCTGATCGCGTTCAGCGCGGCGAAAAAATTCGGCAGCAGCATGTTCTTGGCCGCCGCCATAGCCGGAGCTGTTCTTCACCCGGAATTGACCGCATTGTTCGGCAGCGGCGGAGATCTGAACTTCCTCGGATTGCCCGTTACCGTCGTGACGTATTCATCGTCCGTTATTCCGATTCTGCTCGCAATCTGGGCTTCTTCTTATGTCGAGAAATTTTTGGACAAAGTCATTCCAAGCGCTCTCAAACTACTGTTCGTTCCGATGATCACCCTGCTCGTTATCGTACCGGCAACCTTGATCGCTTTCGGCCCTGTCGGCAGCATCGTCGGCCAAGGTCTGGCGGGCGGCATCACGTGGTTGCTCGATAACACAGGCATCTTCGGCGGCTTGCTGCTCGGTGGCACGATGTCGCTCATCATCATGACCGGCATGCACTGGGCACTCGTTCCGATCGCAATCTTGTCGCTGGCCGAACAAAACTTCGACTACATCTTGCCTATCATGTTCGCAGCCAACCTGGGTCAAGCAGGCGCTACATTCGGCGTGTTCCTGCGTTCGCGCAACCCGCAATTCAAAGCTTTGTCGTTGTCGACCAGCTTCTCGGCCATGATGGGGATTACCGAACCCGCGATGTACGGCGTTAACATGCGTTTGAAAAAACCTTTCGTTTCCGGCCTGATCGGCGGCGCGGTAGGTGGCGCCATCTATGGACTGTTCCACGTTAAGATTTATGTAATGGCGGGTGGCGCAGGCCTTCCGGGTATCCCGGCCATGATCGGTCCAACCTTCGTGTACGGCATGATCGGTATGGCTGTCGCTTTCGCTGTCGGTGCTGCCGTAACTTTCGTAATGGGCTTCAAAGATATTCCTTTACCGGCTTCGGAAACGTCCGCAGCAACCGACGCTGTCGCTCCGGCGGCTTCCGAAAAAGCTGCTCCCGTAGTAGCCGTAACGCCTGCAATCGTCGAAATCCGCAACACTGAATTGTCCAGCCCGCTGACAGGCACAGTGAAAGCTCTGGCTGACGTGGACGACGCTACATTCGCTGGCGAATACATGGGCAAAGGCATCGCCGTTGTCCCAAGCGCAGGCGTCGTTACAGCTCCGGCAGACGGCGTTGTGAACTCCCTTGCGGTCACCAAACACGCGGTAGGCATGCAAACGGTAGACGGCACGGAACTTCTGATCCATATCGGTCTGAACACCGTCCGCCTCAAAGGCCAACACTTCAATGTCCTCGTCGAAGAAGGCCAAGCCGTAACCGCAGGCCAACCTCTGATTACCTTCAACATGAACGCCATTCGCGCAGCAGGGTACGACCTGACGACGCCAATGATCGTAACGAACACGAAGGAATTCGAAGGCTTCACGGCTCTGCATAGCGGCGCGATCGAAGCGGGTCAACCTCTGCTCAAGCTCGACGTGGCAACACCGAAGCTTGAAGCGCTGGGCGACTGATCCATTCCTGTAAGCTAATCGGGTTTCACTTCCACTCCTGTTTCTTCTTCCGACTTGTTGGGGAAGGAACAGGAGTTTTCATTTTTGCAGCGCTGTTTCCTATATCGGCGGAGTTTTGGCTTTTCGAGAAATGCCGGTCGGGCGGGAAGAATCCGATTGAGCATTCGCTCGGGTCGGTACACTGATTCCTTTCGGGTTGCTCGCACTGCCGTTATATCATGTCGCTTGGGCGAGCTGTTCCCGAATCACGTCTCGGTCATCGAAAAGGAGTGCCAAAAGGAACGAAAAAACATAAAAAGACCGCTCTCCATGCCAGTAAAGGCAAGGAAAAGCGGTCTTCTTCGGTTCGCGTTCACAACTTTCGTTTACGCTACCCAATCTCTTCGCGTACTTACTTGATCGAGTCGCCGACCCACAGCGTTTCGGTGGCTTTATCCCACTTGATGGATTCGCCTACGCCGCGTACGATGATGCCGACCGGAACGCGCAGCACGCCGCGTTTGAACGTCGGCGAACCTTGCAGCTTCACTTCTTTGCCGTTCACCCACGCGATGTTGCTGTCGGCCATAACTTTGACTACGTTATCGCCGCGCGTGTACGTGTACGTTTTGGTCTTTTGATCCCAGGAGATCATCAGACCGTCGATGTCGAGCTGCTTGATCACATCAGCCGTCGCGTACAACGTGCTCTTGATAAAGAACGGGTACGCGCTTGGCGTCACCAGGCCGTCGTTGCCGTAGATCGTGGCCGCAGGCTCGGATGCCGGAGTCGTCGTCGCTGCAGGCATTGTGGCCGGTGCGGCTTGAGCCGCGGATGCGCCCAGAACGGCAGAACCGAGCAGCGAAGCAATCAGGATTTTTTTCATGGGAAAAGTCCTCCTCTATAAATACGGTTATAAGATGTGTATCAAAAACACCCTACCCCTATATATAAACCTTTTTTCGCATCATTTAGTTGCAGTTCTGACACTCGGCGGGAAAAGTTTTGTAAGCAAGCTGCCCAACATCCGGGTATAACGAGGAATTTTCGTATCGCAACTGCTTATCCGCCTTGATTTCCCGGCCCTTCAGCTTCATTCGACACGGCAATCAGCTGTCCCGGCGTCGTCCATCTTACTGCGTGCCTCTTTTCCCCGTAGCCGTCCAGCAACAGCCGCACCGCAGCGGCGCACATACTTTTTTTATCTACCCGCATCGTCGCGAATACGCCCGAATCCGGCACGCAAGCCTGCTCCAATCCGTCAAAACCGGCTACTTTTACCTGCTCCGGCACCGATACGCCTATCGCGCGCAGTCTTCGGATCAGCAGCAGCGCAATCCGGTCGTTCCCACAGAAAAAAGCGGTCGGCAGCGCCTCCGTCGCAACGAGCCTCGCCAAAAATGCTCCGATCTGCTGCTCGTTTTTCACCTCGTCAAAATCATCGGCTTCCAGCAACGTCGTTCGCTCATCAATCAGCAAGCCCGCTTCCCGCATCGCCCGCCAATAGCCGAACCACCGCTCTTCGTGACTCGTCGTCAGATTGGCAGGCCCGATAAATCCGATCTGCCGATGCCCGTGTTCAATCAATAACCGTACCACCGACTCGGCCCCTTCCGTATTGGCGGACACGGCGGCGGCGCAGTTCATATCCCGATAATACGAGTCGAGCATGACCAGCGGCATCCCCGTTTTCCATACCATACGCGCATACGGTTTCGCCATAATCCCGAACAAAATCACGCCGATATGCTCCAGCTCTCCGTATAAGCTCGGCAGTTCCAGACGCTCCTCCATTTGGCGATCAATTCGAACAATCACAGCATTGCAGCCATGTGCGCGAACCGTCTTTTCCAAAATCCACAACATATCATGGAAAAAACGAAAATGCTCGCTGTCCTCATGGCTCACCACCCGTTCCGGCACCAGCAGCAAAATGTTCCGGCTGGATTCTTCCGCTTTGACCGCAGCAGCCGGGGAAACGTAGCCCAGTTCCTGCGCTGTCTGCCGGACGATCAGCCGAATCTGCTCGCTTACGCCACTTTTTCCCGACAAAGCTAGCGAGACCGCATTTTTCGATATTCCGATCTGATCCGCGATATCCTGCATGGATACTTTTTTCGGTCTGGCCATCCTTTTGCCTCCTTGAATGAAAACGCTATTCTCCCGAACTGAATTATGCTATGCTGGTTCCATGTTACTTTACAGAATTTAATTTAGTCAAGTTTTGTCAAGTTAAAGTGTATCATTAAGGAGGAATTACCATGATTGCGATCGGAATCGATATTGGCGGCACCAAGATTGCAGTCGGGCTCGTCAACGAAACTGGCAGCGTGCTCGCTCAACAGTCATTGAAAACAGACCCTGACAAAACACCTTCGCAGCTTATCGCCGAAACGGCGCAAGTGGTCAATAGCCTGCTGGAACAGCAAAATATTGCACCGGCAGACGTAAAAGGAATCGGTGTCGGTGCGCCAGGCCCGTTGGATGCCAAAAACGGACGACTGGACAGCCCGCCCAACCTGCCTTCCTGGCACGGCTTCGGCGTCGTCGAGGAGCTTCGCAAGCACTTCGGCGCATGGCCGATCCATTTTCAAAACGATGCCACAGCCGCGACTTTGGCCGAAAAGTGGCTCGGTGCGGCGAAAGACGCGGACAACTTTATTTTTATCACCGTCAGCACAGGAATCGGCGCCGGCATCTATATGCACGGGCGGCTGATCACGGGCGCATCGGGTAACGCGGGCGACGTCGGCTATATCATGGTCGAACCGGGCGCGGCGGGAACGGAAGGCTACTGGGAGCAGATCGCTTCGGGAACGGCGATCGCACGCCAAGCCTCCGAGCTGCTGGGCCGTCCAGTCGGCACGAAAGAAGCGTTCGATCTGGCCGCAGGCGGCGATGCGCAAATGCGCGAGCTGATCGACGTGACGTACAAACGTCTGGGCATGGGCTGCGTTTCGCTGATCAATACGCTTGATCCCGAGCTGATCGTGATCGGCGGCGGCGTATCGCAGATCGGAGAACCCTTGTTCGACGCGATTCGCAGCTACGTCTCGCAGCATGCGCTCAGCCCGGCAGGCCGCCGCACGGCGGTCGTTCCGGCGGCGCTGAGCCAAAATGCCGGACTGATCGGCGCGGCATCGCTGGTGCATCAGGCGTACTGAGCGTACAATCACCGTGTATAAAGTAAAGTAAAAAGTATGCAGCCGTTACCGCAGCGTCTGAACACCGACAGGCCGGGTAATAACGAAAGCGATAGCGAATCAGAGACATTCATTAAAAAGGAGCGCGAAAAATCATGCCAGAAACCGTACGCCAACCGCTTTTCCTCACTCCCGTTTTCCAGGAACGCATCTGGGGCGGCACCAAGCTGAACACCGTGTTCGGCTACGAGATTCCCAACGACAAAACCGGCGAATGCTGGGCGGTGTCGGGACATCCCAACGGTCAAAGCCTCGTACATAACGGCCCTTATGCAGGCACCAAGCTGGGCGATCTGTGGACCGACCATCCCGAGCTGTTCGGCGATTCGGAGTCCGACGTCTTCCCGCTGCTGACCAAAATCCTCGACGCTTCCGACGATCTGTCGGTGCAGGTACACCCGGACGACGCTTACGCGCGCGAATTCGAGAACGGCGAGCTGGGCAAAACGGAATGCTGGTACATCGTCGACGCCGAGCCTGGGTCTTCGATCATCTACGGCCATAACGCGCAGTCGCACGAGGAACTGCGTTCGATGATCGAAGCGGGGCAATGGGATGAGCTGCTAACGAAAATCGAAGTGAAGCCGGGCGATTTCTTCTACGTGCCGAGCGGAACGATCCATGCTCTGGGCGCGGGCATCGTCGTGCTGGAAACGCAGCAAAGCTCCGACACCACCTACCGCGTCTACGATTACGATCGCAAAGACGCCAACGGCCAAGGCCGCGAGCTGCATCTGGAAAAAGCGATCGAAGTGACCACGGTGCCGCAATCCTACACGGGCGGCGCGTACGAGACGGATCATGTCGACGGCGCGACGATTACCAAATTCGTTTCGAACTCCTTTTTCACCGTGGAAAAATGGGAAATCGACGGCACGGCGCAGTTCGAAGGCCGCGAGCGTTACGTCATCGTGAGCATTCTGGACGGCGAAGGCACGCTGAAAGGCGGAGACGGCGAATATGCGCTGAAAAAAGGCGATCATTTCATTCTTCCGGCCGGATTCGGGGATTATGCGATCGAAGGGAAATTGACGACGATTTCTTCGTGGGAGTAAAATTTGCGTGAGATAAATAAAACCGCTTCCCGGTATAGGATACCGAGGAGCGGTTTTGCGCATAAGACAAACTAAAGTGTGTACTTCGCCGCGACTTAATGCCAGAACGTAATCTGCTCCGGCGTCAATCGCACCGACTCGTACCCTGCTTCATCGGCTTTGCCCAGCGCCAAAATCATGACCGGGCTATACTGCTCGGGATCAAGATCGAAAGCTTCGACCACACGCTCTTCTTCGAAGCCGCCCATCGGACTGGTGTCGTAACCGTAGGATTTGGCAATCAGCATGAACTGCATCGCGAACAAGGCGCTGTCGATTTTGACGATTTCGTTCAACTTGGATGCGGGAAGCTGCGGGTAATGGGCGTTAATCAGCTCCAATTGGCGGTCGCGCACGTCGGCCGGCATTTTGCCTTCGTCCACCGCTTTGTTGAAAATATAATCCGACTGCTTGTAGTGCTGCGTATCGGCCAAAATCAGGATCATAGCCGAAGACGTATCGTTTTGCAGCGTATTAAACATCACGAGCGGACGCAGCTTGGCTTTGCCTTCTTCGCTATCGACGACAACGACTCGCCACGGTTGCAGATTGCCCGAGGAAGGAGCGGAAGACGCCTCTTTGATCATACGCGTCAATTCTTCTCTTGAAATTTTATGGTCCGTGCGATATTTTCGGATTGAGTGACGGCTTGTCATCAGGTCGCGCAGTTGGTTTTGTTCAGTGGTTTGCATGGTTCAGACTCCTTTGAAATGAATTTGTGGTAAGGTGTGTAAAGAGGTCAACGACCTTACAATCAGGAGTCTAAACTATGAACCATGGTTTATAGCAAGCGCGATAATTTGACTGTATCGCCTTGCCGATTGCGGCGGCGAACGTCAATCCGCTATCGAGCGCAGTCCAACCATTTGAAACGGAGGGATTTCATGAAGATCAGCGAAGTGTCCAAAGCGGCCGAACTGCCCGTATCCACGATTCGTTATTACGAAAAAATGGGGATCATCCCCGATGAATATATGCTGCGCGATCCGAACAATTACCGGGTGTATGACGACAATATCGTGAACTATCTGGAAGTCGTCAAAACCAGCGTGGACCTCGGATTTTCGATCGGGGAGATTCGGGGGATGATCGACGGGGTCGGCTGTTCGTTAGAGGAACAAACTCGTTTGCTGCAAGAAAAGATCGACGAGATCGAGACGGCGCAGCAAAAACTCGACAAAGCCAAAACCTATCTGTCCGATCTGATCTCTTCGGGAACGGTATGCGAAGAAGGGTTCGGCAAATCGTCTTGAAAACAGATTCGGCGCAGGCACGCGATAAGCGGGCTTGCGCCTTTTACGTACGGCTATGATTTTCGGCCCGGAAACGAACGGCTATCGGCATCGCGTTCATACGGCCGGATCGGCTTGGCGTCCGGTGTCCGAGGTCCGTTTGTCGCCTGCGCTTCTTCACTGCCGGATCGTTCGTCTTCCGTATGAAACCCCGTTCTCCCGTACTCCCAAGGCATCTGCGTCAAATACGACCAAGCGCCGCCGTATCCGGCAGACATCGCCGCCCTGCGTTCCATTTCGCGCATTCGCCGATCCGCCCGCTTCAACTGTTCCGCCAGATCGGCCAGCTCCCCGCCCGCGTTTACCCATGCCGGACGCATCGGTACGCCGTCGCCCAATTCCCGCGCCGCGCGAGACAGCTCGCGCAGATCATGGTCCAATTTCCCCGCGCGAAGCCAGAACAACCAAGCGCCTACGCCGAGAAAAGCAAGCAGCAGAATCGGCCTCATGCCGATATGGTTGACGCTCCACCGCAGTATCCGCGCCGCGAAATGTGCCGAATGCGGCATCGCGTGAATGACCCGGTTCGCGATCTGTCCAACCGCCATCGTCGTCAATCCCGCCAACAGCAAACAACTTGCGGCAATCGCCGCGTACCGCATACGGACCGTCGCTTCTCCGCTTTTGTAGATCTCGATCACTTGCCTGATCCGTTCGATTCCCATTCCGCTCGCCGTCCTTTCTTTTTTATCCGAGTCCGTGCATGCCTTGCCGTTGATCTGTTGCTGTTTCAGCTTACCGACCGCATCTTAACGAATAGTGCCATGATTTCTTAAGATTTTCTGATGTTCCGTCTCCGCGCGAAAAACGCTTCAAGCGGAATCTTTCTTCCGCTGAAGCGCCGGGGTCGGGACATACATATCAGGTACCGCTTATTCTTTTTCCGTTTCGGCCAGCGGCAGCTTCAATACGAAATCCGTCCGCTCCGTGCTGCTGAACACCTCGATCGTCCCGCCGTGCAGTTCCACAATCGTTCGGGTAATCGCCAAGCCCAAGCCACTGCCGCCCGTATGCTGCGAACGCGAAGCGTCTACCCGGTAAAAGCGATCAAAGATATGCGGCAAATCCCGCTCCGGGATCGGTTCGCCAAAGTTGCTCACCGTCACCCGGGCCTGATTTTTTTCGCGCGATACATCGAGCTCCACAAGGTTGCCGCCGTTTCCGTAACGAGCCGCATTGCTGAGCAGATTTTCGAACACCCGCACCAGCTCGATCGGCGAAGCGTTGACGCGAAGCTCCTCCGTCGTCCCCGCCACCTTATAGCCCATCCCCGCAGCTTCCAGCATCGGCGCGGACTCTTCCGCAGCCTGGCGCACCAGGCGGCCCAGATTCAACGGTATGAATTCAACCGGTTGCCCTCCGCTTAGACGGGTATATTCGAACAGATCGTCGATCAGCTTTTTGAGCGTCAGCGCTTTTTCATAGGCAATATTTACGTAGTAACGCATCTCCGTCTCATCCTGATACCGATCCTTTTCCACGTATTCCAAAAAGCCCAGAATCGACGTCAACGGTGTCCGTAAGTCATGGGAGACGCCGGTGATCAGTTCGTTTTTGGCTTTGGCTGCCGCGCGCTCTTCCGCAATCGACTGCTCCAGCCGCTCCGCCATCGTGTTTAATCCTGTAGCAACCTGACCGAATTCATCCGACGAAGTGACCGCCAACCGATGCGACAGATCCCCTTCGGCCATGCGTTCGATGCCCTGCGCGATCTCCTGTAGCCCGCTTATGATTCGTCTGGAAAAAAAGAAAAATAGCAGCACGAACGCCGCCACCCCGACCACTGCCATGATTGGGCCGGAACCTACGCTCTCGATCACCCAATTCAACAAACGTTTATCCGGCGAGTTCACCGAGGAGGCGTCCAGCCGTACGATTAAATTAACCGCTTGGTAGCCGATGAGCAGCAACGCAGCCGTTCCCACAGCGCTGAGCAGAAAGGCATACATGAACCTCCATCTGACGCTATGTAAGATTTTTGAAGGCATACCCGTTCGTCCTTTCCGTATCGCGCCACTTGCTTCGTTATAGGGCGTATTTGAAAACTCAACGACGTGCATCTTTTACCGCCTTTTCGCCCGCACCGGCGTCACGGTTTCTTGACGTGCCCCGGCACGACTGCGAAACCCTTCCTTGTTGCAAACGAAAATTCGGCAAAATCTTCTTCCTTCGGAGTTTTCAAACACGCCCTAATTTGTCGGAATAAACTTGTACCCAACGCCCCATACCGTCTGGATATATTGCGGCTGTTTGGGATCGTGTTCGATTTTTTCCCGAATTTTGCGCACATGCACCATTACCGTATTGGCCGATTCCATAAAAGGCTCGTTCCACACTTTCGCATAGATCTGCTCGGTGCTGAACACCTGTCCCGGACTGCGCGCCAGCAGTTCCAGAATCGCGAATTCGCGCGGGGTCAGATGAGTTTCCGTGCCGTCTACCGTTACGCGGTGGCTCGCCGTATCGATCGTCAGCTCGTCCGCTACGATCTCGTGCTCGCTGCCCGCTTTTTTCGCGCCCAAACGGTTATAGCGGCGCAGTTGGGACTTGGCACGCGCGAGTACCTCCAGCGGATTGAAAGGCTTGGCCACATAATCGTCCGCGCCGATGCTGAGTCCGGTGATTTTGTCCATGTCCTGACCTTTCGCAGACAGCATAATTACGGGCATGTTGTAGCGCTCGCGGATTTTGATGCAGGTCTGTATGCCGTCCAGGACCGGCATCATCACGTCGAGCACGACCAGATCCACATTTTCGCGCTCCAACGTCTCCAATGCCTGTTCGCCGTCGGATGCCGTTAACAGCCGATAGCCTTCGTTGCCGAAATAAATGCTGAGCAACTGCAAAATCTCTTTCTCGTCGTCGACCAGCAGCACCGTTTCCGTCGCCATTGTCTTTCGCCTCTCTTTCTCTATTCTTCATCTTATCAGATTATGGGAGGGAGGCGGGCGGGAAGCGGCGCTGCGGGAGAAATTCGTTCAAGACGCTGTCTCACGAAGAAAGCTTTCAGCTTTCCTCGTTCAAAGGCGTCTTTCACTGAATTTCTCCCTCCGCTACGGTTTCCGACGCTTAGGGTTTTAGGAGTATTTATAACCTTTTAGAAATTTTTAGAAGCTTTTAGAAGCTTTTAAAAAGGCCATTCTTTGCCCTGGTAATCGCGCATGACCAGATGGTCTTCGTCGATGGCGTGGGGTTTTTCGTTCCAGGGCAGCGTGCTGCCGAGGAAGTAGTTTAATGCGGGTTGCGCCGATTGTGACGGTTCCAGGTCGGCTTGTTCGTTGAGGCTGCCGGACATGTAGGTGCGCAGCCAGCCGGGGTGGTACAGGCGGAAGGTGTAGCCTTCCGGGCGCAAGCGGTCGAATAAGTGCTGGACGCCGCGGTTCAGCGCGGCTTTGGACATGCAGTAGCCGAACCAGGCGGTGCGTTCGGCTTTGGCGATGCTGCCGGCTTCGGAGGAGACGTAGCATAATCGTTTGAGTTCTCCCTGTTCAAGCAGCGGCAAGAAGGCTTCGCTGACTTGGATCGGGCCGAGCGCATTGACTTCATAGAGTCGGATCATTTCTTCGTAGTTCTGGGCAGTATGGATAGAATCGTCGCTTCGGTCGGTGATGACGCCCGCGTTGTTGATAAGCAGATCGATGCTGCGGGTACGCTCTTCCACCGCTGCTGCTGCGGACAAGACGGACGTATCGGAAGACACGTCGAGCGGCAGATTGACCAGCAGGTCCGGGTAGCGCGATTGCAGTTCGGCGAGCTGATGCCAGTCCGGAAGATAGCTGCCCGCGAATACATGCCAGCCGCGTTGCAGCAATCCTTCGGCCAGCGCGAAGCCGAGTCCGCGGTCGGCACCGGTCACAACGGCATATCGGGTTGCATTCATGGAATGTGCCTCCTTATGGATGAATGATTAGAACGGCCATTCTTCGCCCCGGCTCCCGGTCAGTACCAACCGCTCTTCTTCAGCATGCGGATTGGTGAAAAAACCTGCGGCAAAGCGGGCTGATTCTGCCACTTTACCCGGTATAGATCCCATGATCTCGTCGGAAGACGGGGTTCGTGACAGGCCGGGATCGTACAGACGGAATGTATAGCCGCTTCTCCGAAGATCGTTAAACAACAGCTTTGCCTGCATATGCAAGGCGGTACGTGCCATTGTGACTCCGATCGGAGCCGAAATTCCACCTGCCGAGATGCTCGCTTCATGCGACGAGATCAAACAGATGCGTTTCAAGCTATTCGTGGCTTCCATCAAAGGAAGCAGCTTTTCGATCACCCGCAGCGGTGTTAGCGCATACGTCTGGTAATCGTGCAGACGGTCTTCGACGGTGTAAGGCGTCGGGAAATCCTTTTCCTTTTCGCCGAATACGGTTGCATCGGTCGAGATTGCCGGGCTGCTTTCTTTTTCCGATGACCCGTCCGTGTTCAAGATAAGCAAATCGATATGCGTCGCAAGCTCGGCAGTCGCATGCACAGCCTTTTCCAATTGTCCGGGTTGGTCGGGATCTAACGGCAGGGCTCGCAGTTTCCCGTGCTGCGGCAACGGATCATCGGCAGAACGCGACTGATCTTGATCAGCCGACGTATCATGTTCCGAATGTGCGGAATGCGCTTCGCTTTTTTTCACAACTGACCGTTCGTTCGTTTCGGGTCCGAAAGCCATTGAGCCTTCAAAGTCTTCGAATCCCGACGATCCGCTTCCTGTGGGCACATCGGGATTTTCTCCGATTTTTTCGCTTTGTACCGGACCTCCGATACGCTCCGCTTCATTATGCTGATTTTCTTTTTCACCGGGATCGCCGCCAAGCACCGTCCAACCTCGCGACACCAACTCACGCCCCAGCGCTGCACCGAACGGCTCACGCAAATTCAGAATCCATGCAATTCTATCCACGGCACGTTCCTCCTTCGCTCGATTGATATCATTCACGCGTTGCTTTCTGTCGCACCTTTCTGCGCGCACCAGTACAGCGCATTGCGCAGCAGTTTTTGATACGTCGGATGCGTCCATACTTCCGCTTCATGCCCCGGAGTCAGCACGCAGACGCGCCCCCGGCCATACGTACGTGTCCAGCCTCCCGGTTGCGCGCCGTGTTCCGATACCGTGGTCATAATCAGGTCCGCGATCGGATCTTCCCACTCCATAAAATAATGCTCGTCATGTACCGAAAAGTCCTCAATGCCTTCGGCGATCGGATGCTGCTTGTCCGGATGAATCGTGACCGTGCACGCTTCCGGATGATGGACGAACGCACCGCCGATCAGACTGCGAAATACGCCTGCTTCCTTATACCCAGCCGTTCCGGCATGCACCGCAAGCAACGAACCTCCACGCTCGACATAGTGCTCGAACGCCTGTTGAACCTTTTCGTTCATCCAGAATTCTTTTTCCTTATCGGATTGGCTGTTCGATCGACATACCATGACGATCGGATAGTCGTTCAACTGCTCGGCGTCGAACTCTTCCAGCCGCTCCGTGACCGTGAATTGAAACCCGTTCTCCTCCAGCTTGCCCAGCCCTTGCCGCACCGTAGCCGCCGGATGCCAGCGATCTCCGCAGATTGCCCATACTTTCATTGCTTCGTCCCCCTTTTCCGTAATCGTTCAACCTTCACTTCAACCATTAAACGTAAACAAGCTCCTTGTCTACGCAGATCGTTAAAGTTTCGCAACAAAAAAAGCCACCTGCGTTATAGAGACAGCTTTCAAGATTCCGATTCGGGGACTGCGAACACGCGCTACGGATGACGAATCCGCCTTCTGTAGTCGGTCGGCGTGACGCCTGCATGCTTCTTGAACTGTTTGGAAAAATAAAACATATCATTGAATCCCAGCTGCTCTGAAATTTCCGTTACCGAAAGCGCGGTGAGCGTAAGCGATTGCTTCGCTTTTTCGATTTTTTTATGCGTGATGTACTGAATCGGAGGCATGCCCGCATACTGTTTGAACAGGCGGATAAATGAATTGGGATGCATATAGACGATTCCAGCCAGCTCTTCAACCGTCATATTTTGCGTGATATGCTCGTCGATGTAATCCAGCACTTCGGAGAGCTTGTTTACCGCAGAACTGGTTTTAAAAGACAACTGTTCCGCGTCGATTTCCAAGTCCATCAGATAATAAGCGACAAGCTCCATCAGTTTGCTTTTGGCGAGCAGCTTGGCGTAGACTGCGTCGGAACCGGAATATTTCACGAGTTCTTGGAACACATTCGTTAGAAGCTCGGGCTGCCTCGGCGCGCATTGCGGATTCAAATCCAGCAGCTTAAACAAGTTAATACCACCTACCTGAGCTGTGAAATGACACCAATACTTATGAAAAGGCCGCTCGCTGATAAACGAATACGATTGCTCGACCCCTTCCGGCATCAAAAAAAGCTCTCCGGGCCGCGGATAATAATCCTTTTCCCCGATTTGCAGCCAACCTTCGCCTTCGCAGATCAAATAAAACTTGCTGTAATCAGGGGTATAATTCAAATCTCTCCAATCGGGCGCGCACAAATTATGGTTGGCCGTAATCAGCTCGACTTCCAGATTGGCGAGAACATTCGAAAGCAACATACGATTGTCCATGTTCATTCCACTGCCTCTCCTGCTATTTTTGTACAGGTTAGAGTTACTAATCTACATTCTAACGCATCTCCTGCTTCCGTATACTAAAATCAATTCGAGAATGGAAAGGACATGTGAGCAAAAATGGACAAAGCCTCTTACCTGAAACAAATCCGGCATACGATCGAGCAAGGCAGTTTCAAAGACGATTGGGAATCCCTAAGTCGCTTTGAAGTTCCGCAGTGGTACAAACAGGCTAAATTCGGTATTTTCATTCATTGGGGATTGTATTCCGTTCCGGCGTTCGACAGTGAATGGTATTCCCGCAATATGTATATTCAAGATTCCAAAGCCTACAATCACCATGTCGAAACGTACGGAAAACATACGGACTTCGGCTATAAGGACTTCATTCCGATGTTCACAGCCGACAAATTCAATGCTTCCGAGTGGGCAAATCTGTTCAAACAGGCCGGTGCACGGTACGTCATGCCGGTCGCGGAACACCATGACGGATTTCAAATGTACAAAAGCGAGGTGTCGACGTATAACGCTTTTGATAGAGGCCCCAAACGCGATCTGCTTGGCGAGATGAAGCAGGCGTTCGAGGAGCAAGAGCTGGTGGTGTGTGCTTCTTCGCACCGGGCGGAGCATTGGTTCTTCATGTCGCACGGCAAAGCGTTCGAATCGGATATCCGCGAGCCTTTGCAGCTTGGAGACTTTTACTGGCCTGCCGCTCCCGAACCGGATCATCACGATCTGTTCAGCCCTGCTCCGACGGAAGAATTTCTGGAGGACTGGCTGATCCGCACCTGCGAGATCGTGGACGCATACCAACCGAAGGTGCTATATTTCGACTGGTGGATTCAGCACTCCGCCTTCAAACCTTATCTCAAAACCTTTGCAGCCTATTACTACAACAAAGGCGAAGAATGGGGCACTCCGGTCGCGATCAATTACAAGCACGACGCCTATATGTTCGGCTCGGCCGTTCCCGACGTAGAGCGCGGACAATTCGCCGAACTCAAGCCATACTTCTGGCAGACCGATACGGCCGTCGCCAAAAACTCCTGGTGCTACACGGAAGGCAACGACTACAAAACATCTGTCGAAATCATTCGCGACCTGGTCGATATCGTGAGTAAAAACGGCAATTTGCTGCTGAATATCGGCCCCAAAGCAGACGGCAGCATCCCGGAAGAAGACCGGCAAATTTTGCTGGACATCGGCGACTGGCTACGGACTAACGGCGAAGCAATCTACGACGCAACCTACTGGCGAATCTCCGGCGAAGGCCCTACACAGATCGTCGAAGGACAATTCACCGACAGCGAAAAGAAACCCTATACACCGGAAGATATTCGCTTTACCTTAAAAGGTTCGACACTGTACGCGACGGTTCTGGTCTATCCCGAAGACGGCTACGTCGCGATCAAGTCGCTGAAGTCCGACTCTCATCATTTTTCCGGACTGATTCGCGATATTAGCGTTCTTGGTTTCGATGAAAATATCGCTTGGGAACGTACGTCCGAAGCGCTGATTCTGCAAACATCTTCGATCGCAAGCACCGTTCCGGTCGTGTTTAAAATCGAACTGGACTGAGTAGGGGGAGGCCTGTTCGCTTGAAAGCGGGCGCTGCGGGAAAAATTACCAGCCTATGCTTCCGAAGTGCATTTCTTCGAAATGCTTTGCAAGACGCTGTCTCACTCGGAAAACTAGATTGAAATTCAAGTAGGTTGTTTTCCGAGTTCAAAGGCGTCTTTCACTGAATTTTCCCCTCCGCTTGGGCTTTTCGCTGGAATAGACCTTTTTCAAAAATAAAAAAGCCGTCCTTCTAAGGAGGACGGCAATGTGTCAAGAAAATCTAACGTAGCTGGAAGCGAGAAGACGGAGAGAGAAATTCAGCTCAAAACGCCTTTGAACTTGGAAAACCTCCATTCAAATTCCATTCCAGTTTTCCAAGTGAGACAGCGTTTTGAGCGAATTTCTCTCGCAGTCTTCTCGCTTCCCGCGCCTACGTAACTTTCTCGACAGGGTTCTTATTTGATAGAACGCGGGCGATATTCTCGCCAGATTAAGTATAAGAAATAAGGCGCTCCGACTGCGGCTGTGACCAAGCCTGCGGGGAACTCGACCGGCGGGGAGATGATCCGGCCCAGAATGTCTGCGGTCAACACCAGCGCTCCGCCGAGCAGCGCGGCTACCGGAACGAGCACGCGATGATCGCGGCCGGCCAGGCGGCGGGCCATATGAGGGGCAACCAGACCGACGAAGCCGATCGTGCCCGCGGCGGCTACGGAGCCGCTTGCCAGCAGGATCGCCAGCGTCAGAATCGCCAATCGCATCGGTTCGAGCGGCAGACCGAGGCCGCGTGAGGCTTCGTCGCCGAGCGCTATGACGTTTAAGGTTCGGCCCAGCATCCACATGAGCGGCAGACCGATCAGCAGCACGGGAGCGGCCTGAAGCACCTGTTCCCAGCTTCGTCCCCAGAGGGAACCGTTTAGCCATAGCAATACGGTATTGGCATTGGAAGCGGAACGTGTGACGAGCAGTTGGACCAGCGTGCTTCCGCAAGCACTGACCGCTACGCCGACGAGCGCAAGGCGTACGGGATCAATGCCGCCTTGGTAAGACAGCATATAGACGAGCGCTCCGCCGGTCAGCCCTCCGGCCATGGCGGCGATTGACGTCAACCAGACGGATTGCCATTCCGGCGGAACCAGCAGTACCGTGGATACCGCACCGAAAGCCGCTCCCGCCGACACGCCGAGCGTATCCGGCGCGGCCAACGGATTGCGCAGCATCGCCTGCGAAGCCAAACCGGATACCGATAGGCCGGCTCCTACAAGTACAGCTAACCCAATACGCGGCAGCCGATAATTCAACACGATATAGCTGCGATCGGGATCGCCGCTGCCTGCGAAAGCCCGGAAAATATCCGTCCACGTCAGATCGACCGCGCCGACCCGGATGCCGAGCAGACCGAGTCCGAGCACGATCAACGGCAGGACTGTCAGTAACACCACGCTTGCTTTTTTCGTCATGCCGCTCGCCTCCTGCTTTTCCGACGGGCCAGCCAGACGAAGTAAGGCGCTCCGATCAATGCCGTCACCAGACCGACGGGCGTCTCTGCCGGAAAGTCGATAAAACGCGAACCAACATCGGCGGCGGTCAGCAGTACCGAGCCGACGAGCGCCGAGAACGGAAGCAGCAGACGATGATCCGTGCCGATCAAGTAACGCGCCATATGCGGCACGATCAGTCCGACGAAGCCGATCGGTCCCGCAACGGCAACCGACACACCAGCCAACAGCACGACCAGGAAAATACCGACGGATCGAACAAGCCAGATCCGCTGACCGAGTCCTTTTGCCGTCTCTTCTCCCAGGCCGATGAGCGATAACGACCGACCGAGAAACAATGCCGCAAACAAGCCCGGTAGGCTTACAAGCAGCAATAATGCGGCTTCTTCGCTTTTGATTCCCGCCGCCGACCCTGCCAACCAGAACAAAAGCTTCGACGCCGATTCTTCGTTAAACACAAGCAGCCCCTGCGTGAACGAAGACAATAACGCCTGAATCACGATTCCGATCAGCGCCAGACGTACATCCGCTCTTCCTCCGCGTATCGCCGCGCCCATCAGCAGAATCAACCCAACCGTCAGCAGTCCTCCGACAAATCCGGCTCCGGCCAGCGCCAGTCCGCCAAGACCCGGCAAAACAATCGTACACAGCACGATCATAAACGACGCACCCGCGTTAATGCCGAATACGCTTGGCGAAGCCAGCGGATTACGGGTCAGCGCCTGCATGATGCAACCCGCTACCCCCAGATTCGCTCCGATCACCAACACGGCCAACATCCGAGGCATCCGCAGCATATGCAGAAGCACATGCTCCCGAACTTGCTCCGAGTAGTCCAGCGCATAACGGAGGATCGTAGACAACGACATGAAGGCAGGCCCTACGGCAAGCGATGCCAGCAGCAACACAATCAACAGCATGCCGGCTCCGAAAAAAGCGAACAGAATACGAGCTGTTGCCGGAGTTTGCCGATCCTTTACCTCAGACGCCGAAATCCGCTTAGAAATAACCGGCCGCTTCATCCATAATCCCGTTCAGTGCCGGAATGCTGCGTTGCCGGGACCAGGTGGCGAGTTCGACTTCGCGTGCCTGTCCGTTTTGCACGGCCTGAAGCTGGTTCCATAACAGATTTTCTTTTTGCGCTTCCAATACCGAGTCGGTGTCTTCATTGATCAGGATCAGGATATGCTGCGGATCAATCGCGAGCAGCTGCTCGATCGTCAACTGCTGACTCGACGTCTCCGCGTCTTCCAGCGCATAGTTCAATCCGGCATTTTTCAGGAATGAGCCGTGGAACGACGAAGTGGTGCGCACTTCAAAATCATGCCCGTCTTCTTCGCTCGGCGCAATGATCAATACGGACTGGTCCGGCTCGATCGACTCTTTCAACTGCTCCAGATTGCTCGCGTGCTCGGCAAGCAGCGCTTCGGCCTGTTCTTCTTTGTCCAGCGCTTGGCCGATTGCCCGCGTCGAAGCGACGATCTGTTCGTAGTTGGCTTTGTCATTGGGAAAAGCGATCGTAGGCGCGATCGCCGACAGTTCCTCGTAGACGTTCGTATGCCGATTCGTATCCGCAATAATCAGATCCGGCTTCAACGTGCGAATCACTTCCAGATTGGGTTCCGAACGGGTTCCGACCGATTCATACCCTTCGATATATGCCAGTGTGTCCTGCGGAAAGCGCTCCGGCTTATTGTCATCGGCCACACCTACAGGTTTGACTTCAAGCGCAGCAACCGTCTGGGTGAATCCTTGCTCCAACACAACGACCCGACTTGGCGTACCGACCACTTCGGTCGAACCCAGATCATGCGTGATGACGCGGCCTCCCTCTGTCGTCGCAACGGTCTGACTTGCGGATTGCTCCGTGCTGGCAGAAGTTCCGTTTCCTGCCGTCGGCGTCGAGCAAGCTCCCAGCAATAAGCTAAAACTAAGCAACAGCATCCACATCGCGGAACGCCGGGAATAATTGTACGTCATCGTAACCCCTCCACTGTCTTTTTCTTTTTGAGAATAATTATCAATATAGAGGGAGTCGGCTTGCTTCACAATGGAGGAATCGGACATCCGAGATGGCAGATTCGGACCTGCATGGCGCTGACGGTAAACGGTAGGCGACATCCCGGTATGCTTTTTGAACATTCGGCTGAAATTGTAGACATCTTCGTACCCGACCCTTGCGGCAATCTCCTGCACCGTCCACCGATCCTGTCCGAGCAGCTCTCCTGCCTTTTCCATACGCACGCCAAGCAAATAGCCGGACGGACTGCTGTCGATTCCGCTTTTACGAAACAAACGGTTCAGGTGACGCGGACTGCATCCAAGCGTAGACGCTAACGAATCCACGGTGAGCGGACGCTCATAATGCTCGTTGATATAGCGAATAGCCCGATCCACAGGATCATCGTTAAAAGCCTGGCGATCCGCACCGTGCAGTTGCCGCAATACCTCATAGACGAATCGCATAAACAACGTTCGTACCCCGTAGCGTCGCAGCTCGTTGCCCGACTCCCAACCGGCGTGCATCTCGCGCGCGTATTCGGATAGTTGGATCGCAGAGGACGGACGCACTTCATACGCAATGCCGAACCGATCCGCCAGCGCCGTCAGATGCTTCGTCGCGGCCCGCCCTCCTACTGGCTCCGGGCGGTATAATAGCAAATAATACTCCACATGCCGACCATCGCCCAATGGGTGAACCGTTAGCTTCATCCCTTTTCCGGCGTGCAGCACATGAAAAGGTTCTACGGTATAATCCATGTTATCGAGTTGCATTCGCGCCGAACCTTCAGCCATATAAATAAAGCCATGCGTCGGAAGTTGATACGTTTCGGCTTTCCTACCCGGTTTGGCTTGAACCAAGCGTACGTCTTTGACAACGATCGGCATTTCATTCCATAGCGCTGTATATTCCTTGATCTGCAAACGTTCCACTCCTTCTTTCTCTCTTGCCTTCGTACCGTCCCGAATAGATTATCTTCTATTTTAGTGATAATAGTTCTCATCCACAATCGTTTTTTGGTTGATCGTCTTCGATCCCTGTAAAAGAGGAGGATTTCTATTCCAAAACAACCGATCTACATCGTTACGACTAGCTTGTCTCAGGTAATGGAAGAGAAACGATTTCCGCTTGAAGCACCTGAGCTACCGAGCGGCGACCCCGGCACGGAAAAAGAAGCGGCCGAGTTTCGCAGACTATTGGCTTCGGATCGGATGGAATGCCGTTACCTATACGCCCAGCCTGAGTACGGAAAGCTGCGAATGCGGGAGCTACCTTATCCGGGCCTACCGAAAGACGAACGAGGCCTTTTGCGAAAAGTTTCTGGAGATCCAAGCGGCGAAGGTCGTGCATCTACGCCCTGTAAGTATCGAATATGCGATTGAAAGCTACGTGGAATTTACTTCCGATATGTTCGGAACCCCACAATTTTCCGATGAACGGATTCAGGATATCGCCAAAAAGTCAGGCAAAAGCGAAGCGGAAATCCGCGAGCTTTTGACCCGGGCGATTCGCAAACAAACTCAAGATAAATAAACGTCAAAAAAGCCCGCCTGACCGCCGAAGATCATCGGACGGACAAGCGGGCTTCGCTGAGAATTCCATTTATACCGAAGGGGCAGGCGGAGGCGTTAGGCCTTCGCTCGGTTCAGGCTCGTTATGCTGGACAAGCGAATGCTTTTTCCATACTCGGCTTTTCCAGCGCAGATACATCACGCCGACGCGAATCCATTCGTCCACGGCAATCGCCAACCAGATCCCCGGCAGTCCCATGTTCAATTGGAATACGAACAGGTAGCCGAGCGGCAAGCTGATGCCTACCATCGTCACAAGACCGACGTACACAGGGAATTTGGCGTCGCCTGCCGCACGCAGCGATCCGATTACGATCATGTTGAACGTGCGCGCCGTCTCCAGCACGATGCTGAGTACGAGTACCTGCGTAGCCATGCGGATGACTTCCGCGTCGTCGGTGAAGATGCCTACGAGCGGGTGGCGCAGCACGATGACCACAAGATCGACGATCACGGTGATGACAATCGCACGCTTCACACTGCTCCACACTTGGTGATACGCATCTTCTTTGCGGTTCGCACCGACCAATCGACCGACGATAATCCCTGTGCCGATCGCGACCGCAACCGCAAACAGATAGATGAACATCGAGATGTTCGTCGCGTATTGGCGGGCAGCCAGCGCCTGAGCGCCGAGGAACGTCGCGTAGAAAAAGAAAATCATCTGGCACGACTGATACGTGATCTGCTCCAGCGCGGACGGAACGCCGATACGCAAAATTTTCATGATATATTCGCGGGTTAAATTCAGATAAAATTTGAATTGAATCCGCACTTCCATGACCTGATACAGCATCCAGAACAGTACGACTGCCGCGACCGCGCGACTGATTACCGTCGAAATAGCCGCACCCTCGACGCCCAGCGCCGGGAAGCCCAGATGGCCGAAGATCATGACGTACCCGCCCGCCACGCTCAACACGTTCATGCCGAGCGCGACGAACATCGTCAGCTTCGTTTGGCCGTACGTGCGAATCGTCGCCGACAGCATGTTGATCAGAGCTTGCAGGAAAATCGCTCCGCCGACGATGTGCATATACGACTTGGCATAGACGAGAATATCGCCGTGCAGATTGAGCGCCACCATCAGATGATGGCCGAAGATGAGGAAGATCGCACTCATCGTCACGCCCAGCATCAGATTCAGCGTCAGCGACAAACCGGAAATTTTGGCGGCTTCGTAATGGTTGCGAGCTCCCAAATATTGCGCGATAACGATAGCGGCACCGTTACCGACGACCTCAAGTATGAGGATGGCGATCGAGATGACCTGGTTAGCCGCGCCTACCGCCGCCACCGCATCATCCGACACGCCGCTGAGCATCATCGTATCCGTGATCCCCATTAACATAAATAAAAAGACTTCCAGGAATATCGGCCAGGTTAAACGGAACAGATTGAACTCGCGCTCCAGCGGAAGCTTGGCGGCTGCGGTCCCGTTCTTCGTTTTCATCTCTTCACCCTCCTTCGATACGTTTGTTTATTTCAAAACAAAACGTATCTTAGCACGGCAAAGTTGAAAAATCAGCCCTTTTTGCGAAATTTCCTGAAAATTATATGACGTGCTCTCAAAGTTTCCTTTTTTGCATATTCAGCTTGGACTATTCATATCCGAACATAATCGGCTTCCTGACGGATCGGTGCTTCGAAATGCGGTTCGGCGCGCTCGATCCGGTTGCGGCCCGCCCGCTTGGCTTCATACAGGGCGAGATCGCAGCATTTGTAAATACGGTCCAGATCGGAACGATGCTCGGGCACGAATGTCAGCGCGCCGACGCTCAGCGTGTACAATCCTTCGACGGCTACGCGAATCCGTTCGGCCAATAAAGTCGATTCCGCGCGCGACGATCCCGGCAGCAGCAGCGCGAATTCGTCGCCTCCGTAACGTCCGAACAGATCGCACGCGCCTATCTGCTTGGACACGACGGCACTCATCTCCCGCAGCACCCGATCGCCTTGGTCATGTCCGTAGGTGTCGTTGATGCTTTTGAACCCGTCGATATCGAACAGCAAAAAAGACACCGGCAAACGGCGCTTCGCGTACAGATCGAGTATCGCTTCCGCTTTGTAAATGAACGTACGGCGATTCCAGATCTGGGTCAGGTCGTCGATGCTGGCCAAACGAAATAACTCGTCGTCCGATTTTTGCTTGGCAAGCAGCACGAAACCGGTGTTGGCGAGCATCATGGTCATGTAGGCCGAAATGGAGAACAGATTTTGACTCACGTTCGCAGCCAGCAACGAAACCGGCCCTTCGGCAAATAAAGCGACCAAAGCGCGAATCAGCAAAACGACGGCCAAAAACGTATATAAGCCGCCCATTAATTTGCGCAATGCCGTAGCTTTTCGCTGAATCAAAAACCGAAGCGCCGGAGGAGCAATCAAAAAAGCGGAGAAAATCGAAGCGACCGCGATTCGAAGCCCTTCATCGTTATGGAACAACAGCACGGCGTTAAAAAGCAAAATCGCGGTCAACGTGACGGCAACGCCGATCTTGCGGGAACGAAGCGTCAACGCCCCCTGCAACCGAAGCAGCGCCGCCGACTCGAAAGCGGTTCCCAGAAACAACAGCGTATTGGTGAACGAAATCACCGTCAGATCGCTGACCGTTCCTTTTAACAGCATCAACGACCAAGCGCCGGCCTGAAGCAGCTTCGCGGTGAAAAAGATAGAGATCGAGGCGTCTCTACTTTCGCTTCGACGATAGGCGGTCAAAAGCACGATAGTCAATACATGCCCGCAGATTAAAGAAACGTAAACGGTTTGCGGGTCCAGTTGAAAGCTCATGGTGGGTTCTCACTCTTCCCTTCAAATCGTTAACCGGGCAATATCGCGCCAATACAAAGCAATTTCCGTAAAATCTTCTTCGCCGATCCGAATTTCTTTACGCTCGGCTTCTTCGCCACCGAGGCGTTTATAAAAATGCACGGCCGGATTTTGTTCCAATACCCAGACCATCAAGGAACGGTATTCGCGCGCTTTCAGCTCGTCCAACATGCTTTGGAACATTTGGCGGCCGATGCCTTTGCGCTGTTCGCTTTGCAGCAGGTACACCGCATACAGTTCCGCTTCGTGAATACGTCCCGTTTCGCGGTCCACGCCATAATCGAGAAATCCGCAAATTTGTCCTCTTTCGTTTTCGGTCACCATGACGCCTTCGCCCGGCTCCGGTTCCGTCAGCCTTTTTTCCCAACGCGTCCATTGTTTCTCCACGGATAGTCCATCCAGATAAGCGTCCGCAACGATACCCTTGTACGTCGTTTTCCAACTGTCGACATGAACCTGCGCGATGCCTGCGGCATCTTCAGGTCTGGCGAATCTGATCTTCATTGGGGTCGCTCCTCTGCAAAAAGTTTCAAACAACGGGGACGTTCCCATACCGCATTTTGCGGTTGGGATTATTCCCTATAGAATTCGGCGGCGTTTCTTGAATTCCTGCCGGAAAAAGCAAGTTATTTCCAAAGAGAGCAAGGAGGAGGGAAGCCAAAGGCGATCAGTAAAAAAAGCCGCTCCTGTGAAGGAGCGGCTTAGATAGATCGAGAAAGTCCAACGTGACCGGAACGAATTTCTTTTGGAGTTTTCTCGCTTCCCACGCAAACACGTAACTTTCTCGTCCGAATCGAGGTCGCGGGAGAACGTACCGTTTTTAAATTCCGCTGCGGCTGCCGATATTGGCCGGCTTGATGCCCCAAATTTCCGTCGCGTATTCGTTGATCGTGCGGTCTCCGGCGAATCGGCCGGATTTGGCAATGTTCAGAATCGACTTTTCCGTCCACAGCTTCGTGTTGCGATAATCGAGACCGATCTGCGCTTGAGCGTCGGCGTAGCTTGCAAAATCTCTCAATACGAAGTATTCGTCGTTATGGCTGAGCAACGAATGATACACGGAATCGAAGCTTTGGCCGTTTTGGCAAAACGGTCCCGGATGGATCAACTGATCCAGTACCTTTTTCACGCGGTCGTCACTATTATAGATCGCAGATGCCGAGTAGCCGCCTTCGCGGTAATACTTTTCGACTTCTTCGATACGCAGGCCGAACAAGTACATGCCTTCGTCGCCCAACGATTCGTACATCTCCACGTTCGCGCCGTCGAGCGTGCCGACCGTCAACGCGCCGTTCATCATCAGCTTCATGTTGCCTGTGCCGGATGCTTCCTTGCCTGCTGTCGAGATCTGCTCGCTGACGTCGGCTGCCGGAATGATTTTCTCCGCCAGCGATACCGAGTAGTTTTCCAGGAAAAAGACGTTCAGCAGGTTTTTCGTTTGCGGGTCGTTATTGACGGTGGCGGCGATATTGTTGATCAGCTTGATGATCTGCTTCGCCATGTAGTAACCCGGAGCCGCTTTCGCGCCGAAAATGAAAGTTCGGGGCGTGATCTCAAGTGACGGTTGTTCTTTGATGCGATTGTACAGATCCATAATATGCAGCGCGTTCAGCAGTTGGCGCTTGTAGGCGTGAAGACGCTTGACCTGCACGTCGAAGATCGAGTGGGTATCTACGGTTACGCCGTGCTTTTTGTAAATATACGACGCCAGGCGTTCTTTGTTTTTGTGCTTCACTGCGCGAATCCGCTCCTGGAACACGGCGTCTCCGGCGTGGCCCAACAGATCGTTTAAGCGATCCGGCTGCGTTTTCCAATCGGAGCCGATCGCGCCTTCGATCAACCCGGCCAGATCCGGATTGGCGTGCATCAGCCAGCGGCGATGCGTGATGCCGTTCGTCTTATTGTTGAAACGTTCCGGGTACAGCTCGTAAAATTCTTTCATTTCGCGATTTTTGAGAATGTCCGTATGCAGCGCGGCTACGCCGTTGACGCTGTGGCTGCCGTGGATCGCCAGATGCGCCATCTTGATCTGCCCGTCCGCGATAATCGCCATACGGGACACTTTGGCCTGATCCGCTCCTTGTTCTTCGAGCAGATCGGCGCAAAAACGTCGGTTGACCTCTTCGATAATCATGTAAAGTCGCGGCAGCAGATCCCGAACCATTTGTTCCGGCCACGTTTCCAGCGCTTCGCTCAGAATCGTATGGTTGGTGTAGGACACGACGCGGGATACGATATCCCAGGCATCCTGCCATCCGAAGCTTTTTTCATCCAACAAAATGCGCATCAATTCCGGAATGACCAGCGTCGGATGCGTATCGTTGATATGGATCGCCACTTTTTCCGGCAAACGGTCGTACGGCAAGCCGAGTTTATCGAATGTACGCAGCACGCTTTGCAGGCCGGCCGAACACAGGAAGTATTCCTGTTTCAAGCGCAGCAGCTTGCCTTCGTACTGGGAATCGTCCGGGTACAGGAATTCCGATACCGTTTCGACCGAGCGCTTATAGTCGAGGAAATTGTAGTAGTTGCCGTTCGGACCGCCGAAACCGCGTGCCGGATCGGCTGCCGATTCGGCACTCCACAGACGCAGCGTGTTGACGGCCGTTTTATCGTAACCCACCACCGGAACGTCGTAAGGAACCGCCCAGACTTCTTCGCCGTTTTTCGTTTCGTACGTGTAGTTGCCGTCTTCCGTTTCGACGATCTCGACATTGCCCCAAAAGCGCACCTTCACTTTTTTGTCGTCGCGGCGCACTTCCCAGACATTTCCTTTTTGCAGCCAGTAGTCCGGCAATTCCACTTGATGGCCGTCGATGATCTTTTGTTCGAACAAGCCGTATTTATACCGGATGCCGTTGCCGTGTCCCGCATAGCCCAAAGAAGCCAGCGAGTCCAGGAAACAGGCGGCCAACCGACCCAAACCGCCGTTGCCGAGACCGGCGTCCGCTTCGTATTCCTCGATATCTTCCAGATCCCAGCCCAGCTCGCCGAGCCCTTCCCGCACCAAATCCAGAATGTTGAGGTTTAACAGATTGTTACCGAGCAGGCGCCCGATCAGAAACTCCATCGAGAAATAGTAAACTTGACGCTCTCCTTGCTCCATATAGGAACGGTTGGTCGCCGCCCATTCCCGGCCGATCTGCTCGCGTACCATGCTGCCGAGCGCGGCGTACACATCGTCTTCCGTAACTTCATGCATCTGACGGCCGCTGGTGCCGATCAGGCGCTGTTTGAATTCTTGTTTAAAATTCTCTTTATTGGTGAACATGGGTAAGCCCCTTTCCCGTTTCGTCGAAAAGAAAATTCGGCGGCGGACGAATAAAGTTATGTTTCAGATTATAACAGGAACCAAAAAAGCCTTCCACACCCGGGCTCCCTATCGGAACCCGGCATAGAAGGCCTGTGGGTTGGAATATATATCGGCACGGTTGCACCGTTTTTAAACCTTTTGTCTGACGAAGCCTGTCGAACTTTTGCAAAAAATCGTGTCTTTCGACCGGGTTTTATAGCATGCTTCGTTTGGCGATGACGAACGGTCTGCGCGAATCGCCGACGAGCGTGCGATTGGCGCTTAACTGCACGTCCTTGTCGAGAATCACGTTTTCGACGATGGCGCCCGCTTCGATTACGCATTTTTGCATAATGATCGAGTTGATGACTTTGGCGCCTTTTTCGACTTTGACGCCGCGGAACAACACGCTTCCTTCGACTTCGCCCGCGATCTGACAACCGTTGGCCACCAGGGAATTGCGCACGTCCGCGCCTTCGAGGTACTTGGTCGGCGCTTCGTACTTGATCTTGGTCTGGATCGGCATGTCCGGCGAGAACAATTGCTTGTACTTTTCCGGGTCAAGCAATTCGAGACTGTTTTTATAGTAGCTTTCGATCGAGTTGATTACCGCGTGATAGCCGGTGTATTCGTAACCCGCGATTTTCAGGCCGCTCGGATTGCGCAGGATGGCATCGCGGAAAAAGTAGCTGTCGCCGTGCGCGATACAATAATCCATCTGCTGCATAAACAGATTCTTTTCCATAATGAACAGATCGATATACAGATTGTGATGGCCTTTTTCGTTGTGAATGCTGGTTACGTTGCCGTCTTCGTTCACGTCCACCCGGAAGCAGGCATCATGCTCAGGTTCGAGCGCATCTACGTGTTTGTAGACGACCGTAACATCGGCGCCCGAAGCTTTGTGTTTGGCCGCCAAATCCTGAAAATCGACTTTGGATAAATGCTGGCTGCCCGAGTGCACTACGTATTCGCCGGCGCTGCGGGCGAAAAAGTCGCGGTTGTTGTGCATATGCTGGAGATCGCCGGCCGAGATATCGGTCGGGTCGTGCCAGTCCGGCGGCAGGATGAACAATCCGCCGCGTTTGCGGTCGAGATCCCACGGACGGCCTTCGCCCAGATGGTCGAGCAGAGACCGGTATTTGCGTCGTACGAACAACGCGATATCGGGAACGCCCGCGCTCATCATGTTGGAAAGCGCGAAGTCGATCAGCCGATAGCGTCCCGCGAAAGGAACGGCCGCGCCTGCACGAAAGTATGTCAGCTCGTTTAATTGGTCCAGTTCGTGGTCCAAGTTGATTACACCCATGAGTTTCATGGTTCCACCGTCCCTTGTTTGCTATGATGGGCGGCTGAGTAGCTGGTGTTCTTCGAAAGAGACGCTGCGGTAGAAATTCGTTCAAGACGCTGTTTCGCGCAAAAAGCCGATGGCTTTCCGCGCTCAAAGGCGTTTTTCACTGAATTTCTCCCTCCGCTGCTTCGACGCGAACGCGATCTTCTCAGCCTGTTTTATTTATGTTTTGAATCGTTAGGTTTCAAATCAATAAGGCGAATCACCGTCTTGCGGTGATTTAGTTACACCTCTGACGCGTACCTCGTCAATAAGGCGAATCACCGTCTTACGGTGATTTAGTTACACCTTTGACGCGTACCTCGTCAATATGGCGAATCACCGTCTTACGGTGATTTAGTTACGCCTCTGACGCGTACCTCGTCAATATGGCGAATCACCGTCTTGCGGTGATTTAGTTACGCCTCTGACGCGTACCTCGTCAATATGGCGAATCACCGTCTTACGGTGATTTAGTTACACCTCTGACGCGTACCTCGTCAATAAGGCGAATCACCGTTTATCAATAAGATTTCGTTATCGTCTTCGCGGTCTGCGCCGATGACGGTGTTGTCGGGGATGACTTTGCCCTGGTCGACGATGGCGCGGTGAATGCGGACGTTTTTGCCGATTTTGACTTCGGGCATGATGACCGATTCGGAGATGACGCTGCCTTCGCCGACTTCGACGCCGTAGAACAGGACGGAACGGTCGACTTCGCCGTGTACGGAGCAGCCTTCGTTGACCATGCAGTTTTTGAGCTTGGCTTCGGGAGAAATGTATTGCGCCGGTTCGTTCGGGTTACGGGTATAGATCCGCCATTCCGGGTCGTTCAGGTTCAGTTCCGGATCGTCTTTGAGCAGGTCCATGTTCGCTTCCCACAGGCTCGGGATCGTGCCCACGTCGCGCCAGTAGCCTTCGAACGGATACGCGAACAGGGACAGGCCGTCGTTCAGCATCTTCGGTACGACGTCTTTGCCGAAGTCGTGCGAGGATTCGGAGTCCGGCTTGTCGATGTCTTCGACGAGATATTTGCGCAGGACATCCCATTTGAAAATGTAAACGCCCATGGAAGCCAACGTGCTTTTTGGCTGTTTCGGCTTTTCGTCGAATTCGTAAATCCGGTAATCCTCGTGCGTGTTCAGGATGCCGAAGCTCGACGCTTCTTCCAACGTGACGTTGATGACCGAAATGGTGCAGTCCGCCCCTTTTTCCTTATGGTAATCAAGCAGCTTGGTATAGTCCATTTTATAAACGTGATCGCCCGACAGCACCAACAGATGCTCGGGATCGTATTGGTCGATAAATTTGAGATTTCGCGAAATGGCGTCCGCCGTGCCGCGGTACCAACTGCTTCCGTCTTCCCGTTCGTGCGGAGGCAAAACGAATACGCCGCCGTTTTTGCGGTCCATGTCCCAATCGCTTCCGACGCCTATGTAAGAATGCAGCACGAGCGGCTCGTACTGGGTCAGCACGCCTACTGTGTCAATGCCGGAATTCGTGCAGTTGCTGAGCGGAAAATCGATAATCCGATAAGTTCCTCCAAAGTAGACGGCAGGCTTGGCCAAAGATTTCGTCAGCCCTTTCAATCTTTTCCCCTGTCCGCCGGCCAACAGCATGGCGATCATTTCTTTTTTCTTCATTCAGACGAACCTCCTCGGCAAAATATAACGGTATGCGCGTGGCGGAAAACTTCTCCGCAGATGTGTGGGTGTCCCGAATCGGGACGTTTGCGACTTGCCAGGACGAAAAATAAATGTTCAAACAAGACAGACAGGAAAAAACCACATAAACATCTTTAACCCCGACAGAGGCTTTGGAATCGTCGGTTGCCGGGAATTATGAAGAAAAAAACGATTACAGCAACAAAGTAAGCATGCAACTGATCAAAAAAAGAAAAACAGCGCCATTAAGGCAAGCTTCCGCCTTGATGATACCATATATTTGAAAAAACGAAAGTTATAAATCAAAGAGTTCTGTAAATTTTCGGCGCGTTTTCAACCGAAAACGCATTCTGTTTTTGCGGCTTTTTAATCGAATCGTTTCGAATGAAAAATTGAGTTACAATCAAATCAGCTTGCGAATCAAGCATCCGACAAAAAGGAGAGTTTTGAGATGAATCTTTATTGCAACGGGATTTTGAAACAATTGAATTTGGCGGCCGAAACCGTGATTTCTTTTATCCGCATACTGGAGCCTGCCGATCTGGAGGTCAGACCGACTCCCGGCAAACATTCCGTCGGCGAACTGCTTGTGCATCTGTCCGTATTGTGCGTAGCCGATTGGAAAATCAGCTCCGGCGCTTCGCTGGAAGACATGGAAACTTTTTATGCCGAAAACGAACCGCCGTGCGCGCTGCCCGCGATCGAGCAAGCGCTGCGGCTGAACGTCGCGAGACTGGAACAAGAGACGTCTTCGCTGACCGACGAGCAGCTATCCGCCGTGACGACTTCGTATTGGGGAGCGTCGTATTCGCGGTACGAATGGCTGGTCGAGACGCTGGCGCATTTTTACCATCACCGCGGCCAGCTTCACGCCATGCTTGTCCACTCGCTCGGCAAAGATCCAAGTATTCCTTTGTTTGCGTAGCAGATTCGAATACGGAAAAGGAGCGCGACGGGAAAAAGGACGAGCCCCTTTCAGGGGGTTCATCCTCAAGCTGTCGAAAAAGGTACGGAAGATCGGGAAGCGAGAAGACTCCGAGAAACATAGACAGCGCTGGCTTCCGACGTACACGTGTTCAAAAAGCTGCCTATAACGCGTTGAAATAAGTGCTCGAATACACTTATTTCATCAGGTTTGTTTCCGAACTTTCAAATAAGTACATATATACATTTAATCTAAGAAAAAACGCGTAAACGAGTAAAATACGGAGATATTAAGTGCATATCTGCATCTATTTGTTCCAAACGGAAGAATTGCAATAAAATAAGTGTATATCCGCACTTATTTTCAATTTTCTTCGTAGCGACTTGCCCCAATCCGAGCTTTTCGGGCTTGGTTTTCCCCCGTTTTCTGCTCCATCATCGCGCATATCCAACTCAACAGGAAGACCTTTTCACGACAACCTGACTAGAACCCCCTTTCAGGGGTCCATCCTCATATCGCCAAGCCCGAATACCGGCAGCCCGTGCGCCAGCAGCAACGCGGCGGTCGCGGCTCCGGCCAGAAGCAGGAGCGCAGCCGCGTCGTTCCAAGTGACGGGCGACGCGTAAAAATAAGTCCGTGCTTTGCCCGTATCGAAGCGCTTGACCTCCATAGCAGTCGCGGTCCGTTGGGCGCGGCGAATGCTCTGGGCGAGCAAAGGCAGCGCGTACAGCTCCGGCACGCGCAGCAGCGAAAAAGAACCGCGTCCCATGCCGCGCACCGCCAAAGCGTCGCGCCGAATCCGCAGTTCTTCCAGCGCCATCGGCATCAGGCGGATCGACGCCATAAAGCTGTAGGCGTACTTGGGACTGAGCTTGATCCGCTGCATCAACGCGTAGAACAACCCTGTCGACGAGGTCGTCAACACGAACAGCAGCCCCTGGCTGCCGAACGCGATCGAACGGAACCCGACGTGCAAGCCGCGGTAAAAGCTTTCTTTGGAAATCGAGATCGGCCCGAACGACCACCAGATTTCGCTGCCTTTGCCGAACAGGATCATGGTCAGCGAAGCGGACGCAAACGCCACGGCGAAGCCGGACGCGAGCAGCGCCGTTTTCCATAGCGGATAGCCCGACGCGCAAAAAAGCAGCAGCAAAAACACGCAAGCCAGGTAAAAAGAAGCGTCGATCCGATGCGTAAGCACGGTGAGGACGAACAGCGCGATAAACAGCGGCAGCTTCAAAGCGGGATTCGCCCGATGCAGCCAGGTTATGCGGGAAGGTTGAAAAAACGGCATTATCCCCGTCCTCCTTCCGATAACCGAAGTTCGTCGTCGCGCGAACGCGCCGTTTGCCACACGGACGACAGTTTGCCCTGTTCGACCGTCCAGATCTGGGTCGCCAACCGTTCGGCGATCTCCATCTCGTGCGTGATCATCAGGACGGCATGGCCTGAGGCGCGAAGCCGCTCGCACAGATCGAGAATCGCGAACGCGTTACGCGCGTCCTGCCCGAACGTCGGCTCGTCCAGCAGCAGAAGCGGCTTGTCCGATACGATGGCCGAAGCGACGCTGAGGCGGCGCTTTTGGCCGAGCGACAGCAGGTACGGATGGCGCTCGGCGTAATCGCCGAGTCCGAAGCGCTCCAGGCACGCTTCGGACTGCCGAAGCAACTCGGCTTCGGCGACGGCGTCGAGACGCGCGCGGCGGCGCGGCGCGAGCCATCCGGCGAATCCGCCGCCGCGCGGGGCGCGAAGCGCCGCTTCGGCTTCGCTGCGCAGCGTGAATAGCACTTCGTCCAGCACCCGGTTCGTCACGAATTGGAACTCGGGATTTTGGAACACGAAGGCGGCGTGCTTCGCCGCCGCCTCGCGCAGTTGCTTGCGGCCGGAAGGGCGACCGCCGGCGCATTCGCACGAGCCTTCGTGCGGCAGCAGGCCCATCAGCCCCAGCAGCAGCGAGCTTTTGCCGGCGCCGTTGGGGCCGGTCAGCGCGATCAGGTCGCCGGGGTACGCGGCGGCCGATGCGGCCGCGCAGACGGTTTTCCCGCCGCGCAGCACGCGGAAATCGTCAAGGCGCAGCAGCGGTTCGGCGCGGTCGGGCGAAGCCGATACGGCGGCGGCCTCGCCGGAAGCCGAAGCGGACGGCGCATACGCATAGGACGGCGCGGAGACCGCCGAAGCGACCGGTTGTATGGCTTCGGCGCTTACGGCTGACTTGCCGGAGCCGGAGCCGCTCCATGTTTCAAGCGCAGTCGGCTCGTTCGGCGTATCGGCCTGGCCGGACAGCGTCCGAGCGATTCGGCTCGGTGGCGCTTCCGCCGTGCTCCGCTGTTCGCTGCCGTACGCGTCGTTCCAGGCTTGGGGATACCAGATCCCGTACCGCAGCATTTCCGCGCGATAACGTTCGAAGATCCGCTCCGGCGCGTCGTCCGCCAGTATGCTGCCGTCGGCGGCGAACAGCACGACCCGGTCCGCCCAATGCAGCACTTCTTCGACCCGGTGCTCGACGATAATGACGGTGCGCCGATCGGAGACGGCACGCACGGCTTCCCAAATGACGCGCCGCCCTTCCGGGTCGAGCAGCGCGGACGGCTCGTCCAACAGCAGCGTATCCGGCTCCAGCAGCAGCGCGGACGCCAGCGCCAAGCGCTGCTTCATGCCCTGGGACAGCGAACCGATCGGCACGTGCGCGTCCGGCAGGTTCAGGCCGACCTCCCGCAAAGCCTGTTCGATACGCCGCGGCATCTCCGCTCGCGGCACGGCGAGATTTTCCAGCACGAAAGCCAGTTCTTCGTCGACATAAGGCATGCAGAATTGGGTATCGGGGTCCTGGAACACGATGCCGGTCGAATATGGCACGATCAGCTTGTCGGCTTTGAGCGGCACTTCGTTCACTCGCGGAATGATGCCGCCCAGCACCTGAAGCAACGTCGATTTGCCGCAGCCGCTCGGGCCGAGCAGCAGCACTTTTTCGCCCTGACGGATTTGCAAGGACAAATCGCGGAACAACAGCTCCGGCGAACCGGGGAATTTCAAACGCAGGTTCCGGACTTCAGCCGCGATCGGCGGCGCAGTCAACGTGCGAGAAGCATGTAACGGCGATTCTATTCGGCTTTCCAAAACGATGACCTCCTTTGCCTGATCCCGATTTCCCGCATGCACGATTCACGTTTTCGCATACGCACGTTCAACCGTCCAACGCGTCGTATTCTTTGCGGTCGACCGGGCGCAGCGATTGGGTTACGCCCGCTTTTTCCAGCAGCTTCGCCAACCCGTACATCAGCAGACCCGCGATCACGAAAGCGCTGACGGCGCGCAGCGAGTATTTGAGCAGGATCAGCCAGGTCGCGTATTCCGCCACGTAGCCATAGTAAATATCCGCCAGCAACGATCCCGCCGCAGCGGCGACGCCTGCGAGCCCGGCCACCACGGCGCTCGTGTTGCGGTAACGGAACGCCGCGAACACCAGCTCGGCCGCAAGACCTTGCACCACGCTGTACAGCAACAGTTGAACGCCGTAGGCGCTGCCGAACGCGATCTCCAGATGCGCGGCCGCAATCTCCGCGATCAGGGCGACGCCCGGCTTGCGAATCAACAGAAACGCCAGTGTCGAAGCCGCGAACCACATGCCGTATACCAGCTCGTCCGACTGCACGAACAGCAGTCCGGCGATGCTCGATATCGAAGCCCATACGTGATAAACGACGCCCAGCACCAGCGAGACCACCACCGTTACCAACACGTCGGTCAGCGTTAATCCTTTGCGGCGCGAAGCCGCGGTTGAACCTTTTGCACTCATCTTTGTCGTTCTCCCCGCTTTTTGAAATACAGTCTTCGCGATCCGATCAGTTGGGGCTGGCGGACCGGCGAAGACCGCTTGTTTTCCTGCGCTAACGAACGATGGTTCGACCGATGTACTCGGCAGCCGCGAACGACAAAAAACGGCTTTCTGGCATAAAAAATGCGCAGAAAGCCGTTAGTTTCACGGACGGATACGAATTCTCTACGCTGGCATGACCCAGATCAGATTAACGGTCAGAAGCGGATTGTTCGGCTTCAGTCTCAGCCCGGCTACCCCGGACCCCCGTATCGTTATGCAGTTGCTTTTTACCCTACACCGTTTTGTTCGGAGACGCAACCCTGAATTTTCGGCGCTTACGGCGTGTCTTAAAACTCTCTAATTCTTCATGCCGCGCCGCAAAATTCGCAGCATGATCGCCTGTACGAGCCGAAACGGCAATCTTTTTTTCAACGCCACCAGCAAAGCCGCCCCGCGCGGAAGCACGTAACGGAAACGTCCATGCCCTTTTTTTCCGAGTGCCAAGTCTGCCGCCAATCTTGCCACGACCCTCGGATCGCCGCCACCTTCCGCGCTGGCGCGCGACATGTCCAGCATCCGGTTCAACGTCGCTTCGTTCGGCGAGCCGTCGGTCCGATGGATGCCGGCAAAGCCTTTTTCCCAAATATCCGTTTTGTACGAAGCCGGTTCCAGCACATACGTGCGAATCCCGTAAGGCGCCGTTTCCAAAGCCAACGATTCGCTGAATCCTTCTATCGCGAACTTCGACGACACGTAAGGGCCGTACCCCGGCAAGCCGATCGCCCCGCTGACACTGCTCATCTGAATGATGCACCCGCTGCGCGCCTCGCGCATATGCGGAACGACCGCCCCGGTCATCGCGATCAGGCCGAACACGTTGACCGCGAACTGCTCGCGCCAGCCCTCCATCGGCACTTCCCCGACGAAGCCGCCCATCGCCATGCCTGCGTTATTGACCAAAATATCGATGCGGCCGAACCTGTCCATCACGGCTTTTACCGCTTCCTGCACCCGATTGTCGTCGCATACGTCGAGCGTAACCGGACGAATCAGGCTCGACACCGGACCGTTCCCGAGCGCTTCCAACTCTCCCGCGAAACGAAGCTCCGCCGTATGGTGACTCCCGCCTTTTTCCCGATCCGCTTCCGCGGCCGCCGCGATCAATTTTCCCGCCGCTTCCGGCCGTCTCATGCCTGCTACCACAAGCACGCCGGCTTTCGCCAGTTCCATGCCGATATGTAATCCGAACCCGCTCGATGTGCCCGTCACGATTGCGACTTTCGGCACCCGGTCGCTTGGCTCCAGGCTCCGCGACTTTGCTTCTGTTCCCGCCATTCCGGTTCCTCCGTTCCCCTACTGCCCACGCTCCCATTGTAGCAGGTACGTCGCGACTTTTCGAAAAGGCTTTGATCCGTCAAACAGCAAACAGCCTTTCGGCGAATTTTTCGCTAAAAGGCTGTTTTTATGTACACTCCCGGCGCACTCTTTGTCCAAACAAGGGAGGCGCGCTGCGCATACGTTGCTCGTTACACATCTATGGTCGAATCATTATAGGCATCCGTAAGGGTTCTTAGAACCACAACTCGCTTTGTTCGGCAGCTTTTACGCGGCGCAGACGATTGCGGAAGATGGCACTGCCCCCGGTGCGTCCTGCTCCGCTGCGAATCCGTCTTTTATTAAACATTTCGGCTCCTCCTTCCTCATCCCGGCGCTCTGGCGTCTCGGGAATGAAAGCTAACGAGTGTTTACCCGACTGCGTCAATTCTCAAACAGGCGGGCAGGCGAAATGAAAAATTTAAAATGAATCGGCGCGTGGACTCAGCGGATTTCCGAAGGACTTTTACCCGTGTATTGCTTGAACTGCCGGCTGAAGAAAAAGATATCGCGATACCCCAGCGCTTCGGCGACCTCAGTCACGTTCATGCCCGCATGGCCCAATAGATGCTGCGCGCGTTCGATTCGCATGCTGATAATATACGACTGCACCGAAGCGCCGACCAACTCTTTGAATTTGGCGGAAAAGTATCTCGGCGACAATCCCGCGCGCGCCGCAAGATCCTCCACCCGGTGAGCCAGACTCGGATGCTGACGCACATAATTGGCCGCCTCCTGTACCACCTCGTACAGATGATTGCTTCCCCGGCGTTCCGTCGGTTCTTCCCGATCGCCGCGCAGCAATTGGATCATCATTTGCTTCAGCAGAAGCTTGGCTTCCTCTTCCGCACCGTACGTCTCGCTCAAGAACAGACGCACATAACGGGATAGCAAATATTCGAAGTCGACCGTCTCTCCCAACACACGATAAGCATGCGGAATCTCCGACGTCTCGCCTTCGATATTAAAATGGATATACGTCAACACAAGCGGCTTTTGCGGATTATGCGTCGCGCTTGTATGGTCACCCGGACGGAACAGAAAACAGCTTCCTTTGCCAATCTCATGCGGCTGATCGTTCAGCAGCAACTGGCCTTCTCCGCTCCATACGTAGAAAAGGTCATAATTCTGGAGCGGCTGCTCACGTCTTTGCCATTTCCAGCCCGGTTCGCAAGCAATTTTCGCAACATAGGGTGTTAAAATAAAAGAGGACGGCGGCACGTTCAACAACGGCACCCGCTCCTTTCCGCATATAAAATGGTAGAGCATGTATCCACCACGGGCGTACATGTCGAATGTAGAATCACTCAGTTTCCCGGTCTGCGGACGGCTCTTCTTCCAAGCTCCGCTTCGCATCCTGCTCGGCGCTCTCCTCATAGGTCCAGAGTGAGACCTGGCCCGCAGGCCCCGTGCTTTCTTTTGGCTCGGAAAAAGATTCTTCTAACTTCGCGCTTGCCTGCGGCGATTCTGCACGGTTATGCTTGTTTTCAAAGTCCGGTTCTTGAGCTTCGGCAGCAATCAAGCGATTATAATAGTCGTGAATATAAGGGCGGCGACCGCCTTTTTGCACGAAGCGCCAATCCTTTTCCACGTTAAGCCTGACGCGGTACAGCATATCCAGAAGCTGGGCCGTCTCGTCCGGAGACAGTCCGCGAAGCGAAGACTCATCCGAATATTCGCCTTCGTCTTGAATAAATAAATAAGCGGACTTTCCTGTCTCTGTCGGATAGACCCGCTTGTCCTTGCGCAGATTTGGAGCTTCCCGCAACACGATCAGTCCTTCGTCCTCCAGCTTTTGCAGCGCGCGCGAAGCGGCGGCTCGCTTGACTTTCAAGCGGTCCGGCACCGTTCCGGCAGGCTCGCCGGGATTCTCGCATATGAACGTCAAATACAAATGCAACCCGCGCGACAGCTTAAGATGCTTGAATTCGATGCTGCTGATCGCTTCCGAACAGCGCGCAATCGCCTCGACTTCGCGAAGCACTTCCTTCACGACGCAGACCTCCTTCATCAGCGAAATAGGACTCTATCCATATCCTCCAAACATCCATTCCCATTATATCAGAAAGAAGGTCGTATCATGCAATTTCGGCTGCCGCAGATTTGAGCGTAGCGAGAGCTGGCCTCATACCGAAATTTCTGCGTAGCTTTGTTCAAGCCGTGGCGGCGAATCGTTTCCTGGGCGAGACGATTCGCCGCCACGGCTCCTTCCGGCTTCATCGGCTTTTCCGATTCAAGTCCATCGTGTTCGGCGGCATGCACTGCCCATGTGTCCAGATTCATTTTAGTCTCCTTTCTGCTTGCCGTCTTTTGTAAATGTGTGCAAAAGATCAACATTGGAACGCGTGTGAACGGTCGGCGCAGACCGCTCTGACGCAATCTTCCCGAAAGCCAAAAATCCCGGAAGTTTTTTCGCTGAAGTTGATTTGGGGACGGGCAAGTTTGATGAATACGGAGCGAGCGGTTACAATTCGAATCATTAGAGCTTGTGTTCATCCATTTTGAGGAGGCTTTTCATGCTGGAGAAAATCAATGCCGATTCCGTGGTTGCGGGTGTCGATATGGGCGGAACGAATGTACGGATCATCATCGCCGATCTTGCCGGGCGGGTACGGGCTTTTATAAAAAAAGAAACGGACGAGCTTCCTCGCAAACGGACGGATATGACTCCGCTTGCCGAGCTGATGCACGAAGCGATCCGTGAAGTGGGGTGCGAGCCGGACGATATCGCTTTTCTGGCGGTTGGAATCGCAGGTCTCGATGACGAAACGGACAAGCCGTGGGCGGAGCGCGTTGCCGAAGGCTTTGGGCTTTCCTGTCCGAGCCGGGTAGTGAACGACGCCGTTATTGCGCATCGCGGCGCACTGGCCGGAGGTCCCGGAATCCTGGTCGCTTCCGGCACGGGTTCGATCCTGCTGGCGCATACCGAACATGGAAAATGGCTGCGGAATTATGATTTCGGCCACTACGCCGCCAGCGCCGCGCGTTTTCTGGCTTATCAGGCCGTGTACGACGTGCTGGCCGGACGGGAAAGTCCTGGCGACGGCGTGCTCGTACGCGATATGCTGCGATTTTTCCGTACGCCGAATTTACGTGACTTGACCGAGGCCGCCAGTCGAAGCTTCAGCCTGGATCGCGAACGGCGGGACCGGCTGTTTGGCATGTTCGCGCCTATTGTCACCCGGGAAGCCGAAGCCGGATCGCCGATTGCGGTGCGCGTCTGCGATGATGCCGTGCGGCAAATCGGCGTCGGAGCCGATCTGCTCGCTTCCTTTTTCGCGGGACCGGATATTCCGATCTCACAGACCGGTAGCGTAGCCAGCAGCGATTATTTCCTGAACGCTTTGCAAGAGTTGGCATGCGCCCAGCCCGGTCGGCGTTTTGTCTGGACAGAGCCGCGCTTGACGCCCGCCGCAGGCGCAGTCTTGATTGCTTATGAATCGCTGGGATTGTCCTTCGGAGACAGCATGGCCGAAGCTTTGGAAAGCAGTCCGGACGCCCGTCTTTGATTGCCATAAGAACCTGTTCATCTCCAAAGCGGACTCATGCACAAGATACTTACATGAAACGATTCGCTCTTTTGAGGAGTCTATCAAGCCTATATACAGCAAAAAGGCCATGCCCGGCGTCGCTATAGCGCGAGCCGACATGGCCTTTTCCCACCTCATAATTTCGATTCTATTTGTCTAACCCGTTCATGAAATACTGGATCGCTTCCGCCAAATCTTCCGGCAAAGCCTCGCCCTCGGCCAATCCCAGCTCCGCGCGCAGATCGTGCTCGACCGCTTCCGGGTTCCGTCCATGCCGCAGCACCTGACGGGCCAATAGCTCATACCGGCGCACATCGCCGTAAAACTCTTCGCGCGACATCGGACGTCCGTGCGATTCGACCAGCACATTCGCTCCGTACGCGAACACGGTGTCGAGCAGCGCAAGGAACTTGCCCGTCGTATATTTCATGGGACCGCCGTAGACGGACTGCGCAAGCGCGTCGCCGAGGAACAGCGTCCCTTCTTCTTTCACGTAGACGACGCACGAATCTTCCGCATGATCGCCGCCGACGTAACGGATTTCGCAGGTCAGCCCGCCCAGATGCACGTCGATAAAACGCTCGAACACGATATTCGGTTCTTCGACGCGTATCCGGGTCAAATCTCCTTCGTATTCGGCCAACATATCGTTTTGGGTACGCCCGCTGATTGTGCCTTCGGCAACCAAACGTTCTACCGTGTCGGCGTTCCATTTCAATTCCGCGAACCCGCGCAAAATTTCGGCCGTCTTTTTCTGGGCGATGGTCGGCAGACTCCATTCGGCCAGGCCGAAAGAGTGATCCCAGTGATGATGCGTCAGCACCATCACGTCGGGCGGGCGTACGCCTTCTTTTTCCAAATATTCACGAAAAGCAGCCGCATGTGCCGCAGAATTGCCTCCGTCGATCAGCAGCGTCCGACTGTGTCCCACCACCGCGGCCAACATCGGACGATCCGTATCGTGTTCGGCATGCATCACATAAATATGTTCACTAATCCGTTCGAATTCAGACATTATGCTCAACCTCCAACCTACGATTTAAAGAAAAAACTCCAGCGCCTTGTTTTGAAAAGCACCCTGCTTTATTTTACCATTGACCAGCGGAACAACCAATCACCCTCGCCAAAAATTGCCGAACGAATACGCCGAGCCAAAGGATTGTCGGTTGGTACTGCCTTTGTCGGGTAAAAACACCTATATCCGAATGCGCGAAGGAGGAAAAGTCTGTGCCTATAAAATGGAATAGAAAAAACTTAGCCGCACCGCTGCTCGTCTTGTCACTGGCCGCCTGCTCCGGTCAAACCGGCGCTCCCGTCGGTGCTGTGCCGGATGCCCAGTCTCCCGTGCAAACCCCCAATGCCGGAAACGATTCGGTTGAAGATCCATTAAGCAACGATACCTCCGCAGAACCGGAAAAGAAGGAAACTTCGGCATCTGCCGACATTTCCAGTATCACGGATGGATTATCGGGAGAAGTGGACACGGTGACCGACAATCTGGATACGCCGTGGGAGATTCAATTCGATGGCGATACGATTTATATGACGCTGCGGGGCGGCTCGATCGCGAAGGTGGAAAATGGCGAACAAACCGAGCAGCCGATCGCGTTAAGCCCGGAAGTGTTGGAGGAAGGCGAAGGCGGGCTGTTGGGCTTTGCGCTGGCACCGGACTTTGCTCAGTCGCGCATTGCGTATGTCTATCATACTTACGGAGAAGGCAGCGGTATTCACAATCGGGTCATTCAGATCGAAGAAGCCGCAGACGGCGCAAGCTGGAACGAGACGGCCGTGCTGCTGGACGATATTCCGGGTGCGCGTGTGCATGACGGCGGACGGATTGCTTTTGGACCTGACGGCATGCTCTACGTGACGACCGGCGATGCACAGGATGAAAGCTCCTCGCAGGACACCGGAAGCGTAGCAGGTAAAATTTTGCGCATGACACCCGACGGGAAAGTTCCGCAGGACAATCCGATCGAAGGCTCTCTCGTCTACTCATACGGACATCGCAACTCGCAAGGCATCGACTGGCTGGAGGACGGCACGATGTATGCTTCCGAGCACGGGCCAAGCGGCAATCCCGGCGGACATGACGAAATGAACAAGATCGAACCCGGCAACAACTACGGCTGGCCGGACGTGATAGGCGACGAGAGCGGCGAAGGGTTCACTCCTCCCCTGTATCACACCGGAGAAACGGCGATCGCGCCTTCCGGAATCGCAGCGACGCCGGACGGCAAGCTATTGGTCGCGAACCTGAGAGGAGAAAGTCTCACCGTGTTCGATCCGCAAAACGGCGAGATGGCCGAATTGCTCGGCGGCGTCGGGCGTATTCGCGATGTGGCTGTGCAGGACGGACAAATCTATATCCTTACGAACAATACGGACGGACGCGGTTCGCCTGGCGCAGACGATGATAAATTGCTTATTTTACGATAACCTATAAAAAAACCTCCTTTCTGCTTCGAAAACGATTAAGTCCATGCCCACAGGGTAAAAATGGAAAAAGAAGGAGGGGAGATTGACATGCCTATGCTGAATACGAAAGGAAAAGCATTGACCGTCGCCGTGCTGTTAGCCGTACCGATCTCGATTTATGCAGCGGATCAGCGCGAACATGAGCAAACCGTCGTCCAGCAGACCGAGTCTTCCTGGGAAGGACCGAAACTGCTGGCAGCGGCACCGAGTACATCGGGCGGATCGACGGCAAGCGCATCTGCTGCCGGAGTGGTGCCCGTACGGATTGCCGCAGCTTCGCTGACCGATTCGTTGCAAGGCGGATACGATGTCGCAGCAACCCAACTCAAGGTTCCGTGGTCGATGCAGTTTAACGGAGATACGGTCTACATCACGCAGCGCGGAGGCGGCATCGTCGAAGTGAAGAACGGCAAGCAGACGGTTCAGGAGCTTCGTACCAAAAAAGCGCTGCGCGTCGTCGGCGAAGCCGGACTGACCGGGTTTGTGCTCGACGCCGACTTTGCGAAAAATAAGTACGCGTATGTCTACCATGCTTACGAGGAAAAAGGAAAAGCGTTGAACCGGATCGTCAAAGTCAAGTTGGTCAACGGCGTCTGGCGCGAGCAAAAAGAGCTGCTGGCCGGCATTCCGGGCGGGCGGATTCACGAAGGCGGACGTCTCGCGATCGGTCCCGACGGCATGCTGTACAGCACCGCCGGAGACGCCAATCAACGCGAGCTGTCGCAAAATCTGTCCAGCTACGGCGGCAAGGTGCTGCGCATCACCACAAGCGGCGCAGTTCCGAAAGACAATCCGTTCAAAAATTCCTATGTATACGCCTACGGCCTGCGCAATTCCCAAGGATTGGCGTGGACTTCCAGCGGTACGCTGTATGCGTCCGACCACGGTCCGAGCGGCGCTCCGATTCCGGGCGGCGGCACGGACCGAACGGGACTGGACGAGATCAACGTGATCAAGCCGGGCGGCAACTACGGTTGGCCGACCATTCAGGGAACCCAGACGGCGCCGGGACTGATTCCGCCTTATTACGTTGTCGGCCCGCAAGCGATCGCGCCTTCGGGGATCGCCGCAACGCCGGACAATAAGGTTTTGGTCGCCACGCTGGCCGGGCAAAGCCTGAAACAATTCGACCCGATCGCCAAAACGATGACCGACGTATTGACGGGCGAAGGACGTATCCGGGACGTGGCGGTGCATGACGGCAAAATCTACGTGCTAACCAACAACACGTCGGGCGGCTCGGCCGGAGCGGACGACGATCGGCTGCTGATTTTGAAGTAACGCGCGAACATTTTTAAAACGGCAAAAGAAGTCGATCGACTGTAGCAAAAAATGTTGCGTATGTCCCCTATTTTTCGCTATACGCGCATGATTCGGATAAAATGTTGCAGACATCCATCTATTTCGCTCTTTTTCCGATGATTCGTAGGAAATGAGCGCAAAATGGTGGACGTTCGCAACATTTTTTCGTTCAAAAGGCTTGGAGTGTCAAAAATGATGGAGATCTGCAACCTATTATAAGGGGCGAAGCTCTGACGTTGCGAAGATTTGGTTTTGGGCTTTGGGCAGCGTTCTTCCCGAATTTCGCGCTTTTCGTTTTCCGTGCGGCCTCTTGGTTTTTCCGTCTTCCGGTCGTACAATAGAGCTTGCGTGCTATGGCAGCTTTTTGCCAGGTTCGTCGAATTCACCGTTTCAGTCAAAGGAGATTTTCAAATCATGATTTCTCATTCGCAACCCTATACATCCACGTCCGCCCAGACCGCCGAAGCTTCCAAACGAATCGTGTTGACCGGAGGCGGTTCGGCCGGACACGTCGCGGTCAACTTGGCGCTTATTCCGGAACTTCGCGAACAAGGCTGGGCGATTGATTATATCGGTTCGGAGACAGGCATCGAAAAAGAACTGGTCGAAGGATTACCCGGCGTCTCCTACCACGCCATTGCCACGGGTAAGCTGCGGCGTTATTTTTCGTTGCAAAATTTCTCCGATCCTTTCCGTATTTTGAAAGGAGTCGGGCAATCCGGCCGATTGATCCGTCGACTGAAGCCCTCCGTGGTCTTTTCCAAAGGCGGTTTCGTATCGGTTCCTGTCGTGCTCGGCGCATGGATGAACCGCGTCCCTGCACTGATTCACGAATCGGACTACTCTCCCGGCTTGGCCAACAAGCTCGCGCTTCCTTTTGCAGCCGCGCTGTGCACCACGTTCCCGGAAACGGCTTCCGCAGTCAAAACAGGCAAAGCCGTGCAAATCGGTTCTGTCGTTCGTCCCGAATTAAAAGAAGGCGAAGCCTCCCGGGGTCTGGAACTGCTTGGGTTCGACGGCGAAAAGCCTATCCTGCTAGCTGCCGGCGGGAGTCTGGGCTCACGTGCGCTGAATGCGAATTTGCGCCGGAATCTGGATACGCTGCTGGAGCGCTTTGATATCGTGCATCTTTGCGGGAAAAAGGGACTCGACGATTCGCTGAAAGACCGGCACGGGTATCGGCAGTTTGAATATGTGAACGAAGGCATGGCTGATATTTTGGCGGCAGCCGATATCGTGTTCAGCCGAGCCGGATCGAACGCGATCTTCGAATATCTGGCGCTCGGCAAGCCGATGCTGCTGTGTCCGCTTGGACGGAAGCAAAGCCGCGGCGATCAGATTTTGAACGCCGATTCGTTTGTCCGTGCGGGTTATGCGGAGACGATCGATGAAGAGCATTGGGATGACGAGCGGTTCGTGAGCAAGCTTGAGGAATTATACAGCAAGCGGAATCGGTATATTGCGCGGATGCGTACGGCGGAGGAAGGGGAGCCGTTGAAGCTGTTGTTGAGGGAGATCGCGAAGGTGGCGGGGTGACGATGCGAGCGTTTGGGCGACGCTGCGGGAGAAATTCGATCCAAATGCTGTCTCACGAAAAAAGCTTTCAGCTTTCCTCGTTCAAAGGCGTTTTGATCTGAATTTCTCCCTCCGCTGGTGCGCATGTTCGCGATTGGGGTGGAGTAAGGAAAGAGATTTAAAAAAGGCTGTTTCCAACGATAGGGTTGGAAACAGCTTTTTTGGGTTTGTTTTAGTTTGGTGGGTAGGCGGCTGTTCATTTTTGCGGATAAGCAACAATGATTGGCGGTTAGGCTCGGATCTCTTTTCGTCTTTGCGTTGTTCTTTTCGTTCTTGTTTGCTACTTTGTTCTTTTCGCTTTACTTTTGCTTTTTCTAAGCTTGCTTCAGCAATGCCGCCTCGAATTTGGACGTTAGTTCGCGCAGTTCGTCCAGCTTGGCGATTTGGGATAGCCATTCGGAGGGGATGGAAGGTTCGCCGTACAGGATGCCCGCCAGGCCGCCGGCTACGGCTGCGGTGGTGTCGGTGTCTTCGCCCAGATTGACGGCTTTTAGGGCGGCTTCGCGATAGTTGTCTGTCGTGAGCAGACACCATAGAGCGGCTTCTAGCGTATCGACGACGTAGCCGCTTGAGCGGATTTCGTCTCTTTTTAAATCAGCCAACCCACCGTTCATGATCCGTTCGAAAGTATGCAGCTCGGCGTGTTCAGCGTAGCGTTCGTTGATCGATGTCACGGTTTCCCGATAAGCATTTTCCGCAGATCCTCCTTCCAATAGCTTTAATACCATTTCCACGTAGATCTGACAGGCCAATAGAGAGCGAGGGTGTCTGTGGGTGATGGATGAGACTTCATTGACGAGACGTTCGCGTTCCGCGGCTTCCATGTTGCGCGTGTAAAAAGCCATCGGCAGGATACGCATCAGCGAGCCGTTGCCGTTGGATTGTTCGTGGGTAAGTCCTGCAAATTTAGCCCAAACGGCTTCGGTCCGATAACGTTCCAGCGCTTCGCGGGTGGCGTTGCCGATATCGAATAGCTCATTGTACGGGGTCATATACCCATGCGTCAGCCACCGGACAAAACGGCCTGCCAGATCTTCGGTATCACACTCGCCCTGCAAAGCCAGACTTTCTACCGTACACCAGGTCATCGTGCTGTCATCCGACCATGTGCCCGGGGGCTGATTGTACGTGCCATAGCCCAACATGTCCGTAACCGGGTTTCGATCCAGAGCGCTTCTGGACCGAAACTCAACCGGAACGCCCAAAGCATCAGCTACAGTCAGGCCGAGCAGCGCACCGCTTAGACGATCCATCGCAATCTTTTCATGACCCGATTGATGTTTTTGTTCGTTGTTAAATTTATTGCTTGAGTTACCGTTTGAATCGTGCATCTTGTCCTCCTTACATCACGTAGATTAGCATTCCTTCACCTTTGTCTGCCGCTTCGGCATAATAGGTTTTCAATGGCCCATAGTATCCCAACAAATAATCCAGTTCGCCGCCGTCGTTCCAGTCCGGAGCAGGATAGACACCCGCCTCATTCATCTCATCCGGGGAAAAGCCTTCGGCCAGCTCTTGGTCTCCGATTTCTTTTAACGCCTGAGCGACAGCTTGGACCTGCTCGGGTTGGAGGTAGCGCACGACCACCTCTTCGTCTTCACTGTCGTTGATCGGTTGACCTCCCATTAGAACGTCGAACAAGGGTCCTTCGCCTTCCCACGCATCGCCACACAGCAGGTAATGGATGCCATGCCAGGCTTTGTCGAGGTCCAGCGCTTCTCCGGCTTCATCACTGTGCAGAAAGTCCTCTACGCTCGCCGTGCCTTCGAGTAGCGCGTTAAGCAGCTCTACCGGTATCCTTTTCAAATATCCGATCATGCCCATGCGGTACGGCCTCCTTGTGATCTAAAATGAATACAGCAGCATCCCTTCGCCATTCTCGGCCGCGGCTTGATAATAAGCCCTCAATGCCCGGTAACGCTCCAGCAAATGATCCAGTTCGCCGGGAGCGCTCCAATCCGCCGACGGATACACGCCCTCCTCGTTCATTCGCCGGGGGTTGAACCCTGCCGTCAGCTCCTCTTCCGACTTGGCCTTTAGCGCCTGCGCGACTTCGCGGGTCTGTTGCGCACTCAGCGATCGCACCAGTTCTTCTGCATGCTCCAATGGACGCCCGCCCATTAACGCATTGAACAAAGGACCTGTTCCCGTCAATGCGCCATCACAGATCAAATCATGCAATCCATACCAGGAGCGGCCAAGGTCGAGTGCTTCCTTGCCTCCTTCGAACAAATACCCGTCCGGATCTCCGTTTCCCTCGATCATCTCCAGTAACTTGTTTTCGGATACGGCTTTTAGTTGCATCGTTACGCCCATCGTCCTTTCCCCCTTCTTCGCGCAGCTTATGTAGGTTTGAACTTCAACCTTTATTGTACATGGTTTTGTACACGCCAAGCGATTGGCTTGAATCGTGTCCACCTATCGTAGACTCCTGCCAAAAGAACTTATCCAACCACGAATAGTCGATCTGCTTCCTGTTCAAGCCCCATTCTCCTATCCCGCTACTTTCCGCACAAATAGTTGACATGGAATCAAAATCATTCGGAAATGTCAACCGTTCACAGGAGAAGGACAACATGAAACGATTTCGGCAAAAAATGTGTCGACACGAACGAAAACCCTTAAAAAATCCGGGCATTTTCCGTGACGTGCCCATGTGAGGATGCTATAATTGACGCAATTCTGTTTGGAAGGATGAAGACGCGCAATGAACCCTATGGCTGAACAATGGAACGAGAAGATCAAAGCGGGAAACGCGCATGTCCACGACATGTTGTCGGGACTCGGCCGGGAGATCTACTTCCCGAAGGAAGGCATTTTGAGCCAGTCCGCCGAGGCGACGGCACACGCCAAAAAGTATAACGCCACGATCGGCATCGCGACCGAGAACGGCGGACCGATGCATTTGAACGTGATTCAGGATAAACTGTCGGCTTACAATCCAAAAGATCTGTACGGCTATGCGCCTCCTGCGGGCAAGCCGGAGCTGCGATCGGCATGGCGCGAGAAAATGATTCGCGAAAACCCTTCGCTTGAAGGCAAATCGTTCGGCAATCCGATCGCGACCAACGCGTTGACGCATGGTCTGAGTATCGTAGCCGATTTGTTTGCCGATGCGGGTGACGCGGTCGTTTATCCGGACAAAAACTGGGAGAACTACGAGCTGACCTTCGGCATCCGTCGCGGTGCGAAGATCGTCAACTACGAGCTGTTCACCACGGATATGAAATTCAACGCCGATGCTTTCCGCAAGGCATTGCTGGAGCAAAAAGAAGCGGGCAAAGCGATCGTGCCGCTCAACTTCCCGAACAACCCGACCGGTTACACGCCAAGCGTCGAGGAAGGCGATCAGATTATCAAGGTTCTGCTGGAAGCGGCAGACGCCGGCATCAATCTCGTCGTCGTGAGCGACGATGCTTACTTCGGCCTGTTCTTCGAGGATTCGCTGCACGAGTCGCTGTTCGGCAAACTTGCCGGCCTGCATCCGCGTATTTTGCCGGTCAAGATCGACGGCGCGACGAAGGAAGAGTTTGTCTGGGGCTTCCGCGTAGGCTTTATCACTTTTGCTTCGGATAACGCCGACGTGCTGGCCGGCCTGGAGCAGAAAACGATGGGCATCATCCGCGCGACGATCTCCAGCGGCCCTCACCCTTCGCAGACCTTCGTGCTGGAAGCGTTGAAAGCCACAGAATTCGAAGCACAGAAGCATGAGAAATTCCTGATTATGAAAGGCCGCGCCAACAAGGTCAAAGACCTGCTCGACAGTGGCAAGTATCCGGGCGTCTGGACCTACTATCCGTTCAACTCCGGTTACTTCATGTGCCTAAAGCTGAACGAAGGCATCCCAGCCGAGACATTGCGTCAGCATCTGCTGCGCGAATACGGCGTCGGCACCATCGCGCTGGGCGAGACCGATCTGCGCATTGCATTCTCCTGTATTGCGGAAGAGAATCTGGAAGATCTGTTCGATCTTGTGCATCAAGGGGCGAAGGAAGTACAGTCGGCCAAAAGCGAGTAGTCGATTGTGCAAGACGAAAGCCATAAAGCGATCTATGAAGCCATCTATGGAATGTTAAAAAACGCCGTTGGAGCAAAAGCTCTTTCGGCGTTTTTGTGTATGCACGATTTTTAGTTTATGCGCGAAAAGAAAATGTGGACGAAAAGTCAGTATTTTTCTGTGAAATATCGTGAAGAACAAAAAAAGTTGACATTTCGTCCACATTTACGCTCAATTTCCGATCAAATGACCGATCTAGGCGAAAAATTCGAACGAAACGTCAACAAAGTTGGGATTCGGATCTGTTTTTCTGGAAAAAGTGTGCAAAAAGTCAACATTCGAACTTGCATCGTCCGCGACAATGTTCAACAATGCAAGCCCGTCCCCTGTACTCACTCAAGGCGTTCGAAGCGTCGCCGGAACGATCATGAGAAGCGCATCGCGGGAAGCGCGATTCAATCGTCCTCCCCTTCCAGCTTGCGCCACTTCCGCCCGGCGGAATTGTGCAGCAGGAAGCCCAGCACCCACGCCGCAACCAGCGCTCCGACGGCAAGCAGCGGATCGGATGGCAGCGTGAGCAGGAACGGCAGCCACATGAACGCCGACGCGATCAGCAGCACGCGAATCATGAGATGCAGACCGGCGCGGACCCGCGAATCTTCCGGAATCGGATACAGACCGAGCCAAAGCGAATCGACATGCGTGCGCCGAAGCCCGTTAAGCTGCATCCCGATCATGAAGGTGAACAGCAGCAGCAAAGCCACGCCCAGCCAGGATTCACGCGCGAGCAGCAGAAGAACGAATCCGACAACCGCCAGACGCGCCGCCATCCCCAGCATATCGCCGCGAATAAACGAACGGGTCAGTAGGAAGCGGTACGCCTCCTCCGGCTTCCACGGGATCGAGCGCCCTACGCCGGACAGCAAACGTCGACGGTACACGCGAGGGTCCTGCGTCGGCACGTCAACGAACCAGCCGAGCATCCGCATCGCGCGACCGGCTTGTGCTTTTTCGACCGCGATCAGACGCTCCCACGGTACGCGATGCTTGGGCGGGAAGTGCAGTACCAGCGCGTACAGCGCCGCCATGACGACGATCGCGATAACGGACCAAAATAACGGCAGCCAGAACCAAGCGAACACGCTCGCCGCCGCCAGCACCCAACGCAGCAAGCGATAGACATCGGCTTGGCGGGACGACACCATCCGATGCTCCTGCCAAGCGCCATAGGCGAACAGCAGCTTGAGGCCTAGCAGCAACAGCAAGCTTGCCCATAGATTCGCATGGTCGTCCGGCAGCACGCGAATATAGATCGGCCAGGCGACGAGCAGCACGACCCAAATCAACAGCAGCTTGCCGATGACGCCTGCGCGCCAAGCCGGAGCAAAATACGCCTTCATCTGCGTTTCGAGCGGCAGCAGGAACACCGTATCCGCCGATTGCAGATAGGTGCGGAAGCTGCTCCAGGCCGCCAGCGGGAAGATCAGAATCGACAGAATCCATTGAATCGGCAACCCTGGCGGCATATTTTGCAGGATCGACGTGTACCATGCCGAGAATAAAATCAGCAGCAACAACACCGATACGGCAAGTCCGCTTTGGATAATGTACGGCAGGTAAGGCAGGATTCGACCGAGGAAGATCGAACGCCGTTTGCCGCGCATCGCCATCATGCCTTCGGCCGTCATCGGCGCGATCGTTCCGGGTGCCCAGGGCAGGCCGGAAGCAGTCGGGCGTCCGTTTTCACTGTTAGCCGTGCGGCCTGCGGATTGCTTGGAAGCAGAAGCGGACGTGCCGTTTCCCTGCAACGGCTTCGGATCTTTTCCTGTTCCCGAACCTCCGTCATGCTGCGGCCCGGTCATTGAATGCCTCCCGCACCCTCGGCCCGAACCAACCGGTCGAACATATCTTCCAGGGAAGCGCCGGGCATATTTGCCGCTGTTCGAATGTCCTCCAACGTTCCTTGTACGATAATGCGGCCTTTATGCAAAATCACGAAGCGATTGCAGTAGTTTTCGATGGTCGACAAAATATGCGAGCTGAGCAGTATCGAAGCCCCTTCGCGGTTAACCTCGACCATATATTCCAGCAGATCGCGGATACCGAGCGGATCGAGGCCGAGAAACGGCTCGTCGATCACGTACAGCGGCGGACGCGCGATAAACGCGCACATAATCATGACCTTCTGCTTCATCCCTTTGGACAGATGCGAAGACAAACTATGTTCCTTATCCTTCATGTAAAAGAGCTTCAGCAGCCGTTCCGCCCGTTCTTCGAACACGGCATGATCGACGCCGTAAGCGCGAGCCGTGAATTCCAAATGTTCGCGCACCGTCAATTCTTCGTACAACACCGGAGACTCGGGCACGAAAGCGAGCGAAGCCCGATAGCTTCCCGGATCGTCCTTAAGCAGCGATCCCCCGATCCGAACCTCGCCTTCACGCGGAGACATCAGGCCGAGGATATGCTTCATTGTAGTACTTTTGCCTGCGCCGTTCAGACCGATCAAGCCGACCATCTCGCCCGGAGCGACTTCAAAATCGACATCGTGCAGAACCGGCTTGTTCACGCTATAACCGCCGGTCAGCCTCCCTACCTTCAGGATGGCTTGTTCACTCATATTCCTTCACCTCTTCTGCGTCTGATGCTCGAAATCATTAATACTTAAACTTTATTCAAACGAATTTTTACGAAGGGTCCTGCGTAGAGCGTTTGTCTTTCAGCCATTTCGGTGCGCCTTTGTCTTTGTTCGGTTGCTTTTTGCCGCCTTTTGGTCCGCGACCGGCGGGAGCCGAAGGCTTGCCTGCATTTGCGCGGTTAGGAGCAGCCGTGCGTTGCGGGGCTTCGCTGCGAACCGAGTCTGAGGTACCGAAGCTCGATGTATGGCTGCGAGCGGCCGAAGAAGACGCTTTTGTTTCGTTCCGTTTATTCGACGAAGAGTCGGCAGGCTTTTTCGGAGTCCGGCGGGACGCGCCCGCGCGGCGCTCGTCCGCTTCTTCCGGCGACAGCACCGCGCCTTCGTACAGCGCGCGCTCTACAATCGGCGTATCCAGCTCACGCGAGAATTTGCGCATGATGAATGCTTGGCGGTCGGTCACGATGGACACGGACAAGCCTTTGCGCCCCATGCGGCCCGTGCGGCCCGCACGGTGAACGTAGTGCTCCGAATCCGCTGCCGGATCGAGATGCACGACCAGTTCCAGTCCCGGAATGTCCAAGCCGCGCGCAGCCACGTCAGTCGCGACAAGCAGCCGGAATTTGCCCGAGCGGAACTGCGACAACACCGTTGCGCGGGTCACTTTGTCCGAATCGCCGTACAAAGTACGCGCTTCAAGACCCAAGTGGTTCAGCTTCGCTTCCACTTCGGCGATCGTTTCCGTCTGGTTGACGAATACGATCACGCGCTGCGGATTGTAATGCCGCACCACCCGGCGCAGCGTATCGATCCGGTCGCGCTCTTGGCAAACGAAATACAGATGCTGCGTCGATTTCGCCAGCTTTTGTTCCGGTTCGATGCCGACATCGACCGGATCTCGCATTTCGCGCTCCGCCAACCCGCGCACGTCACGCCCGAGCGTCGCGGACAGGAAGATCAATTGGCGATCGCGCAGTGCGCCTTTGAGCAGTCCGCGCACATCGTCGGCTCCGCCCATTTGGAAAATCTGATCCGCTTCGTCGAGGACGATCGTGCGCACTTCATGCAGCTTCAGCTTGCGCGTGGACAACAGCTCGCGCAGGCGTCCCGGCGTGCCGACGACCAGATGCGGGCGTTGGCGCAGCTTTTCGACCTGCCGCGCCGCCGAAGCGCCGCCGATCAGGCCGATCGTGCCGATACCGAGCGGAGCGCCGTACTTCTCGCCTTCGCGTACGATCTGCATCGCCAGTTCCTGCGTCGGCGCGATGACCAGCACTTGGCTTTCTTTTTTCTCCGCGTCGATCTTTTGCAGCAGCGGCAGCAGATAGCTGAGGGTCTTCCCTGTTCCGGTCTGCGATTGGGCCAGAACGTCGCGTCCTTCCATGATAGGCGGAATCGCTTCCGCCTGGATCGGACTCGGCTTGTCGATTCCGTATTCCTGCAATGCAGCCGTCAGCGCTTCGCCGATCCCGAGCTGCGTGAATTGTTCGATTTCTTTTGTCATTTCGTTGTTCCACCTTTAGATGTAATCGCTTGTCGACAAGCGCTTTTTTGCGGGATTTGCTGATTTTCTTGCCAAAAAGGATTGAAGATCAAGTATTCCTCACTCCTATTATAGGGGCTCCCAAATATAAATAGAAATACTTATAGAACGATCCATACGAATACGGATACGCACACTGCTCTAAGCATACCAGACTGCAACGAAAAAAAGCATCCTTTCGCCCATGAAGGGAAAAGATGCTTGATGTTTTCACTCTTTTTTGCTCGCCGCACCACTTACCGAATCGTCATCACCGGACACGGCGCGTGCTGAATGACCTTGTGGCTCACGCTGCCGAGCAGCAGCTCAGCCGCCAGGCTATGCCCGCGCGTACCGACGACAATCAGATCGCCGCTTGCGCTTCCAGCGAACTCGCAAATTTCGCGCGCCGGATCGCCTTTTCGCACCGCTGTCTCGTACGTTAGCCCCGAAGCCGCAAGCGTCTCCTCGGCCGATTTCAACAACGCCAGTCCTTCCGCCTCGATCCGTTCGTCCGGGTCGACGCCGAACGGCGGCTCGTTCATCGGCACCGCTTGATCGATATGCAGCGCAGTGAGCTTCGGCGATTCAGCCAAAGACCGTCCCAGCTTGATCGCCTCCTCCAAAGCACGCGCCGAGCCTGTCGAACCGTCTACCGCGACTACGATATGTTTCATTTTTCCCGCTTCCTCTCTTTTAAAAGGTTGGACCTTAATGACTGATTGCCGCATCGATATGCGACAGATGGCGACGTCTTGCCAGCAATGCGATTACGCCGATCACGACCATGGCCGCACCGAAGTAAAACGGCATTTCCGCGCTGAACCATTCCGCCAGCTTACCGGCCAGAAACGGAGATACCGCGCCGCCCATGAACCGAACGAAGCTGTATGCCGCAGACGCGGTGGAGCGTTCGACCGGAGCCGATTCCATAACCGCCGTCGTGATAAGCGTGTTGTTGATACCCAGGAACGCACCGGCCACGATCACGCAGACGATAACGGTAATTGGACTTCCCATCACCGTACCGATTGCCATCGCCAACAGGTCGATCGCGAATAGCGTCAGCATCACCGCCATCGAACGAACGGTACCGAAACGGCTTTGGATACGCGGCGCCACGAACACGGAAGTGATCGCGAGCAGCAGACCCCAACCGAAGAACACATAACCGAGTCCATGCTCGTCAAGCCCCATCACGTAAGGCGAGTAAGCCATCAGGGTGAAAAAGCCGAAGTTGTACAGAAAAGCGACAATGCCGAGCGTCATCAATGAAGGAAACGCCAGCGCTTTGAACGGATCGGACAGCTTGCTGCTCGTTTTCGGTTTCGGAATCTTCGGCAGCAGCACAGTGACAGCCACAAACGCAAGAGCCATCAACACGCTGACGCCGAAGAAAGGTCCTCTCCACGAAATCGAGCCAAGCTCGCCGCCGAGCAACGGACCGACCGCAATCCCCAAGCCCAGTGCCGCTTCATATAAAATAATCGCTTTCGCCGTACCCGACGTCGAAAGTCCGACAATGGCGGATAGCGCCGTCGCGATGAACAATGCGTTGCCGAGTCCCCAACCGCCGCGGAAACCGACGATTTGCGCAATGGTATCCGACGAACCGGCCAATGCCGCAAACACGACGGTCAACAAAATGCCGCTCAATAAGGTCTTTTTAACCCCGATCCGGCTGGAAACGAATCCCGTGATTAGCATCGCGACGCCGGTGACGAAGTTATAGCTGGTAAATAGCAAAGATACCTGACTCGGCGACGCGTCCAGTTGCGTGGCGATCGCGGGCAGAATCGGATCGACCAGCCCGATGCCCATAAACGAAATAATGCAGGCGAACATAACGGCCCAGACCGCTTTCGGCTGCGATAAAAAACCGCCTTCCTTCAGGGATTTCCCCTCGGGAGGCAGTGTGTTGGCGTGTATCGGCGTTTCGCTTTTCATGAGTTTTTTCCCTCCGTGATTTTGGCTTCAGATTGCTGTTCTTGCTTTTCTATTCTGGCGATTCCGGCCGTTACCCGATCCCGGAACTGTTCCAGCTCCTGCTTCATCGCCAAAATTTTGCTGACTTTCTCTTCCAAAGCGCGAAGCTGGGCTTCCAGCGTCCCGTCCATTTCGCGCAGCTTCTCCAATTGGCGTTCAGGCTCGCGGATTTGCGGATACAGTTCCCGCTGTCCGGTCAAAGCCTGCGCATAGCCCATGTATTCCTGAATCTCTTGCAGCGAAAAACCCAATACGTCGCGTGCCGAGATGACGCGCTGCAAATGCTCGATATGTGCTTGCGTATACTGACGGGTTCCGCCTTCGCTGCGTTCCGGTGCGGGCATCAGTCCGATTTCTTCGTAATAACGAATCGTGCGCTTGGTAAGTCCCGTCTCGCGGGCGACTTCGTCGATTTTGAACACGATATGGCGCCCTCCTTTTTGTTATGACAACTTTTATATATGTATATTACATCATAATGACGTTAACGTCAACGTTAGATTTTATTTTAAAATAGTTTCTTTTCCAAAAATAAAGGCCGCATCCGCGCAAAATGCGCAAATACAGCCATAAAGGAACCATCGAAAAATCAACGGTCTTTATTCGGAAGTCTGTTCGCCCGGCATTGACTTGAAGCGGGCAATAAACAGCGTCGGATCGGTATTGACCGTATACGGAAATACGCCGATACTTGTATGCAAATACAGCATGCCGATTCCTCCGCCTATTCGACGGTAAGAAATATCGAACACATGCCCCAACCGAAATTCCCGGCGATGCGTGGTGATGCGGTCATGGTAAAGATCGATCCGGCGCTCCGATACGCTGCACCGTTGCTGCCCTTCGCTGATATCGCGCTGCACTCGGTAATACTCTTGCGAAGCGATCCAGGCCATTGTATTGTCCCCCTTTGCTTCAGCGCTTGTTCTTCGTTTACTTTTAACACAAAAAACACGGACGCAAACGTCCTTTTCGGACGGCGGAAGAAATTTTTGCTGCGCTTCAGCGTGGCGACGTTTCGTTAAAGCGCATACGCGCTAAGGCCGCATACAGAAAGGAGAACGGGCATGGTCAGAAATACGAGAGAAGAGATCGAAGCGGCGCTCAAGGATTTGTGCGACGGTCTTAGCCCGTTTCAAAAAATGGATTCATTCGAAGATTTTGTTAAGATGCACACGGATGTATACGACACCTTCGGAGACGGTTCATTCGATATTTTATTGGATATTTTATTGTTCCCTCCCCGATTGGGACGTATCGACGCCGAAGACTTCAAATACGTACTGGCAGATGCTCTGGCCGCGATCGGAAAAAGAAATACGCGTTATGCGTTGGATAAAATCCGTACCCTGATCGATATCAAAAGAATACGCCCGGTCCTGATCAACGCAATCGGCGGCCTGGGAAGCAAAGACGGTTTGCCCATATTGGAGCCTTTGTTGCAATTGGATGGACTGTCGGAAAACGATCTGATGGAATTGGCTTGCGCGTTCGGCGATATCGGAGGAAAGAAAGCAATTGAATCGTTGGAAACAATGAAACGGAACTTTGGCGATCATTCCCCCGATCTTTTGAAGGCTATCGAAAATGAATTGGAAAGACGCTGATATTTGGTTTTGCAACGCAAAAATCGCCGCGAAAACCGTCTCCGCCATGCGGAGCCGAATGTTCGTGGCGATATTGTTTTTCCGAGTCTTCTCCATTCTCCGCCCCTCCGCGGAAAACGGCTTGTTTCCTACACGGTTACTTCTACCGTTACTTCAAATTCAAAAATCGACCCGCCAGCTTATCCGCTGTCCGCGGCATCAGTCCGTACAATCGGACACCCAGACCGAAATAACGCGGAAGATCCAGCTCGGCTTTGCGCGTTTCCATCATGCGCACGACTTCGCGGGCAACCTTTTCCGGCGGCAAAATAAAGCGATCGACGCTTTTGACATACGTGCCATCCGGATCGGCTGTCTCGAAAAACGGGGTATCGATCGGTCCAGGATTGACCGTCGACACAGCGATTCCGCTCCCGCGCAGCTCCTGACGCAGCGAATTCATAAAGCCCAATACCGCGTGCTTGGATGCCGCGTAACCAGCCGATTTTGCCGTAGCGAATTTCCCTGCCATCGAAGCGACAGTCAGAATCTGCCCGCTGCCGGCAAGACGCATATGCGGCAGGGCTGCCTTCGTACAACGGACAACGCCGAAATAATTGACATTCATGATGCCTTCATAGTCCCGTATGTCCATATCCTCGACGCTCTCGAACAATCCGTAGCCCGCGTTATTGACCAAAATATCGATTCGGCCATACTCCGCGACGATGCTTTGCGCGACCGTCTGCACGGATGGTTCGCTGCCGACGTCAAGAACCCGAATACCGTGCTTCCCGGGCACGGCGTTCGCGGCTTCCCGCAAGTTGGTTTCCGAACGTGCCGTCAATATCGGAATGCCTCCGCGCTCGGACACCAGACGCGCGATAAGCGCTCCGATCCCGCTCGAAGCGCCTGTGATCCATACAATTTTATTCGTTAACGTCAAAGCGAACGCTCCTTTAGAGCTTCAAAACTTGCGCAAGCTCGCCTGTCCAGTTTACGAGATCAGGACTTGAATATCCAGTTCGCCGATCCCGTCCATCAGCAGCGGAATCGTCAATGCCTTATCCGGCATCGTTCCCGTGAATTCCTGTCCGTGTACGACGTTCGGAGGCGTGATATCCACGGTTACGCCTTGATTCGACAGCAAAATCCCCGCATTGCCGCTAATCATGTTGCCCAATTCCGAAATGGCGCTTCGGCCCATCTCGTCCAGCTCCGTGATCGTGAAGCCGCCCATCATGGCGGACACGATCCGCATCGCGACCTGCTCGTGCAGACCGAAAATGATATTGCCCGTCAATTGTCCGGTCATACCGATTTGGATCCAGATATGGTCGTCGATCGGTTTTACGCTTTTGACCGCAAGCGTTCCCGTCGACGGGGAAATCTGAATGACCTGCTGAAGCACCAGCTTGGCCGATTCCAAAAACGGGTTGATTACCTCCGCTTTCATAACTCATTCGCTCCCTACTACTTAGGTTTTTGGAATCACGTGTATCGGATAATTGGGACTTCCAACTCATTAACCTTTAGTCCCATTCTAGGTTATCCCAATTATACGCGAGACAGAAAAATAAAGCATCTCATTTTAAATGATTATTTCAAGACGACTATCCGACGAAACAGGTAACATATCGACTTTTTTCGACAATGGAGCGACACATAAAAGGGCTTCGAAAACGCACAGCACCGTTTCCCCCTACTTGGTCAGCCCGCGTCGAATTCTGTAAAAATCCGGCTTCTTCTTTTATCGCCAGCAAAGGGCCTTTTTTTTACAGCTAAAGACCCATTTTGGCAAAATTCATGACTTAAGCAGGAGGTTTTTTCTTTTTTCGCTGCTCTTGTGTCTTTTTGATCCTTTGGCGGTTGTGCAGGGCGTACAAAAATCCTGCTTTTTTTCTTCATTAATAATATTGGCTTTCACATTGCTTTTCTTTTCATTTTGCACCTATAATTTAAGGAATCAATACGCGGTGGGAGGAGAAGTTTCATGAATATGAGTCAGTTGGAGACGCTCGTCACAATCTCGAAAACGATGAGCTTCCGCAAAGCCGGGGAACTGCTCAACCTTACACAACCCGCCGTTTCCGCGCAGATCAAAAGCCTTGAAGACGAATTTAAAGCCGTTCTGGTCGATCGCAGTCAGCCCGTCACGCTAACCGATCGCGGATTGGTCTTTCTTGAGCATGCCGAACGCATTCTCGCCGTCGTCGAGGAACTGAAGCAAAAGATTACCGATCTCGAAGAAACGCCGCAGGGACATATCATGCTGGGCACGACGACCTCAATCGCTATTCAGATTTTGCCGCGCGTGCTGTCTTATTTCCAAAACCAGTTCCCGTTGATCCAGACCAGTATCCAGTCGATGCCTTCTTCGCAAATCTACAGTCTGGTGGAAAACGGATCGGTCGATATCGGCATCGGCTACCTGATCGAGCGCAATCCCGATCTGGAGACTTCCGTCCTGTACTACGACACGTTCGAACTTGTCGTCTCTCCCCAGAACGAATTGGCGCATAAAGATAAAATTCGTCTGGAAGATCTCAAAGAAGTTCCCATGATCATGCTGTCCCCGGATACGGTTGGACGGCGCTTCGTCGAGCAGGTGTTCAAAGAGCACGGCATCACGCCGCAGATCGCCATGGAACTGTCCAGCAGCGAAGAAGTGAAGCGCATGGTCGAACTCAATCTCGGTGCTGCCGTAATCTCCAAGCTGTCCACTTCAAGAGAGGTACGCCAAGGCTCCCTGATCAGACTGCCTGTCAAAGAGTTCGAGACCAGTCATCCGGTCGGCGTCATCTACCGTTCGGGCAAATATATCAACTCGGCCATGCGTCAATTCCTCGCCGATCTCAAAGGCATGCCGGAAACGCAATTTATCGGCTCCGAGTAATCCAGGGATTGGTTTTCATGAAAAAGGAGGGTCCGTCCATGAAGTTCGATCTTCATACCCATCATTATCGCTGCGGACATGCGGACGGCGATATTCGCGACTATATCGAAGCCGCCATCAAGGAAGGTCTGTCCGTCATCGGGATATCCGACCATATGCCGCATCTGTTCAGTCCGCTCGACCATCCCGCTCCGTCGATCACCATGTCGCGTCTGGAGCTGGGGTCTTACGTCGACGAAGTGCTGCTATTGAAAAAAGAGTACGCAGGCAAAATCGACGTGCTGCTCGGCATCGAATCCGATTATTTTATCGACCATGAACGTCCTTACCGTGAAGCGATCGAGCGTTATCCGTTCGATTACGTGATCGGTTCCGTGCATATCAGCAGCGGCAAAAGCATCTTCGACCGCAACCGTTGGGCAGGCATTCCCGCCGGGCAGATGATCGAAGCGAAAAAAGAATATTACCGTCTGATCGAAGCGTCCGCACGCAGCGGGATGTTCCAGATCCTCGGCCATATCGACGCGATGAAAGGCTACTATCCGGCGTTCGCCGATATTCCGGCAGACGACGCGATCGACTCGGCGCTGCGCACGATCGGCGAGTTGGGGCTTGCGATCGAAGTGAACACGTCCGGCGGCACCAAGCTGTGCGGCGGCTGGTATCCGTCCGACGCCATCCTGGAACGCGCGCTGCATTACGGCGTCTCGATCTCGTTTGGCTCCGATGCGCACAAGCCTTCCCGAGTCGGCGAAGATTTCGATGCCGTGGCGAACAAGCTTCGCGATATCGGATTCAAGGAATGGATCTATGTCAAAGAACGCAAGCCGGTATCGGTGCCGCTATAAAAGATTTCGACCGGGCATCGCGCGGCAAGCCTGAAGCCAAACCGTCGAGCCGTCCAGTGCCTTGTTTTTACTCCACGCATATCTTACGGACCCGTTGTCGCCTATGCGCGATAACGCGGTCTTTTTTCGTTTTTGCCTGCTTGCCCAAATTGCGCGGTACTGCCTCATCGGTTACAATTTGAGTGATTCCAAGGCCAGACCAGCGACGAGGAAGGTGAAGGTATGAAAAACTGGCTCCGCCGCATCCGTTTATGGCGGCCGGAACGCCTAACGTTGAAGAAGCGCATTCTGCTCATTTTCGCATCGGGCATCATCATTCCTTTTGCCATCACGACCTTCGTGTCCAACCGCACCATCTCCGTAATTTTGAGCGACAATCTGAATTCCGGCGTGCAAAGCAATCTGCACCAGATGCAGCTCTCGCTCGAAAATACGATCAGCAACCTGAATCATGTCTCGCAACAGCTCGCCTATCCGGGCAGCGTCGGCAAATTGCTGGAACAGTATTTATCGGCCGAGCGTGCGTATGACCGGGCTTCGCTGATCGAAGAGATTCAAAGCGAGCTTAACCTGATCACGTTCACCAACCCGTCCACCGGCTTCGTCGCCTACTACTTTGCCGACGAAGACCGGATGCGTTTTGCCAATGCCGGGCCGCGGGACAACTTCGATCCGGACAAACTGCCGCTGCTCGCCGCTTATTACGGGATTTCGTACTATGGGCCGCATATCAGCAATGACCGTTTTAACAATCAATATGTATTATCCGCGTTACGGGAGGTCAGTTTGCCGGGGCGCGGCCAAGTGTACGTGTATATTGAATCCGGTTTCAAACTGACGCAAAATATTCTCGACAGCGACAACATCGTCAAGACCTCCTCCCATTTGATTCTCGATAACGACCAACGGATCGCCTACACCGAGCTGGCTGACGTTTTCGCCGAGAATAGCTTTTTCCGCCCAACCCGCACTTCTACAGGGGAAAGCGGTCAAGCAATGCCGAGTTCGGGACTGGAAGGCAATTATTATTGGTTTAAAGGAACCAGCAATCAGGGTTGGAGCATCGTTTCTCTAATTCCGAAAGACGATTACGAGGCGGAAAAAAGACGTTGGCTTCAGATCATGACGATGCTGCTGCTGTTGTTTCTCGCGGTGGGCGTCTTGACGGCGGGATTGCTGTGGAAAATGGTCTACAAGCCGCTGAACCAGTTTAACCGCGATATGAATAATGTGGCGCGCAGCCGGTTTGATACGCCTTCGCCGCCGACGCGCATTCCCGAATTCCAGGATTTGCAGCAGCAATTCCACCATATGAAGCATCAGATCGCCACGCTGATCCATGAGGTGGAACAAAAAGAAAAACGGCGCGCCGACCTGGAAGTCGAAAAGCTGCTGTATCAGATCAATCCGCACTTCCTGATGAATACGCTGGATACGGCGCACTGGCTAGCGGTCATTCACGGGCAAAAAGAAATCGACAAACTGCTCGTTTCGCTGAACCGGCTGCTTTACTACAATCTGGGCAAGCTCGGCCAAGTGTCGACGATTCGGGAAGAAGTCGATTCGCTGCGCCAGTATTTGATTCTTCAGCAGATCCGCTACGACTTCGATTTCGACGTGCGTATCCGCGTGGAAGACAAGGTGCTGGACGCTCCGGTGCCCCGTTTCATTTTACAGCCGCTTGTGGAAAACGCGTTGTACCACGGCCTGGATGACGAAGGGCATATCGGAGTCGATGTCCGGCGCGAAAACGGTTTTATCGAACTGGCGATTACGGACAACGGCGGCGGAATCTCTGAATCCGAAATCCAGCGCCTGCTGCATGAACAGACGTCCGCTCACGAAAAGGTCGGGATGGGCATCGGGATGAATTACGTGAAACGCATGATCGGATCGCATTACGAAGGCCGAGCCAAACTGGAATTGGAAAGTACGCCGGGTCAAGGAACAACGGTACGGCTGTTATTACCTTACAAGGAGGGGTCGACAGATGCTGAACGTGCTGATCGTGGATGACGACAAGCTGGTACGGCGCGGGTTGATTTCGGCGATGCCGTGGGCCGAGTTCGGACTTCAAGTGGTGGGCGAAGCCCGGAACGGGGAAAAAGCGCTGGAATTTCTGGAAACGCAGGAAGTGGATATACTGCTCACCGATCTCGCTATGCCCGTCATGTCGGGACTTGAATTGATGCGCGAAGCACGGGTTCGCTATCCGCGGATGTTCATCGTCGTGCTTACGCTGCATCAGGACTTTTCGTATATTCAGGAAGCGCTTCGCCTGGGCGCGATCGATTATATTGCCAAAGTCCAACTGGAGGAAGAACGCTTCGAAGAAGTGCTGGAACGTATTTGTTCGCGGATCGCAAGCGAGCGGCTCAAGGAAAGCTCTGCCGCCGTTCGTCCCTCCTCCATACACAAAGGCTATGCGTGGATCGCTCCTTCCGACGCAGAGGTACAAGCCGCGTTGGAACGTCTATCCCCTGCTCTGCGCGCGCCCGATTTTACCGCCGACTCGGGATTGCCCGTATGGTTCGCGGAAGATTCCGCAGAAGCCAAGCAGTTGGAGGCTCTATTAAGCGGCTTGCCGGGTCATCCGGTACACTGTGGCCTGCTGCGCTTGCATGGACTTGAAGGAAAAAACGTAGCCGAAGTCGGGGCACGGCTGGCGGACTATATGGCGGGTGAATGGTTCTATGTGCGTCAACCGGACCTGCATGTCTATGATCTTGATCTTGCCGACCGCACGCAGCAAAAAGAAGCCGACGCAAGATCGGGAAGCACCGAAGAAGAAATGGCGCAACGTACGTTGGCGGAAGTGCGCAGGCGCGGCTTCAAGCCGGACTGGGTGCATGAAATCGACGAGTTCAAAGCCTTTTTGAGCGACCTGGCGGAACTCCGATTGTCTTCCCAGCGATTGCACGGCGAGGTGCTCGGCTGGGCCTATGCCTGGAATGCGATCCATGAAGCGGCAACGGGTAAACGGTTAGCGATGCCTCAAGCGGCGGATTCCTGGTTTGAAACCGTACGGGAGCTGCAACGCTTGCGGGATCAGCTTCGACTCGCTCTCGGCGTACAGCCGTACTCCAGCGAAGTGCAAGCCAGCGTTACCAAAGCCGCGGCGCTCGTTCGGGAACGTCTTTCCGAGCCTCTGCAAGCCGGACGGATCGCGCACGAGGTCAATATGAGCCGCAGCTATTTCAGCCAGTGCTTCCGCGATATCATGGGCGTTACGTTTAACGAGTACGTCCGGCAGCAGCGAATAAATCGGGCGTGCTCGCTATTGGTCGAGACGCGCAAAACGGTGCAATGGGTCGCCGAGCGCACGGGGTATGCCGACGAAAAATATTTCAGCCGCATTTTTCGCGAGCAAACCGGTCTGCTTCCGAGCGAATATCGGCAGCAGCATATGTTCGAGGAGACAAATGTCCGCTGATCAGGGGGTGATTTGTCCGAAATGATTACTTTGGACGAAAACTCCGCACATTCATCTTACTGTTTTACAGACCGCTTTCTATCCTTGAAAGCGGTTTCTTCATGTTAAATTAGTGCTGACTCATCTATCTGCTACAGAAAAGAGGGGAATGTCATGAAAAGAAAGGTCAAAGCAGCATGTGTAGTCGCACTGTCAGCGGTACTTGCGCTTGGAGCCTGTAGCTCCGGTTCGGAAACCGCTACGGAGCCTGCAACCGAGGAAGAACAAACGCAAAGCACCGAGCCCGCCGATCCGTATGGAAGCTATGCGGAGCCGATGACGATCAGTATCGGAATGCAGGTCGACCCAACGGACAAAGATCTGCCCGCAGGCGATACCCCGCTCGACAATCAGTATACCCGGCAGATCGAGGAAGCGCTGAATATCAAAGTGGAACATGCGTTTACCGCTTCGGCAGCCAATATGCGGCAAAAGATCAGCCTGGCGATTGCCAGTAACGATCTTCCCGACGCGATGGTGGTGAATGCCGTGGAATTGCGCCAAATGGTCGCAGCCGGACAATTGGCCGATCTCACGCAGGTGTATGAACGTTACGCTTCGCCCGAAATCAAAGACATTATTGAAAAAACGGACGGCGCCGCGCTGAAGTCGGTGACGTTTGACGGCAAAATGTATGCGATCCCCGGCGTGCAGGCCGATGCCGACGGGATCCATATCATGTGGATTCGTCAGGATTGGCTGGACAAGCTGGGCCTTGAGCCGCCAAAAAGCATGGAAGAGCTGGCAACGGTCGCGCGCGCTTTTGTCGAACAAGACCCGGACGGCAACGGAAGCGCCGATACGATCGGCATCTCCGGCCCGCAAAGCGGCGACGGCAAAATGTACGCCAACTTCCTGGAGTCCAAAAACAATCTGTACGGCTTCGATGCCATCTTCTCGGCCTACGGCGCTTTCCCCGGCTATTGGCTCGATGACGGCAGCGGCAAGCCTGTATACGGCTCTACGCTGCCGGAAACGAAAGAAGCCTTATCCGGCCTGCGCGACCTGTACGCGCAAGGCTTGATCGATCCGGAAATGGCGGTGCGCGAAGCGTCCGACGAACCGATCATCAACGGCAAATCCGGTATCTTTTTCGCGCCGTGGTGGATGGGTTACGGTCCGCTGACCAACGCCGTCAAAAACGATCCCGAAGCCAACTGGCAAGCGTACGCGCTGCCGCTGGATGCCGGCGGCGACTTCCGCCCGCACGCCGCCACCCCTTCCACGGAGTTCGTGGTCGTACGCAAAGACTACGCCAACCCGGAAGTGCCGATGAAAATGCTGAACAATCTGTTCAAAAACGAGATGGAAAACACGTTCGACCCGAGCAAAGGCGGCCCCGGCTTCTACCCGCTGCGCGTCGTGTTCGCGCCGTCGGACGAAATCGAGTTCACCAACAAAGCGATCAAAGAAGTGCTGGCCGGAACGAAAACGAAAGAAGACTACGTGAACGACCGTCCGTACAAGCTGCTGCCTTCCGATCTGGAGAACATCACCAAGATCAAGCAGGAGCCGTACGACGACTGGAATATCGGCACCTGGACGCCGGACGCCGATTGGGGAGCCTGGACGCGCGCCTACTCGATCATGGTCGGCGGCAACCCGATCGTCGATACCGAGATGGAACGGATCAACAGCCTGATCTACGAGCAAACGCCGCTGATGGAAAGCCGTTGGGTCAACCTCAAAAAGATGGAAGACGAAATGTTCCTGAAGATCGTGATGGGCGTCGCTCCGGTGGACAGCTTCGATCAGTTCGTCGAGGACTGGAAACGTCAAGGCGGCGAGCAGATCACGAATGAAGTCGCGGAAGCGATCCAACAGTAGTCGGATATGAACGGGACATGCGTTTCCGTTTCAGAAAGGAGTTCATCCATGCGGATCAAAAGCTTCGACAAGCATTACTACCTGATGCTGCTCCCCGGTTATCTGTGGCTGATCGTGTTCAGCATCGTGCCGATGTTCGGGATCGCGATCGCTTTTCAATACTTCAATCCGGGCAAAGGCATTTTCCATTCCGAATGGGCGGGCCTGGAGCATTTCCGCTATATGTTCGTGCTCAAGGACACTCGGGAAGTCTTTTTCAATACGCTTATTATCGCCGTACTTAAAATCATCGCGCATCTGGTCGTGCCGTTGGTGTTCGCGCTTATGCTTAACGAACTGCGCAAGCTGGTGGTCAAACGCTGGATTCAGACCATCGTCTATCTTCCGCATTTTCTGTCCTGGGTTATTCTCGGCGGTATCATTCTCGACCTGTTCTCCTACAACGGTCCGGTGAATCAGCTGGGTGCCCTGTTCGGCTTCAAACCTACCCTATTTTTCGCTCAAGCGGAGCTGTTCCCGTGGTTGGTGGTCGGCAGCGACGTCTGGAAAGAGTTCGGCTTCAATACCATCATCTATCTGGCGGCGCTCACGGGCATCAATCCGGCGCTGTACGAAGCGGCAGGCATGGACGGAGCCGGACGCTGGAAAAGCCTGTGGCACATCACCCTGCCCGGCATCCGCACGACCGCCGTGCTGCTCGCCGTGCTCAGTCTCGGCAACGTGCTGAACGCGGGCTTCGACCAGATTTTCAACCTGTATAATCCGCTCGTCTACTCCACCGGAGACATTATCGACACGTGGGTGTACCGGACGGGTCTGTTGAACTTGCAGTACGAGCTTGCGACCGCGGTCGGCTTGCTCAAATCGGTCATCGGGTTTATTTTGATCAGCGTCTCTTATTTCCTGGCGTATCGGCTGATCAACTATCGCATATTCTAAAGCAGGAGGTACGTCTATGATCCGGGATCGAACATGGAGTTCGCGCCTGACGGATATCGCGATTCTGGTCGTGCTGATCGGAATCACGCTGACCTGTATTTTGCCGATCTGGTACACGCTCGCCCTGTCGCTCAGCTCCAATTCGGCGGCAGCGGCGGGTCAGGTATGGCTATGGCCGGTCGGATTCAACGTTAACGCGTACACGCAGATTTTAAAAGACACGCAATTTTTCGGCTCGTTCTGGATTTCGATTCAGCGCGTAGCGCTCGGCGCGGCGTTGAATTTCGTCGTCGTGCTGCTGATGGCCTACCCGCTCTCGCGCACCAGCCGGCAGTTCAAAGCGCGCGGCGTGCTGATGTGGATTCTGATCTTCTGCATGCTGTTCAACGGCGGCCTGATCCCTTTGTATTTGACGGTAAAAGGTCTCGGCATGCTCAACAGCATCTGGGCGCTCGTACTGGTCGGAGGCGCGCAGACGCTGGTGTTTAACGTTATTTTGACGGTAAACTTTTTCCGCAACTTGCCCAAAGAACTGGACGAAGCGGCTTTGGTCGACGGAGCGGGACCGTGGTATTCGCTGTTCCGCATTTACCTGCCGCTGGCCGTGCCGGTATTGGCGACGATTACGCTGTTCAGCATCGTGTACCATTGGAACGAATTTTTGTACGGATTGATCTTTATGACGCGGGAGCAGTATTATCCGCTGCAAACGTATATTCAGCAATTGGTCGTCTCGGTCGATCCGGCCACGATGAGCGAAGATCAATACCGGCGCTTGTCGGAGCTATCCAACCGAACGCTGGACGCGGCGAAAATCTTTATCGCGATGCTGCCGATCATGGTGGTGTATCCGTTTTTGCAGCGGTATTTTATTCATGGGATCACGTTGGGGTCGGTGAAGGAATAAACGGGAAGCGGGAAGTCCTGTTCGGGAAAGAAGCTGGGAGGCTACGGGAGAAATTGCCAGCATAGGCTTCCGAAGTGCATTTCTTCGAAATGCTTCACAAGACGCTGTTTCACTCGGGAATTCGGATTCAATTTTTATAAGGAAGATTCCCGAGTTCAAAGGCGTATTAAACTGAATTTCTCCCTTCGCCGTGTAGCTTCTGTTTCCGGAAGGACTTCTTTTTTTATTCCTTGGTGGGATCGGCCGGGCATTCTTGCGGAAAAGCAACAATTGTGGTGATGACTTTGGGACAGCTCTTTTGTATGTGGGGAGCTATGAGCAGCGGAATTGTCACTGTAAGGCAGCCCGGAACAAAAAAAGTGACCCGGACGGTTGTCCGGGTCCAATCACTTCTATTTCAAAAGGGGGTCATGTCTTATTTATACCCCACGCATGTTAGAGAACAATGTCGCTTATATTTCAATTGTGTAACAAATCCAGTTATTTGGTAAAAAAATCGTTTTGCCGTTTCAAAAGCTTAAAGTCAATCAAACCATCAAGCTTGGCCTTCTTTGAGTTTTTCGGGCGTCAAGGTGAATACGACAACGCCCAGTTCGTCGTCGCGGCGTTTGACGCCGAAGCCGAATTCGGGGCGGTGTTGGCGCTCCATGCCGATCTTCGCCAGGACGCGCAGCGAAGCTGCGTTTTTGACGAAACAGCGGGCTTGGATGCGTTCCAGCTCCAGATGCTCAAAGCCGAAATCGGCCAAAGCGGCTGCCGCTTCGGTCGCATAGCCTTTGCCCCAATATTCGTGCGACAAAGCGAAGCCCAGTTCTGCTTTGCCGCCTCGGGCATCCCAGCGTTGGAACGAGCACAAGCCGATAATCTCTTCTCCGCCGTGCAAAAAGATGCCCAAGTGAAGCGCGCTCAAGCTGCGGTAGGCTTCTTCGATTTGCCGGTACACGCGATCCGGGTTGCCGATACCAAACGTTCGTCCGGCTGACGCCAAGTAACGGTTCACCTCGGTATCGTCAGCTGTGCGGCTCCATTTCCGAATATCTTCATGAGTCAAGATCCGTAATTCCAGACGCTCCGTTCGAATCGGCAGCCAGCTCGGTAAGCTACCGGAAATTCTCTCTTTATCCGCCATGTCTTCGTTCTCCCCTCGTTATCCGTTAGCGATACAGCTCCAGCCAGCGCACGGCGTAATCCACCAGCACACGCTGGCGAATCAGACGGCATTCCGCTTGGCCGATTTTCCCGCGCAATATGGCAGCGCTCCGTTCGGTCTCGAAGTCGGCTCCCATCCGTTCAAAATCATCCGAATCGAAATTGATATCGCCGAACGATGTCCATTCCGGTCCGTTTTCGCCTATCACTTTCGCCGTGGGACGCAGCTCTTTTTTACCCCTGTAGTTCGCACGGTACTCGCCCAGATGAAACGACGTATTCGTGCCGTATCCGGTGCCCAGCATCAGCACCCAGGCATCCCGCTCGTACAAACGCGCAAGCGGCGAACCTTCTCCTAATCCGTAGCCTAGGGAATGTTTGTCCGTAACTTCCTTTGCCTGAGGTCCGCGTGCGGCAAAAGACAGATGCGGGTGACTGCTGCGGACTGTCCCGCGTTGCTTGCGAAATGTCTCGGGAATCGCCCCCATACCGGTGGTGAGCGTCATATCCGGATCGTAGACAGGCATCTCGTCTCTCACCAGATCCCACCAGCGCGGATCAAGCGGCGGATTCATCCAGATCGCCGGATCGGTCAGCTCCGACGATTGGGTCGGCATGACGAGCGTCCCCTCTTCGCCAAGCGCATCTTCCAGACCAAGTACTGCCGCCTCGGCTCCGCCTGCGATCCATCCACCTATAGCTTTGAGGGAGGAATGCACCAACAGTACAGAACCAGGCTGTACACCGATCGCTCGGGCTTGTTCGGCAATCGAACTTCTTGTATGAGGTCTTTCTGTAATGGGTTGTTTCATCGTACTCACTCTATTCTTTGAATTTACGAAGGCTGTTCTATTAGTGTAACACGAAATACAGCTATAAAGGCCTTTATCCGGAACGATGGATAATGGATACGCAAAAATCCGAGCAGCTCGTTACCGGGCTACTCGGATCGATAAACGGGATCATAACGGCTTCATCCCCTACTTACTGTGCGAACCAACGCTTGAACATCCGCTTTGTCGTCTGTTTGTTCAGCTCGGCGATCGAGGTCGTGAGCGGAATGCCTTTCGGGCAAGCACGTACGCAGTTCTGCGAGTTGCCGCAGCCTTCGATTCCGTCCGTGCCTTCCATCAGCATATCCAGACGATCGTCGGCATTCATCTCGCCCGTTGGGTGGGCATTAAATAGGCGAACCTGCGACAGCGCAGCCGGGCCGATAAAATCGGTCTTGTCGTTGACGTTCGGGCAGGCTTGCAGGCAGACGCCGCAAGTCATGCACTTGGACAGTTCATACGCCCATTGACGCTTTTTCTCCGGCATACGAGGGCCTGCGCCCAGATCGTATGTGCCGTCAATCGGAATCCACGCTTTGACTTTTTTCAACGCGTTAAACATCCGGCTGCGGTCTATAACCAGGTCGCGCACGACCGGGAATGTCGACATCGGCGCGATGCGCACCGGCTGTTCCAACTGATCGACCAGCGCCGAACAGGCTTGACGCGGCTTGCCGTTAATGACCATCGAGCAAGCGCCGCATACTTCTTCGAGACAGTTCGACTCCCAGCATACCGGTGCCGTCGTTCCGCCGCCCGAATTGACCGGATTCCGCTGAATCTCCATCAGGGCGCTGATCACGTTCATCCCCGGACGGTAAGGGAGATCGAACTCTTCGGTGTAGGATTTGCTTTCTGGTGTGTCCTGACGGGTGATAATGAATTTGACTCGTCTGGCTGTAGTCTGAGCTGCGTTCGGTGCAGTTGTTTCCGCCATCGTCTGTTCTCCCCCATTCATTTTACAGAGAAGTCCTGTTCGTTTAAAAGAAGGGAAGAAAGGGTGGGAAAAGGAAGGTCGTTTCCCTTTTCTTCTTCTTTTAAAAACATGACCTCTCCGTTCAATCTTTTTATCGGGTTAAAAGAGGTTCCGCGTCATAGGTCGATGACGCGATCACTGTGATTTTTTAAAAATTAAGTTTGAGAAGATCCTTATTCTCGTCGTGTATCATACGGCTAGCAGTATACAAATATATTAGACTTCATCGCTTCTTCTGAAGCGTGAAGCGCTTTAATAACTACCATCCCCTCAAAGCCCTTGAAGGAGCGAAGCGACTGTGCGGAGGGAGAAATTCAGTGAAGGAACGGTAGTGTTCGCCTTTGAAATCGGGAAGCAACCTTACAAAACTTCGATCAGCTTCCCGATTTTAACACGCGACCGGAACGAATTTCTCCCGCAGCACAGTTTCTAAGCTTCCCTCCCGAACAGGACTTTCTTAATCCTTCGAATAGTCGCGAACGCGGGGCGGGATCAGAGATACGTCGACCGGATCGTACGAGATTTTCGGACCGTCCGCCGTCCATTCGGCTTTCGTCGTCTTCAAGAATTCTTCGTCGTTACGCGTCGGGAAGTCCGGCTTGTAATGGGCGCCGCGGCTTTCGTCGCGCAGCAGAGCACCTTTGGTCATCGCTTCGGACAGTTCAAGCATGTTCCAGAACTGGCGTGTGAACGCGACGCTGGAGTTGTTCCACTTGGCCGTATCGATCATGTTGATGTTCTTGTAACGCTGTTTGAGTTCCTTGATCTTGCCGATCGTCTGCTCCAGCTTGTCGTTGTAACGAACGACCGTCATATTGTCGGTCATCCACTCGCCGAGTTCGCGGTGCAGCACATAGGCGTTTTCCGTACCGTCCATGCCCATAAGCTCGTTGTAACGGGCCGTATGTTTCGCGGTTTCGCGTTCGAATACCGTGCTGGACAGATCGGCTGCCGATTTTTTGAGACCTTTGATATACTCGACCGCTTTCGGGCCGGCGACCATGCCGCCGTAAATCGCGGAAACGAGCGAGTTTGCACCCAGACGGTTGGCACCGTGGTATTGATACTCGCATTCGCCGGCGGCGAACAAACCGGGAATATTCGTCATTTGGTTATAGTCGACCCACATGCCGCCCATCGAATAATGGACCGCCGGGAAGATTTTCATTGGAATCTTGCGCGGATCGTCGCCCATGAACTTCTCGTAAATCTCGATGATGCCGCCGAGTTTGACGTCGAGTTCTTTCGGGTCCTTATGCGAAAGGTCCAAATAGACCATGTTCTCGCCGTTGATGCCCAGCTTCTGGTCGACGCAGACGTTAAAGATTTCCCGCGTCGCGATATCGCGAGGCACCAGGTTGCCGTAAGACGGGTATTTCTCTTCGAGGAAATACCACGGCTTGCCGTCTTTGTACGTCCAGATCCGGCCGCCTTCGCCGCGTGCCGATTCGGACATCAGGCGCAGCTTGTCATCGCCGGGAATCGCGGTCGGGTGAATCTGGATAAACTCGCCGTTCGCATAATGAACGCCTTGCTGGTACACGGCGCTGGCCGCCGTACCCGTGTTGATGACCGAATTGGTCGTTTTGCCGAAGATGATCCCCGGTCCGCCCGTCGCCAAAATAACGGCGTCGGCCACGAACGTCTGGATTTCCATCGTTTTCAGGTTTTGCGAGCTGACGCCGCGGCAGACGCCTTCGTCGTCCAGCACCGCGCCGAGGAATTCCCAGTTCTCGTACTTGGTGACCAGACCTGCGGCTTCGTAGCGGCGAACCTGCTCGTCCAGTGCGTACAAAAGCTGCTGGCCTGTCGTTGCGCCCGCGAATGCGGTACGGTGGAACTTCGTGCCGCCGAAGCGACGGAAATCGAGCAGGCCTTCCGGCGTACGGTTGAACATGACGCCCATCCGGTCCATCAGGTGGATAATGCCGGGAGCGGCTTCGCACATCGCTTTGACAGGAGGCTGGTTGGCCAGAAAGTCGCCGCCGTAAACGGTGTCGTCGAAGTGAATCCAAGGCGAATCGCCTTCGCCTTTTGTATTAACGGCCCCGTTGATGCCGCCTTGCGCGCACACGGAGTGCGAACGCTTAACGGGAACCAGGGAGAATAACTGTACAGGAACGCCGGCTTCGGCTGCTTTGACGGTTGCCATAAGGCCCGCGAGCCCGCCGCCGACGATAATAAGTCCGGATTTTGCCATGTCTGCTTAAGTCCCCCTTAACCAATCAGTGTTTGGAGTGTTGTAGTAATGACGCTGGCCGTATCGGCGAACTCTTCGCTACGGAAAGCAAACAGCGACATCATGAACAGCGCGGTCACGATCGCGAACAAGCCCAGGCAGATAATCGAAGAGATACGCTGCGCGCGTGGACCGACCGTGATGCCCCAACTAACAAGGAATGCCCACACGCCGTTGGCGAAGTGGAACGTCGTCGCGATTACGCCGACGAGGAAGAAGATAAAGAATCCGGGCTGAGTGACGATATTGTGCATCCAGCCGCCAAGCTCGTCGTGCGTGACGTTGCCGAGCGTAATTTGGAAGCGCGTGGTGTAGACGTGCCAGATGATGAAAACGAAAGCGATCACGCCCGTGACGCGCTGCATCACGAAACGCCAGTTGCGTTCGGTCTTGAAGTGCCCCAGGTTAGGTTGTGCCTGATAAGCGATGTAAAGCCCGTATACGCCATGAAAGAGCAGCGGAAGCCAGATCGCGAACAGTTCAAGGAAAAAAACGAGTGGTAGATCGTTGAGTGTGCGCACCGCGTCGCGGAAACCTTCCGGACCGCCGTCATAAGCCGCAAAGTTGGTGATCGCGTGCTCGATGAGGAATAAACTGATCGGAATCAGTCCCAATAACGAGTGCACCTTTCTGGCGTAGTAACCTTTCATCTGCCGAACCGTCCCCTTTCATCATTCGACATTCCGCTGCCCGTCGGAATCAAGTCCTTCATGCCGCAAAATGTCCGTTTTAGAACGTTTTCATAAATCCCATAACGAGATTTTCCGCTTTGCCGGCCCTTCTGCCGCAGCCGGGGGTCCAAACCCTTTACAATTTTGTGAACAAAGCAGCTTCCCTTTTATGTTACTCCAAAATTTCGGAGAATGGAACCGATATGGCGACTTTTTGAAAACAAAAAATTCCTGCATAGTATATGTAAGCGTACGTAAAGGTTAACTTATCAACAACCATTTAAACGAGCTTGGCCGCTTTGAATCGAGTGCTGAAGCGCGTTATAGCGGTCTCGATGCCTTTACCCATAAGGAAACGCTTCCAATATTTCGGTGTTCACCAATTTGCCACTTTTCCGAAAAAACCGTTCTCGCCTGGTTGTTTATTTCCGCTTGCTTGCGCTTGCTCGGATTTTAACCGTTTCATGGTCATTCATTCGTTCCCAAAAAAGCAAAAAAAGGCGGCCAAGTCGAGGCGCACAAACGAACCGTACTCCTTTTTCCGAAGTTCGCTTGCATGCCCCGCCTTTTTGCCGCCTGACCGTTATTCTTCCACATTCACCACTTCGCGCTCGAACTGTTCGATCCGGTCGTTCGGCCCCGCGATCACCATAATATCCCCTTCGTGCATCTGATCCAGCGCCGTCGGCGCGATCGTCACTCCCGCTTCCGTACGCAAAGCGACGATGCTACAGCCGAAGCGCGTACGCGAATTCAGATCCGCGATCGTTCGGGCGTCGAGACAATTAGGAACCCGCATCTCCACGATCGAATAGTCGTCCGACAGCTTGATATAATCGAGCAGGTTCGGCGTGACGAGCTGGTGCGCGACCCGTATGCCCATATCGCGTTCGGGAAAAATGACCTGGTCGACGCCGATCTTTTCCAGCGCCCGCCCGTGCAGCACCGTGATCGCTTTGGCAACCACTTTTTTCACACCCAACTCCTTGAGCAAAATAGCCGCTAGGATGCTGGTTTGCATATTTTCCCCGATCGCCACGATGCCGCAGTCGAAGTTCCGTATGCCGAGCGAGCGCAGCATCTCCTCGTCCGTCGCGTCGGCGATCGCCGCATACGTGAACCGATCCCCGACCTCCTCGACAATCTCTTCGCTGCGGTCGACGCCCATCACTTCATAGCCGAGTTCGATCAGCTCCATGCCCAGGCTCATACCGAAACGTCCCAATCCGACTACCACAAACTGTTGCGTACCCAATGTACATGCACCGCCTTAACCAATAATGATCTTGCCTTCGGGATACCGGAATTTCTCGGGGCTTTTTTTCGGCTTAAGCGCGTAAACGAGCGTCAGCAGACCGACCCGTCCGGCGAACATCGTCAGCGCGATCAGCACTTTGCCGAAAGTCGACAAGTCGGGCGTAAGTCCGAGCGATAAGCCGACCGTGCCGAACGCCGATGTCGTTTCGAATAAAATGACGATAAAATCATGGTCTTCGGTTGCCGACAATACCATCGACACGGCGATAACCAGCGCGAGCGCCAACAAAATGATCGTCAATGCTTTGAGAATGCGTTCGCGGGCCAGCCTTTGACGGAAAAAGACAACGTCTTCGCGGCCGCGCATCATCGCGATCATCGCGCCGATCGTAACCGCGAATGTGGTCGTTTTGATACCGCCGCCCGTCGAGCCCGGCGAAGCGCCGATAAACATCAGAATCAGCAGCATGAACTGCGTCGAATGATGCAAAGCGGTCAGATCCACCGAATTGATGCCCGCCGTTCTCGGCGTAACGGACTGGAGCATGGCGCTCCAAAACTTTCCTCCCCAGCCGAAACGCCCCAACGTACCGGCATTGCTCCACTCGAAAATCAAAATAACGACGAAACCGAGCAAAATCAGAAACCCCGTTGTCGCCAGAACCACTTTTGAGTGCATCGACAATTTCTTTTTGCTACGAAAATCAGCCAGATCGGACAGCACAATAAAACCGAGTCCGCCCAGTACGATAAGAGCCATGGCGGTCAGATTCATGATCGGATCGTCCGCGTAATCGGTCAGGCTGCGAAAATCGCCGAAAATATCGAATCCCGCATTGTTGAAAAAAGAGATCGAATGAAAAATCCCGAAATACAGCGCCCTGCCGAAAGGCATATCGAAGGCTAAACGAAAAGCAAATAAAAGCGCCCCGGCCGCCTCGATCGCCAACGAATAGTACAACACCCGCCGTATCAGCCTCACGATGCCTTCGACGGAACCCTGATTCATCGCTTCTTGCAGCAACAGTCGGTCGCGCAGCGATATCCGACGTTGGAACACAAGCGCGAATAAGGTAGCCATCGTCATGAAGCCCAGACCGCCGATTTGGATCAACAGCAAAATGACCATTTGACCGAAGGTGCTAAAAAACGTGCCTGTATCCACGACGACAAGCCCTGTGACGCAGACTGCCGAAGTCGCCGTGAAAAACGCATCGATTAACGAAAGTGATTGTCCAGTCGTATTGGAAATCGGCAGCATCAACAGCACCGTGCCGATCAGCACCATCACCGCATACCCCATTGCCAAAATCTGCGGCGGAGCAAATCTCATTTTGGGAACCGCTATAGCCATATTGTGCGCGTCTCCCCTTTCCTTCACAAGTTCAAGTCAGATATCGTGTCATTCGTTCTATTATATCCGCAGCCCCTCGTCGACCACAATAACGATTTGAGCAGGAAAAACCCTTCGATTTATGTGCATTGTGGTATCGGACTTTCGGAATATGGTATTTTAGAAAGAGGAATCCCATATCCGGCAAGGAGGAAAACCATGAATGACCCGCAACAACGCATTTTGAACGTCAATTATAAGAAACTTGGCCTGGTCGCAGCGATCGCTTTGGTCATCTATTTCCTGTTCAATTTCACGACCCTGTTCCAAAGCGACATGACGCAGCAGGAGCCTTACTCCTTGATCAGCGAGGAACAAGCACAGACCGTCGCGGCCGACTTTGCTTCCTCGAAGCTCGGAATCGAGCAACCGCTCGGCGACGCTGCCGTCAGCTATCACAGCGACTCGGAGCTGTATGGATATTTGTCCCGTGAAGGCTTGGTAGCCGAATACGACGATACATACGTAGACAGCTTCCCTTATGAAATGTTCCGCGTCGTATACCATTATGAAGCCGACGGCGAGGCGCGAACCCTGTCCGTCGACGTCGGCGGGCAGAGCGGCAAAGTCGTGGCTTTTAACAGCTTGCCTTCTTCTTACGCCCAGCAACTGACAGACGCGGATATCCTGCCGGAACCGCTCGAAGACCTGACGTTGTCGCAAGCCGACAAAGAAGAGATCGCCCGGCCTTTGCTCCAGGAAATGGGCTTGGATACGGCAGGATTGGAACGCGCGTCGATCGACAGCCAAAGCGGTCTGAACTATGTATCTTCTTCCGCCAAGATCGGCGACAGCGAGCTGAAAGTCAATGTATCGTTCGAAGGCGACCAGGTCGCTTCGATCCGTTCCAACTTCAGCATCCCTTCTTCGTACACGAGTTACATCAGTGAACAAACGACTTGGGCAAGCATCATGACCTACGGCGGCTACATGCTGCTGACGTTCGTGCTCGGCGTATTGGCGATTATTTATGCTTTCGTGCTGAAAAAATACGCTTCGTTCACGCGCGGCATTTTCTTGTCGGCCTTCTACTATGTAGTCTCCGTATTTTCCGTTTGGAACATGCGTCCTTTCTTCGAAGGCAGCAGTTACTCGGATATTCTTTTCATGGTTACGATTGTGTTGCAGATCGTTATGGGCTTCTTTATGGCGGCCTCCCTGTACTTCTGCTTCGTGGCCGGGGATGCCATGTGGCGCAGCCAGGGCAAAAACATGTGGGCGAGACGCGGCGAACCGCAATACGGACGCCATGTGTGGGAGTCGCTCAAAACAGGTTATTTATGGGCGATCATTTTGCTTGCGGTACAGGCGGTCATCTTCTTCATACTGGAGCATACGCTCGGCGTTTTCTCGACCACCGACGATTCGCAGTCCACGTACAATATGATGTATCCGTGGCTGTTCCCGATTCTGGCCTGGATGGCCGGGATCTCCGAAGAAGCGATCTACCGACTGTTCGGCATTCCGATGGTCAAAAAGATCGTACGCAGTACTGTCGTAGCCAGCATCATCACATCGCTGATCTGGGCGCTCGGCCATACGTTGTATCCGATCTACCCGGTCATCACGCGTCCGATCGAACTGCTGTTCCTGGGTCTGCTGTTCAGCTTTATCTTCCTGCGCTACGGCTACATCACGGCGATGTTCGCGCACGTCGTGTTCGACAGCATCCTGATGGGCCTCAGCCTGATCTTCATGGGCACGCCTACGTACGTTGCGGTCGGAATCGTATCCATTGTGATGCCGGCGATCGTCGCGTTCGTGATTTATCTGATGTACGGAAAAGACAAAACGCGGCCACATGACGAAGGAAACGGTACCCGCAGCAAAGAGATTACGCAAAACGCGGCTCCGGGCTTTTTGGACAGGCCCCAACCGGTAGCGGAAAATCGTAGGAATACGGAAGCTCCGGTCGCGCAGCCCTCGCCTCCGGCAACGATCGTTCCGGAAACCAGGGTCGAATCGATTTCCGAGCCGTACGCGCGGGATCGACGTGCGGTCGAGGAAGAGCAATACGCGTTCCAAGAAGACCCACGCGCGGTCGAAAAGGATCAGGTTCCGGTCCAGGATCGAATCCCGGATACCGAACGAACTTCGGGAAGCGGGTTGTTCCGCGAATCGAACACTTCCGACCTTCCTCGCGGAGAACGACGTGAAGACGATAAACCTCGCAAATAAACGTTTTGGGCCGACGAGCCTTCTGATCGACTCGCTACTTGCTGGAATTGATTAATCTTAGAATGCGCCCGACCCAGGGCTTTCCCCAAAAAACGACCGCAACATCCACATCAAAGTGGAGATCGCGGTCGTTTTTTGCTGCGCCTGTTTATTCCGTTTGAAAAAACCGAAACCGAACCGACTGCTGATCCAGGCCGAGTTCGGATTGAATTCGGCCTGAATTCAGATCGAGTTCGGCTTTGCCGTAACTTGGACTGGACCTCGTTTAGCGTTGGTTCAAAGTTGAACAAGCTACTAGTACTCTGCATCAGAGCCAACCAGAAATAAGTGCGTATAAGCAACTATTGGATTCGAATTGTGCTCAGATTCGAAAATAAATGCGGATATGCAGTTATTTCAACGAAAAAAGAGTGAATAGCAAAAAAAGAAAGAATTAATTGCATCTGAGCACTTATTTCGCCCAAATCGAAAAATCGGACTGAATTAAGTGTATATACGCATTTATTTCGATTTCTGCTGTTGATTTTCTTTCCCCGCAAGTAGTTTGGGATAGTGCTTTTAAGGATTTAAGGTCGCTTCGGCGGCTCCGGTTCATTTACGGCTTCCGGAACGGATGTCCCTTCGCGTTCCAACACGCCCTTAAAGTCATCGCGTACGCTGCCCTTCCAAAGCTTCACGCCGGAACGATAAGCCGCGCGCCCGTTCAGATGCCCCGCTACCGGAGAAGTCAAAAACACGAAAACGATAGCCAAAAGCAACTTGACATTAATTGCTCCATCGACCGCCCAGAAATAGAGGAACGCTCCGACAAGAACGAACAATACGCCGAGCGCGGCGCTTTTGGTTGCGGCATGCGAACGAAGGTACACGTCAGGCAGACGGATTAGTCCAAAAGCGCTGATCGCGCAAAATACGGCTCCGGCCAAAGCCAAAACAATCGCGATCCATTCAACGATCGTCGCCATCTTCGATCACGCTCCCTCTCTCGATATACCGCGCCAGCACGGTCGTGCCAATGAATGTCAGAATGCCGATGACCAGAATGATTTCGGTCAGATCCTGCGTATCGAGCAGCATGCACAACACCGCGATCATGGCGAGCAGATTGATGCCGATCGTATCAAGCGCGGCGATCCGGTCGGAGCGGCTCGGACCTACGATCAAGCGATACGCACAGCCAAGCACCGCCAGAGCAAGAATAGCCAGAGTCATGCTCAAAAATACCGTACTCATGATCGCGTCACCTCCATGATCGCTTTTTCGAATGTATCACGAATCTTGCCTGACATCTCACCGACGTCGGAGATATCGAGGGCATGGATATACAAGGTTTGATTATCGTCCGACACTTCCAACGTCAACGTGCCAGGCGTCAAACAGATCAGGCAGGATAAAATCGTGACCTCCCAATCCGAACTTAATTCCGTGCGATATTCGAAAATGCCGGGGCGCATCTCAAGTTTGGGACGCAGGATATGGCCCATGACTTCGAAACTGGAGATCAGCAGTTCGCGAATAAGCAACACGATCAGCTTGAGTACGGCCCAGACTTTCGTCAGGTAAAAAGGTTCCGGACGGAATTTGCGCACGACGTACAGCACGGCGATCCCCAACACGTAACCTACAATAAAACCGGAAGCCGTCCAATTGCCGTTCAGCATCATCCAGAGCAGCGCGATCATCAGATTAAGCAAAATTTGAAATGGCATATCGATCTACTCCCCCAATACGGCTTCAATGTAGAGTCCGGGATTCGCCAATGTTTCTCCGGCCTGCGAGGTAAAACCGAGCAAGCCATTGGCTCCGACGCCCAAAACAATCACAACCACCAGCAGCAGGATCGCTGAGATGTTGGCAATACCTCCGTTTAAGCTCTCGCTTGGCTTGGACTTATGCGTATCGACCGGAAGTTCCTCCGCTCGATTCTGATCTCGATCGCTATCTGGTTCGGTCCCCCAAAAGGCTTCGCGGAAAATTTTAATGAGTGAATATAACGTCAACAGACTAGAAGCAAGCGCGACCAACGTCAGCGTCAACATGCCGTCTTCCAGACCGCCGCGCACAATCAGCACTTTTCCCGCAAATCCGCTGAGTGGCGGAATGCCGGTCAACGCCAGCGCCAGAATGAAAAACATCCAGCCGAGTCCCGGACGCCGACGAATCAATCCGCCCATGCCGTCCAGCCGATCGGTTCCCGCCGCCGAGATCAACATCCCGCCCAGCACGAACATCCATCCTTTGGCGATAATGTCGTGCAGCATATAGAAAGCGACGCCGTCTAGCGAATCGCGCGTCGCAGACGCCAAACCGAAAGCCACGAACCCGACGCCGATCAACACATTGTAATTCAGGATACGCGGAATATCACGGTACGCGACCGCGCCGATTCCGCCCAGAATCATTGTGGCGGCGGCCATCCATGCGATCCAGCCATGCGTGAACGATGGATCGCCAGGGAAAATCAGAGTGAATGTGCGAATAATCGCGTACAGCCCGACTTTGGTGAGTAGAGCGCCAAACAGCGCGCGTACCGCAAACGGCGGCGCTCCGTAAGCACCCGGCAGCCAGAAGAACAAGAAGAGGCCGGCTTTAAGCGAGAAAACGATCAGGAACAGCACGGCGATCACGTTCAGTACGCCGCCTTGTCCCGCTTCCGCGATCCGCAGCGACAGATGCGCCATATTGAGCGTCCCTACAGCCGCATACAGATAAGCGACTGCCGCAACGAACAAAGTAGAGGACAAAATGTTGATCAACAAATATTTGGGCGCTTCGCGAAGTTGCTTTTTGTCTCCGCCCAATGTAATCAGCGCATAAGACGAGATCAACATAACTTCGAAGAATACGAATAAGTTGAAAATATCTCCGGTCAGGAACGAACCGTACACGCCGACGAGCAGAAAATGAAAGAACGAATAATAATAATGCCGTTCACGTTCTCTGCCGATGCTGGAGAACGAATAGATGAGTACGGCAAGACCTGTAACGGCGGCAGCCAGCAGCAGCAGCGCCGCGAACATATCGGCCACGAATACGATGCCGTAAGGAGGAGCCCAGCCGCCCAAATGTAGCGTCTGGATACCGTTCCCGCGGACTTTGAACACGACGGCAAGCGCGACGGCTATATTCGCGATCCCCCCGATCAGGCCGATCATGCGCTGCAATACAATCTTTTCGCGGAAAAACATAAGCAGCACCGCGATACTTAGCGGCAGCAGGACAGGTAGAACCAGAAGATTGTTCAAGATTCCGCCCCCTTGCCGCCAACCTCTTCGCCGTCAATTTCATCTGTGCCCCGCGTCTGATAGGCCCGATAAGCGAGTACAAAGAACAAGGCAGTTACGCCGAAGCTGATCACGATCGATGTCAAAATCAAAGCCTGCGGAAGAGGGTCGGTATAGGAATCGCTGCCGCTACCCAGTACGGGTGCCGCGCCGCGCTTAAGACCTGCCATGGTCAGCAGCAGCAAATGGACGCCGTGCGTCAATAGCGACGTGCCGAGAATGACGCGAAGCAGGCTTTTGGTCAAAATCAGATATACGCCGATCATAAATAAGGCACCGATGGCGATCGCCATAATCCATTCCATGTCAGTCTTCCCCCTTTATCGTAAAGATGATGTTCATGACCACACCGACGACAGCCAGGTAGACACCCAGGTCGAACAGAACGGCTGTTGCCAATTCGGTATCCCCCAGAACCGGCAGATCGAAATGTCCGAACGCATGACTAAGGAACGGCGCCCCGAACGCGAACGAACCGACTGCCGTGAGCAGAGCGATGCTCAAACCGATCGCCGTAAGCACCCGATAATTCACGCGAATGATTCGTCGCACCGTATCCATCCCAAATGAGACGGCGAGCAGAATGAGCGCAGCCGCGGTCATCAGCGCTGCGATAAAGCCGCCGCCCGGATGGTTGTGCCCCGCGAAGAACAGATACAACGAGAACGAAATAATGATCAGCACGATCACCCGCGACATCGTGCGCAAAATAACGTCGTTGGCAACCAATGGGAAGCCTGCGCGTTTTTGCTCGGATGGTTTGGCGGCATGCGGTTCGGTCTGCGTCTGAACCCCCAGCTTGATCAATCCATAGATCCCAAGCGAAGCAATGCCCAGCACCATAATTTCGAACAGCGTGTCAAAGCCGCGGAAGTCGACCAGAATGACATTAACGACGTTTTTGCCGCCTGCCGATTCATAACTTTCGTTCAGGAAATAATTCGAGATCGGTTCGAACGGACTGCTACCCATCGAGGCAAATGCGACAAGCGTCACCGTAACGCCGACGCCTGCGGCCACGATCAGGTTCGTCCATTTGAACGTCGGCTTTTCTTTTTCCGTCTTCAGCTTCGGCAGAAACTTAAAGCAGAGCAGGAACAAAATAACGGAAACGGTCTCCACGATCATCTGCGTCAACGCCAGATCCGGCGCTCGGAAGATCAGGAACAGCGCCGTAACCATATATCCGGCTGCACCGGTGAACAGAATCGCGTTGACGCGCGATTTTGCGAACGGCACTGCCGCTGCCGCTGCCAACATGACCACAACCAAGGCCACTTCATAGAATGTAATCGGTGCGTAGTCATCCATACCGAGTACGATATCCGGCGAGAACATCAGCGTTCCTCCGACGGCTACGATCAGAAACAGGAAAATATAGATCAGGTAACGCCGAACGGAACCGGTCATATAGAGATCCGTAATGCGGCGTCCTCCGTCTTCCATTAGCCGTAGGGTACCGTTATACAATCGGTTGAGCGTATCGCGCCCACTCCATTCGCGGTCCAGCAAGCTGAATCGGGTGTAGGTTCGGTAGAGCAAAATACCAAGCAGAACGACTCCGATCGTCATGAACAACTCCGGCGTCCAACCGTGCCAGAAATGAATAGAGACGTGAGTGGATTCGGCACTTGCGCCTCCTCCGCGGATCGCGGCAACGGCCGGATCAATCAGAGACTTGGACAAACCGTTTGGAATCCATGCGAATATAAGTGCCAGGGAGACAAGCAGGATCGGTGAAGCCAACAAGCCCAGCGAAGCTTCATGTGGCTGCTTATCCAGCTTATTGTTTTTAACGTTTCCGCCAAACGTTTTGAATACGAGAATCATACTGTAAACGAAGGTGAACACGCTGGCTACCCAGGCAAGAATCGGCAGCAGCAACATCCAAGAGCCGGCATTTGCCGCATCGAATTCCAGAATGCTCACCATCGCCGTGAAAAACATTTCCTTGCTTAGAAAACCGCTGAACGGAGGCAACCCAGCCATAGAGAATGAGCCGATCAATGCAATGACGAACGTGATCGGCATTAGCTTCATCAATCCACCCAGCTTACGCAGATCCCGCGTCCCCGTCTCGTGGTCGACGATGCCGACAACCATGAAAAGCGAACCTTTAAATACGGCGTGATTGAGAAGATGGAATACAGCCGCCGTGGTAGCAAGACCAAACAACGCCACCTGCTCACTGTCCGTAAAGAAGGAAGCCGCCGAGCCGACGCCGAGCAAACTCATGATCAGACCGAGCTGACTGATTGTAGAGTACGCGAGCAGCGCTTTGAGATCAGTCTGCCGGATCGCTTTGAACGAGCCGTAGAGCAGCGTGATCAATCCGGTCAACGATACAATCCAGAACCACTCCAAACCGCCTGCGAAGATCGGACTTACTCGGGCAACCAGATACAGCCCTGCTTTGACCATCGTTGCCGAGTGCAAGTAGGCGCTGACGGGAGTCGGCGCTTCCATCGCGTCCGGCAGCCAGATGTGGAACGGAAACTGGGCCGATTTGGTGAATGCGCCCAACAGAACGAGAATCATCGCAGGCAGGAACAGCGAATGCTCCGGCAACAGCGACGCTTGGGTTGCAATCTCCCGAATGCTATAGGTACCCGTCATCAGATAGAGCAGGTTGAAACCCGCAAACATGGCAAGCCCGCCAAACACCGTAATCAGCATCGACTTCAAAGCGCCGTAACGCGAACGTTCGCGCCGATACCAGAATGCGATCAGCAGGAAAGACGCAATGCTGGTCAACTCCCAGAAGGCATACAGCACCATCAGGTTATCCGACAGCACAACGCCGAGCATCGCTCCCATAAACATCAGCAGATACACGTAGAAATGACGGATGGAGTCCGTTCTTTTTCCCATATAAAACATGGAATAGCCTACGACAAGCGTCCCGATTCCCGTTATCAATAGAGCAAACAGCAAGCTCCAGCCATCCAGCACGACCGACAGATCGATACCGATCTCAGGCATCCAAGGCACGCTAACGAATTGTGTTTCCCCTTGGCTTATCCGGGAGATTTGGCTGAGAAAATAAACGAACAGGCTAAGCGGCACGGGTAGCACTGTCCAGCCAGGATGTATACGGGGCAGCCAGCGCATCATCGGAATCAACACTGCCCACAAAAAAGGAATTAAAATGGCGATATGCAGCACGTGTTAGCGTCCCTCCTTTCTAAAAAACAAACGGTCATTTTTTGATCCATTCGCCTTGTACAATTTTTAAATATTCAGCCTGGTCATTTTTGACGATTTTGAACAACCCGCTATCGAAGTCCGTATCCAGCTCGCGGAAAAAGATCCCTTCGACGGCTTCTTGCGAAGAGTCTGCCTCCGTCGTCTGTTCCTCTTCGGAACTCAGCATGTAATGTCCGTCTTTGTTCACCAGAAGAGCAGAAAAGCCTTTCTCGTGCGTTTCTTCAAGCATTTCCGGATAGCGCTGCACCGCCACGATATGCAGGTCGGTCGCCCCGATCCGGTCCAGCAAATCATCCACGAAGTCGCCGTGCGTGATCTCATGCCAAAACGAATGGCTGGCGCGCCCGATAATGATCTGCGTGACGCTTGCTTCTCTGGACGCTTCGGCGATGACGTCGGCTGTTTTCTGACCGCCGCCGCATTTGCGTACAAGAAATTCGCCCCCGGATTCTTCCGTCTGCTTACGCCAGGCCGATAGATATAGTTCCTTTTCCGGGCTATACGTCTCCTTACGCGCAGGTTCGACCGTCAACACCCGCAGCGGTGCATCCAACAGCTTGGCCAACCGACTGCCACGCTGAATCAATCGTTGTCCGTGCGGCCCGTAATGTACACAGACCAAAATGCTTTCCTTACGCATCTCCATATTCATATTCAGCCCTCCGCCTTGTTATTTTCTGTCTATTACCCGTATACTTCCTTTAAAAAAGCACAAAAAGAGCCCGCTGTTGGCAGGCTCCTCCGGGCAAAACATATACAATTACGAACCATTATATCGATCCTTTATGCAAAAGTAAAGGTGAGCAAGCAGGTGAATGAATCTTCATCAACAGGTGATGGGTCTCTTCAAGGCTCAGGCTAAGCTTCGTCTTTCAACGCATCGAGAATCTGGCGGGCAAGCTTGTCGCCGATCGACAACGGACGGAAATCTTCGACCGAAGCTTCGCGGATTTTTTTGAGCGATCCGAAATGTTTGAGCAGCGTTTGGCGGCGCTTGTCGCCGATCCCCGGGATCGAATCCAGCTTGGACGTGACCATCGACTTGGCGCGCTGCTCGCGGTGGAAAGAGATCGCGAAGCGGTGCACTTCGTCCTGGATACGTTGCAGCAGATAGAACTCTTCGCTGTCCCGCGCCAATGGCACAACCTCGGGCGGATCTCCGCTCATCAGCTGCGCCGTCCGGTGCTTGGAGTCCTTCACCAGACCGGCGACCGGCACGCTAAGACCCAATTCGTTCTCCAACACGTCGATCGCGACGGAGATTTGGCCTTTGCCGCCGTCGACAAGAACCAAATCGGGCAGCGGCAGATTTTCTTTGAGCACGCGCTCGTAGCGGCGGCGAATGACTTCGCGCATCGTGGCGTAATCGTCCGCGCCTTTGACGGTGCGGACTTTGTATTTGCGATACTCCTGCTTGGCGGGCTTGCCGTCGAGGAAGACGACCATCGCGGATACCGGGTTCGTGCCCTGGATATTCGAGTTATCGAACGCTTCGACGCGGTGCAGGCTGTCGAAGCCGAGCGCGTAGCCGAGACGATCGGCCGCGCCGCTGGTGCGTTCTTCGTTCCGCTCGATCAAGCGGAACTTTTCTTCCAGCGAGACGCGCGCGTTCTCGCTCGCCATCTCGACCATTTTACGCTTGGAGCCGCGCTTGGGCACGAGGGTCTTCACGTTAAGCCACTGTTGGAGCGCTACGGCGCCGTTCAGATCGCCCGAACCGGAGAGGCCGGAAGCAGCAGCGTTTTCCGCGCTTTCACCCGCGACGCCTGGCGCCGTTTCCGCGCCTTCACCCGCGGCGTGATTACTTCCGTCGCCGCTTGCGGCTTCCCCGTAGGCCGCGCCGGACTCCGCGACCAGCGGAAGTTCCGCGGCCGCTTCGCCGTAGCGGTTTTCCTGCTGCGGCTCTTGCTCGCTTTGCGCTTCGTCTTCGCCGTCGTCTCCGTCCGCGTCGGCGGCTTCGTTCGCCGCCATGATATCGGCGCGCGAAGCGGCTTGCTGCGACCGCGTTTCGCCTTCGGCTACGACCGCGACGCCTTCATCGTTCGCCGGCAGCAAGATTTCCTGAGGCAGCGCCGGGTTGTCGCTGTAATACTGCGTGACGTAAGACAGGAAATCGGCATAGGCTTCTCCGTAGAACGGAAAGCTTGACGCGTGGCGTTCGATCATTTTGCCTTGACGGATATAGAGAATCTGCACGCACATCCAGCCTTTATCGACCGAATAGCCGAATACGTCGCGGTCTTTTTTATCCGTGGCGTTGATCTTCTGCTTTTCCATCACCGCTTCGATATTGAGGATCTGGTCGCGCAGTTCTTTGGCCCGCTCAAAATACAGGTCTTCGGCCGCTTCTTCCATTTTCCGGCGCAGTTCTTTCTTGATCTCTTCATGGCTGCCGCCGAGAAAACGTGCGATCTCGTCGCGAATGCCGTCATAATCTTCTTTGCCGATGTCTTTGACGCACGGCGCCAGGCATTGGCCCATATGGTAATACAGACAAACTTCTTTCGGCATCACGCCGCATTTGCGCAGCGGATACATGCGGTCAAGCAGTTTTTTGGTCTGTTGCGCGGCGTAAGCGTTCGGATAAGGCCCGAAATAACGCGCTTTGTCTTTCAACACCCGCCGCGTGACTTCGAGCTTGGGATGCTTTTCGTTCGTGATTTTAATATAAGGGAACGTCTTGTCGTCTTTGAGCAATACGTTATAGCGCGGCTGGTGCAGCTTGATCAGGTTGCACTCCAGAATCAGCGCTTCCATGTTGCTCGACGTGACGATGTATTCGAAGTCGCGGATATCGATCACGAGCCGCTGCGTTTTGCCTTCGTGGCTGCCCGTAAAATAGGAGCGCACGCGGTTTCTCAAAATTTTGGCCTTGCCGACGTAAATGATCGTGCCTTCTCTATTTTTCATCAGGTAACAACCCGGAAGTTCCGGCAGCAGCGCCAGTTTATCCCGAATATGTGCCAATGCTTTTTCTTGTTCCTGAATCGTTTCGAGGTGCGTATTCAATCTGTGTTCGACCTCCCTGTATGCTTGCGGTGTCTGACTTTCTCTGGGTGAATGATTCTCTCAACCTGTCGATGAAGTTACGTTGGAGCGAGAAGCGAGAAGACTGCGAGAGAAATTCGTTCCGGTCGCGTGTTGAAATCGGGAAGCTGATTGAAATTTTATAAGGTTGCTTCCCGATTTCAAAGGCGAACACTATCGTTCCTTCACTGAATTTCTCTCTCCGTCTTCTCGCTTCCAGTCACGTTGGACTTTATCGACATGTTGGAATAACTTTCTTTTATTATACGCCAAAAATGGCTGTATGACACGAAAAGACGAACATGCGCTCTCTCTGCTCGCTCTCTTGGATATGAACGCAAAAGTGAGCAGGAAATGAAAAGAGAAACGAAAACAAAAACCCCCGGCTATTCGCCGAGGGTTCTTCTCGTTCATGTCCGATTGGCTCTGGATGGAGCAATCACGGGCATGACGTTGAAATTATTCGTGTTTCGAAAGTACGCCTTTCAGCGCTTCTTTGGAGTTTACGCCGATCAGTTTGTCGACCGGTTGTCCGTCTTTGAAGAAAATCATAGTCGGGATGCTCATAACGCCGAAACGGGAAGCCGTTTCAGGGTTTTCGTCGACGTTGACTTTCGCGATTTTCACATTTGCGCCAACTTCGCCGTCCAGCTCGTCCAGGATTGGAGCGAGCATTTTACAAGGTCCGCACCATGGTGCCCAGAAGTCAACCAGGACGGTTCCTTCGCCAGCTTCCACTTCGGTTCCGAATGTTTGGTCGGATACATTTACAATAGCCACGAAAAATTCCTCCTTAATATATGCTGCAAAATTTATATATGGCGTACGTTCGTACACCGCAAATCGCATAGTTAAAGATAACTTGCGCTTGTCTACCTGTCAATTATAACACGGATTTTCCGTTCCCGAAACAAATATTTGTATGTTTTTATAAACATCTAACCTTTTGTAAGTGAAGATTTCATGAAGAAACGCTTTGCTCGCTTTTGCGAAGCCCGTTCTTATCCGCGCTTGTTTTCGCCCAATACCTGAATTGTTTCCACGAAAGGCTGGATACGGTTCATCAAACGTTCTCCCTTGTACGCTTCTTCCCCGTCTTTGTTGGTGAAGCTCAGATGCTTGCCGAGATCGGACAACGAGTAATTGGACGTGTAAAAAGTCGGCTTGCGGTTCATGCGATGATTCAGTATGGAGCCCAGCACGTGGTCGCGAACCCAGGGTCCCATATTTTCCGCGCCGATATCGTCGAAAATCAGCAGATCCGTATTTTTCATCAGCTCGATCGTGTCGCGCAGCTTTTCTCCGTCCTGAATCATGGATTTGACGTCCTCCACGAAGTCGGGCATATATACAATCACGCCGGAATGGCCTTCCTTCGCCAGCTCATGCAGCAGATAGCACATCAAGAACGTTTTGCCCGTGCCGAACGGTCCTTGCAGATACAGACCTTTTTTCTGAAGCCCGGAAGCTTTCGCCGCGTCGATATAATCGAACACCTGCATGACCGCCGAAGAACGCACCGGATCTTTACGCATGATCTCGACATCGTCGTAACCTTCCTGCAAAGCACGTTCATCCACGTAAAAGCTGCGGATGCGGCTGCTGATTTGCTTATCCCGTTCGTGGGCAAGCTGCAAGTTGCACGGCGATTTGTAATCCCGGATACGCAACTGGCCGTTCACATCGTCAACGCTCAGTTTCGTATAATGACCTTGAAAATCGTTTGGACAATTCTCTAGCCCTGGGCAGTTATCGCAATGTTTTTTTTCTTTCGCGAATTCATACAAACGACTGAGGTTGCGGGTCAGCTCCTGGTCGGACAGTTCCGGGTAACGCAGCCGCAGTTGGCGCACGTCCGGCTCGTTTAGAATCTTCGTTTTCAAATCTGCGGTTTGCTGACGAATGCGCGAACCGCCCATCTGTTTGAGCACATCGCCGATCGAATCCATTTTCGTTTGACCTCCTTTCTGAAAATCAGTCGATATCGCCAAACCAACTTTTAACTCCGCGGAGTATTTTTACTTGCTTTTCTTTGCTCCGCTAACCGTACATACTCCGCAAACTCTTCGTCGCTCACAGCGGTTTGAACCGGCGTGTTTTGCACGATCGGCAGCTCCGGCTTGCCTCGGACGGCTTTGCTTTGGGCGCGGGCGCGGGAGCTGTTTTGCGGCGCGGCTTGGCGCTTCGGGTTGTTTTGGTCGCGAATGTACCGAACCGCCTTCTCGTACGTGTCGATCTGCCGCAGCAGCATGTTGGAAGCGATCGAGTCGACGAAGTTGCGGCTGATGCGTTGATCGCCGTCTTTGCCGAGCAACGTGACGAGATAATGGATCAGCACGTTGATGACTTCGCCGGGCAATTTGTAGCTCAGATCGATCTTGCTGAACATATCGAGCCACGGACCCGGAACGGTTCCCGGGAAAAAGTTGCGCAGCAGACCGGTATACGGCTCGTTGCGAAGCAGCATATTATATTGGTGAATATCGCATTTCGATTGGAACTGCGCCGGGACTTCCAGGTAATACTCCATTTCCACGGCGTGCTCGACAGGCATATCGTTCGCGGTTTCCGGTTCTTCCGGGCGAATAACGCGGGCTGCGCGAACCTGTCGCTCCTCGGTGCGCTTGGCCGTTTGCCGGAAGGTGAGATTGGCACGGTTCTGGAGGTTGTCCAGCATCAGCTCTCCGTCATTGGAGAAAATGCCTTCCTCGTCCAGCAGCCGCACAATGTCTTCGACGTTCAGATCGAATTTGCGGGCGACATGGTTGATCATGCCCATTTGCTCCCGATTATGCCGCAATCTTTCAACGAACGGTCTGTTGCGAGCGCCGCGAGGGAAATGCAGGATCACGTCGGAATAATCGAACAGCGGGTCTTCGACCGGCATATTTTTACTTTGACGACGGGTAGGAGTGGCTTCGGATAACGCCTGCTCCAGCTCATAATCAATAACATGCGTGTTCAGTTCGAAAATTTCATAAAAAGGCTGCGAAATATTTTCTTTGGCGGCCCGCCCGATTTCCCCCAACTCTTCCGGCTCGCCGCTCCAAAATCGCTCTTGCAGCGCCAATACGGCAAACTTGCCGATTCGGTCCCGCAGTAGCAGCGTCAAATGTTGGGTAGCGAAAAAATCAGACGGCGGCAGCGGTTGCTGAAGCTCGTATTCGTACATATATTGGTCTTGCTCCGGCCGATACAGCCGATGGGTCTGAAGCAGTCCCACCGCTTCCAGCTTCGAGGCGTTCTCGACCATCAACGTCCGTCCCCGGTCGTTCGGCTCGATCCCCAAGGTCAAAAAAAGCCCGCGCTGCGGCTCAGGTACGGAATAACCCGTGCGTTCTCCCGGCAAATGCTGGGCCAATAAGCGGTATAAAGCGATAGCGGACGTCCCGACCATCGGCTGGTAAACCAAGGTCAACATACGCTCGTCCAGATTGCTCAGGCTGAAATCGCGATACGTATAATAACGGTGATGTTCCGTGTAGTGTAACAAGCTCTTCATGCGCATCGGCGGATGTCCCCCTCTTGTCCTTGCAAAATTGCGCGTAAAAATAGATGTGCTCCTCGGAACGCGCCCTTGGCTGTGGACAGGTTCTTTGGAGCCCCTCCATTTTACCACAATTCCATCTGCATGAAAGGGCGGAAAGCACCCAAATTTCGAGGAATACAAAGTAGCCGCTCATTCAGATGCGTTCGGGCTTCGGAATGCTTATTTTCTTACGAACGGCTATTACGGCAAGAGCTGTTTTTATAGAGGGGATTTTTTTGCGGAGTGAATTGCCCTTATCTTCTCAATTGCGATACAATGGAAAATGGGAGTTCCCGGAAGCACGTATTCGGTATCTGTACAAACGGATTTTTGCAGCAGGGTTTGTGAAAATCTCCACCATACAATCTGATTTAGGAGTGATACGATTCATGAATGAAGCTACGCTGACGCTTGAAGGCTGGTATTGCCTGCACGATTTCCGCTCGATTGACTGGACGCTGTGGAAAGCAGCCGACCAGGAAGAACGCGCCGGAGCGATCGAAGATCTCGAAGAGTTCATGAAAGAATTCTCCGAAACGGCCGAAGCCGGAACAGGCAGCACGGCGGTCTATTCGATCGTGGGCCAAAAAGCCGACTTCGTCTTTATGTATCTGCGCGAGACGCTGGAAGATATCAACAGGCTGGAAACGGCATTCAACAAAACCGACTTTGCCAAGTTCACGAAAAAGGAATATTCCTATGTGAGCGTCGTGGAGCTAAGCAACTATCTGAGCAAAGAAGGCGAAGACCCGATGCAAAATCCGCACATCATCGCCCGCCTGAAGCCGGAATTGCCGAAGTCCGCACATATCTGCTTCTACCCGATGAACAAAAAGCGCGATCTGAACGACAACTGGTACATGCTGTCGATGGACGACCGCAAATCCATGATGCGCAGCCACGGCATGATCGGACGCGGCTATGCAGGCAAAGTGAAGCAAATCATTTCCGGCTCGGTCGGCTTTGACGATTGGGAATGGGGCGTTACGCTGTTCTCGGACGATGCTTTGCAGTTCAAAAAGCTGATCTATGAAATGAGATTCGATGAGGTAAGCGCCCGGTACGGGGAGTTTGGGGCGTTTTATGTCGGGAATCTGCTGGATTGGGAAAAGGCTGTGGAGATGTTGAAGGTTTAATAGTGGCAGGCGGGAAAAAGTTTGAAAAAGCGTCTTGGAATAAGGCGGCTGAGAAGTCGCGTTTTTCTGGGCGCTTTTTGCGTACTTGGAGCAAGCACGTGATCTTAAGTTTTTGAGAAGTCCTGCGCGAAAATGTGTGCATATCGTCAAAATTTTTACGGAATGACGCCCTTTTTCGTTTTGAATGCTGACGTTTCGTCAACAAATTTCTTAAAAAAGCTTCAAGATCGGCTTTTTCACGTAAATATGTTGATGTTTCGTCAGCATTTTCGAAAAACCGGCTTAATTTCTTATAAAATGTGTTCAAAACGTCAACTTTCGTGAGCAAGCGATTTTTGAAAAAAGAAAAAGGCTGCCCGCGCGATCCGTTTGCACGGAGCGAAGACAGCCTTTGAATCAAGCTTTTTGAGAACATTTCGTTCGTTTACCCGGCGAAATGTCTATTCGTGCGAATGTCGGCTTACAGGAAGCGACCTTTTTTCAGCACCAGACCCATACCGCCGATGATGAACAGGTAACGAGCATCAACCACTTTTTTCAGTTGAGCGGCTGGCCAGCCTTTGATTTTCTTGCCCGCGACAACGGCTACGGCTTCGCCTTTACCCAGGGAAGCGACGGTGCCTTTGTTGCTGAATACGAATTTCTCGGTTTGTTGACCACGGATCGTCGCGATCAGGTTTTTCGCAACGCGCTCGCCTTGTTGCATCGCGATTTGCGCAGTTGGAGGGTATGGACGGCCTTCAGGTCCGATCATAAGCGAACCGTCGCCGATGATGAATACATTTTCGTGACCTGGCGCTTTGAGGAACTCGTCGACTTTGACGCGTCCGCGCATCGCTTCGAATCCAGCGTCTTCGATCAGATGGTTACCGCGGATACCGCCAGTCCATACGACCGTTTTCGCTTCGATACGTTCGCCTTCGCCAACCGTTACGCCGTTTTCGTCGCAAGCTTTAACCGGTACGCCGATACGGAACGTTACGCCTTTTTTCGTCAGCGTGTCCATTGCGTACGTTACCAGCTCCGGATCGAAGCCCGGCAGCGCGGAAGGAGCCGCTTCGACGTTATACAGACCGACTTTCGAAGGGTCCACGCCGTATTGTTTCGCCATTTCGGGCAAGCGGTTCGCCAATTCGCCGACGAATTCGATACCCGTGAAGCCGGCGCCGCCGACTACGAAGTTCAGGCGAGTTTCGTCGCCGTCTTTTTTGAATTCTTTGAATTGCGTCTCGATATGCTCGCGGATTGCGCGCACGGAGTTAATGCTGCGGATCGAGAAGGCATGTTCTTTCATACCCGGGATGCCGAACGTCTCCGGGTCGCCGCCCAGAGCGATAATCAGGTAGTCGTACGACAATGTGCCGTCTTCCAGCACGACTTGACGCTCTTCCGGCTTGATTGCCGTTACGTTCGATTTCACCAGATCGATCTTGAACTCGTCGATCAGGTTCGAGATTTTCTCGTAAGTCTTCGTTTCCGGTTGCGTGCCAGCTGCTGGCATATGCAGTTCCGTTGTGAAGTAGTGGTAGTCGTGACGGTTAACCAGTGTAACATCGGCTTCGTTGTTTTTGAGTTTCTTTTGCAGGTTTTGAGCTGTGAGGATACCGCCGTAGCCCGCACCCAGAATTACGATTTTGGGAATGCTGTTCATTGTTTTCCTTACCCCTTTTCGATTCAATAGTCATTTTATGGGATAACCTCTAAAAGGTTGGAGCCTCATGTGAAATCTTACACAAAAACGGAGAGAACTCTCCCTATCGGTTACTTATCCCGTCCGCATCTTGACTGCGACTTTTATCACATACATTGTACGCTTTTCCCGCGCATATTACAAAACAAAATTTGAAATTTGGACGCAAAACGGACAAAAAATATTCATAGTTGCCAGAGAGCCAGCAATCCCCTCCCTTTTGCACCAAGTGTCGCGAAACTCATGCGGTACGTGAACCAAAACCGCTAGCCACAAGTATAGGAACAAAGAAAAAAGCCGGGAATTCGCTTTGCAATCCGGTAAAAAACGAGTTTATAATAGATAGGAATTGAGAAACAAAATCATTGCGATACATTCATCGTGATTGATAACGATTGATACCTTCGGAGGTGCTTATCAAGTGACAGAGATCCACAACGGCGAAAACATCGCTGATATTCTGATCATCGGCGGCGGTCCAGCCGGACTATTTGCTGCTTTTTACGGGGGAATGCGTCAAGCATCCGTAAAGCTGATCGAAAGCATGCCTCAGCTTGGCGGACAATTGGCTGCCCTTTATCCCGAAAAATATATCTACGACGTAGCCGGTTTCCCAAAAATAACCGCACAGGAATTGGTTAACCAGCTTGTTGAGCAAATGAATCATTTCGAACAGGAAATCTGCCTCGAAGAAAAAGTAATCGCAGTCGACAAAGAAGACGAGCAACGCTTCAAAGTCACGACTGACAAAGCCGTGCACTATGCCAAGTCCGTGATTATCACGGCAGGCGTAGGCGCGTTTGAACCGCGTCGCCTGACGCTTGAAGGCGCTGCGCGTTTCGAAGGCGTCAACCTGCATTACTTTATTAGCGACCTGAGCAAATTCGCGGGCCGCAAAGTATTATTGAGCGGCGGCGGCGACTCCGCAGTCGACTGGGCACTCATGCTGGAACCTATCGCGGAACAAGTCACGCTGATCCACCGTCGCGACAAGTTCCGTGCCCACGAGCACAGTGTCGAGAACCTGCTGGCCTCCAAAGTGAATGTCGTTACACCGACGGAAATTACGGAACTGGTCGGCGAAGAGCGTATCGAGCGCGTCGTTCTTTCCCATGTGAAAACAGGCGAGACGCAGGAAATCGAAGTCGACGACGTAATCGTTAACTTTGGCTTCGTCTCTTCGCTCGGTCCAATCTCCGAATGGGGCATCGAGATCCAAAGCAATTCGATCGTAGTCGATACGCGTATGGAAACCAACATTCCGGGCATTTTTGCTGCCGGCGATATTACGACTTATCCGGGCAAGCTGAAGCTGATCGCAGTTGGATTCGGCGAAGCGCCGACAGCCGTCAACAACGCTAAAGTCTACTTTGATCCGGAAGCCAAATTATCCCCGGGTCACAGCAGCAGCATGAAACGCTAATCGATCGGCCTGATCGAATCTCGCGATTCAATTCCCGGGATTCAATAAATTATCCACAGAATCGACATAAATTGCCTGTATATAAGCCCGTTATGCACTCCAGCGCGGTAGCGCCCGGTATAACGGGCTTTTTGCTGGGTAGAAAAGATACTCTTATCCCCTGTTTTCTGTGCGCAACTTGTGCATAAAGTGGGTATAACAAGCTTGTAAGCTCGTTATGGCGCTGTGGATATGGGGATAACTTTATACACAGCGTTATCGCTTGTACCGACGAAGGCACAACATGGTATGATGGGAGCGAAACGTGACAAATCTCATTTTTTCTTGATACGCTTTTGGCGGATGATGATCCGTTTCTATTTATGGACAAGGAGGAACCCCCGTGGAAAAATTCGCGAGCGGTTTGTATTTGGTGATTTCAATCGCGGAAGTCGTCATTCTTTTGATGATCGCAACATTTATGGTGATGCTTGGCATTAAATTTTGGAAAGAAAAACGGTTCGGGCCCGTCATTGCTTTTGCTGTTTTTCTGATCGTCTGCCTGACGTTGACCTGGTGGAGTGTGCAGGACAAATTTTTATAGCGGACGAAGGAGCGTGAAGCCGGCATGCAGTTGATTGCCATGATTACGATGCTGATTGACCATCTGGGGTATGTCTTTTTCCCGGGCGAACCCTGGATGCGAATCATCGGACGTATCGCATTCCCGATTTATTGTTATCTGCTGGTAGTTGGCTATCAGCGAACACGCAGCAAGAAGCGCTATGCGCTGCGATTGTTCGGCCTTACTCTTCTGTCGCAAATTCCGTTTATGGCCGCGTTTGTCACCACAGGCGTGAACGTGATCGGCACCTTGTTCGTCTCTCTTTTGATTATCATGGCGATCGATTATTTCAAAGACCAACAAGCCTTGCAGGTATTGGTAGCCCTGATTTTGCTTACCGCTACAGCCTGGCCTTTGGAAGAGCTTCATTTCGATTACGGAACCTATGGCGTATTGTTAGTGCTGATTTATCGCTATTTGCCGAATGCTTGGGCTATGGTCGGCGGGCATCTGGCGCTCAACATGGTATGGATCAGCGCTTTTCATTTAAGTGCGGATATTCAATTTTTCAGCATGATCTCTACCTTTTTCATTGCGGGAATCCATTCGGCTTCGCCGGCTACCCAAACCGAAATTCGCTTGCCCCGTTGGCTTTGGCGCTTTTTCTACCCGGCCCATCTGGCGATTATCGCGGTGATCTCCTGGCAGCTTAACGATATAACCTGGGATCAGTTCGTGCTTTGGCTAACGTACTGATTTCTTTTTCATTGCTTTCTTGTGATTCATTCCTCCGCAGGATGGGTAGTATACCATGTCTTGTCTTTTAAACACATAAGGGATCTGGGGGAGTATCATATGGTGCTCGCACGTACGTTCAAAGGAATCAGCGGCCTGTTTGAGCTTATGCTCGGTCTTCCACTGTTGGGCGGTATGGTAGTCATGGGAAGCGGTTGGGGCATTTCCATGGTCATGTTCGCTTTGCACGCTGTCACCCTCTTGTTGTCGTTGCAGCACCGGCAATCGTTTTACGGATCGGCAGCAGGGATTGTCACTTGTCTGCTCGTATCCGTCCCGGTTGTAGGCATGTTCGGTCATTGGGTAGCGGCCGTCCTGCTGCTTGTCAGCATGGTCGACCGATATGGAGCGGGAATGTCCAGTAGCTTCCGTCGCTTCTGACCAACATGGCCGAAAAAGAGGTTCGTTCTGCTGAAATCGAAGTCGATTTCTGGAACGGACCTCTTTTTATTTAGGAAAAGATGCGATTGTGGATTGACTGTCAGCAAATGCTCAACGTAAGATAGGAGAAAACATTCGCCAGCTTGTTTTTGACCCTTACATGCTTCGTCACTTTCTCGCACGAAAGCTACAATGCGGTTTCGCGGTCGCTTGTTAAACAATTCAGGCTCAGCACGATGTTTCGTATCGCTCATACTTCCGTTTCATAGAGAGAGGGGTTCTAAGATTATGTTGAAAAAGAAATGGCTTCCGCTTGTTCTGACGCTATCGCTCGCCGCTCTGGCCGGTTGCAGCCAAAACAGCTCGTCTACGGGCGCTGAAGGCGGCGACACAGCAAGTAATTCCGATGCCAAAACGTACAAAATCGCGATCTCGCAGATTGTAGAGCATCCGTCTCTTGACGCGACGCGCGAAGGGTTTATCGCTGCTCTCAAAGATGCCGGTATCGTAGAAGGCGAAAACCTGACGCTTGATTACAACAATGCCCAGGGCGACTCCACCAACAACCTGTCGATCGCGCAAAAGCTGGCAAGCGCCAATAACGATCTCGTCTTCGCTATTGCAACGCCTTCGGCTCAAGCGGTTGCCGCGCAAGTCAAAGAAACTCCTGTCGTATTCGCTGCCGTAACCGATCCGGTCAGTGCCAAAATCGTAGCCAGCATGGAGCAGCCGGGCGCCAATGTCACGGGAGCCTCCGATACGAACCCGGAAGCGATCAAACAGTTGGCCGATTTCATCGCCGCAGAGCTTCCAAACGTGAAAACAGTCGGGCTCGTGTTGAACGAAGGCGAACCGAACGCGGTCGTCATGGCGGATCGTGCTGAACAAGAACTCGGCGCACATGGCATCACTTTGGTAAAAGCTGCTGTGACCAACACCTCCGAAGTTCAACAGGCAGCCCAGTCGCTCGTAGGTAAAGTCGACGCTCTGTACATCACGCTCGACAATACCGTAGTGAGCGCCGTCGATACGATCATCAAGATCGCCAACGACAACAAGCTTCCGTTCTTCTCCAGCGATCGCGATACCGTCGAGAAAGGCGCGTTTGCAACCGTTGGCTTCAAATACTATGACCATGGCTATCAAGCAGGCGAAATGGCGGTTCAAATCCTGAAAGACGGTAAAAAACCGGCCGATCTCCCTGTCGCGATGCAAGAAAAACTGGACTTGATCCTGAATCTCAAAGCCGCCGAAGCCCAAGGCATCGAAGTGACGGACGAGATGAAAAGCAAAGTGCAGGACCAAGAAAACAATATCATTCAGTAATTCGGATTGCAGCGGTCTTTTCGCGTGCCTGATCCGTTTCGAACGATCAGAGTCACGATACTGTTCGATACCAACTTCATGTTAGACGAACGCTATACATGAGGCTAAAAGAAACGGGATGAGCGTGTGCTTCATCCCGTTTTGTTTTACTCGCTTATTCGTTAACCCGTTACATTGTCTCGCTCGACGATAGATCCGCGGCGATCCGGACAATGTGCGATCCCTTTTCACACAGGAGGCGTCATCCATGTTCGAAAATTTCGTTAGCTCGCTTCCCGGCGCCGTCTATCTGGGTCTGCTTTACGCCCTGATGGCGCTTGGCGTCTACATCACCTTCCGCATTCTCGACTTCCCCGATCTCACGGTTGACGGGAGCTTCACTACAGGCGCAGCCACGGCGGCCGTCATGATCTCGCATGGCGTGTCGCCGTGGTTGGCATCGCTCACTGCGATCCTCGCCGGTATGCTCGCCGGCGCTTGTACAGGACTGCTGCATACGAAAGGAAAAATCAACGGCCTTTTATCCGGGATTCTCATGATGATCGCGCTCTATTCGATCAATCTGCGTATCCTCGGCATGCCGAATGTCTCGATTATGGGCGAAAATACCGTACTCAGCGCATTCCCGCCGATTCCATTTATGATCGTGGTTGTGCTGATCTTCAAGTTCGCTTTAGATGCTTTTATGAAAACGGATCTGGGATTGTCGCTACGCGCAACCGGCGATAACAAACGCATGATTCGCAGCTTTGGTGCCAACACAGACAACACCACGATTCTCGGCATCAGCTTGTCCAACGGTCTTGTCGCTCTGTCCGGCGCACTGATTGCGCAGCAATCGTCATTCGCGGATGCAACGTCCGGGATCGGCATGATCGTGATCGGCTTGGCCTCCGTCATCATCGGCGAAGCGATATTCGGTGCCAAAACCGTCTTCCGCGCTACCCTGGCCGTGATCCTCGGCTCTATCGTGTACCGCATCGTGATCTCGCTGGCGCTGCAAATCAAAGGCTTCGAGACCTCCGATCTCAAACTGATTACCGCTGTTATCGTCATCATCGCCCTGGTCTTCCCGACGGTGCGCAGCGCGATCAAGCAGCGCGGAGCCGCCAAAAAACGTTCGGCCGAGCTGCTCAAATCACTCGAAACCACTCCGGGAGGTGAACGCTGATGCTGCATGTATCGAACGTCTCCAAGCTGTTCAACTCCGGTACGATCGATGAAAAAATCGCGTTGATCGGTATCGAGCTTCAACTGAATCCCGGCGACTTCGTCACCGTGATCGGCAGTAACGGCGCAGGCAAATCGACGCTAATGAACATGATCTCCGGCGTGATGAAGCCCGATACGGGCGATATTATCATCGGCGACCGCTCCGTCACCGCTCTGCCCGAACACCGCCGCAGCCGCTGGATCGGCCGCGTTTTCCAAGACCCGATGGCCGGAACCGCGCCGCGCATGACCATCGAAGAAAACCTGGCAATGGCTTACTTGCGCGGCAAACGCCGCGGTTTCTCCTTCGGCGTCAGCAGCTCCCGGCGTAAAATCTTCCAAGCCGAACTCAGCCGCCTGGGCATCGGTCTGGAGAACCGCCTCAGCGCCAAAGTCGGGCTTCTATCCGGCGGCGAACGCCAAGCCCTCAGCCTGCTGATGGCGACGTTTACCCGTCCGCAGATCCTGCTGCTCGACGAGCATACCGCCGCTCTCGACCCTTCCCGCGCCGAACTGATCACGTCCCTGACCGACGAGATCGTCCGCGACATGAACCTGACCACCCTGATGGTTACGCACAACATGGAACAAGCCATCCGCCTAGGCAACCGCCTCGTCATGATGGACAAAGGCCGCATCATCCTCGACATCGGCGAAGCCGACAAACAGCACCTCACCGTCGAACGCCTGATGAACGAATTCGAACGCATCAGCGGCAAAAAAATGGCGGATGACCGGACTTTGTTGGGTTAGTTTGGGTCGAGAATCTTTTCGACTATATGTGCATGATAGCTGTATACAAGGACTAGATTGCTTTTTGAGCAACGTACAGCTCCTAATCGATCTATTTTCGCGTCTACATTGAAAAAAAATCAACGTAGACGCGAAAAGTTAAAGAAATTCATCCTTTGCAAGCCTTCTACATTGCTGATTCGACAACGTAGCTCAGCCATAGGAAGATATCGAAAAGGTTACGTTGCTTTGTAGGCAACGTAACCTTCTTCACATCAAGCAAGCAACATCAAACTAATCATAATTAATCCACGTATCCTGTAGCGTGTGCAACATTTCACTCACGAAAAGCACATTTTTCTTCGCCGAATTGTAAGTTCTACAAAACTCAGACTACATGCTTATCCTTTTAAAATCCTATCCCACCCAAAATGCTGTATATTCTACACCTTTGACGTGTCAAATGTCCTTTTTCAGCCTCACAATCCTACATTAAATACAACTTGCTCGGCATAAACTAATCGCTATATACGTAAACACATATCCCTAACCTAAAAAGGCTGCCCTCTTCGCATCATCCGCGAAGGGCAGCCTTTTTAGGGCGCGTTTTAAAACTCAACAATATACATCCTTTACCGCCTCTTCGCCTTTTTCTTTTGCTCTTTTCTCCCCACAAAAATGAGGACGTGCCGCCAGACGAGCGGATTCTGCATGGAAGCGACTTTCGGCTTTCCGAAGGAAAACGAGCATGAGCGCCCAGGCAGAATCCGCTCGTCGCCCCACCAAACTCCGACTCCCCCGCCAAAGCCACGCCCTCATGACCCCGGCATCTCGTCCTCCAACCGACTCATAAACTCCTCCGCCGCACTATATCCCAACTGCTTCAAGTACCAGTTGTTCGCCGCAGCCTCGATCAGTCCCGACGTGTCCCGCCCCGGCTGAAGCTGAATCTCGATATGCGGAATTTTGACACCCAAGTATTCCGTGAACTGATCCGCAACCTCCAGATCGTTGTTGAGCGCTTTGTCCTCCCACGGCGTCAGCTCGATATCCAGCACGATGCGCGTCTCGTCCTGAAAAGCCGTCCGCCCATACTGCCGCACCACGTTGATCAGCCCGATGCTCCGCAACGCCAAAAACTCGCGCGTGATCGTGTTATGCGTGCCCAGCAGCGTAGCCGGACCGAGCTTTTTCAACACGACCACGTCGTCCGCGACGAAACGGTGGCCGCGGCCGATCAGCGTATGCGCCGTTTCGCTTTTCCCGATGCCCGAACGTCCGCGCAGCAGCACCCCGATCCCCGACACGTTGATGCACACGCCGTGAATCGACATTTCCGGCGCCAGTGCTTTTAACAAATAGCCGTCCAGCTTGGTGATAAACTCCGTCGTTTTGTCCGTCGTCCGCAGCAGCGGAATGCCTTCCTGGTCGCAGTACATTTCGAGAAACGGAATCTCTTGCAACCCCGTCGTCACGATAAAGCACGGCGGATGGTATTTGACGATGTTGCCGATATGCAGCCTGCGTTCTTCCACGGTCTGCTGAAGCAGGTATGTAATCTCTTTGCGGCCCAGCACCTGAACCCGATTCATCGGAAAATAATCGAAATAACCCACGAATTCCAGACCCGGCCGATGCGCTTTGGAGCGGTTGATTTCGCGATCCAGTTGATCCGCGCCCGATAGCACCTCCAACTTGAACGCCTTGACAATGCTTTCTACGGAAACCGACTTCATGCGGTACTCCTCCTTAAATCGTAAAATGAAACCCGGTACGCCGGCAAGTTGTTTTCCCAAACAGTTTGTCTCAAACGGTCGGGACAATCGGCTACTCAGTAACCGTCGAAGATTGCGCAGTAATTCACAAATCACGGCGCAGCAAAATAAACGACCGGCAATCCGGCCTATAAAAAAAGCTTCCAGCCCGGAAATGGCATCCAAGCTGAAAGCTTTGTTCAATCAAATGCAATCGATCAATCGCAAGGCTGTGCCAGCACTTCGTCTTCTTCCCGCGTACGGAACGAAGATCCGCAGCCGCAAGTCGCAACCGCGTTCGGATTGAAAATGGTGAAGCCTCCGCTCATGCCGGATTCTTCGAAGTCCACTTGCAAACCGTTCAGATATTTCAGATCGTCTTTGGCTACGACCAGCTTGATATCCTGTACGTTCATATATACGTCGTCCGCATCGGACTCTTCATTGTCAAAGCCCATTGCATACGAAAAACCGCTACAACCGCCGCTGGCTACGCCCAGTCGAAGAAACATGCCCGGCGTCTCCTGCTGCTCCAGCATCTCTTTGATGCGCGAAGCGGCCGCTTCCGTGATTTCGATCATGGTTTTTCCTCCTTTGCGCTTTCTCTCTGCATTATACGCCTCTGCGCCGCATGACTCAAGCATTTAGGCGGTCTTCTTCGTGACAATACTTTTCATGAACACTTTTCTATTATGGTTATTTTTACATATTAAACTCGTGTTGCCCACTTTCGCGACTAGGTTTATAATGGGAAAGGAATGACCTTTTAAATTTTCGGAATTTCGACAAAAAGAGTGGGCCAAAATTACCGATAGTATCTAAAGACAGGCCACTCGATGTAACTTTTTTCACACCTTTTTCAAAACGCAAGCGCGTTTTGGCCAGATAGCTGCCGCATAAAGCGGCTTTGTTTTTGTCGGTAGTCTACTCTACTTTTCCGGTCATACCCGGACCGGCCCGTTCGGCGTTATCCGCGCCGACTCGGGATCTACGAGGAGGTTCACACTAATGTCTACAATCATCAATCCGACAATGGATAAGCGCATGGCGGAAATCGCGGAAAAGGTCCACAACGGACAGCGTTTGAGCTTGGAAGACGGCGTTTATTTATATCAGAGCGAAGATATTTTGACGATCGGCCAGTTGGCGAACGAAGCCAATCTGCGCAAGAACGGCAAAAAAGTCTATTTTATCGAAAACATGAGTCTGTACTTCACCAATGTCTGCGAAGCCCACTGCGCATTCTGCAACTTCCGCAAAGACCAGGGCGAAGACGGTTCGTACACCTTGAGCGGCGACGAGATGGTTCGTTACGTCGAAGAGAATATCACGCCGGGCGTACGCGAATTCCATATCGTGGGCGGCCACAACAATCATGTACCGTTCCAGTATTATGTCGATTCGCTGGCTGCGCTGAATAAGCATTTCCCGGAAGTGACGATCAAAGCCTATACCGCAGCGGAAATCGACTTCTTCACACGCATCAGCGGCATGTCGATCGAAGACGTCCTTAAAGCCCTTCAGGCAGCCGGACTCCAATCGCTGACAGGCGGCGGCGCGGAAATTCTGTCTGACGAGTACCGTAAAAAAATGCGGGTGAACAAAGCCAACGTCGATCGTTATCTCGAAGTGCACCGCACCGCTCATAAGCTCGGTATGCGCACGCACACAACCATGCTGTACGGTTCGATCGAAAGTTACGAAGACCGCATTAACCATATGATTCAAATCCGCGAGCTGCAAGACGAAACGAACGGTTTCATGGTATTCATTCCGCTGTCCATGCAGCCGAAAAACCGGAATGCCAGCATCATGCGCCGCAACTCGGCCTATGAGGATTTGAAAACGATCGCGATCAGCCGTCTGATGCTCGATAATATCGACCACGTCAAAGCATACTTCATCAATATCGGTACGCAGCTTACGCAGATGGCGCTCACGTTCGGCGCGTCGGATGCTCACGGTACCATCGTAAAAGAACGGATCAGCCACGCGGCGGGCGCCGTCACTCCGGAAGGACTGACGCGCAAAGAACTGATCTGGCTCATCAAAGGGGCAGGCCGCATTCCGGTGGAACGCGACACGTTCTACAACGAGATCGAAGTTTACGAGTAATCGCACAGATCATAGACCGGTAAGCGTCCGAGTTCAAGCTGGAGTTTGGAGAGACGTTCGCTCAAGATTCCGGAACAAATTCGAAGTCGGCCGCCCATTCGTCGAAGACCGCTGCCGGCTCCGTCCTTTCCACTATTTCATTCACAAGGAGACCTGCACATGAAAAATCTCGTTATTCTCGGCGGTGGCTACGGCGGCCTGACCATCTTAGACGGACTTCTCGAAAAGCTCCCTTCCGACGTGAATGTGACTTTGATCGACCGTCTGCCTTTCATGGGACTGAAAACGGAATATTACGCGTTGGCGGCAGGAACGGTATCCGACCATCATCTGCGTATCTCGTTCCCCGATCATCCGCGCATGACCAAGCATTTCGGCACGGTGGAAGAGATTGATCTGGCGGGTAAAAAGGTAATGCTGCAAAACGACGAGCCGGTTGCTTACGATCAGCTCGTGATCGCGCTAGGCTGCACCGACAACTATCACGGCGTTCCGGGCGCGGAAGAATTCTCGTACAGCATCCAGTCTTTGCACGCTTCCCGTCGCACCAACGATAAGCTGAGCAGCATGAAACCGTCCGCGCACGTGCATATCGTAGGCGGCGGTCTGAGCGGAATCGAGCTGGCGGCGGAGCTGCGCGAAAGTCGTCACGATCTTCAGATTACCTTGCTGGATCGCGGCGACCGCCTGCTCTCTTCCTACCAGCCCCGGATTTCGCGTTATGTTCAGGAATGGTTCAAAAAGCACAACGTCGAAGTCTGCCACAAAGTCTCGATCAGCCGCGTCGAACAAGACGCGCTGTACAACGGCGACGAGTTGATGCACTCCGACGCTGTCGTCTGGACCGCGGGCATTCAACCGGTCGAGGTGGTGCAAAAGCTTAACGTCACCAAAGACCGCTCCGGGCGTGTCGTGGTCAACGAATATTCGCAGATCGAAGACCACCCGGAAATTTTCGTTTGCGGCGATTGCGCCAGCCTTCAGTTTGCGCCGAGCGCCCAAGCCGCCGAAGCGCAAGGCGAACAGATCGCGCATGTGCTGCTGGCTTTCTGGAAAAACGAAACGCCGAAACTCAAGCCGATCAAGCTCAAAGGCATGCTGGGCTCGCTGGGTCAAAAAGCCGGCTTCGGCTTGAACGTAATCGGCGATACGTCGATTACGGGACGCGTGCCGCGCATGCTGAAAAGCGGCGTGTTGTGGATGTCGAAGCACAACCTCGGTTAGAGGGCGCAGCTTCTCGCAGCCGGTAAAATCCAGTTTGTTCGAAGTTCGGAAGGAGCCAACGGCTCTGGAGAACTTGATTCCGATCGCTTGTTGCCTTCGGGAAATTGGATTGAACTTGTATAATGGGATTTCCCGAAGACAAAGGCGAGCGCTGACGCTTCTTCATTCAAGTTCTCCTGCACCAGGGCATCCTTTCAAACATCGAACGAATTTCACCAACTCAAGAAGCCGTACTCGGACCGAGTACGGCTTGTTTTTTGTTTATGGGCTAACAGCTTTGCCTTTCTGGCTTGTGGAAACACAAAAAAGCACTCCCAAAAAAAGGAGTGCGAAGTTCGCGCAGCGAAAAGTCTTTGTTTTTAACAGGCGTAGCAGGCGGAGGGGAGGATTGCAGTTCAGGAGCGGTAGCGTTCGCCTTTGAATTTGGAAAAGTACAACTGACATACAATCAACTTTTCCGAATTCAACAAGCGACCGAAACGCAATCCTCCCCGGAGCCGGCATCTCCCGCCTCTCAACGAACAGGATTTTCCCCGAGCGATCAAGAGCGCTCAATCCAAGTCTAGCGAAGCCCACGGATCTTCCTCGTTCATCTTGGCGTCGATCGCTTTTTCCAGCGCTTCGACGGTGTCGGCTTCGACCACGTCGCCGTTGACCATCGCGTAAGGGCCATAGTCGCATTCCGTGCAGTTGCCGAGGCAGCCGTATTCGATCACGTCATATTCGGGGTTGGTTTCCAGCTTATTGAAAAGTTCTTGCGTGCCGTGATGCATGTTGCTTGCACAGAACTCGATAATCGGTCGGATCATATTTTCTCACCTATTCTTAATTATTCTCAGTCGCAGGGCTACAAAGCTGTAATGGTTCTTTAAATTTGGGTGATTCTATATTATAATACAAGGGAGAGTTTTGCAAAACGAGTCTTTATGTTTCAATCGTTTGCAAAAAGATCTCCGAAGTGGTTAAGCCGTTCTGACTGTACGCTTCAAACATTTGAGAGGAGCTGACTATAATGAGTGAAAATACACAACTCGACATGTATGATGAAGTATCCGACGTTCTGGACAAATTGCGTCCTTTCTTGCAACGCGACGGCGGAGACGTTGAACTGGTAGACGTTGAAGACGGAATCGTGAAGCTGAAGCTGGTCGGCGCTTGCGGCAGCTGCCCAAGTTCCACGATCACGCTGAAAGCCGGTATCGAGCGCGCGCTGTTCGAAGAAGTCGAAGGCGTTAACGAAGTTATCCAGGTCTTCTAAGACCGCTTAAATCAAACGGTGTACCGCTTCGGCGGGCGCCGTTTTTTCGTATGCGCAAAAATTTCTAACGAAAAGTCAACATTTTGTACGCAAACCGAGCTTTTTTCGAAAGATCTTGACGTTTGGTCAACATTTTCACAAGATTAGCTCCAAAACAGGCCGGAAATCAAATGATTGTTGACGCGTCATCAGCATTTTCGAAAAAAAGAACGATAAAGACGCAAAATGTGGTCAAAAAGTCAACAACAAGAGCCAATCCTCAAAATCGGATTTAGAGCAAGCTTTCGTTTCGCGCCGATTATGCCGATTTGCTCTGATAACTCGAACCGCTTAAGTCGCTCAGATCGCCTTCCGCACTCTTCCCGCACTATCTTGACACTGTAAAGTTATAATGTTATCTTTACAGTGTAAAGTTTAGAGAAAGGAGGTTTTGTTCTGAAAGAAACCAACTATCACCATGGCGATCTGCGTAACACGCTGATCGAGAACGGCATCGAATTGATCAATGCGGAAGGCATCGGCGGATTTTCGCTGCGCAAGGTGGCGGCTCGCTGCGGAGTCAGCCATGCTGCACCTTATAGCCACTTCAAAGACGTTCAGGAGCTGCTGGCGGCGATGGCGGACCATGTTACTTCGCGTTTTACAGAGTCGCTGCAACGCTCGATCGACGGCGATTATGTCCCGCAAAAAGCGATGAATCGACTGGGTACCGCCTATATCGCCTTTTTTCAACAACATCCGGCCTACTTTCCGTTTCTATTTTTCCATTCCGGCATCCGAATCCAAGTCGACGGCGAGGTTGAAGGTGAGCCGCCGTATCCTCCGTTCGCCGTATTTCGTGAAACGGGAATGCGTTTATTTCGAAGCCAGGGACTGCCGGAACAGATGGATGACAAAATGCTGCTCGCCTTCTGGTCTTTGGTGCATGGCGTGGCTTCATTATTGAGCAGCAGCGGGATTCGTTACTCCGGCGATTGGCAAGAAGTCTGGCAAACCATTCTTCAATCGGGAGGCAATGTACATGAAAATGATCGTACATGACTTGGAAGACGCCGGGGCGATATCCTGGCTGACGGAATTCGGTGAGGGACAGGATATGATCGGAACCAACGATGCTTTGATTCGCCATTGTACGGGTTGCTTCGGCTGCTGGACGCGTACTCCGGGAACGTGCGTGTTAAAAGACGAATATCGCTATCTCGGCGCCCGTCTGGCACTCTGCGACGAGATGGTACTGATCAGCCGCTGCACGTATGGAGGCTATAGCCCTTTCGTTTGCAATGTCATGAACCGCATGCTTCCCTACGTACTTCCTTATTTCAAAACGCTGGAAGACCAGACCCATCATCAACTTCGATATGAGCAGACGGTTCGGTTGAACGTTTATTTTTACGGGGAAAATCAGACCGAGAACGAACGGCAAACGGCTCAAGCGCTGGTTCGCGCCAATTCGCTCAATATAGGTGCCAAGCATTACGAAGTCTCTTTTTATGAGGATGTGCAGCAATTGAAGGAGGCCTTGTCTTGAAGATCGCGATGATTAACGGCAGTCCGAAAGGCGGCTCAACGAACTCCGGCTTTTTACTGGAAAAGCTCCGCCCTCTTCTTCCGCCAGACGCTGAGGTTACAACCTACCGGATCGGACCGAAAGCGTTAAAAGACGAGCAATACCGAGAGCTTCACGGCATGGATATGCTTGTACTCGCCTTCCCGCTCTATTTCGACGCGATTCCCTCTCATCTGGTACGCATGATGACAGAGGTGGAGCGACGACGCCCAGCCTATACGGATTCGCAGCCGATTCGGGTATATGCGATGGTCAACAACGGATTTTTCGAAGGGAATCAGTGCAAGCTTGCCGTCGAAATGGTCCGGAACTGGTGCGAACGCTGCGGATTTGTGTTTGGCACTGCTTTTGGACATGGCGCAGGTGAGATGTTTGCCTCCCTGGGCAATGTTCCGGTTGGATCGGGTCCGTTGAAAAATTTCGGCGTAGCACTGGAGTATCTGACGAAAGCGATCCATAACGGCGAGAGCATAGAACCCCTTTTCACTCAGCCCAATTTTCCGCGTGCGCTCTGGAAATTGTCGTCTACTCGCCTTTTCTGGCATGCCACTGCAAAAAAGAACGGTCTGAAGCCCAAGGATTTGAGAAGACGTCCAGGCATTCCGCCTATCCCTTTATCGCCGACCGGAGCTAAAACGCGAGACTTTTAAACACGCATATGCAGGCTCACAGCCTTTTTCCGATCAGCAAAAAGCCCTGTTCCCACACTCGGGATACAGGGCTTCGTCATGCAAGATGTCGGTCACATTCGCGGGTTTTTAGAACGCCGGAACGATTGCGCCTTCGTATTTCTCTTCGATGAACTTTTTCGTGTCTTCGGAAGTCAAAGCCGCGACGAGCTTTTTGATCGCGTCGGAATCTTTGTTGTCTTGACGCGTAACGAGCAGGTTCGCGTACGGGGAATCCGCGTCTTCGATAAACAGAGCGTCTTTCGTCGGCACGAGGCCGGCTTCCAGCGCGTAGTTCGTGTTGATCAGGGCCAGATCGACTTCGCTGAGTTGACGCGGAAGGGCGGCAGCTTCAATCTCGATGAATTCCAGGTTTTTCGGATTTTCTTCGATGTCGCTGACAGTCGCCGTGATGCCTGCGTCGGCTTTCAGCTTGATCAGACCTTGTTTTTCAAGCAGCAGCAGCGCGCGGCCGCCGTTGGTCGGATCGTTCGGAATCGCGACTTTGGCGCCGTCTTGCAGCTCGTCGACGGATTTGATTTTTTGCGAGTACGCGCCGAAAGGTTCAACGTGAATTTTCGCTACGCCGACCAGATCGGTACCGAGTTTCGAGTTTTGATCGTCCAGGTACGGTTGGTGTTGGAAAAAGTTCGCGTCCAGTTCTTTTTCGTTCAACTGGGTGTTCGGCAGGATATAATCGGTGAACTCGACGATTTCCAGGTTCACGCCTTCTTTTTCCAGCTCCGGCTTCACATGCTCCAAAATTTCGGCGTGCGGTGTCGGGGAAGCGCCGACTTTGAGCGTTACCGGCTCGGTTGTCGTTTCCGTTGTTTCCGTCGTGCCCGTATCGGTCGATCCGGTCGTAGCCGTGTTCGACGTCGAGCTATTATTGCCGCATGCGGCCAGCAGTAAGACCAAAGCCATCGTGAGTACTGCGAAAGTCCATTTTTTCATGTGTGTTCGCCCCTTTGTTTGTGTATGGCTGGATCAGCCTGTGTTGTATAGGAAGCCTCGCCCGTCGCCCAAAGCGATCCGCAAGGCTCGATACCGATCAAACGTTGCTGTTTTTTTATTTGCGGGTAAAATGGGCCACCAGCCGATCGCCGACCATCTGGATGATCTGGACCATGATGACGATGATAACCAACGCCACCAGCATAACCGACGTTTCGTAGCGGTTGTAGCCGTAGCTGACCGCCAATTGGCCGAGACCGCCGCCGCCGACCAGACCGGACATGGCCGTGTAGGAAATCAGCGTGATGACGGTAATGGTGAAGCCCGCGACCAGACCCGGCAAAGCTTCAGGCAAAATGACCCGAAGCACGATCTGCCTCGTCGAAGCTCCCATCGCTTGAGCGGCTTCGATCACGCCCCGATCGACTTCGCGCAGCGACGTTTCCACCAGACGGGCGAAAAACGGCGCCGCGCCGATCACGAGCGGCGGGATCATTCCGCGTACCCCGATTTGCGTGTCCACGATAAATTTGGTGAACGGCAACAGCGCGATAATCAAAATGATAAAAGGTACGGACCGCAGCAAGTTGACCACGAAAGCCAAAACCGCGTAAACGCTGCGTGCTCCGGCCGACGAAGAACGCGCGGTCAGAAACAGTATAATTCCTATGGGAAGACCCAGAATTAATGTGAACAAGCTGGAATAGCCCAGCATTTGCAGCGTCGCGTTGGTCGCTTTGCCAAACTCCGCCCAATCCACCTGCGAAAAATCAAGTTCCCTGTTCATGCTTCAAGTTCCTCCACTTCAAGCCGCTGCTGCGTCAATCGTTCCAGCGTCCGGCGAATATCGGCCGTATCGCCTTCGAATCGAACCACCAGTTGGCCGTAAGGCGTTTCTTTGATCCGCGAGATCGTACCTTGCAGGATCGCGAAGTTCACGCCCGTCTCCTTGACGGTCTGCGACAGAATCGACTGGTACGTCAACTCCCCGATGAACGTCACTTTGACCGTACGCGATGATGCGGCGTCCGTCGCGCGAATCGCCTCTTCGAGCGCTTCCGCGTTCTCCGATTCGCGATTGATGAAGTCGCGCGTGACCGGCTGCTTCGGCTTCAGGAACACGTCGATAACAGGTCCTTCTTCCACGATCACGCCGCCTTGGATGACCGCGACTTTATCGCAGATGCTCTGAATCACGTGCATCTCGTGCGTGATCAGCACAATCGTCAGTCCCAGCTTGCGGTTGATATCGAGCAGCAAGCGCAGGATGGAATCCGTCGTCTGCGGGTCAAGCGCCGATGTCGCTTCGTCGCAGAGCAGCACGTCGGGATCGGTCGCGAGCGCGCGGGCGATGCCTACCCGCTGCTTCTGTCCGCCGGACAGCTGCGCAGGATGCTTTTTGGCATGTTCGGTCAAGCCGACCAGCTCCAGCATTTCCTTGACCTTGCGATCAACCTCGGCTTTCGGCGTTCGAACCAGCCGAAGCGGAAACGCGATGTTTTCGTACACGGTGGCCGAAGACAGCAGATTGAAGTGTTGAAAAATCATGCCGATCCGGCGCCGCTGCTGCTGAAGCTGTCCTTTTCCGAGCCGGGTCATATCGGTTTTGCCGATCAGGATGTCTCCGCTCGTCGGCCGCTCCAGCATGTTGATACATCGGATCAGCGTACTTTTTCCTGCGCCGGAATGGCCGATGATCCCGAAAATTTCGCCTTTGGCGATTTCCAGGTCGATGCCTTTTAACGCGGTCATCGCTTTGGCGCCTGTTCCGTATGTTTTAACCAGATTTTTGATCGTAATCACTGCGTTGTTCCCCCTACTCGGTCGGACGCCAAGCATCTTGATTCGAGGCTGCGCCTCTAATGCTCCGCGTTGCTGCTTTAAAGCCGTTGGTTGATGATATGCAAGAACCGGAATCCGCTCCCTGCCGTATCGGTCTGCCGCTATTCGCGTAAATCAAAAAGAGCCCTTTTTGGTTAGACAAAAAGGGCTCGCATGGTATGCGTAAAGGCACCTTCTCATCTGCCAGAATCCTGTTGCGTATGAATTCTGTAGGAATTAGCACCATGACATCCTGACACCTCGTCCCTAGGACGTTCGCGTTCAGAATCGGTTGCCGGGCTTCATCGGGCCTATCCCTCCGCCTCTCTCGATAAGAACAAATCTGAGATATCTAATTGGAAAGCTTGGTATTAAGAACATTGGAAAGGGGTAAACCCGAATCTTTAACTCAGTATATTCAGTTTGACACGGTTTGTAAAGGTTTAGCCTGAAAATTTTCACGACCTTTTTTCCGTTTTTTTCTGATCGCAATCAGCGGATGCTTGTCTTTCTATTGAGGACAGCCGCAAAGGCTCGCCATCGGAAGCAGAAAAGGAGCCTTTCGCAAGGCCCCTCAAACTTCTCCCGATTCCGATAGGCGTTCGAACCGGAGGTTGAAACGAAGTCCCCAAACCTTGACCCATCCACCCTGTACAGACGCCTAAAACCTTTTGTAAACCTTACGCTTGAGCGGTCTTTTTCACGGATACGGATGCTTCCTCGCCTGCCGGAACCTGGCTGAGTTCCCATGTGCGGATGCTCAGGAAACACAAGAATGCAAACAGGAAATCCGTAATCAGCGTGTGCAGCATCGGAGCGAACATATAATACTCGCTGCCGAGCGCGACCAGGTTGAGCACGCCGCTAAGCGGCAAAGCAATCATGAGCACCACGATGATGATGCCCAGTTTGCGAATATCGCGGATATGGCCGTAATTGCGAACCGCCATATGTCCGACCATCAAAACGAACAGCAGCAGTACAGCCGAGGCAATATGCAGAACGACCGACATTTTCGCCAGCTGCGTATGGCTGACCAGCGCGCCCGTATAGACGACCGCGTAAGTGAATGCAGCCGAAAAAATCGTCAGGTTGCGCGTACGCTTGCTGACCCGATGCTCCGTTGGCGGAGCCTGATACCGTTCGAGACTACCGGCCCTTCGGACGGATAAAGCCAACACCAATGCGCTGGCGAACGCGATCAACGCGAAGCCGAAATGCAAAGCCATGATCGGAGGAGATTGCGAGAACACGACCGCGAGCGCGCCCATGACCGCTTGCACGACCACGAAGAAAGCCATGATGGCCGCATAGATCTGGAAGTCACGGCGCTTGCGCGCCCAGATCAAGAAGGCAATCAACGTAATAAGCGCGAGCAATCCCGCGATTCCCGCCGTTAAGCGGTGCGTGTACTCGATCAACGAACCGATTGTCGTGCCTGGAACAAATTTACCGTGACAGAGTGGGAATTCGCGTCCGCACTCCAAGCCGGAGCCTGTTCTTGTAACGACTACGCCGTTGAACGAGACGAGCAGCATGATTATACAAGATGCGTAGCTCAGCCATTTCAACACTTTATATTGCAAAAGTCTCACCGCCGATTTCAAAAGTAGTGGACGGCATCGTTGCCGACGCTCGCGCGGCGGACTCCGAAATGCCTTTTCCTCTCATTATACCGGAAATGCGTCGGGGTTAAGAATCTTGTTTGTGACAAAAAATGTTCAAATCAAAAACATATTTATCGACGAATACGGCGTTTTTTTATGACTTTATTCACTGTTATGCGCACATCTATTTCTCTTCACGCAAAAAGTCTGCTTCGGCATAAAGCCGAAACAGACTGGAGCAATCAAGAAGATCGCATACGCACGGAAGCCGAAAAGCTCCGGCGGCATAAGCATTTCCGTATATCCCAAGCTTATTGACGGCTTGCCAGTTGACCGTGCACTTCCGCGGCGCGGTCAAGGAAGCTTTCGATCTCGGCGCGCGATTTGCGCGCTTTGTTCACGAAGCGAACCAATTCTTTGCCTCCGGAAAAAGCGACAAAGCTCGGAATGCCCAGAATATTCAGCTCGCGGCTGACTTCTTCGACTTCTTCCACGTCGATCTGAATCAGCTTCACCTGGTCTTTGCGCTGCTCTTCGACTTCCGGCATAAACGGATCGATAAAGTGGCAGTCGCCGCACCAATCGGCGCGGAAAACGGCTACGGTCAGGCCTGGACTTGCGATCGCCTGATCAAAATCGGCTTTGGTACGAATTTGTTCCATATTCGATCTCTCCTTGCGGTTGGTTTGACAGCATAATCGCCGATACGTTCATTGTACACAACTTGCCGCTTTTTCGCATCTGCCGCCGAAAGGCCGCGCCCGTCCGAGCCGCCCTCCGCCGCGTCGGGCGCATCGAAGACGACCCCCTGTCTTGGCGAACTTGCGGTTCGTTTGCAAACTCATACCGGCTTTTGCCGTTCCGGCTCTTTGCACTTACCCGTTTGCGGAAGCGGCTCCGCCTTGCTTGCCCGATCCGACCTGCGGCTCGTCCGAGCCCGTTTCTTCCGCTTCGCCGATATTGAACCGTTCGATCTCCGAACGCAGGCGGTCGGCATGGCGCGCCAAACGGTCGGCGGCGCCGGAGATTCCCGCAATGACTTCGGACTGCTCCACGGTCGAAGCGGCGGCTTCTTCGGTCGATGCCGCATTTTGCTCGGCAACGGCAGCCAGCCCGGTCATCACGTCCGAGACATGGTTGGCACCGGATTGCAGACTTTGCATCGATTCGCCGATGGCGGAAATTTCTTCGACAATCGTGCCGACCGACAGGTTGATCCGGTCGAACGCTTTCGACGTTTCGCGCATCGAGTCTTGCTGCGATTCGTTGTTCAGACGGAAACGCTCCAGTTCTTCGGTACTTTGATGGCCGGCGCGATCCAGTTCCTGAAGCAGCTCGCGAATCCCGACTACGGATTCCGAAGCTTGTTCCGACAGTTTGCGCACTTCGCCGGCCACGACCGCGAAGCCTTTGCCGTGTTCGCCGGCACGCGCGGCTTCGATCGAAGCGTTCAGCGCGAGCAGGTTGGTTTGCGCGGAAATATTTTGAATGCCTTCGGTAATCGCGGAAATCTCTACGATCTTATCCAGCAGCAGGCGATTGGCCGACTCTACGCGCTGCGTCGATTCGCGTCCGGCTTCGGTCAGCGACGTTTGACGGGCGAAAGCGTCTTTTCCGCTTTCCATCGCTTTTTCCACCTCGGATACAGCGGTGCGGGTACGATCCGACTTTTGATAGATCTGTTCGATCTCGGTATTCATGTCCGATACGCGTTCCGCGCCCGACTGGATCGAAGACGCTTGTTCGGATGCTCCGCGCGCGATTTCGTCGATCACCATCGACACCTGCGAAGCGATATCGCGGCTGCCCGAAGCGCCTTCCGACATCGTTTGCGACGAACGTTGGACTTCGCTTGCCGAGTCGTCGACCTGACGGATCAGACTGCTCAGCGACACCGACATTTCGTTGAACGAAGTGCCAAGCTGCGCGATCTCGTCGACGCCTTTGACTTGCACTCGCGCTGTCAGATCGCCGGAAGCCAGTCTGGACGCGCTATTTTTCATCAACAACAGCGGCTTGATTGCTTTGTAGGCCATAAAATAGGACAAAGCAGCAAGCAGCAGAGTAAATCCGATCGTGAACGCGATGAAGAACAATCGAACCTGATGATACTCGGCAAATGCCGCGGACTCCGATACGGAAGTCGCCGCAATCCAGCCGGTTTCCGGTACTTTTTCGAAATACAGAAGCTGCTTGTCGCCTTTGTACACGTATTCGGCTGTGCCGCTGTCTCCGGCTGTGAGGGTCGCGACCAAGCTTTTGTAATCGGCTTGATCCGCCAATTTCGTATTGATCAGCGCTTCGTCCGGGTGCGCCAGTACCGCTCCGCTTCCGTCCAACAGGAACGAAAACGAATCGGCAGTGTTGAGCGCATCCACTTCGTTTTTGACCGACGAAAGCGAAATGTTTTCCGAGATCGCTCCGGCAAAATTACCCGATGCGTTTTTGAGCGGCAACGAGATATAAATCGACTGTACGCCCGCCTGCGTGACATAAGCGTCGCTGACGACCAGAGCGTTCGCTTCTTTGGCCGCCTGATACCACGGACGTTCGCGCGCATCGTACGACGCATCGGGCACGAAGCCGGCTCCGTCCACGTAGGTTCCGTCTTCCAGACCGAAATAAAGCGTCGCGATATCTTCGTTGCCCGGCGTACGGAACGCCTGCAAATGCTCCAGTCCGATCCGGTCCAGCGGAACAGTCTCCTGAATTACGGAAGCTACCGTTTCGACCACTTTGGATTGGGTTTCCGTCCAGCCTGACACATTAGAGACGGCTTCTTTGACTTTCCCGTGCAAATTTTCGTTCACGGCCGCTTCGGCTTCTTTTTGAATATTGATCAAGGCGGCAAAAGTAAGGGGAACGGACAGCAGCAAGCAAATAGCGGAGACGATCAATAAAACTTTGGTGCGGAGATTAAACATATTCTTTTTTCTTCCTTTCGATTTCGATTGCAGCCGGTTCGTTCCGGTTAATCTCGTTAATTCCCTCCTTCGAAGTTTTTGAATCGGACGCCGTACGTCCTTTATGCGTACCGGCTTCGCAAATACCGGGTTCTGGATGCTTACTGTCTTTATCGGCAACCTGACATGTAAAATGAACGACGGAAGAACGCAAAAAAGGCTTCCCGAAAAGGAAAAGCCTTTTTTGCGTAATTTTATACTTCTATTCGGTAAACGATTTACGCTCAACCGCGTTGCAAACGCATCAATGGACGCAACACTTTTTGCAGCGGGCGCGGATAGGTGCCCAACTCGTCGCGGCGGATAACCCGAAGCACGACCAGCAGCAGCAGATACATAGCCGGGACGATCACGCCAACCGCGGCGCAGGCGAGGAAGAAGGCTACACGCGGGTGCATAAATGCCGTCATCCAGCTACCCAGCTCGCTCAATCCGAAGCTTGCCGCCGAAATAAGGATGCAGGTCACGATAAATGCAGGCCAACGGTTGCCCAGTACCGAGAACGATACGATACCGCGCAGCGTATGCAGATTCAGCATCGTGATGACCAAGAAACAGACGCCGGTCATGCCCACGATTCCGTAGATGCCGAATACCGGGGCCAACGCCAAGCTGCCGACCAATTTGACGATGATCCCGATAGCAACATGAACCATCGAGCGTCGGGCCAAATTCATGCCGAGCAGCATCGAGTTGCTGACCATCATCGTGATTTGGAAAATGGTCCCGAGCGTCAGTACGGCAATGATACCTGCACCGTCCAGCGTACTGAACAACAGGCCATTGACCGAATAAGCGGCGAAGCCCAGAGCCAATACCATCGGCATCCCGGTCAATGTCGCGATCCGCATCGCCAACGTGATTTGCTGTTGCAAATGGTTTTCGTCTTTGCGGGCGAAAGCTGCGGAGATAATCGGAATCAGCGACGTGCTCAGCGCAATCGCGAGAATCGGCGGGATGCCCGCTACGCTTTGCGCGCGGCTGCCGAGAATACCGAGCTGCGCGGTTGCCAACGCGTCGCCGATCTGTCCGACCAACAGCGGCTTGACGATGGTCGTATCGATAAAGTTGATCGCGGGTACGGCCAGAGCCGACAGCACGATCGGAATCGATAATTTGAAGATATCGGCATAGATCCGGCTGAGCGGAATCGTTTGATCATGCCGATTGATGAGCGTGCGACCTTTTTTATGTTCGTTTTTGGACAGCTTCACCGAAGCCATCAGCATGATGCCGAACGCGCCCAGACTGCCGAGCACGCCGCCGAACGAAGCGCCGGCCGCGATCGTCGCGCCAGGCTGGTCCAACTGCAGCAAAATGTAGGCCAGCAGAATCGCCGTGAATACGCGCGCGATCTGTTCGACGATCTGCGATACGCCGCCGACCGCCATCATATTGCGTCCCTGGAAGTAGCCGCGCATCATCGCGATGGTCGGGAACAGGATCAACGCCGGGGCAAGAGCCCGAATAGCGGGAGCCGCTTCCGGAAGCTGAATCATCCGCGTATACCAAGGCGCGAAAATATACAAAGCCAGCGTTATCGCCACACCCATCATACCGGAGAACAGCAACGCCGCATAATAGATGCGCCCTGCTTCCTCCGGCCGATCCAGCGCATACCGCTCCGAGATCATTTTGCTCAGCGTGCTCGGAATACCCGCCGTCGCCACGGTCAGCAGCATCAAATAAACCGTATTGGCAGCGGTGAACGACGCGTTACCGATATCACCGAGCATATGCTCCAGCGGAACGCGCTGAACGAGACCCAGAACCCTGGCCACGAGCGCCGCCGCGGCCAGGATAAGCGTCCCTTTAACAAACGATTCCTTTTTGGACAAAACGAATTCCCTTCTTTCCCCCGTAAAAAGCCGTAAACGGCTTTCCTATACGATCCAGATGATGAAGATAACAATCATGATAATCTGCAAAATGCCTTTTACCAGCGTACTGCTGAGCAGGCCGACCAACGCGCCCCAGCCTGCTTTTAACGATTGCTTGAAGTCCGATCCGTGAATCAGTTCCCCGATCACCGCGCCGATAAACGGACCGAGGATCAGACCGAATGCCGGAATGGCGAAAGGCCCGATAATCAGACCTACGGTACTGAGTTGAATCGACAGCTTCGAACCGCCGAACTTTTTGGTCCCCCAGGCGCTCACCACATAATCGGCCACGATCAACGCGACGAAGATGACGGTCTGAATAATCCAGAACCAGACGGTAAGCTCGCTGAACGAGAAGAACCAGCCATACACGAAAAAGGCAAAATAAATCGCGACCGCGCCCGGCAGGATCGGAAAAATCAATCCCGCCATGCCCACGATAAACAGCGCGACGACCAGCACCCAACCCAAAATGTCCAATGCGACCATTCGCAGGCCCTCCTATGCTTTTTCTATACGTTACGCCGAAGGCTCGTCTTCCGGACGAGAAGCCGACGCAGCCGCTTTCGGTCCTGCCGCCGATTCTTCGTCTTCATCGAAAGCCATGCCGTCCAGCATATATTCGCGAATCACCTGCACGATGCCGTCTTCGTTGTTGCTGGCTACCGTGATATCCGCAAGCTCTTTGACCGCATCCTGAGCATTGCCCATCGCGACGCCGAGTCCTGCCGCTTGGATCGCCGCAATATCGTTCAGACTGTCGCCGACGGCAATCACTTGCTCCATCGTAATGCCGAGCAGATCGCACACTTGCTGAATCCCGCTGGCTTTGGAGATGCCGCCGGGGTTGATTTCCAGATTGTCCATCGACGAATTGGTGATCTGAAGCCCGCCCATATCCTGAAGTCGCATCAGGATATTGTGCAGCACGTCATGATCCTTCGTATTGTAACCAAACTTCAACCATTCTTGCTCTTCCGGATTTTCTGCCCAATGATCCCGGTTGTACAGCCGCTCCGTCGTGTACGCCCAGAACCAGACGCCGTACTCTTCCGCGATCGCGTGCATTTTGCGGATCAATTCCACATCCATCAGCGCGCGAAAATGCAGGTCATGCGGCGCTTTCCACACTTCGCTTCCGTTGACCGTCACCATAGGCGTCTCAAGCCCGAGTTCGACCGCGTACGGCAATGCGTGCATCGCCGCCCGGCCTGTCGACAAACAAACGTGGAAGCCTTCCTTGATCGCGCGACGTATCCATTTGGCCGTCTCCTCCGATACCTGATGGTCGTCGTTCAGCAGCGTCCCGTCCATATCGAGCGCAAGCAGCTTATAATCGTAACGTGTCATGTTTTACCCCTTTCCAAACGTGTTCACTCTCGCCATTCTATCATATTACCCTGTCAGCTCCAATGTGCGCACGGCGGCTTCAACAAGTCGTTTTCGGCATACTAAAAAGCCCTCCTTCGGTTTATATCGAAAGAAGGCTTGAGACGGCGATCGGGAAAACGGGATTCCGTTACAGCTTGATGCTGCGGCCGGTCAACGCGGATTGCAGGGCGGCGAACGTCACTTCCTGCGTTTTGCAGGCATCCGCATAGTCCGACAAAATACCCGACGTATCGCCGGTACGCAGCGCATGCAGGAAGGCTTGGGTCTGCTTCGCATAGGGGTCGCTCTCTTCGGCAAACACGCTCTCCTCATTCACCTTGGTCACCTTCAAATGGCCTGTCGTCCACTCCCATAACCCTTCGCGCGTGTAAAAGGATAGCCCGGCTTTACCGACTCCCGGAGGCAGCACGCAGGTGTTGGAGATATTCGCGACGGCGCCGGTTTTGAGCTTCAGTGTGACGGTTCCGATATCGTGGACATTCGTTTGCTCCCATTCTTCTTCCGGGAAACGGCTCGCGTATACGGCATGAACTTCCTCGACCTCGCCCGCCAGATGACGCAGCAGATCCACGATATGCGTCGTCTGTTCGATGAACTGGCCGCCGGATTTCTCTTGTCTGCGCCACCACTCCGCCTGCGGCATATCGCCCATCCACATGCCTGTCGCGATGCCGATCCGGCCCGGATGCAACGCTTCGCGAAGACGCTCCACATTATCCTGATACCGGAAATGGTAGCCGACGGACGTAATCAGATCCGGGGACTTCAGGCGCATAAATCCAAGAATATCCTGCGGTAGTTCGGCGTCCGTTCCAAGAGGCTTTTCAACCAGGAAAGGAATGCCCCGGCCGATCAACTCGCGCTCGATCTCGCCGTGCGCCATCGGCGGAACGCAGATATATACCGCATCCAGCACCTGAGCGTCCGCCATGTCGGTTACGCTTTCATAACCGGGCGCATCGTAGCGGATACCGAATACGTCCCCCTTGTTTTTGCTGCTGCCGACGATCCCCGCGATTTCGACGTCTTCGATTCCGGCCAGCAAATCTGCGTGTTTCCCTGCAAACCAACCTGTGCCCACGATTCCGATTCTCAGCGTCATGTGCCTCATCCCCTCTTCTGTCCGCCGTCCGATCCGGCGCTTCTCCTTACTAGATTACCATGATTTTTCCGTAAAAATCCACTCGTGAAGGGCTATGAAAACTATTCGTTAGGGAGGCTTGAGCGGCTGCGGGAGAAATTACAAGCATAGGCTTCCCCCCCGCCGAAGTCACTTTCGAAAGCAACTTCAATTCATATACAATCGAACCTTGCCGCTTACACGGCTTGAGCGGTATTGCGTCTGCGGGCGAAACGGGCGATCAGGCCGTTTTTTGGGGCCAGGATTAGAGCCAGGATGAACAGGATGCCGGCTACGGACACGATACAGCCTGCGATAGACGCATCGAGTGCGTAGGAGATAAGATACCCGGCTACGGCGGACACGATGCCTACGGCTACGCTGAGTCCGATCATAACGCCGAGGCGGTTGGTCAACAGGTAGGCGGTTGCGGCCGGGATGATCAGCATGCCAACGACGAGAATCGCGCCTACGCTTTCGAACGAAGATACGGCTGTCATGGAGACCATGCCCATCAGCAGGTAATGGAACAGCAGGACCGGAATTCCGCAAGCAACGGCCATAGCCGGATCGAATGCGCAGATTTTGAATTGTTTATAAAAGAGTCCGAGCAGCAGCAGGATCACGGTTAACGTAATGCCCAGCATCCATACGGCTCTCGGGCCCATGTCGGTACCTCCAAGGGTCCAGGTGTCCCACGGCACGTACGCGATTTCGCCGAACAGCACGCAGTCCAGATCCAGGTCGATATGCTGCGCGTTCAAGCTGATCAGCAGCACGCCGACGGCGAATAGCGCGGTAAAAACGATCCCGATCGAAGCGTCGGATTGCAGGCCGGACGTTTGCAGCGTTTGGATCAGGAAAACGGTCAGCAGACCGAATGCCGTGGCGCCGAGCAGCATCCACATGGAATCGCGCGTGCCGCTCATCAGGAACGCGATCGCGATCCCCGGCAATACGGCATGGCTGATCGCGTCGCCGACCAACGCCATCCGGCGAAGAATCAGGAAACAGCCCAGGATCGAGCAGGTGCTCGCAACCAATACGGCGGTCAGGATAATCCAAAAGTCCATCATTTTTGCGAGCCTCCTTCCGCAGCATTCAGCGCGCCGCGCTCGGCCGAGCGGGCATAATCGGCTTTGAGATTGCGATGGCGGAGCGTTTTGGACAAAAGCCCTCTTCCCGGAGCCAATAGCAGCGACAGCACGAACAGAAGAGTAGCGGCAAGCACCGTTACGGGGCCTGTCGGAATGCCTTCGCCAAGCGTGCTGATCGCCGCGCCGGAAGCGCCGCTAAGCGCACCAAATACTCCGGCATAAGCCAGCATGACCGGCAAGCGATCCGTCCAATAACGTGCCGCGGCGGCAGGCGTAATAAGCAGCGCCGCTACAAGGACGACACCGACAGCCTGAATTCCGGCTGCCACCGCGACTGTAGTGAGAATCAGCATGGCATGTTCCAATAACCCGACAGGTAAACCAATGCCGCGCGCGAACCCCGGATCGAAGCTGATCAGCTTGAATTCTTTGAACAATAGCATGGCGGCTACGACCAATAACACCGATACGCCCATCAGAATATAGACGTCGCTGGTCACCATCGCGGCGGCTTGGCCGAACAGATACTTATCCAGACCACTTTGACTGCCGCTGCCGCTATGCTGGATATGCGTGAGCATAACCGTGCCGACGCCGAAAAAAAACGTCAGCACAATGCCCATGGCGGCGTCGGATTTGATCTTCGTCCAGCGCGTAATCGCACTGACGCAGAAAACGGCGGCGATCCCCGCGACCAGCGCGCCGATAAGGAAAAGGGACGCCGATTTTACTTCATGCAGCATAAAGGCGATACAAACGCCTGGCAATGCCGCGTGCGCCAACGTATCGCCGAGCAAGCTTTCCCGGCGTAAAAAGGTAAAGCTGCCGATGACCCCGCTGCCCAACCCCAGAAGCGTGCAGCCCATCAGAATCCAGCGCGTATTCGGATCGCTCCACAGCGAAATCAGCCAATCGAGCATCGTTGTTTCCCCCTTACTCGTCGAAGTTTGCCTGTTTCGGATATCAACTTCTTTTGCCGCCTCGTCATTGTTTGACCAGCGCTTCCCGGCCGTTCGAACTGACGATCGCCAGTTTACCGCCATAGGTCTCGTGCAGCAGCTCCGGTGTGAACGTCGTCTCCACCGGACCGGCCGCGATTAATTTTTTATTCAACAACAGCACATGGTCAAAATATTCTTCAACGGTAGACAGATCGTGATGGACGACCAGCACGGTCTTGCCTGCCCGCTTCAATTCACTCAATAACGCAATAATGGCCTTCTCCGTCGCGGCATCGACGCCTGCGAACGGCTCGTCCATGAAATACAGATCCGCTTCCTGCACCAACGCGCGAGCCAGAAAGACCCGTTGCTGCTGGCCGCCGGACAATTGGCTAATCTGCCGTCTGGCGAAGTCGGCCATGCCTACCTTGTCGAGCGTGCTCATCGCCAACTCTTTTTCTTTGCGTCCGGGACGCTTGATCCAGCCCAGATGACCGTAACGGCCCATCATGACCACGTCGAGCGCATCCGTCGGGAAATCCCAATCCACCGATTCGCGCTGCGGAACGTAACCGACGCGGCTGCGCATCTTTTTATACGTGTCTCCGTAGATCGCTACCGCCCCCGAGATCGAAGGCACCAGACCCAGTACGGCTTTGAGCAGCGTTGATTTTCCTGCACCGTTCGGTCCGATCAACGCGACCAGTTTGCCCTCGGGAAGCGTAAAGCTCACGTCTTCGACCACCGCTTTGCGCTGATAAGCTACGGTAATGCCCGATACGGTGAGAGGTGCAGCCGCTGTAGTTTCCTTTTTCATCGTCGTTCCTCCTTGTCTCGATCCGCTGAAGTTTTATTTCAATGCTTCCGCAATCGTATCCGTATTATGTCGAATCATGCCGATATACGTGCCCTCGTCCGTACCCGGCTCGCCCATCGCGTCCGAGAATAGCTCGCCGCCGATCGTCACGTCGTGTCCCTGCTGTGCTGCTCCAGCCACGATCGCCTGCATGGAGCGTGCGGGGAGACTCGATTCGACGAACACGGCTTTGATATTGCGTTCAACCAGATAGTCGCGCAGCGCGCTAACGTCTCGGGCTCCGAACTCGGCTGCCGTACTGATGCCTTGCAACCCTACGACTTCGACTTCATAAGCCTTGCCAAAGTAACCGAAAGCATCATGAGCCGTTACCAGCACCCGCCCTTCCGCCGGAATCTCCAACATGCGCTCACGCACGTAAGCATCCAGTTCTTTTAGCTCGTTCAAATAACGTTCGCCCTGCTTCCGATAAGCCTCGGCGTTGGCCGGATCTTTCTCGATCAGGGTATCGCGAACCGTTTCCGCCGCAATGGTCCACAGATCGACGTTGAACCAGACATGCGGATCGAACTCGCCTGTCTCCTCCGAGCCGATCAGTCGATCTCTCGGCATGTCGTCGGTTACGGCAACAACAGTCTTCTGCGCAGCCATTTTGACAAGAACCCGCTCCATATTGCCTTCCAGATGCAGTCCTCCGTAAAAGACGACCGCCGCTCGGTCCAGCTTGCGGATATCGCCTTGCGATGCTTTGAACAAATGCGGGTCTACGCCGGGTCCCATCAGCGTCGTGACTTCAACATGCTCGCCGCCGATCTCTCTGGCCGCATCTCCGATCATGCCCGTTGTGGCCGTGACCAGCAGCTTGCCGTCCTCGCTGACGCCCTGGGCGCTTCCGTTACCCGAGCAGCCGGCCAATACAAGCACCAGCATCACGCAAAGCAGTCCCCACAAGCTACCTGTTTTGTTTGCACGTGCGTTCATGCGATCCTCCTCCCTGATCAATCACCAATTTTTCTCTGTAAATTTTTCCATACGCTAAATTGTTTTATTCATGACTTTTTATTTGTCTTTACTAACAATGTTTCCTTAGGGCAAATTTTAAAATAAAAAAAGGGAAAACGCAAGTCTGCTCCGACATGAATGCTAAAAACATAAAAAAGCCCGCTTTCCCAAAGGAAGCAGGCTGCATATCAAGCTTTTACTCGCCGTCCGTCGTCGCTTCGCCTTCCGCCGCGTTTTCTTCCGCTTTCGGCGTGCCGTCCAGACCGTAAACTTTGTCATACGAGTCAAAAATGGCTCTGGCGATCGGCGCCGCGCTTTCGGAACCGAAACCGCCTTCCGGCACCATGACGGCGACAGCCAGTTTCGGATTTTCGCGAGGCGCGTAAGCGATAAAGACGCCATTGTCGAAAAAGTTCGGCGCGGTGCCTTGCGTGGACGTACCGGTTTTACGGGCGAAATCGTAAGCGAAATCGCCAAAGGAATCGTCGACTTTCGTATTCATGCCTCTTTTGATCGCGTTCCAATATTCTTCGGGCAGGTCGACTTTGTTGATAACGGTCCTAGTCGTCTCTTCAACGGTTTCCCCTGTTGCAGGATCGGTAATTTTGCTGACGAGGCGCGGCTGAACGCGCGAACCATGATTCGCTAGCATGGCCGTATACTGAGCCAACTGAATAGCGGTGTATTTTCCTTTTTGACCAAACGATGCATAAACCATTCGGGAAAGCGTGCTGCTACCGTCGGCATCATTGAAGTAATCTCCCGCTCCAACCCATTCTCCCGGCAAATCTACTCCAGTTCTGACACCTAATCCAAATTCTTTCATATGCTTGTCCCATACGTTCAAAGATTCTATTCCGTCACGGTTATATAACGGTTCGCCGATTTTCTTGACCATAAATGTATTCGAAGAACGCTCAATCGCGGTAACGGGATTTAAAAAACCGTACGGATGGCTGCCCGCGTTACGAATTTTATCGTCGCCTTTCCCATATTCGGCGATTCCCGTATCTTCGTATCCGGTGTTAAGCGTGATCAATCCCTCTTGAAGTCCGACCAATACGCTCAGCGGTTTTATGGTAGAACCAAGATATACAACGGATTCCGCATTTTTGCCTGTATTGCTTGTCGGTTTAGAGCGGATCGCCCCGTTGAGATAATAGTATTCGACCGCTTTGGAGTCAGTTTCGCTGATCGAGCCTGTTCGATATACATTAGCGTCGAAATCCGGCATGTTGGCCATCGCGACGACTTTGCCGGTATCGATCTCCATCGCAACCGCCGAAGCCGAAATGGCCTTCGGAAGCTTCGCTAACTGTTTGCTCATTGCGTCTTCCGTATCCATTTGCACCGTTTTGTTGATCGTGCTCCAAATATCGTTGCCTTTGACCGGAGGAACTACTTCTTCCACGCCTTGCGCCGTATTCTGCGCGGAAACGCCTATCTTTCGATACCCGTTTTTGCCGCGAAGTTGCTCTTGGTATTGCTGTTCCAACCCGTAGTAACCTACATTCTCGCTTTCGGTATACATCAACCCCTGATCTTTCTGTGTGCTCAAACCGGCTTTGATATCTTTGTAAAAATCGATGCCGAAGTCCGGGTCCAGCACGGAGCCGAAACGCTTAACGTAACCGACGGTTTGTACCGCAACGGTATCGGAATCGTAACGCCGGGAAGTTTCTTCTACGACATCGAAAGTCAGAATCCCTTTATATTTATTTTTGTTTTCTTTGAAATACGCAATTTCATCTTCACTGAGATCGGTTTTGGCAAGCCTCTGTGAATACCCGAAATTTTTCTCGTTTTTCACATCAAGTTGCTTAACCTTGATCCATTCTTCAAATGTCGGATTTTGTACGGTTGACTTACCTTTTTCATCAAAAGTGACCAAAATCTCTTTCAATACTTCATCGAGCTTTGGCCTATTTTTCAAACCTTCGCCCTTGCTGAAATCTTGTTCGAGCGTGATATACAGAGATTGAGTCGGTTCCGAATAAGCAAGCTTTGCTCCGTCCGCCGAGAAAATGGTCCCCCGCACCGGCTTCATCGGGATATCCTGAGTCGCACGCTCTTCGGCTTCCGCCTGGATCTTCGGTGCTTCCACGAACTGCAAAGCCGCAGTCCGTATAATGATAACCGCAAACACAACAAACACCACGAAAAAGAACAGGCTCATTCGCACGCCGAAGCTTCTGCGCTTGCGGTGATCGTCCCGTTCTTCTTTGGATAAAATCTTCATCTTTGCCTCCTCGATTAACCTTGAACGGAAAAAACGCCCTTAGAAAGAGCGTTTTTCCGCCGGTTCCGAATTTGATTCCTTCGTATCGGTTTTGGGTTGTCGTTACTTTTTAAACGCGCTGTTCGGAAACTCCGTTACGCACTACGATTAAGGATTTTGCCCGGCTTCCGCTTCGGTGCCTTCGATCGGCGTTCCGTCTTCGTTCAACTGCTGCTGCGTCTTTTTAGGCACGCCATCCAAGCCGTATTCGTAATCGTACGCGTCGAAGATTTTGCGCGCGATCGGCGCCGCGCTTTGCGAACCGAATCCGCCTTCCGGCACGACGACCGCGACGGCGAGTTTCGGGTTTTCGCGCGGAGCGAAAGCAATAAATACGCCGTTATCAATATCCGTTCCACGAATATGTTGAGTGGAAGTACCTGTTTTACGGGCAAAATCATAAGGGAAATCATCGAAAGTACCTTCTAACGTAGTATCCATGCCTTTTTGAATCAAATCCCAATACTCGTCCGAATACTCCGCCGTATTCAATACTTCGCGTTTCGCTTTATAAACCTCTTCGCCTTTGGAATTCGTGATTTTATCAACTATATGCGGTTGGAGTCGATCTCCGCGATTAGCTAACATCGCTGTATATTGGGCTAATTGCAACGTTGTATATTTGCCTTGCTGGCCGAAAGAAGAGTAAGCCATGCGCGTTAGCAAACTTTCTTTGGTGTTTGTATAGTCCATCGTCCCTGCTTGTTCGCCTGGCAGATCGACTTTAGTGAGAACGCCGAGTCCGAACTCTTTCATGTGTTCATCCCAAATATTAATAACGCCGGAACCGTATTTATTTAACAAAAGCTTTCCGACCTTATCAATCATGAATGTATTGGAAGATTCTTTAATGGCCGTTCGTGGATTAATTTCGCCCAAATAATGACCGCCTGCATTTTTGATGCCTTTTTTATCCCATTCGTTGAGATACGTTATTCCCCTATCAAAATAATAAGTAGATGGACTAAACAAGCCTTCTTTCAAACCGATCAGAACGGAAAGGGGCTTGATCGTCGATCCCATGTAAACAACGGATTCCGCTTTATTTCGTTGATCGTCAGGAGCTTTAGCCCGAATCGTACCGTTAATATACAGATTCTCGATCTGATTATAATTATCCGCCGAGATACTGCCCGTATTGTAGTAATTGGCATCGAAATCCGGCATGCTTGCCATAGCTACTACATTACCCGTATCGACTTCCATAGCTACCGCAAATCCGGTCGACACGTAAGGATGTGTAGAACGAAGCGTCTGGATTTGATTCGAGATCGCTTTTTCCGTTTCGGTTTGAACATATTTGTTAATGCTCATCCAAACGTCGTTGCCTTTTTCCGGCGGTACGATTTCTTCGGTTCCGCCTTCTTTGGCCATACTTTGCGGAGTGATTTCGATCCGTTTGTATCCGTTTTTGCCTCGAAGCTCTTCTTGATACTCCTGTTCCAGACCATAATAACCAACGATTTCATCTTCCAAATATTGAACAGTCGGATCGGGAGAAGTCGTTTGATTTTTATAGATCGTTTGATAGAAAGGGAAATTTTTATTTTCTCGAACCGATTTGAACTTGGATAAATATCCTACCGTTTGGACGGCTACAGAATCGGTGTCGTACTCCCGATTCGTTTCCTCCACAACCTCAAGCGTCAGGATGCCTTTGAATTCATTTTTATGCTCTTTGAAATAAGCGACTTCCGCTTCGTTCAAATCCATTTTGATCTTGCGCGGCATATAGCCGTAATGCTTGATATTTTCCAAATCCAGCCGATCGCGGCCCAGCATCTCTTCCAGCGTCGGCTGTTCTCCGCCCGGATTCAGCTCCTGGAATTTGGCGAGCAGCTCGTTAACGACTTTTTTGAGCTCGGGACGGTTTTGCAAACCTTTTTCGTCGCTGTTCGAGTAATTTTTCAGCGGCGTCGCGTACAGCGTCTGCGTGGACGTCGAATACGCGATCGGCACTTTATCCGCCGAATAAATCGTTCCCCGCACCGGCTGCATCGGAATATCCCGCGTCACGCGGCTGACCGCTTCTTCCTTCAGTTCCGGTCCTTCGACGAACTGAAGCATCGCGGTCCGTACAATGATGACGGAGAAAATAGCAAATACACTGAAGAAAAATAAATTAAGCCGGATTCCGAAGCTTCGCTGACGGCGCATTTCGTTTTCTTTTTCTTTGTCCTGGACTTTCATGGGCGCCTCCTCTTGATGTTCCTAAAGCCTGATGAGAGCATGCCTATAACACGCTCTGCTTGATATGGGTATCGGCAAAATCCTCGCGGTCGAACCAGTCTCCTCCGGACGCCCACGTCGGATCGAGTTCGATCCAGCGGTCTTCTCCGGCGTTGTATACCTCGTTCCATGCGTGAGGCCCGTAACCTCCTTGTCCGTCTGCGCCCAATCCGGTCACGACACGGACTTGCAGCCCGACGGATCGAGCCATTACTGCGTACAGACGCGCATAGTCAATGCACACACCCAGCCCCGTATCATAGGTGTCACGCGGCGTTTGTTCTTTCCAGATACCTTTATTCTCATAATTATCGACTTTGTCGTAATCGTATTGAATCCGGCTTCCGACCCAATCGTACAGCTTCTTGGCTTGGTCCATATCGCTGCCCGATCCTGCGACCTTAACCGCTGTCTGAGCGATGTCGGCTGGAATATTCCGGTCGATCGCATCGTACTTTTGCCGAAGAATGCCGTCCAATTCCGCCGTTGCGGATGCCGTGAGCACCGGAAGCTTCTGCGTTATCCATTCGCCAGCCGCCGGCTGAAATACCTTTTGCGCCGTATATCGATAAGCCGGTGACGTCTCTGCATACCGGCTGAGCGGACTTCCCGGCCATACGGAGGAAACGGTAAACAGCAGCGCCAGCAGCAGCAAGCTTCTCCATGCTCCGGCGATCAGACCCAGTCCGGCTCCGCCCAGTCGGTCCGCGAATGCCCCGCTTTTCCGGCGTTTGCCTTTTTTCTTGGGAGCCGCTTTCGTCGGTATGCGCCATCTGCCCAACAACGATAACGCCAACAAGCAAATCGGATAAATAAGCAGGAACAACAGCGCGATGCGTAGCAATGCGAAGTCCGTAATAAATCCCAGCAACGCATATCCGGCTGATTTCCATTGCGGAAGTTCGCCGGAAGGCATGGCGAGCAGTGTGCGATCCGCCCAATCCCGCGCATAGGGCGAGAGCCAACCGGCCAACAGCAATGCGGCCAAAATGCCCAATACGCGAAGCAATAGGCGGCTGAACATCGAACCTAGTCCGGCTGCCGTCCGGCGCGTTCCCAGAAAGGCTCCCCGAAGCACGGACAATAGCAGCACCGCCAGTAACACCAGAGTTATCACGTCCACGCTCGGCATTTTTCCACCTCCCGAATATTGGACGTCCCTGCTGCCAAAATTCCCTGCTGTTCAGGCATCTTTTTCTCCATCTTACTTACTTCGGGCCTGCGCGGCGCGAATGAGCGCGTTCACTTGCTCCCCGCGCTCCCATTCGCCAAGCGATACGCCGCGATACGTCACTTCGACGCTCGTGGCATTCGGCTTGCCTTCAAGCTTCAGACTTGTCGTCTGAACCACGAAAGAACCGTCTTCGCCTCGTTTGAATGTGGCCTCGGCAGATTCTTCTTTCAACATTTTCAGTGCTTCGCCTTGAAGCTTTGCCACCGCTTCGTCTTTCACACTGGTTACCGTATTCTGAATTTGATCAAGCGATACGCCACTGTACACGATCAGCGCTACAACAATGACGATCGCGATCGCCCATTTTATCATCGTTTTGACTACGTTGATAACCAGTAGCACCGCTACCAGCGCAATCAGAAGAATCAGCCAGTTTTGCCTGACGAATTCGATCCACACTTCCGTATTCAACAGGACAGTTCCTCCGTTCTCCACGTTCGTTTGCATGCAGGCTGCGCCCCTCTTTTTCGGCAAGCTGCACGCTTTTCAATTATACAGGATAAAAAGGCCCTCTGTCAGCTTTCGCCGTTTTGTCACGACCTCTTTTGCAATCTCTTCCCGACATCGCTACACTTAGTTAAAAACCCCGTTACGGATCTCAGGAGGCGAACTGCGTATGTCGATCACCGTGATCGTGGAAGGCAAGAATGATCGGAGCAAGCTGCGTCGGCTTTTGGACGATGAGGTTCAAATCCTTTGTACGTTCGGCACGCCGAATTCCGCAAGGCTGGAGTCTTTATATAAGGAAGCGAAAGACGACGAGGTTTATCTTTTTTTGGATAACGACTCATCGGGGCGGAAAATCCGTGCGTTGCTGTCCGACCTTTTCCCGGATGCGGATCATCTCTATACAAGACGCGGTTACGCGGGTGTCGAAGGTACGCCGGACGAATACGCCGTGCAGCAGCTTGAAAAGACGGATTTGCAAGAGTTCATTCTGTATCCCGAGGAAATGCTGCGCTCCCAGCCCGAAGAAGAAAAAGAACGTCGGCGCGCCGCTCTGGACGGACGCGGGAAGCGCTCGTAATAAATCGGTGTCCGCACTTTCGGTTCATCGCCCGGCGTTGCCGCATCCACACGAATAAAGCCGTCGCCCGTCCCCAAAAAGAGACGAACAACGGCTCACTCGATACCTTGACTCAATGTGCGGTATCGATAATCATCAACAAGAACGTAACCATCATATAATAGATCGAATACATGAACACTTTTTTGCCCCAGGCATCCGGATCTTGACCTTTCGCCAGTCCTTTGACCGCGAAGAACAACCACAGTACCGTGATCGCGATCGAAGCTACGGTGAAGATCATGCCGACGTAGCCGTAAGCGTACATCAGAATCGGCACGGGCAGCAGCAACACGATGTAAGGCAGCATCTGCCATTGCGTGCGGCGAATGCCTTTGACGACCGGGAGGATCGGGAAGCCTGCTGCGCGATATTCTTCGACGCGGCGAATACCGAGTGCCCAGAAGTGCGGCGGCTGCCACAGGAACATCCAGAGGAACAGCAGAACGGCGCCCATATCGATCGTATTCGTCACGGCCACGTAACCGATCACCGGCGGCATCGCACCGGAAATTCCGCCGAGCGACGTGCTCCAAGTTGAGGTACGTTTCAGCCACATCGTGTAAAGCACGACGTAAGCGAACATACCGATGGCTCCGCAAATTCCGGTCAGGACTCCACAAAATGCAAACAGAATAGCCAGGCCAAGCACACCCAGCACAATCCCGTACGTCAGAACGACATTCGGGGCAATCTTGCCTGTCGGCAGCGCCCGGTTCTTCGTACGCTCCATCTTGGTATCCATCTCGCGGTCGAGATAGTTGTTAAATACGCCCGATGCGCCGACAATCAGCATCGTTCCTGCCAGTGTGAAGAGAAGATTCAACCAGTCGATGTTCCATTGCGAAGCCAACCAGAAGCCGGCCAGCGTCACAAACAGATTCGAGCGTAGAATGCCCGGCTTTGCAAGCGTCAAAAAGTCTCTCCAGGTCACCCGCGTCTCTACGGATTCCGATACGGGAGAGGCTTCCGAGGCTACATAGTTCAGTGGTTTGCTCACGTGCTTACTGCCTCCTTTTGCGTTCCGATCCGCACTTTTCTATTCATGCGGCATATTGGGGTAGTTACGATAAAAACTAAAATCGACTTCAAATAAGCCGAGAAAAGGTATCGCTATGAAATTTATCATATCAAAGGCCTTTCCGATTGCCAACGATTCCATAAACAAGTTCGATAATTTGACAATTTCATGAGTTTTTCATGGCTTTCACAAAAAAAGATGTGGAATTTTTTCGGAAAACGGGTACAGCTCAAAGGAAGAAATTTTGGATTTTTGTTAACCAAATAAGGTATACTAAAAAGAAAAACGGAGGTTATCCGATGAATAAAGGTCTTGCCCTATGGTTTGCGGTATCTTCGATGGCCCTGGTTACGCTGAGCGCGATCCTGATTAATGAAAGCGCCTGGCTGGCATTGGGTGTCGGTCTTGTTGCCGTGCTGAATATCGGTTGGGGCTTTGTCACCAAAGTGCGTATCCAGCGCAAAACAGGCAATGTGCCGCCGAATTCCGCCCATTGATTTGAAAGCGATCCCAACCGCATAACCTGTGAGTATGAAAAAAGCAGCTTCGCCCTTACTATCGGCAAAGCTGCTTTTTATCGTGATTACGACCTAGGCAAAAACCCCATCCGATCGCGCACGCCTTTCATGGTTTCTTCCGCGACCGCTTCCGCACGTTCTGCGCCTTTAGCCAGAATGCGTGCGATTTCGCCGGATTCGCGGATTTGGTGGTAACGCTGCTGCAAAGGTTCCAACACGGAAACCACCGCTTCTCCCAATTCCTTTTTGAACGCACCGTACATTTTGCCTTCAAAATGAGCTTGGACTTGATCCAGCGTCATTCCCGTGCATTCCGCGTAGATGCCCATCAGATTGCTGACTTCCGGTTTTTCGGCCGGATCGTAACGAACCTCGCCGCCCGAATCGGTCGTTGCGCGGTTCAGCTTTTTACGAATCACGTCCGGCGGATCGAGCAAAGCGATGTAGCTGCCTGCATTCGCATTGCTCTTGCTCATTTTTTTCGAAGCGTCATCCAATCCCATGACCCGAGCGCCGACTTTAGGGATATACGGCTCCGGCACGGTAAAGAAGTCGCCGTAACGAGCGTTGAAGCGTCCGGCCAGATCGCGAGTCAGCTCCAAATGCTGCTTCTGGTCTTCGCCGACCGGTACAAGATCCGCCTGATACAGCAGAATATCGGCCGCCATCAGCGAAGGATATACGAACAAGCCGGCTCCAACCGAACTTTTGCCATCCGACTTGTCCTTGAACTGAGTCATACGTTCCAATTCGCCCATCCCGGTCAGCGTCGTCATCAACCAGCCCAATTCGGCATGCTGACGCACATGGGACTGCATGAAGATATTCGACTTTTCCGGATCGATGCCTGCCGCCGCATACAGCGTCGCTACCGATTCCGATTGCTCGCGCAGTGCCGCAGGATCTTGGGGAACCGTAATGGCATGCAGATCAACCACCGAGAAAAAACACTCATAATCATGCTGAAGCGCAACGAAGTTTTTAATCGCGCCGATATAGTTACCGATTGTCAATTGACCGCTTGGCTGAATGCCTGATAGTACTTTTTTCATAACGTTACATGCCTCCAATTGTTGTTTACTCCTGGTCATAAAAGCCGAAAAACGCAAAAAGGCCCCGTCCGCAAGGGACGTGAGCCGTGGTGCCACCCTTATTTATCGGTAGAATTCATGCCTGCAACCGATCTTCACTGCTCCGATAACGGGAAGCGAGCCCGGCCAGCCTATTTTGGAGGTTCGATCCCCATTTCAGCATGGCACTCCGAGGTCCATTCGACAGATGCGTCTTCACTGGCTTGCATCGACCGCCAGCTTTCTGTAGAACACTGCACCCGTTTACTTGTCCTCATCATAGCGTTTCGCCGGGCGTACGCCCGATGCTATTTGTTCCCCATCATACAAGTCGCGTAAAGTTTTTGTCAATCTATCCGACGTGTACAGGCTTGCTGCCGATGCGCATCCAGCTCCCTTTCCGGATACGCATCTTTCTCCATAAACGCTTGTTAAGAAAGCTCAGAACGAACTTCCTTGTAAGCAGGCTTTGGATAGCGAATCATGCTGCTGGCCATATTGTAGTTCGACTCGAACTGGGCATCCACCATAATTGCGGCTTTGCGGATAGCAAAATCATAATTGATCTCGCCGTGCGTCCAGCTTTTCTTGTAATTGAGCGACTCGATCGCCATATTGCGGAAGGTACGAATCTGTTGTTCATTCAATCCATGCTCCGGACCTTCGACATGACCGTCACGTCCCGCAAGCGGCGTATGACGAATGCCAAATTTACCTACGACATTATTACGGATCTGGATGAACAACGTACCTGCTTCAAGCCCGGACAACTCTTCGCTCAATTCCTTGAATACGATATCAAGCTGTCTGGGAAGCGAATATTCATTAACGACAAACATGCTAGTCCCCCTCATAAGTAACACCTGAATACGTGCAGTGTTTAGCCTTTTATACCGGTATGTAGCGCTTAAGTCTCATTATAAATGGATGAATTGCCACCTTCAATACAGTCCTAAAGAATTGGTCAAATATGACTATTTAAATGCAAATAACCACCAATTTTAAGTCATAAACAAACAAAAGACGAGCAGATTCGACTTCTGCTCGCCTTTTTTCGAGTTTTAATTTTTAACTGTCCAAAAGATATGCCAAGATTTTCAAATTAATTTCTTTCACTTTTCAGTATTCTATTTTTTGATTATCCAACTTTCGATGCGGTCATATCCAGGAAAGATCGGACGTCGGCCACGCTCATATCTACCGCAGCCTGCCAAAAGTCCGGTTTTGTCAGATCAACGCCCAAGTGCTTCGACGCCAATTCCTCGACAGTCATACGGCCGGTATCGAGCAGCAGCGCATCGTACTTGTCGGCAAAGCTTTGTCCTTCGCGTTGCGCTTGCGCATAGATCCCTGCACTGAACAGATAACCGAATGTATAAGGGAAATTGTAGAACGGAACTCCCGTATTGTAAAAATGAAGCTTGGATGCCCAGAAGTGCGGATGATAATCGTCCAGCGCGCCGCAGAATGCTTCTTCTTGCGCTTCGACCATCAGCTCGCTCAAATCTTGAGGCGTCAGCAGACCGGAACGGCGTTTCTCATAGAAACGGGTCTCGAACAGGAAGCGTGCATGAATGTTCATGAAAAAGGCTACGCTGCGCTGAATCTTGTCTTCGAGCAGCACGATCCGCTCTTCCTCTGTCGCCGCCTTTTTCACCAACGAATCGGCAACGATCATCTCGGCAAACGTAGAAGCGGTCTCCGCCACATTCATCGCATAGCGCTGACTGAAGGTCGGCAGCTCATCCATAACGTGCTGATGGTATCCGTGTCCCAGCTCATGCGCCAGCGTGGAAACATTGGACGCCGTGCCGCTATAGGTCATGAAAATACGGGTTTGTTTGGTCAGCGGAAGCGCCGTGCAGAATCCACCCGGACGCTTGCCCGCGCGGTCTTCCGCTTCGATCCAATGGTTGTCGAACGCGCGTTGGGCAAAATCGGCCATGCGCGGGCTAAAGCTGCGGAACTGCTCTACGATCAGATCGGCGGCATCATCGTACTGGATCTTCGATTCCGACTCGCCAATCGGCGCGTCGACGTCGTGCCAGCCCAACTTTTCCGTGCCGAGCAGTTGGGCTTTGCGATTCAAATACTCGACAAAAACAGACTTGTTATTCGTGATGACCTGCCACATGGTGGAAAGCGTCTGATCGGACATCCGATTGATTTCCAGCGGCTCGCGCAGCACATTGTCCCATCCGCGCTTTTCATACAAAGACAACCGGAAGCCGGCCAGATGGTTCAGCGTATCCGCGCAGTAATCTTCTACGTCCGTCCAGGCTTGTTCCCAATTGCGCCCCATCTCTTCGCGCTGCTTCGGGTCGGACGAACCCAGCTTGTTCGCGGCTTGGGCCGCCGACAGCAGCCGGGTCTCGCCGTTTTCTTCGAACTTCACGCGGACGTGGCGAACGATCGTATTATAAAAACTGCTCCATCCCTGGTATCCGTCGACCGACAGCGAAAGAGCCAGACTTTCCAGCTCCGGCATCATTTTGTCGCGTGCCTGGGAACGGCTTTCGCTGAGGTTAAACGAAATCGGAGCGACAGCGTCGCGCGCCATCCAAGCTTCCCACACCGCGTTTTCCGTATTTTGCAAAACGCTGTCGAAGGTCGCGACGACGCTTTGCCAACGCGCGCGGATCGAGCCTACGCGTGCCGACAATTGGCCTGCCTTCTGGTCATTCTGATCCTGCGCGCTCAAACAGGATACAAACGCCCCGGCTTGGCGGAAGCGGGCCGAAGCACTTTGAACGTTTTCGAAAACAGGGTCAAAAGCTTCGGTCTGCTCCACGCTCGTAGGCGGGTTCAAACTTCCGATCTGCGCAGCCAACGTATCGACGTCTGCCGCCAGTTTTTTCAGAAAAGCGTCAAACTCGTTCGAAGACGATCCTCCCGGAAAAATAGTTTCCAAATCCCAGGTTTGTCTCAAGCGGTTGCTCATTTTTATTCGCACCTTTCGTCTTGAAAATGATGGAGAAGCAAAACAGTCCGACACGTTCCGTTCATGCGCCTTGCCGCTTGGACCAAGCCGCTATATGGTGTTTGACAAGGCCGCATGGTACAGTATAACTATAGCGAAAACGTCTCATGAAGCCAAATCTGACACGGGAGGGAACACGTAATGAGACCTCTGCAAATCTCGCCGGACACGGCGATCAAGCTTTCCAAACAATTAAATGTTCCGATCGAACATTTGATGCATATGCCGCAGCATATTCTGATGCAACGACTCGCCGAGCTGGCGAAACAGGAAGCGGCCGAGGCGGCGAACGCAAAGCCTGAAAACAACGCCGAAGGGAATACGTAATCCATGATTCCTTTTGAAAAAGCTTTGCCGTACGACCGCATGATGGGTGATTTGACGGTTCCAACATGCCCGTTTTGCGGCGCGGAGAACGTTCTGCTGCCGATCAAGCCTTCGGAGATTCCGGATATTCAGACAGGGAAAAAGCGGCTGACGGTTTTTCCTTGTTGTCATGGTCGGTTGACGGTGCTGGACTGCGACGACGATTATTTGATGACGGACACGGTTGTGAAGTAGCCGTTTTGCTTTCGCCCGGGGTGGAAGTCTGGAGCGTGGGGAGGGAGAAGGCTCCTAGGGCGTGTCTTCAAACCTCGATGGAAGCAGATTTTGCCGAATTTTCGTTCTCAACAAGGAACTTTTCCGAAGGCGTGCCGGGGCACGTCAAGGGAAAGTGACGTAGGAGAGGGCGAAAAGGCGGCAAAAGATGCACATTGGCAGGTTTGAAGACACGCCCTAGAGAAATTCGGTTTAAAACGCTGTCTCACCCGGAAAAGTCGATTGGATATTAGAGTGGAATTTTTCCGGGTTCAAAGGCGTTTTTCACTGAATTTCTCTCTCCGCCTTCTCCCTACCAGCTACGTTGGATTTTCAAAGGGCGAACAAACACGAGGCTTGACGCCCGTGTTTAGGGATTTGGAAAAGATGAAGAACAAAACGAAGACCTTTGAAGCCACGTGCGCTTCGAAGGTCTTTTGAGTTTACGATAATTGAGAAATTGAACGAGAGCGGGGGGAGCGTGAGCCAATTTGGGATCGGAAAGCTGTTACGTTGACAATTAGGCAGTGTAGCAACGGAATTGGGGAGTTAGATCAAGCTACGTTGACGATTAGGCAATGTACAGAGACGAAGTTGTAAAAAATAGAATGAAATACGATCGTACATTGCTTTTTAGTCAATGTAGGCTCGCGTCATTCGAATATTCGGTTTGCACATTGACTAAAAGGCAATGAAGCACGCAATAAGCTTTTTTGTCGTTTTCACTCCTACGCTTGTTACCTTGTTACCGCAAAGCTACTGCATCCCGGAAAAACGATCCCAAATACGCCTTATTCCGCTCCAACATCTCATCCAGCATCTTCTCCGCATCGTTAACCGACGGAACCAACGGGTGATGCGCCAAAGCGGTTAACGCAAGCTCGCGGCTTCCGGTTACGGCGGCCTGGATGGCGAGCTGTTCATACGTTTTCACGGCATGGATCAAGCCTTTGGCGGCTTCGGGAACGGTCTGCACCGGAACCGGAATCGGGCCGTTGGCAAGCACTTTGCAGTTGACTTCGATGCAGGCGTCGTCCGGCAAGAAATCAAGAATGCCGTTGTTGGCGACGTTCAGCGTCTGGATATCGCCTTTGTCGTTGTACAGCGAGTTCATCAGCTTCACGGCGGCTTCGGAATAATAAGCGCCGCCGCGCTGTTCGAGCTGCTTCGGCTTTTCGGCCAGGTTGACGTCTTCGTACAGCTCGAACAACTCGTCCTCCAGACGTTGCACCGTTTCCGCGCGCGTCTCTCCTTTTGCCGCCGCTTCCTGCTGTTCGGACAGAAGCTCGCGGTGCAGGTAAAAGTATTTCAGATAATACGACGGAATGGCCTTCAACGTACGCAGCAGCGCGCCGTTCCATTCGTACTGCGGAACGTTTTTCGCGGAGTAGCCGTCCCGGTTATCCAGCAGTTCTTCCAGCTTCGATAGTCCGTCGATTTCGATCCGGCTGATGTAATGCAGATGGTTGAGTCCGGCGAATTCGCAATAGATACGCTCGGCCGGAACCTCGTACAGTTTCGACAACCATTTGTACGCGGCGATCGGGGAATTGCACAGGCCGATCGTTTTGATCCGCGAGTGCTTGTTGATCGCCTCTGTCACCATCCCCGCGGGATTGGTAAAGTTGAGCAGCCAGGCGTCCGGGCACAGCTCCTCCATATCCTTCGCCACGTCCAGCAGCACCGGAATGGTACGGAGCGCTTTCATCATGCCGCCCGGCCCGGTCGTTTCCTGCCCGATCATGCCGTACTTAAGCGGAATGCTCTCGTCCCAGCCGCGTGCTTCCAGCATGCCGACCCGCATCTGCGTGGACACGAAATCCGCCCCCGCCAGTGCCGAGCGTCGATCCAGCGTCAACTTGACCTCGATCGGCAATCCGGATTTCGCGACCATACGCTGGGCCAACTTGCCGACCGTGGTCAGTTTGCGCAATCCCGGCTGTATATCGACCAGCACGATCTCTGTCACGGGAAATGTCGCATAGTTTAAAAGGAATCCTTCGATCAGCTCCGGCGTATACGACGAACCGCCTCCGATGACCGCAATCTTCAGCTTTTTGCTCATGATACGCTCGCCGCCTTTACGCTTAATTGGTTATGGATTCGACTGTAGACTTCTTCATCTACGCCTTCCCCCTGGCTCATCGCCATAAACAACGCTCCCGCGACAGGCTCCAACGTCAGAACCGCCAATTCGCAGCCCGGCGCCAGCTCCCGGATTTGCGCGTCCAGATGCGGCAAAATATACCGGCTGTCCCCGCGCGCCAAAATGCTTCCGGCCATCACCAGGTCAAAATGATCGCTTTCCATCCCCAGCTTGCGAATCACCGCACCCGCCGCCTTCCCCAGCTCTTGGCCCTGCCTGGCCAAGATCGCCTGCGCCGTCTCGTCCTGCTCGGCCACTTCGAACAACAGTCTCGCCAGATCTCTCGGAATACGCCGTCCGTGGTCGAGATAATGATGGAACATCTCTTCTTCCGATCCCATCGCCAGCATGCTCAACGCAGGTGCCGACAGCAGCGTGGACGGTTCGCGCCCTTCCCAAGCGCGGATCACCGAGCGGAAAACTTCGACAGCCAGATCCGATCCGCCGCCGAAATCTCCAAACGCATAGCCGAAGCCGCCGACTTGAAGCTCCTCTCCCTGCCGATTAATGCCGTAACAGTTGGTGCCCGATCCGCAGATCACGACCACGCCGTGAGCGCTTCTCGTGCCGGCCCGCAACCCGATCACCGTATCGCAAACAATCTCATGTTCGCCCATGTCCAGCGCCGCGATCATGGGCCGCAAAATCCGAAAGTCCGCTTCACGATCCGCTCCCGCAAGTCCGAACACGGATCGAACCACCTGCTTTTTGCCGATCCCGGCTTGCTGCAAAGCTTCGTCTACCGCGGCTTGAATATTGCGCTGCGCAAGCTCGACGCCGAGCTGATGGTTGCCGCAGCCACAGGTTGCCCGTCCCGCGATGCGGCCCGTCTCGTCGCAGATGACGACCAAGGTTTTGCTGCCTCCTCCGTCAACGCCCAAATAATAGTTCAAAAGGTTGCTCCTCTCCGATTCGCCGCGTTTACCTCCCCAGCTTTTCGAGATTTTCTTTCCACTTCTGCGTTTTGTACTCCAGCAATTGCGCGTACCCGACCTGCTGGGCGTCCTTTTCCGCCTGATCCAGAATCGCCAATACTTCGTCTTCGCTGCCTGCGTTCAGAATCGCTTGCGCTTTGGCTTTCTCGTAGATCTCTCCGACGCTCTGCTCGATGATGCCTTCGTTCGTATCGCCGGCCGGGTTCAGATTGACGAATTCCGTCGTATCATACTGCGTTTTCCACGTGATCTCCGACTGCCATTTGGTTTCCCAGCTTTTTTTGTCCTCCGGCAGCGTCGATTCGAACTTCATTTTGGAATTGTCCACGTACACGGTATTGCCGACCCATTGCAGATTGACCGTGGAATTCATCAATTCGTCGCGTCCTTTGGTATCGGCGGTAAAAGCTTCCGTGAACTTGGGCGCTTCCTCTTCGTCCACGCCGTCCCAATACAGTCCTTCCGGTCCCCACATGCTGATTCGCTGGCCTTCCGGACCGGTAAGCCAATCGAGGAACGCGAACACGGCTTCCGGGTCTTTCGCCGATTTGGTGATCACGCTAACGTTCCAGCCCAGTTGATTGTACGTGCCGGGGAAAATCTTGTTTTTGTCCAGACCTTCTTTATGCACCGGCCAGACCATGATATAGCCCGCTTCCGGGTCTTCCGCGCTCAGAATCGAGTTGCCGATCGCGCCGAATTCGGTCGGACTCGATGCCACGTAGACCGCCGCTTTGCCCGTGACGATCTTCTGTTCCACCTGTTCGAGCGGCTGGGTAAACGCATCCTGGCTCATTAGCTTCTCGCGGTACAGCCGGTTGGCGTACACCAGCGTCTCGCGGAACACGCCGTCCGTGAACACGGAGGTGAGCGTATCGCCCGACGGGATCGCCTTCATGCTGAGCGAGCTATACTGATAAGGACGGTTTTCCGCAAAAGCCGACGTCATGATATCCACGCCCGCCGCGGATTGCCCGACTTCGAGCGGCACGACATCCGGGTACTTGGCTTTGACCTGCGTCAGATAGTCGTACAGATCGTCGGTCGTTTCAAGAGATGGCGCGCCGAGTTCGTTGTAGATTTTTTTGTTGACCAGATAGCCCGCGTTGCCGTTCGGCTGCGTCGTATACCAGTTCGGGAACTGATACAGTTTGCCGTCTTCGGCACGTAGCATGTCGATCGTTTCCTGCCCGGCCCACTTTTTCAGATTCGGATATTTATCCAAATAGTCGTCGAACGGCACGAGCGCCCCGGCTTTCCGCAGCGATTCCACGTCGGCTCCGCGTTCGGTCCAGATCACGTCCGGCAGCTCGCCCGATACGATCATCGTGCTCAGCTTTTGCTTGGCGTTGCCACCTGAACTGATTGGCACGACGTTGACCTTTTTGTTGTCTTTGATCCATTCCGATGCTTTGTCTTCGCCCCAGTTCGGCATTGTGTACCAGTCGTAATGGCCGTAAAAAGAAAACTCCAACGGCTGCTCGCCCAGCACGTAAGCCGCTCCCGACGCTTCGGTCGTACCGCCCTCCCCACCTTTGCTTTCGCCCGAAGCGCTTGAGCCTCCTCCGCCCGTACATCCCGTCAAAGCCAACGTCAACGCCAGCAGCGCCGAACCCCATCCGAACGCTTTTTTCCCATTTCTCATTATTTTGCCCCCTTCGTCGCTTTGTCTATTCCTTGAGCGAACCGACCAGCACGCCTTTCACGAAATATTTTTGCAGAAAAGGATACACGCATAAAATAGGAATCGTCGCGACCATCATCGTTGCCATCGACAGCGACTTGGTAGTCACGGCTTTCATCCGCCCCATCCGACCTTGCGCCGCCGAATCCATCTGGGCCATCTGCTCGCTCATGATATTGGAATTGAGGATCTGCTGAAGCTTGGTCTGGATCGGAAGCAGGTCGGCGTTGCTGATATAGATGCTCGGCGTGAACCAGTCGTTCCAGTGATAGACGGCGGTAAAAAGAGACAGCGTCGCGATCACCGGACCCGACAGCGGCAGCACGATACGAAGCAGCACGCCCCAATTGGAGCACCCGTCGATCTTGGCCGATTCTTCCAATCCTGCCGGCATGCCTTTGAAAAAGGTCCGGAAAATAATCATGTTCCACACGCTGATGAGCCCCGGAATGACCATGACCCAAAAACTGTTGAACAGGTCGAGCGAACGGATCAGCAGGAACGTCGGAATCAATCCGCCGCTGAAATACATGGTGATGATGCAAAAGACCATATAGCCTTTTCGCCCGATCAGCTCGGACTTGCTCATGCCGTAAGCGAATATCGCGGTCGCGCCGATCGACAGCAGCGTGCCGATGACCGTTCGCAGCACCGAGATGACGAAGCCGTTGATAAGACGGCTGTCCTCGAACACCACAGCGTAATTTTCGAGCGTGAACGACCGGGGCCAAAACGTGATGCCGCCGCGCATCGTGTCCGTCCCGTTGTTGAACGAGATGACGGCCGCGTTCCAGAACGGGTAGAACGAGACAAAAGCCATGATCGCGAGCAGCGCGTAAATGACGATAAGCAGTGCGCGGTCACCCGCCGATTGTTTCATGGGAGTGGGCCTCCTTTCGGATTGAACGGCTTATGATCTACCAAAGGCTGTTGCCCGACTTACGCGCCGCGTAGTTTGCTCCTACCAACAGCAGCACGCCGAGCAGGGACTTGAACAATCCGGCCGCTGTCGCGTACGAGTAGCGGTTGTTTTGAATACCGGTTCGGTACACATAGGTATCGAGTACGTCGCCTACGTCGCGCAGCACGGGGTTGGAGCCGAGCAGCAGGATATCCTCGAAGCCGGCGCTGAGCAGGTTGCCGATCGCCAGAATCAGGAACACGATAACGACAGGCATGATCGCGGGCAGCGTGATCGAAAAGATTTGACGCAGCTTGCCCGCCCCGTCCATCGCCGCCGCTTCGTGCATATGCGGATCGACGCCCGCGATTGCCGCAAGGTAGACGATAGAGGCGAAGCCGATTTCTTTCCACACGCCCGTCGTCACCAGAATCGTCCAAAAGTATTGCGGCAAAGATAGGAAATTGATCGGTTCTTCGATCAGATTCAGGTTTTGCAGCAGCATGTTGACACTCCCGTTTTCCGTGGACAGCATCGACATCACGAAGCCCGACACGATGACCCACGACAGAAAGTGCGGCAGATAGCTGATCGTTTGCACGACCTTTTTGAACGCCCGGTTCCTGACTTCGTTCAGCAGCAGCGCCAAAATAATCGGAGCCGGGAATCCGATCAGCAGCTTCAGCAGACTGATCACGACCGTGTTGCGAATGACTGTCCAGAACTCCGGCGCGTTGAAAAACATCTCGAAGTGCTTGAAACCCACCCACGGACTGCCTGCAAAGCCTTCGAACAAGCTGTAATCCTGGAATGCCATCAGTACCCCGTACATCGGAATGTAGCTGAATACGAAGATGAACAGCAGCGGCGGCAGCACCATGAGTTGAAGATCCCATTGCCGACCGAAACGTTTGGGCAGCGACGGCTTGGCTTTGTTTTTTTCGATGGATACGCGGTGGCTGGTATTCTGCATATGAACCTCCTTTCCGATACGCTTTTGTACGTTTTTCGAACAAGGTGTGAGTAGGAGTCACTTTTCAAGTTACTTTTCCTGACTCAATCTTACTCAGACGAATGCTCTTCTACTCCGCCAAAACGATCATAAACCGGTACTATCTTACTGCCGCAGGCATGAGCTTTACTTCGGATATGCCGGGGCTCGGTTCCGATATGTCTTTTAAACAGCCGATTGAAGTTCGACAGCGTGCGGAATCCGCATTCCATGGCGATATCGACAATTTTGAGATCGGATGTTTCCAGAAGCTGATACGCATGTTCCAAACGAATCTGAATCAGATACATGAGAGGCGACACGCCGACCGTACGCCGAAAAATATCGCTGAAGCGCGAAGGACTCAAATACGCCAGCGCCGCCAATTCCTCCAATGTCCACGCATGCGAGTAACGCTCCTCCATCTCCCGGATCACGCGGCGCATTTTCTCAAGTTGGGCATGGGACACGCTCCCTATATTTTGCTGAATATTCTCCTGGCGAAAATGACGGTTGACCTGTACGAAAAATTGCAGCATATACGCGTAAACGACGGAAACATAGGAAGGACGCGCCGCTTCATGCTCCTCTTGAATAGCCAAAAGCAGTTCGCGCAGAGCGGGGAGATGAGGGTTATCTCGGTCGAGGATATGTGTAAAATACACGCCCATTTCTTTGAAGGCACTTAACACATCCGGGTCGGAGCGTTGATTGCCGATAAACCAGGCCGCATCAAAAGTGATCACCTGCATAACCAATCCTTCCCGTTCATAAGCACAATGCAGCGCGGCAGAATCGATCAGCACAATGTCTCCCGGCTGAAAATCGTACGTGATCCCGTTGATAATATAGTAGCCCGTGCCTGCCTTGATCATATTGATCTCCAACGCGTCGTGCGCATGCAGCCTCTGATACTGCGTCGTCACGCCGATCGTGTCCGAAAGGTGAATCGGATATTCCCTTGAAAACACCACTTTTTCTTTTGCCTTATCCTCGCTTCCGATCCCGGTCATTGAAATCCCCCGTTTCGTTGTTTGCTGATTATTCCTGTATTTTCAACAAAACTTGCTGTATCTTACTGATTCATTCTGAAAAAACCTTTTTCGAAGATATACAGCACTATCTTAGGTTGGCGAAGGTTATGCGTCAATATAAGTTACATGGATAGCAGAAGGTTTTCGAAAAAAGAAAAAGACGTGCATTTGTATAAACAGCGCACGTCTTGGATTTCGTATGAAGAAAATAGAAACGCAATCAAGCATAACTTCCAAAAGAGAAAAACACATCAAGAAAGTACCGAACGCTATAGATCGTTATGATTATGAAGCGAAAATGCAAACCGTCATGTACATATCGAAATCCCGTTGAAATTCAGAAACGTGATTTCTAATACTCCAACGCTTTAATGTCTAAAATCCTCAATCGACTTTCAGCCTCTAACGGATCGTATATCCTTTAGCCGCTCCATATATCAATTTCCAGCTCAAAAATGGCTCAAAATATGTTCTAAGCGTCACCTCGATCCGTTAAAACCTGAAACGATAAGCCATATCCCCGGACGCAGCAATCTATCTCTATCCTAACGGTCACCGTGTCCCACTAACCACAACCACCCAATAAGGCAGAGCCCGCCCTCACTATAAACATAGACAACAAAAAAAGCCGACAACATTCACGCCGACCTTGCCCTTCCACGTTTCTCTCCCCCATAAGAAGGAGAAGCAGCAGTCTTGCTCTTAGCTTTGAAGCCCCGCACGCGATGAAACCGGAGCGGAGGGGTGGTGAGAGCCGAAGACCGTGGAGCGGAAGCGGAACATCGCCTTTGTCCCCCGGCTTCCCGCCTTCCTACTCTAATCAAAAGGAAGCCGGGGGACAACAGCTAAGCGCAAGAAGAATTCTTGCGGCTACGTAAGCATATGCTAGAAGGCCTCACCACCCCGCAGCGCCTCACCATCCCCCCCGCCGCCGAAAGTCAAAACCTAAGACTGCTGCATCTCCGACGGCAACTCCATTTTGCGCGCCAACATCTCCTCGCGCAGCGTCGCCCACTGCTCCCGAGATGCCCGAATCATCCCCGCATCCATAATGCGCTGATCATGAATAACACGCGAGAACCAGCGAACGGCTTCATTAAATTCCCCTAACCGACGGCACAGCTCCCCGATCAGATACATCAGCCGCGCATCGTTCGGTCCCGCAGCTTCTGTCTCATACACGCGCACATACGAATCGCGCGCAAAGCCGATAAACCGCACTTCCTGCTCTTCGTTGCCCGCGTAACGGTACAGCCACGCGATATGATGCAGCAAGCTCGCGATGATCCGTTCCTTGTCCCGAATCACCTGGGCACAGATCAGCGCCAATTTATACGTCTCCAACGCCGATTCCAACGTGCGTTTGCCTTCGTAATCTTTCTTTTTCGCCGTCGCTCCGACCTTGTCTTCGAACAGCTTGCGTTGATCGGCCGTCAGCTTGGCCGCCGAATTTTCGGTGAAAGCAAAGCCGCAATGCGGGCAAACACGAACGACGTAAAAATCCGGGTTTTCATTTTTATAATAGGCGCAAAAGTCCGTATCGCGCCGGATCGTCTGTTTGAAACTCGGCCGCACGCGGCTCGTTTGAAACGTCTGTTCGCAGCACACGCAAGCGGTCGTAATTTGAAACAGCGGATCGATTTCCATAATCGTAAGCCCTTCTTTCTACATTCAGGAGTGGGACGGGGCGGCAGAAACAGCAGGCGCCGTGCGCCGATTTTCATTTGGAACGACTCGTCGCACCGATGCGGGCGGCGCTTCATTTTCCCGATTAAGGGGTATTGACGAAATGATACGCCGGGCCTTTCAACCGGGCTATCACGAATTCGCGCAGCTCGTCTTCCACGCCGTTTTCCTGTAGCGAAGCGTTCATGCAAGCCAACCAGGCATCTGCACGCTCATTCGTCACCGGAAAACGCATATGCCTCGCCCGCATCATCGGATGGCCGTGCTGCTCGGAAAACAGCGGCGGGCCGCCGAAAAATTGGGTCAGGAACTGATGTTGCTTTTCCATGACAGGTCCCATATCTTCAGGGAACAACGGAGCCAGAAGCGGCTCGCGCACGACGTTCCCGTAAAAAGTCTCAATGATGTTGCGCAGTCCGTCCGATTCGCCGAGCTGCTGATAGATGGTCAGTCCGGAATCCATGCTCATTACCCGCTTCCCCTTTTCCTTCGTGGTGGCAATCTGTATACCTTTGTATTATAGCAAACCACGAGCCGTTTCAGACCCTTCTTTATACGCAGTTTGCAAGGAAAAACAAAAAAGCGTCAGGTGGGTCACCGACGCTTCGTTGCGACCGTACGTCCGTCCCCCGGAACCCACGGTCTTGTTTTCCAAACCGAATCTTAATACCCGCTCCATTCCTCTTCCCCCGGATGGTCGAGAGAAATGCGGATCACGTAGACAAAAGCACATACCATAATAGCCGTTACGATACTCATGTGACCACTCCGTCCGTATCAAATTTAAGGACAAATGTCGATATCGAAAACATGTCATCCGCCAAAAGACCGAGATAAGCAGTTAAAAGTTTGGTTTTTTTATTCTATCACAGATCATCGAAAAATAAAGCCATTTTGCAACCGCTTTCCCTAAGATTAAGGATAAAACTTACAAAAAAAAGTTTTGTGCGCCCTCTTACCCCCGGCATGTTAAAATGAACGGGAAAAGGCATCGGCAGCATATGCCGACCGTAAGGTAAAACTCCGAGCAAAGGAGCGTTCATTCGTTGAAATATTATGTACTGGACCGCGGCGACCAACTGTCGATCGACCTCAGCCAACAATTTCATAAACTCGCAGCCGAAAAAGGGTTCGAGATGGATTCCGAATCGCCGGAGATCGTGATCTCGATCGGCGGCGACGGAACCATGCTGCATGCGTTCCACTCGTTCATCGACCGGATTCCGGAGATCGCGTTCGTCGGCGTCCATACCGGCCATCTCGGATTTTACGCCGACTGGAAAGCCGAAGATTTGCCCAAACTCATCGAATTCATGTCGGGCGCCGGCGAAGGCGGACTGGGTCCGAAGATCGTCAAGTATCCGCTGCTGGAGCTGGAGATCGAGCGCAAATCCGGCACCTCGATCCACACCGTGCTAAACGAATTCGCGATCAAAGGCGCCGAAGCGACGATGGTCGTGCAGATCGATATCAACGACGAAGTATTCGAAATGTTCCGGGGCGACGGCATTTGCGTATCCACTCCCTCGGGCAGCACCGCTTACAACCGGGGTCTCGGCGGCGCGATCATGCACCCGACGCTCGAAGCTTTGCAAATCGCGGAGATCGCTTCGATCAACAATCGGGTCTTCCGTACGCTAGGCTCGCCTCTCGTGCTCCCGAAGCATCATCATTGCGACATTTATTCGCGCAAAGAGCAGCGTCTGATCCTTACGATGGACCACCGTTATCTGACGATCGACGATCTGGTGTCGGTCCGATGCCGCGTATCGAGCCAAAAAATCAGCTTCGCCCGTTACCGTCCGTTCCCGTTCTGGAATCGGGTACGTGAAGCGTTCTTGGGGTAGAGGGGGAAGCGAGAAGACTGCGAGAAAAATTGCCGGCATACGCTTCCGAAGTGCATTTCTTCGAAATGCTTCACAATTCGCTGTTTCGCTTGGAAAAGTCGATTGGAATTTTTAGTTGAAGTTTTCCAAGCTCAAAGGCGTCTTGAACCGAATTTTCTCTCCGTCTTCTCGCTTCCAGTTATGTTGGATTTTTTTGACACATAAAGAAGCGGCCCCTTCGGGAGCCGCTTCTTTATGTGTCTTTTACTGCTGCTGTTACACAGCCGTGCACGCCTGCCGCCTATACAAAACGGCTTCTTTTGCCTGCTTGGCACTGCGTGATTTCGTATTGCTCGTTATCCAATATTACTCCGTGCGCTGATTTGCTGCGGGATTAGCCGCTGCTTGCTGTGCCTGTTGCGGCTGGGCGGAAGCGGATTGTTCGCGATTCGAACGTTCCCCGCCGCTTTGACGATGTCCGGAACGATGTTCTCCATTCGGACGGTTTTCCGTATTTGGGCGTCCTTCCCCGTTTGAGCTTTTTTCTGCGCCCGAACGGTTGTCTGTAGCTGCTCGTTGCTCCCCGCCTCGATCTTCGCGCTTGCGGTTACGCGGATGATGCTCGCCGCCGGAAGCTCTCGACTTCTCCTTATCGCGTTCACGATTCTGACTGTCACGGTTGGGACGCTCTCCTCGATTGGAGTGCTTCTTGCCCGATTGTCCCTGCGGTTTTTCTTTTGTTTCGTTCTCGCTTGCCTCTTGGGTACGCTCGCCGCGCGGATGCTTGGCATCCCGATCGCCGCCGCGTCCCCGATGTTCCTTGCGGTCTTTTGCTGCCGGATGATCGCCTTTTTCTTTGGCCGCATCCTTGTCTTTATCCTTGTTCTTATGCGTTACGCGATATTCGCGAACCGGCTCCTTGATCTCGCCGAGATCTTGGTACTGCGCCGCTTCCTCCGGATCTTTGACGTCCTTCATGTCCTTCACCTTGCGAAGAACGAAGTAGGCGCAGCCGAAGTTGCAATGCTCCGTAATATAGTCGGTCGTAAAAGAAAATTGGGATTCTTTCGCGATCTTGGACTGCCCATCGTGGTACATGCCCTTCAGCCGCAGCTGATTATAGCCCCAATCTCCGATGATGTAATCGTAACGCTCCAAAATCTCGCTATAGCGGCCGCGGAACGCTTCCGCATTCCAGCCGTTTCTGTGGTCAATCATGACTTCGTAGACTTTACCGCCGATTTGAAACAACAATTTCCCCTCCCTGCCGAAACACGCGCTGTTCAAATTCTCTATATGGTTCATCAAGAGAAGCTACACTCATTATAACGGTGCATGGAAAAAAAACCAATAAGGACTTCTCCGCAAACGCCTGTACGGCGCGCTTTTCTCACGGTCCGACCCGGCTGCGGTACTGTCTCGGAGACACCCCGGTGATTCTTTTAAACACACGGGAAAAATAAAACATGTCCTTATACCCTAACCGTTCCCCGATTTCTTTGACGCTCATGTCGGTATTAAGCAAAATATTGCGCGCTTCCGCTGTCCGCAAACGATGCACGAATTCATTAAACGGATACCCGGTGTAATCATGCACGATCCGCCGCAGCGTCGATACCGAGATATGATGCCGAGCCGCTATTCCCTCCACCGTCGGAGGCAAATGCAGTAGCGTCTGAATATCTTCGATAATGTCTTGCGCCAAGCGTTCTTTTCGACCCGCTTCTGCTCCGTCTTCGCCCGACACCAACTCGTATAAAAAGCTTTCCAAGCTCAGCGCCGCACGATCCAGATTATCCGGGGTGCCGCTGTCGATCAGCCTAAGCATATTTTCCATCCGTTGCAGCAGCATTTCGTTCATCCGCCATTCATGTACCCGCTTTGCGTCAGGCAGCCAATGATTGCGCCATTCCTCGATCCGCGTGCCGGAAGCCGTAAAGTAATACTCGTCCCACTGTTCGCCAGTATTCGGCCCGTAATTGAAAACAGCACCCGGATACAGGAAAAACCAAGAACCGGCGCGCACCGTTTGAATATCTCCGCCATCCACCTGATATTGCCCGCTTCCGCCACTGATCAACACGATCGCCCAATAACGAAACGTCGCCTGCTCCCTGAACATCGTTCTTCCCGGCAGATGTCCCGCATTCATGATCGTGGCCGATTTGATACGCAGGCGAGCCGGATCGACCGAAGGAGCAAGTACGCGAATGGGACTCCGGCTGATCGTATAGTCCATATACTGTGACATCCTGAACATTCTCTCCTTTTATACCCTGTGCTAAATTAGACGTATTATCGAACTTGTCTCTGAACAAATATAACATATTGTCTTCGGAAGCTAGGGCGTGTCTTCAAACCTCGACGGTAAAAGATTCACGTTGGCAGGTTTGAAGACACGCCCTAAGGAAAGGATGAATCAGATTATGGAAAAAGTACACATTGGATTGATCGGTTGCGGCTCCATCTCCGACTCTCATCTTCAAGCTTACGCGGCCAATCCGCAGGTCAAACTGGTCGCCGTATGCGATCTGAACCCGGAACGTGCCCGCCAAACGGCCGCCAAGTACGAAGTTCCCGGCATCTATGACGACTACAAAGAACTGCTCGCCGATCCGAACGTCCATGCCGTCAGCATCTGTACATGGAATAACTCGCACGCCGAAATCAGCATCGCCGCTTTGCGCGCCGGTAAGCATGTGCTGTGCGAAAAGCCTTTATGCAAAACCGTCGAAGAAGCGCTTGCCGTGCAGCAAGCCGTCGAAGAAACCGGACGTATCCTGCAAGTCGGTTACGTCCGTCGTCACGCTGCCAATATCGAAGTGCTGAAGCGTTTCATCGACGCGGGCGATCTGGGCGAGTTGTATTATGCCAAAGCCAGCCTGATCCGCCGTCTCGGCAATCCGGGCGGGTGGTTTGCGGATAGCGAACGTTCGGGCGGCGGCCCGCTGATCGATATCGGCGTCCACGTGATCGACTTGTGCTGGTACTTGATGGGCAAACCCAAAGTCGTTTCCGTCAGCGGCAATACGTACCGCAAACTCGGCAACCGTTCTCATATCGAGAACTACGCGTATTATCAGGCCGCCGACTTTGATCCTTCCGTCAATACCGTCGAAGATATGGCGAACGCGCTGATCCGGTTTGAAAACGGAGCTTCGCTCGCGGTGGACGTCAGCTTCTCCCTCCATGCGCGCAAAGAATCGGCTCAAATCGCCGTTTTCGGCGAACGCGGCGGCGCGGAGATCGAACCGGCGCTCGCCATCGCAACCGAGCGTCATAACACGATCCTCAACGTGGACCCGCAGCTCACCACGCCGGGCTTCGACTTCGTTGACAGCTTCAAACGCGAAATCAATCATTTTGTACAACTCTGCCGGGGCGAAGCCGAGAATCTGTGTCCGGTCGAAGACGGCGTCGAGATGATTCGGATACTGAACGCGATCTACCAATCCGCAGCCGAAGGCCGCGAGATTCGTTTAGACCAATAAAGGAGGAATCCCCATGACAACCAACCTGCAACTGACCAACAAAATCGGTGTCATCGTCGACAGCTTCGGGATCGGCGTCACGGAAGGTCTCAAAAAAGCGAAAGAAGTCGGCGCGGACGGCGTGCAAATCTATGCCGTATCCGGCGAGATGGACCCCGACGTGCTAATCGGCTCCAAACGCCGCGAGCTGCGCAGCCTGATCGACGGCCTCGGCCTGGAAATCTCCGCGCTTTGCGGCGACCTGGCCGGCCACGGCTTCCAGGACGCTTCGGTGAACCGGGAGAAGATCGAAAAGTCCAAACGCATTCTGGATCTGGCGCTCGAACTCGGAACCAACGTGGTCACGACCCATATCGGCATCGTACCGGAAGACCGCAATGGCCCGATCTACGCCGCCATGCACCAAGCCTGCGAAGAATTGAGCCGTTACGCGAGCAGCCTGAACGCCTTTTTCGCGATCGAGACGGGCCCGGAACCTGCCGCCCATCTGAAAAGCTTCCTCGACACGCTCGGCACCAACGGCGTATCCGTCAACTTCGATCCCGCCAACATGGTCATGGTGACGGGCGACGATCCGGTACAAGGCGTGCATCTGCTCAAAGATTATATCGTGCATACGCACGTGAAAGACGGACGCCGCCTGCGCATCGTCGATCCGAAGCAGGTCTACGGGTATCTGGGCTATGAAAAAATGGACCATTCGGCGATCGCCGATATGGCGTCGGGCGGCGCGGAAGCCGACTTTATCGAGTTGCCTCCGGGCGAAGGCGACGTGGACTTCGACGCTTATTTCAAAGCTCTGCAAGACATCGGCTACACCGGTTATCTGACGATCGAACGCGAAGTCGGACATGATCCGGCAGCGGATATCGCGGGAGCGGTTCGTTTTATCCAACGCTATCGCGGCTAAATTTTCAACCAGAAAGGAGCACGTTGATTGATGAAACTCGGCATCAGTTCATACAGCCTGTATCAGGCCATGCACCAGGGAAGAATGACGATTGAGGAGGCGCTCGACTGGACAGCCGAACTCGGCGCGGCGCATATCGAGATCGTACCGGGGCTAGGATTCGACTTTTTCGAAGATCCAGATTTGGAAAAGCGTCTGGTCGAACGCGCGGCAAAGCTTTCGCTTACGTTATCGAACTACGCGATCGGCGCCAATTTTATTACCGACAACGAGGAGAATTACGAAGCGGAGATCGAACGCGTCATTTCCGAAGTCGATCGCGCGGCGCGTCTCGGCGTCAAACGGATGCGGCATGACGTAGCGTCGCGCGAGGACACTTCCATTTTGCGTTTCAACGAGGATTTGGAAAAAATCGCTGCCGCCTGCCGCCGGATTGCCGACCACGCAGCAGGTTACGGGATCATCACAAGCGTCGAAAATCATGGCTACTACGTCCAGGCCAGCGACCGCGTGCAGACGCTGGTTCATGCCGTCAATCGCCCGAATTTCAAAACAACGCTCGATGTCGGCAATTTTGTCTGCGTGGACGAAAACCCGCTCACCGCCGTTGCCAACAATCTGCCTTACGCCTCTATGGTGCATATCAAAGACTTCTATATCCGCCCGGCTCACCGCAACCCCGGCGAAGGCTGGTTCCGCAGCGCCGGCGGCAGTTACCTGCGCGGCGCGATTGCTGGACAAGGCGATCTGGATCTGGTCGAGATCATCGGCCTGGTCAAATCCTCCGGCTACGACGGCTTCCTTTCGATCGAATACGAAGGGATGGAAGACTGCCTGACGGGGACGCGGATTGCTTTTGAAAATGTACGGCGGATTTGGGAAGAAGCTTAACTTTCACATGTCGAACAATATTTATTTAAAAAGTATACAAAAAGGATTGGGAACGAAAATCCCAATCCTCAGGCTGTCGATAAAGTCCGATATATATCGGACCTTCTCGGCATTTTTTCTTTGTCATTTTTTGATTGATGCAGAGTTTTACGCGATGACCAGGTAAAAAATGCGAGGCGCGAGGAAAACCAAGTCCAGCACGAAAAGCTCGAACCTGGACACTTTACGATCGGTACTTTGCAAATAAGTGCGAATATACACTTAATTTCTTTGAATTATCTCATTTCGAGAAAATAAATGCGAATAGTCACTTAATGACTCCTTATACCGATCTTTTACGCGATCGCTCTTCAAATAAGTGTACATACGCACTTATTTGAAGACTCGGGAGCAAATACAGCGAAATAAGTGTATTTGAGCACTTATTTCGATACTTGATCGCTGACGATCCTTCACTGCATTGCTCTTTCCGCCTTCTGTCTTCCAGCTACGGTAGAGTTTCTCAACACCTTGAGGATAAGGGTAAATCCTTTTGCGTGCATCAGATTCATATAACCTTTCGGCTTAACCCAACCGCTGCCGCACTGCCTCGAACAACAACACCGAAGCCGCCATCGCCACGTTCAGTGACTCCGCCTGCCCCGGCATCGGGATAATAATCGACTCGTCCACGAAAGCTTCGACCTCCGGCGATACGCCGCTGCCTTCGCTGCCGAACACGAACCAGGTCGCACCGCGGTAATCCGCCTCGTAGCAGTTTTGCCGCGCCTGAAGGCTTGTGCTGACGACCTTCGCCGACGCTGCTCTCGCTTGCGGCAGCAATTCCGTCAGATCCCCTTCCACGATCGGCAAATGAAACAGCGACCCCATCGTCGAGCGCACCGTTTTCGGGTTATAGATATCCGCACTCCCGCGCCCGATCAGCACGCCAGCCGCTCCCGCCGCGTCCGCCGCCCGGATGATCGTCCCCACATTCCCGGGGTCCTGCACGCCATCCAGTACCGCGACAAGCGCATTCTCCACACGCAAAATATCCCCGATCTTGGCCGCCGACTTCCGCACCACCGCAAACACCGGCTGCGGCGTCCGCGCTTCCGTACACTTCGCCACGATCGCCGCCGACACCGCAACCCATTCGATTTGCCCCGTTGCCTGCGCATCTTCCTTCAGCTCAGCAGGCACGCCGAGCGCCGCGTCGTAAGCCACGCACTCCACATCGGCCTCCGACCTCAACGCTTCCTGCACCAGATGCACGCCTTCGACCGTATATTTCCCTTGCCGATCCCGGTGCTTTTTCTCCAACAAACTCGCCCATTCCTTGACCCGAGCATTCGCCGTCGATTCAATCTGCGTATGTCCCATTCCTTCCACCCTCCGCTTCTTCAAATCATATCTTCCAAAAGATAAAGGCACCGCCGAAGCGATACCTTTATCTGCTTGATGCTTTATATGTCCTAAGCCTTAGCTTGTCGATCTTTACGTTATCTTTTATTGCGTATTCTTTTTATTTCTTATTTTTTATTTCTACACCCCTACCCGGTGAAAAAATTCCTGTCTCCGAGAAGCTTCCAGCGGAGGGAGAAATTCAGTGAGAAACGCCTTTGAACCCGGAAATTGAGAATTGGCGTACACGCCAATTCCCAATTTCCGGGTGAGACAGCGGCTCGAACGAATTTCTCCCGCAGCGCCCCAAAGCTTCTCCCCCGAACAGGATTTCCCTTATCCGTGCTTCTCGAACGCGATTTCGAGGCGAACAAGATCGTCCCGCTCGCCCACGATCACCAACACATCGCCTTCCCACAATCGCCCATGCGGATCGGGAGAAATATTCATCTTGCTGCCCCGGCGCACGGCGATCACGTTACAGCCGTACTTTTGTCGCAGGTTCAGCTCGATCAGATTTCGCCCGACCATTTTCGCAGGGACCAGCATTTCAAAAATACTATAATCGCCCGACAGCTCGATATAATCCAGAATGTTCGGCGACGTCAGATTGTGCGCGACGCGCGTACCCATATCCCGTTCGGGGAAAACGACCTTGTCCGCGCCGATCTTGCTCAGCACTTTGCCATGCAGCTCGTTTTGCGCTTTGGCGATGATCGTCGGTACGTTCATTTCTTTCAAAATCAACGTAGTCAGGATGCTTGCTTGAATATCCTGCCCGATCGCCACGACCACCACGTCGAAGTTGCGAATGCCGAGCGCTTGCAGCGCTTCGTCATCCGTCGTGTCGGCCGATACCGCGTGCGTCACGATATTCGAAATCTCTTGCGTCCGCTCCTCGCTCGCGTCGATCGCCAACACGTCAAAGCCCATTTGGCTAAGCGTTTTGGCGATACTCGAACCGAAGCGGCCCATGCCGATGATCGCGTACTGCTTTTTCCCCTTACCCATTCTTGGTCAGGCCTCCTTGAAAATCAGGGTGCCATCTCCAGGAATTGAGCATCCGGGTTTTTGTCGATGGCTGTGCGCATCGCGTATTCGTTCTCGAACAGCGCGACGTAGTTGCCCTTCTTGTCCTTTACCAACGTCGAGTTGATACGGAATTTCGAAGGATCGATCTCCGGGGCGACGATCCAACGAGCGAACTGGAACGTTTGGCGCTGAAGCTGTACATCCACGCCATACTCGTTTTTCATCCGGTATTCGAAGACCTCGAATTGCAGTTGTCCCACTACGCCGAGAATCGTATCGTCGAAGCTGACCGTACGGAAGACCTGAATGGTACCTTCCTCCGTCAACTGATCGATGCCTTTCTGGTACTGCTTGTGCTTGAGCGCGTTTTTGGCCGTGACTTTAGCGAAAATTTCCGGGGAGAACGTCGGCAGTTCTTCGAACTCGAAGTTCTGACCTTCCACGAGCGAATCGCCAATCCGGAAAATGCCTGGATCGAACAAACCGATAATGTCGCCCGCATAAGCCGTTTCGACGATATCGCGGTCTTGAGCCAGGAACTGCTGCGGCTGCGCCAGTTTGATGTCTTTGCCCACGCGCACATGCTTGACGCTCATGCCGCGCTCGAACTTGCCGGACACGATGCGCAGGAACGCGATGCGGTCGCGGTGCGCCGGGTTCATGTTGGCTTGAATCTTGAACACGTAGCCGCTGAACTTCTCGCGTGTCGGTTCGATCTCGCCTTCCGTGCTTTTGCGCGGTGCCGGTTTCGGCGCAAGCTCCAGGAAGTTTTCCAGGAACGTTTGCAGGCCGAAGTTGTTGATCGCGCTGCCGAAGAACAGAGGAGTCAGCTCGCCGCGTTTGACCTTTTCGTAATCGAATTGATCGCCCGCTACGTCCAGCAGTTCCAGTTCTTCCGCCAGTTGGTTCGCGTGATACTCGCCCGCCATCTCGGAGATGATCGGATCGCGATAGTCTTCGACTTTTTGCACCTTGATCTGCGAATGGTCGTCGCCCTGGAACAGCTCGACCTGATTTTTCATCCGGTCGTAGATGCCGTTCAGCTCGCGTCCCATGCCGATCGGCCAGTTCATCGGAACGGCGCGAATCCCCAGTACCTGTTCGAGTTCTTCCATCAGATCGAACGGGCTGCGGCCTTCGCGGTCGAGTTTGTTGATAAAAGTAAAGATCGGAATGCCGCGTTGCGCGCAGACTTGGAACAGCTTGATCGTCTGGGCTTCGACACCCTTCGCGACGTCGATCAGCATGACCGCGCTATCGGCCGCTGTCAGCGTCCGGTATGTGTCTTCACTGAAGTCTTGGTGACCCGGAGTATCCAAAATGTTGATGCGGTGCCCGTTGTAATCGAATTGCATCACCGACGATGTAACCGAGATGCCCCGCTGTTTCTCGATCTCCATCCAGTCGCTCGTTGCGTGCTTGCTGGCTTTGCGGGCTTTGACCGTTCCGGCCAGACGAATAGCGCCGCCGAAGAGCAGCAGCTTCTCCGTCAGCGTGGTTTTCCCGGCATCCGGGTGAGATATAATGGCAAAAGTTCTGCGTTTCTCGACTTCCTCGCGCAAAACTTTGTCTTGGGTTTGGCTCATGTTCACGTTCCCTTCTGTATCGTACGTATTCATCCCTATATTGTACCATAATTAGCGTCGTGGCAAGGGAAGAATTATACCGCGAAATCGACAAAAAACCGCTGCATAACCGGAATCCCGGCTGTGCAGCGGCTTGCTTATTCTTATCGTTGTCTTGGGATCAGTTGCTCGAAGCCGCTACCCAAATGACATTGTCTTCTTCTTGTCCGTTAACCGGCCACCAGTGGAATCCATCGCGCGCAAGCAGTTCGTGCGCGGCGTCCGGTCCCCAGCTTCCTGCCGGATACGAGCTGACATCGGAAGGATTTTCTTTCCAAGCCGCGTCGATCTTGTCCACGAAGGCCCAAGCCGAAGCCACTTCGTCCCAACGCGTGAAGTACGTGGAATCGCCCTTCGCCGCATCATGGATCAGGCGCTCGTAAGCTTCCGGCGAGTTGATACCCACCAGGCAGCTTTGACAGAACTCCATCGCCACTTGAGCGATTTCCGATTCCGAACCCGGTTTTTTCGCGTTGATCTTGAAGTAGATGCCTTCCATCGGATTGACGCGGATGACCAGCAGGTTCGGCTGGAGATCATGCTTTTGTCCGAGGTAAATGTTGCCCGGCATTTTTTTGAATTCGATCACGACTTCGGTCGTTTTCACCGGCAGGCGCTTGCCTGTGCGAATATAGAACGGCACGCCGGCCCAGCGGAAGTTATCCACGGATACGCGAGCCGCGAAGAACGTCTCGGTGTTCGAATTCGGATCGACCTTGTCTTCTTCGCGATAGCCCGGAAGGTCTTTGCCGTTGCTTTGTCCGGCGGTGTATTGACCGCGCACGACGTTGGCTCTGACTTCGTCGGAGTCGGCGAAATGGTGCAGCGAACGCAGCACTTTCACCTTCTCGTCGCGAATATCTTCAGCCAGCAGACGGCTAGGCGGTTCCATAGCGATCATGGTGAGCAGTTGGAGAATATGGTTTTGACCCATATCGCGCAGCGCGCCCGCATGGTCATAATAGCCGCCGCGCTCTTCAACGCCGACCGTCTCGCCCAACGTGATTTGCACGTTCGCGATATATTTGTTGTTCCAGAGCGATTCGAAGAACATGTTCGAGAAACGAATCGTCTCGATGTTCTGCACCATTTCTTTGCCGAGATAGTGGTCGATCCGGTAAATCTCGTCTTCCTGGAATACATGGCCCAATTCTTCGTTCAGCTTCTCGGCCGATTTCAGATCGTAGCCGAACGGCTTCTCGATGACGAGACGGTGCCAGCCTTCGCTATCCAGCATGCCGCCTTCGCGCAGATTGAGCGAAACGCTGCCGAACAGTTCCGGCGCAAGCGCCAGATAGAAAAGACGGTTGCCGGGAATCGAGAATTTGGACTCGATCGCTTCCGTCTGTTCTTTGAGTTCTTGGAATCCCGCTACGTTGTTGATGTCGAGGGATTTATATTCGAAGTGTTCCGCGAACTTGTTCCACTTCTCCTGGTCGGAAGATTTGTACCGTCCGAATTCTTGAATCGAGCGGAATACGTCGTCGCGGAATTCATCATTCGTGCGAGGGCGTCTAGCCACTCCGACTACTGCAAAGTCCTCCGCCAATTTGCCTTCCCGGTACAAGCTGAAAATGGCCGGGAACAACTTACGACGGGCCAGGTCTCCGGTAGCCCCGAAGATGAAAAAGACCGCGCCCGGTGCTTTCAATGCTTCAAGATTTTGATTGTCCGTCATAGCTCCCCATTCTTCCTGTATTAGTATAGTAACGAATTGTTATGCCTGACTCTTAATTCTCCGCGTTAGTGCGGAAAAAGAAAGATGTGATGTCATTCTATCATATCTCTCAAATTGATGCTATCGTATTGATTATCATTTATGTTGATCTAAGATGAAGGTTTCATTAATATTTGCGTACACCAAAAAGGTACACAAAAAGGCCGGCTAAATCAAGCCGACCTCGATAAAAATTCGGAGATAGCGGTTTCAATTCCCCAGCGTCACTTCGCCGTATACCCGTGTGTCCGCCCAGTACGGAAGATTTTTGTCCACCCAACTCAAATACGTATCGCGTCGCCCATCCCCGTTGGAATCATCATTCGCGCTGGCATTAAATCCAATCACATCGCCCGCCTGCGGAGTAAGCGCCGTGTAAGGAACCGCAAACTCTGCCGTATAGCCGCCTTCGCGCTGAATAACGGCTTTCGTTACGTTCGATAGGTTAAATCCCCGTACAGCCGAAGAGAGTGCTCCGTCGTAGCCGACACGCAACTGATAATCCCCTACGGTTCGCGTACCGTTTTTCGCATTCAATTCATCCACCCAGACCTCAACCGAATCATTATGCTCGTCCGCGGCCAGCGCATTCGGCGTGGTGTCCGTCATTTCGAACAAATAATAAAGCGCAGTATCGTCCCAGGCGATACGAACCGTCCCGGTCGTGCCGTTCGTATCCACGTTGAGCGCAAGCGGCGTTGCGTTACTCCAGACATCGTCCACTATGCCGTCGATACGAGGCGTCCCTCTTGCCGCCGCATAATCGTCTTCTTCCCCGCCTGCTGGCGGCGCCGAATTCGGCACATCGCTAAACACCTGCGCCTGGGACTGGTTATAGAACGGGAAGCCTCCTTCTTCTTGGACCGCGTTTCCCGAAAAATTCAACTGCCCGATCACCGTTTTCAAAATATGCACACCGTGGTTAGCCGGATGGATAATCTCGTTGCGGGCAAAAAAAGCCTGAATGCTCGCCGACCCGAGAATCAGAATCCCGCTATCCGCCGAATCGGTAATCGTATTTTGCTCGAAAGTCGCGTTCACGATACTCGGTTCTTTATAGGTCGCCTGTACTCGTATCCCGCCTTTTTCCGGAATGGAAGGATCGAGGCTGTCACGCAAAATCGTGTTACGCACGACTTGAAGATTGCGTACCTCATATGTCTGGTAGCTGCCTTCCGACGCAATGAACACGCCCGCGCCGCCCGTATCCGCAATGCTATTTCGCTCGATAGCAATGTTCGTGCCACCCGACACCGTAATGCCGCGTGCATGGCCGCCCGCTACGTCGTTATTCGCAATCTTCACGTTGTTGACCCAAGTCCCGTTTTTCTCGTAAGAAACGACCGCGATCATATCGTCTCCCGTATCCCGCACTCTATTTTCTTCTATCCGAATGTTCGCGGACCCGCCTGTGATATGAATGCCGTCAGCCAGTGTATCCCGAATATCGTTGCGGACAATTGCTCCATTGATGCCGTATCCGATAATGCCCGCCGATGAACCGCCCGCAATAAACGTATCCGCAATCGTAAAGTCCGCCGCTCCGGGCATGATATGCACGCGTGCCGAGACCGAAGTCGATAGACGCACGGATACGGGAACTGTCGTAAACTTCACCCGGCTCAACCCGCTTCCGTTCCCGGCCAACTGAACGGCTTGCCGCTGCGGGTTTGTGCTATGCAGCACAGAGGCCTCGCCTTCCCCCACCAAATCGACCCCATCCAAAACAATGACATCGTCATAGAAAAAAGTTCCCGGCGGCACATACACATTTCGGTTCGAAGCTTTGGCAGCCGTTACAGCTTGGCGAATGGCATTCCAATCATCGATCCCGTCATCCGGTACGGCACCGTAATCGGCAATCGATACGACCTGGCTTGAAGCCTGGACCGTCGAAGAAGGCAGCGAAGCTACAGCAGGTAAAGCCATAACGGAAGCGGTCAGCAAATACGCAAGCTTTTTCATGATGAACATGACCCAATCTCCCCTTTCGAATCTTAATGGTTAAGCGCTTACAAATTATAATCCGCTATGCTTGTTCTTCGATCAAAATGACATAATATGTTATCCGTAAAAATTTGAAAGGCTCGGGCCTATCGTTTTGCAAAAAAGAACAGACGCGAAAAAGCCGCATCGAAGTCCTGCTCCGCGCGGCTTAAGTAAAGCGTATCTTTATTGTGCCAATCCGTTTTTATAGGCGTAAATAGCGGCTTGCGTCCGGTCTTCCACTTGCAGCTTGGACAGAAGGTTCGTTACGTGGAACTTGACCGTCTTGATGCCGATGATCAGTTCGTCCGCGATCTCCTGGTTCGACTTGCCCTGCGCGACAAAACGAAGCACTTCCATTTCCCGTTCGGTCAGGTCTTCATGCAAAGCGCGTTCAGGCGGCGGGGTGCGGAAGCGATCCATCATTTTGGCGGCGACCTGCGATTCAAGCACGGACTGTCCGCGGACGGCTGCGCGAATCGCGTCGGCCACCTCATTTGCCCGCGACGTTTTCAACAGATAGCTGAACGCTCCGGCTTCGATAACCGGATACATTTTCTCGTCGTCCAAATAGCTTGTCAGCACGATTACTTTGCAGTCCGGGCAATTTTTCAACACTTCGCGGGTGGCTTCGATTCCGTCCATCCCGTCCATGACCAGATCCATCAGCACGACGTCGGGATTGTACTGTTGCGCCATCCGTACGCCTTCTTCGCCGCTGCTCGCTTCGCCAACGACCTCTATGCCGTCTTCCGTATCGAGTACGGCAGCCAGACCGATGCGGACCATCTCGTGGTCGTCGACGAGCAGCACGGTAACCTGTTGTTCCATTTCCATGGCTATTCCTCGCTCCCTCTTTGTCCTCCGTCTACCAACGGCACGTTCAGTTCGATACGCGTTCCTTTGCCGGGTGCGGTGATATAACGAATAGAGCCGCCGATCTCGCTGACCCGTTCCTGCATCAGCGACAATCCGTAAGAAGCCTGCTTCTTCTCGTCCAGCTCGAAGCCTACGCCGTTATCCTTCAAAGACATGCGCAACGCGTCGCTTCGACGCACGATCATGATTTCCATCTTGTCGGCTTTCGAGTGGCGCAGCGTATTCGACAAGGCTTCCTGTACGATACGGAAAAGATGATTTTCGATCCCTTTGACCAGTTCGAGTCCGGCGTCCATATCGAGCGTAATTTCCATCGGAACTTTCGCTTGGATCTCGCGCACCAGTTCGCTCAACCCTTGATACAACGGCTTGCCTTCCAGATAAACGGGGCGAAGATGCAGCAGCAGCGCCCGCATTTCCGACTGGGCAACCGACGCCATCTCCTCGATCAGCTCCACCTGACGCCTAGCACGGGCCAAATCTTTTTCGAACGTGCGTCCGACCGCCGTCGCCGTCATCGAGATCGCGAACAACTGCTGCGACACCGCATCGTGCAGTTCGCGCGCAAGACGCTGCCGTTCTTCCACGATCGCCGATACCCGCGCCTGTTCCGCCAATTGAGCGTTATGCGTCGAGAGACGCTGAAGCGAGCTAACCTGCTCTTCCCACTTTTTGCCGACACGATCGAGCTGTTCGGCCAGGCCGTCCAACTCGCCGCCGGCCGGCCAAGCCGTGCGCACGGGATTTCCTTTTTCCCATAACAGCAATGTATCTTGAATCCGGTCGAACTGTATTTTGCTTTGCATGGCGCGATACAGTCCGTATAACGCCCCGACAGCGATACAAACGCTGAGCACGGTCAAACCCGCACGGATCTTGAGCGGCCACGTGTCGGGTATATTCAACAGCCCGTACGAGTATAGGACATAGATCGCCGACAGCAATACGATCAGCGATAGAAGCATCCCCGAACCGATTCCCTGCACGATCGTATTTGACTTTCGCACTTTCTTCGGCTCATTCGCCATGCTTGTTCACCGTCTCCCTGTTCGCCAAAATGCCTGGTAGCTTGTCAACGTTAAAGGTAGGTTTACGCCTGGCTGAAACGCACCTAAAGCGTGTGCGTTTCAGCCGAACGTAAACCTCTGATTAAGAGTTGACAAGCTACTAATTAATCCGAATATTCACGTCGCCCGCCGCGTAAGCCATGACCACACGGACTTTCTGCTCGCTGTAGGCATAGCCCGGCGAACGCCAGACGAACTTGTTCAACATGCCGCTATGCGCTTTGCCTTCGAAGCTCACCTTGCCATAGCCTACGAAGACATCCAACTCCACTCCGTATTCCTCCGGAAAAGTCAGGTCGGCATCACAGATCACGCCTTGCAAATGGATCACCGTGTCCGGCTCGGTCGGCAGCGCCAACGAGAAATCGCAATTTACGTCGCCAAACAAGTTCCATAGACTGATCGGTTCGGGTACCCAAGGCTCGCGTTCCCGATTCAGTTGCGAGACAAATTCCTGCCGTCTTACATATTCGCGGCCGCTATGCAGTTCTCTGGCTCGGGCGTAAAAAACGCCGACCGAGATCAGAATGCCGCCGAGTACGAGAATGATATGATCGAGCAATAAAAGTCCGGCTCCTACAGCGAGACACTTATAGCCAAACGAGACACGATTGGCCCTCATCGTATAAATACCGTAACACAGCACGAGGAGAGCCACCATCGAGAGCGGGGTAACCCATTTGCCAAGCAACATGATTGAGCCTACGCCAATCAATACGATAGCCCACGTTTTTTTTCGAGTTTTCATGTCACCCCTCCTCCTGCTGTATTCCCAAGCGTAGGAAAAGCCATAACGGTACGCATTCGTACCGCATGGCTTCACGTTTGCCTATATTTCACTTTATTCTAGCACAACTCGGGCCGGCTGTGTGGCTATTACGGCCACTCTTGCCATTCTTACTGCTCATCGCCTTTTGTCAGGGAAGGAGCGCTTTGGCCGCCGTTCAGTTTGTTCTTCAGCGCGTTCAGCTGCTCGTCAACCTGAAGTTGCTTTTGTGCATCGACCGGGCTGATGTATGCGGACGTACGGTTCAGGCCGCCACCGCCGTAAGGAGTGCGCAATACGTCCGCTTCGGCTTCCATCTGCATAATTTTTTCTTCCATCCGGCGGAAGCCCGACGAAGAGCTGCCTTTGTCGATCGCGTAGACCGGGTTGACCTGAGCCATTTGCTTTTTGGCTTTGGCCATTTGGGCGCGGGCAACCAGCTCGTTGCGCTTGTTGCGCATTTGGTAGAACTCATCTTTCATCTCATGCAGTTGACGCATCAGATCGGAGACTTGGACTTCGGCTTGGCCGTGCAAGTCTTGATACTCCGTGATTCTTTGATCGAAGTAGATCTTCTCTTCGAGCAGCTTGCGTGCCGCTTCTTCCTGATTATTCGTCAGGGCAGCCGTTGCTTGCGATTCGCGTTGGTCAGACATGCGGAACGCTTCTTCGAGACGCTGCTTCATACGGCGCTCGTTCGCCATTTGCTTCGCGACCGTCACTTCGGCCTGGTGAATCTCTTCTTCCATGTCACGCAGGTATTGATTCAACATCACTACCGGATCTTCAACCTTATCCAACATTTCGTTTACCGATGCCTTCGTCATATCGCGCAGTCTTTTGAATACTCCCATTTTATAAATCCCCTTTCTCATTCTCGTTTTCGTATTTGGAAAGCTTGTTTTTCAATTCTTCGACTTCTTTTTTGAGGGCTTTCTTCTCGATATCTTCCATCATGGCGTCGATCCCGGAATCCGGCATGTCACGCTTTTTGAGATCGGCGCGAGCCGGTTGCGGACGGTTCGGAGGAAACGGACGTTCAAACTCCCGTTCCTGGCCCAGCGGTCTCGGCGAACGCGGGTCATGAGGTCCGTTGAAACGCGAACCGTGAGGCTCGCGATCATAGGCGCTATCCGGACGATACGGGTCGCGATAAGGATCGCGGCCGTACGCGTCGGGTCCGTACGGGTAGTACGGTGGCGTCGGGTCCTTCGGGATCACGAGCGAAGCGATAAAGTAGATGGGCAGCATCGCTCCGCTGGTCAGCGGGATGGCGACAAGGAACAGAATACGGAGCAGCGTAGGATGTACGCCGAATTCATGTGCAATTCCGCCGCAGAGTCCGGTAAGCATTCGGTCCTGGGTCGAGCGGTACAGTCTGTGCATCCTCGCTTACTCCTTTCCTTCGCTCCGCTTCAGTTTTTCCTTCAGACGGGCCATTTCCTCTTCAAGCAGATTGCCGACTTCGCCAATCTGTCTAGAGGCCTCCTGACCCAGCTTTCGGATATCGCGCAGGCTATAAGTTTCGTATTCGATCGAGGACATTTGATCGTCCAGTCGGTCGAACATTTTCGGTACGTCCGAGTTGTAACCGCCGGTGCGACGGTTCAGGCGCTGTTGCAACCGTAGCGTTTCCATCCGGGCGTAGTAATATTGACGTTTGTTGTAAACGGTCTGGTACTCGTTTCTAAGTACATTGAGCTGCTCGCCCAATTCTTTGAGCGTGTCTTGGCTTTGCTCCCACAGTTCCAGATACTGACGTTCTTTTTCCTCGTACAGCATCTTTTCTTGTAAGGCCAGTTTTGCAATCGATTCCTCGTCTGCCTTGAGTGCCAGTACCGCTTGCTCCTCGCGCTTCTCGCGCATGGATGTGGCATGGTCGACCTGCTGGCGGAGCTGCTTGCTGTGGTGTGCGCATTGATCGTACAAGCGCTGTACCTCGCCGATCTCCTGCCGGGTCTCCACCAGAAACTGATCGATGATCCGTACCGGGTCTTGGCTTTCTTCAAGCTTATCGTTAAGAGTGGCCAGCGTAATGTCTCTCATTCTTTTGAACATGCTCATTCGGCGTTTCTCCCTCCTCCGCATGGTTTGCGTTGACACAACATTTTTCCGGGAACCTCTGTCCGATGCGCCTCGGAACTTAACCTCCGAAGCCGCGTCGGCGATTGCTTTCGCTACGTTTGCCGGCGATCCAGATAATGCCTGCCGCGATCAGTGCGATCCCGAGCAGCGGTCCGATCAGCCAAGACAACTTCGACAACAGCATCATGCCTCCGACGATCATCAACAGCCAGCCCAGAAACGTTTTGCCTGTCTTGACCCCGTAATAACCGAGAGCGAAGATGGCGGCCGCGAACAACAATCCTACAAAACTTCCGAACTTTCCGAACAGAATCAGCGTTCCCAGTACCACAAGTACGATAGCCGGGATATTAAGTTTCATGCTTCTCATTAACTTTTCACCGCCTTTCCTGAATCAATTTCCTTATGCCTTTATTCTAGCGGTCCCCGCCTTTTCGCAACACGGCCTGCAGGCGGTTTTTGAACCTAGACCTGAGGCGGGGGACGATCTGGACTCCGGTACTTGGACCGCGCTCGATAGGAGGGTTGTGTGCGAATCGGATCCGGTCATGGTACAGGAGCGTATAGAAAGTCGGAATCGGGTAAAAGGCAGGGGATACCTTTGTGCGAAGCGTCGTTGTATAGTCGGCGTACAGTCGATATATTAAGGAATAGCTCCATCGTGCACGGGATTTAAAAAGGTTACAAAGCTGTTCGGTTCGGAAATAGGCCGTTTCATGTTACTATTTATTGAACGTATGCCGATGGAAATAACTGTATGACTTTAATCCCTTCTAAAATTGTAGGTGAATTCATGAATCGCACGAAAGCTGTATTGGAACGACTGCAAATCCTGCGATTGTTCGCATTCCTTTATCGGATGAAGATCGTTCGGCTACTGATTCCAGTCGCTGTGATCGCTTTTGTCTATTTTCAAAGTGAAGGCGAACTTCGCAAACTCAATTTCTCCCGGATCCTGTTCGATATTCGATCCATGCCATCCTGGGACATTGTACAAATCTTGGCGCTCTCGCTTGTGGCTGTCTCTGTCATGAGCACTTACGATTTCCTGATTTGCCGGCATTTTCGGCTAAGCGTAACCAAGTGGGCAGCATTCCGCTACGGTTGGATCTCCAATACCTTCAATAACTTCCTGGGCTTTGCCGGCTTTACCGGTGCGGGCGTTCGTGCCTTGCTATACCGCAACAGCGGCGTTACGCTAGGGCAGATCACGCCGGCTATCGTATTTTTATCTCCGACGATGGTGACGGGACTGTCTGTGCTGGCATGGGCGGGGATTGTCGGCATACTGCCGATCGGTTCTATGGTGACCGAGCATCGTTGGTTGATCTACGCCGTATGGGGCATGGCGCTCTATCTGCCCATCTTCCTGGTGATGCAACGCTCCAAGCTGTTCGCTAAGTATTTCCACAAAGAAGGCCAGGGCACGCGGCTACCGTGGAGTATCATCGGCAGCTCGGTCATGGCTTCCGTGTTGGAATGGTTCTTCGCGGGTCTAACCTTCTGGTTGATTTGCTCTAAATTCCTGCATGGTATGCCGCTTGGCCAAGCGCTTGCCATCTATAGCGTAGCCGCTATTGCCGGTATCGTAAGCTTTGCGCCGGGCGGAATCGGAGCCTTCGACATCACGGCTTTGCTCGGATTGCAATTAGCCGGAGTCAAGCCGGAGACCGCGTTGGCGACCATCGTGCTGTTCCGCGTGTTTTACTTCATTATTCCGTGGCTAATCGCGCTGGTCATGACCGCTTTCGAACTTCTTCCGGGTCGCCGTAAAGCGATTCGAAAAGAAACGGCAGCCGGCGAGTCCGGATCGGATGGCGTGCCAGATGCTCATGGAAAAGCCGATCCTGAAGAACTCGGTCGGCACAATGCAGGCGTAGCCGCTTACTGGCAGCGCTTCTGGAATTGGCCTGGGCAGTTTGGGTTTCTGAGCGATATGGGGATCTGGGCACTCGGTAAACTGGTACTCGTCTGCGGTCTGATTCTGCTATTATCCGCAGCGACGCCCGGACTGCTGGATCGCGTACACTTCATGGCTCGATTCCTGTCGACGCCGATCATGAAGCTGTCGCAGCAAATCTCGGTCGTGATCGGCTTTATGCTGATTATCCTGTCGAGCGGGATTTCGCTTCGTTTGCGCCGCGCGCATCGGCTGACGTCGCTTCTGCTCGTCGCTGGTGCGATCTTTACCTTCTTCAAGGCATTCGACTACGAAGAAGCGTTGGTACTGTTGACGGTAGCGCTGTTGCTGTGGATCTCCCGCGCCCGTTTCTACCGTTCCGGCGCTACCTTATCCCGTAAACGAATTTGGATCTGGTTCGGATTTACTTTGGTCCTAGCCGGGCTCTACTATCTGATCGGAACGTCCTCCCGTCCGCGCTTCCTGCATAATCTTCCGCCCGGCTTCCGTCCGGAATGGATCATGCAGCCGAGCGAATACGGCGCAATGGCGATCAGCGGGATCATCGGCGCATGGATTCTGTTCTCGATCCTGGTGCTCCTTCGTCCAAAACGCCAGGACACCGATCTTCCGTGCGGAGATGAGTTGAAGCGTCTGGATGACTTTTTACAAAAAGAAGAAGGCAACCTGCTTACCCATATGCTGTACCTTGGCGATAAACAGTTCTACTGGGCCCAGGATGGAAAAGTGTTGATTCCGTATTCCCGTTCGCGCGACAAACTTGTTGTTCTCGGCGATCCGCTCGGACCGAAAAAGCTGGTCGGCGACGCCATTGAGGAATTCCAGGCCTTCTCGGATCGGTATGCACTGGCCGTCGTGTTCTATCAAGCTTCGCCGGATTACTTGTCCATCTACCACGAAAAAGGCTACCGTTTCTTCAAACTCGGCGAGGAAGCCTTGATCAACCTGGAAACCTTCACGTTCTCGGGCAAAAAGATGACGGCTTTCCGTACCGCAAAAAACCGCTTCGAGCGGGACGGCTACGTTTTCTCCGTCGAGTCTTCTTCTTATGATTCCGCATTGATCGAAGAATTACGCGGAATTTCAGAGATTTGGCTAGGCGACCGCAAAGAAAAAGGGTATTCGCTCGGCTGGTTTGACGAAGCCTATATCCAACGTTCGCCGCTTGCGCTGCTTCGCGATCCCGAAGGGCGAATCGTCGCTTTTGCAACGCTGGCTCCGGCTTATGACGGAGGGCGCACCATTTCCGTCGATCTGATGCGTCATTTGCCGGATACGCCGAACGGAACGATGGACCTGCTCTTCGCACGCCTGATCGAGTGGGCTCAGGAACAAGGCTACAAGACGTTCAATCTTGGCATGGCCCCACTCTCCAGCGTAGGCAAAAGCCGTAGCTCGCTACGGGAAGAAAAGCTGGCCAATCTGGTCTTCCGTTACGGGGGTCACTTTTATGGATTTGAAGGACTGCGCCGTTACAAGGAAAAGTTTTTCCCGGAATGGCAGTCCCGCTACCTGGCTTATCCGGCCTCCGTCTCGCTTCCGGTTCTGCTCGTCGATCTCGTCGTACTGGTGTCCCGCAAGCCAAAAAGTCGCGACCACAATCTGGGTACGTTGGAGATCGGAGAGTCGTTGCCTGTAGGCGGAAGCCAATCCGAAAACAAGTCAGCTCCTTCAGCCAACCGCGAAGGCACCGACTGACAGCTTTCAGGCTCTGAATAACACGGTATCAAAAAACGACTTCAATCCCTTATGGGTCTGAAGTCGTTTTTTCATATAGCCTTTCTTGTTGCCTTCAACCCGCCTCTTTTACAAAAAAAGCTTGCGATCGGCTGAGATTTCGCACCTCGACTCAAGCCACTCCCCGCTTTTCGGGTTATCCTGTCGGCACGACACTTGCTTTGCTGCGCGATGCCTCGTAAATGCCGTGAACAAGACTTAGCGCGCGGCTGCCTTCTTCCGCATCGATCCAGAAAGGTCGGCCTTCTCGCACATGCCGGTAAAAGTCGCGGATCAACAACCCATTGCTGACGCCCCAATACGATTTCGCTCCTGTCGCAGTCTGCGAAGGCCGGCATAGCTCAGTCTCTTCGCCGCCTTGCAGCAAGAACACGCAATCCCGGCGCTGGAGCAGCGTGGCGCGTTCGAATATCAATTCCAGTTCGACCGGACTGTTGGTCAGATACGCGTTGGTCCCGTAGAACAACGCGCGCACGCCGCCGGAAAAGTCGATACAGGCGTGCGCCGTGTCTTCGACCTCGATCACGTCGCCCAACACATCCGTCGTCACGCTGCCCGCGATGCGCTCGACCTCGCCGCCGGCGAACCATTGAAGCAGATCCAGCGTATGAATCGTCTGGTTGATCAGCAGTCCTCCGCCTTCCGTTTCCCAACGGCCGCGCCAAGCGTTGTCCGTGTAATAAGCCGGCGGCCTGGACCAGGTGACCATCCCTTTCAGGCAAAGCAGCCGACCCCATCGACCGGATCGAATCTGCTCATGGATGAGCCTGGAACTTTCGTTATACCGGTTTTGGAACACGACGCCGAGTTGAGCGCTGCTTTTGGCCGCGGCGGCCCGAACCGATTTCGCTGCTTCCGGCGTATGCGCCACGGGTTTCTCGGTCAGCACATGCTTGCCTGCCGCGAGCAATTCTTCGATCATCGGCGCATGCAGGTGATGCGGCGTGCAAACGTGGACGACCTGAATATCCGGGCGCCGCAGAATCGCCCGATAATCGGTTCCTGCTTCGCAGCCGTAAACTTCCGCTTCCTGACGAGCTTTCGCCGCGTCGCGATCCACGACGAGACGCAATTCCGCGTCTTCCATCTCGTGTAAGACCCGCGCATGTTGAGCGAAGATCGTGCCGCAGCCTATGACGGCCGCTCCTATTTTGTCCATAATCCGCACCTTCCGTCCTGATCTTGAGCTTCGCCCCGGAGGGTTGAAGCTTAAAGCCCCCGCCCTTCCGCCGCAGGCTTGCGCAGCGTGTCCGGCGTCGCGTTCAGCGCCTGTTCTTGCGCTTCCAGGCATAGCCGTGCCGCCATGAAGGCATGCGCCTGCGTCATCGCATGTTCCGTGCGATGCAGGCAATCCAGGATCAGTTGCCCGAAGAACGGGCAGCCGACCTTGCCGGATACCTGCTCGTAATGCTCGCCTTCCCGGTCGACCCAGAACACATGGTCGCCGGAATCGGATCTTGCCACATCCGTATACTTGCGCAGTTCGATATACCCTTCCGTGCCCAGGATCACGGTCCGGCCGTCGCCCCAGGTGCCGAGTCCGGCGGGCGTCAGCCAATCGACGCGGAAGTACTGCGTCGCTCCGTTGTCCCCGACGAGCGTCGCGTCGCCGAAATCTTCCAGTTCGGGGTATTCCGGGCTGTTGTAATTGCCCACTTTGCTGTGCAGCACCTTTGCGCTTTCGCAGCCTGCATAATGCAGGAACTGCTCGATCTGGTGGCTGCCGATATCGCACAGAATGCCGCCGTAATCGTCGCGGCGGAAAAACCAGTCCGGCCTCCCCGCCGCATTCAGCCGATGCGGCCCCGTGCCCATAACCTGCACGACGCGGCCGATCGCGCCCTGGCGGATCAACTGATCCGCGTATACCGCGCTCTCGACATGCAGCCGCTCGCTGTAATAGACCATGTACTTGCGGCCCGTGCGCGCCGCGCACGCTTCCGCTTCGTCGAGCTGCGCCAGCGTCGTGAACGGCGCTTTATCCGTAAAGTAGTCTTTGCCGCTTTCCATCACTTTCATGCCGAGCGGTCCGCGCTTGGCCGGAATCGCCGCCGAAGCGACCAGCCGGACTTCCGGGTCGGCCAGTATTTCTTCCAGTGAGCCCGCGACCTTCGCGCCGGGAAACATCGAAACGAACGTCTCTACTTTCGCTTCGTCGGGATCGTATACCCATTTGACCGTTCCGCCCGCTTCCGTCAATCCGTTGCACATCCCGTGAATATGCCCGTGATCCAACGCCGCCGCCGCGAATATGAACTCGCCCGATCCCACGACCGGCTTCGCTTCGTGCTTCGGCGCATAATTCATTCCGTCGCTTCGTCCCATTCCGCTATCCATCCTTCCGTTTGCCGTTTCGCAATTCCGCGTGCTCCGATCTTTGCTTCCGTCCGGACTTGCCTTGCAAAGCTCTACAGCGTCTTCTCCCGTTGCAGCAGCCCATGCAGATAGTCGAGGCTCATCTTGGCACTCTCGAACGGATCACGGCGGCACACGTCCTGCTCCACCACGTACCATTCCACATCCGTCGCCCGGCAGGCTTCGATAATCGCCGGAATATTCATATTGCCATGACCCACTTCCGCGAAAACGGCTTGGCCGTCCACGATCTCCATGTCTTTCAGGTGCACGACCTGCATCCGGCCTTTGACCTTGTGCGCCCATTGCGCCGGATCGCCGCCGCCCGCCTGCACCCAATACATGTCCAGTTCGAAACCAAATGCCTTCGGATCGCTTTCTTCCAGCAGAATATCCATTGCCGTACGCCCGTCGTATTTTTCGAATTCCAATTGGTGGTTATGGTAAACGAATTGCAGATCCTGCTGCTTCAGCTTGCGTCCGATCTCCGAAGCTTCCTGCGCGAATGTCCGATACCCATCGGCACTGCCTCGAAAACGATCCGGCGCCATGCCCAGTCCCACATACTTGCAGTCCCACAGTTTATGCTGCTCGATTACCGCGTCCAGGTCGCCCGTCAGCCGATCGTACGGAATATGCGTCGCGCAGATTTGCAGATCGTTTTGAATCGCCAATTCTTTGACCTTGCGCGGCTGGATCGGCCCGATCCCCGATACCTGCACCGCGTCATACCCCATCTTTTTCAACTTGGAAAACGTATCCGCCAACCCTTGCTCACTCTGCGCCTGCTCCCGAAACGTATACATCTGCGCCGCGATCGTCGATCTTTTCATCTACTCTCCGCCTTTCCGTTTGAGTTTTACGTATCGTTCAACTATTCGCCTGCTCCGTCAATGCGTTCCCGATACGTTAAGCGTCGCTTCCGCACCCGTCTTTTTCACGAACGTCGACTGCTCGATCCGCTCATTCAGCTTTTCCAAATACGCTTCTTCGTCGATCGGAAGCTCTACCCAACCGTCTGTCCAGCTCGACAAATGCATCGCGTTCGATAACGTCAATCCGTGAATGCCTTCTTCGCCCGGCGCGATCAGCGGCTCCCGATGCAAAATGGCGTTCGTAAAGTTACGCAAAATGCCTTCGTGCTGCCCGCCGCTGCCGCCTTCGACCGGAATCTCGCATTTCCAGCATTCCGGCTGTCCGAATCCTCCCTTATACGTCGCGTTGAATTCCGGTTCCGGCGTGCGCAATCTCCAAAACGTCAATTTATCGTCTTCGACCACGATTTTCCCGTTGTCGCCCGAAATCTCGAACCGGTTCGTTCCCGGAGCCTCGCCGACCGTCGTCACGAACAGCCCCGTCGCTCCGTTCTCGTACTCCACGTAAGCGGTCACGTCGTCTTCCACCTCGATGTTGCGCGTTTTCCCGAAGCTGCAAAAAGCACGCACCCGCTTCGGCATCATGCCCGTCGTCCACTGCCACAAATCAAGCTGATGCGGGTCTTGGTTCAGCAGTACGCCTCCGCCTTCGCCTTCCCAGGTCGCGCGCCAGCCGCCGGAGTCGTAATAGCTCTGCGAGCGGTACCAGTTGGTAATGATCCAATTGGTGCGCCGGATCTCGCCCAGCTCGCCGGATTGGATCAAATCGCGCAGTTTGCGGTATAGCGGATTCGTGCGTTGATTGTACATGATCCCGAAAACCAGGCCCGATTCCGCCGCTTTGGCTGCGGCTTCGTTCATCTGCCGCACGGCTTTCGTATACACGCCCGCCGGCTTTTCGATCAGCACATGCAGTCCGTATTGAAACGCTTCCATAGCCAAAGTCGGATGGTCGTAATGCGGCGTCGCGATCAGCACGGCGTCGACTTCTCCCGAACGCATCAACTCTTTGGGATCGGCGTAACGCTTTACCTGCTTCGGCAGCGCCGCCGACGCCCAATCCAGACGCTCCCGACGCACATCGCTAACCGCCGTCAGTGTCGCGCCCGCGATGTTACCGATCAGGCTTTTCGCGTGCGAACTCCCCATATTGCCGATACCGATGATACCGAAACGTACTTTTTTCCCTGTATTCGTCTCCATTGTATCCCTCCGTCGCTTGCGGGCTTCGATCATGCGCCCGGGCTTCATACATGTAGAGAATACCTCACCTCAAGGTCAAAAGACATGAATAGGATTAAGAACTTTTTGTTTAAAACTAAGGTGTTTTCGTCAAGTGGGTGTATACTGCGAATAGAGAAGATTTATGAAAAGCGAGGATTGAATATGCCAAAAAAACGTGCGAACGTTCACCGTCCCGACCTGCCTCATATCCAGTCTTCCCCTGCGCACGGTACCGAACCCTTTTTCCAACTCGATACCGCGGACCGTCTAATGGAAAACCTGACCGTTCACGTTTCCCATGCTTTTTACCGCGCCGGGTATTACGGTTGGAACGCGCCCGAGGAAAAGCCGTCGTTCAACCGCCTGTATTACGTGACGGAAGGCGAAGGCGCGGTGACGCTGGACGGTGTTCGTTACGAACCTCGTGCCGGTCAACTGTTTATTATGCCGGCCGGGGCTGTGCAAACGCGTTTTACGCCGCCCGAGCATCCGTATTCCCGCTATTTCTGCCATTTCGACGCCCGAATCGGCGACTGGCCGCTGTTCCAAGCCGGTTCGGCTTTTCAGGTCGCGGATGTCACGGAACCCCGAAAGATCGAAGAGTTGTTTCTTGAGATGATCGAACAATCCGAGCGTCCCGGTCCTTTTGCCGCACTGCGCATCAAAGCCTGCCTGCTTCAACTTCTGGCCTACTGCCTGGAAAAAGGCGAACATACCGGTTTTATGGACCGATTCATGCAGGGTAGCGAACGGGAAAAGCTGGCCCGCGTGCTGCAATACGTTGATGATCGCCTGGCCGAAACACTGGAGATCGAAACGCTCGCCGAACTGGTACACCTGCACCCCAACTATTTCATTTCTTATTTTAAAAAACAGATGGGCATGACTCCGATGAACTATGTCCAGCAAAAACGTATCCAATTGGCCCGCAGACTGCTGACGTCGACCGATACCGGGATTTCTTCGATCGCGGAACGCGTCGGCATGGACGCCGCCCACTTTTCCCGCACTTTCAAAAAAGCGACCGGCGTTTCTCCCAGCTCTTACCGCAACAGCACGAGATAACTCAAAACAGGCAGCGATCCGGCGCCTTTTTCGACCCTCCTTGATATGTTCGTCTCCATGCCAAAAACCCGCAAACCCCAGATTAAAGCAAGACAAGCTACCAGGTCGCGGGTTCTTTTTATAATCGTATACGGTCTTGACGCTCTACATCTCGATCTACACGCCGGAATACGCGGAAAAAGCTCCGTCCACCGGGATAATGACGCCGTTCACGAATCCCGATGCTTCCTCGCTTACCAAATACAGCAGCGTACCGACAAGCTCACTGGCTTCGCCAAAGCGTCCCATAGGCGTGCTATTCAGAATTTTCGTCGAGCGCTCTGTCAACGTACCGTCCTCGTTTTTGAGCAGCTTTTCGTTTTGCGCCGTTAGGAAAAAGCCGGGAGCGATCGCGTTGACCCGTATACCTGCTTTTGAAAAATATACCGATAACCACTGGGTGAAGTTGCTGACCGCCGCTTTGGCTCCGCTATAAGCCGGAATCTTGGTCAGCGGCGTGTACGCGTTCATCGAAGAAATATTGACGATGGTCGAGCCCACGCGTCCAACCATATCGGCGGCGAACTCCTGACAAGGCAGCAGCGTACCGAGAAAATTGACGTCCAGCACGAATTTTAACCCTTCCGTGTCCAGATCGAAAAAGTTTCTCAGAGCGTCGGCGCTTTGATCCCCAGACTCCGCAGGCATCCAGTATTCCTCGGTCGTCGTCGCCTGAGGATGGTTGCCTCCGGCTCCGTTAATCAGAATGTCGCAAGGGCCCAGTTCGCTCAGTATACGCTCGTGTGCCTGTTTCAGCGCCGCTTTGTCCAGCACGTCTGCGGCTACTCCGATTGCCCGTCCGCCGCGCGCAACGACTTCCGCTGCTTTAGCCTCCGCTTCATTCTGGTTCCGGCTCAATACGGCTACGGAAGCCCCGCACTCGGCCAACGCGTCTACGAAGCCGGAACAAAGTACCCCGGTCCCTCCGGTAACGACAGCTACTTTTCCGTTCAAATCGATATTAAAAGGCAGCTTGGCCACAAATACCCCTCCTTTGCCCGTGTTGACGATTAGATCGTTTCGCTCGAACGAAAGTTTACTGAAAACCCATTAGCTCGATTGTGCGGATGCTTTGGCTTTTTTCGTCGCTTCCGCAAGTCCGTTGATATAGACCGCACCCAGTGCCCGGTCATACAATCCATACCCCGCACGACCGGTCTCGCCCCAGATCATACGCCCGTGATCGGAACGGAAAGGACCGTCGAAGCCATAATCGGTATAAGCTTTGATGATCTCGTAAAAGTCCAATGAGCCCCACTCCGACAAATGCCCAGATTCGCGGAACGACTTTTCCCCGGTAATCTTCACGTTACGCAGATGGGCAAAATGCACCCGATCCCGTACGCCGCCGAAGTAACGCACCATCTCGACGAAATCGTTGTTCGGATCGCAGCCAAGCGAACCCGAGCACAACGTCAATCCGTGATAGGGCGAGTCGTTCAGGTTCAGGAAACGTTCCAGATTTTCTTTATTCGTAATAATACGCGGTAGACCGAAGATCGGCCATGGCGGATCATCCGGATGAATCCCCATCTTAATCTCGTTCTCGGCCGCAACCGGAATGACGCGTTCGATAAAGTAGGCCAGATTGTCCCACAACTGCTCTTCGCCGACCTGCTCATACTGCTCCAGAATATGACCCAACCCGCCTTCGCCGTAAGAAGTGTCCCAGCCGGGCAAAGCCAATTCGCCGAGCTTCGGGTCCATGCGGCGGATAATCTCTTCTTCGTAGATCAGCGTGGTCGAACCGTCCGGAAGTTCGAACTCCAGATCGGACCGCGTCCAGTCGAATACCGGCATAAAGTTATAGCAGACCACCGGAATCCCGGCTTGTCCCAGATTACGCAGCGTTTGCGCATAATTCTCGATATATCGATCGCGCGTCGGTAGTCCCAATTTGATATCTTCATGCACGGGAACGCTTTCAATTACGGACAGCTTGAGCCCTACGCTTTCTACTCGCTTCTTCAAAGCCTGGATCTTGTCCAACGGCCATACTTCCCCGACAGGCACATCGTAAATAGCGCTAACGATTCCTTTCATGCCCGGAATCTGCGCGATATATTCCAGCTTGACCGGATCATCCTCGCCATACCAACGAAATGTCATTTCCATTTGGCTTCGCTCCTTTATTTGAATGTTCATACTGGCATACTAGCATGCCAGTATGGAGCGTGCAAGATCTGTGTACTCCATAGGTCTTTTGCGGATCGAATAATCAACTCGTTTTGGGTTTCGATGGCCTGCTCCTTCAAAATGAACGGTGTACGCTTCTGCGAAAGCAGGGTTCGAAAGTCGGTTGGCGGCGAGATCGCGGATTACCGGATCATAACGGATCTCGCTGAAAAAAGGAGAGTCTATATTGACCAGGGCATCGATATTCTGACGTTGGCGGCTTAACCCGACACTTGCCGCACCTCCCATCGAATGTCCGAACGTCCCTACTTCTTTTTCTTGCTCAGAGCTAATACACTGGTTAAACTTATAGCTTTTTCCAGCGCTCCATAGGCTCGATAATATGACGATGTAGCGCTAGTTCCACTTCTGCTACTCTTCGCTCGGCGATCAGCTCAATGAGGTTTACATGCTGCTCGATAGCTTCAGTAAAATCGTGTTCCATCTCAAACTTCAATCTCATTCGGTTGTAATGCGTACTCAAACGAGTAACGGAGTCCCAAACGTGCTTTTTGCCGCAACTTCGGAATAATAAGCCATGAAATTCATTATCCAGTTCGTGAAACTGCGAAGCTACGTTTTGACGCTGCTGGAGGTTTTCCTGCTTCTCCACATTATAACGAAGCGCCAGTAAATCTTCTGCCGAGAAAAGGTTACAGGCGAGCAGCAGCACCTCTTTCTCCAAAGAAAAACGCATAAATACGGCCTCTTCGATCAGTTGAGGATCGATCTTGGAGATATACGTGCCGACCTGGGGAATCACGTCGACCAAATATTCTTCTTTTAGCCTGGACATGACTTCACGTACCGGAGTACGGGAGAGCTGCAATGCTTCAGCCAGATCTATTTCGCTGATTGCTTTTCCCGGTTCCAATGTTAAATTCATGATATTTTGCCGAATTACTCGGTAAGCATAATCTTTCCCGTTCTCGCCCGGCAGCCTGTTCGCACCGCTTAACATTCCGAATCCACCTTCCTGTCCTATCTTTCATCTCATTTGCCTATTTTTGCACAAATAAAAACGGCTTTGCAAGATCACTGTTAAAGTAATCTTACAAAGCCGTTTTCTCCATACCGGTGAAAGGACTCGAACCTTCACGGGTCTCCCCACTCGATTTTGAGTCGAGCGCGTCTGCCATTCCGCCACACCGGCACATCCAAAGTAAATATGGCGCGCCCTAAGAGATTCGAACTCCTGGCCTTTTGATTCGTAGTCAAACGCTCTATCCAGCTGAGCTAAGGGCGCAAGGTATTTCGTTGAACCAAGAAAATAAACTGGAGGCGCCACCCAGATTCGAACTGGGGGTAGAGCTTTTGCAGAGCTGTGCCTTACCACTTGGCTATGGCGCCGAAATGAAAATGGAGCGGACGACGGGAATCGAACCCGCGACCCTCGCCTTGGCAAGGCGATGCTCTACCGCTGAGCCACGTCCGCTTAAAAACTTGAAGTTATATGGCTGGGGGTATAGGATTTGAACCTATGCGTGACGGAGTCAAAGTCCGTTGCCTTACCGCTTGGCTAACCCCCAAAAAATAAAGGGCGATCGACGGGAATTGAACCCGCGAATGTCGGAGTCACAGTCCGATGCGTTAACCCCTTCGCCACGACCGCCATGTTACAAAATGAATCTTTGGGTTAAATATGAATTTCTATGGCAGGGGCAGCAGGAATTGAACCCACACTAACGGTTTTGGAGACCGCTGTTCTACCTTTAAACTATGCCCCTATAACTGGTGGAGGCTGATGGATTCGAACCACCGAACTCAGAGAGAACAGATTTACAGTCTGCTGCGTTTGGCCACTTCGCTAAGCCTCCACAGTCAAAAAATGGTGCCGGCGAGAGGACTTGAACCCCCAACCTACTGATTACAAGTCAGTTGCTCTACCAATTGAGCTACACCGGCTTATTAATTGATTGTGAAAAGATATGAAGTTTTTGATGGTGGCTCGGGACGGAATCGAACCGCCGACACAAGGATTTTCAGTCCTTTGCTCTACCGACTGAGCTACCGAGCCTAGCAGTTTTTCCTCAGAGCCCCAATCAAGAGCACTTGCAGAAGAATAAAATGGCGGAACCGACGGGATTTGAACCCGCGATCTCCTGCGTGACAGGCAGGCATGTTAACCCCTACACCACGGTTCCAAGCCATAAGATGAAACAATTGCGGGGGCAGGATTTGAACCTGCGACCTTCGGGTTATGAGCCCGACGAGCTACCGAGCTGCTCCACCCCGCGTCAGAGTGTAAAACAATATGGTGGAGGCTGAGGGGATCGAACCCCCGACCCTCTGCTTGTAAGGCAGATGCTCTCCCAGCTGAGCTAAGCCTCCATTTCACATACGCTTACCATTATACCAGGTTAGCAGCCTTATGTCAAATGTTTTTTCATGATTTTTTCTTCTTTAGAAGAAGAATGACCCGTAGGGGATTCGAACCCCTGTTACCTCCGTGAAAGGGAGGTGTCTTAACCCCTTGACCAACGGGCCATGCTACAAAACTTTTATGGCGGAGAGAGAGGGATTCGAACCCTCGAGACGCTTTAGACGCCTACACGATTTCCAATCGTGCTCCTTCGGCCACTCGGACACCTCTCCATATGGCTCCCCGAACAGGACTCGAACCTGTGACAACTCGATTAACAGTCGAGTGCTCTACCAACTGAGCTATCAGGGAAT